>JAUYRX010000031.1:0-202472 GCA_030696635.1 Candidatus Melainabacteria bacterium
CTATTGGAAGTCCCCCGATGAAGATAGTTGCTATATCTGCTGACAATTCGAAAGACTACTCTTAGCCTCACTATCGATATCTAATCTAATAGCCAAGCGCGTGAACCAGAGCCTCACCATCGGCATATTCGTTTGTATATACACTTATGAACAGGTGATGGGTAAGCCTGCTGTCCTATTCTTGCTGGCTTATCTTTGCTGGCCTCTCCAGAGATCTTCAAAAGCAATACTCATGCCAGCATCAAGAAGGGCTTGTGAAGCCGCGTCAGACCGACCGGCACGTGGTTGCTCGCCAGATGGCCAGCCAGACCAGGCTTGCTTGAAGAGCCCCATTTGAGCATCCATCACAGCGTTGAAGATACTAAGTTCAGCTTTGGCCGTTGCCCTTTCACTTCTGGGGAAGTTTTCGCTTAGCTCGATGTTAAATGGGTTGCTCATAATTCACCTATATAAGACAGGGGGGTGTCTTGTCTTAAATTAACAAGGCGTTCTTACTGATTTGTGACTAATTTTCGCTAGGTTATGAGCGGTCGGTGCGGCCTCGGCCGTCGTAGAGCAATCGCTCTAATGGTTTGCCGTCGATTAAGTGCTCCACCAATTGCTCTGCATCTGTTGGCTTGACGTGGGCGTACCAGGTACTTTCAGGATAGACAACTACCATCGGGCCGTTGCCGCACTGGTCGAAGCAGCCAGCTTTGTTGATGCGAATCCGTCCTTTGAGGCCGCGAGCAACTACCTCTTGGCGCAGGGCCGAGCAGACTTCTTCACCACCATCTTTTGAGCAAACTTTGCCTGAAGTACAGACAAACACATGCTTTTCAAAGATTTCCATTGAATCGTTCCCCGAGAACAAATTTTGAGATATTTTTCCTTGAATTGTTACATCAAAATGAGTTTTCTTGACGACAGCTCAATATAACGCGAGAATTTGGCCTGCATCTAGCAGATTAAACTGTTAGATACTGTTAACTAAGGCCGCAGACAGTATGGTACTCCCAAAAGCAATGGCGGGAGTTTAATGAATCCTCTTTATGAGGGTCGCCTACTTGAGGTCACAAATTCGACTTTGTTAAAACAGTCGTTTGCGAGAGCTTCTCTCGTCCTTGTGATCCCGGCATTTGTCGGGTTTTCTTTTTGGAAGACCTTTGCAGATGTCATGAGCGTACTTAGCATCCGTTATCTATGTGGAGGCGACTCCAGGAGATCTAAATGCCAACCAGAGAATTTAAGGCCGGGGTAATCAAAGACCTCGAATCTATCTTCGTTGAAGGCAAGGTCGCTATCGTCGCTGACCTGAATGGGTACACGGTGGCTGAGTTGACTCAGTTCAGACGTTCTCTTGATAAGCAAGGGGCAAAATGTCGTGTAGCAAAAAACACTTTGGTGAAAATTGCTACAGAAAAGACTGAGTTCAAAGCAATCGCCGAACTCGCTAAGGGACCAACAACCGTAGTGGTTGGATACGATGACCCAGCAGCCCCTGCTAAAGCTGTCGTTGATTTCATCAAGACAATTAAGAAGGGTTCCGTCAAAGGCGGAGTGCTGGATGGTCAATCTCTTTCAATTGAAGAAGTGAAAGGACTGGCCGAACTACCATCGAAAGAGCAATTGCTCTCATCCATTATGGGTGGTCTTGATTCTGGAGCCAGAAATATTGCTGGCATCTTGAACGCAGTGATTAGAGACATTGCAGTCCTCGTAGAAGAGGTCGCAAAGAAGAAAGACGAAGCAGCCTAAGCCGTGCTTAAGCCGCAAATAACTGTATTAAGGAGAGATTTTTAAAATGGCTACTAAAATGTCAACCGCTGAACTAATTGAAGTAATCGGCAACTTGACCCTTCTTGAAGCTGCTGAGCTCAAGAAACAAATGGAAGAAACCTTCGGCGTAACAGCTGCAGCTCCTATGGCTTTCGCTCCTGCCGCTGGCGGCGCTGGCGCAGCAGCTGTAGAAGAGAAGACTGAATTCGACGTTATCTTGGCCGGAGTTGGCGACAAGAAAATCGAAGTTCTGAAAATCGTTCGCGAAGTAACCGGCCTAGGCTTGAAAGAAGCCAAAGACTTGGTTGATTCAGCTCCTAAGACTTTGAAAGAGAAAGTTAAGAAGGAAGAAGCTGAAGATATGAAGAAGAAGATCGAAGCCGCTGGCGCTAAGGTCGAAATCAAATAGTTGCCATTGGGCAGGGTGTATGATCTAACCTGAAAATATCAGGAACACGGATATTCAACTTATGCGCTGTCCAAATTGTGGTACCTATCATCCTTCTCAGTATCAGAACTGTGTCTCTTGTGGACAAGAGTTCTATGTCGAAGAAGAAATTGCAGAGACGGCTCCGCTATCTGATTCAGCTCAAGCTGAAGTTGGTATGGGAGCCGTCTCTCAACATAATTCTCAATCTCAAGTACGTAGAGATTACGCCGATCCCGACTATATTCCACCAGCCTCTGAACCCTTTGCTCAAGTGCGTTATGACGTCTCGCGCAAAGATTCTGGGGATGATTTGTTTGATGAGTCTGGAGACCGGCCGGCGCCTAAATCGGCTGGTAAAGCCGGGACAAAGCGCCGCTCTAGCAATATGAGCTTAAATCTCAAAAGTGGAATGCCCCTGACTGGTGGTGTGCTTTTCGGTTTGACCACAGTTCTCATTTTTGCTGGTGCCACTATCTTCTTTCTGACAAAAGCGCCGGAAGAGGATCGCCTACTCGGTAAGGGCCTGAAAGAGTTAGACAATGGGCAGTACGCCTTTGCTGTTGAGACTTTGACAAAGGCTTCGAATTCAGCCAAAGATAACCCCAAGATTATGCTGGCTCTTGCTCGCGCATATGTTGGCGTTGATCAAATTGACAAGGCTAAAGACTGCATTGCCAAGGCACAGCTGTTGGGTAAAGGAATAATTGAAGATCCTGATTTGGCTTCACAACTGGCCAATTATTATCGCGTTCACTCACGCTATGACAAGGCCTGTGAGCTACTGCGTCCGCTTGCCCAAGCAAATATTCCCGGCAAAAAGGCGGAACTCGCCGACTTAGATGCTCTATGGGGAGATCAAGAGTTGCGTGACGGGCATCTAGAAAAAGCATTAAGCCTATGGGAAGAAGTGAAGGACTTAAAAGAAGGATCGCGCTTTAGTGAATCTGATGCAAGGCTTTCGACAATCTATCAAAGATTGGCTGCTAAGCTGGTTTCTGACAAGAAAGACAAGGAAGCCTTAGTCTATCTTAGTAAGCTCAATGCCATCGCTGATAACTCACGTAACTATGAGATGGCAGCCGAGATTTATGAGCGTACTGGTCAGTATGAATTAGCCATTGATCAACTACGCAAAGCTCAACGCTTTTCTACTAGAGACGATTCGATAAAGCGCAAATTGGCTGCACTATTGAATAAGCGCGGTAAAGAATTACTGGACTCCGGCGATCTTGATACCGGATATGGTTATTTGCAGCAGGCTAAGTCAGTCGATCCAAGTAACACCGTGCCAACAGTTACACTGAAAACCGTAACTATTGATTTGCAAGGTGGCATGCCACACATCTCAGGTCAGGTCTGGAACCCTACTGATTCTGCGATCAATGCTTTAACGATGAAAGTTGATTTGGTAGACACCAAGGCCGGTGACAAGGTCTTGTGGACAAAAGAGTCTGCTGTAGTTGACGAATTCGTGCCACCGCTGTCGTCCCGTGAAGGCAAGAAAATTGACCTTACCGGTGGTGCTAGTGTTCGCAATGATGGTAGCTGTGAGTTCAAGGTTTATTTCGATGGCAAGCTCTATAACAGCTATCCAATTGGCAAGAAAGAGCGCACCGAAAAGAGTGATCTAGCGAAGAATAAAAACGATTCATCGAGTCTGCCTACTCTAGCTCCGGTCAGTTCCGCTACGAGTACTTCGGGGCCTAGTCTTGGGTCTAGCACGGGCTCTGGGTCTAATTCTGGACAGTCACAAGAAGAGCCTCCCTTGGCCCCAGCAATCAAGTCACCATCGGCCGAAGAAAAGACCATGAAGGAACTCGAGTAAAATTACACTAGCCGTTGTGAACGCGGTCTCCGCCTTCTTCCTCGGCTTTTGCTAAAAATTCAATTGCGCGCTGAAGTAAGTCAATTTCGTCCCGTGCATGGGTGGGAAAAGAGACAACTCCTATCGATGTGGTCACACGCAAGTGTCGCATTTCGCTATTGATAGGCTCTTGCTTCATGCGCTCTCGAATACGTTCAGCGACAATCATTGCTCTAGAAGAGTAAGTTTCAGGGAAGATTATGCCAATTTTGGCCACTTCACAGACCCCCGAAACATCTACATCTCTAATGCAGATGCCGGAGATTCTGGCCGCGGCTCTCATCACTTCATCTACAATCATTTGACCATACTGCCTTTGCAGTTGGCTAATATTGTCTATTGTCAAAATCATTAGTGAAAGCGGCCTTTTGTAACGCTTTGCCCGGCGCATTTCATATTCAAGCTTGCGCAGAAAAGTTCTCTGGTTATAGAGGTCTGTAACGGCGTCTTTAAGCGACTTTCGCTCAAGTTCTTCAAGCTCTTCATCACTCATCGGCTTTCTTTGTCGATCAAGCATTTCTTTTTGCTTGGTCTCTTTGAACTTTTGACGGTCGAAACGCGTCTCTAGAACCATCTTCGTAAATTTAGTCTCGCGAACAGAAGCCCACTTGCCGTCCACTTCAAATTTTCCAGTAGTAAAAATCTTTTTCTTGTCGCTCATCGCCCCAAATCTCTAAGTATTTGAATTGTTCCCAGTTAAGGCTGTCTAAAACGTGGCCAAATTTGGTTTACTCTTGGTTTACTCTTGGTTTGCTCTGGCTTGGCTCTTGTTTGGTATTTGTGAAGCTGCCACAAACGGAAGTGACTGCATCGTCTAGGCGGAAATACTGGGCAGCAGCCTTATTAACATCTTTGAGAGTGACATTCTTGACCCGCTTGCCAAAAGTATCCATATACGACACTGGCAGCGAGAGCTGCTCGTAGTCGGTCAATTTCTTGGCAATAGACCGGATACTTCTCAGCCCAACCAGGTAAACCCCCGCCAGGTGGTCTTGCTCAGTGGCTAGCTCTTGATTGGTCACACCGTTCTGATTGAAATCAGCCACAATCTTCCTTACTACTTCAAGAGAGCGTTCGACATTGGTTGGGTTGACTGAAAGATCGATAGACCAGGGCGAATAGGGATAATGAGGCTCGGTTATATGGGATGAAATCGAATAAGTGAGGCCTAGTTTGTCTCGCACTGGCGCTAGGCGACAGGCAAAGCTGTCATAACCAAGCACAGCATTACCAATCATGGCCGCCAAATAGTCGGCCGAGGTCAGTGAAAGAGCCACTGGCTTACCTATGGCGATATCTACATTAGCTTTATCAGCTAGCTCAGTCGTCAGTTTGTTTTTGATGGCTTTCCCCGATCGTTCGATCAAGCCACTGGCTTCAACCTTGATGGCTGGCGCGGTCTCACCCTTCCAGTCGCCAAACTCAGCCTCAAGTAGTTTCTTTACCGCCGCTGGTTCGATGTCGCCGATTACGGCTAGTACTGTGTTGCCGGGGCTATAGTACTTTTGATGATAGTTTTCGATGTCACTTAGGGTGATAGAAGAAAGCTCTTCCATTTGCTTGCTAAGCTCGGGGGCATAGTAGACACAGCCTGGTTTGTATAATGAGCGCACTAAAGAGTTCCAGGCTACCTCTCCGGTGTCTGTCATCTTCTCTTTAATAGCAGCCTTACTTAGCTTCAATACTAAATCGAGATCAGACTGTTGGAATTTTGGCTGCCTCATCTCGCTAGAGACTAAAGACAATAGCTTGGGCAGGTCTTCTGCCGCAACTTCTGATTCAAACTCGTGGAAGAAAGTACCGTTGGAGAAATCGAGATTTACTCCCATTTCTTCCATTTGGGTAGAGATTTGCTCTTTTGAGAACTTCTTGGTGCCGTAGGTTAAAAGTTCAGCAGTAATGTCAGGAACGGCGGATTTACCAATCTGGCTATAGAAATCACCGGCTCTGATTTTTCCAGAGACAGCTAC
Organism: Candidatus Melainabacteria bacterium; assembly: GCA_030696635.1. Lineage (GTDB taxonomy): Bacteria > Cyanobacteriota > Vampirovibrionia > Obscuribacterales > Obscuribacteraceae. The sequence goes on from JAUYRX010000031.1 coordinate 6,023, forward strand.
CGTTCCTCTAATGGCATTCTTTGTGGCCTTGCCGCTGTCAGCACCCTCGGCTACCCGGGCTAGCAAAACTGTCAGGCCGTTAGGCAGTCGGAAGCGCTCTACTCTCTCCTGCCAGGTCTTAGCTTTGTCTGCTAGATCGGACTGTGACACGGCACTGTTACTTGCTTCGTTAGGCTGACTGGTTGCGGCGCTGCTGCTCTCGCCTTGATTTTCGGTGGGCTTTGAGGGCTTTATTTGAGCAATTGCTGCGGCATCAGTTTTAAAATCGGTGGGCAGGTAGTAACCAACGGTTTTGCTCTTATCGAGGAAGAATTTCTTGGCGCTGTCCAGTGCTTCTTGAGCTGTGGCTGTTTGTACATCGCGGGGGTAGCTTGCCCACCACTTCCAACTACCGACAGCAATACCTTCCGTCAGAGATTGGGCTAAGCCCATTGGGTCAGAAAGGCTAAGGCGAAAGCGTTTTGAAATAGAGGAGCGTGCTAAGCGCAGTTCTTCAGCTGTAATAGGTTTCTCGCTAAGCTTATTGACCTCTTCTTGAATGGCAGTCTCGACCATCTTCGGGTCAATTCCCGGTTGCACAGTGGCAGAAATGATAAAGAGACCGGGATCTTTCAAGGTGTAGTTGACGGCATAACAGTCTGATGCCAGGCCAGTTTCAATCAAGCGCTTGTAGAGCCTAGATGATTTCCTGCTGTCTCCGCCTAGAACTGACTGCAAAATATCGAGGGGATAAGTTGCTCTGTCTATACCGCGCGGAGTGTGGTATGCCACCATCACCCGGGCAAGTTCTTTGCCACGGCTAACTGTGAAGCGGCGCTCCCCTTCTTGGGGTGGTTCTGTCGTGTATACAGCAGGAAATGGCTTGGGTGACTTAGGGATGCCAGCGAATTTGTTCTCGATTTCTTTTAGGGTGGTGGCTTTGTCGAAATCACCAATTACTACTAGAGTGGCATTGTTCGGATAGTAAAAATCGTTATAGAACTGCCTGAGTCTTTCTGTGGGCACACCTTCAACGTCAGAGCGCCAGCCAATCACTGGATGGTGGTAGGGATGTTCGCGAAAAGCGGTGGCGAATGTGTTCATTTCTAAGAGCTGCGAGGGATCATCTTCTCCCCGTTCTAATTCGTTGCGCACCACGGTCATCTCCGCTTTGCGATCGCTTTCTCTTAGCAGCAAGTGCCGCATGCGATCTGCTTCAAGCTCGAGACAAAGGTTAATTGCCTGCTTTGGTACAAGTTCAAAATAGTTGGTGCGATCATAGGAGGTGGTGGCATTATTAATACCACCTACTTTCTTGAGCACATCATCTAGACCTGTTTTCTTAAGTGGATCATGAATGTTAGTGCCCTTGAACATCATGTGTTCAAGAAAATGGGTTGAGCCAGTATAGCCAACCGCTTCGTTGCGTGAGCCGACACGAAAGACCATGTTTACTGTGACAACAGGGGTCGCGTGTCTCTCACAAAGCAGTATCGAAAGGTCATTGGACGGTAACTTATATTCTTCTATGCCCAGACTGGCATCGCGAGAGACAAATTGAGCAGAGTTACCAGACTTACTAGGCTTGAGCTTGGTGGATTTGGCGACAGGCGATGCCGCTCTAGCTGAATTGGCCAGCTGTAGCGGCACCGCCATCAGTGCTGAAAGTGTAAGCGAAGAAGTTAATGCGAGAGCAAAGCTCTTGGCCAATCTATTACTTGCTCTCATGGTTCTCCGCTTGACGTTTTTTAGACTTTCAGTTTTTGATCAGTAACTATTATTTGGCAGCGTCAGTGGCTGGTGCAGTGGTAGCTGCGCTATCAGCAGGAGCTGCCTTTTTCTTGTCGTGGCCTGTCATTTTTTCGACGCCATGCTTGGCGCCTTCGCCCATTTTGGCCATGCCTCTGCCAGCACCTTTGATTACGGCTTCGGTACCTTTAACTAGGCCGGTTGCACCCTTTTTTGCGCCATTGCCAAGTGCTTCGACACCCTTGACAGTTCCTTTGCCGATGTCTTTGCCTACAGTCTCAACGCCTTTGACAGCGCTTTCTGCGCCCTTCTTTGTGTCGGTTGTGACTGTCTTTACAATAGATTTCTTGGTTTTTGCCGGAGTTACGGTTTTGTCGGTCTCGGCAGTTGTTGTGGTCGTTGTAGTGGTGGTGGTGTCATCAGCAAACGAAGGCATGGCAACAGTTGTAAGTGCCAAGGCAACAGTGACAGCCATAATAGTCTTAATCATTTATTTAATCCTTTAAAACCCCAATTTGAAAGTCTCAGGGATAAAAACATGAGACCTTCTTTCGTTAGTCATTCTGTCAAATTGCAAGGGTTAACGCCACAGACTTAGACTCAGGTAAACTTTACTTGCAAGCCTAGAGCAGTCGCCGTCACTTTGCAACACAGATTAAATACTGGAGATAAATTAGATAGTGTCATTAAACTACAGAATATTTGCCACGGCCTGCGCCCTCACGCTAGCCATTTCTCTGAGCTGTGAGGCTATAGCTGTTTCCACGTCTACTTCTTCTCCAGATGCACCAGGAAAACTATTTGAAATTAGTGACGCGCAGTACGACGAAGCAGTTAAGCTTCTTAGCAACTACATTAAAATTGATACGACTAATCCTCCTGGCAATGAAAAATTGGGTGCCCTCTACCTTCAATCAGTATTGAAAGATAATGGCATTGAAGCTCAGGTTTTTGATTCGGCTAAAGATCGCGCCATTGTCATCGGCCGTCTAAAAGGCACAGGCAAGAAAAAGGCTGTAATTTTGCTCAGCCATATTGATGTGGTACCAGCTCAAGCCAGCGATTGGAAATATCCTCCTTTTGCTGCTGAAATTCATGATGGCGAACTATGGGGCCGCGGTGCTCTAGACATGAAGGGCATGGGTATCATGGAACTGGCTGCCATGCTTGCAGTTAAGAAGTCAGGCAAACTGCTGGACCGCGATATTATTTTTATAGCTACTCCAGATGAAGAAGTCGGTGGTACTTACGGGGCTGAGTGGTTCGCCAAGAATAAAAGAGACCTAGTAAAAGATGCTGAATATTTGCTCAACGAAGGCTATTCAATTGAGAGTGACAACAAGAGCGGCAATAGCGAAGGTAAAGCAAAATACTGGGGCGTCGACTACGCGGAGAAGTCTGTTCTTTGGCTCTCGCTAACGGCCAAAGGACTAGCCGGTCATGCTTCTATGCCAATGAGTAATTCAGCCAACAATCGACTAATCAAAGCACTGGCAAAGATTGCTGAAAATCCCCCGCGCATGACACTACTTCCTGCCGCTAAAGAGTTCTTCCAAGCGATTGCGCCTTTTGAGGCCAGTCCATTGAAAGAACTTTATGCCGATATTGAACGAACAGCTACTGCCCCAACAAAAGAAACAGAAGAGGCATTAGCCGTAGACAAACTCAAGTATTCAATGTTGCGTAACACTGTTTCGATCACTGTTTTGAAAGCTGGTTATAAGACTAATGTCATTCCGGCACAGGCCTACGCAGAGCTAGATTGCCGGCTTCTCCCGGGTGTTACGCCGGAACAGTTTGTGGCAGAAGTGAAAGAGACAATTGCAGATAGTAGTATTGACGTCAAAATTATTGAGTGGGAAAAAGGAGACCCTTCTCCCTATGATAATGATATGTTCCGAGCTATTAAAGAGGCAAATAAAGCCGAAGGTGCAACTGCACCAGTAGTACCAGTAGTGGTACCGTGGTTTACAGATTCACACTGGTTCCGTGAGCTCGGCATACATAGCTATGGCTTTGAACCTATTGAAGTTGACGCCGATCATTTAGCCACCATGCATGGCAAAGATGAGCGCATTCCGCTGGCCGCATTTAGAAGGGGAATCAATCGACTAGTGCGCATTTTGACAGCACTCTAGTTTATTTCTTCAAAGCTCTTGCCTGGTGCGTAGCCTTGAACCAAGGCTTCAGCAAAGTCTTCGTCTGCTAGCTCATACTTGCCTAGTTTTTGATAGGTAAGACCACGATAGTGAAGGGCTTCGAAATTTCTTGGTTGCAGGGCTACGGCCTGATTGAGATATTGCAGTGCGCTTTGATATTGACCGGCTTTAAGATGACAGGTGCCCACTAATTGCTGGGCGGCGGAACTCTTCGAATCTAGTTTAGCAGCCGTTTGAGCGTCTATAAGCGCCTCTCTATAGCGGCCCAGCTCAAAATAAGCCGAGGCTCTGTTGGTTAGGCAAACGGCGTCATTAGTTTTGAGAGTAAGTGCTTTGCTCAGCTGAACAATTGCCTCTTCATACTTTCTCAGAGCGAGGAAATTATTGCCGCGTCTTTCGTGAAATTCGAATAAATTGGCAGAATACTTTAGACTTTCAGCTAGAGAAAAATCAGCCTCTGCTGCCTCATACTTGCCGACGGCAGCATAGGCGGAGCCGCGCATAAAGTAAGAATCAGCGCTGGGTCTGCTCCTAATCTGCGCATCCATCAAAGGTATGTTCATTCTAATTTGCTGCAGCAGAGCTTCTCTGCTTGTCTGAGCTAGAGCCGGTTGTAGCAAAGATAAGTGCAGACTCAATAGGTGCAAAACAATTAAGGGGTACGGGCGAATCGAAAGAAAGAAAATAGGAGTTAGTTTCTTTGTCATTTTTGATATGTAGCCAATATTCTCTTAAGGAAAGCGCTTATTGCTAAGTATGTTCACGCAATCTAAATGCAGTAAACGTTTATTCAAGAGAAGTTATGGCTTAACCTTAGTCTTAAAACCTAATTCGTTCAAGAACGAGCCGAGTTCCTCTTTTCTGTTTGCCGAATAAGAGACTTGAACGATATCTTTTTTTCGCTCAAAGCCTTTTGGTAGCTCAAAGTCAGCAGCGTTATAAGCTATCTTTCTCCACGACTTAGTCACTAGCTTATGCAATAAACCGCCTCGCAGATCACTAGCTGAACCGCTTCGCACTGCACCAATCTTGTAGCCTTCAGGCTGCCGGTCTCTACCTCTGTCGCAGTCGCGGAAAAGTGGGACATAGTGAGAGTTTGGCACGACATAAACACGCGCGAGAAACTCTCCTACTTGATCGGCTACAGGTATCTCACTGGCTGCAACTACCATGTCTTTGGCCGAGAAGGGCGTGCGATACTTTTTATACTTGAGACCGTTGAAGTCGCCTACTCCTATCTCTCTCAAGATAGTTAGTTTGTGAGGTGACGGCAGAGCAAAGGGGTTAGCCATAATTACGCCACTAAACTGCGACAGCTCCCCAATCCATTCAGTCTTTTCTGCCAAGTTATAACAGTGCACTCTCCAATCTGGGGCTCTGCAAGCAATCTCACAACCCAACTTCTTGCATACTAACCTGGCACCATCATGCCAGACATAAACAATGGTGTCGCCAAAATCTTCTTCTTTCTGGTTGATGATCCACTCGGGTGTTATAGGTTTAGCCAAGCATGAATTATTTGCGAATTCACTTGCGAAAAACATGCTCCAAAGCAGAGATAAAGCAGTAATGGTCTTGGCGAAAGTCATCTAGTGCTCGTCCGGCTCTTTAAGACTCGAGAATCGGTTTTAAAGCCAATTTCGTCAAAAATCTCGCTAAAATCGCCTTTTTTCTCGCTTGAATAAGAAACTTGGAAAATCTCTTTAGACTGCTTAAACCCTGATGGTACCTTGAAATCGGCTGCGTTAAACGGTAAATTCTTCCAGCTTTTAGTTTCTAGCTTAGTCACAAGACCGCTTCTTTGATCGGCATTCACTCCAATTTTAATAGTGCCGATCTTAGCTTCTTCAACTTTTCTGTCTAGGCCGTGATCGAGGCATCTATATATTGGAATTCCGTCTGCTTTTGGTGTGCGAAAAAGCCGTGAAAGAAATTCAGATACTTGGGGCGCGGCTACTATCGCCTTACTGGTACAAAGTACGTCAGTTTCTGATGTTGCAGTTCTGTACCTGGTGTATTTAAGGCCGTTCTTTGAACCCGTGCCAAGCGCCGTAAGCTTTTCCAGTCTTGGCGGTCGGCAATGAGCAAATGGGTTAGTCATGGTCTCGCCGTTAAACTTTTGAATTTCATTGCTCCATTCAATTTTCTCGTCTCTTCTGAAGCAGTGAACTCTCCAGTCAGGAGCTTTACACACAAGTTCGCACTTAAGCTTCCTGCAGACCACTTTAGCGCCGCCATGGTAGATAAAAACGAGGCAGTCGCCGAGGTGGTCCGAATTTTGCTCCAATTGCCAAGCAACAGGAGTGGACGCACCAAGGGCCACAAAGGCAAATACACAAGGTGAAAGAGCTAGAACTAGCGCCAAGAGAAATTTCAACTGAATAGTTACTCGTATTTAAATTTTTCCGCCGATATTGCTTACTTACCCAGTGTAAGAGATCTCAAGGCAAGTATCACTTCATTATCGGTCCAGCTGCCCCACATGGTGGGCGTGCGGTCTGTCATTTTCATGTAATCTTTGACTGTATCTGAAAGCTGCCAGTCTTCCAGTCGCGTAGACAGACTACTGCCGTCCATTTGCAGCGGGTTTTGTGGTCTTGTGGCTGAGTGTTTGATCAAGGGAATGCGGCGTTCAGTGAGAAAATCTCTAATTTCAATCAGATTTGACTGCTGTACTTCATGGGGCACAAGCTCTCCATTTTTGTAGACTGTGCCATAGCGGGGCACTGCACCACCCTGGTCGATTAGCAGTGGCTTTTGAGCTTTGCCAAAGAGGGCAACTTGATCTTTTCTTGTTCCGCTGAAGCCCCACATATCTTCTTCAATGAAACCATTAGAGCGAATCTTGCCCACAACTGATACTACATGTTTATCGGTTACTCCTGCCGTTTCACCTATTGGTTGGATGTAGTAGCGAACACCGTTTTCAAGTTTGCCGTGTTCAAGAACTGGTGCATCAAACAGTTTATGGGCAATTGGGCGCGGTAGGTGGTCGACCCCTAGCTTAAGAGCACCCTTAGAATCGGTTGCGAGCACAAACTCATGGGCTCCTGAGCCAAGCATTCTAGTGATTTTCACACTGGCGAGGCGGTCACTTTTGGCCACACTCTCAATAATTGTCGGCATGTGGTCTATTACTTCACCGGAATGACCGATACGACCAGCCAGTACTTCATTAATGCGCGGCAGGGCGTCGCTCAATGGCAAAGGCTTTTTGAATATGTGTTCTAAGGCTTCTTCTACCAATCTCTTAGAAGCTGTGGCTGCTGCTGGCGCGCAACGCTCTGCGGCCATAAGACCTAGCTCTGCCACTGCTTTTACTTCGGTTATCTTGCTCACGAGGCTACTGCTAATAGGGTGCCGACTTTCATATTAGGTTTCAGTCTAGGGGTCAGAAGCAGGCTGAGCAATGGTAAAAGTACGCTTTCGACTTCATTGGCGATGTTTACGGGCTTGAGCGCTGCGGAAAACCAAGGGCTTTTGCTTCCTCCATGTCTGCTTCAGCTTTTGCTTTGTCGTTCAGTTTTGAGTAGCAAACACTGCGTAGAACGAGGCTGCCAGCCTTCGCTTTGCCGTCCAGACCTTTCATGGCTACGGTCAGATCGGCCACTGCTTCGCTGTACTTAGCGCCAAAAAAATATGAGCTACCCCGCACTTTGTAGGCGTCGACGGCGGCATCTTCCGGTATCTGAGCCGCCAAACTAATAACATCAGTGCTGTCTTTTATGGCCGGCTCGAACTGCTTGATGGCAAAGTAGCAGCGGGCTCGCATTAATTTTTCTTGCCATTGCCGCTCTTTGTCTTTCTCTATGGTTAAAGCTTTGGTTAAGTCAGCAATGGCCTCTGATTTCTTGCCGAGCTGTTCTTCTGCGCCAGCGCGGCTGCGAAAAACATCAGCTGAACTCTCGCCTAATGATATAGCGGTGTTGAAGTCGTTCAAAGCAGCCTGATAATCTTCGCCTATGCAATTGGCCGTACCTCGCTGGAGGTATGCTTTGGCTGACTTTGGTTGTAAGGCAATCACTTGATCGTAGTCGCTAAGTGCGCCTTTCAAATCATACATTCGAAATTTGACATCGGCTCTAAGCAAAAAGAGGTGTGCCTCGCCCTTAGTGGCAATTAAGGCATCAAGTTTTCTCTTAACTGGTTCGAGTTCTGAAGTCTTATCAGCTTCAATATCTTTCTTTAGTTGCTTTTCGATATTGCTAATTTCATTCTGTCGGTCATCGAGCGCTAGTACAGGCAAACAGTGCCACATTGAAAAAGATAAGAGAAGGGAACATGCCAAAATCTTAAGTGGGAACAATGCTTTCTCTTTAACCTCGAATAGATTTTGCACGAGCTTGACATTTTTGGGCCTCGGCTTGACGGTTGCACTTGTTTAAGGCGTAAGCGTAACTGTCGAGAAGGTTGGCCAATGAGGCGTGCTGTGGACCGTTTAGCGATTCTTGTATTTTTAGTGCTCGTGAATAATATGGTAGAGCTTCGCTGGCTCGTCCTTCTTTTACTAAGAGCGAGGCAAAATTGGCGAGCAATTCTGGAGAATTTTTCTTCGCCCCTTTTTCTTGAGAATCTAAAATCTTGCGATAGAGACCTTCTGCTTCGCTGTTCTTATTTAAGGCGGTGCAAACCTGCGCTAAATTGTCCAGGCGCTTTTGGGTCTCTTGCCTATCTGGGCCAAGAGTACTCAGTGATATTTCGTACGCCCGCCTTAATAGTGGCTCAGCCTGTGCTGTGCGGCCGTCAATCATGTAAAGTTTGCCCAAATTTTCCAGCGAAGAAGCAAGAGCAGCATGCTCGCTTGTCAAAGTTCGTTCTCTTAGAGTCAAAGCAGACTTGAACAAGCGCTCGGCGAGCTTGTTATTGTCTTTGATGGCATTGCCTACAGCATCCAGCATTACTGCAGTTTCTACAGCTTGAGCTTTCATCTCAGCTAGGGTTTTCTCTTCTGCTTGCTTAACTGAAATTTCAGAGTCTTCTAGCTTGCGATGATTATGGTAATAGAGGCTCAGTTTCTTAAAAGCTGCAGAAACTTCAATTAGCTGCTTTGATTCGTAATCACCGTAGTCGGCGATTTTATTGATAAGAGCTAGAGCTTTATCTCGTTTGCCAACTGTTAGGTAAAACTGAGCTAGTTTGCTTTGCCCGGCAATAACATCTTTATCTGAGCTGCCCAAAGCTGCTTCTCTAATTTTTGCCGCTTTTTCAAAGTAAGGTTCAGCTTTGACAGGCAGCCCCCTGCTGACGTAGAGGACACCAAGGTTATTAAAACTCTCAGCGATTCTTATATCATTAGCTGGCGCTAGCTTGACTTCTTCTAAGGCCTCTTTAAAGCTGCGCTCGGCCAAGCCAAAATCAGAGTTTACAAAAGCATTGGAACCAGTCTTTGTGGCTCTGGCCCATTTCACTCCATCAAACTTGGGGCTTTTGCTTACACCAGCCTGATTACTGGTTTGAATATTAGATTGGCTAGGCTGAGCCATGACCGCCTGGCTGCTGAGCCAAAAGGCCGCCACAAGGACTATTTGCTTTTCTGTAAAGATCACGATGGTTTCCTTCATTGAGACCATCTTACAATTTTATGCTGTATCTTTATCGAGTTACATATAAGGACCTCAGCAATGGTAAACACCGTCAAGAAAGCAGAAGGCTCACCAAACCCGCAAAAGGTGTCCGAAGTCAAGGGAGTGAGTGAATTTAAGCTTGAAAACGGTCTAAGAGTTTTGATTGCCGAAAATCACAGTGCCCCAGTAGCTACCCTTCTTGTTGTTTATCGAGTTGGGTCACGTAACGAAGCTGTTGGCAACACTGGTTCAACTCACTTTTTAGAGCACATGCTATTTAAAGGAACAGAAAGTCACAATGCCGAAAAAGGCAATGGCATTGACGACTTGCTGACCCAAATTGGGGCGTACTGGAATGCCACCACATGGTTCGATCGCACAAGCTACTATGAAGTGGTGCCGAATGATTTTCTGGAAATGTGTGTTGAGCTTGAAGCTGACCGCATGCGTAATTTAAGACTAAGACAAGAAGATCACGATTCCGAGATGTCGGTGGTTCGAAACGAACTAGAGCGGGGCGAGAATCATCCTGAAGAAGCCTTAGAAAAAGAGTTATATGCCATTGCTTTCAGGGAGCATCCCTATCACCACCCCACTATTGGATGGCGCTCAGATGTTGAAAGTGTGCCAATGTCGCGCTTGCGTGATTTCTATAATACTTTCTATTGGCCAAACAACGCCACCGTTATCGCTCTTGGTGATTTCAGCACAGACCATGCTCTAGAGCTAATTAATAAGCATTTTGGCAGCATTCCTACTGCTCCTCATGCCATTCCTGAGGTCTACACTACAGAGCCACCACAAGAAGGCGAGCGTCGCTTTGAAGTAACTCGAGCCGGAGACATGCCCCGTGTATGGATTGGCTTCCATGTGCCTGAGGCAACTCACGATGACAACTACCCGTTAGCTGCGATCCGCCACTTGCTCGGTAGCTCATTTGAGCGTAGCTCAAGGCTGTACAAACGTTTGATTGATACATGTATGGCGGCAGAAGTATTTGCTCGCCATGACGATTTAAAAGACCCTGGTCTGATGATTGTTGGTGCAACTGTTAATCCTGGGGTTGATCCCGTAAAGGTCGAGTTTGAACTCCTAGATGAGCTTGACAGGTTGGCTCGCGAACCGGTCAGCGATATTGATTTGAGCCGAATCAAGAGTTCAAATCTAAAAGGCACTATCTTGGCCAAGGCCGATCCTTCTAGCCTGGCTTTTATGCTCGGTGAAGCTGAATCTAAGGCTGACTGGCACTGGCTAATGAACTACGATGATCGTTTTGATGCCGTTACCAAAGAAGACATCATGCGCACTGCCAAGACCTACTTTGTCAGAAGCAACCGCACTATTGGTTATTTTCTTCCCAGAGATGAAGAAGATACTGACATTGAGAATGACCCTGAGTTATCTTCTGATTTAGATTCTGAGCGAGAGTCGACTGAAACTGCAGGCGGTGCCAAGACTTCAACACCTCTGTACAGCGCTGCAGAAGTGAAAGAGTTTCTCGACGTTAAATCTATCCCCGTAACTGTTGAGTTCAAGCCGCAGCCGCCTAGCAACTATAGTGAGCAAGTAAAGAAAGTGGTGCTAGCTAATGGCATGACTGTAATACTAATGCGCAATCCCGGTACAGAGTCAGTAGGCCTAGCAGTTAATATCAAAGCTGGTCGATACTTCAGTCAGGAGCAGCCTGGTTCTCTGTCTGAGATTATCGGGGATCTCTTGCCCCGTGGGTCGCAGTCGTATGACAAACTGAAGATTGCCGAAAATCTTGAAGAGATGGGTATTCCTGGCGCGCTTGAGTTCTTTGTCGATAACTATCGAGTTGGACTGGGCACCCATTTAGTGGTGTCAGATCTGCCTCACTATCTTGAACTTTTGAGCGATGTGATGCGCCATCCTCTCCTCGATCAAGAGGAGCTAGATAAGACAAAGATTGAGTGGCGTGCCCGAGTCGTAGAATCAAAGATGAATACTCGTTCTATGGCTTGGAACAAGCTCAGGCAAGCGCTTTATTCCAAAGAACATCTTTTCTACGATAAAGATTTCGATGATCAGCTCAAAGAGCTAGAAGCGGTTCAAACTGAAAGTCTTCATGCCACTCACAAAAAACTGTTCAGTCCCAAAGCAACAATTTTGACCATCGTTGGCGATATTGACCTGGACAAAGCTCTTAATTTGATCGAGAAGCAGTTCAGTGACTGGAAGGGGGAAGAGCCCTCGGCCATTATTCTGCCTGCTTGTCCGTTGCCAGCGAAGGCCCAACGAATTGAAATTGAACTACCAGAGAAGGCCAGCGTTGATATTGTCATGGCTCATCCATGTACAGTTAAACGTTCTGCAGACGATTTCTATGCTGCTCGCATTGCCAACGCAGCGCTGGGTCAAGACACGATAACTTCAAGGCTTGGTCAAGTTGTCCGCGACAAGGCTGGACTGACCTACGGAATTTATTCTACTTTTGCTGATACTGCTTTTGGTGGCGCACCTTGGTCTGTTTCTCTATCAGCCAATCCTAAGAACGTCGAGCGTGCCCTGCAGCTTGTTGATGAGACTTTGGCAGACTATATGGCAAAAGGCATCAGTAAAGACGATTTGGCTAAAGAAAGTGGCCGCGCCCTTGGTTCATTTAAGGTTGGTCTTTCTTCTTCTTTGGGCATAGCTCGAGTGCTAACTGAATTTGAGTTTCTTGGATTGGGCACCACTGAGCTTGACAACATTTCAAGTCACTACATTGGCTTGACCAAAGAAAAAGTTGATGCGGCTATGAACAAATATTTTCAGCCCAAGAAAGCAATTACTGTTCTCAGTGGCACGCTTGCCAAGTAACGACTAGCAAGCTTGATATATAGAATCAGACTACAGTTTGCGTCAATTAGGTATGGCGTTGCTATAAAAGTAGCTATGTTAATTCGCAAGATTAACTGTGTACAATTTTGGGAAGCTGAGATAACATTTAAGCGCAATGGTCACCATCTGCGGTTGTCAAGTTAAGTAGGTATAAATGCAAAGCTTCTCCACTTCTAAGTCTCCTTCTGAAGCAGACGTGCTGCCTAGCGAATCTCTAAAGATCAGTACAGATGTTCAACATCTTGAGAAACTACTGAATAAAATATTCGGCGACGAAATTGAAAAAGTTTGTGACGCTGAGCCGTCAAATCTAATTGAATTTCCACTTCAGCAAGAAACTCAAATAGTTAGCACCGTAGTCCCTAGTGCGCCAGCTACAGCCGGTATTGACCTCTTTGATTTTTCACCAGCTCAAGCAGACCTGTTAGTAGGTGATACTGAGATTTTCAAGTCGTCACCAATGATGCTGAGAAGCATAATTGAAGAAGATGACTATGAAGCAGATTCAAGACTGCAGCAGATGGTTGATATTCAGCGCAAAGAGCTGGTGCAACTTCGTAAGCTCGTCAAAGATCGCGAATTTGATATTCGCACCCGTGATCTTGAACTTGCTGCTAATGCTGATCAGCTAAAGTACATGCCTGAGCTATTCAGCAAGGCACTTTTAGTGGGCGAACTAAAGAGTCAGCTTAACCAAGTGCAAGAAGCACTAGAAACTGAACAAGCTACTCACGAGCAAAGTCGAGATCTCCTATTTAAGACTCAGGCTCGAGTTGACCGAATAAAAGATACTTTTTGGTTCAAGTTGGGTCGCAGCCTGGGCTTTTGTCTCGAATAGTCGCTTTTGTCTTGGCTTACACCAGGCATTAGTCAAGACCTTCCTCTATAATAGGTTTATCCTATTTTGTGGAGTAATTGCTAAGCGTGGGCGAGAGAAAGGCTATATTGGTTCTTGGTTTGACATGCGGCGCTCTTGTTGGTCTGCCCGCCTTTTCGCTTCCGACTGATAGCGAAGCTGTTGATGCTCTTGAAAGAGCTAAAATTCTGGCTCCCACTATTCGCCTTAATGCTCGGGTAGGGCAAGATGGGATCGAAGTTGCTACTTATAAAAATCCGAAGGCAAACCACAACGACTGCAAGATTGAAGCACTTTTGATCGCCAAAACATTAATGGACCTCGCTCCTGGCGAAGTTCCGCGTGTTATTGTCTATTTCTACAATTCAACTTCTCTTAGCTCTTTTAAGCAAGTCGGAGTAACGGTCGGAGATGTAAAAGCCTTCGCCTCAGGGTCTCTATCCAAAGACGAACTACTTAAGTCTCTAGTGGTTAGCGAAGATTCGATTCTAGATCCATCAAAACGTGTGGCTAGCTATTTGAGTGAAAAACAGTATGTTCGCCCAAATAAGGTCAACACACAACTAAAAGGCGACCAAATCTTCATCACAACGGCTCTTGATAGCAATTTGAGTGAACGCTTGCTTAAACTTGAGGCCCTTAAGTTAGCAGATCAAGCTTTAGAAGCTGCTCCTGTTGAGTACAAATTGGCTCAAGTTACTTTCATTGATCATGGGCAAACCAAAGAAAATAGAGTTATTGCGATTTCACGTTCTAGTGTTGCTGTCGTTGGTGAGGCTGTCAATAGTGCCCTGCAGAATGTCAGCATGGCAACCGTAAAAGCACAAGGTTCAGACGGTAAAGTTGATATTCAGGCCTATGAATTGAAAGACGGTCTGCGCAAAGCTGAGAGATTGGATCTTTTGACGATCCTGCGTCACCTAGACAAAGATAACGTCAATGCCGGTAAAGCTAATATTGCTGAGTTTTTGGCTATAGATGATATTGCTGCCACAGCAATAGACGCAGAGCTGCTAGATCGAATAGAGAAGCTCAAGGGCCTTTTGTCGAAACTGGAAGAGAATATTGAAAGCAATAGAGAGTTTAAAACTGTTGTTCCAGCCGGGAGCCAGTCTACGACTAGTAAGTCTACAAGTAGTAGTCCTGCCACTAAAGCTGGTGCCTCGACTGCTATTCCGTACCACGATGACGGCAATGCTGAAAATCTTAAGGCTCGCATACTAGCCAACCCTGCTGCTCACTTAGCGGCAATGGAAGCTCGCTTAGCCCAGAAGACAAAAAGCCATATCGGCGAAGAACACGGTAACTTTCCTACCATTCTCAGATACGTAATTGATACGCTTAAAGCGAATGGTAGGGCCGCCGATGCTGTGCCTTTTGAAGAGCGGCTAGCAAAGATACAGGCCAAGAAACCAGCTAACCTCGAAGAAAAAGGCCAAGAGCAAGGTAAATAGTGCGACCTCGCTTAATCATAACGCTGTTTGCAATATTGACCTTATGGGCCCTTAGCCCAGCTTTGGCCATAGAAACCAGATTTGGTGAGACGAATGAGCCTGAATCCAATGACAATCTGCAGAAATGGTGGAAAAAGGATCACGAGGCTCGGGTCTTACTAAAGGAAGGATCTTTTCCTCAGTCAAAAGCGGCTTTCGCAGAAGCTGTGAGCATAGCTGAAACCGATGCCGTTATGGATCCTGGCTTGGTAAACAGTCTAGCTGGGCTATCACTGTTGGAACACCGCCGCGGTAACACCTTTGAATCTGAGCGTTTGTATGAGCTGGCAATGCGCTATCAAGAAGGCTTTGCTGGAGCAAATTCTGAACGTTTTGCCGCCTTCCTCCCCGACCTTGCCTGGTTATATAGTTGGCATGGCAACTCCAAGCAAGCTGATATTCTTTTCCGTCGTGCCATAACTACAGTAGAAAATCAAAATCCAGAGGATGATTCCAAGGTAAGGCCATATCTAATTCACTATAAGGCCTTTCTCGGGCAATGTGGTCGTACGTCTGAAGCAGAGAAAATAGCTGTTCGCTTGAAGAGAATTGAGAGTAAAAGTAAGACAGTGCGGTAGACTTTTATCATGCAAAAAAGAGCTTCTCAAGTTTTGGTTGGCGACCTCTTGGTTCAAGCTGAGTTGGTTACTTTGTCGCAGCTAGCTGATGCTATGCCTGTGGCGCTCAAAACTGGTGTGCCTGTAGGTCGAGTCTTGATTGCATCAGGTTTTCTCACTGAAGATCACTTTAGGCAGGCATTGAGTCTACAGTCTCTTGTACGAGATCAATTGATAACTGAAGATGTTGCTACCGCAGCCCTCAAACTAATTGCTAATGAGAACCTGAATCTCAATGCTGCTTTGAAAAAACTTGGCATTGACAGTGAGTATTTTAATTCAGCCAATCGGCTCGGTGAACTACTTTTATCGGCCTCTGCAATAGATGAGACTGTTTTGGAGACAGGCTTGAGCGTCTCATATACAACTGGGCTGCAGCTGGCTCGAGTGTTAGCTCTTCGGGGCTTTGTTAAGGAGCGGGTAGCCTTTGTTGCTTTGATTGCGCAATCACTTTTGCGCGATCATAAGCTTTCGCGAGAGCAGGCTGTAGACTGCATCAAAAAGACTATGACTGCGCGCGAAAATGGCACTAAACTTCCGGCCGATAATAGTCTGATTTCTTCTGCACTTACAGCCCACAAGATAAAGCCTATTCGTTTGGGTGAGCTACTTTTGCTTTCCGGGATGGTCTCGCAAAAGGCTCTTCTTAGCGCTTTAGACAAAGGTGTTAGCGAGGAAGTGCCTCTCGGTCGCATGCTTATTCGTATGAGTTTATTGACTGACGTGGAGCTTAATCAGGCCCTAATTTTGCAAGAGATGGTAACTAATGGAACGATTACACCACAAGATGCCAGCCAGATTTTGACTAGAGTAAAAGTTGCTGATATCAGTTTATCTAAAGCACTTCTGCAAGTCGATAAGCAGAAGACTGATTCTGCTGACATTTCGCTTGAATCTTTCTTGTCAGCATGTGGATTTCTACCAGGCTCTAAGCCGAATGGAGCCACACTTGTATATGGCCATTTTAAAAGTAAGAGACTTTCAGAAGAACAATGCACGTTGATTCTGCAGATGCAATCAAATGACAAAAAGAAAGAGGACCTAGAAAAGGTCCTCAAATCATTCAACTGGTAGTCTTTAGCCTAATTTCGAATTTTAATCAGCTAATACAGTCTGATTGCCACCATTCTTTTGCGCCGTATTTGCTGCAATGATGGCGTTCTGAATTAGTTCTTCGCCTTTAACTGCAGCACCGGGGAAGCCAGCTATGCCTTGGCTGACTGTGACGTGCCAATTCTGGCCTACATCAGATACTCTAGTCAGCATAATCTTGCTGCGGATTCGCTCTGCTAAGACACTTACACCTTTAGGTTCGGTATCGGGGCAGAGCACTAGGAATACACCATTGTCGAAGCGGGCTGGAATATCGACGTCTCTAATAATGGCCATTAAGAAGGAGGCAACCCCTTTTATAATTGATTCAGCAGTGGTGGCACCATGCTTCTTGCTGACGCCATCAAACTCGTCAATGCTTACAACAAGCAAGCTGAGATTGTGCTTGTAGCGTTTGGAGCGCTTCAATTCATCACGAATGATGCGAGTTATGGCTGTGCGGTTGTAAAGTTCCGTAGATTGATCGAGTAATGTTGCTCTTTCTTTTTCTTGTGGGTCAACTTTGTCGATACTGCTCTGAACGTTCGACAAATAGCTGCCTTGCTCAAGCTCTTTATAGCGAGTAGATGCGTCTGGCGGTGTGCGTGGGTTATTGTTTTCGCCTGTGCGCAGTTGATTCAATTTTTGTCTGAACAAACCTTCCCTTGCAAAAAGTGGCTGCTGGTCTTTATCAAAGGTAGGCATTACGTGTCCTCTTGAGTACTTGAAGCGCTACAGGCGCCGAATTACGGCCCCTACTATTATAACCCTAGCTCAGTAGTCAAGGCCAGATTCTCTTAACATACCGATAAACAGACTCAAGTTCATCCTTCTGAACTTGAAGGTTAATATCGTTGCAGAGCCTGGAGCAGTAAACATTTGCACTTAGTAAGCCACCAAATACGGTGAGTTAGTAGGTGCTCTGTTGCATTAGAGAATGAATAATTTCTCAACCTTTAAGATAAAACTTTCCTGTTAGATCTAGTTCTTGATATCTGTCCCATAGCATTTGTTCTTGTCATGGTGCACGTCTTGGGGCTTGCAAAGATATATGCGATGCTGATACAGGCCTCTTGACGGCTTATATCTTTTAGACGACTATAGAGTTTGCCTTGCACCTATTTCGTCTTACTAAGATTTCGAAATTTGCAGCAGGCTAGAGTTCTGGAGAGATAATGCCCTTTCGACCTTTTCAAAAAATAGTGAAGCAGGCAAACACCTGTGCACTATTAGCAGTGGTTGCCCTCAGCTTAAACATGGTTGCGCCAGCGGTGCCTGCTTTTGCCAGCCCGACGGCAGAACAGGCTCAAGCTGAAGAGAAAATCACATTGGCAAAGCTAAACCGCGGCGAAGTCGTAGTTGGTCTAAAAGGCGTAGGCTCCCAAAAATTCGTTACCGGTAGAATAATTATTGATCAGCCACCAGATAAGGTTTGGCCGATTATGGTCAATCCGTTTGAGTTTCGTGGACGCATTGCACCCAGAGTTAAGGGCGTCGAAGTTGTCACCGATCAAGCTAACCTTTCAGTATTGAAAATGACTCTTGATACCGCTCCAATTCCATTTTTACCCCAGCTTGCCTATACCGTTGAATCTCGGTACGAGCAAACTGAAAGGGGTGGACGTATTGAATTTAAGCGTATAGCTGGCACATTAAAAGATTTCCGAGGATTTTGGGATATGAGCCCCGCTGATGGTGGCGCTAAAACTGAACTGACCTACAGCATGTACATCGATCCTGGTTTCTTCGTTCCTCAATGGATTGTAAGAGAAGGGGTAAAAGGCGAATTGCCTCGTACCCTATTAGCATTGAAAAAACGAATTAAGGCCGTTTACGAAGAGCAAGAGAGTCCTGAAAAACATACGATCTTAGCTGCCAATCTTAGTTCTGTAAGTCATCACGTTCACTAGCTTCAAATTGCTAGCCGTCCTACCTAGTGCTGACGCCGACGTTGATTTGAAATCTTTTTCGCAGCTGCAGGGCTTGGTTTTGCGACACTGGCTTTATTTTCAGCTGAGACGGTTTGCGCCTTATTGGGCCGACTAATTGGTGCTCTCTTTAACCTCTCGATTAGGTCAGAGAGGGCAATCCGCAACTCTTTTACTGAGGGGGTGTGACCATTTATCATAATTGTCACAGCCTCAGTCTGATTGAAATTATTCACCAGAATTCCACTAATGGCACGCACCGTATCCATTGCACCAGTTTTGAAACGGTAAGAATTGCTGCCTTCGCCAGAAGCTCTTAGAAGTTCGAGGTATGGTGCGCTATCAGCTTCTGCGGCCATATGTTTCAAAACCAAATTTAGAGCATGGGGAGTAACGCAGTCTTTCCTTGAGAGACCACAGCCATCAAATAAAACAACTTCGCGTCCTGGTACTCCAAGAGCTGAAAGCCATTCGCCAATCTTTAATAACCCTCTTTCTTCAAGGGTTTTTGTTTCAACCCGACTGTTTTTGTGCGCTGACTTAACTGCTTTAGCCTTGCTGATGTCGTTTAGAGCAATGGTGCGCAATAGTTGTTGAGCATACAAGTTATCGCTCTCGTGTAAACAGAGTCGGATAATTTGCGACAAGGGTTTAGAGCTATGGTCCGCAAGAATCGTGCGGTAATCACTTGTGCCGTCACGTGTGCCGTCTTTAAGGTTCTCTTTTGTGATCATGGCTTGCATAGAAGTTTTGACATGTTGGTCGTTTAAAATCGACTGAAAAATGGCTGTATTGTAGGCATCCGGGTTCGCAACCACGTATGGGCCGTCTTTTTTTATAGAGTTGTCGATTTTGCCATTGCTACCAAAAGCAGTGCCCCGACTGATTGTTACTATATTGCTGGATGTATCTAGTGAGAGCCAGGCTGTGCCAATGCCTGACTGAATCAGTGTTTCTAGAATGGCAAGACCGCTGCCTCTACTATCGGCAACACGCAGCTGTTTTGGGAGACCACTAATGAATGCTATGTTTCGGTCAATGACCAAATTTGACGAGACAGGCATCCAGTCTTGACCAAAATCTTCAGCTAGCCAGCTGACTGCATAGTTGTCGTGGCCTTCGGGAGGGCACGAAACTAGTACTTTTCCTTCTACTAAGCTAATGCCAGCATCTTTAACCAGCGTCATTAGATCGCTGCGAGTTAAACTAGGATCTTGACTAGTTTCAAGAATTAAATCGCCTTTGAGAACAGTGCCGTTCATTACACCATTGCTCACTAGCCTGGTGTGATAGACATAGTTAGGACCAAGGGCGTCATAGATACAAGAAGTAGTTATCACCTTAGCTGTAGATGCGGGAGTAGAGCGGCGACTGCCGTCACTCTCAAATACAACTTTGCCACTCGGGAGTTCCATAACTTCTACGCCCACACGCGAGTGCAGAAGATCTGCTCTTCCTAGCCAGCTTCTGCATGCGCTCGCACAGTCAACAACCTGTGAAGGTTTTGCTTCAGCTTTTGGTGTTGATGATAGAAGAAGAGACGACAGTGCAAGAAGAGTGATTGCTATTTTTTTCATAGGGAATTCCAGTAAGAGTGTGGTCTTGCTCTACCTCCATTTATCTTGCTGTCCAGCCACCATCAATTGGCATTGAGGCACCGGTGATCGAAGCAGCATTTGAAGATGCTAAGAAGAGACAGAGAGCTGCTAGTTCTTCGAGAGCGACGAAGCGCAAGCTCGGTTGCTTCTCTGCCAGTAGTTTCTCGGCAGCTTGATCGTAATTGATACCATCTTTAGCGGCAATGGCTTCTACTTGAGCTACGACTAAAGGGGTGAGTACCCACCCTGGGCAGACTGAATTAGCTGTAATGTTCTGCTGTGCACATTCTAGAGCGACCACCTTGGTCAGGCCGATGATACCGTGTTTAGCCGCAACATAGGCTGCTTTCTGCACAGAAGCAACCAAGCCATGCACAGAAGCAATGTTTATGATTCTACCGAAATTGCGTTCTTTCATCATGGGCAGCGCTAGTCGGGTTGTGTGAAAAGCCGAACTCAAATTAATAGCGATTATTTGATCCCATTTTTCTGCAGGAAACTCTTCGACTGCGGCGGTGTATTGAATGCCGGCGTTGTTGATCAAGACATCTAGACTGCCTAATTTCTTTTGAGTGGTGGTAATAAGTTCCTCAATATCAGCAGTCTGGCTCATGTCTGATGGTACGTGGATAGCTTCTTTGGCGCCACTAGCCTTAAGCTCTGTTAGTACCGCAGCAATCTCCTCATCTTTGCCAAAGCCATTGATAGCAATGGCCAGGTTCTTTTTAGCAAAGCCTAGGGCAATGGCTTTGCCTATGCCTGACGTGGCCCCAGTAATGAGTACTGTGGCTGGTTCTTGAGCTGGGTTTGCCCCTGTGCTATTCGACATTGCTCTCTTAATTCCTCTAGGTTCTCGGTGCTTCTCGTCTGTTTCTCTACTTGTTGTAATTTTCAAATCTCGAAACAATCTGCTTCGGCAGCTTTACTGGCTTTTGTTTGACAGTGTCAACAAATAGTCCAACATGCTTGGCCTTAGTCGTCAGTACGCCATTAACTCTAAACTCGCCCATAAATTCCATGGTTGCAGCGCCCAGCTTTGCAATCCACATATGCCCAATGGGCTTGTCGAACAATTTGATTGCTCTTTTATACTCAATAGATGACGAGGCTAGAATTGGCATATAACCCTCTGCCATTAATTCTTCTAGAGGGAAATTTTCTTCTAAAAGCTGCAATCTAAGGTCTTCTAACCAACGAAAGTAAACGATATTAGAGACATGATTGGCGTAGTCAATGTCATAAGTGGCTACTTTTACGGCCATGGTCGTTTCAAAGCGCCGACCGACTTCGATTGAATTCATTGCTGCTCCTGCCATCCCTAAATCATAGCGACTTAAGAGATTATTGCTCAGCTTTGCCTGTAACTTTCAATGTAATTTTGTTACTAAAAAGCTCACTGGTTAATGCAGCGGCTCAAAAACTTCAAGGGAGGCATTGTTCTTTACGGAGCAATCGATAACTTTGAGTTGTCCACTTGTTTCGCTTGGCACACCTGAGCGCCAGAAAGTTCTGTTTCTCACAATCAATGATTTTAGTTTGGGCAGCTTAGAAAGCTTTGCCAAGCTTTGTTCAGTTACTGAGGTGTCACTAATTCTAAGCGACTTGAGGTGTTTCATGCCTGCTAAATAGACAACACAAGAGTCATCAAAACCTTTGTTGCCAGCTAAGTCTAGACTCTTAAGCTCCGTGGCAGAAGTAAGAGCGGCGGCATCTTCTCTCCTCAAGCTGGTAGCGCTCAGGTCTAGGTCTATAAAATGCCCAAACGCCCCTTTGAGTTTAGCCAGGCAGCCTGGTTTAAGGTTAGTGCCATGAATATTCAGGTGTAAGAGGATAGGAAGCTTTGTTAATGCTTCAAAATTGCTGCCGGTTACGTCAGTGACACTTATTCGCAGCGCCATTAACTCTTTAAATGTGGCTATTAAGGCTAGAGATTTGTCGGTTACAAGGGTTTCGTCAAGATTCAGATGGGCCAGCCATTTGAAATTCTTGAGGTGTCTCATATGATCATCGGTAAAGTCTAACCGGGCAGCAACGAAGCTGGTTACAGGAAAGGCTGCCAACTGTTCAATGCTATCCATATGCTCTAGAGCTTCAGTAGAAAGGATAACTTCTAGCGGCTGATTTTTCGGAACTTTCACTTTCCCGCTAGCCAAAACCCGTGCTTTAATTTTAGTAGAACCTTCTTTCTTGGTGATCCATAAAATTTGAGCAAGAGCTGGCCCCGGTGGGAAGTTAAGTTCTTGATAATCGTTATAATTTTTACTGCTAGTTTTAGTACTAGTTTTAGTACTAGTCTTGCTATTGAGTGCTGTTTGAGTAGGTTTGTTGGCTATAAGAGCCGCATTCTTGCCTTCAGCCTGAGTCAGCGCCAGCGCCAAAAGGCTACTTAGTAATAGCAAAATGGAACTTCTTTGCTGGAGCTTGAGCGAATTCACGATTTCCTCAACAGCGACCAAATGGTCGAGTAAATAAGCCTTTCAGTTTAGCGGGTTGAAACAAGAAAATATATATTCTTGATAGGGTATAAATAGCTACTACTGGTTATAAGTTTTGACGCATGCCCAATCATCCACATAGTCTAGAGAATCACACGGTTATTGACGGCACATATCTCGTGCTTGATTTTCTTGGTGAAGGCGGCATGGGTGTTGTCTACAAAGTTGAGCACACACAGCTAAAAAAGATCCTTGCTCTGAAAATTATAAAGACCAATCAGCTCTCTGACTCTGTTTGGCAGCGATTCCGCAATGAGGCTCAGGCTATTGCTAGGCTGGATCATAGAAATGTGGTGAAAATTTATGATATGAGCCAAACTGAGAATGGCCGGCCTTACTACACAATGGATTTTCTTACTGGTATGTCGTTAGCTGACTATCTGAAAGCTAACAAAACATTGTCTCTAGTTCAGGCGCTCCATATCTTTCGCCAGGTCTGTTCAGGCCTGGCTTACGCCCATTCTCGCGGTATCATTCATCGTGATATAAAGCCTGCCAATATTATGTTGTTGACAGACCCAAAGAATCAAGAGTTCCAGGTAAAAATTGTAGATTTTGGCATCGCTAAGTTAGTAGATGATGATGGTCACACTATTCAAGGATTAACTAGGCCGGGAGAGGTCTTCGGCAGCCCCTTGTATATGAGCCCGGAACAGTGCGAAGGCCGAAAGCTTGATGCGCGCTCTGATATGTATTCGGTGGCAGTAACTTTGTTTAAGTCACTCACTGGAAGCACTCCTTTTCGAGGTCGTACAGCCATTGAAACAACGATGATGCATCAATCGACTGCGCCACCGCTCTTGAATTCTGTTTCTGCTGATTTGCAGTATCCAGCAAAGCTAGAGCGAATCATAGACAAGATGCTGTCTAAGTCGCCAGAGCAGCGCTATCAATCTTTGGCAGAAGTGGAAAATGAATTGCAGAAGCTGCAATTCACGACTGGTCAGGCATCACCTGTAGTGTCTTTTAACGAATCGCACCAAGACGACGATGATGAAGATATTGAAGAAATTGAAGGAGAAGATTTAACTGAAACAAACATAGCATCTGTCACTAGTGAACAAGCTGTTGAGCATAAACGCCTCAATATAAAGTTAACAGTGATTGCAGTTCTAGCCTTTACTACGATTGGCTTTTCTATTGCTATGTTGTTTAAGTTGACTAAAGATCTGGCCGTGAAAAAACAGCAGCCAGTGAGAGCTCCGGCAAAATTTGAGAGTCCTCTGGCCGCCATTAAAGATATGGGCAACTATGCCAATGAAACAGAAGGAGGTGTCGGGCAAAAGAGAAGCAGTGCCGCTAACCTCCTATTAGACCTTCCAGATCCAACGCCAGAGATTCAGCAGTTCTTGAAAGAACCGTTTAAGCTCTTTTCGCATGAGAAAGTATTGTCAGATGGAACTCGCTTGATTGAGTTTCAGTTTCCAGAAAAATTCTCCATTGGCACTTTGATTGATAGTAATAACCTGAGCAAGAGGCTTGACGCCAGAGGCGCGAAATCTTTTCCCGCTAACTCCAGCTTGAGATTTGTAGCCAATGAATTGCTGGGAGAGTATCCACAACTTTTGAGTTATTTTAGGCCTACTGATTTGGTTCAGTTGAGAATTCCCAAAGCTGCCAAACGCAGTGATGAGTTGATAGCGAATATTGCTCGTTTGCAAAGGTTACAGAGTCTGGAGTTAGCTGACTGTGGGCTGAAAGATAGCGATATTAAGACTCTAGAGTCGTTGGACAATTTGCGAACACTTAATATCAGTCGTAGCCCTGTTGCTGGGGATGTACTGGCTAGAAGCACCCTGCTCGCAAAATTGAGTGATTTAAACATTGAACGAATGAGAAATGGAGGCACTGTAATACATTCACTGGGTTCAATGACGCGAAAACTATGTCTTAACGATTGCGTTCTATCGGCCGCAGATTTAAAGAAGTTAGCTACCCTTTCAAGCCTTGAAGTCCTGAGCCTTAAAGGCTGTAATATCAGGGATCAAGATCTTTCAATTCTTGCTGGAATGAAAAAGCTGGCTTCATTGAATATTGAAGACTGCAATCAATTAACGGCAAAGTCGGTATCTACAATCAAGACATTTACACATTTGCGTGTCATCTACTTATCACCTCGGCTCAAAAACGAAACCGTGACTCAGATACTGAAGTCAGCCTTGCCTGAGCTAAAAGTACAGTGATACGCTTCAACTCATTCAGGTACAATTATCTCGCTAGCAAATATTTTGAGGATAGCCGTGTCACTTTCAACTATTAAAGAAGCCATTGCCAGCGGCAAAATGACTTGCCCGACGTGCAAGAAAGCAGTCAAATCATTTGAGAAATTTGTTGAAATGACAGAGTCTGTCTGGGATGGCGCTGGTGATTCTAATCTTGAGACAAAGGGCTCAAAAGTTACTCTTGTTTGTGGCAATACAGGCTGTGACTGGAAAGAGCGCACAGAGTATTGGGGCGAATATATAAGTGACTAAGTACGATAGCTTAGTTTGTCTCTAGGTCAGTCTTGGTTTCAACTGCAGCTGATGGTTTTTCAATAGCTTCAACTGCTTGAGCCGCAGGCTTCTCAACTTTCGGGGTCTCATCTGCTGGCTTAGCCGCTGGCGGAGGAGCAACAGGCTGCGAATTTAGCTTGTTCTCTAACGTAGTTACTTTCTTATTTGTTTCTTCAGCCTCAACACTATTTCCCTGAGCCGATTGCACATCAGACAGCTTCTTTAGTGTGTTGACAACATCGCGACTATCACCAGTTGTGCGCAGGCGAATGTTTACGGCTTGTTTTAAGAGTGACTCAGCGGCAGCCAGGTGGCCGCGCTCACGCAGAGTAATGGCTAAGCGTTCGAGCTTTTGAGCTTCTTCAAGCTGGTCAAGTGGACTTTCGCTCTTGGCTGGATGAGCAGAATTATTTGTACTTTCAGTGGCAGCCTTATGGAAGGCTGTTTCTATCTCATTCAAGCGGCTTTCGCGGGCGGCAAGGTTTTCTAATGCTCTTGCTAGAGCGTCAGTAGCAATGTTTTTGTCTTTTTGGCTACCATTTTCAGCTAGCGACTGCAGAGCCGAAACCGTTCCGGGGCTTGAAAAAATCTGGGCAAACTTGGTTGCTAGTTCAGCATTAGTTAGAGATGAAATGGCAAGAATAGCGGCCCGCTTACTCTGGTCGTTACCCATCAAATGCGGGATGAACTTTTCAATAGTCTGAATTTCTTGCAGATGCAACTGTTGCTGGTTGTAAGTGTAAGTAAACCAGCCGCCCATAACAAATATGAGCATACCTGACACGATGGGTGCCACTGCAGCAATCTTGTCCCAGATATCTTTTGTAGACTTCTTGTGAATATGCTCAGAATCTAATTCCAGACGTTCATCTGGATCAAACGTATCGCGCTGCGATTTCTCATTATCGAACAACTTCATCTTCATAACCCAATAAGAATACAAGTGCAGGTCACCACTTGTCGACCTTTGTTGAGACAATAAACCCTTATTGTTATGTACAGTATGCCAACTTGTTAGTGGAAGGTAAATATCTTGAGAGCGATGGTTGTTACAACAGTGGGTGGCCCCGAGGTATTACAGTTACAGACACGCTCTAAGCCATTTTGCACAGAGAGCCAAATTCTAGTGGCGATTAAAGCAACAGCTATTAACAGAGCCGATACACTTCAGCGGAAAGGCAAATACCCTGCCCCGGTTGACGTAGTCCAAGATGTCTTGGGCCTTGAGTATGCCGGCGTCGTAGAGTCTGTTGGGGCCGCCGTAGACGGGTTTAAGAGCGGTGATCGAGTCTTTGGCCTAGCGCCCGCTGGAACATACCAAGAGTACGTAGCTGTGGAAAGTTCTACGGCTATGCATCTGCCCTCAAATATTTCTTATGTTGAGGCTGCAGCTATTCCTGAGGCCTATATTACGGCCTACGATGCCATTTGCTTACAGGCAGAGCTAAGACCTCCTGAGACCTTGCTGGTCAGTGCTGCAGCCAGTGGCGTTGGTATTGCTGCAGCTCAGATAGCCAAGGCTATGAACATAAAAGTAATCGGAACAGTGAGACAGCAGGCTAAAGCAGAACGCATCAAGTCACTATTTGATCAGGTGCTGACAATTTCAGATGGGCAATTTGCCGATGCAATCAATGTCATAAAGCCGACAGGCGTTGACGTCGTTCTAGAATTGGTTGGTGGCAATTATGTTGCAGAAGATCTCAAATGTACGGGGCGTCTTGGTCGCATTATGATAGTGGGGCTTCTCGCTGGCGCCAAATGCGAACTCAATCTGGCAGCTCTTCTCACTAAACGTATTACTGTGCGAGGAACATCACTGCGTTCTCGCAGCAATGATGAAAAAGCCAAAGTAACTAGAGCATTCGAAAAAAATATTTTGCCCTATTTTGTCAGTGGCGCAATCAAACCAATTATTGAAAGAGTGTTTCCTTTAGAACAAGCGGCCGCTGCTCACAGTCTGATGGAAGCAGATCAGAATATTGGCAAAATTGTACTAGATCTGAGTCTGAAGCATGAGCAGACTTCTAATGTCTAACTTCAGCATTGCCACCACAGAAGATGGCTCGCTCTCTCTCCACGAGAACAATTTGAACGAGCTTTATCACAACCGTGCTGGTGCGTTTACTGAAGCGGTTACAAACTATGTTGAGCCAGCCATGCAGTTTCTTCAACTTGCCAGAGCTGGCGGCTCCTTACAAGTGCTGGATAGTTGCTTCGGCCTGGGCTATAACAGCTTGGCTTTGGCGAATTATCTTGCAACTAGCAGTGGGGAGCGTAGTTGCAGCTTTAAATTAGCAGTTGAAGGCATCGAGCTCGATCAAGACGTGCTCGCAGTAGTTCCGCAAGTCTTGGCTCAGTCTTGTTTTGCTGCGTTGGAGGGCAAAACTCTAGAGCAACTCAATTTCAAAGTTAGAGTCTGCGATTTGCGCCAGTTTTTACTCGAGAGAAAGCCTTCTTCTTCTCTATACGATTTGATCTTTCACGATCCTTTTTCACCAAAGAAAGTGCCAGAGCTATGGAGTGTGGATCTGTTTCAACATTATCACCGGGCAATGGCAGAGGACAGCGCGCTTCTTACCTATGCATGTGCTCCAGCAGTCAGAGGTGCTCTGCTTTCGCTTGGCTTTAAGGTCTTCCGCACCACTGGTCTTGGCCGTAAAAACGGCGGTACCATCGCCATTAAGACTAGCAATCCAGAACTAGTGCAAGCCCTATTGAAAGTGGATAGCTCTTGCATCTTTGAGATTGTTGGCGAGGAACTACGTCGCCTAGGTAAAAGCTCACAAGTGCCCTTTCGCGATGCTAACTTGAATGACGATAGGCGAACTATTCTCATTCGCCGTGAAGCTGAGCAGCAAGAGTTTAGACGGAATGATGCAGTGAATAGTTAAATAATCCCAGCCCGCAACAAGTCTTTCAAGTCGATTAAGCCGACCGGTCTCATGCTGCCATCGACTATCAGAATGTCTGAGATAGAATGTTTTTCCATCATGCGCAAAGCTTCTACTGCCAATGAATGAGAAGCAATTGTTTTTGGCCCACCGGTCATCAGGTCACGAGCCTTCTTCTCAAAGACTTGTTCGCGATATTTTGAAAGCGAGCGACGCAAGTCGCCGTCGGTAATTATGCCTCTGAGCTTGCCGTCATCTTCGCATACTGCGGTGAAGCCCAATTTCTTTCTGCCAATTTCTTCTACAACCATCTCATGGGTGGCATCTAGTGAAACAATAGGGACATCAAAGCCACAGCGCATAATGCCTTCAACAGTGATCAGCTTCTGTCCCAGATTGCCGCCTGGATGGCTCTTGGCAAAATCTTCAGCTTCAATTCCTTTCTCTGCCATGAGCACCATCGCTAGTGCGTCGCCCATGGCTAGTGCAACCGTGGTTGAAGTGGTTGGAGCCAAATTAAGAGGACAAGCTTCTTTCTCTACTGAGACATCGATGGTGACATCTGAATATTTAGCCAGGGTTGAACTCAAATTGCCGGTCAACGCAATCAGTTTTAGGCCAAGTCGTTTAATTGGTTCAAGCACCAACTTAATCTCTTGAGTTTCACCTGAGCTAGACAGAGCAATAACGAGGTCACGCTCATCGAGCATACCAAAATCGCCGTGGCGCAGTTCGGCGGGGTGTACAAAAAAGGCTGGAGTGCCAGTGGAGGCAAAGGTTGCGGCAATTTTGCAGCCAATATGGCCTGATTTGCCCATGCCGGTGACCACAACTTTGCCGCTACAGCCCAGCAATAGTTCTAAAGCCTTGTCAAAACTTGGCCCGAGTCGGCTTTTTGCCCGCAAAATTGCTTGAGCTTCTTGCTCTAAAACCAACCGACCTTGAGTAACCGTGGCTGTCACTGGTAGCTTAGTTAAAGCTTCCGCTGAGGCGTCAAATGTTACTTCATTACTTGAAGACTGGTCACCGGTCGGAGGGCAAGTGCTGTTAAACTGGTTTAATGCAGGTTGGCTCATCGTAAGTTCCCGAGGTTGACGTTGTCATTTTAGCGCCTTCTTACAACCCCGAGATTACCAGAAGATAATAAAATAGTGCCTGCCAGGAGATTGAAGATCAGTGGCCCCCAGAATATTCTCACGTGGCGACAAACTCGAAGACGGCCACTACTCAGTGCTCGAAGAAATCGGCGTGGGTGGTATGGGAGTTGTCTATCATTGCCGCGACGAGCTGCTCTTGCGCGATGTTGCCATTAAAATGCTTTTGCCAAGCTTAATGGCTGATAAGAAAAATGTAGACGTCTTCAGAGAAGAAGCGCGGTTGGCAGCCCAGCTCGACCACCCCAATATCGTTACTGTTTTTGATATTGGCGCTGAAGTGCGCAACAGCAGAGAGCACCATTTCGTGGCCATGGAATATCTTCCTGGGGGCAACCTGGCAGCCCGGGTGGCCCAGGGGCCGCTTCCTCTTGAGCATTGTTTGAATTGGATGAAACAATTGGCCTCTGGTTTGTCTTTCGCCCATAAACGGGGTGTGGTTCACCAAGACGTCAAAGCCGACAATATATTTATCACCAACGAAGGCGACCTTAAAATTGGTGATTTTGGTCTAGCGCGACTGCTAGTTGGCCGGGTCTATCTAAATTCTGCCACTAAGGGCATGGGCACACCGGCCTATATGTCGCCAGAACTATGTCGTGGTGAGCAGCAAGATCACCGCTCTGATATTTATTCGATGGGCATCTTATTTTTTGAAATGTGCACTGGGCAGCTGCCTTTTCGCGCACAGGGAATGATTGAGATGGCAATGAAGCATACTAATGCTCCAGTGCCTTCGGCCAAACGCCTAAATCCTGAAATTCCCGAAGTGCTTGATCGGGTAGTTAAACGCATGATGGCAAAGCAGCCCGATGATCGGTATAAGTCGATGACCGATGTATTAGGCATTGTTGATGATTTGATTTTTGAAATGCGCGTCGCTCGTATGGGTTTGTCACCACGAGCCACTGCACAGCGCGATAATGCCGTTCCTGTACTAGCCACTGATGCAGAGCTAGAGCACAGCTTGGCTCAAGAGAAGCAGCGCCTGAGTGCCCAGAAAAATTCATCGAATACCGTGCAAGTCGAGCCTGTTGTTTTACCGCCAGGTAATCCCACTGGCAAAGTAGTAAAAGATTTGCAAGAGTCTCAAGCGCCATCAAGTAAAGGTATCGATCAAGAGGCGGTTAAAAACCGGGACCAGCCGCTCATAAAGAAAGGCGAACGCGGAGAGGAAGTATTTGTCACAGGTGTGCCCTCCTTTGTTAGAGACACTCCAATTTCTAGTCCAAGAGCCGAAACTGCAGCACCAGATACAAAACCTGATCTCACCCAGCCAAAACTCAGCCATGAACCAGCAATCTGGACTTTTCCTACCCATGGTCCAATCGGCTGGGCTGCTCATCCTGTTATTAGTCGCGACGAGAAGACCGTGTATGTTGGTTCAACCGATGGCCGCCTCTATGCATTGCAGTCAGAAACAGGTACCAAGGCCTTTAGCTTTGATGCTGACGCGCCCATTCTCACTTCGCCAATCTATCTAGATGGCCGCTTAGTTGTGAGTGATAGCGCTGGTAAGACTCAGGCAATTGACTCAAATACGGGCAAAGTAATCTGGAGCTGGGAAGGTCCGGCCCCAATACTGGCGAGCCCTGTCATGGCAGGCAATCAAGTTATAGTTTGTGACCGGACTGGTCAGGTAACAGCCCTAGATATTCGTATGGGGCGGCGCTTGTGGTATTTCAGTGCCCTCGATGCCATTGTGGCAGCGCCCAGAGCCCATGGTGACTCACTCTACTTTGGCACCCGCGGTGGCCATGTATATTCAATAGCGGCCCACAGCGGCAAGCTAAATTGGAAGTATGTAGCTGATGGTCGCATAGTAAGCACGCCCACAGCTTCTGTTGATACTGTTTATGTTGGCACCCAAGGTGGTGTTTGCTTCGCCCTTGAGGCCGAGACCGGTAGGCTAATTTGGGAGTATCCAACATTCAGCCCAATTCTAAAGAGTGGTGTGATTGTATTTACTTCTGTTATTTTCGCCAGCGAAAACAAATGGCTCTATTGCTGTGAAAAATATTCAGGTACTCTTAAGTGGAAAGCGCCATTGAAAGGTTCTCCTGGAGCGGCATTAGAGGCTATTGGTGCAAGCGTGATTAGTGTTAGCAAAGACGGCTGGATGCAGGGCTTTGACACAGCCAACGGCAGTTTGCGCTTCCAGCGCTTTTTGCATAAACAAATTGAAGCACCACCACTAATTTACAAAGACAAAGTTTATCTTGGCACCGTTGATGGTGAAGTGTCTTGTTTTAATTTGATGGTTTAGCTAGCTCAAACTAAATCTTTGGGTCACCGAACTCGATAGGACCTCAGCAATTAATACCGCTTCTCTGCAAGTGCTTTTGCCTGCTTGGAGATGGCATCGTCATTGCGTTCAATTTGGGGCACGGCGCTTCCTCTTCGGAAATAGTTGAAAATGCTCATGCAGCAGCAACCGATGATTGAAAAGGATTTTTCTGCACAAGCAAGGATGCTATGAATAAGAATTGAATTTTCAGCCAATGTTAAAAACTCAAATAGTCAACAGGATGATGTGCAGTGCTGAATATAGCTCTAAGGTATACCTTGTTAGTTCGGCAAAGTCGAGGCAAGATATCGTGGGCTGGTTAGAAAGATTTAGAAACCGAGATCAATCAAGCGATGAGCGTTTGCGGCAGCCGCTTCACCCGCATACTGCTTCAAGCGTTTCAAAGCTTAATTGTTCATGTGATGATCTCGTTGACGGACTGAGTAGCGACCTCGGCAGTCGCTGGGGGACAAACACAGTCTCGAATGCTAGAAAGACTAGACTTGTAGCCTATGTGCGAAATTGCGGTGATCTATGCAGCTGTGAAACGCAGCGAGCGGTAATCGAAGACTATTGCCAGCATCATGGATACATCGTAACGAAGGTGTTTGAAGACAATTACGCCGATAGCCTAGGTCTGTCCGATGCAATGAAAGCACTTTCTGCAGCTGAAGGCTTGATTACATTTGATCTCGCCCGGTTTTGTCATAAAGACGGCGAGCAGCAACTAGAGCTAAGACCTATTTTTCATCACTTCATTGGTAGTGAAAAACATTTGATTGCAGTCAAAGAAGGTCTTGATACCAAAACTTCTGCCGGCCAGGCAATTATGTTGAACTTGATGAATGATGGCAAAAACAATTTTTGAAGGTTTCTCTTCAAGAGCAAGCGTCAAATCGATTGGAGTGAGCAGCAGGGCACTATTAACTGTCAAGTTTACAGAAACAATAAAGAAACTGCTGGGTAGTACCAAAAGGCGTAGTGTGAAGTTCGGTGGCACTATCTACCAAGAGAAATCTTGCGCCGAATTGATTATGAAGCGAGTCGGCGTCGTAGCGCATGGTTGTTAAACCGCTGCATTTCTCTGGGCCTTGGGGGCCGAAAGTTGCAACAATTACATGCCCGCCTGCCTTTACTGATTTGGATACTTGACGCACATACTCAATGCGCTGAGCTTCAGAAGTAAGAAAGTGAAAAACCGCTCGGTCATGCCAGACATCGAAATACTTTTTTGGAAGTTCGGCTTGAAGGATATTGGCAGCAAGCCACGTTACTGAAGATGACTTGTCGCCAAGCCTAGTTTTGCAAACCTCAATAGCCTTTTCTGAAATGTCTAAAACGCTAGTATTTTTGTAGCCAGCTTTAATTAGATCGTCAACTAGAGTAGATTCACCACCGCCAACATCAATAATCTGAGTCAAACGGCTCGGGGCCGCGTTCAAAATGAACTGTAGCGATTTCTCTAGATGCGGCTGGTACCAACTTACAGCGTCAGCTGCTTTAGTGTTATAGACTCCCTCCCAGTGCTGCTTTTCATCGATCATTATCTCTCCTTGGGTGAGAACCCAGATCTGATTCTTGTTCTGTCCCGTTTTCTCGCCTCTCGACAGGTGAGGCCGGTGGACCTGCCTGAGAACTAGGCACAATACCTATTTCTCTGAGCTTCTTCTTGATCATTGGCAAGGCCGCAATTGCTGCCTCTTCACCGGCCTTGATACCACGAATGGCGTCAGAGCGGCGGGTGGAAATCAGAGATATTCCTTCGGTATTTGGATGAATAGTAACGTCAGCTAAGGCAGCTTGGGGCTCATCTATATCAAACAAAGCCCACTTAACCATGCGCTTAGTGATGCTTCCTGCCTTTTTAAAGCTTGATAATGGAACTGGCTCAAAGGGTTCGTCTATATTTACGGCAATGACGAAATCTGCCCCCATGGCGCGACACTGCTTTACTGGTAAATTGCAAGAAACACCGCCATCAGAAAAAAGCATCCCGTCAATTTCAACGGGCTTGCGCAAGACTGGCACAGCACAACTCGCTTGCATAGCGCAGCCGAGGTGGCCCTTGCGAATCATGTAGGGTCTGCCATCCACAACATTTAGGGCTATCGCGGCGAAGGGTATTTTCATATTTTCGATCAAGCCTTCTTCAGTTGTAAGCTTCCCCACTATGTACTTACGAAATTTTTCGCCACCATATAGGCCATCATATTTGTTGTGGCTGAATGGCCTAAATAACAAAAATACTGGTGCTACTAGTAAGCGAAAAGTCAGGGGTACAGCCATAAAGTTGCGCATAACTGCACCGCTTTTGAATTCTTCTTCCATCTGTTCTGCTGTTGCACCCAGACAGTAAAAGCCGCCTATTACCGAGCCTATGCTCGTACCGGCAACAAGGTCAAAGTGAATTCCTTCTTTTTCTAAGATTTTAAGCACGCCTACTTCGGCCGCGCCACGAGCACCGCCGCCACCAAGAGCTAAACCTATTTTGGGTTTACCCGTGATAGGCCTTGGCTGAAAGGCTCTAGCCTCTGTGCGATCTGCCGGTGAAGTCTCGACGATTTCACCAGTGGCAGCTAGCGCTGACGAAATATTCGAGCAAAAACTCAAACAGAAAATTGACAGCAGAGCCAGGGCACGCAGGTTGATCATGGGGTGAAACCAAATGGGTGGCATTATTTTAGCCTATAAGGCTATCACAGTGCAGGGACTAGGCAAAAAAAGCTCTGGGCATTCAATTGCCCAGAGCGCAGAGTTATGAACTAGAGGTGCCTTGTCTGAGACTAGCTTCTCAGAGTTGCTAGTTGCTTTTCATGTTTAACTTGCTTCTCTTTTTTCTCTTGAGCAGCGGCTTCTTTTAAAGAAGCAAGTTCAGCTGGCTTAAGCGGAAGGAGATCAAGATCATACATCTCTAACAATTCGGTCTTACTGGCGTGGACATTGCTGCCTAATACGTAATCAGCGAAAGGGAAAACAACGTTATAGTTCTTGTTTGGATAGACATGGTGCAGATAATGGTGCCGGGCTAGAAACTTATAGGCTGACCAATTACTGAAGCCTCTGTGTTCTGGCTTGTGCATTTCTAAGTGGATTTTGTTCCAGACCCAGTGGTGCATCACAACGACAAAAGCAAATATTAGGGCTCCTGGTATTGAAACTAGTGAGATCAAAAGAATCAAAGGCAGAGTTTTAATCGGAGCTTTGTGAACAGTCAAACGAATTTCTTCGTCTTCACCTGGAGCAACAGGTTCGTCGGTGAAAATCTTTGAGTAGTGTCCGTGGTGATTAATGGCGTGAGCTTCATAGACACGCTTAAAACTCGAGGTGTATTTACTGAGGAAATTCTTCTGGTGCATCAGTCGAGCATGTACTTGGTGCTCGATGAATGAAACTGTGGCGCATGCGCCTAAAAACCAGCCGATGTTCTGTACTACTGATTGAATGAACATGGTTACCTCTGGGTACAGCTAATTTTGACAACCCATAGGATGACCCGATCTGGCAGTATTTTCAAGTGCTCCAAAAGGATGATAGTTATTGTTGACCGAATTCTGAAACTGGTCATCAAACTTGCAACACTCTTCACAAAAGGCGGAACGGTCCACTGGGCTTTTGTTTCGGCCAAAGAGGCAAGGCCGGCGCAACTAGAACAAGGGCCAATGTTTACCCCGGGGTAGCCGTTTGATGAAGAAATTCTTCTTATTGACACAGTCGCAACTGTAACTTTACTTATTTCGCCAGGTCGAAATAAGTAGATAGAAATACTCGAAAAAAGCTTAAAAACGAACCAAACTGTGCCATTAAGGGCAGTGCAAATTAGAACAAGCGATCAAGTAGAATTGTTAAGAAGGTGGCAATTGAAACGACACCATTGGTGGTGAAAAAAGCAGCATTCACTTTTGAAAGATCGCTAGGTTTTACCAGGCTGTGTTCATATACAAGCATGGCTGTAACTAGCGCGATTCCAAGGAAATAGAAGACACCAGCTGGTGGTTGCACGAAGAATCCAAGGGCTACCAAAAAGACTACAGTAAAGACATGTAGCCCAGTAGATATATGCAAGGCGTTTGATAAACCAAAACGGGCCGGAATACTGTGCAGCTTATTTTCAGTGTCAAAGCGGGCATCTTGGCAAGCGTAAATTATGTCAAACCCTGCTACCCATGTGGCTACAGCAAGTGATAAAAGCCACGGTGCCACCCCTTCAATGGTTCCACTCGAAGCCACCCAGCCACCTAAGGCTGCTCCACCAAGAGCGACGCCGAGAACAATGTGACAGAGCCAGGTGAAACGCTTAGTGAAAGAGTAAAAACTGAGCCAAAACACGGCAATTGGCGCTAGCTGTAAACAAATCAAAGGCAGTTGGCTTGCGGCTGCCAGCATTAAGGCAAAAGAAGCTATGGTGAATAGCATTGCTGTGGCCGGTTTAATTCGCCCAGCGGGAATTGAGCGGTCTTTAGTGCGGGGATTAATAGCATCGATGCGGGCGTCTATTAATCGATTAAGTGTCATTGCCGCTGAGCGTGCGCCGATAAAGGCTAGAACTGTGAAAGTCACCGTACTAAACGATGGCAAGGTAGGAGCGGCCAATATCAGACCTGACAGGGCAAATGGCAGAGCAAAAACCGTATGCTCTAGCTTGATCATTTCGGCCCATTCACGTGTGAGGGCAACAGGCTTAGGTTTATCGGGTATATTTTGCACTTGCATAAAAACTACTGTACTTGAAGAATTCGCACTTAACTGGCATCATTTGGAATGTTTAACACTGCGTTCATAGTAATAGATGGAACAAGTTATGACTTTTGATGGAACTGGAAAGACAATCGATTTGCAAGGCGTAGCCGCTTTCGCCTCACTAGTTGAGCTTCTGGCTCAAGAACTAGGTGTGGCAGCCGGGCGTATGCAAGGGCAATTGCCAAACGGTCCTGATTCATTTAATCAGCTTCTTGGTGAAATTGACCTAAATAGTCAAGGTTTTAGTCGAAAATTGAGCTTAATGGCCAAACCTGGTGCTCCACTAACTTTGCGCTTCGCCACGAAATGGGGCACTGAGCGCAACTCTAATGTTGCCGGTGGCGTTACTGCCGATTATTTCCTTAGTGCTACCGTTGAGCAAATCGTTCCTCAGGGTCGTGCCCTAGCAAGATATGTCGAAGATATATTTGCTGTCCAAGATCGCATGGTTACACTCGGTTATGGCAATAAACTGACTGGTATAAATGTGCCGACATCCCAGCTAGAAGCCTTTGAGCGCTCTGAAGAGAGCATGATTTCGACCCACGTACCAAAAAACGAGAACTAATTTAGGCTGCTTCTAAGCTTATCGTAAAGAATTTTGGAACTGTGGCGCTTGTCCATGGGCAGACTATTTCGTATAACTACTTCGTCTATATGAGCAAAGTTGATGCACTTCAATAGCTTCGCCTTAACTTCTTTGCCGGCTTTTTCCGAAAGTTTAGCGACCAGCACTCGCTTGTTGTTGATCAATAGGTAGGCACAGCTATCAACTAAGCCTGTGGCCATGGCACAGGCTTCAACAGTTAGGGGATAGACAAAGCCACCAGGAACCTCTATTTTCATGGCGGCCCGCCCCACCAGATAAAGTACGCCCTGATTATCAAGGTAGCCGGCATCGCCGGTGCGGTGAAATGTGCGACTGCCAACTTTAATCTTGTTTTCGCTGTTGCCAATACCGTCGATATAGCCTTCAATTACGTGACGGCCAGCCACTGCAATTTCACCAATGACATAGGCCGGAGCGCGCAATGACTCAAATTCATAATCTGAGTATTCTGACTGTACTGTCCCGGGCAAGATAGCCAGATCTACATGTGCGGAGACTTTACCCTGAGGAAGGCCAGCACCGGTTGCGGCAAAATCATTAATTGCGAGATTCTCGCTAGAGAAGCGAAAGTGAGCAATCGGCTCAGCTTCAGTTGAGCCATAAACAGTGGTTAAATTTGCTAAGGGAAAGACTGCTCGCAACAGGATCAGTAGCTGCGGAAAGACTGGGCCACCACCGGTTAAGACTTCCTTGACAAAATAGCACCGAATATTCTGTGCTTGGAGGTGTAGAGCTACTTGCATAAGAAATGCCGGGGCAGCCAGTATTCTCTCAGGCAAGTGTTCAAGTATTTGTGCTGTCAATTGGGCAGTGTCAACTTGTCGTTTCGTCTTGAAGCGACTTCTGAGATTACTGCTCGGCAATATGGAGGTGACACCACTGGCGAGGTTGGCTAGAACAAAAATTGGTAAGGTGGTGACTTCAGATTGGCAGCTGCCAATTGCCAATTCATCTTTAAGTACTTGACACTGAGCTCCTAGAAACCCATGGCTTCTAACAATCCCCTTAGGTTTACCAGAGCTGCCGCTCGTGAAAGTTATTAAGGCAGGGTCGCCTTCCTCTACCTGGCAAATACCAACTGGAGAAATCTTCGTCAGGCTTAGGTCGCTCGACAAATCGAACTGACTGAGGGACAGTATTTTTCTAATACCAAAAAGTGGTGCTGCTAACCGAGCTATCAAAGTCAGTCGGTCATCTATCACAATGGCCTTTGGTTTTGCCAGTTGAATGCAGTGCTTTAGCTCTTTTGGCCCGTAAGTCGGATCGATAAATTGCACCACTGCTCCGATGCGATTTATACCTAGTAGAAGAGCATACAATTCGCTACTGAACTTTACGTACAGCAAAACTGTGTCACCCTTCATGACTCCTTGGTAATTGAGATAATCAGCTACTGCTGCCACTTGCCGATTTAACATTGCATAGGTGGTGCTTTTAGTCTTTTCGACAATTGCTAGCCGATGAGGATGAAGGTGAGCAAGTTTTTCTAACGTAGTGGCGATGTTCATTGCAGACCTATTTGTAGTCGTTGTAATTGAGAGAATTGAGATCAAGAGCAAAGAGGCCGTAACGTCTTATTATTTTGGTTGAAAGGCCATTTGTAAGAGCCGCTGATTTATTGTCATCTTTATATAGAGCTTGCACTGAGCCCGTAAACCCGAGCTTAAGGGCTTCACTGTGTACGCGAGCGAGCAGATAACTAGCTATTCCAAGACCGTTGAAATCAGGATGAACAGCAACACTCTTGAGAATAATTTGCTCTCCATTGAGACGGTCAGGTAGCGCAAACATCAAGCCAATCAATTTAGATTTGCTGAATGCTAGCCATACTAGTTTGTCTGTGATTAGTGCCGATAAAGGCCGATAGAGTTCAGCAAACTGCTCAAACGAAATAGCTTGATAGAGAAAATTGTTTTCGAAACAGATGAGCGAGAGATCATAGATATCTCTTAGCTCGCTTTCAAACTTATTTGAGTTAAAGTGTCTGATTGAGAATGAACTTTCAATTGCTGCTTGACGTTTGGCTATAGTGGTGTCTATAGCCGTCTGTGAGGCTGCTAAGTTGATAAGTGAAGATGAGTATTGAGCGATCAGTTCGAAGCCAGCCTCTTTCAAAATGTCAGCTGACAGAGGTGAATCAGGCTCAAGGAAGAACTTTGGTTCAGCCGAACTTTCGATTATGGTACGGTAGCTGTGCCAGGTATCACCGTCCAGGGGGGCAATCAAAGTCTGTTGTCCTTGCTTTCGAGCCATACAGGCTGCCAGTCGAAGTAGCTCTTGAGCGCCGGCTTTATTATTCCGCGAAAATTCAATGCCGCCCAAAGAGGCAAAGTTTTCGCCTAGATACAATTGAGCGGTGGCTTCATTGCTTGTCACCCTTTGCCAGGCAAGTTTGTTTTGTTGAGCTAGAGCTGTCATTTGAAACCTCTATAATGTGCCAACTAGAGCAAGTGCTGAGCCAATTGCGGCACAAGCACCTTGTTTTATCCAGCGGCTTGCGCTATTGCGAAAATCAGGACCAACCTTGGTTGTTGTTACAAATAGTGCTGTGGCGACAAAAATCCAGATTGGAGCAAGAAAGATTTGGACAATGTGGTCTGTTGAAAGACCAGTTATGAACACTAGCGGTATGAAAATCAGCGACCAGCTTTTCAGCACTGAGCAAACCAGAGAGTATATCTTTAGCTTGTCCGAGCTGGCACAGTCGTCAAAAGCATTTAGGTGAATATGAGCGGAAGCAATGATGGCTCCATGAGTAGCTAAAGCTGTAGCATACGGATAGATATAGACGTCGCTCTTGTGGCTGGCCAGAAGCCAAAAGATGCCGACTGACGCCACTGACAGTACGCCAAAAATTGAGTGTGTCGAAACGATTTTGGCAAAACGTTTTGGCATCAGTCGCCGGTAGCTGGCATAGAGAACCACTGGTAGCAAAATCCATGCCAAGCCGCCGAGCATATAACATACATACATGTAGCCAACCACAGCAAGGGCGGCACCACCTTGCAGAGTAGACAAACGCTTAAGGGCCAAGATTAGAAGGAAGACACCAATAAAAACTGCAAGTGTATGAGACAGCTTTAGATCTGATTGACCATCAACTTG
Organism: Candidatus Melainabacteria bacterium; assembly: GCA_030696635.1. Classification (GTDB taxonomy): domain Bacteria; phylum Cyanobacteriota; class Vampirovibrionia; order Obscuribacterales; family Obscuribacteraceae. The sequence goes on from JAUYRX010000031.1 coordinate 45,679, forward strand.
GGCCAGCACAAGCAACGTCCCTACTGGCACAAAGAGGTTGTCGAGGCCGCCCCAAGACATGCCTTCAAAAGCAGTGGCCGCAATTGCTGCTATTAGAGCCAGCATCAGCACATGAGGCAAGCTTGCTGTAGTGAACAAACTAAGTGAGACAAAGGCCGCCATGGCTGCCGTAACAAAGAAAGCTAATGAGCCTTCTAGAGTCTTACTGCCGCTCACTACTTTATAAAACTTTGAGCCGAACTTCATACCAATTAGTGCCGATAGTGAATCAGCAAGAGCCAGTATCGCAACCGGTGCAATATAGTGTGCCAGCACTCCATTACTCAAAATAAAGGTAAGTGAGACCCCTAGTGGAAAACAGACTTCACCAATTGATCGTCTGCCTACTGAAAATAGCACAGGGTAGAGCTTTGATTGCTCTGATAGTTTGAGTCCGCTCAAGAGAATTGAGACAACTATCGATAAAACAATAACAGGTGTTGATGAGCTGAATAGCCAGGGCAAGCTTAAGCACGCCAAGCCCATGAGCATATGAGTTATTTTGCGCGAAGTCTCAGATGGTTTGGTAAAGCGAGAGAGCAGCCAAAGGAGAGTGACCAGCAGCGAAAGAATCAAGGCTGAGCTAGCTACAGCACTAGTAATTGAAAGTAGCGCAGTCATTACGCTGCACCCTTGGTAGCAATATCTAAGCAAAAGCGTCTATAGAAAAAAGTGGTGCTTGTGGCTGCCAGATTCTGGTTAAATCTAAGGCGGGGGCATAGATTGTTATCGTATTGATTGGCTAGTCTATCTACTGCCATGTTCCAGTAGACAACTCTGGCGCCGTTATTGGCCACTCTGCTAATGCTATGCCCGAGAGTCTGGCAATTACCTTCAGTCATGTATTCGAAGACATCAGACAAATTGAAGGCGTCAACTGAACTGCCCGGCAACTTTTCTAAGGTACTTTGCAAACTCCCTTCTACCAGAGTTATCTTGTCTAAGTTTGAGCGAATTATTGCGAAATTTTCGCGTCTTAAATAATGGGGCAAGACCTGGCCATATTCCCCTGTCAAAATATAACGAAGATAGTGATTGGTGCTTGGGTTGCCTTCTGTTAATGCGATCTTAGAAGCAGAGACCAGGAAGCTAGAGAGCGATTCAGATGAGGATGCTTCTTTGAAAAAGCTTGCCTCGCGACCAATCATAGCCATAGTGGTTTTGCCAAAAAAGAGCCTGAAGGCAGCTTGATACCAAATGGTATTCCACGTCCGCTCAAAGAAATCTTGCCTCTCGATTCGACTGCGCTTTTCAAATAGTGCAGCTATTGTTTTTCTGCTGTGGGCTAGTGGCAATATCACTTGACGAAAAATTGAAAAGTAGCGCTCTAGCTTGCCGCTAGCGATAATGCCGCCCTCAATCAGTTCTGGCCGCTGATCAAAAAATTGGCAGAACTGAGGTGTTAGTTCACCCCGAAGTCTGACATATGTCGCCAGTCTTGTTTCTGCTAGGCAGTGATAAATACCTAAGAATGGTAATAGCTCCTCATAGCTCAATAGTCTAAAAGCAGCAATTTTTAGTGCCACTACAGCCAGTTGTGCCTGACAAAAGTCTACGGCTATAACCCTGCCAGGATTAGTGGTCAGAAGTGACAAAGTATTGTCGCCAGCAGAGGCAATCGAAAGAATTGTGTCGCCTGGCGATACAGCCATAGTATTGAGCACTAGGTCAGTGTCTTCCCAGCATTGAGAATAGCGAATTAGATTTTGATTTATCTTTTTTTGCCTACGCAGGAATTGCATGACTCTCACTCTCTTTCTTAGCGGGGCGTGAAATTAGCGATACAGCACCAGTGCTGCCGTTAACCTCAATTATGTCTCCAGTTTCAATGATCTCAAGAACACCCTTGCATGAAACAACGGCCGCAATAGATAGCTCGCGGGCTACTATTGCGGTGTGCGAGAGGAGGCTGCCGTGGGCAACCACGATGGCTCTGCATGTAGCGAAATGCACTATCCAACCTGGATCTGTGCGCTCGGCCACAAGAATCTCGCCCGGCTCAAGCATTTCAGTTTCTGGATTGCGAATGACACGGGCCCGGCCGGTCACTATTCCAGCTGAGGCTCCTAGCCCCTTTAGCTCAAGCCTGTTCTGACTATCAGAGCTTAGTCTTTGGCTGGAAGCAAATACATTTGCTCTCTTCAACCCCGTCGCCCCAACCAGAACTAGCCTTTCTGGTGCGCATGGGGCAAAATTAGATTTATCATTCTTTCGCAGGTCAATCAGTGCTCGCAGATTAGTCGAGACCGATGTTCCGTCAATGAAGCCGAGTAACTCGTCAATTGTCAAAAAGAAAGCGTCTTCCATACAGTCGATGTAGTTTTGTTCAGTCAGCCTTTGGCCCATGGTCTGAACAATTTTTCGCACTCGACCAAAGACTCGAGTGCGAGCAAATCTCAGATTCTCTCTCTGGGCTAACAATTTTCTTGTTTGGCCGGCCACAATATTAATTAACAGTTTTTTTGCTAGACTCTTGCTGCTGCAAAGGTCTTTAGCTTTGTGCTCGTCGGCTGGCAGAGGTTGTCTTATTGGTTGGCCATTCAAGGCCAGGTTGCCTATGGTGTTTAGCAAAACCGAGGGGTCATCTTTGACAGACTTTGTCTCAAGCTTTAGTTCACCGATGCTACGATCACCAAATCGATTGAGATAAGTCAAATAGAGCTTATGAGCTTCGGTGTGGTGCTTGAGCAGCTCCATGCTCAGCACCTGATTGCGAGAGATCATAGCGCTGCAAAGCTCCTTATCGCTGGAGATGAGGGCTGCTATTTCGGCAATTAATTTGGGTGGTGCAGCACTAATAATGCCGCCATGGTTTTGAAGCAGTAAGTTATAGACGTATTGACTGTCCCCTTCTAATTGTTCTCCCTCTTCAGCGTTGAAAGTGAGCTTTTTCAATACCCCAAAGAAAACCATAGCGAAGAAATCATTTGTTACTGGTGCTTGCCAATTGCTCAATAACTTGACCTGCAAGCTTTTGTATTGAGTGTAGAGCTGATCTAGACTGATCGATTCGAGTTCGCAATCAGGCAAAGCTAAATCAAGCCTGCCATTAAACTCATTGATCTGGCTAGTTAAGCGATAATAGTTAGAGCCAATACAGGTAATTGCCTTGACTGTATTGAAGTAATCTACTGCAGTGATTTTCTTGCTGTTCTCATTTTCAAAGGCACTGACTTCACTTGCTGATTGGCTGAGACCCATCATTCCTTCCATAAAACCTCTATTGGTTTTGTAAGCAGGAAGCAATGCCATCAGTCGATACCAAGAAGCTAAATTGTAATAAACCCGGCCATCGATGTAAGCGAGCATAGTGCTAAAAAGGTCAGCTTCTGCCTGAATCACTCTTTCTTCAACACCCATTAGTCGACAAAAGCCCTTATAGACTTCTTGATAAGCACTGCTTATGAAAGAGAATGTCAGCGGGCTTGTAATGCCAGGATAACTTTCTTGAATGTTGCTGCCGTCAAAGACACGAGTCGTCCCTAGATTTGGTTTTTGCAAGCCAGTTGTTATCGGCCGGGCTTGAAGCAGATAAACTTCTCCGTCGGCAATAGCAAACTCGAGATCTTGCGGGCCTGAAAAAATTGTTTCGCATTCTGTAAGTAGCTGTAAGAGCTGCTCTATTTGCTTGCTTGAAAGCAGATCACATTTATGTTCTACTGCCTTGGCTTGGCGCTTCAAGTAGATTGTTTTGCCGTCAACGCTACCGTCAACTAATTTGTCTCCTAGCCCGCTGGTGATTGCTAGCACCGCGTGGTCAGTGTCTAGCTTGACTGGATCATAAGAGAAGATCACACCGGCGCTATCGGCAGCTACCATCTGTTGTATTACTACTGCGGGAATCGCTGCGGCTCCTAGGCGATTGAGCTTGCGGTAGGCAAGCGCTCGGCGCTCAAAGCTCGATGAAAAAACTTGAAAAGCTTTTTCAACAACTTGCTCTTGGGGCACGTTCAAAAATGACAAGAGCTGACCGGCGAATGATTTCTCTCCATCTTCATCACTAGCAGACGAGCGCACAGCGAAATTGTTGCAAGCCTTGCCTGTGAATAGCTCTAGCTCTGTGGCTGTATTTTCAAGACCACACAAGTGCGCTGATTTATGCGATTGCCGAATTCTCTCTGCTAAATCAGAACTACTTGCCTTAATATCCTTTGCTAGCTCCACCCCCCAGTGCTTGAAGTAAGCTAGCTCAAGAGCCTTAGCCGAAATTATGAAAAACGGCGGTACTGGCAAACCATGTTGTACGAGTTTAACAAGATTGCCGCCCTTGCCACCAGCCACGGCACTAAGCTCAGACGCTGATAGTTTTTGTAATTGATTAATAGTGAATATCATTTTTGTATCCATGAAATTAGTGAGATGGTTAGATATGAAAGTGCAACTAGCAAGCCAGACATAGCATCTAGCTTTTTCTGATTGACCAAATTTGGTTTAGTCATAAACCGGTGGAATATTGAAAAAGCAAAACAGTCATAGACAGCAAAAACAAGAGCGGCAAGATTTGACAGATGTGGTAGTGCTAGTGAGAGGGCAACTTGGGCCGCAATAACAGAGGCGGTCAGTGCTACTACTGCTGGTTGCAAACCGAGCGCACGGGAGTAACTCTCCATTCCTTCTCGCTCACATTCTGGTGCTTTAATTTTTCTACCAAATTCAATCACCATGCCGTTAAAGAAGCTACCAGTAAGAAAGAACAGTAGTAACAGACCTGGGCCTTTGCCGCTTCCGACAAAGTCAACAGCTGTAATAAACAAGTCGCTAAAGACCAAGATAAACATGTGGCTCAGCATGTAATAAAGCGGATGCTGCCTCAGCCAGCTGGCGATGAAGAATTCTTTTGACATCAGCGCAAAATAGCCCCAAATAGCAAAAAGAAATGGCCACAGGCCCGGTTTTAGGCTGGTCAGAGCTAGCTGAAGTAAAGCTAAGAGCAGGGCGGAAGAACCAAGTTCGCGCAGGCTGACAAGACCTCTCGGTACAGCCCTTTCTGGGGCGTAGCGACAATCATCAATGTGGTCTTTAAATTCATCGGCAACTCGTAGTTGATAGAACAAAATAAGCGTCGTTAAAGATGCCACGGCAAATTGCGCCCAGCTGAACTGTGCTTGGCCAGTTCGTAGTGAGCTAGAAAGACTAAGCCCGCAAAAAGCGAAGAGAGCCGTGATTACACCATATTGAGTCAGGGGAAATCGTTCTCTCGTATATAGGTAGAGCCTGCTTACTAGGCTCTTTTCTGTCGTTGCAAGCTGGCGATCGTTGGGCACGTAGTACATAGCAAAGGCTCTCTTAGACCAGTAATTGACGATGTATTGATACTAGGTGAGCCAAGAGCTAAGACATGGCAGAGCGCAACAGTTCAAATACTGTTCTGCGGCCACGGCTAATTTGGGAACAAAAATAGTGGTCTAATATTTCAATATTTAGAGGCCGAGGTCACTTAGACCCGGGTGGTCATCCGGACGACGACCGAGGGGCCAGTAAAACTTTCGTTCGCGGTCAAGAATGGGTAAGTCGTTAATTGAAGCATGGCGGACAGCCATGCGGCCGTCGTAGTCAAACTGCCAATTCTCGTTGCCGTACGAACGAAACCAGTTACCACTATCGTCATGCCACTCGTAGGCGAAGCGCACTGCTATCCGGTCGGTATTGTGAGCCCAGAGTTCTTTGACCAGGCGATAACTTATCTCTTTTGAAAATTTACGTGTGAGAAATTGAACTATGGCATCGTGGCCGTTGATAAATTCTGCGCGATTTCGCCAGAGGCTAGACGCTGAGTATGCTTTGACAATTCGCTGTGGATCTCTGCTATTCCAGCCATCTTCAGCTAAGCGAACTTTAAGAATGGCACTGGCCTGATCGAAAGGTGGCGTTGGCTGAAAGAAATCTGCTGTCATCTAACGTTCCTAAACTACATAAGCCAGCGCTGTGGGTTCTGAAGAATTTCGCCCGTGAATAGTATATATGCTCGCACAGGGGCGGTGCCATGCCTCTTAGGAGTTCACGCTCGTTAGCGAAGCCTCTTTCATACGTGATCTCCCCATTGCGACACCATACATAATAGAGAAAAATATGCTTGTCCCAATGACTAGGAAACTGCAGAAATGACGACTCCGGGAAAATCAGGAAGTGATAGTGGCGCCAGCGATAAGGCGATACAACCACATCGAGTGGGTCACGTCAACCCACTTGGCATTCAAGCCTCCCACTTACTTAGTAGTCCTGATAGCACATTGTCTGGCGCTAAAGCCGCTGCAGACAATGCCGGGCGTGTTCTAGAAGTGACGCCGGTAGCACCAGCGCCCACTGCTACCAAGCAGCTAGATTCCCAAAAGGCACCAAGTGAACTGGCCTCTCGTGGCCTAATCACTGACAATTCTAAGATCACTCCCACTGATCGGCTGGCTGCCAGTCCGGCCTTAGACAAGAGTGTGCCAAAGATAAATGTTGAGATGCAGGACCTCGACAAGCCGCCAAAGCAACAACCGCACTTTGTTGTTAAGGCCGATGGTCGAATAGAAATGAACGGCGACCCCGAGAAGCTCAATTCAAAAGAGATCAAGGTGCAGATTGAGCGCGCACCGGGCCAGATTAATCCTACCGAGGCCCAAAGTGCAGCTGCTGATGAATTGGTCAAGTATCTTTCAGAGCGTATTAAGGCCACGAATCCTTTGGCCGTCGACGGTGTTCCGCTTAGTGACCAAGATAATATTATCTCGCCTGAACTAGAAGCGAGCCAAGACCTTAAGCCAGTAAAAGATCTGAAAGACCTCACGCCTGAAACCAAGCAAGCAATAGAAGAAACCAACCGATTCAAAGGTAGCAATGGCGTCGATATGCCCATGGCTGCAACTGAACGTATGGGTTCATTTGGCACTCGTGACGTGCCCAGGCAGCTCAATGAAACAGACAAAGAAATGGGTGTCAAAGAAGCTGTTGCAGGCCTGTGGAAGCCAGATCGTGACAATGCCTACGAAACTGTCCGTCGCCACCCAGATGGTCACTACCGGGTTGGTCGCTATGGATTTTCTGGCAATCAGTTAAGTGCTTTCCTTGAAGGCTTAGGTGATCCACCCGACCCTGCCATGATTGAGAAACTAATACGAGAAGGCAAACTACCGAAGGGCTTTGCTGAAAAATTGAAGAATCCAGAGTTCTTGGCCAAGCTCAAGGGTATGGCTCAGAAAATGAAAGAAGGCGGTGAGCCTACCAAAGACGAGATGAAGGAACTCTTGCCAAAAGACGTCCAAGAAGGTGTTGCTTCTATATTGATGGATCAAATGAAAACCAAGGTTGGTGATAAACCTGGCGACATTGCTGCAGCCATGCTTAGTGGTAAAGCGCCAAATGATGTAACTGCTGCTGACCTCACTAGCGATGAAGGTCGAGCTCTGTCTACTGCTGGTCAAAAGCTGTTTGATATAGCCACCAACCGTCAAAGTACCGAGCAGCAAGTGGCTGGGAAAATTCCTGAAGGCGAGAAACGCGAAAAAATTACAGAGGCTTTGCAGCTTGCCGGTGTGCCAGTAACTGATGCTAATTTGAGTGCTGTCAATTTAATCGTGCAGAAAGAAAGTTCCTGGAACCCTAATGCTGTAAATAACTGGGATTCAAATGCCGCGAAGGGTACACCTTCTAAAGGTTTGATGCAGACCATCGGGCCGACATTCAATGCTTATGCCATTCCTGGTCACAAAAATATTCTAGACCCAGTCGACAATATGGTGGCAGGTATTCGCTATGCAGTTGATCGCTATGGTTCACTCCAGAATGTGCCTGGTGTTAAAGCCGTAGCGCGAGGAGCTGCCTACCAAGGATATTAATGTTGGTTGCGTATTCCCCACGGTGACAAGCTACTTACAATACGGTAAAACTTAGCTATGCCACAACAACGCGACATCGATAGCCCTGAGAAATTAGAGAAGAGCGATTCTTCTATTGCTTCTGCGGCCTCAAATCTTTGGCAAGAAGCCTACGAGAACCCTGGCAAAGCAGCTTTGGTTGTCGGTGGTGCAGCTGCTGCCATTGGCGTTGCCTACGCTGCTCGCGGTCAAATTGGCAGACTTCTTCCTCACCAGAGAGAAGGTATTTTGTTGGTGGAAGATAGCCCATTCATGGGCAAAGCTTTCAGGCAAGTTTTACAAGAACAGGGCGAAAGTGTTACCTGGTTCACCAAGATCAAACGCTTGCAACCTTTTACGGGTATCACTAATGAAGGTGCCGAAGTTGTCGTACAACCTAATAGGTTCAAATTGGCTTTGGTCGATGGTGAGTTGGCTGGTAGCAACCCTCAGGGTGAGCACGTTGTTGACGCTTTGAAGGCCGCTCACCTAAAGAGTTTTGGTATCAGCACTATTCCCTCAATTAATGAGTCAATGATCAGACACGGCGCTGTAGCAGCAGCTCAGAAGCCAGCGGCACTCACGGCTTTGGTAGATCATTCTTTTGATCTCAGTAAAGTTTTAAAAGCGCCTGGTCAATTGCAGAAAGAGATGGACAGCCTGACTGCGCGCATGCTTACCCCAGAAATGACACCAGCACGTAAGAAGGCTGATGAAATGTTGATGAAGTATATGCTCGAATGAGATTTCTTTGGTGTGGCACGCTGATTCTGAGCTATGAACGTTCGCTGATATAGAGAACCGTAGGTTTAATACCTTTGTTAGAGATGCTGGTGACATTAGTCATGTGGCTGGTATCATCAGTGGTGACGTCGTCAGCGGCGCCGCCATTCATCTGGAAAGTGGTTTTATAGCGCGCACCATCAACATTTGCAATTGGTGTCATTGCACCAATGGTAACTACGTGATTGGTTGTGTCTCCGGGGTTGTGGGTCTTGCCACCAAATGGAGCAGAGGCGCGATCAATTGCACTAATCATTGGCTGCCCACCGTTAGCCTTAAAGGCCCTGTAGAGGGACTCAGAGTCATGAGCTACATTGAGTTTATAGCCAGGGTGATCTGGAGCAGACAGGCGGTTAAGCGTATCTGTTACTTGCATTAAGTCCATACCTGGGTAGGTTTGAGCTGTGCCGTCAGGGTTTAGGAGAACACCAAGGCCGTCTTTAGTGTTGCGGTAAGTTCCGCTGGAATAATCAACCGTTGAATAAGTGTCATTAATTGGCGACTGTACTGGAGGCTTAAGGGCAAACCCAACCTCAGAGAAAGTGGTCTGAAAAATGCGACTGGCAATATTTCGGCCACTGCTATCTTTCTGGTGAAGTACCGTAGGATTTAGCTCATTAATTTCTGGACCGGCACCATTAGTTGTCACGCGATTGGTCGAAATTGCTTCATTGATAATGTTTATATATTGAGCCGGCTGAGCAGTCGCTAACACCCGCTCTGGGGCCGCAGCATAACAGGTTCCAGATTGACCCTGACTTATCTCTGCAGGGTATGCCAGGTTATGCAACGCACTCGCCTTAAGGGCAGTCTTCTCAGCAGTGCTTAGGTTCTGGACTTCATCGAGCTGGTTCAGTGATTGATAGACTTGGGCTAGTTCTTCTGGTTTGTCGTGCAAACGCACATGAAGCTGGGCAATATCTCGTCTGCATACTTCTGGATGTGAGGCAATGTAGGATTGTTCAATTTCTGAAAGGTTTTCGCTAAAGCTTTGGCCTACTTTCTTCTCTGAAAATTGATCAGTATTCGCGTTGACATGATAGGTGATTTTATTGCCTTCAAGTCTAGTAAGTGAGTCGTTTTCGACATTGACAATAGAGACATTGCCAGCACTATCTTGATGAGATAATTCCACCGGAGTTCGTTTACCTGCGCTGTCCACTCTATTAACTGTGCCACTGATACTGCCATCGGTGGCAACAGTATCGCGTCGACCTGGGCTGAAAGACATAATTGTTTTACTGCCATCAGCCTCAATACGTGTGGCTTTGCCAGTGTCTAAATCAAGCTTATCTGCGCTCAGCTCAAAGGATATGTGACCAGCTCTATGTGGGTCAAAGCGATCAGTGCCAACAATTTTGTCGTTTTTGTCTTTGTATACTAGGTGATCCCCTTGCCAAACAACCGGGCCAGTGCCATTTTTATCGCTCCAGGTGCCAGCCATTTTGAAATAAGAAGAGCCTTTGTTTAGCTCTACGTGTGTGCCATCACTCTTGTCGATTGTAATTGACTGTGGACTGCCGTTTTGTATATCGCCGAGAACAATACGATTGCCAGTGTGATCATTGGTTTCTTTGGCGACCAATTTGCCGCTCTTGTCGAATTGCTTGACCATATGCTCAAATTGTCCGGCAGCTTGAGCTTCGGCCGACATATTGAGAGTGTATTTTTCGGTTCGAGTCTTGTCTTTGAAGGTAATTTTTTCAAACTGAGCCGATATGCCCTCTTCAGGCCACGACTTTGTGCCAATTTCTATTTGTTTAGCAGTCTGCTTTGGTTGGTAAATACTTTCCTGTTGCGAAAAATTGATTTGTCCATCACGCTCGAGAGTTAGACGTTTCTGGCTCTCAGGTTTAGCTAGTACTGGTGCTTGATCTTGCCAAAGGTTATTGACCAGACCGCTGTCTGGAGCCTGAGTTCGCTCGTCCTCGTTCACTAAATTGTCGGCGCCCACTTTGCTCATTGAATTCTCTGGCCATCACTTTCTGCGCCTTTCCATCTGGCTGTGCCTTGGCACAACTAACCTATACCCAAAGGGCTGCCAGCTAAATCTGGCAGCCCTCTGCAGTAGTCTTGTTGTCCCTTCTTGCGGCCTATCTCTAGAGTCTAGCTAAGCTCAGTGTCAGCATCTGCTTGATCAGAACCAACTCTTCTGGCATACGCTCTTTTAACTTAGCGAAGAACTCACCATGAGAATCAAGCTCTTTCTGCCACAGTGCGGTGTCTATGGTCATTAGCTCATCAAACTGTTCTTTCGGAAGAGACTCGAGCCCCGTCCAGTCAATATCTTTGTAGCGTGGCATCCAGCCCAATACTGTCTGGGCTGAACCAGCAGTACCTTGAACCCGGCCAGCAATCCACTTCAGTACGCGCATGTTCTCGCCAAAACCAGGCCAGATCATCTTGCCGTCTTCATCTGTGCGGAACCAGTTAACACAGAAAATCCGTGGTGGATTTTCTACTTTATGCCCAATTTGCAGCCAGTGATCGAAATAATCACCCATGTGATAACCGCAGAATGGCAACATCGCCATTGGGTCGCGGCGCACTTCTCCAACTTTTCCGGCAGCAGCGGCTGTCGTTTCAGAACCTAGAGTAGCGGCCATGTATACGCCGAAGCTCCAGTTAAAGGCCTGCACTACAAGTGGTATCACAGAAGCGCGGCGGCCACCGAAGACGAAGGCACTAATGGGCACGCCTTCAGGGTTGTCCCACTGATCGTCTAGAGATGGGCACTGTTGAGCAGAAACAGTAAAGCGGCTATTTGGATGCGCTGCTTTGCGGCCACAATCTGGTGTCCATGGTCTGCCTTGCCAGTCAATTAGCTCAGCGGGAGCCTCATCGGTTAGCCCTTCCCACCAGACATCCCCATCTGGTGTTAGAGCAACGTTTGTGAATATGCAATTTTTGCTTAAAGTAGCCAGGGCATTGGCATTGGTCTTGGCCGATGTGCCAGGGGCCACACCAAAATATCCAGCCTCTGGGTTAATGGCATAGAGTTTGCCGTCTTTACCTGGTCTGATCCAGGCAATGTCGTCACCGACGGTGGTCACTTCCCAACCATTGAGGCTCTTCGGTGGAATGAGCATGGCAAAGTTGGTCTTGCCGCAGGCGCTCGGGAAGGCCGCAGCCACATAAGATTTTTCGCCTTGGGGTGTCTTTACGCCCATGATCAGCATATGTTCGGCTAACCAGCCATCATTTTTGCCAAGGTGAGAAGCAATGCGCAAAGCCAGACATTTCTTGCCCAGCAAGGCATTACCGCCATAACCGGACCCATAGGACCAAATTTCTTTTGTCTCAGGGAAGTGGCAAATATATTTGTGTTCAGCATCACATGGCCAAGCAACGTCTTTTTCTCCGGGAGAAAGTGGGTGGCCAACGCTATGGAAGCAAGGAATAAACTCGCCGTCGTTACCGAGTACATCTATCACCGGTTTGCCCATCCGGGTCATAAGCTTCATGTTGACAGCTACATACGGCGAATCGGTAATTTCAACGCCAATTTGGGAAAGGGGCGAGCCAAGCGGGCCCATGCTGAAAGGAATAACATACATGGTGCGACCACGCATGCAACCCTTGAAGAAGTCTTTGAGGATAATTCTGGCGGTCTCAGGTTCCATCCAGTTATTGTTTGGCCCGCAGTCTTCTTTGATTGTCGTGCAGACGAAGGTGCGGTCTTCGACACGGGCTACATCAGAAGGGGCCGAACGTGCCAGGTAGCTTCCTGGGCGTTTTTTAGGATCTAGCTTGATGAGAGTGCCAGCTTCGACCATTTCTTCGCATAGACGGTCATATTCTTCTTGGCTACCGTCGCACCAATAAACGCGATCCGGCTGGCAGAGCGTTACTGCTGCGGTGACCCAATCCAGAAGTGCTTGGTTCTTGACCGTGTAGCTCATTTCAACCGCTGGTGCGGTCTTCGCTAAGGTCGATTCCGTAGTCGGCATCTCTTACATCTCCAAGGTGAATGCCTTGGAATGTTACAACATGTGAGTAAATCTTCTCTGAGTTTTATTGATCATTCATTATTGAAAAGGAGACAGCCCTATAACGCTCGCGAGGCTAGTTGATCACTATGTACTATTTCCTCATGTTCTTTTCCAAAAAGGTAACTATGAGCAATTACGAGCTGAGCATCTTCAAGCTCGCCGTCAGCTTGCTCTCCATGGTTATTGGCGCTTACTTCGCCTGTTACCTCAGGCCATTTCTTTTACCCATGCTAGTGGTCGGCTCGCTCCTGGCCGTTTGGGCAACTATTGCCTGGTGGAAAGGAATGGACCAGGAGCAATATTAAGAGTCTCTTTCTAACCCCAGATATCTTTCACTTCTTTAGGGTTGTGATAAAAGATCGACTGCAACAGGCCGATAGCAATTAAATCGACAATCAAGGCCGTACCGCCATAACTAAGAAATGGCAGCGGCACACCGGCCACAGGCATACAGCCGATGGTCATGCCGATATTAATGAAAGCGTGAAAAAGGAACATGCACATCAAGCCAATAGCCATGGCTGCTCCAGCAGGGTCGCCGCGATTGGGATTGCTTCTGGCTTGGTGGGCAATAAAGAGGGCACGCAAGCAAATAATACCGTAGGCAATAACGATGAGAACGCAAATGCGGAAGCCTAGTTCTTCGCCAATGACAGCGAAAATAAAGTCAGTATGACGTTCAGGAATAAAGGCCCCCTGAGCCTGGTTGCCTTTGCCTAGGCCAGCTCCATTAATGCCACCAGAGCCGATGGCAATCAGACTTTGCAATATGTGGTAGCCCGAGCCCCGAGGGTCATCATAAGGGTTAACGAAACTAGTCAGTCTTTTCTGTTGATACTCTTTGAGTAAGCCCCAAAGATGCGGGCGAGCATGGCCACAGCCGTAGTTAGCGCCCATGACCACAACAATCATGGCAAGGCGTAGCCAAATCTTCCAATCAAAAGTACGCCAGAAAATCAGTAGTATTCCGGCTAGGGAAGCGAGGAAAATGTACCACCAGTCTAGATTTACAGCGTTTAAAATCAGCGAAATTAGAGGGCTAATCAAGACAAGAATATCAACTATGGTGGCACCAGACCAATAAGAAAGACCAAGGAAAACGGCACCGAAAGTCAATGAAGTTCCAAGGTCAGGCTGCTTGAACACAAGTACGGCAGGCAACAAAAGAATTCCGAGAATTTTGAAAATATCAAAGAACGAATTAATGCGATGATTTTTTAGCCAAGATGACAAAGAAAAAATGACAACTAACTTAGCCAGCTCTGATGGTTGCAGTGTGATCGGACCTAAAGCAAGCCAACGTTGCGCCCCCTGGGCCGAGTGACCTTTAATCATGACAGCCACAAGCAAGGCAATATTAACCAGATACATCAATGCCACCATCCACTTATTCGTCCACAATTTGTGGGGAATGCGGCTGACAATGAGCATTAGAAAAACACCAGCATACATATACTGCAGCTGCTTATCGAAGTAACCCTGAGTGTGTTGCGAGAGATGCAAGACACTCAGGCCAATAGTTATTAGAAAGCCAGTCGCCCCGAGGAGCCAAAAATCGATGCCGCTGACGACATTGAAAAGACTCCTCAGGGAGGATGGGATTAGTGTTGATGCTGCGACTCTAGACGTCACTTAAGTATTTACACTAGCACTTGGAGCGGAGCAAGCGGAAGTTAGCGATTAGGCTAGCCCGACGCTCATATTGTTGCAGATCAAAGTGTGTTGTGTCTTTGTCGAGCTCAAAGTAGCGTCCAACCACTGCCATGAGTTCTTCTTCTAGAGTCTCCAGTCGTCCGGCCGGCAACTCTAGACGGTCATGCGTGAGCATACTGCGCATTCTGTCTTTGGCTGTGGCACGAACATCGTCGTTCTTCTGTGGGAAGATCCAGCTGAATAATTGTAGTTGCATGTTGACCTCCCTTAAACCCGGACAGTGGGATTAAAGAAGCTGACAATCTTGTTGATCCAAGTAGAATTCTTAGATTCAAGATCCATTATCGCTACATCTTCGCCGCGGATGCGACGAGCGATATTGCGATATGCAAGGCCAGCTCTAATGTTGTCAGTGCCCGAAATTGGTTCGCCTTTGTTGGTCGAGATGATGATGTCTTCATCTTCTGGCACAACTCCAAGAAGCTTGACTGAGAGTATTTCAAGAACATCATCAACGCTCATCATGTCGTTATTAGCGACCATGATTGGTCTATAACGATTGAGAACCAAGCGATACTCTTTGATTTCGTCTTTGCGTGCCTCTAGCAGGCCGATTATACGGTCTGCATCGCGAACTGCTGACATTTCTGGAGTGGTGATCACGATTGCTTCGTCGGCACCAGCTACAGCGTTCTGGAAGCCTTGCTCTATGCCAGCCGGGCTGTCAACTAGAACAAAGTCATACATGCTCTTCAGCTCTTCGCAGAGAGCTTTCATTTGCTCAGCGTTTACTGCCGATTTGTCTCTTGTTTGAGCAGCAGGAAGGAGGCTCAAATTTGGTAGCTTTTTATCTTTTACAAGTGCTTGTCGCAGCTTGCAGCGTTCTTCCACGACATCGACTAGGTTGTAGACCACGCGATTTTCGAGGCCCATCAAGATATCCAGGTTGCGCAGTCCTATGTCCATGTCAACCAGTGCAACGCTCACCCCTGTTGAAGCAAGAGCGACGCCAATGTTGGCAGATGCTGTTGTCTTGCCAACACCACCCTTGCCGGAGGTGATTACGATTACTCGTCCGCTCATTTAGTGTCCTCGTATGGCTTTGTGATAACGAATGAAAACTTGTTTGAATAACTTGCTTTTAAAATTTGGCTAGTCAATTTTGTTCTTTTGGATGCGAATCTTGCCTTCAACAATACGGGCAATCTCAGGACCAGTGCCGTTCGCATAGGTAATACGTGGACGGTCTGGAGCGCGCGCAATAGCGTGAGCAATACGAATTTGAATTGGTTGAAGATTGAGAGCTCTTATCTCGGCCTCGGTATTACCACCGATACCGGCATGAGCAATTCCTCTCAAACTGCCCCACACAGTAATGTCGCCTTCAGCCATGATCTCAGCGCCAGGGTTAACGTCGCCAACGATAACAAGATCGCCTTTGTGAGAAACTACTTGACCCGAGCGCAAAGTTTGTTTTACGTAGAGCACTTGCGGTAATACCACACTAGTGCCGTCTTTGTTTACTTCAGCTGCTGCTTCTGGAAGCGGTGTGTCTTCAACGGTGTCGTGCTCCATTTCGATCATGGTGACATCAAGTTGCACGCTACTTTTTAGGCTCTCGGCGTCTGCTTCGGCAAAGGGAATGCCGCTAGCCGGAATATCGACATTTACCTTAGGCAAAGACATGGGCAGAGTGGAAGTGACTTTGACGCTGTTCTCAAGGAAGGCTGCTCTCGTCTTTTCGTTCTTGGAGAAAACTTCTTCTGGAAATACACCAACTCCTTTTGCTAAGGCAAGCACTTGAGCTGCTTGAGCGACGGTCAACTCAATTGAGCCAAGGCCAAGTATGACCTTGTTGCCCTTCCAAAATTGATTGGAAGATTGCAGAGTAGAACTAAGATGCTCAAGGGCCTCTTTCAGGGTTGAACAACCGCCAACGTCAATTAAGACGCCTTGATCAGGTTGGCTAATGATGGCAATTTTAGACATGCGACAGATATCCGCCCAAGAAAGGGAAGTTGCAGACGAGTTATATATGAGAACGGTGACAGCTAAACAAATGTGAAGTTCACCGATAACATCCTATTGTGCAGCACCCTGCACGTCAAGCCGCTTGAGATAGTGGGTGTATATGCGATCGCACTAGAACTTGATGACATATCAGTAAGGAAGTGTAGGCTTTCCCAGTACCAGACGTATTGCGGGAATATGAAACTATTCAGAGAATTCACTTTTTTATCTAAGTTTAGATACGCACATCGCCAGTGGTATCAAGCTTGTTCATGCACTACATATAGAGGCTATATAGACCCTGAAAGAAGCGTCGGCAAGAGGTCGCGGGCAGCTGTATGAGGGTCGACTTCTCTGCCAACAATTTTGCTCAAGATCGCTCGCACTTGATCACTATCCATTGAATTTTCTAGGTTTCGTCTGGCAATATCGGCCACTATCTCTGAAAGTTCAGCTCTAATTCGCAGACTTCGTCTTTGATCTAATAAGTTTTCATCAAGCAGAAATTGTTTATGAGCCTTTGCTGCTTGCCAAAGCTCATCTATACCCTGGCCAGTATCGGCAATCGATAAAATCACTGGAGGGCGCCAAGATGTCTGAAAATGATTTAGCTCTAAAGATGCAGTGATCTCGCTGGCCGATTTATTGGCACCAGGCAAATCGCCTTTGTTGACGACAAAAATGTCGCCAATTTCCATGATGCCCGACTTGATTGCTTGAATATCATCACCAGAACCAGGCATAAGAACCAATATCGTGGTATCGGCATGCTGAGCAATTGCAAGTTCAGACTGACCTACACCAACGGTTTCGATAATAATCACTTGATAGCCCGAGGCCTCTAGCATGCGAATGGCATCATAAGTCGCTAATGAAACACCGCCTTGGTGGCCGCGATTAGCCATAGATCGAATAAATACATTGCGATCTAAGGTGTGCCCTTGCATACGAATGCGATCACCAAGTATCGCTCCACCGGTAAATGGACTCGATGGGTCGACTGCTAAAACCGCTACTTTTAAGTCGTCTTTGCGACACTCAGTAATTAAAGCGTCTACCAAAGTTGACTTTCCTACTCCAGGAGAACCGGTCACACCGATGATGTGTGCATTGCCGGAGTGTTGATAGAGGGCTTGTACTAGTTGCGATGCTTCTTCGCCGCCGTTCTCTACAACCGAAATAGCCCGAGCTAAAGCCCGTCTGTTACCAGCGAGAAGTTCAGTTGAAATAGTTTGCACTTTAGAATCCAAAATAAATGTTTAGCTACTTGTAAATGCTCTACGGGCTAAGGGTTCTTGCCCTTGAAAGCTTTAAGCCAACCGGGAGTATCGCCCTTAGCTCCCTGATGCTGCTGTTGACTGTAAGAATCATCAGCTTGTTGTCTGCGTTGAGCATTTTCAGCTTCGTTGAGCATGACGGCGAGCAAATCGCGCTCGGCTTCACGAGTTTTCAACTGATGACCAAGCTCAACAACTGTGGCGCGCAGCTCTTCTGTTTCCTGCAGTTTTTGCTCAAGCAAACCGGTTATGCGACCAAGCTCTTGATGAAGCTGCTTGTTCTCCCGGCTCTTGTCAGTAAGAAGAAGGCTCTGATTGATTAACTCAGACTTTAAGTCTTCGCCATCGCGGCTCATACGCTCAAGTTCTCTCAGTTGAGCCGATAACATCAGGTTCTTCTCTTGCGATTGCACCAGAGCGTCTTGAAGCTCAATCAACTTAAGCGTGAACGAGCCCTGGTTTTGGCTCGCAGTAGCAGGTAGTGAACTTGATGATGTGGTTGGATTTTGTTCGGTCATAATTTCTTGATTGTATCGTTAAGCCAGGCTTTCGTATGGATTAGTTCTCTTTTTTAAAAAAAAGTGACCGCTGGCGGATAATAGAGGGGATCTTTCAACTATAGGCAGTAAATCATACTTGAACACGAGGGTGTACATACATCGATGTTATCAAGAATAAGGAAGTCATGAGTAAGCTGGTAATCGAAAACGGATATTTAGTCACACCAGAGCAAGAGCGGCCGACAAAGCTATGGCTTGAAGAAGGGCACATTCTTTATGTTGGCGACCACTTGCCAGCCAATCTTGGTCACGAGTCTCTGTTTAAGCCTGTGGACGCCAGCGGCTGTTATGTTACCCCTGGCTTGATAGATCTACAAATGAATGGTGGCCCTGACTGCGATTTTTGGCAGAGTCTCAGCACTACTGATTATGGCGTGAGTGAAGTGAGAGCCATAAGGCGAGAGCTAGTTGGTCGAGGGGTAACAGCCTTCTTGCCTACCTTGATTACTGCCGATGTCGACCACTTGGTTAAGAACATAGCTTTTTTGAAGAGTCAGGGCGTTTGCCGTCTACTACCCTTTGGTAACGAGAAGAGCCTTGCAGATCATAGAGATCTACCTGAGAGAGAGGCCCTTGCACGAATGGTCGGTATACATCTAGAAGGTCCGTGTCTATCTCCAGAGAGACCGGGGGTGCATCCGAAAGAGTGGATCCGCCCGTTTACTGTTGAGACAATTACTCCCTTGATTGACCCCACTGTGGCCCTGCTCACCGCTGCCTGCGAAGGTGACCCCGATGGCAAAGCAATTGAGTTGTTGAAAAAGAACAATATTGTAGTTTCCCTGGGTCATTCTAATGCTACTTTCGAAGAAGCCATTAGAGCCTTTGAGCAGGGCGCGACCATGATCACACACACCTTCAATGCCTTACCACCTTTACATCATCGCAAGCTTGGGGCTGTTGGCGCTGCCCTGCTCTCCAAAGCCACAACTTGCTGTCTCATAGCCGACGGCTTGCACCTTGATAAGGCTGCCTGTGCTTTAATTTTTGCTATCAAGGGTGCAGCCAAAACTATCCTTGTTACAGATAGGGCCTCCATCGGCACAACGGGAGGTGGCCTTGTGGGCTCGTCAATCAGCCTAGACCAAGCCGTGCAGAATATGGTCAATTGGAATGTCTGCAGCTTTGCTGAAGCCATCAGAATGGCTAGCCTCAACCCCGCCAAGGCAATCGGACTAGAGCACTATTTAGGTTCTATCGAAGTAGGCAAGGCGGCAGACTTAGTCCTTTTCGATCGGACAAATCTAAGCGTCGAGAAGGTCTTCGTCGCTGGCATAGAGGCGATGCACTAATTTTGTTGGACTGCATTTCTACTTTTTGCGGTTTGAGAAGGTTAGGCCCGCTACCAGTGCTCCAAATAGCGCCCCACCGATGACTTTCGTTGCTTTGCCTCGCCACTGCTTATCCATGTAGCGCTGCACCTTTACACTGTCGGTGCCCGAAATTTGTTTTTCAAATTCGGTGGTTCTTGAACTATTGAGAGCAAAGATAGCCTCTTCTTTCGTCAGGCTTCCTCTTGTCATAAGAGCGTGACTGCGCAAGGCTCTTTTCATATCTTCTTCGTCGATCAGGCCCAGCTCAACATAAAAACGACCGGAGCGAATAGGGTCTTTCAGCATAGCCTCGTAATTGCGCTGAACATCCGCCTGACTGAAGACGCCGGCGCTCTTGAGCAAGTCGACAAGACGAACATCAGCTACGGCCTCAGTTGGCTTGACTGATGCTACCTTTGTTTCAAGAGGTTCAGTTTTTGCTTCAACATGATGGCCATAGGCGTTTGCTGGGCTGCCGTTTCCTCGAATCGGTTCACTTTTGGCTGTGAGATAAGTATCCTCTGCTGCAATTGTGTCTTTACCGTGCAATGGAGCCGCTACTTTCTCTTTCGATTCTTCAGCCTTAAGCCAAAGCACAAAAGTATCTTGCACCTCTTTAATGCCTTCTTCTCTAGTTAATGCGCCTTCAATTAACTGCTTTTGAATACGTTGCAGCGAAGGGAACAGCGCCGGTGAGAGTATTCCTTGCAAAACCAGAGCACTACCCAGGGGAATGCCTGAACTCATACTTGTTTGAATGGCACGCTCCATATCTTCTGGAGCAACAAGGTTTGAATCAAGCAGAAGCTCGCCCAAATACTCTGGATTGTCGTCAAGGTCGGGTCTAAGGTCTTCTTGGGCAAAAGCGTCAGCAATACTAATGCGCAATTGATGAACACGCCTCAAAGCACTGATAGCGGCAGCGTAAGGAATTTGCCCTTCGCGGATTAATGGCTGCACTTGCAACGACCCGGCTAGCTCGTCTTGACGCACACTGCCGCTCATCATCAGGACACGGCCAATGGGTACCCCCAGGCGCTTTGAGACTTGTATGGCCTCGGTCATTTCGGACGAACTGATAATCTGAGCATCTACAAGAAGCTCGCCAACCCTCACAGAGTTATAGTTACTAGTCACAATGGCTACCTAGGTGATTGTCTAACTGACTAATATAATTTTCCACATAAACGGACATTCTACCCCTAAGTAATATAGCTTGAGGTTAACTCACATGCTCTGTTAACCCATGGGGATAATTGGCATATAGTTTATAGATTGGGATAAGCGAATTTTTGGGGTGATTTGTCAAATGCGATTCAAGAGGGCAAGATTTCGTCTCCAGAAGCCAGAGCCATTTACGCTTCTTACCTCTTTACTTTTGGCCACTCAGGCATTCGCCCCTGAACCAGCCTTGGCCCAAGCTATGATGGAATATGGTGGCTTGATGGCCATGCCCAAGGGGGTTCCCAGCGGCAATACTGTCAATATGCTTACCAACCCTTACCGCTCAATCGGCAATAAATTTCCTGGTGGCAATACCTCTGCTTCGAGTGCCAATGCTAGCGAAGCACCAGGGGCGACACCGGCGTTCACTAACTCTTCTCCTGCTACTTCGGTTGACGCTCTAGGTACAGTGACAGTTGACCCGAAAAAAGCGCAAATACTTGGTGCTCAAGCCTTAAAACAGTATGAACAGGCTAAAGCTAAGATGGCAGCCAAGTCGCAAGATTTGAAAGGTGCTGAAGCTACTTTGCGAGAAGCAATCAACACCCGCAATTCAATTTGGGGCTATGACGATCCGATGATGCCAGCGATGTTGACATTAATGGGAGAGATTTACGCCAAGCAAAAGCATGTCTCAGAATCAGAAGCTTGCTACAAGAATGCTCTAGTTTATATTACTAAAAAGCATGGCTCAGGAAGCTTTGAACGACTAGATACTCTAGCTAAATTGGGTGCACTTTATAACGAAAGCGGTAACCCTAAAGATGCCCTGCCATGTTTTCAGCAAGTAGCTCAAATCAAAGAGCGTCAGTTTGGAGCGTCAAATCTTGCCTCATTGAAAGCGAGATTGCAGTGGGCAAATGTTTCTGGCGCTGTTGGCAAAGCCGACACCGACTCTATTTACAAAGGACTACTAGGAAATCTAGATCAGTCGGATAGAACCAACGCTGGCTACAAAGAAGTAGAGAAGGAGTTCATCAAATCGTATGGTGCATATCTAAGTAAAGAAGGAAAGAACGAAGAAGCCAGCGCTTTAGCAAGTCACTTTGCTGCAGAAAGTGTTGCCTCCGATGCAACTAAGGCGAGCCCAGAAACCACTACTTCGACCAATTCATCTGCAAATTCCCCTGCTTCTACTAATAGCGCTCCTGCTAGTAATAGTCCTACTAGTAATAGTCCTGCTAGTAATAGTCCTGCTAGTGCCACGGCCAATCCCCCAGCTAAAGCTGAGGCACAAGCCAAACCAGAGTCGCAGTTCAAGACAAGTGATTCTTTAAATTCAATTGGCTCAATGACAATGGAACAGATGATTAATGCTGAGTCTTCGCAAAATAAGAAGAAGTCAAAAAGCAAAAGTAACGACTAAACCCACAAACTAAAACTGTGCACTTACACAGTGATTAAAATCTATACCTCTCCTAGCATTGGATTACAATTAGGAGAGAAACCCATGGATATAAACAGCATAGTCACCACTCAGTCATGCTTGTCGTCACTTGAAGAAGAGATTAGAGATGAAACAAAACAAGAAGAGCACAAACAGCTCTTAGATTCAGCACCGTCTGAGAATGACCCAGCACAATCGCAGCCAACTTTGATCATAAAAAATTTAGCACAAATGCTTGAGTTGAAAGCTCTTGAGCGCATGCTCACAACTATCTATAGCTCGACAAAGCCACTGACCTTGGTTGACCTTTTGGAGAAAATTCAATGCGACAACACTACAATCAATCTGCTAAAGCACCTGGCCTTTGCCCCTTTATGTACAGGACTGCTGCAAGGTCTAAAGCAGGGTCTGACTATCACCGATGAGGGCAAACGCCTCTTCGAGATCTCTCAAATATACTTTGGCTTTTATGGGCACACTGGATCTAGTTTTAGTCATAGCTTTAGCTCTAATACTGCTATCTCTGTTAAGCTCAAGCTTTCAGCAGCAGAAGTAAAACAAGCAACTATTAGACTTAAAGCCCGTCTTCAGGCACCAGCTATACGCCAGCTTATTGAGCAAATTTTGCGTGAAGAATTGGCCATCTTCAAAAGCTCTGGCCTTTGCCAGGCCATGCTGCAACAAAGGCAGTCGTTTATACCAATGGGGCCGACAGAAGGTCAGTGGACGGTTTCAACAAAAATCTCTGCAGAAATAGAGATTCCCCGACTAGTGCAGAAAACGCTCTGGGCATTGACTGCCGACAAGACTGTAAATATCGTCGGCGGCACTGGCACAGGAAAGACCTCCATTGCAAGCGAGGTCGCTTTGAAATTATCACAAGGGCAAAAAGTATTGCTGGTGACTCATTCAAGGCTGCTAGCGGCACAGTTGCGCTTTCAGTATGAACAGTATCTGCGCGATCAAGAGACTAAGAGGAAGATTTATTTTGAACCAGTATCTACGTTAAATCAAGATGGAGCTAATGCTAAACAAGGCTCGCTGACAATCTCAACTTTTCATGCACTCTGCCATTCAGCAGCATTGGCAGCCAATTTGAACCCACCGAAGTTTAGAAGCACTAAAGTCTTCAACGAGATTTTTCCGGAATTATTGCTGGAAGCTAATCGCTTGTATCCGGCGCTAAAGTTTGATGCCATCGTTGTTGATGAAGGCCACAGCTTTGGAACAAATTTGTGGCGGGCTCTCAAACACAGCCTCAATGACCCAGCTAAGGGCATTTTCGTCTTCTGTTATGACCCTCAACTTCTTGCCTTTAACCGCAATAGCGTTGTTCCCCATGCGGCAACAACAATTGATTTAAAAGTAAGTTTTAAGAGTAATCTTGATCTCTTAGCGAGTAATGAAACCACTGAACTGTATGAAGTGAGCTCTGTTGAAGAACAGACAGATGCCGTGCAGTTCATTGTAGATAGTCTTCTGAGCACGGGGCAATATCGCCCAAATGACCTAGCAATACTTAGTGCTTGCAGTGACAAGAGCCATAAGTTCAAATTTGCAGGTGGTATAAAAGTTAGCCAGCAGCCCGTCAAGCCAAGTGCAAGAGCGGCCTTGCTTGAGACTTCCCTCTTTCAATTTCGGGCACTGACAGCAAAAGTAGTGATTCTTATCGACCTATTTGATGAGGTGGATAAATTGAGCGATTGGAAATTCAAATATTTCTGTTACTTAGTCTGGGGCAGGGCTACAGAGAAGCTCATTATTGTTGGTCGAGAAGAAGCAATGACAAGGCTTCTTCCCCGCGAAATCACTACCCTGGCCACCGCAGAGATTTTGCCTGGCAAGGGGCGAAAGCCATGAGCTACTGCTGTAGAATCTCAATTCGCATCTAAACCTTAGACAAAGGAACGCATGGCCCTCAGTAATCTGCCTATGAAATTGACTGTAGCTCTTTATCTGCGGCTATTGGCCTTGATTTATTTGTGCGCTTTTGCTGGTCTGCTGCCTCAGCTTGATGGTTTGTACTCAATCAATGGCATTGCTCCTGTTGCTAACTATAACTTGCTTCTAGCAGTGAGCAGTGGCGGCTGCCTACTATCGGGCTTGCTCTTCTTTGGAATAGCAGAGCCAGTTGTACTCTTTCTTCTCTATCTGGCCTATCTACACATTGTTTGGGTTGGACAAGAGTTCTTGTCGTTTCAGTGGGATATCTTGCTTTTGGAAGCAGGGTTCATTTCAATGTTTCTCGGGCGCAGTCGTTACTTTTCGTTTAGTGAAAGAACCTCAAAGATAGCTGTTATCGCTCTTGCCTGGCTGACTTTTCGTTTGATGTTTTCTTCTGGCTTTGTCAAAATCGTCAGCGAAGCTGCCAGTGATTCTAGTTGGCTTTCTCTTACTGCCCTCACGTATCACTTCGAGACTCAGCCGCTGCCAAATCCATTAGCTTTCTTTTGCAATGCTCTGCCGTTAGTCTTAAGCAAGGCGGCATGCGCTATTGCGCTTGCCATTGAAATTGTCGTTCCCTTCTTTGTCTTTGCCGGAACAAGGGCTCGTTTGTTTGCTGCCGCTGTTTTTTGTCTGCTACAGATTGCAATTGCAGTGACTGGGAACTACGGTTTTTTCAATCTTCTTAGTGCTGTTCTTTGTTTGTCGCTAGTCTCTGACAGCGCATTAGAAAAGGTATTTCGGTTTTCCAAGTTGGCATTTCTTGAGCACCGGCTAGCAAACCTCAATAAAAACGCTCAGGACAATACCCATCGATTGACAGTAGTCATTGAAAAACTAGTTGCCTATTCTGCCTTTTCACTAATTGCATTTGCCAGTGCAATTAGTATCAGTCTGACAGTATTGGGCCGCGACCTCTTCGCTATTTTGCCCTCACCACTGGGCGCAGTCTATGGTCTCTGCCAAAACTTTGGTGTGTCATCGACCTATGGCCTCTTCGCTGTTATGACCAGAGACCGGCCGGAGTTGATAATTGAAGGAAGCAATGACGGCGTTGAATATAAGGCCTATGAATTTCACTACAAAGTGGGTGAACTTAGCTGCGCACCGCCCGTCGTAGCGCCTTACATGCCTCGCCTAGATTGGCAATTGTGGTTTGAAGCACTAAGAGCTGAAGGAGGCGGTGGCCCAGACCGTTGGTTTATGCACTTCTTGAGCGCACTTGCACGAGGTGACAAGACTGTGTTGAAACTGCTCAAAACAAATCCATTTAGTGATAAGCCACCAAAGTATTTAAGAGTGAAGTTATACAAATACAAGTTCACTAAGCCAGAAGTGCTTTTCGCTACTGGTCAGTGGTGGCAAAGGGAAGAGATTGGTAATTATTTGGAACAACGTTTCGTGAGGTAATGGAGGCCAGACAAACACGTTCCGCCTAGGTGGTATTGAACGCTTCGACCGCTTGAACGGTATGCGCATCCCCATGCACACGGAAGCGGGAGCCGCGCATGTAGATTTTAGAATTCCGCAGCTCGACTATGTTGCTCTTTTGCGTTTGACTCGGCTTATGACCCGAGATGTCCGCGAGTTGCTGCAAGCATTCGAACGTTGTATCTTCAATGCAGTGTTCAACAATCGAGATGACCACTCGAAGAACCTCTCGTTTCTCATGGACAGAGATGGCAGATGGAAGGTTTCCCCTGGCTATGATTTAACCTTCAGCGAAGGACCACGCGGTGAGCATCAGTTAGATATTTGCGGCGAAGCACGCGCTCCGACTCGCAAACATCTACTTGAGGGTCGGCAACGATTCGCGTAAAATTGGGCCATTTTCCGCTTTGAAAGCTGCTCAGGCGCCCAATAGTTTTGTCTTTCCGGGTTTCTAACTCCGGCTTAATTGAGAGACTGCGAACAGAATTTAGATTGAAACGCTATTCAGATCATTTCCACCCAGATTTATACATCACTCTAATCGTGTTCTTGTCTCGTTCGGTAAGTTTTGGCTTCGCGTTTGGACTTGCTGCTAAGAACATAACATCATGAGTATTTGGTGAGTGTCCATGTATACCCAACGCATGACCCGCTTCATGCAAGCAGGTGGTTAAAATCAGCTGTCGATCTCGAAATGACGGAGCATTTGGACCTTTTTTCACCACTACGGTAATCTTTCCTGCGGCTGCCGTTCGATCCTCCATCCTAAGCCGCATTTCATTGGCACCCTCTAGGCCGGGCTCGTGGTCCGAGGAGCAAAGTTCTGGTCTGTCTGTATAGTCCCAAATTATGCTCGCCGACTCTGGCTCCTGCACTAGTTTGTATGAGACAGCCTTTCCTGTAGCTTGGCACCACTGATCCATAGCCTCACGCACAATGCACAAAAAATTCTCGTAGAAGGCAGGTATTTGAATGTTCTTTCTCACATAGATTTTAAGCGGCATGTCCTGTCTCCGCCATCTGTTCACATCCACCAGCCCTGACATGTAATCAGGCGAGTCAGGCGAGCCGCCAGGATTCACCAATGGATCTTCAAGTCTTCTGATAGCTGCCTGCATACTTGGATTATTCATTCTGGCAGGCTCTGCCTTGCAGGCTAGTTTAAGCCAAGATAAGGCCTGCTTAGGCTGTCCGAGCCCCTCTAGGGCGGCCGCCATTATGGTGCACTGGCTGGCGTGGAGGCCACCTACTTCAATGGACTTCTGCAGATCTGCAACGGCCGTTTCGTTTTGACCGAGTCGCATGTGACAATTTCCGACGTTCTGCCAAACTTGCCAACTATTTGGCTGCTCTTTCAACGCTAACTTGAAGCAATCCAGAGCTTTTGCATAGTTCTTGTTCTTTAGGTTTTTGATACCTTCAGCTTGCAAATCGGTGGCAGCATAAGATGGCCTGCCAAGACATGCAAGTAGCATTACTAGGGCAAGCAGCTTTGAAGAAGTTGGTTTGTAGTGCATGTCACGAAGCCCAAGCTGTTTTCACGGTATAAGAAACAGCAGCAAAAGCAGCGATGATAACGGCACAGAGCCACCATGGCAGTTTATACATAATAACGAATAGCGCAAAAACGAACACAGCCAGACCAGCAACACATGCTGTAAGGAAAGTTGAACAGAGACCCATAAAAAGAAAAGAAGCTGGCAAGATTGGATTTAGAAGAGTTAGTGGTTGAGTTGGAGCTACCTGAAAAGGCGCGAGCAGACCAATAATTATGCCAATCCAGGCCGAGATAAAGGCCGCAAGAAACCGTAAGAAGAAAATCAGAAGTAAATTGCCGGACATCTCGACGCTCCCAGTTAATTCCTGATCTAAATAATATTGAAAACCCTCGCCGTTGACGAGCTCAATACTTCAGTTTCGTAAATGTTGGTCAGTTACCACAGAGCCCTCCAGTTATTGGATAAGGAATGATAGACGGACGATAAGGAGCTTGAACAAACTGGTTCAAGCGTGAACTGAAGAGCCCTTCTTCTGCAGTCGTATTACCAAGAACACCACCAGTGCTGGTTCTGACCCTCCGTAGACAGGCCGCTAGCTTAGTATCGCAATCCCCTCGACACCGTTGGCGGTTGGTATCGTGCTGAACTGTTGATGTGTTATGTAAGCAAACGTCGTGACAGAAGTAACACGCATCACGCTGATTCACAGGCGGCACATAGCCGGCTTGACCGGGAAGGTATGGAAAGTTACTTGCTGATTCAGACCAAGTGTCAGTCCCATTTGTCCATTGCGGTCCACCCCAGTTTCCGTACCATTGAAAGAGTCCAGAAGGATCTCTGTGGCCTATTGGGTTGTTGTCTACATACGCATAAAGGTTGGTTCCGCCAATTTCCCCAATTGGATCACGATTTATGAATCTGCCGAGGACAGGGCTGTAGGCTCTATATTGAGTGAGGCTAAGTCCACTAGGTCTATGAACATAATATCCAGCGTAGCCGAAGTCACTATCAGTGGTGCCTTGCACTTTGCTGGTATTTCCGTAAGGATCATAAGCGTACTGCGCAACGATATTTCCACTGTCGTCCGTCATCTCACGGATTGAGCCTTGATGATTTCTTTGTAAAGGTGGCACATAGATCGGTCCAAAACGTTCGCTTATAGCGGATCTCGCGATTTGTTCATTTTGTATTTGAATCTGAGTTTGCGAAAGACCCATCGGGTCAGCCGGTTCACCGGCCATTCTTGCAATTCGTTCTGGAGTCATTGCTTCCTGCATCACGGGTGCACGAGCATTGCGTGGGAGAGCGTTATACAGCATGGCAGCCTGTTCTGGCTCCATAACTGGTGGCACATAACCGGCTAGGATAGCATCCATAGAGCTAGCTCCTGGCCGCCAGTAGCCGTGCCTGATCGCTTCAGCTGCATCGGCTGCTTGTACAGCAGAAAATGTAGGACCGGGCGCAGTCTCGATTTTCATGATCTCGGCGGCAACTTGCTGTGACTTTGCCGCTAGGCCATACTTAGCGATGAACGCTGGGTTGACTTTGCTGGAAACCGTTGCTGATTTAGCATTTTTTCGACTTGCTGTTTGTTTCGCTTGTGGGTGGTCTCCTGCATTGGTCATGGTTCGGTCATGTGTAACTGCAACATGACCATGATGAATGATGTTTGTTGCGATGGCGCCCATAGTAGAGAAGAGCACTATTGCCAACGTAGCCAAGCTAAAACGCAAAACTGGCAAGTTAGGACTAGGAGCCGCAACCACCGCCACTGCTTTCTTCGCAACAAGAGTTTTTGCCGCTTTCTTGCGTTCTTTCATAAATTAGGTTGACCTCAGCCAGTATCTCCCGGGATGCCTGGATTTACACCGAAGGCCGCAACATAATGCAGTCTGGTGACCTGAGAATATTACGCCCATTATGCTCAGTCGTATATCAAATCGTTTATTAAATAAGCTCCTGACAAGCGATCAATTCACTAGTGTCAATCCGAGACCACTGCTGCGGAGCGGCAGTAGGGACGGCAACGATTCTTGCGAAATCCAACCATTTGCCGCTTGGAAAGCGGCTCAATAACCCAGTAGTTATAGGATTGCACCACCTTAACGCTTATTTAGCAAAAGACGACGAACAGAGGTTCTGCTGATAGATAGTTGCCTCGCAATTTCTGCTTTTGACACACCCTCTTTGAATAGCTTGCTGACCTTGGTGGCATATTTGGTGACTGAAGCGGGGCGACCGTGGCGACCACCCCTCTTTCTGGCATAGGCAATTCCTGCCTTCACGCGCTCTCGAAGTAGCTCCCTTTCAAAACTGGCAAATACAGCAAGTAATCCGACCACGGCTCGACCGACAGGCGAGCTTAAGTCAACAGCCTCAGTCAGCGAAACAAAAACTACATCCAAGTCAGTGAGTTCTTTCATGGTCGAAAATAGATCGTGAATTGATCGGCCCCAGCGATCCAGCTTCCAAACCAACACAACGTCAATTTCTCTTCTTCTAGCAGCGTCCAATACCTGGTCGCGCTTTTTTCGCTCTTTGACGCCAGAACCAATATCTTCAATTTCTAAGACAATGTTCCACTTTCGGCTTCGAGCATACTGGCGCAAGGCTTTAAGCTGCATTGGCAGGGTTTTCTGTTCGTTAGTTGAAACTCTTGTGTATATACCAACACGCATTTATGCATGTCTCCACGGTGGCCAAAAACCCTATTAAACCTGTCTTCGAAAAGCCTGAAATTTGCCGGATCTCATATTGTTGAATTGTCATGGACATAATCTTTAGTTTTTGTCCGCCGCCGTATGACCAACCACACGGAAAAAAATTCGTGCCCAGTATTCACGAAACAGCCTATCCACGGTTCAAAAGCTCTATCACACAGAAAGAGCTTGAGCGCTACTATACTCCTAGCCCGGCAGAGCTGGCGCTGTCACATAGTTCAGCTAACGGTACAACAGGGCGATTGTCATTCCTAGTTTTGCTGAAGACCTTTCAACGTCTTGGTTATTTCGTCAAGCTTTCAGATGTTCCAGAACGTTTGGTGGCACACCTATCCAAAGTACTCAAGCTGAGGAAAACACCCAGCTTGACCGACTATGATGACTCGGGAACACGCCGTCGGCATGTCTCGGCAATCCGCGATTTTCTCCAAGTGAGAGCATTTGACGAAGAGGCCAAGACGGCATTGCTCGACGCAACAAGAGAAGCATCACTCACGAAAGAAGACCTGGCCGACATAATTAACGTAGGAATCGAGGAGCTTCTCAGGCTACGGTTTGAACTGCCAGCATTTAGCACCATTCATAGAACAGCCCAGTATGCCAAGTCCCAAGTTAACAAACAAATCTATGGACAAGTAACGTCAGAACTTGGCAGCAGGGGCCGCGAGTTGATTGATGCGCTTCTGAAAGTACACACCGGTAAAACTAAATCAGATTGGGATACTCTGAAAAATGAGCCCGGCAAACCCACAGTAAAAAACATTCGGAAACTGGTCACTCAACTGGAGTGGCTTAGAACTTGGTATCTGGATTTAAAGGCCCTGGGCCGAATGCCAGATGTGAAGCTGCGCCATTTTTCAAGTGAGGCCAAGAGCTTAGATACCGCACGGATGCAAGAACTTGAGCCAACGAAGCGCTATACACTCGCTTCCGCTTTCTTGAGAATGCAGGTAGCCGGACGTCTAGACGATCTTGGAGAGGTACTGATTAGGCGGTTGCAGAAGATTCATAGCAGAGCCAGGGAGGCTCTGGCTGAGCATAGAGCAAAGCACCAGGCTGAAACTGACGCTCTCATCGGCAAGCTCCACGATATCCTTTTGGTGTTGCGCGACACCAGTGGATCTCGTACCCGACAACGATTAGAAGCAATTGAAAATGCTGCTGGCAATGATACGGATGAAGCAATCGAGCGTTGCGAAGCACATGAGGCTTTTGCTGGAGACAACTATGCTCCTTTTTTATGGCGCTTTCACAAAGCACACAGGACAGTGCTTTTCAGGTTACTTGATAATATTGAACTGGTATCAACGTCATCAGACAAATCTACAGAGGCGGCCATTCAATTCATACTGTCCCATCGCAACAGTAAAGCTGATCGAGTAAATTCAGAAGGACTAGATTTGTCGTGGGTTTCGGATAAGTGGTGGAAGGTGCTGTCTGAAAGACAGAAACAGAAGAACGATGGAACTGTGGATCGGCGACACTTTGAAGTTTGTGTCTTCACTCAAACAATGCGCGAGTTAAAAAGCGGCGATCTTTGCATTCCTGGTAGCTATCAATATTCAGACTACACAGATCAACTTATTTCGTGGAGCGAATACGAAAAAACCATAGGCCAATACTGTGCTCAAGCAGGTCTTGCGCATGATAGTGCGCAGTTTGTTGCCAATCTCAAGAGCACTCTCACAGTTGCGGCTGAGGTGGTAGACGCTGAGTTCCCTAGCAACTCGTCTTTTCGTATTGAGAACGGCGAACCGATTCTGACGAAGACAGAGAAGAAAAAGGACTCCCCACACCTGGCCAAACTAGAGCAGTTCATTGATGAGAAATTAGAGCAGATAAGTATTCTCGATGTACTGGTAGACAGCGAGCATTGGCTGAATTGGACTCGATTTCTAGGCCCCCTCTCTGGTCACGATGCAAAAATAGAAAATCCGAAACCTCGTTATGTCACCACTGTTTTCGCCTATGGTTTCGGCCTTGGTCCATCTCAAACCGCCCGGTCGCTCAAGTTGATTGACCGGCGGCAAATAGCTTGGCTTAATCAGCGGCATGTGACAGAGGAATCGCTTGACAAAATAATCACTGAAATTATCAACAAGTACAATAAATTCGCGCTGCCAAAAATATGGGGCTCTGGGAAAAGCGCTTCTGCTGATGGCACCAAGTGGGATCTCTACGAGCAGAATCTTCTCTCTGAATATCATATTCGCTATGGTGGCTACGGCGGCTTAGGCTATTACCATGTTTCAGACACCTACATTGCCTTGTTCAGCCACTTTATCCCCTGCGGTGTGTGGGAGGCAGTATATATTCTAGATGGCTTATTGAAAAATGAATCTGACATCCAACCCGATACGCTGCACGCCGATACTCAAGGCCAAAGCACTCCTGTCTTCGGTTTGGCACATTTGCTTGGGATTGATCTGATGCCGAGAATTCGCAACTGGAAAGACTTAAAAATGTTCAGACCAAGCAAGGACACAGTATACGAACATATTGATGCTCTCTTTACTGATACCGTCGATTGGGATTTGATTGAGAGCCACCTTCCAGACCTGCTCAGAATAGTGCTTTCAATCAAGGCCGGACGTGTTAGCGCATCAACAATTCTCAGAAGGCTTGGTACATACAGTCGCAAGAACAAGCTTTATTCAGCCTTTGCCGAACTTGGCAGAGTCACTAGAACCATCTTCCTTCTGAAGTACATATCCGACCCAGGTTTAAGATCAACGATTAATGCAGCGACAAATAAGAGCGAGCAATTCAATGACTTTATAAAATGGATTCGCTTTGGTGCCGATGGTGTCATCCAAGAAAATGATCGCGACGAACAGCGAAAACTCATCAAGTACAATCATTTGGTGGCAAACTGTGTAATCATGCACAATGTTTGCACTCTAACCCGCCTGCTAAGCCAACTCGAAAAAGAAGGTCATACCTTCGACGAGGTCACGATTGGCCAGATCAGTCCTTATATTCGCCAGCACATAAACCGGTTTGGTGACTATCGATTAAACATGGACAGAGGTCAACCACTACCAACCTACAATTTTGGCTTAAAGAACAAAAAGTTTGCTAATGCTGTCTAGATAAGTCCTTTGCCTGCTTTTCAAGAGCAAAGTGGCCCATTTTTACGCGAATCGTTGCCAACCCTCTACTTGAGTTAGCGAATAAGAGAGGCATTGCAGAACCATTGGCGGTGCAATCAATTGAGCGAATTGTCTCTGTAGCAGAGAACTTTACAAACTTTGTAGGTGAATTTCCAATAAGAGCTGAAACAGTGAAGTTCATTGAGAAAGCAATTAAGTCGAATTGTGCCCGGTTGATCTTGGGCACTGCAATTACCACGTGCGCCCACCTACAATTGTTAACGACAATTTCCTTCGATACGACCATTTGAGGACTTGAGCCGTTTCTCGAGTAGTTGTTTTAGTTGGAGCGACCATAGTTCAATTGGTCTTCCAATAGTTGCTAACGGGGATATGTTTGAATGTAGACTTGGTATGCCAGTATCCGGGAATTCGTTGCCCTGCGGCTGATAATAGGTCGAGAAGAGTACATCCCATATAGGGAAGTACTGAGCGAAGTTTGTGTTGTAGTGTTTGCGTTCGATTGAATGATGTATGCGATGAAGCTGTGGGCCACAGACTAATGGAGTCAAGAGACCAAGATTCAGTCGCAAATTAGCGTGAGTAAAGACAAGCCATAATTTTGCAAGCAAAGCCGCGAGAATAGCACTTTTCAGGTCTAATGGTATTAGGCACAAGGTGGGAATTGTGATGACAATCCTCTGTACTAAACCTTCTGGCCAGGAAGTACGAGCTGAACTTGTGCTGTTGAGCTCAGCATCGGAATGGTGCAACTCATGAATGGCCCATAGAAATGAAAATTTGTGTTGAGCGCGATGATACCAATAGAAAAAATAGTCGCAAGTAAGTAGAAACAAAAACACAGTGAGAGCAGATTGGATGCCACTTAGAACGACACAGGGCCTGTGTAATGGAAAAAAGAAGCAGATAACACAAATAGTAAAAATAGAGATTGCCATATTCAATGTCGTTATCGTCAAGTTTCTGATTCTGCCTTTAATCGACTGGTTTGGTTTGGCGTAATAGAAAGACTCGAAGATCGAGAGTAGCAACATAATTACGAATAGCTCTATCAGTGTTTCAGAGAACAGGCTGAGAAAACTTTGCCATAACGTGCACACTATCAAAATGACTAGAGCTACTTGATCATGCATTGTGATACTCCTCGGTAGATGCGTGTTAGTACATCGCCTGCCTTTCTAGAGGTACGCGATGAAAATAGATCAGACTAACTAAATATCTGGAAGTGCCTGGGCGGCTGATACTACTTCGGCCTGACAGGCTGCAAAACTTTGTCTGTAGATGCAATTATGAGCATCTACCATGGCGTGGTAAATGGGCAAAAGCGAGTATGTTTTGCACTAGTAAAAGTGACAGCGCCTTTTAGTAGGAGACTAAGGCGACACCATTTTTGAACGGAAAAGCCTCTAAATATTGAGGTTCAATAATTATCTTGCCAGTCTTGTCCATGTATCCATATTTGCCGTATTTGTTGACTGGAGCTAGCCCTTCACTAAAGTCTCCAGGCAAATAGTAGCCCGGTTCAATAGCGGTGCGTCCTTGTTTGTTGATAAAAAATGAGCGTCTGCCGACTCGCACTGCAGCAACTCCTTCAGAGAATTCGTGAGCTTCTTCGTAAATTGGAGCAAAGACAAACCGACCAGTCTTATCGATATAACCCAGTTTATTTGAGGCCACTCTAACTATCGCAAGACCGTCTTTAAAATCAGAGGCCTCTTTAAATTGGCCATTGGTGACAAACTTGCCATTGGCATCTACGTAATCGTGAAACTGATTATCTGGTCCGTAGTTTACCGAGCAGAGACCCTCGGAATAATTGGAATTCGGCACAGCGTTATTAGGCAGTTTGAGCACTGTGTATTGATTGTCTTTAATAACAATTATTTGCTCTTCGAACTTTAGCCGTATGCCATCACGGAGCATTGATTTTGACTGGATTCCAGTTGGGATGATCTTTTTAATTTCCTTGCCACTTGTGTCGATAAGTAAGAATCTTGAGTTGCGCATTACTCTGGCATAACCCTTGTGGAAAGTATCACCAAGTGCAGAAATGTCTTTTATTACAGTTTTACCTAATTTGTCGACGTAGACCAGTTCGCTATTTTCATTGGAGTTTATACTCACGCACGCAAGCCCACAAGAAAAGTTGTCAATGGACGCGAATAGCGGCGCGACTACGACGTGGCCTGCATTGTCTATAATTCCAAATCGTTCGTTTAGCTCAAACACCGCCAGCCCTTCGTGAAAATCAATGACCTGCTGGTAAGGCAGCTTGACCTTTGTTTTGCCAGTTCGATCGATTAAGGCATAGTGGTTGACGTAATTGGTTTCTCCTTCAGCCACATTAGGCCCTGTGGACTGCCTCAAGCCGGCGGGGGAAGGCTTTTGAGCAAGAACAGGCGAATTCGAAGTAAACAGTGAACATATCATCAGATAGATAGGCAGTAGCCACAAACAATAAATAGTTTTGGATTTTATTGATATGCCCATGGTTAGATATCCGAAATGGAAAAGCTGTCGACTTGTGCGTTTTCTCTGGTGGCAAATGTACAATCTTTGGAGTTGTGACAGCGGATAGTGGTACTGAAATAGCCATTTTCCTCATGTACAGTATCGATGTTTCTTATATTTCTTAGAGTGATTTGCTTACCATTCGGCAACTGAAATTTTGCGCTTAGATTGCCAGCATATGTGATGCTACACTGAGCCAAATTGCTTTCTGGATCAATTGTTTCAGATGCAGAAAAAGATACTAAATTGCTGCCATTTAAAAGCATGCCATCATAGTTGAATGTGCGAAATCCCGGCTCTGTAGAACTTTCTCCTCCTCTGCGAAAGAGAATGCCAGAAGCATTTAGTGCCGGTAAAAACATTGTTTGTTGCGGCATCAAGTCTGCAAAACCAGGTGGTCTAACTGGATTTACTTCACCGTGATTTACTTTAAAGGCGGAGATGGCTGGCATCTTTATACCCGGGTAAAGACCACCAGAAAGGGCAGTAAAGATCACCTCAGAAATAACAAAAATACAGATTGTTAGCGATAGAAGAAGTGTCTTGGTTGAAACCTTAGAGCGATAAGAAAAGGAACCTGGGGCCTGCTTACCAAGGTGAGTATGCTTGATTTTTAGAGGTATGCCATCTCGTACTTTGACAAGATCTTGTTTCAAGTCATTAACAGAGTCATAGCGCTCTGTGTTTTTTTTCCTTAAGCACTTAAAGACTATGGCCTCAAAGTCTCTTGGTATGTCCTTCTTCTCTTTAGTGATAAGAGGTTCTGGCAAGTAGTTGACCTGATTTAAGAGAATTTCAAAAAGCGTATTCCCCTCAAATGGTGGGTGTCCTTTCAGGGTTTCGTACATGAGGCAACCAAGTGAATAGATGTCACTCCTCAGATCGATTTCTTCGCCAAGGCATTGCTCTGGACTCATATAATATGGTGTGCCGATGGTCTCTCCCGTTTGAGTAAGACTCGCACCACTTGCTGCATTGATTTGCTTGGCTAGACCAAAGTCAGTCAATCTGATCGACCCGTCCTCGGCAATGAGAATATTACTAGGTTTAATATCTCGGTGTATGACGCCAAGGCTGTGGGCAGAGTTTAGACCTTCGCAAACTGCTAAAAAGATTTCTGTTGCCTGTCTCCACTCTAGAAAGCCTTTGGTTTCTAGCAAGCCTTTTAACGTGCTTCCGGGAACCATTTGCATGACGATAAAGGGCTGGCCACCATCAAGAAAGCCGACATCATAAATAGACACCACATTGTTGTGAGAAATGCTGGCGGCTGCTTCGGCTTCTGCTTGAAAGCGCTTTAGACTCTCTGATTTCCAGGTGAGGTGTTGATAGAGTATTTTGACTGCGACTTTACGACTTAGCTGCTTATCAAAAGCCTCATAGACTTCACTCCACCCACCTGTACCGAGCAAGCAAACGAGCAAGTACCGCTCTTTGATGGTCTGACCAGCCATTGCTCCAGCCAGCACAAGTGGGGCAGTTGAGTCTATGCTATCACCAGTCATGGGCTGCCATCCTCCTTGCTGGCAATCTGTAGCTCGAGGGTGATCTTGGTACCAGCTTGTGGGCTGGATTGGACAAATAGGCGAGTCGGATAATAGAGCCTTATCAGCGCGGCACGTTCTCTCATTATATTGCCGCCTCTGCCTCCTTTTTTGCTGCCCGGAGTGGCATTAATACTGGTAAATCCCTGACCATCATCTTCGATTGATACCGTCAGGATTGGACCATCAACAAGCATTAAGACTGTTATCGTTTTCGCCTGTGCATACTTCTCAATGTTGTTAAGGCTCTCCTGCACAATTCGATAGATATTCAGCTCAACTTCTTCTGGCAACCTGGGCAGTTCTTGCGGGCAAGTGAGAGTACAAACGGCCTTGGTTCTTTCTTGCAAGCGCTCGATTAGGCTGCTTGCGACCGTATGCAGTCCCCAGTCCTGTAAATCACGCGGCGTTAAATCGTCGCAGATGTCGTAGATTTGACTGGTCACTCTATCTAGTATTTCTATGACTTGCTCGTCTGAAAGTCGCTTATCTCCAGTCAGCGAGCGTTTTAGAATCATAATGTCGGAGATCACTGCATCATGAAGTTCACGAGCTACTTTACGCTGAATCTCTTCCTGCTGGCTTACTATCTTTTGAGAGAGACAAAATTTTTCGTCTACCAGTGCTTTGACGGAGCGTGAGAGGCTTTCGCCTCCCGCCCCTATTGGCAAACGCATGGCGTCGGCTGAAAAGTTTAATTCAGTGCCAGAGCGTACAATCATATCTTTAAAAACACTGCGCAATAGTGTCGTTACTTCTCTTTCGCTAATGTCGTGGCCATCCATGCTCCAGGCAGCACGGTCATTTTCTATACAGTAGCCAAGCCTGAGCTTGAGCATAGAGGGCAATTCTTGCTCAGTCATTTGCAAAAGATTTGAGGTTGGCTGAAGAAAGACTTCTAGAGTTTCTTTCGAAGCTCTAATCGAAATGGCCCAGACTGGAGCGTAAATCCAAAAGCGAAGGTATTGCAGAGCCTCTTCTTTTTCCTTTGTTGAATGAGCCACTTTATCCGTCAGTTGAGTAATGCGTATCTGCATATCCTCACCTGGTAGATGAGTGTTAAACTCTTGGATTAGCTCATCGTAGAAGGAATAAATTTCGCTCAGAGCTAATTTTGCCTTCTCAGTCCACTTTGTCTCTTGCATTTTGCCGCTAGCAAGCAATTTGGCTAATTTGCTTGTGGCAGTGCTTAGTTTCTTAACTTCTTTCATGCTTTTGACTGCTGCTGTCTTCGGTATCCAGGTTGCCATAGCCGTTACTAGCAGCCCATGCAATCAGTTCTTCTCTATTTTCGAGACCCAATTTTTCCAACAGTAAATCACATTGCTTGCGCACTGTAGATTGAGTTGTAACTCTTCTGTTTGCGATGTCTTGGTACTTCAGGCCATGGGCGAAAAATTGGAGCAATTGTAGCTCAGTCTCTGTCAATTTGATTGACGCTTGATTGCTAAGGGGCGACAAACCAGAAGAAGTGGTGTTGTCAAAAATTTTTTTGACTGTTTCAATCACCACCCTAGAGGGCTCTGATTTAAGCAAGTATGCAGCCACGCCCATCTTCATCACTACATCGATAAAAGCTTGTCTGTGCTCATTGGAAAAGACAACTACCTTGCAATTTGGAATTTGGCAATAAGCTTGAACCATGGACCTTGGACCGAGGCGACCTGGTAAGTGGAGATCAAGCAAGATCACATCGGGCTTCAATTGTGCTGCCACTCTC
Organism: Candidatus Melainabacteria bacterium; assembly: GCA_030696635.1. Taxonomy (GTDB): domain Bacteria; phylum Cyanobacteriota; class Vampirovibrionia; order Obscuribacterales; family Obscuribacteraceae. Next base: position 84,237 of record JAUYRX010000031.1, read on the forward strand.
AATCCATCATCACTATTATCAGCAGTGCCAACGATTTCTAGATCAGTATCTTTGCTAAGTGCCAAACAGATACCATCTTTAGTTACTTCGTGATCTTCGACGACAAGTAAGCGCATAATTTTGGAATCCCTTTCCTCGACTCTATCATTATACGGCCAGGCAAAGAGCTTTCGTAATGGGCAGAAGTGAGTATTTGTGGTGTCTTCTTGCTATCTCGCTTACCAATTAGTAAGTACTGCTGTTTTGAAATTTAATAGTAGACCGGATAAATCGAGCTTTTATCTTCAAGCAATGAAAGGGCGCGCACCGCAGCTAGTGTTTCTCCACGCCAATCACCCAGCTCGGCAATCCTCTCGCTGATTAGTTTAGAGGCAGCGTCTCCTGCTACCTTTTCTTGATTGGTCAATAGCTTGCCTCGGATGGAATAATTGTATAGCGAAGTCTTAGGGTGTCCTTAGTTTTTTTAAGCCAGCGTTTGTAAGCACAACCACGTTGCACATCACGTCCGTGTGAACTTTACTCAATTCCCTAATTTGCAACTGGTCGTCCTGTGGATAGAAATCATTAACAGTGATATTGACGCCAAAATCTCCATCTGAATCATTTATGAAACCATGAGAAATGTCACTGCCAAAATATTTTAAAACGTAGGGAGAGCGTGTAGATTTGTACATATGCACTGCGCCAGTCGGCTTCGTCCTTGGCTTCAAGGGCGGTACAGGAATACAGACACCAATTACCTGACCAGGATTGGCATTGGAAAAGGCGAAGTCGCCACCTTTGAACCTATTGATAGAACCGTCCGGTGAAAACGTCTTTGAGCCAGCCACCGTCGGAGCAGTTTCGAAGAACAGATATCCGCCCATCGGAAAATCGACTCTTCTGCCATCGAAAAGACATGTATACAGTTGCGACTGGACAACTTGCGGCACGGCAAAAGTGTAGGTTGTAAAATCTTCGCCTTTTGTGAGCCGGGTTTTGGCAGTGTTCCAGTCAATTTTGTTGTTGAATGCGAAGATATCGGATGGTTCCAGTACCTTACAAACTGCACTGAGTGGAGAATCTTTCTTTCCCTTCAAATTAAGTGTCTCCCTTGAGTCGACCTCAGTATTGTCTGTAGCATAGGCAGGGACAGTCGTCAGATTTACAAGTTGTGCACTTGTCACCGCTAACACAATTAATGCCGCCCAGTTTATCTTCATGTTCTCCTGTTCACTTCCGAATCTACTTCCCCTCTAACACCGGCCTCATATCTACTTTCACTTCTTCAGATTTGGGGCTGTAGATTGTAAGCAACTGCGGTGGTGTTGCATCTGGTGGATAGAGCAGCTCAACACTAAAGTTCATCTTTTCGCAGGGATCTACTTCAAAGGCGTCTAATGCTTCCAGACTTTGTCCTTTGTGCAAGACAAGATGATAAAAACGCTCGTAGTTGGCAGTGGAGACTTTGACTGAACCACGGTAGAAAACCGCCTTCTCAGGCTGTTCTGCATATTTTATTTCATTCTTATCGGTCTTCAGCGGACAGTCGAGGTAGACATAGACTTTTCGCTTTATATAATCGCTATTGCGAACGTAACAGGTAATTTTGTAATCGACGCAGTAATTGCCATGGGCACTGTAGGCGGTGTCGTCATAACGGCGCAGCAGTTTCGCACTTTGAATTTCGCCTGTACCAAATGTTCCTCTGGCAAGGGAGCTAATGGGATAGCATTTAATACTGTCAGAACTTTTGTCTAACAGTAGGTTATGGCTGGCTTTAAGATGCACCCCTTGCTGCACTCCAGCAACGCGGCCATAAATGAATCGACCAGTGGCATCATTTGGAGTCGGCTTCAGCTTCTCATATTCCCTTGGTCTAGCCATAAGTGAATCTTTCAACATTGCTTCCAACTTGGTCAGCTCGGGTGGCCCGCTTTCTGAAAACGTAGCGATAGTGGCCATTTGCAAGGCGCCGTCAATGTTGCCTCGGGCAAAAAATGAACGGCCGTTATGGTGAAATTTCAGGTCGGCCACTGGCACATCTACATGCCTAACAACAGCAAGTTTGCCCGGTTGAACAGTGATGAGAAAAGGTGGCTCAATCTTGGCCTTGCCGTGAATATAGTCGGCGGTTAAGCGATCGCCTGGGCCAGAGAAGAGTTTGTTCTCATCGTCTACAGCAAGGGGGGCACGCTCGACGAATGGTGCATCAGGCTGGCTTAGATATGAAGCTTGCTCATCAACTTTTAGAGTGACTGGCTGATTAGTTGGGTTGAAAGCAACCCAGCTAACATAAAGGGTCTTCTTCGCTTCGGCTTCAGTCTGTTTATTGATGTGATGCAAAAAGATAGCGAAGTCGCCTTTGAAGCGATAACTCAAGTGGTTTTCAGGCACGTCCTTGCCCACACCGCTCATGGTCGAAACCAGTAAGCCCTCGCCTGACACAACTTCAGGACAGTTGCTATTGAGCATTGGCAACTTGTCCATATCCGCCGCAAGTGGTTTAACTTTACAAAGTGGTAGCTTCTTCGGGCTGCTTGACTCTGCCTCAGCGCCGTAGGCCACATTGCTCACCGGTAAGGCCAAAGAGAGTGCCCACGCCAGGGTTGAAGAAGCAATTAGGGATGTGCAGGTGCGGCTTAGTACTCTATTCATATTTTATGTGATTTTTCTGAGCTAAAATTATGTGGCAAATTGGCTTTTTTGAATCTACCATTTATCCCATAAAGCGAGAATGAAGAACGATTTTAAATCGCCAGACAACCAACAATTAGTCTAGTAGGAGACCAATATGACTGAAAATAAACCAGCAGTATCCATTACATTCTGCGGTTCTTGAGGATACAAATCTAGGGCTGTCAGTTTGGCAGCCGATATCGCAAGAATACTTGATTACTCCACCAAAATTCATCAATCCAGCGGTGGTGTCTTCGAAATAGAAGTAGACGGTGAGCTGATTTTCTCAAAGGCCAAGTTAGGGCGCTTTCCTGCTGAAGGAGAGGTATTAGACCTCTTATCAAGCCGAGCCGTTTCCTAAGCTGCAAGAGCCATTCAAGTCAAAAAGGGTGATTTATGACTAATTACGATGCCATTCTCTTTCTCTCCTTCGGTGGCCCCGAGGGAATGGCTGATGTTATGCCCTTTCTTGAGAATGTGCTCAGAGGTAAGAACGTGCCTCATTCTCGCATGCTCGAAGTCGCTCATCACTATGAGCGCTTCGAGGGTGTGAGCCCAATCAACGGTCAGAACCGCCGCTTAATTGACGCGCTTAAGCAAGAGCTAGATAAACGTTCAATTAATCTGCCTGTTTATTGGGGCAACCGCAATTGGCATCCAATGCTGGCCGATACCCTTAAGCAGATGAAAGCTGATGGAGTCAAGAAAACACTTGTTTTCATCACTTCGGCTTACAGCTCATACTCGGGCTGTCGCCAGTATCGCGAAGATATAGAGAAGGCTCAAATTGAAGCTGATGCTGGCGATATTCAGTTTGACAAATTGAGAGTGTTCTACAATCACCCGCTGTTCGTAGAGGCAAATATAGAAGCCGTCAAAGCCGGCCTAGAGCAGTTTGGCGAAGCTGATCGAAAAGACGTGCATGTGGCCTTCACTGCCCATAGCATACCCATGACCATGGCAGACAACTGCGATTATGTGAAACAGCTGACCGAAACCTGTGAACTAACCGCCAAAGCGCTAGGTCTGAACAACTTCAAGCTTGTCTACCAGAGTCGCAGTGGCCCTCCGACTCAACCGTGGCTAGAACCCGATGTGCTCGATCACATGCGCGAGTTGCATGCGGCAGGGGTCAAACATGTTTTGCTTCATCCTATCGGTTTTATCTCTGATCATATGGAGATTCTTTACGACCTCGACACCGAAGCAAAAGACCTTGGGCACGAGCTTGAGATGCAGTTTGTTCGCACTAGCACCGCCGGTACTAATCCTAAGTTTGCAAGAATGATGGCTGATCTGGTGGAAGAACGGCTAGAATCAAATAACGTGGCTGAGAAAAAAGCCATTGGTTGCTTCGGGCCTGCGCCCGACGTCTGTGCGCCCGGCTGTTGCGCTTACACACCCAGCAGACCAGCCCATGCTGGTGGACAAAGACCACAAGGCACATAGCATTAGTTGAATTTTTAGAACTTTTTGCATTCACATAAAATTGGTATTGGAGAATTTAGTGCCTAATAAAAAGCAAATATTGCCTTTATTCCCCCTTCCCGATGTGGTGCTTTTTCCTGGGTCTCCCTTGCCTTTGCATATTTTTGAGCCGCGCTACAGACAAATGGTTTCCACCATCATGGAAGGCGACAAGCTCTTCGGAGTCTTGCTCTATGACCCTCACAGCTCTCAGGCAGCGACTATTGGCTCCTCCGCTGAAATTATTGAGTGCGAGAAACTACCCGATGGTCGAATCAATATAATGACCGAAGGCCGCAGACGGTTTAAAGTTCTGCGCACCATTGAAGATTTGCCATATCTGCAAGGCGAAGTGGAGTGGCTTGAAGACGAGCCTGCTGAGCAAGATTTAGAGCCCGTGGCTAAGCAAGTACTTGAGTCAATTAAAGACATTTTGCGCTTAAGTAGTAAGCTCACAGATAAAAGTGTAGAAGTGCCTAAAGATTTGCCTTCAGACCCTCTTAATCTCTCCTACTGGGTAGCTGGCACCATGTACGGTGTGCCGGAAGATCAACAAGTACTACTTGAGCTGCAAGATACCCATGATAGGCTAACTCATGAGGCCAAAGTACTGAACGTCACTACCAAGTATCTCGCCGCTCACAGTGCCTTAAAAGACGCTGTAGGCTAACCAAAGAATCTGGATGGCGCTGTCATTCTAAAATTAATTGCCGAAGAAATCATCTTGCCGGTCTAGGCCGCTCAGATAGCGCTTTACCATCCAGCCGTGATTTTGCTGCGCCAAAGCCATATCAGCCGGGCTATCTAAATCATTGCCGCGCATCACTCGTCTATCTACTCCTGCAACTTGTTCATCTAACAGCCTTCCAACAGTAGTTGGTCTAAAACGAGGATTCCAAATCGGGAACGACTCTTCCATGCTCCTCTGACCTTGGGCTGCACCACCAGCATCAGGCTCAACACGATGCATTTCAAATGGTCTACCACTATTCTCTGGACGACCGGCCAGATAGTTATTGAGGTCTCGCCATTGAGGAATTTCATCCAATGTTTTAGCTTTGGCGGTATAAGCTGGCAACTCGACTTTGTGTGTCAGTAGAGCACCTTCAGGGTCGAGGAACTGGAATTGTTTGCTGCCGTCAGGCCGTTCAGTCAATCTAATGTGGGCAAGTTTGCTAGGTATAGTGGCTTCGCTCATATGGCCGTTAGGTAGCTTAAATACCATCCGACCAGAATGTTCAATCCAGGTCTGCACACCATCTTTGTGATTGAAATTAATAAAGCCACCTTGAATGTTGTCTACCATATGAAGATGATCGCCATTGCCCAGCAGTGCCTTAACTTCATGATTGACGTTATTTACTTCCATGTTGGCCAAGACAGTCTCGTTGAGGCGATACTGTTTCTGCCCACCAGCATATTCGCTGACTGTAACTCGCTTGATTGGCATGCCCAAATCAAGCATGCGCGCCTCACCACTAGGAAAGGCAACAACGACCTTGCCGTTGGCACTGATTCTTGAAATAGAGTGGTCGCCATGAAGCATTTCAATTGGTTTGAGAGCTGGCATCTTATCTACAAGCTGAACGTCTTCACCCCGGGTGCCCCGGAAATTAAGAATCTTGTAGCCCTCTTTTAATATTTCACGATTAGCAGTCCCTCCACCTTCTCCATGCTTGACCATGGCCATCGTATTCTCTGCCATGGGCTTTAGCCCTGCCTCTGGGCGAGCTGGAGTATTAAAGCGCAATCGGGTTCCCACAGAAGGGATTCCGCCCATTGCGCCTTCAAATGCCAGCTGTGGGCCCATTTCAAAAGAGAGCTTGGGCATAATTGATTCAGCTAAATGGGTCGGAAATGTCTTGGGAAGGTTGGCAGCCATCCTTGAGCCAAGATGTCCAGCACCCACCATCATGACAGCGTCAAAGGCTAAAGGACCAAGGGTTTCGCTAATAGCTGCTCTGCTTTCATTGAGATTACCGTTGGTCATTCTGTCCGAAATGCCAATGGCCTTACTGGTGGCTTCGGCAGCATGGGCAGTAAAAACAACGGTACCCACAGCGGCAACGCCTAAGGCAGGAAGTCTTACCCAGCCTGGACCTTTCATGGCCAGAGTTAGAGCAGTTGCACCTGCTATTTCAGTGCCAAAGCGGGCAGGGTTGTTGATAGCTTCAGAGAGGCCATGGTTGACCATGCCGGAGACCGTGCCTGCGGCAATCACCTCAGCCTTGGTGAAAAATCCCACAGGCTTGTCAGTGGCGCTTGGCTTCTCGTTGTTCACCGCCAAAGATTCCAACAGCACTGCGCTAACATCGCTAGTGTGGGCTTTAGACTTGTTTGACTCAGAGCTATCGCTGAACTTGGGCATCAGACCTAACTACTTATTATTAACTCTTGAGATCATCTAACTATGTGGCTTCGTCGTAAATGGGGCGACTACGAAAATCTGCTTTAATGGCAATCTCGCCGAGGTCTGCTATAACTTTGCCGTGGTCTCAATTTGAGGACTTAAATGCGTAAAATAGCGCCGACATCAACTTTTCTCGTCCTTACAATGGTAGGTCTAACTAGCCTGTCAACAACCTCCTGCTCAAATGCCTCTACTCCTGTAGATGCTAACGCTGGAGCCAGCAATATCGCCACTACTAACAGTGGCGCACAATCAAGTAACGTTAATACAATCGGAGCAAATTCCATGACACAAACTGGAACAACAACCCCTACCGGTCTTGTAATCGAAGACATGGTCGTGGGCCAAGGTGCCATGCCCAAAAATGGTCAAACAGTTGTAGTGCACTACACTGGCTGGCTTACTGACGGCAGCAAGTTCGATAGCTCAGTTGATCGCAATCAGCCATTTGAATTCCCATTAGGCGCTGGTCGAGTAATCAAGGGCTGGGACGAAGGCGTGGCTACCATGAAAATTGGCGGCAAGCGAAAATTGACCATTCCTCCAAATCTCGGTTATGGAGAAAGAGGCGCTGCTGGAGCTATTCCTCCAAATGCCACCTTGATTTTTGAAGTGGAACTATTGGGCGTTAAGTAGTCTTCTATACAGATAGGCTACAACTACAATAATTAGGCAGGGCGACAACATGTATCTTGAAAGCAAGTCTATTATTGCCTCAGGTGTCATGATTTTGTCGCTCTGCTTTTCGCTTGCAGTTCAGGCACAAATTGACCCAAGTTTATCGGGCACGGCTTTACCCGTTACGTCCCAGAGCTCAGATGCTAAAGAAGAGCTACCCAGCCGTAAGATGAACCCTGCGTTGACAGCAATTGCCGCAGCCAAACAATTGGAAGAAGCCAGTCTCAAGAGCGGAAAACTCGCACCTTCAGTCAGCGCGGTGATCAAGCTTGGTGCACCTGCTAGAGACGACCTTGAGTGGATCATTGCCAACGGCAGCCCAGCCGGTCGGCTTTTTGCCACTGCAATATTGGGTCGATTTGATCAATCTGCGGCCAAAGAGGCCTATCGGGCTCTTGCTGCTGGCATGGGTGATGTCACTATAGACTTCGTTGGAGCACGTGAGCATTGCCACTACTCAGTGGCTGATATCGTTACTGACCAAATCTCAGCAAAACCGTTGATTGAAATTGTCCCCAAAACAACTGGAAAAACAGTAAGTTTTTGAGCTAATTCAACAAAGCTCAGGTTTAGCAGCATTTTTCATCGGGAAAACTATTAATAAGACTCGTTCGATCTTTTAGGTTCGAAAGGAAGTACTTCCATCGGATTTCCGTATAGATGAACCCCACAACAATTTCGCCAGGAGAATCGATGTCCGTCAGTGGTAACGAGATTGGCGACCTTCTGGTCGACATCGGCATAATTACCGCTGAAGAGCTCGCCAGTGCCATGGAAGAGCAATCCAGGTCAGGCGATAGATTGACATTAATTTTGGACCGTCTCGGTCTGGTTACCTATCACCAGCTTAAAGACTCTCTTGAGCTGCAATTTGGCGTCAATTTTATCTCACTGTCAAAGAATGTACCTCCTCGTGAGATTGCTGATTTGGTTTCGCTCGAAACTAAGTACAAGTACAAGCTTATTCCCGTGGCAAGTAACGGCACTCATTTCACCATCGCCATGGTCAATCCAGACGATTTAATTGCCTTAGATATTCTTCGAGTAGAATTGCGCAGCGGTCATCTAAAGCAGCTTGTCTGCACGGCAGACGAACTTGAATTCTGTCTGAAGGAGTTATATGAGGCTCCACCGCCAGCTCCTGGTGCTATTAGTGAAGACATAGCTGCAACAGATGCTCATGTAACAGAGTCGCTCAGCGAAGAATTCACTCTTCCAGCCAGTGTTATAGCTCAAGCCAACGCCTTAGAGAAGAAACCAGCGCCTCGCGTGCCGGCGAAGAAACATCTGCAATCGCTATTTGGTGATGACGATGATGACGAAATGTCTAGCCCTCTAGCACCAGCAGAGACACCACATGCAGCGCCAGCGACACTGTTGGTGACACCAGATGTAACAGTGACGCCATCGCCATCTCTGCAAGAACTTATTGCGCCGCTTGCATCAGAGCCAGAACCGCTTGAAGCCGTGACACAAGCTATACCCGAAATAAGTAGTGTATTGGACAGAGTGGTAGATCAAGTTATAGGTACTATCGCCACTGCTGCTGAGACTATCTCATTAGTTGTAGAAGCAGCTACACCAGAACCTGCACCGCTTGCGGTGCCAGATTCTCTGTCTAAATCGGTGCAGGAGATGGTGGCAGAATTGCCGCCTATTAGCGAAGGAAAAACTGTTTCCGATCCTCTACACACGGCAGTAGCACTCGCTGCCGCGACAGCAAGAGAGCAAGTGGCCCAAGCTGAAGATGCAATGCAAGTAGCAGTCGCTAATGTAACCAGTCACCTTGTTGAATCTAGCCTTGGTGCTTTAAATGTCAATGCCAATCGAAAGCTCCTTGAAGATGTTGTTGAATCCGAACTCGGCGGTAGCGAAGAAGAAACCGATATAAACCGCATGAAAGAAGCCCAGAATGCCTCAGTCATGCTATTGGCTCACGAAATTATAGGAAAAGCTACCCAAAAACGTTGCTCGGACATTCACTTAGAACCAGACATTAGTGGCGTATCGCTGCGCTACTTCCTGCATGGTGAACTACTCGCTGACTGTATGCTGCCTTTAGAAATACATGGTGCTTTGGTTGGTTCGTATAAAGTGATTGCTGGTCTAAATCCGCAAGAGCTAGTTAAGCCGCAAGATAAGAAATTTACGACTCGAGTAGACGAAGATGAAGTCGAACTGAGAATTACAACCATTCCAACTGACAACGGTGAGATGGTAGCTATTTCTATGCGATTCACAGACCCGAATTCGGCTGGTGCCATAGCCCAAGCAAAACTCTCCAGCTTGAACGAAAACTAAGGCTAAGCTTTCTCTTCATTGCTGTGAGAATTCTCTGCTTTCTCCGAATTGTTTGTCTCATCAGAATTCTTTGGCTCGTTAGCAGGCTCTTTGGTTTCAGCAGCTTTTGAATTTTCTGAATCTACAGTGGTTGCTTCTTTGGTGGCGTCCGAAGCTTCAGCAGCAGCTGGCTCAGCAGAATCGTCTTTGGTTGCATCATCGCTTACGTTGCGGCGCTGCAAAAGCCAAATCAAGCCGAAAATCAAAGCTCCAGCGAGCGCAATGCCAGTGACATAATTAATAGTGGTAAACAAACCTTCGAGAAATCCACTGTTCTCGTGAGTTGGCAGCCCCTTTACCTCGGCTGCCACAACCTGTCCTACAGCTGTCTTTTGAGCCAACACAGGTAAGGCATAACTTAGAGCCCATGACCAAGCAGCGTAAGCGAGAACTTTCAAAGAATTTGCTCTTGAAAGTATAAAAGGCCTAGTCATGGTTTATCCTCAACGCTCAATTTTTCTGGGTTCGACATCATTATAGTATTACTCGCGCGAAACATAGACTAGGTAAAAGTGCAAAAAGCATGCGAGCTTCTTCTCCTGACAGCGATCAGCTAGCATGCGGCTATATGCTGACATCTCCAATTTTAAAAACTCCTAAATATTCTCAGCCCCCAGTAATCATTAGCAATGAGCAATAATTAGAGGCCTTCTAGCAGATCGATTTTGCGCTCTATGGCCATTCCTTTTGATAATTCAGAACTAAGTTTATGACATCAAGAAAAAATACATTGCTGCTCACCTTTTTACTTTCTGCTGTCTTAGGCAATAGTGGCAGCAGCTTTGCCGCCCAACCAAAGTCGCACCGGGGCGTTGAGTCAACTGTAGTAATAGATGCCTCTCCCAAAGCAGTGTTTGAAGCGATTCAGCACTCACGAGTTCAAGAACCACACAGAAGGAAAGTCGTTTCAAGCCACGACGGCATCGCTGTTATGGATGAGCACTTCCGAGAATTGCCAGTTATTGGTAATGCGCACTGCACCTATAAAGAAGTTGAGACACCGTATAAACGAATAGACTTTGCATTACTTTCCTCCGAGAAACTAAAAGCCTTTGAAGGGTCCTGGGTTTTGACGCCCCTTGGCAATGGTGAGCGAACTGAAGTTAAGTTAAGCACTTATAGTGAGCCTAAAGTTTGGTTGCCATTTGCCAAGGAAGTGGCCGGCTCATCAATCTTAAAAGACATCCGCCGCCGCCTTGATAGTCTTAAAGCTGGGGTAGAGAGTGATGATCATTGTTCAATTACAGCCCAGCCAGATTTTCAATCAATTAGCGATGGTGCCAAATCAGTTCATCATTCAATCGAAGCTCAAGTTGCTGAATAATCGATGCAAAGCTTTCTCTTAGTTGCGCTGCTAATTTCACTGATCGCATCCTGCACACTTGGGGATTGTCCTGCTAGTGCCCAAAACAAAACCTCTACACCAAAGCACTATTTGCCCTGGCAGTCAGATCTGAAAGGCTCAAAGAATGCAGCCAGGCTAAAACACAAGCTAATTGTTGTTGATGTATACACAGATAACTGTAGTTGGTGTAACCGTCTAGAGCGTGAGACACTCCAGAACCCTGGTGTGGTGGCAGAGCTAGCCCATCGTTTTATTTGGCTAAAACTCAACGCCCGTCTAAGCTCAGCAGACTTGAAGCCATATAGAATCAGTGGTTATCCAACGATTTTAGTGATCGATGAAAGGGGTAAATTAGTAACCAGCTTTTCCGGCTATTTGCCACCAGAACAGTTTGTAGAAAAGATGGCAATGCTATTGCCTTAGTGAGAGTTTAGTCCCAAGCTGTAGCGGGATCGTAGTTTGGCTCTTCCCGCTCTTCTTGTCGCTGAACTTGGAAATTACCGCCACCGTTACCACCGTTGGTACCATTGCCGTAGGGCGTATTTTGATATTGCGGTGTTGCGATAGGACTGTTTTGCATAGGCTGCTGCGTCCAACCGTGCGACCCTTGCGCTGAGGCCGGTTGCGCCAATGGTTGCTGAATCTGCTGTTGTTGAGCAGAGAGGGGCAATTGCTGCTGCTGATTTGGTTTTTGCAATGCGTCTTGAGTTGCATAGGGATTAGGCATAGGACCGGCTGGCCAACCACCGAAGCTCGGTCGTGTCGATTGATTGCTTGCTGATTGATCATTAGCGGGCATCTGCATAGCTACTGGTATCACCGGCGCAACCGAGACAACCGGTGCTACCGCTTGCATTGGAGCCGAAACAGGAGCTGTAGCCGGACTTGAGGGAGAAGCAGGAGCTGAAACAGGAACAGGAACAGGAACAGGAGCTGGAACGGCCCCCCACGGAGACGGTGGTGTTGCAAGAGGCGCTGCGACTCGAGCCGGAATTGGTGTTGGGATTGGTGTAGATACTGGTATCGGGACAGCTGTAGGAGTCGGTACAGCGCCCCAGGGAGACGATGTTGTCGTCGCGGCAAGGGCTTGTACTGGAGCTGCAATTGGCAGCGGAGCCGGGGCCTGTGGTAAAGGCGCTGGTTTTGATATAGGGGCCATCATTGGCCCCGGAGTGATCGCCGGAGGAGTCAGGCCTGGCCCTAGTGTGGGGGAAGGAATAGGAATTGACGGAGCGGCCCATTGAGACTCAATAGCTAGAGAGTTCGCAGCGGCTGTCCAAGGTGTTTCTGAGACCTGCAACAGTGAAGCCGGAGCAGGCGCGCCTGTTGTCGTAGCTGCTGGGGCGGTCGCGACTGGTGAAGCCGGGACTGGTGAGGGCCATCCTGGTAGGTTTGACGTTTGCGATGGACTAGCTGCCTGTGTAGGAGCTGTTACTGGAGCTGGTATTGGAAGTGATGCCGGCGCTTGCAAAGATTCTTTGGTTGCTGTAGCTGGGGTTGCTGTAGCTGGAGTTGCTGTAGGAGCTGCGTTGGACGTAGGCATCGCCCAGCCTGACACTGAGGGGCCGCTCTCAGCTACTACTGTTTGCACTGGTGAAGGAGTAGCCGCAGCAGTGACCCATGGAGAATCCACAGTGTTGGCAGGCTTAATTTGCGGTTGTACACTCGTTGGCGCTCCCCACTGAGTGAATGCTTGGCTAGTCACTGCGTTCTGAGCAGGAGTTGGAGAAGGCGCAGGGTCAATCGCAGCGATTGGCGCAACGAAAGGAGTGGCAGCCGATGCTGCGGTCGGAGAAGCATTCCAGGCTGCGACCGGAGGAGCAGAAGGGGCAACATTCCAGGCTGGTTCTTGGGAAGGGGCAGGAGCTGCACTCCAAGCCGGAACTTGAGGCGGGGCTGGAGCGGCATTCCAAGCCGGAATATGAGGCGCATTTGAAGCAACAGGCTCAGGTTCAGCGTCCCATGACGATGCCACTTTCGCCGCTGGCGTCAGTGTTTTAGACTCAGCAGTAGATTGAGTTGGGACTGATATCAACTCTGAGGCCGGCACAGCGGACCAAGTTGTCTCATGATTAAAATCATCTGTGGCGGTCGCAGCTGCCTCAGGTCTCGTTACAGTCGACGGGACAACCGGCGAGGCTGCCAGGCCTAGAGCTGACTTAAGACTATTGTTTGACGGTTCTGAATTGCCCCAGCTAGAGCTGATTTTAGCTGCACTAGTCTCGGCAGGCGCCTCTGTCGGTTGCCCCCAAGTTGATGACTTAGCTACCACCGAAACTTCAGCCTCAGAAGCATTACCTAAACCCCATGCTTCCGCCACAGCAGCAGGTTTGACCAACGACTGACCAGGCGTCGGAGTGCCCCAGGCTGCTGAATTGCTTAGCAAAGAAGATTGAAAACTTGGCTGGGCAATTGGAGCTGGAGCTTGAGCTGCCATGTGAGCTGGAGGTTGACTCTCCATTTGCGATGAGGGAAACGAAGTTGGCGTTGGCAGAGGCGCGGGCATTTGTGAGGAAGGGAAGGCAGAGAAGGGAAGAGCTGATGACGGAGCAGCTGGCGATATAACTGACTGAGCCGTGCCAACAGCCAAGGCTTGTGAAGCTGCTGCCTCGAGCCTGGCGAAACTATCGAAATCGGCTTGTGGTTGCAATTGTTGGTCAAAGGGGATGGGCTCAGCTCTTATCTGAGGAATAGTTTCTGACTGTGAATCGCGATCTGTACCGTACTGACTTACGGGAACAGTGCCTTCAGAAGCAGTTTGGTTCAGCCACTCGATTACTTGCTTGGGAGCAACCCCAAGCTGTTCGAGCTTCTCCATAACCATGTTGAGATACTCGTTATACTGCGCAGAAGACTTGCCAAACATCTTCTCGTATTCTTGACCATGGGCAATAATGTCTTCCTGCAGAACTCCACGCATTGACTGCACAGCTTTTTCTACAGTTTTGACCGAATCATGCTGGAGCCTCTTTAGCTGCCAATCACTGTCTGCATTAGACCAACCACCCTGCACATCAGCCCCCAAAATAATCATAAACGCCATAAATTTCATACCCATAACCACGGTTATGAAGCAGGTGGCCGATAACCACGTAGCGCTTGTAAAGTAGCGGTAACATATCGCTTAAAGAATATGGTTCACAATAAGGCTTCTTTAGTCTACAGAGGTCTAGAATTGGCGAGTGGAGTCTAGGGAAAAACCATGAAGATTTTTAATAGTGTTCTGCCAGCAGTCTTCTGCATCTCAATGATGATGATGATGATGATGCCAATTGCTCAAGCTTCTGCTGAGTATGACAGACATTATGCCGTCGGCAAAGACTTTCTCAACAGAGAACAATACAAACTAGCGGTTGACGAATTTACCCAGGCTCTCAAAGCCTCAAATTCAGCAACTGCACTTGTTGATAGAGGCACCGCCTACAGTGAACTTAAAAATTATGACGCTGCTATCAAAGACCTCAATCAGGCCATCCAGATTGATAGCAAAAATCCGCTCGCCCATACAGTGCGCGGAGTCGTCTATTTTCGCAGTTTTCGGCCACAGCAGGCCATTGCAGACTTTGATCGGGCAATTGCATTAAACCACGACGACAAGTACGCGGTGGTCAATCGTGCCGGTGCATACCTGATGTTAGATAGTCCAGGCGCCGCAGCTAAAAGTACCTGTGACTGGCTAGACCGCACTCAATGGAAATCAGACTTCGCTGGTCATGCCGCCTGTCTAACGGTATTAGCTTTTAAGATTTCGCGGCAGCACAATCAAGCAAAAGTTCTAAGCGAATTAAGTCTAAAGAAGTTGAATCGCTTGTTTTGGCCATATTCAGTTTTTAAGTTCTTTGTTGGCAAAGAAGACCAAGAAAAACTACTGGAACATGCCGAAAACAGCACCTACGATTTAGCTCAGTGCCAAGCCTTCCTCGGCCTTGACGCATTCAGCAGAGGTGACTTGGCTGTTGCCCGTGACAAGCTAACATTTGTCAGTAAGCATGGTGTAGTAAACTCTGTAGAATACTGGCTCGCAAAGTTCTACCTCAATAAAATGGACTCGGTCAAAGGCAAAAAATGAACGTTATGCAGGCGCAACCGGCCCGGCAGAATAGTCTCTTGAGATTAGTATTGCCGACCTTAGCTGTTGCCATTGCCGTTTTAGCAAGTTGTACATTTTCCAGCTTCGACCACGTCATCTCAACTTTCTTTGCTTTCAAGGTAGATGGTAACAATGCCAGCCCTTTGTTAGTACTGCCCACGGTGGCGATCAGCTTTCTTTCCTTTGAAGCAGCTGTTAGGGTTAAATCAAGGTTTCTTATAATTGTCTTTCTTCAGGTGTCAGCACTCGGTATTCTTTTGGTTTGGCTCACAGCACAATTAGCTGGCTACGCAAGTGTACTGGCCAGTCTTTTAGCGAGCACCATTAGTTTTGCTCTAGGCTTGCTGGCAAGAGAGTTAAAGAGTGCTGCAGAGAAGCAAACGAGCCGCTACTTTGAACTGGTAATCAAGAACGCTGAACTCGATCAAACTCGGCTAGCATTGCTCAAGCAAGATGAAGCGGATCGTCGAATTTTAGCGTCTGACTTGCACGACCAAGTCTTGAACGATATTAAGCAGATCAAGTCAAAGGTTGTTGCCTTGTCAGACTCGCCGATGATAGAGAAAGACAGCATTGCTTCAATCGAGCAATCATTAGACACTGCCGGGAGACACATTAGAGATGTTATGGAAAGTCTCTTCCCTTCTGTGCTTGAGAATCTTGGTTTGTGCTCTGCCTTAGATCAGCTCACAAGAGACTGTTGTCACAAGGCTGGTTTACAGGGACGTTTTCTCAAGACAATAGATGACAAATACCTGAAAAACCTGACGAAGACTGAAGAGTTGATTCTCTTCCGCTTGACTCAAGAGGCGCTAAACAACATAGTTAAACATGCCCAGGCCAAGACCGTGCGTGTTAATCTTGACGATCAAGAGGGAACACTAGTGTTATGCATTATTGATGATGGCAATGGTTTTTCTGTAAAAGAGCGCGGGGAATCTCGAGGATTAAGGTACATGCGCTTGCGTGCTGATCTCATTGGGGCCACAATAAGCTGGCGTGACAATGTACAAGAGGAGCAGCCCAAGGGGACCTTGGTAAGAATCGATTTCAAAGCGGGAAAAAAGTAATGAGCTTAAGTCGGTTGCAAAACGAAGGTATAAAAATTTTGATTGCCGAAGACTTAGCGACGCTTCGACAGCACGGCACGGAGCTGCTGAAGCAGGTACTAGGCAAGCACAATATACCAATCAAGCAGCTCGAAGAAGCAGAAGATGGAACGGAGGCTGTTCGTAAGGCCAAGAGCAGTAAACCAGACTTCATTTTGATGGATATCGCCATGCCAAACATGAATGGTATCAAAGCAGCAGCTGAGCTCTGGCTTGAGCTGCCTACGCTAAAAATACTATTCTGGTCTCAATATGATCATGAAGCCTATATTCGTGAATTGGGGAAAATCGTACCTGATGAGGCTATCCACGGATATATTCTAAAAAGTGAAAATGACAGTACTCTAGGCAAAGCTTTCGAACTTATCATTGTCGAAGATTTGCCTTATGTCACCTCTACTGTCGAAGAAGTGCGTCATCGACTAAGAGACAAGTCTAGTGCCATTAGCGATTTAGAATTCGAGACGTTGATGGACATAGCAATTGGACTTACCGACAAGGCCATAGCTCAAAAGGAACATATCTCTTATCGCGGGGCGCAAAACAGACTTTCGAACTTGCTCACTAAGCTTCTAAAGGGCGAAGATGCGTACCTTAAGGAGAGCACCGGAGTTGAGATTTACAATCCACGTACACGACTGATTTTTGAAGCATTGATGCGCGGCTTGTTGACTCGCGAAGATTTGGAAGCTCAAAATGGAGAGTATAGAAGTTGGTTGTTTAGCGAGTTTGGTTACGAGTAAATGTTCTAATTGGGCATAATCAATACACGATCACAAGTGTATTTATGAAAGAAACTGATCACAGCAAAATGAGTAAGAAATGTGGCTGGAAGGGATTTCGTGTGCCCCGACCGAGCGTTACTCTTCATTGCTCAGAAAAACCTCATAGCCTTAGGCACCTACAGAATTTGCCAAAAGATTTGAGACCCTTGGCCGAGCTGGTGGCCAATCCAGAGACAAAAGAGTCAGTATGGCTAAACGCTTGTATCGCTGCCGGAGACAAGTCGTTAGTGGCCCAGCCATCATTTTTTGGCAGAGCTAATGCTTCATTTTTTGCGTTTACTGGTGCTCTTCTTGCTTTTTTGGCCCTCATGCTAAATTTCATAACGGCCACGCTATTCTCGTCTGAAGTGGCGTATCTTCTCCACAATGTAGACGCCAATGTCTTTATGAGGGGCCTGATTGATAGTCATATGACGGGTGTGATAGTAGCTATCGGCGCTGGTTTAGCCTTCTGGTATTCCTTGCTGATTCAAAATCGCTGTGTTCGGCGCATACTAGTAGGTTTGTCTACCTTTGCTATTGGCGGTCTGATTCTGCTTACGGCAGTAGCGTATTTGACTCCTGTCTCTGGGTTCCTGGTCACGACATTGGCAGTAGCTCTAACCTTAGGGCTTTCTACTATTGCCAGTTATTGCCGCGAGGCCCTACCTAGGTCTTTCACTCCGGCTGACCTAGCCACGTCAGCAGTTGGGATTCTCGGCATTCCCGCTGCGCTGTTTGCCCTTGTTCTCGTATCGGTGGTGTCGGGAGACTATCACTCGTCCGGTCCTTATAGCACCCCAACAATCGACTCTGCTATCGTCTCCGCTGGTATGCTGTTCTTTGCTGTGTTTGGTCAGAGCTTTGCACTATCGTTGGCTAGTCGAACTAGCTCTCGTGCTGCTTGCACCTTACTTTCGACTTGCGTACAGGCACCACTATTCCTCGGTCTATGTTTTACGGTAATTGCCACTATTCTCAAGACTTTCGAGGCAACGGCTCTGGTCAACTCAAGTACCGAGCGCTTTGACTTGTTGGCTTCAGATTGGCTTCTCTATGGCTGGGATAAGGCGGGCTTTACCCTAGTGGCAATTTTACTCGCACTCAGCATGGCCATTTTAGGCAGCTATGCCGGAGCCACGATAAACGCTTTCCGATCTAAGAATTAGAGCCCAAGAATTAGAGTCTAGAAATTAAGCACTAAGACGTATGGTGAATGTCGTAACTTGTGGAATAACCAAGAGCTACTTTGGGTTTCTTGGCAATCTTGTCAGTTGTGGCGATGAATCTGTCTACTTGCACCCCAGGGGCTCGATCAGTCGGCTTGAACGAATATTTCGAGACGAGGTTAGCAACTTCAGGGTCGCAGATTGCCGCACAGGGCACTGAATGCTTGCGATTGTGCCCCAGCAGACTAAATGTCAGGCCCAAAATAGAGACGTTGTCGGCAGTAATTGAATTTGCCATGATTTGCGACTCTGGATTCTTCTTCAGGTATTGCCAAAGAGAGTTAATGTCTTTTTCGCTGACTGATGTATTGAGCGAATTTATGCCAAGCACACCATTGCCAAAGACATAGACCAAGCAAACGGCATTACCTTCTTTATCAACAACAGCAATTGAGGCAGGCCCAGCAAAACTATCAATGTAGTCTAAACACTCCGAAAGAGCAGCTACGGCATTATCATTCTGTTTTGGATAGAAAACTTGGCCATGAAACATGGATGCTGCCGAAAGTACTACTTCGTCTTGCAAAATATAACTGGACAAATCTACGTGAACCGAGCCAAGCTCGTTCAAAATCATATTGTAGGCTTCTGACCCAAACAATTGTTCCGGATTCTTCTTGCTGCCGTAGACGCTGGCAATGACCTGGCCTTTATATAGCAGTAAGGCTGAGCGAGATTTAAACCGGCTTGATTCGGTCTTAATACAACCCGATAGCTTTTGCGCCTCGATATTTATCAGTTGTGGCAAAAGTGGCAGGTTTTGCGAAATAGTAAGTGGCGTCTTTGCCCTATTTGACAGTGATTGGCTGGGGAAATAATTTACAGCCCGTTTGTAGGTAATTGCCTTGTGCTTTGATCGATTGCGAGATGCAAGTTCTCTTAGCTTGACGCTGAGATAAGAAAGCATTATTTCTCTCCCTTGGAGATAATTAGAGGGGCCGTGGGAAGCCGATAGTAAGTTTGTAGTTTAAAGCTGAATACAGATATTAAATAGATGCCCAAGCATGAATGTATAGCTTATTTTTCTAGATGTAAAGGGGATTGCCTAAATACTAATCTTAATTCTCATTCTCGCCTGCCCAGTCGAAGAGTGTGCGTCTATACGAGGCTTTTATCAAATCAGACTGAAGTATGCTTGGCTAGCTATGTTCAATGATGGCCTTGCCTGCGTGGCCAATATTCTAATGTCAATGCTGGGGCCTGCTTGTTGCACCATTCTCACTGGAGTGGGCCCTGTAACATCTGGCCTGAGAGATGAGAAACTACGCGACCCAGAATGCGACAAAGTGTTTGAGCCAGACCAATGCCAAGACGACTAATCACATATAATTGCCCAATTCCGTTCCTGAAATAGAAAACTGTGTCTAGTCAAACCTTACGCATCAGTCTAGCAAGTCTCGTATCAGTCTATTTGGCATCACCGGCACTTGCCGCTGATGTTAGCAAAGAACGCAAAGATAAAGCAGTAGATCTGGCCAATCAAGGCGTACAATTTTTGCAGGCAGAAAATGCGCAGAAGAGCGCCGAACTACTCTGGCAAGCAGCAGCCTTAGACCCGAATCAAGCCGACATTCAATACGATCTTGGCCTTTCTTTCGCAATGCTGAAACGCTACAAAGAGGCTTGGCAATGCTTTCAAAAAGCAGTCATCCTCGATCCGAAAATGGCAAACGCCTGGATTCAATTGGCACAAGCCTATGCTTTCTGTGGCGATCTAAAAAGAGCTACAGCCATGGTTGAAGATAACAAGAAGCGCTTTCCTCAAGACGCTGCAGCCTTAGCCATAAACGAAGAACTAAGAAAAAAGCTGGCCAGGTGGACGGCTAGCACCACAAACGCTGGGATAGATTCACAATCACTTGAGACAATTCGTCAAGAGGCAGCCGCTGCTCCAAGAGACAAACAGAAGAAAAGTCATTATGCCTGGGCTCTTACAAAGGCAAAAGATTACAAGAATGCCCTATTGCAGTATAAATCGCTAATAGCAGAAGAACCCAGCAATGCAGACTATCTTAAAGGCATGATGTGGTGCCAAACCCTAGCCGGAGATCTTGAAGGCCTGCAAGCCTCGCGGCAAATGTACGTCGACCGTTTTCCCAAAGCCTCCGACGTCAGCACCATTAAAGACGAAATCAAATATTACGCAGATGATTTTAAGCGTATCAGAGCGCAAGAAGCTGGCAAGGCCAATGAGAGCGATAAAGATTATCGCGTATATGGGCCAGAGCGCATGCCAGTGAAAGTCTGTGTTCCTGATATTTGGCGCAGCAAAATTGTCTGGTCGGCTGGAGGCGCACCAGCCAAAGATGGCACTGACTATGCCAAGCTAGTAGAACAAGCGTTCAATGCATGGGGTGATGCCAGCGGCGGGGTGCTCAAGTTTAGATTTGTGCCGCTACCAACTGATAGCGACCTCTCTTGTGAATGGACCGATGACAAATCAAAGTTAGTGCATTCATTTGCTAGCGGTGTTACTGTTGGTGGCACTAATAGCTCTGGGCAGCGCACTTCAAAAATATATCTGCTGATAAAGTCCGGAGATAAGACTTTCGACAAGAGCGCGTTCTATACAACGGCATTGCATGAAATAGGCCATAGTCTTGGTTTAGGGCATAGCTCCAGCCCTAGTGATGTGATGTACTTCGCTTCTAGCAGTGCCACTGACCTCAGTGCCAATGATCGCAGTCGTATGCGTGCACTGTATTGCAGGTAACTTGTATGCCAAAGATAGTTGGTCATGTTGAGTAGAGAAGTCAGCAGAATTATTACTGCAACCATCCGCCACTGAAACCGGCTGCACGAAGACCATTTTGTAGATACAGACAATTTTTCATCAATTTCCAGACTAGTTCCGACTGATGGTTTTCAATCATTATCAGCCCGGCACCTTTGTTTAATCCAAATTTCCAGGGTGAGATCCAACCATTGCAGGTCTTGTTTTGACTCGACTCAAATCCATATTTGCTGAGGCCCTTTGTCCCAAGTTCTTCGATCATATTTTGAATAGTCTCAAGCACTATATCTGGTGCAAATGGCAATGATGCCACCACAGCCCATGGTGAGATTGTGCCATCATCTGGACCTTGAGGTACACCGCGGGCTTTGTAATTATAGAAGACTCGCTTAACTCCGCTGATAGTTCGACGGGCCGGTCCTGGGCCGTTGCTGGCGGTTAGCCCCCAACAATACTTACCATAACCGGCAAATTGTTTTGGATTTTCCACCGCATACTGTCTTTGAATATAGGTAGCCCTCTTACTATTCTCGAAATAGTCAAAACCTGTTTCTCTATTGAACCGATCTTGGATACCACGAAAATCAATCCACTGATGAGCCATTTGATGAATAAACAGCGGACCGGCATGCAGACTCTCAATGTCGTAGATACTTGTGGTCTCAAATGTAGCAGTCCACTGAAGGTAGCCCACAGGCTCTACTGCATGACTTGGCGACCCCAACGACAGGGCGTAGAGAACGATTGCTTCGCTATAATTTCGATTCCAACGATGGCTGCTGAACTTCTTCTCTGGCGTCCAACCATGAGAAAAGGTTGTAGCACCATTTAGTGCCCAGGGCCATTCTACGCGCTGGTAGAGAAAATCAGCTGTTTCTCTGATTGCTCTTTCTTCCTCACAGTCCTGAGTGAAATAGCTTTGCACACAAAGCACACCGGCCATCAGTATGGCCGTGTCGATTGTTGAAATTTCAGATTGCCAGGCTCGTTTACCGCTCTCCATGTCTAAAAAATGATAGTAGAAGCCCTTATATCCGGTTGCATCAGCCTCAGGGCCTTGTTGGCTCGACTTTAGAAATTTGAGGGCTATTAGTGTTCGTGCAACAGCTTCATAACGGAACATCAGGCCACACTCAGAAGCAATTGTGTAAGCAGTTAGGCCCATGCCTAGAACCGCAATACTGGCTGGAGAACCCGGTTGATTTTTATCAAAAATCAGACCATTGGTCGGATTCCACTCATTGCGAAAATATTCAAATGCTCTGCCCTTGAGGTCATCCAGCATTTCAGCCTCGCTTGAAAGAAGGCTACCCGACAGCACTGCAGCCGCGCCTGTTCAATAGGCAATGTGGGCAACCAGATTTCTTGCTGGTGCGATTGGCCACAGTGGCCTGCCATTCGTGATTATTTTGAGGGCAGAGCCACCAAACTTTTTTACTAGACGCAGAAGTCAATGATTCACCGCTGACGGAACCATTCTTAGTTGGGTGCAACTGTGCGGCGATATTGGGAAATTTAGTGGCCAGGCAATTTTCTTGACTGGCTTTCTGATTAGTGCAATAGGGGCAACCACTACCGTCAGCTCGTCTAGAAACTTCGGCCTGCCAGTAATGCTCGCCATTATTGCGACAAAGCCACCAGACTTTTTTCTTTGATCTGCAAGTGAACTCAGCGGCACTGATGCCATCATTGAGAGTAGGGTGCCATTCTTGCGCCACTTGTGGGAAAAGGACAACAAGCGAATTAGTGATCGAAACTCTTTTGTTGGCACAAAAAGGGCAACCTTTGCCGGTAGCTCGCGAGAAAATAGGCGCTTGCCAGGCATGGTCTTGCCCTGCTTCGCACTGCCACCAGGCAATGACGTCAGAACCGCTGGAAAAATCATGAGCAGTAAACTGGCCGTTATTAGTCGCATGCCACTGACTGGCCAGCTGGGGAAACTTTTGACTCAAGGGCTCGAACGGGCCACCGGCGTGCCGGGTGCGCTCACTTTTGACACTATCAGCATTGAGTTCAGTTGCTCTAGCTTTGCGCGGTGAACTGATCGAATCACCCGTCATTGTTGCCTACTCGCAGCCATTTGGCGACCAAATGAACTTACATTCAAGAAACCGGTCATAATAGCTCCGTGCATCGCTTCTACCCAGTCTGAGAAAATCTACTATGCAGAATCCAAAACATCAAATGAAGAATATCATGATTGCCTCACCGTGCACTGTCGACTGGAATACGATGGACGGCGATGACAGTGTTCGCGTTTGCGGAGCTTGCAAACACAACGTCTATGACACAAGCAAATTGACTTCAAAAGAGATTGTAGATTTGATGGCGCGAGACAGTAAAGCCTGCCTGAAAATCTATCGGCGAGCAGATGGCACGCTACTGACTGAAGACTGCCCATTCGGCTTGCGCACCCTTCGCCGTGGTGCTAGAAGAGTTTCAAAGATAGCAGCATCATTGTGGGCACTGGCTTTGTCTTTCACAAGTGTGTCTGCGCAATCCGGCACTATAAAGCCAGAGGACACGCCGAAGCAGAATGCTTCAAGCAATACGGCGGAGACCAAGGCGAAGGAATCGCAAACACCTACTTCGGAAATCAAAGGTGCTACTCCTGTTATCGCAGCGCCCGATTCATTGAAGGATACTCTGGCATCAGATTTACTCACTAAAGCAAGAACCAATATCGCAGCGAAGAACTATATTGAAGCAGAGCAGAATTTCAAAGATGCAACTTCAGCACTAACTAAGTCTAACCATGACATTTTCTTTGAAAGGCAAGTCTGGAGCGAATATTCTAACTTCCTCATTTCGCAGAACAGAAAAGACGAGACAACAGTGATGGCTAACGAACTGAAGCGTCTAGACGAAAAGCAAAGAACTGTGGGGGCTAGAGAAATGAATGGTGTGCCATTTTCACCCACCGTCATTGATATAAAACACTACTGTGCTGGGCGCGCCGAAAGGCATCAGAATACCGCGCCAACATTGCCTAATGGCGCGCCGATTCCAGACAACGAGTAAAGTGTCAGTCCAATTTCGCCAGGGCGGCAGTCAGCACACCAGCATTGGCAAGATCTTCAACTGAGCATCCTCGCGAGACATCATTTATAGGCTTGTTCAAGCCCTGAAGCATTGGCCCTGTCGCCCGTGCTCGGCCAAGTCGTTCGGAGATTTTGTAGGCTATGTTGCCAGAGTTAAGGTCTGGGAAAATGAAGACGTTTGCACCTTGATCGCGAAATGAGCTTTCTTGCGTCTTGATTCGGGCAACATCAGGTAGCAACGCCGCATCGAACTGTATCTCACCATCTATGATGGCATGCGGCATCTCTCTCTTGGCGATGGTGGTCGCCTCTTTTATCTTATCCAGCGAGGCATCTTTAGCACTGCCGTGGGTAGAAAAAGACAAAAATGCAACACGGGGTTCAACTCCCAGCCACCTTACAGTTTCGACTGTGGCATAGGCAATTTCTGCCAACCCTTTTGCATCTGGATTAATATTCACAGAGCAGTCGGCGAAAAAAAGAAGCCTTTCGGGCCATTCGAGCACAAAAACTGAAGATGCTCGTTTAAAGCCCTCTCTCAATCCGACGATTTGGAACGCTGGAATAAACGGCTTTGTTTCTCCACTGAGACCGCTTACCATTCCGTCAGCGGCACCCATATGAACCATCATGGCTCCAAAGAAGTGAGGCTTACGCATCAGCTCTTCAGCCTCTTTTTCAAGCATCCCTTTGTGTTTTCGCATTTGACAATATTCATCCACATATTTTTCGAAGTTTTTGTCTTCCTTCGGGTTGTGAATCTCTATGCCCTTCAAGTCTAAATTGAGCTTCTTGGCCATTTTCGTTAGCTCATCTGGATCGCTCATAATAATAGGAGTTGCCAGCCCCTCATCGCGCAAAACTGAAGCAGCCTTTAATACGCTCTCTTCGCTTCCATCAGCGTAAAGAACACGATAGTTCTTATCTCTAATGCGAGATTTCATCGAGTCAAGAAACATTTATACACCTTAGTTTTCTGGCGCTGAGCAAATCATACTTAATCTACTTGTTTAATCTGCTTGCTGATCTGACGGTCAGCCGCGGCTTATTAAGCATTTAGAAGCTCGTCTAGCTTGCCGGCGCCATCGAGCGCGTAAAGATCATCACAGCCGCCGATGTGACGATTGTCGATAAATATCTGAGGGATTGTTTTGCGGCCGCCTGAACGCTCCAACATCTCTTTCAGCTTCTCGTCGTCTTCTTTGACATTGTGTTCGATATAGTCGACATTCTTTTTATCGAGCAAAGCCTTAGCTTTGGTGCAGAACGGGCAGAATGGGCCGGAATAAACGGTTACCTGAGGCATGACTTCTCCTTTTTCGACGGCATATTAATTGCTTTGCTGCACTGCAAATTCGCTTGAACAGCCTTGGCAGACAAAAAAATGATAGACCCCTTCGTATTGCAAGACAGCGAAGTCCATCGACTCTACCTGCATGAAAAATAACATTGTCTGTCCGCATTCTACACAATGTGGAAAGTTTGCATCTTGCGGCCAGGTGGGAAAACCACCTATTTGCGAAAGATTATAGCTGCGGCCGCTATCTACGGCAGAAAAACAATCTCTCATACTACCTGCAATTTGTAAATGCAAGATGCCACCACTGGTCTCTAATTTGTAATTAGGCTGTTCCATTCTTTTGCCTGCAGCAATGCGTGAGCTGAAATCGACCTTGCCTTCGCTACTAGGCTTGAGGCTCATGGGCACCGGTTCAAAAAGGGTGCAGTACATGCAGAAGGGAATTGAGAGAGTGCGCGTAGGACTGGCTACATTGAAGATTTTCTCTAAATATATTGTTGGAAAATCACTAAGGCTATATAGCGGTCTGTCGCACCAGCGGCATTTTTCATCATTGATTAATGAACTAGAGCTAGATGAACTTGAGCTTTCAATCTGGTTAGATGCAGCTTTTAAGCCAAAGCACGATTTTGTGAACAACCAACGCTTCTGGTCGTTTCCATCAAGCTCCCAGCCAGCATTGAACATGTAAAGATCAAGCAGAGCTACGGTCTCTTCACGCTTCCACCGGGCGAATCTAGCAGTTATTTCCTCGCTGTCTATCCAGGCCAGGGCACCCATGACCAGTTCAGGTCTGTCTTTCTTTTCCAGCATGGCGAGCAATTCGGTTTCAGTTTGCGACCCTGCTGCTCGAAACAAATGGTTGAGTGGAGCGTAGCCTACTTGAAGCATGGTTCTCAGCAACAGATCAACGCTGTAGCTGGTATGTATCACCAGATCAGATACTATGTCTTCGGCAATAGCAATTTGTGCCTCTTGGCCAGATTGAATGTGTTGCAGCAAAGCCTCTTGCAAGCAAGCAAACTGTTCATCGCTCAGTGTCCTCAGCTCTTCATTGCGCTTTTGCGCAGCACCTTCTTCAGGGCGATAGGTTTTATAAATATCTAGCAGCGCGTCGATCATTTTTTTAAGTCGAGACAAGGGGGCAATAGATTCGCTTCTAAATACTAAGGCAAAAGCCTAGGCATTGATGTGAGCCTACGATATTTGTTGCATTTTACGCGCCAATGCTATTGCCAAGACCAGATAGAGGCAGCCACACTGAACCAGGCTTCAGTTCTAGCGCCAGCCCCAAACACTCTGATATCCTTAGGGCGACAAAAATGGGGTGATGTTCATGGTCATGGTAAAGATGGTCGAAGACGGCGCAGCATCAGTCGAAGTTCAACAAATCTTCGACGAGATCAAGACGGCTCGCAAATCAACCTGGATCAACAATTTCTGGAAAGTACTAGCGAGTTCACCGTCAACTCTCCAAAGAATCTGGTCTAACGTCAAACAAGTAATGGCACCTGGGGCTATAGACCCGCTGACAAAAGAAATGATCTATGTTGCTGTGAGCGTAACCAACAACTGTGAGTATTGCATTCATTCTCATACAGCTGCAGCCAGAGCCAAGGGTATGACCGATGAAATGTACGCCGAGCTTTTGGCAGTAGTAGGCCTGGCTAACGAAACTAACCGACTGGCAAACGGCTATCAGATACCGGTTGACGAGCAGTTTAAGCCTAAGTTTGACTAATCGAAAAGTAGTTCAGGTGGTACAAGTAGTACAAGTAGTTCAAGTAGTTCAAGTAGTTCCCGAGAGCAGAAAGAATTTGATACACCTTTCAGTTAGGCAAGAACATAGCATGCGGCAGTTGGAGCTAGTACGAGCCTTTGCGTACCCATCAGTTGGCTTTTTAGTTCTACTGTTTGGTCTAATATTCACAGCAGCAGCTGCAGCGGCACCATCAGTCACAAAAACTTCTAAACCAGAAAGTTTTCTAGAATTGAAAGCCAAGACTAGTATGTTTGGCAACGTAACTTTTCTCATTGCTCCAAAGCAAGTGGTGACTAAGTGTTTTACAGGTTCTTGTATTTGGAGTGCTCGTAAACCAGAGCAAGTTCAGTTGGTGCACCCAGAGGCGGGTTGCTACTTAAATGTATCCACTAAAGATTGGATTATAAGAAAGCGTGGCGGAATTGACAAAGTAACAATAGCCAGTGTTGTTAAGCTCGGCGAAGAAAAGATCGCTAATCATACATGTGTTCACTATCGTGGATACCAAACAAAAGAAGCCAACAAATCTAGCCCTAGCATAGAATTCTGGTCAATAGCAAAACCACCTTGCGACAAGGAGACCATAGAATATTTTTGCAGTATGTTTAGTGTTCCCAGTCAATACGGATTACCAATCAAAGTCAAACAAGTTAGCGCCGGAAAGTTAGGAATGACTTTGGCCACTGTGACATTGGTGACCAAACCAGTAATCGTCAAAGACTTTGCTTTGCCGTCAGGTTACAGGCAGGTAAAAGATATGGGTTCTTTCTATTTTGCTGAGAAAGGCGACTCGCTTGAAGCGTCAGAGTTAAACAACTATTTTAGATCTGATAGATAAGTCGATTGGCCAAAGGAAATCATTGTTGATGTTACAATTGCGAAAGAACCTTGAATCGCTGATAGAAACTTATGGCCTGAATCAGTTTAGAGACGCACTGCTGTCTCAGGCAAAGCTAGCTGCGACGCTTACTACATCAATTAAGTCTGCTGATGCTCTTTGGGCCGGTCAATCAAAACTAGGTGGCAGACCAGATGCACCATCTAATTTTATTTGGCCAACAAAGGAAGATAAACCCCTTTCGTTTATAGCGCAAATAAATTTGGCTGAGATACCAGCAATGGCCAATTGCCCACTGCCAGTAGCAGGTCTGCTTTCCTTTTTCTACAACAATGAAGTCTGGGGCTTTGATCCCAACGACATAGGCGGATTTCAGGTCTTTTATTTCAACAACAAGATTGACGACCTCAAACAGCATCTGCCACCACCAGCGAAGATTGAAAAGAAACTCTTTGGAGTGGTTTCAAAAACAGTGGCAGTTCTTGAGTATTCTCCCTGCCCGCTTACTGCTGAGCTGGCGCTTACACTGCCGTATGAGTTGAAGGGAATTGCCTTATCAGAAGATGAGAGTGAGAAGTACTGTGAGCTGCTAGAGGCAATTGGCGGGCACCATCGTTTACTCGGTCACGCTGAGCCCATTCAAGACGAGATGGAGCTTGAATGTGAGCTAGTTACTAACGGTCTTTATTGTGGAGATTCTACGGGTTATCACGATCCGCGCGCAAAGAAACTAGAAAAGTCTTCAGGTAATTGGAATTTACTATTGCAAATCGATAGTGACGACAATGCCGAGATGATGTGGGGAGACGCCGGACGGCTTTACTTCTGGATTCGCGATCAAGATCTAGTTAGTCGAGATTTTAGCAACTGCTGGATGATTTCTCAGTGTTACTAGCGTTTCAGTAAGCTCTCTACAACTTAGTGCCAGACAAACCAGCGACGACAAAGTTGATAGCAATAGCTTGTCTTAAGCCGATACCAATTACAGGGGCAGGGTCGTCTATCTGGTCACCGCTAGCTGACTGGCTGCGATCGAAATGAGCCGTCATATGCATGACATAACCTTTTTCAAAAGGAAAAACAACTGCAAGTATGCCCTGGCCATCAGGGTCATCTTTGGCCAATGTAGGGCTTACTGCTAACACGCGCACTAACTCTTTGTTGATAATGCGAATTAGATGGCAATGAATATCCATCTTCCAGTTGGCACGGGTAACAGCGTGTCTGAATAGTACGGGGTCTTTTCCCACAATGCAGGCATCATAGAGCCTCTGCGTGTTCATAGCACCGTTCCAGGCGATATAACCAGGAAAGATCTTTTGATCAAGGCGATCTAGCATCCAATCGGTGGTGATCAAATATCCGCCACGGCAGACGAATTCACGTATTTTCATTCCGGCTTGGTAAGAAAGATTTTTCGGACCGCAGTCAATTACTAGCACCTGGGCTTGAGCCAAGTCATAAGAGTCAAGCTCTCTTTTATCCATGGTTTTGCAAGGCAAACCCAGGCTCTTTAAGGTGCGTTCGGCTTGGTCGTATTTGTCGGTGATCACAACCAAGCGGTCAGCGGTCATAGTATCAGCACTAAGGACAAACTGAGGATGAGCTTCTTCTAGCCATGCTTTGTAGGTACTCGTTGGTGCCTTTCCCGCACGGCCACTTAGCAGCGCACCAGACGTTTCTATGGGGCCATCGTACTTAGCATTGCCTTGCAAAGGAGCGAGCTTATTGGCCTCGGCAGCAGGCTTGCTAATGGAAGCATAACTTTCGTCAGCCACTGGCTCAATCGGCCGCAAAACTGGCTCAGACCCCTCAACTGATTGTGCCAGAGCTGACGAGAACCAAAACTGGAACAAGAAGAACAACAGAAGGGGCAAAAGAAAACTACTAGACATACCAAAAGCCAACCTATTGATGGCCGTTGTTATAGTTCTTCTATTGAAAAAACTAAGACACAATTTAGTCTTCTGAATACCTTCAAAGAAAATCAATTGGCTAGTCTCATTATCTTAAGAAGTCTTGTCGCAATTTGACTCAATCATGCGCATAGCAAATTCACTACTCTCCTGAACTGCAAGCATCTGGATCTTTAGCTCGCGAATCTCATCTTCTAGAGCCAAAACTCGATTTCTCAAACTCTGCTCTGTATCACCGCCCAGCTCTCTGCGTTGCCCTTTCAGGCGCTCAGAGTTGCCAGAGAGAACAAATTTGACAACTGCAGTAAATCCAGCAAAAATACAAAGAGCGAAAGCAAATATAAGGAATACTTCAAAAGCTATCAATCGATTAATCCTTTGAGCGTGAACTTTCTCTGACCGGTTTTTCACGCGGGATATCTCTCATTTGAATAAGAGAACCCCAGCCTGAACCACCAGAGCTGCCACCACCAATGATCATAGTCGTCGGTAATTGGCCATCCCATTTTTTTACCCGTTCGTATTCAATTAAGGCTGGCGATTTTTGTAAAGCTAGGCTCTGCAATTGAATTGATCTAGCTTGCGCTTCAGCATTGGCAATAGTAATCTCTGCTTCCTTTCTAGCCTTATCTAACTCGTAAGACTTCTGAAGTGCTTGTTGCTCCATTACTTGCTTCTGAGCTATGGCCTGTTGCAATACTTCCGGCAAGCCAACATGGGTGATTGGAATGTCTACTACCTCGACAAGGCCCTTGACATTCTCGCGCACCATGCCTAGTACCGAATTTTTAATAATATTGACGTTCTTCGTTGCACTATCTGCTTTGTATCCCGAAACTACCTGACGAAAGGCTTCCTGAATCTGAGGTGCAACCAATCTCTCGTAAGGGTTACCGGCGTATTTTTCATAGAGAATCAACACCTGCCCTTCAGGAATCCGATAGAGCACATTAAAAGTAATACTAATCGGCTGTTGATCAGCGGTGAGCGGCTCACACTGGCCTGTGGCATTTTCTTGCTTAACCGAAAAGGTATGAATCGAATCAGTCAAAGGAAAGTAAGTTTGCATTCCAGGACTGAGAAGATTTCGATCCATCGTGCCAAGACTGACCTTGACTGCTCTTTCGCCCGGTTGGATAACAGTGCATGCTGACAAGAAGCTAGACATGACCACTAGTAAAGACAAGGACTTGAATCTCACGGCGCGACCCTTATTACCTTTTTGGCTACTCTAACTGAGTAAGTATAAGTGTTCTAGGCAAGCCAGCGCTTCTTTGCAAGCCGGCTTCATTCCACTATTGCCTCTATCGAATGATACAGGCAGGCAACATCTCATCTAGCAAGCAATAAAGAGATCATACTGGCAACGGATTGCGCTCCTGGAATTGACGCTGGTGCCAGTATGGATAGATAGTCTGCACATTACTCGCAGCATCTAATTTCGCCACTTGTTCTGCTGTTAAATTCCAGCCCACAGCCTCTAAGTTCTGCTTCAATTGTTCTTCATTGCGCGCACCAATGACTATGTTGGCGACAGTTGGTCTTTGCAGTAACCAGTTGAGCGAAATCTGGGCAACAGACTTTCCTGTTTCAGCAGCAATTTGATCGATTGCATCAACAACTTTATAGAGGTGCTCATCGTCAACTGGCGGACCTTGCTCTGCTGTTTTGTGCAGCCTGCTGGTTTCAGGTAAAGCAGCCCCTCGCCTAAGCTTGCCTGTCAATCGGCCCCAACCAAGTGGGCTCCAAACCATGGTGCCAATTTTCTGGTCTAGAGCCAGTGGCATCAATTCCCACTCGAATTCGCGACTGATTAGTGAGTAGTAAGCTTGGTGAGAAATATGCTTGGACCAGCCATATTTTTCACAGACAGCTAGCGACTTCATCAAGTGCCAGCCGGAAAAATTTGAACAGCCAATGTAGCGAACTTTGCCACTCTTAACCAATGAGTCAAGGGTACTCATCGTTTCTTCCATTGGTGTCATGGCATCAAAACCATGCATAAAGTAAACATCGATATAGTCTGTGTTCATGCGCTTCAGGCTAGCCTCACAGGAGGCAATGAGGTGATGCCTAGAAGAGCCAACGTTATTCTCTTCTTTGTCGAACCTAAAAGTAGCCTTGGTTGAAATCAAAGCCTTGTGGCGACGCTTGCCCAGTGCTTTACCGAGAATCTCCTCCGCTAGGCCGTTTGAATAAATGTCGGCAGTATCAAAAAAATTCACTCCAGCATCAAAACATAGGTCGACCAATCGAGTCGCTTCTCGAACATCTGAGCCGCCCCAAGATTTGAAAAACTCGTTATTGCCGCCAAATGTGCCAGTACCAAAACTTAAAACTGGTACTTTTAAACCAGAATTGCCTAACTGTCTAAATTCCATGACGTTCCCCTTGCTTTTGCAAGATCGTACTAATCATCTCTGACTAAGTCAAAGGGGACTAAGTCAAAGGGCCTTAAGTTAATTCGGCTTGACTTGGGCTAAATTGTTACCTTTGGGGCCTGAGATATAAAAGTCTTGATGCACATAGCCGGTGAAGCGCTCGTCAACTTTCTTGCCGTCGGTAAATTTCCACACACATTCCATTTGGCTGCGGTAGGGCGGCAAATCTTTACCGCAGTCTAGAGCTATTTTAATGGCGATCATCTCTTCGCGGCTTATCGGCTGATCTGGGCGAAAGGTACCGTCTAAATAGCCAATTGAATAGCCTGTATAGGCCAACGCCTGAATGTACTTGTAAGCAGAATAACTGGCGCTAACATCTCTAAATTGTTGACCGGCTTGGGGAGCCAAGTGCAGTTGCCGTTGGCCGAGTTGAATGGCATTATAGGCTTTATAGAGCCAGGTGACATACTCGCCCCTGGTTATAGGTTGATACGGCTTGAAGTCTCCTTGTTCTTCAAATATATGTAGTCTTGCCAAATCTTCAGTTCTCTAATTGCAGATCTTGCACTTGCTCGGTCATTTTTTTGTTCTCTGAATCGGAGAATGCAGAACAACCCGATGTAAAAAGCACTATGGTTGAAGCCAAGCAAGTTAGCTTGATGCTTTGTCGACGAGCTATGCTTGATAATTTGTCGCTTCCCATAACCTGCTCCTTGCTGACTGCAACTGTTTAACGTTCAGCCCTACAGCAGAGAAAGTAAATTTAGCGGAGCGGCTGCCAATTTTTAGCGGGTATGTGACAACACTTTGACCTAAGTGTAGAAAACAGGGTTCAGACTTCTTCCTCCTCAATCTCTAAGGGCTGCAATGGCTGAAAAGGATCAATATTGCTTGAATTGTGACCAAGTATTGGTGCGAGTGCCAGATCAATAATTTCTCTATCAATTTGATTTTCTTCCACAACAGTGATCAAATTTTGGCCGCACATTTCTTTTGTGCGTAACTTTTGGAAGTCGATAATATCTTGATAGACAGGTACGAAAATCTCCTGCCTGCTGCGCAAACGTACAACGGTCTTTCCTTCTATTAGCAAAGGCTGCAGGTCAGAATTGAGCTTCAAGATTAGCCAAGCGATGCCACTATCATTGAAAAGCTGCTCAGCAATAGAGACGAGCGAATCATTTGCCCCAACTAAAATTCGCGGACGAATATGAACGCTAGAACTGCTTTCAATTTCTTTCGTTCGAGCTTCAGTTTTCTGTTCAGTTACATACAGCGGAGTAGACATGGCAGAATCTACTTGCCAAATACTCTGATCAGTGCGTAGTTTGGCAATGCCGGCTATTGCTATAATTGCAGACAGGGCAATTTCGGGGCCCGTGATGTACTTAAGGTCAGTTTCTTGACACTTAAGTTGATAGCTTTTTGGTAATGCATCTATATTTGATTTGTCCACGACAGGCTCGCCCGGCTTTGATGAGCTGTAGGGCTTACTTGCTGTGGAATCTGAAATAGAACCTGCTTTTGATTCACTCTTTAGATTTGCTTCAGCCTCATTTTTAGTCATTGGCCGGGGCACGGCACTAGAAGCTGAATCGAATCGTATAATTGAGCCAACTTGCCCACTCTTGTTTTCTGGTGCCTGTGCATCAAGTTTGATGCCTGGCTTAGAGCTAACCTGAGTCGATGGCGCAACAATCACTCTTATAGATGAACAGGCGATTCGATCACTCAGTTGTCTCACGACGCTGATTGCGCCGTCGCGATGGGCTGTGGCAATATTTGATTGACTGACCGGAATTAGCCTAACGCTTGGTGCCTTTGCTTGATCAGAGCTAGACGAAGCAGGCAAAACTTTAGTTTCTTCTCTGCGCTCGCTGCCGACCTCAGGCTTATGAGAACGGGACATTTGACTCGAAGCAGATTCGGGTTCGCGTTTCGATTCGAGTTTTGGTTCAGGCCGAAACCCTGACTTAGGTTCTGGTCTAGGTTCTGGTTTAGTCTCCGATTGAGGTTCAGGTCTGAAATCAGGTTTGACTGCTATCTTAAAGTCAGGCTTGGGCTCCGGTGCAGGCTGGGGTGTCGTATTAGGTCGAGATTCTTGCTTCAATCCCGGCACTACCTCTGACTTAGTATCTAGTTTGGCACTGGGGCTATATTCGGAGTTTGCACCTTTTTGTGTAGCCGATGGAGGAGGAGGATTTTTCACATCTCTCGAATCTCTTTTATAATGCTCACCTCTAGAACTTTGAATAATTTGTTGCTGCACAATATGTTGATCAGAATTTGGTTTCGGAATAATTTTATTCTCGCCATCTCCCTTGTTCTTGCTCAACGCAGTCAATAGAGCGTTTCCTGGAACTACAGAGCCAATAACATTATTGGGCACCTCCTTCTTTGGTGGTGACATTTTCTCGGCAGCCACTGCCAGCGGCTTAGAGTCGCTTCTTACCTCTGCTTTTGAATCAAACTTAGCTGGCGCCTTCAAATCGACTTTTGACGATTGATGCGATAAATTCAAAGGCTCTGACTTAGGGTCATGCTTAGACAATGGCTTTGCATCAGGCTTTGCATCAGGCTTCAAACCAGGTTTTGCATCTGCTTTTAAATGCCCTTTCGCATCTGGCTTAGAGCCTAGTTCTGACTTCACCGCTTGCCTTAACTCAGCTTTGCCAGACCTAGAGTTGGGCTTAGCCTCTGTTGTTGATGCAGCGGCTACAACAGGGCTAGCCACCGGCTGACTGCGCGCTTTACGTATAATATCGCGATCTAAATCATTAGCCAGGGACTCCTTACTATAGAAAGGAATTTTAGACGGCAAATCGCTGTGCAGACGCTGATAGATCTCAGCTGCCTTGCGATCTGTTGTACTTAAATCACTTAAATCAGTTGTTGATTTTCCCAATTGGCCGCGATCTAGCATAATATCGCGACCGCGCACATACTGATTGGCTAAAGCAGGAGAAATACTTGCTACATATTGCTGCTTAACATGAGCATTAGTTACCCGCTCAATCATGTCATTTTGAACTTTGCCAATTGCATCGCCAGCCTGCTTCATGGCCTTGCCCAAATCAAAGTCATGATGCACTGGTGATTTCGCATCAGCGTTATCATTCTTGGCCGGCTTTTGCTCTAGGTCACCATTGCGATTGAACATAGGCGCTGCTCGCTTAGCTCAATCCTTATACCTTAAGAAAAGAGTTTCAAAACCTCTTCTTCTCCTAATGCGCGCCATTCTCCGGGTTTCAGACCTAGTTCAAACAGACTTAGGTCACCGATTGCCACCCGGGCCAAACGCAGCGTCGGGTGTCCTATCGCTGCGGTCATTTTTCGCACCTGCCGGTTGCGCCCTTCAAAGAGCGTAATTTCAAGCCAGCATGTGGGTACGGTTTTGCGAAAACGAATTGGCTTAGATCGCTCTGGCAGTTCTGGCTCGCCATCAATTACAAAGGCTTCTGTCTGCATCGTGCGCCGCCCTTCGATCATCAAACCGGCTTCAAGCTTCTTTAGGCTTTCTTCAGAGGGCTCTCTTTCAACCTGCACCAAGTAGGTGCGAGCATGGGGATTATCTTGATCGAAAAGAGAAGTAGTCAGTCTGCCATCGTCACTCAATATCAGTAGGCCCTCAGAATCAAAGTCAAGTCTTCCTACCGGATATACATCTTTGGGAAAACCAAAAGCAGCCAAGGTTGTTTTCTCGCTACCATCTGCGGTGAATTGATTGAGTACTTCAAATGGCTTGTAGAAAGCTAAGTAGGTGCGGTCCACGTGGGGAAAGAATGGCTTGCGCGGCCCTCTGTCAAATCCTCTTCTGTTAGAACTGTAATCGCGCGCCATACGGTCTCCACTTATTCTAATTTCGCTAATATTGAAAAATTGTTCTGCAAAACACTTGAGAGCAAATAGTCAATTGCTCGGACATCAACACTATTGCCTACCAGACGATAGCAGATCGGCAGTTCTAAATCTGAAAGAGAAAATTCAGGTGAGAATCGTAGCAACGAAAGTATTTCTTTAGGCGAAAAGAATCGCAACCGGCCATTATCTAAGCGCAAAAGTGAGCCACTGGCTTTGCGACAGCGAAAGTAGCCACTGGTAAAGCAGATCAAATAGTTGGCGACGTCATTTATGTCTCTAAGATCAACAACATTGAGAACTGGTTCATATTTGCTAGCGTCGGCTGCATTAAGCAGCAAATCCTTTCCGGCAGGAGAGTAATTCAGACTAGAGTCTACAAACTGACTAATAGACATGCGGGTGGTTGGTTGCGGAGGGGGCAAAAGTGGTGAAAAAGCTCTATCAACACGAGTGGCAATAAAATAGATTCGCGGCCGCAGCATGGGCACACCAAACATTGTAGGACAGAGTCTTATCACCTCGACTTGATAATCAATGCGGTGCAGCGTTTGCCTGAGATGTTCAGCCATTTTCGAATTGAGAAAACCTTCAACATTTTCTAGCAAAATTACGGGCGGTTTTTTTCTCACCATAAACTCAATCAAATGCAGAAACGACTTGGCTCTTGGGTCAGCCGTGTCCTTTTGCTCACCCCTTCGGCTGTACGGCGTGCAAGGTGGTGAGAGCCACCAGAGATCGGCTTCAGGGATATCTTTTATAGAAATGCTATCGAGATTGCGAGAAACTGGCTTTTGCTTATAGTTCTGAGCATACACTTGATTAGCCCACTGACTTTGATCAAATGCCGCCACGATTTCAATGTCATGGGCCTGTGCCGCCTGGGCGAATGCGCCTATACCTGAGTAGAATTCAAGTGCTCTAATGGGACTAGACTGTTTTGCGGTCATAAGGCCTTTGCTCTAGAATTCTAGCTACTGCTATGAGATTTTAAGATGAAAAGAAGTGATATCAATAGACTGATAGATGAAGCGTTGGTTTTCTTCGACAAACATAGCTTTAAATTGCCCCAATGGTCTAAGTGGACGGCCGAAGACTGGCAGAAAATTGGCCCTGATGCCGACGAAATTCGCACCCATGGCCTTGGTTGGAATATTACAGACTTTGGCTCTGGTAATTTTCTTAAGAACGGCTTGCTGCTTTTCATCGTCCGCAATGGTCTTCTCAAAGCCAACAAGCCACAAACTAGTAAGACTTATGCTGAAAAAGCCATGATGGTTAGACCGGGCCAGGTTACTCCTTGGCACTTTCACTGGCTTAAGACAGAAGACTTGCTGAACAGAGGCGGTGGCCGCCTTGAAGTTGAACTTGGCTGGGCTGCAGAAGACGAGAAGTCTATTGCAGAAAGACCCGTTGTCGTGCAAGTTGACGGTATCTCAAAGACTCTTAAGCCAGGTGAGAAACTCGTTCTCGAACCAGGCGAAAGTGTCACTATTCCACCCATGCTCTGCCACCAATTTTGTGGCTGCGCTAGAGACAACTCTGTTTTGGTAGGTGAGATCAGCTCACTCAATGACGATTCGGCGGACAACTGCTTTATACACGGCTGCACACCAAGAATAATTGATGAAGACACTAAAGCCAAATATCTATTACTCAGTGAATACTTAAGGGCTTAGTTCTTAGCTATTTCTGGTCACTTTTACTTTGTCGATCCGTTGGCGGTCTAGGTCAACTATTTCAAATGTCAAAGTTTGCCAATCAAATTTCTCACCAACAGCTGGGATATGCTCCAGGCGAGCGAGAATAAATCCGGCCAGAGTCTGATACGAGGCCTTATCGCCTAGATCGCGCTTGAGTGAAAACTTAGTAAAGAACTCTTCAATAGATACGTGACCATCTACTAGCCAAGAGCCATCGTCCAAAGCAATACTCTCGTCTTCTGGCGCTTCTCCCATATTGGGCAAGTCGCCGACAATTGCCTGAAAAATATCATCACTGGTAACAAGGCCTTGAAGGCCACCATACTCATCCAGAACTATCGCTATTTGTTGCTTTGCGTCTCTAAATCGCTCTAACAATTGCAAGGCCGTTGTATTTTCAGGCACGTATAGTGGTTGAACAACTAACTCGCGCACCGGCTGTTCTTTAGCCTCTAGAACTTTGAGTATGATGGTCTTGCCTTCGACCACACCAAGCACTTCATCGACAGTTTCATCGCAAACCAAAAAACGAGAGTGATTGTCATCAGTAATTGTCTTAATAACTTCAGTCAGGCTGTCATTGCCATTGAGCCAAACTATTTCAGTACGTGGTGTCATTAGTGATGTGACGCGGCGGTCGCTAAGTTTAAGTACCTCCGCCACCATTTCTTGTTCGGCTTCTTGCACAATACCAGCCACCGCGGCCTGTTCAATCATCACATGTATTTCGGCCTGACTGACTGGTGTTTCACTGTACTCTTTGATACCAGCAGCTTTTAAAATTAGATTGGTCGAGCCACTTAAAAGATGAACCAACGGTCTAGCTATGCGCGACACGATCATCATAGGTTTGGCCACAAACTTTGCCACCAATTCTGGCGCCTGCAAGGCTAAGCGCTTGGGTACCAGTTCGCCGACAATCAGTGAAAAGTAGGTAATTACAACAACTACAATGGTTATAGACAAGCCAGCTGCATGGGGGGCTAGGGCTGGTACCATTTTAAGACCGACCGCTAGATCGTCAGCGATATTGGCGCCGCCATAGGCACCAGCACCAATGCCAATTAGCGTGATACCAATCTGAATGGTCGACAAAAAATCGTTAGGAGCACCCGCTATTTTCAAAGCTGATCTAGCCCCAGAATCACCGTTATCGGCCCATTGCTGCAACTTAGTTTTGCGAGACGAAACTATAGCTATTTCTGACATGGCCAAGACGCCATTGAGCAGTACGAGCAAAAGAATGATCAGAGCTTCGGCGAGAGTGCCAAAAAGATTAGAAGTGATTGGCTCCAAAAGTTAAAACC
Source organism: Candidatus Melainabacteria bacterium (assembly GCA_030696635.1). Taxonomy (GTDB): domain Bacteria; phylum Cyanobacteriota; class Vampirovibrionia; order Obscuribacterales; family Obscuribacteraceae. The sequence goes on from JAUYRX010000031.1 coordinate 123,170, forward strand.
TATCTATTTTGTCTCGACCTCAAAGAGATCTTCTCATAGTCTGCGCTATTTGACGGTACTGCAAACTATCAGCCTAAAGCAAGCGCCAGTTGACAAGCCCAATTTACACAATGAAGAAGAATTGGCTGTCACAATTCAAACAAGAAGCTAGTAGGGTAATCGCTTGCCTTGGATGCCCGCCACAATAAAGTTGGTGGCTATAGCTTGGCGCAAACTAATACCGATTGAGGGTGCTGGATCTGGCAAAAAATTACCAATGGCAATTTTGGCGTTGTTGTCAAAATGCCCGACCATATGCAGTACATAGCCCTTGCCAAAAGGAAAAATCACGGCAAGAGCACCAGTATGATCAGGGTCTTCGGCTGCAAGCTGACGGCTGCCAACAAGCACCCGCACTGCTCCGGGCTTCAATATGTGCACCATATGCGATGCTTGATCTAATTTCCAGAAGGCACTTCGAACTGTATTATTTGCCAATATTGCATCTGGTGACACATATTCAGCGTCATAGATATCTTTGCTATTGACACCTTTGTTCCAGCTTACATAGCCCGGAAAAGTTTGAGCTAGCATACGGTCTAGTGCCCAGTCAGTTGTGAGCAAATAGCCCCCTTGGCTTACAAAATCACGAATTGCTTGCAATTTGTCGCGCTTTAAGTCTCCGGCACAATTGATAATCAAGACTTTGCCAGTAGAGAGAAGTTCGCTTGAAAGATCTCTGGTTTTGACATGGCGAAAAGGTATCTCAAGCTTCGTCAAAGTCTTGTCGGCTTTATCCCACTGCCCAGCTACTTCAATAACTGTGTTGGGCGCGCTAATTACATCCGTCGCTCCAGCAGTCAAGACAAGCTCAGGGTGAGCCTTTGCCAGCCATGCGCGAAAAACCAGCGGCTCAACTCTTGTTGAATGCACTTTGCCGGTAACAGGCGGCAACTCTACAAAATTTGGAATAACAGCCTTAGTCAAATCGACTGAGATTACATTGCCTTGCAGAGCCTGTGCACTAACTGCCTGCGCGGCACATAAATGTGTGAATATAGCGATTGATGCTAACCACTTAATATGAATACGTTTCAAAATGGCCTCGACCCGATAAAAGCTCTTAGTATAAATTAAGGACGCTGGCCGGCCTGCCCGGTTCCCTCTCTCTCTCTGTCTAATCTAGCAGAGAAGGCACTCTGGCCTGACCATGTAGCGAAAGTGCTAAAATATCGCAGTCATATGGAGCCGTGCAGCAGCTATAGAGTGAGTGCCAAACATGTTTTCAAAAGCAAACTTAGCTTCTATTTTGGTCATTTCAACCATTCTGGGATTTCAAGCGCCGTTGATGGCCGAAGAATCAGCGCTAGAAAAAGGCCAGAATGATCAGAAAGGCCAGAATCTACAGAAGCAAGAAGTTTACGGCTATTTCATTAGTTTCAACGGCAGTGCACGCTCAGTTAGGCAAGCGATGTTAAACGGTCAGAATGTGCTAAGTGCTCCGATAGTAACTTTGACCTTACCGGTTAATGTATCTGGCTATTTAGTACCTGGTGCCAACGAACTAGTGCTCGAGTACATCAGCAACCCCAAAGATGCCATGACTGTATTAATTGAGAAACGAACTGTTGGGCCAAAAAAAGAAGAAGTGGCCAAGGTCGTCCTCGCTGCTAACGAGTCAAATGGCGCGGCTGCAAAGAAGACTATTTCGTTCAACTTGCCAAAAGATCAACCAGCAAGAGGCCTTAAGAGCCTAAGCGATGCTGACAAAAAGGCCATCGAGAAGGAATTGCAGAACTACTGGGCGGCACTTAATGAGCGCAAACCAGAAAAGTTGAGAGCTATTTATAAAGATTCCCTCGATATAGAACGCAAGCTTAGCCCTGAGAGTGCGGCATACTTCGACAAGATACTCAACCGCGAAGCCTCTCTTCTGCGCAATTCTGATATTAGGTTAGCGCCCTTAGAGTCAGCTGGTCTAACTTTCAAGATTGAAGGCGATACGGTAAAACTCTATCGAGAAGACAAAAAACCACTGGTTACAAGCAATGAAGTCGACGTGCAAATTGAGCCAGTAATGATTGAAGTACAAAAGAAAGCAAAGAATCAAGCGCAGACGAAAGCTACTATGAAGCAACAGATTGTTCGCACCCATCTGTATTTCAAGCAGATTAGTCAAGACGGTGGCAAGCAATGGTCTGTGTCACTGCCGCCAAATGCCTAAAAAAATCCTTCTTGTCGTCGGCTTGCTAATTGGGCTTTCTCTCGTGATAGCTGGCTATATGCTTGACGGCGAGCTGAAGGCAACAGCCATACACGACGACCAAGATGTTATTGCCGTCACTCGCGGCATGGCCCTTGATGAAATATTGAGTAAGCTTGAGAGCAAGGGAATTTTACGCAAAGCATTTATACTCAAACTCTATGTGCGGCTATCAGGGCTTAAGCCAGTCATTCGAGCAGGCGACTATAAGTTTGCTTCACCTATTACCCCTCTTCAAGTGCTGCAAACACTAGAGGCGGGCGGTATCGAGCTAAACAAGCTTACTGTAATTGAAGGCTGGACGAGATTTGAAATAGCCGACGCTATGGCCAAGATCAAGAGTCTAAAAGTTGATCGAAAACAAGCACTAGCACTTATGAACAGAACTAGCTTGATATCTGATATTGATCCGATGGTGAAAAATCTTGAGGGCTATCTCTTTCCCGATACCTACTTCGTGCAGTCTGATACCAAAGCAGAAGAGTTGATTGAGGCTATGGTAGAGCGCTTTCGCAAGGTTTGGGAAAAAATGCCAAATCCATCTAAACTTACGGCCCACAAAGCCATCACTATGGCTTCAATTATTGAAACTGAAGCAAAGCTTGCAGAAGAGCGGCCAATTGTTGCTTCTGTGATAAACAATCGCCTTGCGCGCCGCATGCCACTGGCAATGGATTCAACTATTGTTTACGCATCCAAAATGATTGGCAAATGGAAAGGTAATGGAATTGTTTATCAAAGCGATCTTGATTTAAAGAGCCCCTACAACACTCGCAAGTACTACGGCCTGCCTCCCGGTCCAGTGGGTTCACCGGGACAAAGTTCAATCAAGGCCGCCCTAATGCCAGCTTCTAGTAGCTACATTTATTATGTTCGCGATCCCGCCTACAACAACGGCAAACACAATTTTTATTCTAACCCCCAAGACTTTGAAATAGGGGTGCAAAAGCTACGAGCATGGGAAGCAGGCCAAAAGAAAAGTGGGCACTAGATTTAGCAAGCAACCTTTCATTATTCTTGCTTTGACAGCAAACCGCAAACTAGACCCGCTAACCTCAATAGCGTGCTGTTGAGGAGTTCACTATGCGCATACTTGTGGCCGAAGACGATCAACTACTACAAGGCGCTCTACGTCTAGGCTTAGAGAATAGTGGATACTCAGTCGACATTATTGACAACGGAGTTGCCGCTGCTGCAGCCTTACTTGATGTCGACTATGACCTACTACTGCTCGATCTTGGCTTGCCTGGTATGGATGGCACAGAAATACTTAGGCAGACTCGCAAAAATGGTCGCAGTCTGCCAATTATTGTCATCACCGCACGAGATACAATTGAAGACAAAATCGAAGGGCTCGATCTTGGAGCCAACGATTACATTACTAAGCCATTTGATTTTCGTGAGTTAGATGCTCGCATTAGAGCCTTTTTGCGCAAAGAGACCTTTGGCAACAGAATGGAAATTGTCCATGGCCCAATTCGCTTTGTCATAAATAGCCGTGAAGTATTTATCAATGAAGTAGCTGCCGAGCTTACACCGAGGGAAGTAGCTGTACTTGAGCTGCTACTGCAAAAAGCCGGACGCATGGTGCGAAAGAGCCAAATGATTGAACACGTTGCCACTTGGGATGAAGAGCCAAGTGACAATGCCATAGAGATTGTCGTTCATCGCCTACGGCGCAAGTTAGAATTGGGTGGTATCAGGATTAGCACAATCAGAGGATTCGGCTACATGCTTGATAGTTGGACTGCTTCGGAACAGGCATAGAAGATTAGCTATGCAACGTTCAATTCGAAGACAGCTATTCTTATGGTTAGCAATTCCCCTTGGTGCTTTGTGGGTTTGCAGCACTCTTGCAAGTTTCTATCTGGCACTAAAATTTTCCAACGACACTTTTGATCGCGACCTAGTCAACTCTGCTGACTCTGTAGTAGCCCGAATTAGGGCCAAAGGCGACCACTTAGTGGTCGATCTTCCTCCAGCAGCCCAAGCCATTCTTAAGCACGATGATGTAGATAAGTTTTACTATGCTGTTATCAGTAAAGCCGGAAAGAATTTATCAGGAGATACTTTTTTACCATTACCAGAAAAGCATATAGATGAACGTCCCCAGTTGCGAACAGTGAATATGCAAGGCACAGATGTACGCCTGGCTGAAATTAGGACTTCTATTCCAGAGGCTTATCTAGAGCCAGTTGTCGTGCAGGTGGCACAAACTATGAATAGTCGTCGCCATCTGTTTACCCAGATTTTTATGAGTATGGTCGTACCGCAATTGCTCATGGTCCTACTTGGCGCAGCCGCACTTTCGAGCGGGGTAAGCCGCGGTCTTGCACCCCTGCAATTTTTAAAAGAAGCAATTGCCAGACGCTCCAAGCATGATCTAAGCCCTGTTACTGAAAGCATTGCACCAGCAGAGGCCTACCCACTAGTATTGGCCATCAACGACTTGTTAGCGCGCTTACGCGAAGACATAAAGGCCCAGCAGAGGTTTATCTCAAGTGCCTCTCATCAGCTGCGCACGCCACTAGCAGGCCTTAAAGCTTATTCAAGCCTGGGAGTGACTTGCGACAATATCGAGGAAATGCGCGGCACTATGAAACAAATTGATAGTGGTCTAGATCGCACCTCACACCTAGTTACGCAAATGCTTGCCTTGGCACGGAGTGATTCGAACTCAACTGCAGCTAAGCAAATGGGACGAGCAGATCTAAGCTTTGTTGTATCAGACGTCATTGCTGACCGAGTGAGCCTGGCGGTGGGAAAAAATATCGACCTTTCCTTTGAATCACCTGAGTCATCGGCCGAAATCGTAGGTGACCAAACCTCACTGCAACACCTTGTAGCCAATCTCTTGGACAACGCTTTGCTGTACACACCGGCAACAGGAAGTGTGAGTGTGCGGATCACAAAGCGAGAAAAAACGGTAGAACTGACAGTTGCTGATTCTGGTCCGGGGATTGCGAATGAAGAGAGAGAAAAGATATTCGAGCGCTTCTATCGCATACAGGGAAGCTCTGGTGGTGGCTCAGGTCTTGGCCTCGCGATAGTTAAAGACGTGGCTGCCAATCATCACGCTGAGATTCTCATAGACTCACCCAATGGAGCTGCAGGAATTGCCAATGGCACAACGTTTACGATAATCTTTCCAGCTTATAGTTAATCAGAAAAGATTGTTGGCAGGAAAGGTTTTAGCAAGAAAGGTTTTAGCAAGAAAGGGAAGCTAAGCTTGACAATAGATTCTTGGGGGCAGATTTTAGTCTCCTTCTAAAAACTGAAATTCATGCATTCCTGCTATTTTGCGCTAGCCCTCAAGAGTCACCAACTTAATTTTCGGTTGTGCTCATCTTGTATTAGAGAGCACAACCGACTTTTTACAGACCTTGGTGCCGACGAACACCTAGCAATGCGCCGGTAGATGTAATTAATCTAAAGAATAGAACGAACCATACCACCATCGACCCTGAGGGCGGCTCCGTTAGTTGCTGCCGCCAATGGACTGCAGATATAAACCACCATATTGGCAACTTCTTCAGTAGTTGCTAGTCTTTTGAGCAAAGAGGTCGGTCTCATTTTCTCAAACATCTCACTCTCAACTGTTTTGGCATCACTATTGTTCTGCTTAGCCATATCGACAATGAACTGCTCGACTCCTTCTGAATTAGTCGGGCCAGGGAGAACAGAGTTGACAGTAATCTTCGTACCTACTGTAGTTTCAGCAAGGCCTCTAGCAACGGCAATCTGAGCCGTTTTTGTGACACCATAGTGAATCATCTCACTAGGAATATTTACGCCAGATTCGCTAGAGATAAAAATGATTCTGCCCCAATCGCGCTTGCGCATTCCGTCAATGTAATGCCTGCTCAAGCGGATGCCGCTCATGACGTTAACCTGGAAGGTACGAATCCAATCATCATCTGTTATTTGAGCAAACTCTTTGGGTTCGAAGATACCAACATTGTTGATTAATATATCGACCTCCGGAAGCTCAGATATTAGCTTGTTGGCCCCTGCTGCAGTGGCAAGATCTGAGACTAGGCCGTAGGCTGTACCACTGTTGCCTGCAGCGCTATGCAATCGCTTAAGAGCTTCATCAACGCGTACTTGAGTGCGGCCGTTCAGGTAGACTGTCGCCCCTTCTTTGTACAACAACTCGGCGATGGCATAGCCGATCCCTGCTGATGACCCAGTAACTAGCGCTCTAAGGCCTTTAAGTTGCAAATCCATCGTCTTTCTCCATGATTCTGGATGAAGACTAGCATTTTTGTCATTGCTTGCCAGCTAGGCTAAACAACTGTGTCAGAATGGAGCGTAGACTAGAACGATCACTGGAGCTAGCCAATGCCAGACGAAAGAGACTCAAAATTTCCGGCAAAACACACTGCCCAGGAAATCAAAGATCAAATCGCTACCTGGGCTAATCGCATGGCCATGGCAAAGCAGCAAGGTAATGACGAACTGGTCGAGCAAGCACTTAAGCGGAAGCAGTCATGCGAGAATCAGCTAGCCAGGCTCCAAGAATTTGAAGTTAGTTGAAACTAGATTGGTTAGTTAGACATGAGTACCATAGTTAAAAAGAGTTCGCTTCGTTCGCCACATACGATCACGCATCTACCTGCTAAAGCTTCTATCAGCCTGGTTGTTATCGCTCTCGTGCAGTCTTGCACCTTTTCACCCACCTTCGAACAGAATTTCGACGAAAACAAACCTTTACCAGAATTTGGCAGAAATATAGATTTTTCACATGAGCTTGAAAAACTTCAGGAAAATTCGCTAAAAGCCTTGCCAAATAAAGACTGCTCAGCTGTCTATCGATTTCTATGGCTCAGAGCCTTTCATAACTGGATATCAATTAGAGTCGAGCATCATAAAGACGGTACAACTAAAGTCTATGCCAAAGAGTTTGGCAGGAAGGAGTCAGCACCAGAGTCGCTGCTGAAGGATCTGTCATTCGATTGGTCTCCAGCAAAATACCAAACTTTCGCCCGTCAAATCGAAGAAATGGGATTTTGGAATAGTCCATCAACTGAAGCAATAAAATCTCGAGAACTGTCAACTGATGGTGCTGCCTGGATACTTGAAGGAGTCGACCAGAACAGGTATCACGTGATAGCTCGGGGAACAGCTACTATTAAGAGGAGCGGGCTAAGACATCTTGGCCTGTACTTGCTGAAAGAAACTAATCTGCTCCCACCAAAAGAACAGACATATTGACAAAGTTTGAAATTACCGATTTATTCCTCGCTTGTGAAGCTGGCGATAGACAATGATAGTCTCTTTCATTCGCAGCCTTTTGCAAGAACTCACCGCTGCCTTTAAGCCTGGCGAGTGGAATGCGGTGGTCAAAAAGCTACAGCAAACCAATAGGCGAACTTTCCTATTGACGATCCGCAATCTTATTCCGCAGTTGCTAATTTACTACATTCTTTTGTCACCGATTGTGGCAGCGCCGCTATACAACATGATGTTGTTTCATCCCAGTATGGCTGGAACCTACAACGCTCGCAGTATAATCGACACAAAGATTGAAAACGTCCATTTCACTAGCCGAAATGGCTCCAAACTTCATGGCTGGTATTTGCCAGCGATCCAAGGTAAAGGGGTCGTTCTAATTAGCCACGGCAATGGTGGCAACTTGACCAATCGAATGCCTCTCATTGCCATGTTTCTGCGTCAGGGGATGTCGGTTTTCATCTATGACTATCAAGGTTATGGCCTAAGTAACGGAACACCTTCTATCACAAAAATGAAAGAAGACGGTGCAGCGGCATTTGACTGGTTGCTTTCAAACAAGCACTACAGTGAACAAGACATTGTTGTTTTTGGTGAATCGTTAGGAACAGGTATTGCCTGCCAGCTAGCTGCTAAAAAGAAAGTTGCCGGAATCATTCTGCAATCTCCCTACATATCACTGCGAGATCTTGCTCGTCTCAAAATCTTCTGGCTTAGGCTCTACCCCGATGCACTTTTCTCGTCGCAAGATCAACTAGATAACCTAAAGCTTTTGGAGCAGCCCCATGCACCACTTTTGCTTGTGCACGGAGCTCACGACAAAGTAATACCAATTACTTGCTCAGAGAAACTCTTCTCATTGGCTCAGCCTCAAAAGACTTTTGTTAGGCTCGAAAATGCCTCACACAATGACATATACGACGTAGATTTCGAGCAATACACGGCTTCCGTGCATGAGTTCCTGAGGGCTCTTGTGTCGATGAAAACTGACTATTGAACTTCTTGCTTGAGTACTTTTACACCGAGTCGTTGCTCAAGAGTTGCCATTGTATTTGGTGTTGCCTGCAATGCCTTTAGCTCTTCGCTAGAAATCATTTTTCGACCTTGACTCAAAATTTCGGTATCGACATAAAGGACACCGTCTTTTATTTCGCGATGGCGAGCTAAATTGACTAGAGTGCGCAAATGTTCAACGTTGTAACCCGTACTGGTTGGTGCAGAATGACTTCCCGCCTCTACTCCGTTTGTTAATACTGCCAAAACCGAACCATCACGACCGACTATTGGTCCACCAGAATTACCGTGATAGGTCTTCATAGTAAAGCCGAGTCGAGATTGGCCAGTATAGGCAAGATAGTTTAAGCTGCCAGGAGAGATTACAGGCAGTTCTGCATTCTTTGGATAACCAATGGCTGCCGCTCTTTTAGATTCTGCGTAGAGCGGATTGCCCAACCTTAGAGCATCGAACTTAAAGGCGGGATTGCCAGCTATTTTTAGAAGTGCCAGGTCGGCGCCCTCGTCAATAGCAATGACACTGGCTTCATATGACCGTCCACCGAAAAGTCTCACCACTTGCTTGTTCTGCTCTAGGCGAGCGACGACGTGATAGCTAGTGGCTAGTAGGCGTTTTTCGCTATCGACAAAGAAGCCGGAGCCTAAGGCCAAGCCGTCGTCTGAATGCACGCGCACGACACTACTTTTAGATGAGTCATAGATACGGGCCAACCAACTATCGCTTGCTACTTTGACTAGGCCCGGAATGTTTTCGCCTACTTTGGCGCCTTCGGCCAGCGGCCTGACCGAACTGAAGGCCGGTATCTCTACCTTGGCCAAGTTTTCAATAGCATTAGCTGCAGTTTTGCCAGCCTTCGGTCCAAACTTCACAGCTAGGCCAAGAGCCAATATGCCAGTACCGGCCATCGCCACTTGCTCTTTAGGCAGACTTGGGGCACTATTGGCGAAACGCTCCCACCAGTCAATCAAATGACCAGCGTTGGCATCCTTCTTCTCTTTGCCTTCCGCCCCTTCGCTATCAGGGCGGGCATCTCCGGGTATTGGCATGGCTAAAATGTTCCCAGAATGGCCCCCTTTGAATCACTCTCATCTCTCTAGATACCTCGCCGACTATAGCGATAGTGCTCTGTCTGCATTACTTCAGAAAGCCAAGCCCATGCACGAAGGGGTGGGAGGCAGTTCTTCGCTCATTGAAATAGATGGTCACAAGGTCTTCGCAAAGAAGATTCCACTAACTGATCTTGAGAGAAGCTCCGAAAACTTTTTGTCGACAGCTAATCTTTTCCATCTGCCAATGTTTTATCAGTATCGATTAGGCTCTGCTGGTTTTGGCGCATGGCGAGAACTAACAGCTCATAAGATCACTACAGAATGGGCACTTTCTGGGGAATGCTCTAATTTTCCCCTTCTATATCACTGGCGCGTTATAGAGTGCGACAAGCCTCAAGCAATGACCACTCGCGAAGTTGAAGATTTAAATATTGCCGTTGAATATTGGGATGATTCGCAAGCAGTACGACAGCGACTGGAAGCACTGCATGGTGCTTCTGCTCATCTAGTTCTGTTTCTTCAGTATATTCCGCAAACACTGGATGACTGGCTCAGTGTCGAGCTAAATAAAGATAGAGCGAGCGCTGACGCCGCAGTCACTCTTGTTGAAAGTCAGTTCACATCAGTCTCATCATTTTTTAGAGACAATGGATTTGTCCACTTTGACCCCCACTTCAAAAACATTCTCTGCGATAGCAATCTTTACTACGGTGATTTCGGACTAGCTCTATCAAGCCAATTTGATTTAGAGCAGGAAGAAGAGGATTTCTTACAACGCCACCACTCTTACGATCGTGCTGTTTGTATCGTCAGCCTAATTCAGTCTTTGATGTTGTGTTTTTACGGCAAAGGTCGATGGATAGAGCATCTAACAGCATTGTGCGCTAACGACCAATTGAGCCCAGCGAAGATGTCGCCGCAAATTGAATCGACAATCAAACGCTATGCACCAATCGCATTCTCTCTATATGATTTCTACCAGCAGCTGCAAAATGAGACCAAGTCAGCTATTTATCAAGCACAAGAGATAGAGCGGATGCTTAAAGAAATTGATGATGGCAATAACTAAATCGAAACAAATCAATTAAAGATCAAATCTCTCATTTGCAATATTCAATTTGTGTGATACAGTCGTTATAGTTGAGACATAAAACAAGGGGCCAGCGGCCCATTTCATTTAGGTATTAAATCGTGAACTTCTGGACAGAGCGAAAGACAAGCGAGAAACGGTCATAAAGACTGTTCGGTTTTGTGTGCTTTTCCACTGAAGGTTTTCTGTAATGCCAGCTCTAGTTCAATCATCAATTTTATTGTTCATCATTTCGCCAAGCCCAACCCTGGCTTCGTTTCAGCATGCCTCACAAGAGCTTGAACTTGAGCGAAAGCGAGAACGAAAGCGCGAGCGAGAGAAGCGACGACGGCGATTGAAATAGATCAAGCGAAAATTTGAATCACGATGATTTCGATCAGCACCAATGGCGGTGCTTATTTTTGACGCGCGCAAATACGTACACGGGCAGATTTATTCACTAGTTCATTCATTAGTTTTTTCATCAGTTCATTCACTAATAAGCCCTGGTAGCTCAGCGGACAGAGCAGCACACTACGGATGTGCGTTGTCGGGAGTTCGAATCTCTCCCAGGGTGTATCTCTCAGTAACTCAGAGGCCAGAGTATCCGACTTTTAATCGGTTAGTCGCAGGTTCGACTCCTGCCTGGGAGAATTTGGCGCCATCTTCTAATGGTTAGGAAGCCGGTTTTTCACACCGGAGATACGGGTTCAATTCCCGTTGGCGCTAATAATTTATACAGTTGCTTGCTAATATTGCATGCTAAAATCTTCGAGAGAATAAGCCTGGTTGATAGCCTAGTACGCAGTTCTGTCAGCAGCCTAAACCTTGGGCAAGAATCAAAATACACAATAGACAATTGAGTTATACATGTCAGAAGAAGTGATCAAGGTAGCCTTGCCAGCAACGGGGCCAAAGCCAATTGCATTACCGCTATTTATCTTGTTCTTCTTAGGTTATGGTTTTGCACTGTCTTTCGTAACCATGACGATAATAGGCGGTTTTGGCGTATTCCTGGCTGTGGCGATGGCAGTGCTTTTTAATCTGCTCAAAGCAAACAACCTGAGCTCGATCGGCTGGATATTAGTGCTTGGCTTTGCTGCTTTCTGGTGGCCGCTAAACTACTTTGTTGGAAGGCTATTCATTCGCAAGTTTAGTGAACTTGGGGGCGCCAAGCGTTTCCTTGCCGCCTGCCTTTTGACTTTATCCGGGCTCATCTTTCCGGGGTTTGCCATTTTGATACAGTCCAGCAACTCGTCTATTGCTGGTTTGGTTGTCCCGCTAGGTACAGTCATTTGTTTGATAGCGCAGCTATTAGAGTCGCGCCGGATATTTAAGGAGCGCAATTTGCCACTGTCATCAATGGCTAGACCGCCCAAGTCTCCGGCTAAACGCGAAATTACAGAAAAACATCTAGAAGAACTGCAAGCAGCCAACTCTCTTGCACAATTTGATGAGCTAATGATTAAAGCACTGGCTGACTTTGGTATCAACAAACTTCAATTGAGAACAACCGACGTGGCGCCACTCGAAGTGCTCACCTCAATATTGTTAGAACAAAAGCACCATGCTGTAGCTGATCGTATTTCGCGAAACTACCTTGAAATCGTTGAGCGCACCTAATAATAATATGGAGTCTTCACTGTCCAAGGGTTACCCTTAAAGTTTTGGTGGAGAATTTGAAATGCTTGCTTGGAAATAGAGCTAGTTTTCTCGTCAGTGGCACCTAATTTGGTGGCTTTTACAAGCAAGTGCAGGGCCTCTGGCACTCTTGGGTCACTCAAATGCTTACGGGCATAATCAATCACGACCTTGCCCAAATAATCAGGCCCAGTGCCATAAGAATTAATAGTCGCTACCTCAGCCTTGGCCTTAGCTAGGTCTGCTGGCTTGAGAAATACCTGCCCTGCAAATTTTACAGCTTTATCGGCTTGAATAGGGCTCCACCAATTGTCTTGATAGTCGTCTATTTTTCCAAATTCAGTTGTTCTGGATACTCCGCCTGTCACATAAGGCCTAGAGCCCGGATTCTTCAGCATCAAATAGGCTGCTGAAAATTCTTTGCTATCCGCCACAGCAGAATCATAACGAACAAGGTAAGCTGCTAGTGCTGGCATGTATTGCTTAAGAAGGGCACTGGCTTTGCTAGCACTCGCTTGATCATGAAGTATTACAGACCGGCAGAATACGGCTTGGGCAATATCTTTGCGCAAGGCAGTTGGCACTTGCTGCGACTGCGCTGCTTGAAGGAAGAGACTTAGAGGCAAACGTTGATTAATTGCAATTGCCCCTTCAGGCCGCAACATCACTGGCAGTGTTGTATAAGTCTTACCGTCAGTCTTTTTCTGGCTCTGGTTCTGGTCAAGTTTTTGCCATTCAGAAGAAAGAGTCTGAGACTCGGCGTCACCAACTATAAGAGCTGGCGAACGGTATGATAGAGTGATCATTTGCTCAAGTGATTTAGACAACATCAGCTTCTGTAGGCTAAGTGCATTCATTGCCGATGGCGATTTCGTAGCACTGAGAGCGCTGTCTATTGCAGCCACGGCCTGGTCGTTGTGGCCTTGCGCAGCTAGTATGCGAGCCCGCTGCGAATTAGCTGTCACATAAGCTGGGCTGCTTTTGTCAATCTTGGCCAAAGCTTCAAGAATCTCACCGGCATAAGGTTCCTTGCCCGTTAGCTTTGAACCGACACAAAGCAGCCAGGCATCATTCTTCTTCTCTCTATAACGGCTCAGGGCATGTTCAAGGCTCTTGTCACTGTTAGAAAATGTCCAAATCCAATCAGTCATATCATCGCCATGCATTGCTGCTGCCAGCTTGGCGTCGTCTACTGAGTGAGTAGTGCTGGGCTCTTCTGAATCTTCCTTGAAGGCACTATCGAGTATGTAAATGTAGCCATCCATATCTTGATACAAACTGCTATCACCAGCAGCTATCTTCTTGCTCAATTGCTGCAATGTAACAGCTGGGTCTAGTCTTAAGCCGACAAAGTTGAGCAGTCCTTCTATGCCTTCCTTCATTGAAACCATTGCTGGATCTGCTTGCAGTTCAAGCAGCTTATTGTGAGCGGCGAGCAATGCCACTTGGTCAATTCCTTTATTAGTACTGACTGTGGCTTTGCGAATCAAACAGCGAGCCACTAGATATGCTGAAATTTTCTGATAGGGTGAGGCGCTATCTAAAGCAATGGCACCAAATTGCTTGGCTGCCTCGTCGAAGTTTTTGGCATAAAAATTGGCCGAAGCGATCTGATAAGCCCGCTCTCTTTTTACCTCTTCACTAGCGTCAGAAGCCGCAGGGCTCGGTAGCGGTGGCTCTTTGCCTTGAGATTTTGTCTTGTAATCATATTGTGGTGCAGAGCAATGACAAAAGACACTGTCTTGGGCGGAGAGCCATTCTTTAACAACGGCACTGCCAGCTCCATACTTAGCGACTTTCTCTTGTAGAGTTTTCACCGCTTGCTTAAAAGCATCATCGTTGCAATTTAAATAAGGGTTATAGTCATCATTCGTACCTGCTGAACGATAGGGATAGAGCCTGTCTGACGAATCACTCGGTTTTGCACCGAGCGCCTTATTGCGAGTTGTCAGCCACAAATCAACGGCATTATCACTGTCAGAACTACTAGCATCACCTAGGCGGAAGCGCCAAAAGTTTAGGATCTGTTCTCGTTCTGTAGAGCTAAGAGGTTTGCTGTTCAAATAGCGATATGCCACCACCAAATAAGAACGAGCAAAAGTCGGTTCGACTAGAGCCAGATTGCCCTCAGCATAAAGGCGAAATGGTAGGTCAGGATGCACCGTCGCAGAGAATACTGCTTCATCATAGAAAGGGCCGCAGGCTAGTACTGGCTGAAAGCTAGAACTCAAAGAGCAGGCAAGCAATGTCAAAACTGTACTCTTGAGAAGCCCTGTACGCTTCGCCTTAAATGCCATTGTCTTTCTCCTTAAGTAGGGTTTGGTTGACGAGGTTTCCTGCGGTTATCATTCGGTCTTTTTGCCAGCCTGGCGAGCAAAATAGATAGATACGATCTAGATTTTTGAGCTTGGGGGATATCAGCGAAATAGTAGAGGCTTCACTGAGCGAAAGACCTAGGGCGCAATGACCATTGAATGGCCCTGGCAAATTGTCTTGCAACAAGCGCAGGGCTTGCTCTTTGCCCACTCCCATAGTGAAGAACATGGGCACGACATAGTCTACCGGTAACTGGTCATGGGCAATAGACTGCCTCAGCCAATGATCACCCTGGCTCCAAGAAGCTAGAGCGGTCATTGATAAAGTTAGATTAGGCGGCAATTGCTGTCGTAAATGCTTGAGTAGTTTCACATAGAATGGTCGCTCTAACTGTTTAGCATCGAAGTCAATCTGCACACCATCAAAACGGCTGTGCGCAAGTACAAGATGCACAATCGAACTGGCGAGCTTGGCACTAACCTCGTCGATTTCGCCCTCGGCTGGCATCTGCTTCATTTCAACTCTGGCTACAGCTTCTCGATAGCAACCAGGTGGCAACTGCAATTGAGAAAGACGGGGCTCAAGAGCAATTTTGTTTTGATCGACGCTAAAGCGACCAATTAGAAGAGCTACCCCAGCTTTACTCGGGTCAAGCCCACGCAGATCTTCTATTCTTTGCCAGGACCAGAGCATGATGCGCGGCGGCTTCTTCTCATGCTTTTGCTCGTGTTCCGGCAGCTGAGCGGCGTCAGCTATGGTGCTGAATGAAAGCACTAGCAATGAAGCAACAATAGAACAGAATCTATGCACTATTTACCAGCAAAAAACTGAGCGAGACTAGCACTTTGCTTGGCTTTGAAATTGGTGCCAATGGTGGCAAATTCTATTGTCTTAGCGGCACTTCTGCGGCCAGATGGCATAGGATGCGCAGCAATGAAGGCTTTCAAAGTCTCAAGTTGGCCCGGTTTGTTGAAATTGCGGCAGGCTTCAACAATGTCTGGCATCTTACGCTCGCCGACTTTGTCATAAATTTCTTGCCAGTGATCGCCAAGAAACTTAAAGGCCGCTACTTGGCTGTCGCTACTGCCAATAAGCCGAGCCAGTAAATGAGGTACGTCTTGGGCCTTAACCTCTTTGTTGAAGCACAAGTTAAGGGCCTTCTCGACACACTCTTTATCTCTAAAAGCAGCCAAAGCAAACAAGTTGCGATTGCGGGCCTCGGGAGTAGTCGAATTTCTCCAAGCCTCTTCGATGCGTACAAACTCGTCGCTATCGCCGTTATATGCCATTACTTGAACTATTGGCGAAAGCAAATCGCCGTCCAAAGTTTTGTCGTCAGCCAAGTAAGCTTCAAACTTCTCTTTACAGAAAGCAATGACTTGTTTGTCATTACCAATGGTGCCGAGGGTTCTTATTAGACGTGCTCTCAGTTCCGCCGTCAGATCATCATCGGTAGCTTTACGGGTGTAGCCAAGGCGGTCAAGCTGCGGCTTAAGGCATTTAACGACAAAGGCCTGGTAGCCACTTTTGCTGTCAGGCTCAAGCAATTGTTCCAGCTCACTAATTTGCGAAATTGCAAGGCCTTGCACGTATGGGTCGTGATCGCTTGCGAATTTTTCAAGGCTTTGCAAGTACCGATCAATTGGCAAAAGTCCAGCTACGGAAATAGCAAAGAGATCACTGAGAACAGAAACCCGCTCACTAACATTGAGGAGAGCAGGTGAAGCGTGTTTCTGCAATTCAGCCCACTGTTTCAAATCGTAGTTAGTGCGGAAATAGCCATTTCCTGTGGCATTAACCGTAAGCGGATCGGTCGCACCAACAATAGCGACTTGCCCCTTGGCCAAGGTAAGCAACTCTGCTTGACGGGAAGCAGCCTTATCTGAGCCTGTTTCGAACGCTTTTAAAGCCAACGGAATCTGCCATGGAACGAAACCAGCCTTTGACTTTGAGGTAGAACTATTGCTAATGCCTGTATCTTTGGCACTATCAAGGAAAAATCGTCTTTGGCTAAGCTCCAATTTGAAAGGCTCATTCTTCTTAGCCGCTGCAGGCTTCGTCTCCAAACCAAACGAAACAATGGGGCAACCGGGCTGATGCACCCAGGCATCCATCAGCTTAGCCACATCAACTTGACCCTTCTTCCTGTCTTTGGCATTCTTCTTAGTTGAAGAGCTATTGGCACTGCTGCCACTGGCACTAGATAGAGCGTCCCAAAGATCGTTTGTAGAAGCATTGTTAAAGGCGTGAGCTTTCATGTAAGCCTGAATGCCCTTCTGGAATTTATCTTCGCCCAAGTAAGTCTCAAGCATGCGCAGAAGCGCAGCACCTTTGCTATAGGTGATTTCGTCAAACATCTCTAGTGCATCATTAGGCGAATTGACAGGAGACTGCACAGATCTGGTGGCAACAATGGCATCAGCATCAAGAGTGCCAGCCCGCTCAACAGCAAAATCATCCCAAATACGCCATTCTGGCTTCAAAACATCTTCGGCTTTGTCTGCCATCCAAGTAGCAAAGGCTTCGTTCAACCACAGGTCATCCCACCACTTCATGGTGACTAAGTCACCAAACCAGAGGTGCGCCATTTCGTGGGCGACGATATTAACCACTCTGGTGCGTGAGCTAAGAGCTGAGTTCTTCTCGTCTACAAGCAGAGCATTCTCACGAAAAGTTATGGCACCAAGATTTTCCATAGCACCGGCTGAGAAATCAGGAATACCGATCAAGTCAAGCTTATCGAGAGGGTAAGGCTGGCCAAAATAGTTTTCATAGTAGGGAAGTAGCTTGGCTGCGGCATCTAGTGCATAAGTTGCAAGATGGCCCTTGCCTTCAGTAAACCAAACTCTGATTTTCTTGCCGTTCACAACAACGGGCTCTGTGCTCTGCAATGGGCCGACAATCAGAGCAAACAAGTAGGTCGACATTTTCGGAGTGGCTTTAAACGTCACTATCTTCTTGTTCTTGCGCTGGTCTAGCTTTTCAAACTCGATACCAGCGTTAGAGATAGCAACCAGAGCTGGGTCGATAGCTACAGTGACCTTGAAGACAGCCTTCGAGGCCGGTTCGTCAAAGCAGGGGAACATGCGACGAGCGTCTGTTGGCTCCATCTGAGTTGTGGCAATCTTATGCTCCTTGCCGTCTTTGCCTTTGAAGGTCGAGAGATAGAACCCTTCCATTTTGCTTGACAGTTTGCCGTTAAACTTGAGCGCTAACTCGTATTGGCCGGGCTTTAGAGCTTTGGCCAGCTTCAAAGTAAGCTTCTCGCCTTCTTTATCTCGCACAATGTCCGCTTTGACCCAGTCGCCATGGGTGGGCTTTGTCTGCGCCACTGTGGCTTCAAAGACACTCAAGTCGACGGCATTCAAGACTATTTCGCTTGTGCTCTGGCTGACAGTAAAAAAGAGGGTTTCTGTTCCTTCAAATTCGCCATTTTCGAGGTCTGGCTCAAAATAGAGGTCATAGCGCTCTGGTTGACAATTACCGGGCAGCCTCTTGTATTCAAGGGTTTTCACATTTTTAGCATTATTCTTGCTAGCTTCATCGGCCTGAACTGGCCCGGCAGTGCCAGCCCCAGACAACAGCGCCAGATTCAAAGTGAGCGAAACAGCAAGCAGTTTATTCAAGCGGAAATTACAAGCCATTTGTTTCCCCAGAGAAAGTAAGGCTCTATTTTACT
Organism: Candidatus Melainabacteria bacterium; assembly: GCA_030696635.1. Taxonomy (GTDB): domain Bacteria; phylum Cyanobacteriota; class Vampirovibrionia; order Obscuribacterales; family Obscuribacteraceae. The sequence goes on from JAUYRX010000031.1 coordinate 141,413, forward strand.
TTCTTGAAAAGCGGTAAGATCCAATCACTGATAAATAATGGAGATAATCGTGTTTTTCAAACAGTTCTATCTTGCCTGTTTAGCCCACGCCTCGTACCTGATTGGCTCTAATGGTGAAGCTTGTGTTGTCGACCCACAGCGCGACATTGATGAATATTTGAAGGAAGCGAAAAGCAACGGCCTGACTATCAAGTACATTTTTGAAACCCATTTACATGCCGATTTTGTCAGCGGCCACAAAGAATTAGCTGAGGCGACTGGCGCCAAGATTGTCTTTAGTGATCAAGCCAAAGCCCGCTTTGAGCACGAAGCTGTAGCCGATGGTACAGAGTTTTCGCTGGGTGACCTAACAATTACGACTCTGGCTACTCCCGGTCATACACCAGAAAGTATCTGCTTGCTCGTCAAAGAAAAAAATAGTAGTGAGCCAGCTAAGCTGCTCACTGGCGACACTCTCTTTATTGGCGATGTTGGCCGCCCGGATCTTGTGGGTAAATATGGCTTTAGTTCAGAGCAAATGGCTGGCATGCTCTATGACAGCCTTCACAATAAGCTCATGACTTTGCCCGATGAAACCGAAGTCTATCCCGCTCACGGAGCTGGATCGCTCTGTGGCAAGAATATTTCAAAAGAAAGCTCATCAACCATTGGTAATCAGCGCAAGTTTAACTATGCCTTGCAACCAATGACTAAAGAGCAATTTGTGACGATAGTGACGGCCCAACAGCCGGAAGTACCGGCATACTTTCCCCTTGCTGTTGAAGCCAACCGCAGCGGTGCTGCTTCATTGAACGATCTCAAGAAAGCAGCAGCGATGCAACCCAAAGAAGTGGAAGCGGCAATTGCTTCAAGCAGCACGCCGAGCACAATAATATTAGATACACGCTCACCAGCAGAATTTGGTCAGGGTCACATACCTGGAGCATACAGTGTTGGCCTAGGTGGACAGTTCGCTTCATGGTGTGGCACAGTCATTGATGCCCAAAGTAACATTATTTTGGTGCTCTCAGAGGATGCTCAGGTAGATGAAGCCGTGCTTCGATTAGCTAGAGCTGGCTTAGAAAATGTCATCGCCTATCTGGCTGGTGGCATGGCTGCCTGGCAAAAAGCAGGGCTTAAAATTGAAACAGTTGATCAAATTAGCGTAGAAGAATTAGCCAAGCAGCTCCAGGCAAATCCAGAGTTGCGCGTTCTTGATGTGCGCAGACCAGGCGAGTATGCCTCGGGTCACGTGCCCCAAGCAAAGAATATTTCTTTGTCAGAGTTAGAGCAGCAATTAGAGGCGGTTGAGCGGGGCGTAAAGACCGCTGTAATCTGTGCTGGTGGTTACCGCTCTAGTATGGCCGTAAGCTTGCTTAAAAGGCATGGCATCGGTGAGCTAATCAATGTTGTTGGTGGCACCGCAGCTTGGCAAAAAGCAAACTTGCCGGTACAAACCGAAGCAGCTACAGCGTGCTCTGCTGGCTGAGGACGTGACTGTTGAACGGTGATACCAAGTTATCAGAGGCGCTCAAGGCTAGCCCCGCCATTCTCGATTACGTCATTAGTCTCAACCCCCACGATTTTGCCAGGCTGCGCAATCCGCTTCTCAACAAAGTAATGCCAACAAGAATCTCACTAAGGCGCTTAGCTGCCATGGTGGGAATGGCCGAAAGCGAATTTGTAGCCAAGATCAATGACCTAGCTGGTTTGGCAAGCGACACAGTTAGCAGCAAAGTCACTGCGTCGGCTAGCCTTCCAGAATCACCCAAAGAGCCACCAGATTGGATGGCCGGCGTAGATCTAAGTCAGATTTTATGGGTAGATGTTACCCCTATAGACGCTAAGTTAGGCGACCCTATGCCACCAATCAACATAGCTGTTAACACTTGCCAGCCTGGAGACGTTGTCGGTGTCAAACACATGTGGGAGCCTCAACCTCTTTATGATATCTGGCAGGCCCGTGGTTTTAAGTTCTGGGCCCAGCAAATCAATCCAGATCTTTGGCACGTTTTTGTATTCAAGCCCAAAACTTAGGGGAGAACATTCGTGCGTTTCAAAATTGTCTATTTGGCTGATCATGGTGATTTCGTATCCACCTGTGCCTCCTGGGCTTTTGATACCTGGGGCCGTTACAATCCCTCTTATTCTCTAGAAAAGCGCATAGTGAGTTTTACTGAGCATTGCCGCCGCGATCAAATTCCATTAACTGTTCTGGCTTTAGATGAACGAGACAAGGCAATCGGAATGGCGTCGTTGCGCGCCAATGATGGCATAAGAGATGACCTCACACCCTGGCTGGGAAGTGTTTACGTAGCACCAGCCTATCGCAGTAAAGGTTTAGGTCAAGCTTTGGTGGAACATATACAGTCAATTGCTAGCAACTTGAGATACGAGAAAATCTATCTCCTCACCTATGAAGAGTCACTACCTAACTGGTATCAGACTTTCGGCTGGCAAGAAATAGGCAAAGATAGCTCGCACGGCAACGCGGTTACAGTCATGGAACTAGAGCGAAACAAAATTACGTTGGCGCCATAGAAAACAAATAGAGCACATCCTCCCTAATTGAGAGTAGGTTCTTTTCGAGTTCTTCGGTCACTGGTATGTGCTCGATACTATTAATTTGGATTTTCTCGTCATCCAGACTGCCGCTGTACCAATGAAGAATCAGGCCTAACGCTTTTCCTTCACTAGCAGTTAGAAAGGCCTTTATGAATTGGCACCAGCTTTTGAGATCAGCACCGCTGGAATTCGCTCTCTGCATACTACTACGCTCAGATGCTGTTTCTTTCTCGGCTTGCCAGCGGTCAATCTTAGCCTGACTCCAGCCCTTTTTCTTCAGTTTCGCAACGGCAACGGCATGAGCACTTTCGCCCGCATCTTTACTCTTGCCTCGGTTATCTTTGGTAGCCGATGACCCCAAGGGTGTACCGCAATCGCACACAGACTGAGTAGCCCTAACGTACTGGCCTGGCGGTACTTGGGCGGAGACAAATGGATTATCAATTGGCTTAAAGAGCATGCCATATTTATCGCAAAGTGGCTGGAGCTCAATCAATGATACCCCTGGCACCACCAAGCAAGTTATGAAATGACACATCAGCATTCACATAAAGAAAAAGGATGCCAACTTTCGTAAGCATCCCCTTTTGAAATTAACATAGTTTGGCCCACAGCAGCTCGAGCTAGCGCTTAGTACCGCCAGTTAAATAACTTCTTGTACCAAGGGCGCTTAAGCAATGTATTCTCAGCTTGAACGGCATCAAGCCAGGTTTCAAGTTCAATAATTTTCGACTCTAGATCTTTCATGTGCTCAAGGCGCAGTTCTTGCTCCAGGCAGGTCTTTTCCATGACAAGCAAAGACTCATGTGCCCGCTGCAGTTTAAAGCTTGTTTCCATAATCAAGTCATTAACCAACTCAACTTGAGTCATTAAATCAAGTATTAATCTTGTTTCTGATACCGGAGCACTGACAGTATTGCTGGTAGTGCCTACCGCCACAACTTCAACATGAGCCTTTTCCAAAAGCGGCTCAAGACCATCTAAGTCGAGTGGATCACCAAGTAAATTTAATTGTCTAACTGTTTCAGCCATATACTGCTCCTCATTCGGATATAGACATTATGGGTAGTATCAATACCGAGGGCAACTCTTGACTTCGAGAATTCCCCCTAAATGCCTGTATTTAAAGAATTATCAGTCAGACTTGCTGCTTTCTGGCTTAGCTTTACTTGCTGGCTGATCGCCCTTATAGAGATACCAGATAAAGCCACCGAATATAGTGAGTGATAGAAACACCAAAAGAGAAATGCAACCAATCATCAAAAAGAAAGCTTGCGGGTCTTTAGTCTGCAGCTCTAAGAACTCACGAAACCAATCGTTCATGGCTTTTCCTCTGGAAGGTTGAGTTCACGCCAACCTCGCATGCCGCCAGCCATTGACCAAATATTGGTATAGCCCATTTTCTGCAGGTTCTCCGCCGACATGGCTGAGCGATAACCGCCTCCGCAATAGAGAACGATCTCACGGGCCTTATTAGGCTCAAAATCGATTATATCTCGCTCTATGATGCCGCGACCAAGATGCACTGCCCCTGGTGCATGGCCCTGCTGCCATTCATGATCTTCACGCACGTCAATAAAAAGAAAGTCTTTGCCCTCTTTCTGAAAGTTCACGACTTCCTCAATCGTCACTTCTTTTATGCCAGGTTTGATTTGAGCTACCAAATCTTCGAACTCTTGCGAATGCTTCATCACTAAAACCTACCAAATTTGCCACTGACTTAGTTTACTCTGCGCCGCCCCAAGCTCGTCAAATATGGTCATTTGTCTAATAATTGCAAACTGAGAGCACAGCTCAGCTAGCGAGATCAGGCCAAGGGCTCCGCCCAAACTCTTCCACGGCCTTGTCTTGACAGCCGTTTATAAGGGCAAAATTGAGATTTGGCCAGACTAGAAGAGGGCATGCCATAATCGCCATTGGCGCAAGAAAATCGAAAAAAGAGGAACAGTGCGATGCTCTACAAAAATTCAGAAAATACAGTCGAACTATTTGGCGTGAAAGTTCCTGAACCAAGAGTATTACTAGATTTTCTCGGTTTTGAGACACATATTAGACAGATTCGCGCAAAGCGCGGAGTGACAGTTTCACCGGTCTGGTACGACCATGCTGCTTATTACGTGGTTGATATGCCAGCTGACAAAGTCTTCGCTACTGGCGAAGAAGTAACCTTCCCAGCTGTAGTTAAGGCCCCAGACTATGAGTTTGAGATTGGCTGCCTGACAACAAAAGGCGCTTTGCTAACCACCGAAGCAGAAGCTTTGCAGTTCATCAAAGATCACTGCTATTTCACAATTCTCAACGACTGGTCGGCCCGCGACATTCAGAAGAAAGACATGGAAGGCTTAGGGCCAACCAATAGTAAGTTTGTGGTCGGCAAGAGTATTGGACCTAAGCTAGTTAGAGCTGCTGATTTGAAAATGGATGAGAACGGTGTCTTTGATATGGAGATGATTCTTACCATCAACGGCGACGAGAGAACGCGCAGCAATTATCAATCGCTTTATCACACTCATCCGGTCAGCGGAGAGAAGAAAGCTTGGAGCTTCGCTCGAATTTTCGCTTGGTTAGGCAGTCAGAACATTGCCGTACAACCTGGCTATTTCTTCGGCTCCGGTACCGTGGGTAATGGCTGTATTGCTGAATTTATGGCCACCTATGACGCCAACGGAGCTGAGCTTACACCAGCTGTTTATCCATGGCTGAAAGACGGTGATGTCGTAAGAATGGAAGTAGCTGGCATCGGCATTTTAGAGAACAAAGTACGCATCAAAGAACTAGCCCAAGTCAAATAAGCTTCAATTAGATTCCGTAGAATTGCCCAAAACGCGCTAACCTAAAAGCGCTTAGATCAAGGCGAGAATGACCTACAGTGGTCATCTCAGAAATGCTTTCACCAATGGCTGCAGCATGCTTAAAGCCATGACCGGAACATGGCGAACACAGAATAACGCGCTTAGAAGAAGAAGAAGAAGAAGGCAACCAATCAATGACGAAAGCGCTATCAGGAGTAACTGTATAAAGGCAAACTGCTGTCTTTATGCACTTCTTGCTGACCAAAGGAAAGCAGCGCGATACTTTGCTGTCGTACATTTCGTCAATTTCTTCAGGAGCAACTGTACGCTTTACTGAGTCAGGAGTGACAGGCTCAGTAAGATAGTTAGAGCTACCAATCTTAAACCCTCCCTCCGCGCCATCTAAGGCTGGAAGGCCATAAACGCCAGTGTCGGAGCCCTTTAACTGCCAGATGAAGAGAGGAAATTGCGAAGGAGCAAACTGTGCATACTGATCGGCAATATCAAACCAGTAAAGTACTTGTCTGTAGACTTTAAAAACTGATTGCAATTCTGGCAAGAGTTGCGTTAGCCAAGGCCCTATCGACAAGACTAAATGATCGCAGGTGTACGTGCCTTGATTGGTACTTATTTCCACGCCCTGCTTGCTCTCTTCAAAACCAATCACTTTTTCATTAGTATGAATTGTGGCCCCAGAATCTGCGGCAAGCTTCAGTTGGACAGCAATAATTGCTTCTGGTCGCAAGAAAGCAGCATCATATTCAAAATAGCCCAGCTCATCATCTTCAACGTTGAACTGGGGGAAACGCGAACGCATTTGTTGAGCACTTAAGATATCGTGTTTGATACCAAATTTCTTAGCGGCGGCCACTGTATTTTCAAAAAACTGCTCTACATGCACCACTGAAACTGGTTCAGTTAAGCTGGAAATCATCAGACCACCGGTTACTTCCAATAGCCGCTTTTGAGACTTAACCTCCATCTCGCGAAAGATTTCGTATGAGCGCAAAGAAAGAGGCGTGTAATGCTCTCCCTCACCTATTGCTTGGCGGGTTATTCGGGTGTCACCGTGGGACGAACCAAAGCTGTGTGGCGGCGCCAGCAGGTCAATACCTAGGGCCTTCACGCCGCGCTGTGCCAATTGATATAGAGTGGCGCTACCCATGGCGCCAAGGCCAACTACAATCGTATCGAATGAGTTAGACACTGCGCTCGCCTAAGGTCTATGCTCTCAATTAAGAGCTAAGCCGCTATGAAAAATTTGCCCTCGGAGGGAGTCGAACCCTCAATCCCTTACGGGCAACGCATTTTAAGTGCGTCTCGTATACCAGTTCCGACACAAGGGCAAGTAGAACTATTTATTTTAGCACTAGAGTTTGGCGCCTAAACCTGCCAACTTCTTGGTCACTTCTCTTGAGCTCTCACTGCCACGTCTTGACAGTATTTTCAAGATGAAGACAAAGCTGGCCGACCAAGCTAGAGCAATTGCTGTTGATATCCAGCGCTTGGCCGTTAGCGGGTCATGGATGAAGTCGCCAGTGCAGGCAGAAATCAATAGGCTGATTGGGTCAGGTTCAGTCAAAACTCCCTGCTTAATCCAAGTCAACATTTGTATTGAAAGTACACTTAAGAAAAGCCAGGCTGAAATGACAACAGAGCGAGTGGTTATGGTTGAACGTAAGAGCAAAACTTCGTCATTATCAACAAAGACCTTGACCGGGAAAAGCACATAGAGCGCTGCTGCACCACAGACGATGGCAGCAATAGCTGATGGTGCGGCAGTAGTCTCTACCACTAGTGCCTGGGCTGTGTAATAGACACCTAAAGCTGAAACGAAGTAAGAGAAATAGGCGGCAGCCGCGGTCGCATTAGTACTGGTTTTGCGGGCTAAAGCCGGCTCGCTACTTGTCATAAACGGTGCCCGCCAAAAGGCAGCAGCGCGCATAAAAGGTCTGACTAAAAACGGTGAAAGCAACGCAGTTAGCAGCCAAAGCAGCACTGACAGAAGTGGATTAATAGCAGTGCGGGCACGATCTGATTGATAACGTGCTAACAGGGTGGCTGCTTCGGCATCACTGCCAAACAAGCCGGCAAAATCATTTTTAAAAACACGAAAAGACTCACTGTCGCAGTAGCTATCTACACGTTTACTAATGATGCCAGCAGCTGCTTGTGAAGCCAAATAATAAGGGGCGGAAAAAAGGCAACTAGCTGTGGAATTGAGAAATGTAGAGCTAGCTGTTGGCCTAGGTAAAATAACTGGATGAAGAAAGCGCGGGTCGTTGTGAAACTGCTGCGCGGCCCAGCCCCTTAAGGCCTCTAACGAATTGGCATTGCCACTAGAATATTCGCTACGACACAAGAATACTGCATAGCTCGAGCTATTCATGACCATTTCAGCGAACTTAGAGTCAGTGCTATTAGGTAGACTTACAGCCGAAGTCATAATCTTGTCGGGGCTGACAATTTGTAATATTGGCTCTTTCGCCTTAACGAAATATGCTAGCGAAAATATAAGTGCAGCCGCAGCAACAAATATCGTGCTGAAATGCAATTTTCCCTCGCCCATAAACACCTCGCTGAAAGCTCGATGATTATAGACGATCTCAAGAGCGACTTAGGTCAGGATTGACTCTTAATCATAATTAGGGTTGGCCCTAATCACCCATATAAGAATCATCGTCACTTTCATCCGTGCCCTCTTTCGCTCGCACCCAGTCTTTTACGAGGTATACAAGGTTGTCTTCGAGCATAAATAACATGGGCACGACTTTAAGCCCTCTGAAAAGATTGCTTAAGCGTCGTGCCTCTTTCAAGGAGAAGTCAATAGCGTCATCAATTTCGCGACTAGATGCATGTTCGTCGAAGAAACTCAGTGCCTGGTCATTGCTCCAACCGTGTTTTCCGGTCAAGGCAGAAACAAAGGCACCGCGCTTAACGTGTGGGTCAGACATGACGCAGTGGTTATGAGCAATTAGTGCCATATATTCTATGCCAGTTGAAAGGGCAAGAGCTAGTGAAAATTCCGAGCCGGCCATGTTGGCGCCGGTCCTTCTAATTACGTAGGCGCAGTTTTGCGGTAGAGAAAGTGACTTGCGATAGTCAATACACATACCGATTACAAGATCAGGATCTTCAGACTGGTTAGCGTCTACTTCGCCCATGTTTTGGCATTTGAGCAAGGTTTCGATAGGCGTGTCTCTCAAAAACGCTGGTATATCTTCTGGTTTACTCACCCTTACTAAGCGCACAATATCGGGACTAAGCGCCGTAAAGGTGCCGGTTCTAATTTTCTGCGAACGATCCATGCGCGCTTTCAATGTCTTCGTCAAACGGCTGTTGTCCATTAACAAAGCGCTGCGCAGTTTGCAGTCACGAGGACCTGCCAATTTGCCTTTAACCTCTGGATTCAAACCAGCGGAACAGCCCTGGCAAACTGTCAACAATAGCTTTTCGTTTACATCTAGTTGTGCTTCTTTGTAATCAGAGAAGCAGTTTTCTGTGCCAATTTTCTCTAGAGCACCGGATTTTTTCATTAGTTCGAGAGGTTGACCGGGAAGCTCGGCGATAACTAGGCGAACATTGTTTCTCTTAAGCTGCGAATGAATAGCTAGTAGGGTCTCAACGCCAGTTATGTCCATCATATTTAGAGAGCGCATATGCAATATCAGTGCACGTAAATCTTGAGTAAGCAGAATGTTCTCAGTAAAGCGCTCGGCCGCACCAAAGAACAATGGGCCGTCGACTAGGTAGGTGCGAACAAACTTACAGCTGGGTATCTGCTGAGTAGCATCAATTCGATCGTCATCCTCACCTACTTCACTGACCAAGCTTAGAGAACTCATTTTCTGTACGGTCAAAACACAGGTTAGAAGGAGACCAGTCAATATGCCGGCAGTCAAGTCTACACAGACCGAAGCAACGGTGGTAGCGACAACTACCCAACCTTCAGTTCTAGAGCCGCGCCAAATTTCTCGAATTTCATCCCACTCAATTAGGCGGAAGCCTGTCAAGACAAGTACTCCGGCTAGCGCTGCCAGAGGAATTTGCTCTGCAGCGTGAGCAAAAGCAAGCACGAGCAATAACAATACAATTGAGTGAATGACGGCCGCTAAGCGAGTTCGTGCACCAGAAGTTATGTTCACAGCCGTGCGTGCAATAACCCCAGTAACAGGGATAGCACCAAAGAAAGGCATGGCGAAATTGGCAAGTCCTTGGCCAATCAGTTCTTGGTCTGGACGGTGCTTAGAGCGCATAGACATGCCATCGGCAACAGTGGCAGAGAGAAGCGATTCAATCGAGCCAAGCATAAAGACCGTAATGGCATAAAGAGTCAAAGCCTGATATTGCTGAAAAGTAGTAATTCCGCTGGGCAAGCTCGGCCAATGGGGCATCAAATTGATGTTGGAGAGCGGAGCCAAGTCAATCACACGCGGAATATCAAAATGAAGAAGATTTGCTGCAAAAGAAGCAACAACGATGGCAACCAAAGAGCCCGGCACAAGTTTAGTAAAGCGCGGAACTATGACAGCTAATGCAATAACTGCTAGACCAATGATCACAGCTTGAAAGTTACATTCGTTATGGATAAAAATACGTTGAACCAGTTCGTTTACGTCTTTTATAAACTCTGGTATGAAGGGCGAACCCACGACATTGGTGACATTGTGGAGATGTAATGGCCTAGTCATCAGGCCAAAAAAATCATCAACAGTATTAAAGATAATGAGGATGCCAATAGCATTGGCAAAGCCAACAATTACTGGCATGGGAAGAAAGGAGATTATTCGACCTAGCTTCAACAGGCCAGCAATAATCTGAAGCAGTCCACCAACCAAACCGACAAAGAAGATTCCGCCCATACCAAAGTTGTGAGCAACTTCAATTAAGACCACGGCCATAGCGGCAGCCGGACCGGTTACGGCATAGCGCTGACCACCAAAGAGCGCGGCAATAATGCCAGCGACGATACCAGAAACGATACCAAGCGATGGCTCTACTCCTGAAGCAACGGCAAGGGCAAGATTGAGTGGCAAAGCCACCATTGCCACAGTTATCCCAGCAAGGAAATCACGTCCAATGGTGGACGGATTAAACATAGCGCCCCATTCTTTTAATAAGAACTGGATATCGAATGCCTTAATACGGTTACTAGGCTGGTTTAGAGGTGCTGATGTCATGGGTACCTTAAGCTAAGGACTTGGAATTTTTGCTTACGTATTTTAGTAAGTTCGACTATTTAAACCAACGACAATTAGAACATTGGACCGTTCAATAAGTACTATTAATGAACTATCGACAACAGAACATTTCGACAGTTCGTATTGTCGACAACAAAGTGCTTACCGTCAATATAGTATTAGATAATCTCGTCATTTGGCAGAAAAATCATGACCAACCATTTTCAGGCACTCAGGCTCAATCAAACAGCAGAAAAATCTAACATTGATCTGGCTACCTTAAGATTGACTGAACGGTTCTCACAAACTTTTAAATCAGCTAAAGCAAACGAACAAGCACAGGCAGCACTCGCGGCTATCCGTAGGGCTCACGAAGAGCTTACTTCCGATTCTGCCATTGCCGAGCAGTCAAGTGGTGACAGGGTACAGTTTAACTCTAGGCTCCGTTTAGGCCAGCTCTGTCTTGCCACTGGGATGATTAGCCTTGAGCAGCTAAAAGAAGCCGTACAGGAGCAGCAGAATAGCGATCGACAGTTGGGAGAGATTCTGCTCGAGAAACAGTTTATCTCTCAGGAAGAACTTGATGGCCTTCTCATTGGTCAGGAGTTAATTGCTCCTGACGAGGAAGTTACTGATTCGCTAGCGCTTCAATTGATAGCACTAGGTCTTGTAACCGAAGACTTGATGATCATTGCCCTGCTTGAGCAGCGCTTTGCTACTGGTAGCATCGGCGATACCTTGGTAAGACGTGGCTGGATAGAAGAAGAGATCCTTGCCGCCTTGAAAATTGATTAGGTCAAATTGCCCTCTCAATATTCTTTTTCGGCTGGAAAAGCTATTAAAATTCGAGCCCGCAAAGGCAATACTGGCGGCACTTTCAAGAGACGGAACTAGTCGATGAAACATAATATACATTATCAGACCAGGGCGAAGCAATTCTGATCAGTAAAACCGCGTTCTGAAAGCTCCATATTTGGTGCTTTGCTTAGGCAAAAAAAATGCTCAAAAGAAGGAAGAAATGCAGATGGAAAAAATACAGGTGAGTAATACCGCTGACCAACAATCAGATCAGTTTATGGAAGAAGCCATAAAGCAAGCCCAAAAGAGTTTTGCTGAGGGCGGTATTCCTATCGGTTCTGTGCTTGTGCGTGCAGGCCAGATTATAGGACGCGGCCACAATCGTCGAGTGCAGCAAAATGATCCTACAGCCCATGGTGAGATTGACTGCCTACGCAATGCTGGTAGGCAGGCGAGCTATAAAGACACAACTATCTATTCCACACTGATGCCTTGTGCAATGTGCGCTGGTGCGATAGTGCAGTTTGGTATTGCTAAGATAATTGCTGGCGAGAATCGTACCTTTACAAGCTCTGCTCAATTTATGCGCGATAACGGAGTCGAGGTAATAGATTTAGATCTTGATCGATGCTTCGATTTACTAAAGCAATTTCAGCTCAGTTCTCCAAAAGTTTGGAATGAAGACATTGGGCTTGAATGATTTTCGAATTAAAAAGCAGAAATGCAAAAATTCAAGCTGAGGACAATAAGAGCATTGGTCTTGTCGACAATACGTATATTTCGCAATACGTGTTAACTGCTATGCGTACGGTCTACAATACGTACCGACCACAATGCGTATTGAGTTATTCACATACATACGACCTTTTGAATATTTGATCATTTGGTGAGTTGAATATTTGAATGTTCAAGCAGCCGTAGAGTCGTAGAGACGCTGTAAACAGTACGTCCTAACATTCTGAACAAAGCGCAGGTCGAAATGGCAAATGGCCTTTGCAGTTGAGCGGAAGAAGCAGATAGACTTAGTTCAACTCTGTATGCAGATCACAAGAGTATTTAACAGTTTTTTCTATTGATACCGAAGCAAGGCGTAATTAGGCCCTGAAGAGAGCAGCAAAAAAAATGGAAAGAACCGGCTTGAAGTCACCGAGCGCTGTGGCTATATGCAGCTTTATTCTTGTCAATGCATTATTTAGCTTAATGGTGCTACTCACTGAAGGTGAGCTATACGACACTAACTTGCTACAAAATCGCGAAGTATTCAAGCTCATTCAAACTCAGGCTGATAGCTGCGACGTCCTATTTATGGGTTCATCAGTGATCGAGGTACCACTGTCTCTCTTGGATGGTGTTTTTGAATACGTATCAAGTCCAAAAAAGGCCCAAGAGCTATTATCGACAGGATGCAAGCAGGAGATTAGAGTCAAGAATCTCAGCATAGAAGCGGCATTGATTTCTGACCAGTTCATTGCCATCAGAAACTTAATTCGCACTCAAAAAGCGCCGCGCATTGCAGTTCTAGCAGTGGTGCCACGAGACTTCAGTGACGCCCGTCTCCCAGAGCCAGAGAAAACAGACACCTTTAAGTCACTGGTGACACTCTCAGATTTGGAAATTCTGCCGATTTTTTTTAACAAATTTGATCAGTATGCCCAGTTTACCTGGACAAGGCTAATCCCTCTTTACCGCTTTCGTACTGTCATAACAACGGCCATAGCTGCAAAGCTTCAACTATTTATTGACGGTCAACATGCCAACCAAAATGCAAGAAGAGAGCAGCCCCTACCTAGCAATGCCAATAGAACCAAGGTAGGGCGCGAAGAGCGTTTTATTGCCAGTTTGAAGGAGTACAAGACCGCTTACTCACTACTAGACAAGTCTTCAGCTCCTGACGCCCAACTTCAATTTCTGCGCAGGTTCTGTCAGCAATGCAAAATTTCTGATACCACTTGCATTGTGCTTATGCTTCCACTAACAAAAATGAACAGAGATCTCTTACCTAGGGGTTTTTATGAGATCTACTCTAGAGCCGTACTGCGCTCATGCAGCGAAGCAGGAGTGCCCTGCATCGAGCTCGAACATTGCTCAAACTTTAGTGATGATGATTTCTACGACGGCGCTCACCTTAACGCCGAGGGAGCAAAGAAAATTCTCACATCTCTGATTCCGCAGATCTGCAAGGAGCTAGCAGTTAAGCATTAGCTCTCAAAGCTAGGCAACTAATTACAACTGCTCGGTCTGCTGGCACGGTAGACTGACAAAAAAAGTTGAGCCTTTACCGTCAAGACTGGTGCAAGTGATTTCACCACCATGCGCTTCAACTAGACGGCGACAGAGATACAGGCCTAGACCAGTACCGCTTAAGATAGTTCGACCGGGCTTACCCTGAGCATACCTCTGGAATATTTTAAGTAAGTCTTCTTTATTTATTCCAGCTCCAGAATCCCTTACCTCAAAGCAGTACAAATCGCTTTTGCGGCCTGCTGAAATTAACACCTTCGAGCCCTCAATACTGAATTTAATAGCATTCGAAAGTAAGTTGAGAATCACTCGTTGCAGAGCGACTGGATCGGCAACAATAGTGTGCTCGCCCTCCTCGAAACTACCGCACAGCGTGACTTTAGACAGAGACGCAAAAAAACTGATTGAATTAAGACTACTACTAATGAGCTCACGCACATCAACTTTGCATACATTCAGAGGGGTGGCACCTGCATCGTAGCGATAGACTTCTAAGAGATTATTGATCAATTCAAGCATGTCCCGATTTGACTCCTGAAGCAATTTCAAGGCCTGAAGTTGATTCTCCTCAAAACTTCCTAGCGCGCCATCAAAGAACAGGCCTAGCAGGCGATCGGCTCCTATAAGGGGATTCTTCAGATCATGAGTCAAGGTAGCAATGAAGTCTTCGTGATGCTCAAGAATCTGCAATCTTTGAGAGTTCTGCTGCTGCAGAATTTGCTTAGAGATGTCTCTAAAGATACCAGCCATTCTAATTGCAGAGCCATCTTCGTCATATATGCCTCGACCAGAAGATGCAAGGGTGCGCTCTTGGCCTTGAGGCAAAGAGACTCTAAAGTTTACGTCGTAGTCTTGTTTATTGTAGATTGCATCTTCAATTGCATGCTGAATAAATAGCCGGTCTTCTACGTGCACGCAGTTCAAAACATCTTGCAACCGAACAAAACTGTCGTTGAGACCGAACAATTGATAACTGAGTTCATCAAGAGTGACTGTGTCAGTTGCGATTTCCCAACACCAAACACCCGTGTGTGAAGCTTTTAAAGCCAGATTGAGATATGCCTCTGAGGCACCTAAGTTTTCTAAATTCTTCCGTATCTGAGCTTGAGATTGACTGCGTTCCACGGCATAGCGAATAGTCCGTGTCAAAAGGTCCTCGGCCAAGCTGCACTTTTGCAGGTAATCTTGCGCGCCAAACTTTATGGCCTGGACAGCAGTATCATCGTCATTCAAACCGGTTAGCACTACAATTGGCACATTCGGGGCAAAGCCAATCATCGAGCGAACTGTTTCAAGCCCTTGTACATCAGGCAGTGAAAGATCTAACAAAATCACATCAACCGGTCGTGTTAAGGCCTTCTCTTGTGCTTCTCCAAGACTATTGGCGTGAATCAGTATATAAAGATTCGATGGCAACATTTCTTGCACAAAACGAGCATCTGCAATGCTGTCTTCAACAAGCAAGACAGTTATAATTTGTGTGTTCAAAACTGGTGTTTGACGTACAACACTATTCATATGGATTCTGGAAACCTCACAGCATTGAACCAAAAGCTATCCAGAGATCTAATAATTGACATGAATTTCTCAAGCTCTAAAGGCTTAGTAACAAAGCAGCTAGCGTGCAGTTTGTAGCATTTCTGGATATCCTCCTCAGACTGCGAAGTCGTAAGTACCACTACTGGAATAGTGTTCAAAGCAGAATCACTCTTTATTTCAGCCAATACTTCGCGACCGTCTTTTTTAGGCATATTTAGATCTAAAATAATTAAATCGGGCGCGGGAAGATCCTCGTACTGGCGCTGTCGATACAGGTATGCCATCGCCTCTTCGCCGTCTCTGACTATGTCTACGTCTACATTGATCTGCTCTTCCTTAAATACTTCAACCACTAGTCGAGCATCAGCTTGACTGTCTTCCACAAGCAAGACTCTAATTCGCCTATTCAAATTCCCGTCCTTTGGCCTTCGACCACCTTCGGCATGGTGAAGCTAAACTTGGCCCCTTTACCTGGCGCAGACTCAGCCCAAACTGTGCCACCGTGACGCTCAATTACTTTTTTGCACACAGCCAAACCGATGCCACTACCTGGATACATCTCTCTTGTGTGTAGCCGTTGAAAAATGACAAATATTCTTTCTCCGTATTTCATATCAAAACCCTGGCCATTGTCCTTGACAGAGAAGATCCAGTAGTTACCCTTGTCTTGTGCCTCAATTGAAACAACAAGAGCCTCACTAGAGCGAAACTTAATGGCATTGCCAATCAAATTCTGAAAAACTTGAAGCAATTGCGAGCTATCAGCACGAACCGCAGGCAGTTCGTCACAGTGTATTTCGGCATTTGATTCCTCAATGGCAACCTTGAGATTTGCTAGCGCCATAGCCACAATCTGCGAACAATTTGTGTTGACAAACTCTTTGCCTTTAGTATCCACTCGGCTATACAAGAGCAGGTCATTAACGAGCTCTTGCATGCGCCTTGTGGCGTCAACAGTGAAGTCGATGAAGTCGTTGGCATCCTGATCAAGCTTGTCAGAGTATCGCCGAGCTAGCAATTGAGTGTAATTTGAAATCACTCTTAGCGGCTCTTGCAAGTCATGAGAACAGACATAGGCAAACTGTTGGAGGTCTTCATTTGACCGCTGCAGTTCAAGAAGCTTTTCTTCAAGCAACAACTCAGAATGTTTTCGTTCGGTTATATCGACAATTGAGGCCAACACAAAGCGCTCGCCATCGGTCATCGTTGGATTTAGACCAATTTCAACCGGCAGCTGTGAGCCGTCTTTGCGTTGCCCATAAAGGTCTCGCCCAACCCCCATAGCTCTAGCCTTAGGGTCAGCAAGAAATGCGGCACGATGACAGGGATGCTTGTCTCGGACAGAAGCGGGCACGAGCAAATCAATTGACTGGCCCAGTAGCTCCTCGCGACTGTAACCAAACATGCGCTCTACTTGAGAATTGACCAGCACGACGAGACCTAGCTCATCTACCATAATCATGCCACAAGGAGCCGCTTCGACGATAAGTCTAAGTCGTTCTTCGCCAAGGTTAGATAGTGGTTCTAGACTTTCAGAATCCAAGCAACCTCCCAACAGAAAAACAGAGATGCCTGGATAATCACTAAAAATTTGCTAAACAAGCTAAAGAAACTAATTTGAGCACAAAGGATAATATCAGTATACGTTGAAATGAGGCTAAAGAAATTCTATACGTCGTAAGATTATGAGTCTGTGTTCAGAAGTGGCAAATGTCTCTGTTAGTCCCTTACTCTGGGCCCCGATCGTCCTTCTCCTATGCCGATACTATCTACCGTATCGTCCATCATTGAACTCACGCTCTTAAACAGAAATGCGTGCTTAAAAGCGCCAAGATTTTTATAGCCAATAGGAGGCTGAAAAACAGAAGGCGAGATTGTTGTTCTGGCCAACCTATGAGTCAAGACTTGCCAGCACCTAGTTCCATTTTCGAGCACCTCAGACATCTGATAAGGAAAACCAGGCAAGTCAGGAAGAGTGCTAGTACCACTGATGAGCTGCACCACTGGCCGGGGAAGATTTATTTCTGCACAGTCAATAAAGTAGTTTCTCACAGCCTCTGTTTTCTTATCAGAAATAAAGAGATCATGGCCACGCCGCTCACCAGCATATACGTACTGGACGCCCTTAAGTCCAAATCTCGGTATTGTGATTGCACGCTTATTTACTATTTTATCTAAATTACAAGACGAAGTAGTGTTGACCGCGTTTCTACGCTGATAGAGATACTGGGCTGCAGTACAATGACAAATTTCTTTGCTGTCATCACGCCAAATGACTAGATTCCATTGCGGCGCGCAAGCAACAATCGAGTACTTAAACGACTTACTGTCAATGCGCAAGGCCCTTTCGTTGGCAACAATATCATAGCGGCCTCCAATGGCTGTCTCCATATTGATCTTCCAGCCGCTTATGCTGTCTTTAGCTGGACACTCTGAGGTCGACACGCAAATAAAGACTAGCAAAACTAGAATTATCGCCCAAGACTTAAGAAACAGACTCATAAATCTCTACTATGTCTTGGACACTACAGCGTGAGCCTGAAGCTGCTCTAAACTGACAATCTTCAAAGTGGCTTGATGTGTAGCCGCTAGCACTACCTGCGGTGCCACACCGTCCCGCAGAGCATCCCTCCAGCGAGAAGCACACAAGCACCAGGTATCACCAGCCTTGAGTCCAGGAAAACCATAGCGAGGATTAGGGGTAGAAAGATCATTGCCTTGAGCCTTCGAATAGTCAAGAAACTCTTCTGTAATTAAGGCACAAACAGTATGAACTCCGTGGTCTTCTGGACTAGTCGAACAATAGCCGTCGCGAAAAAAACCAGTAAGCGGATTATGACAACAAGGCTCGAGGTTTGTACCTAGAACATTCTTAACAATACTCATTCTTTCGTCTCTTCACTTTTACTATCTTCAACTACAGGCTGGGGAGCGCTTTGCTCGGCAACTTTTGCATCAGGGTCAGGAGCAGTTAACCCTTGACTTACCAACAGGCTGCGAACAGGATCTAAAACCAAGAGCGGCATGCGGAATTGATGCACACTTTGGTCTCTAGTCAGAATTGATACGGTGCCACCACCTACAGTGCTCAGGTAATTTATAGCTTCAATTTGAGGTCGTTGAATACTGACCCTGGTAGCACCAAACCATGCTGAAAATGCCTCAGGCACAAAGACAATGCGAGTGTCTGTGACAATAAAACGGCCTGGCTTATCTCGATAGAAAGTAAGGAAAAATGACTTCAGCACAATCTCGCCTTCTTGCGGCTTAAAACGCGAACCAGCGAATAGGGCAGCAAATATTGCCGCGAAAACCAAGAAGACCGAGGCCCATGCGGTCAAGAACATACCAAGAAACTCGTTCCACGATTCGTTCACTCGCAATAAATTTGCCTTCAGACCCTCAGCCATAGCACCTGGAACGTCTCCACTTTGAGTGAGGGCAAAGCCCAAGCGGCCATGCGCAACCGAGCTAGTCGGTGCTACTCGAACGGCGTTGCGACAAGCCTCAAGCTGGCCTTTAGTGTCTTTCAATTTGGCATAGGCCAGGGCTTTACCTAAATAGGCCTGGGTATATTTGGGGTCCACTCGTATGGCATTGTCATAGGCATCAAGGGCACCCTTATAGTCACCTTGCATGCCTTTAACGGCAGCAAGATTGACATAACTAATCGGACTACGAGGGTCAAGCCGAACTGCCTCTTTTAACTCTACAACCGCAGCTTCAAAATTCTGTTTTCCCGCTAATGATCTACCCAAGACCGAATGGGCTGAGGCATAGTTAGGCATAAGCTTGAGACACTTTCTCTCGTGATCTATTGATTCACTAAACTTACCTTGCCGACCTTGAAGCAGGCCTAAGAGATAATGAGCTTCTGCATTCTTAGGATTGGCAGTCAGTACTTCTGATAGATATTCACAAGCAGCATCATAGTGACTATCAGCAGTCGCTCTCCTGGCTTTACTCATTAGTGACAATTCAAGTGCCCTAGCGTCAGGCACTTTATCTGGTGCATCTTTTGTTGTAACTTTTGACTGTGCATATGCCGCTTGCAGCGAAGATAGATATATTAATCCCGCCACGATATGCAAAAGATAGACACCTTGGGTTGCCGTTTTTTTGTTAGTCATTAACTGCCTACCAATGCTACTACTGACTGTAGAGTATACGCAAGAACAAGCCAATATCCAAGTTTTTTATATCAATTTACTCTACGCACACGTCCAAGCCAATATTTGTCACGCAATTCTTTCTTCTTGATCTTGCCACTGCCTGTCTTTGGCAACTCTTGCAAGAACTCCCAGTGGCGCGGCACTTTATATCTGGCTAAACGCTCTCGAATAAATTCAACCAGCTCTTCTTCCGTCAGTTGCTGCCCTCTACGGAGAACTATTGAAGCGTGTACAAGTTCTCCCCACTTTTCATCAGGAATGCCAAACACTGCGCACTCTAGAATGGCAGGGTGCTCATGCAAGACATATTCAACTTCAGTTGAATAGACATTCTCTCCTCCACTGATAATCATATCTTTTGAACGATCAACCACATTGATATAGCCATCACTGTCCATCACAGCTAGATCACCGGTATAAATCCAACCACCACGGATAGTCTGTGCAGTCGCCTCTAGATTCTTCCAGTAACCTTTAGTCACGTTCGGTCCGCGGGCAATGATCTCACCAACTTCTAGTCCGTCCCGTTTCACCTCTCTGCCGTCTTCTTTAACAACTTTCAAATCAACACCAATAAATGGTCGACCGGTCTTGCTACGTATTGCCAATACTTCGGCCTTCGAACGCTGTAGGTCTTTACTCTTTGGCAAACTAATACTGAGAAAGGGGCTGGTCTCGGTCATGCCATAAAACTGCACATAGGTACATGAAAATACTTCTTGAATTTGTTTGACAATCTCAGGGGCGATTGGTGAACCTGCTGTCATTATCGTACTCAGAGCCGTATACGAATATTGCCAAACCACACCACTATTCAAGAGGGCGTTAACCATGGTGGGCACAAGGGCTGTATGGCTTACGGCTTCAGCTTCAAGAAGAGGCAAAAGGGCTTCGGCATTAAAGTAAGGA
The DNA here is from genome assembly GCA_030696635.1 of Candidatus Melainabacteria bacterium. Lineage (GTDB taxonomy): Bacteria > Cyanobacteriota > Vampirovibrionia > Obscuribacterales > Obscuribacteraceae. The sequence continues at coordinate 161,588 of JAUYRX010000031.1, forward strand.
ATAAAAACATGCTTACCACCCACCCAGGTCAGGGCAAAGACTGCCCAGGCATCAACCAGGTGGAACATGGGGGCTGCATGAACCCAGCAATGACTATCGTTTAAGCCCAGCTCAGCAATGGCCCCCAGTGCATTGTAAGAAACATTCTCATGGCTGAGCATTACTCCTTTGGCTTGACCAGTGGTTCCACTGGTGTAATAGATTTGAGCTAAATCGCTACCTTCAGCCTGCTTGTCGATCAGCTCTTTGTTCCACTGCGTCAATAAGAAAGGCTCGTAACGAACACTTTTGATTTTAGTGTCTGGCATAGAACCAGCGCCAATCCAGGCTATCAGCTTAATACCAGAGAGATTCTTTATTGCCGGCTCCGCTTGCTCAGTAAAATCGGTATGACATACCAACATCTGAGTCTCGCTGTGCTCAAGAATTTGGGCTATTTCGCCGCTGGCCAGTCGATAGTTAATTGGACACAAGACCGCACCAGTGCACGCGGCAGCAAAATACAACTCAGTAAATTCTAAGCAGTTCGGGGCAATGACGGCAATTGTAGAGCCCTTACCCAGACCTAGGTTCTCGATTATATGGGTCAGAGCGGCCACCCTCATGCCAAATTCGCCGTAGGTTAGGCGCTTTTGACCGTCGACAAATGCTTCTCTGTCTGGCCACTGGCTAATGGCTCGCTTTAATGAAATAGCAAGGTTCAAGTTCGGCCCTCAAAATTGGCTCTAAAAGTATATGGCCAAGTTCAGCCCCCAGCCTCATGACTACCGCAAAAATCTCTTGATTAAGCACGACAATTAGTATTTGTTGATCTTCTGAGGGGTGAAGCCGAGTGTACTGTTAATCTCTAAGCCGTACACCTGGGATACGGCGAAGGAGAGACATGGGACAAGTGATAGACAAGACCTACAACGGCATAACAGTTCCGCAAGGCGAAAAGATTACCTTCAAAGACGGAAAGCCAGTTGTACCAAACAAACCAATCATTCCTTTTATTGAAGGTGATGGTACAGGTCGTGACATCTGGAAAGCCAGCAAACGTGTTATCGATGCTGCAGTTGCTAAAGCCTATAGCGGCAAGAAAGAAATTGCTTGGTTCGAAGTATTTGCCGGACAAAAAGCAAAAGACAATTTTGATGAATGGTTGACAGAAGACACCATCAGCGCTCTCAGAGAGTTCGGAGTAGCCATCAAAGGGCCTCTCACTACTCCAGTAGGCGGCGGTATTCGCAGCTTAAACGTAGCTCTGCGTCAAATATTTGACCTCTACTGCTGCGTGCGCCCAGTGCGTCACTTCCCAGGAGTGCCTTCACCAGTAGTGTCACCCGAGAAACTCGACGTTGTTATCTTCCGTGAGAACACTGAAGACGTATACGCAGGAATCGAGTTTGTTGCTGGTTCTCCAGAAGCTCAGGCTTTCATTGACCTTTGCGCAAAATATGGCAAGACCGTTCGTCCAGAATCTGGCATCGGTATCAAACCAATTTCCAAATTCGGTTCAGACAGACTTGTACGCAGAGCCATCGAATACGCTATTGCTCGCGGCAAGAAGTCAGTCACCATGGTGCACAAAGGCAACATTCAGAAGTTCACAGAAGGCGCCTTCAGAGACTGGGGCTACCAAGTTGGCGAAACTGAGTTCGCTAAAGAAGTAATCTCTGAAGAAAAAATGTGGGCTGAGCATGATGGCAAATTGCCAGCTGGCAAGATTCTTCTTCAAGATAGAATCGCCGACTCCATGTTCCAACAAGTCTTGCTAAGACCAGATGAATACTCAGTTCTAGCCACTACAAACTTGAACGGCGACTATCTCTCAGATGCTTGCGCTGCTCAAGTAGGTGGCCTTGGACTAGCTCCTGGTGCAAATATTGGCGATAACTGCGCCATCTTCGAAGCTACCCACGGAACAGCTCCTAAGTATGCTGACAAAGACGTAATCAACCCAGGTTCTGTAATTCTCTCTGGCGTTATGATGCTTGAATTCATGGGCTGGCAAGAAGCTGCTGACTTGATCACTCAAGCAGTAACCAAAACCATCCAACAGAAGAAAGTAACTTACGACCTCGAGCGATTGATGCCAGGTGCAACCAAACTGAAAACCAGTGAATTTGCCAATGCCATAATCGAGAACATGAACTAGTTAGTTCAGTTAAACTAGAACAAAGGAGGGCTCCTGGTTTCAGGCATGCCCTCCTTTCTCTTTCCTGAATCTTGAGATCGGAGAATTATGTCTTTCGCTAAGCTAAAAGTATTAGATTTCACCCACCTCTTACCTGGTGAAATTGTTTCGACTCTAATGAGCGATCTTGGTGCTCAGGTTTTGCGTGTTGAGAGGCTCGATGGCACTCTCAATGAGCACCTCCCACCAATTGTCGTCAATGACGACGTAGCAGATAGTCTCTATTTCTGGAGCTTGCACCGCAATAAAGAGCGCATCAAAATAGATCTCAAAAGCGCAGAAGGTCATGGGGTTATAACAAAGCTGGCTCAGAGTGCGGACATTGTCATAGAAAATTTTAGGCCTGGAGTAATGGAGCGATTGGGTTTAGGCGATGGCAACTTAAGAGCACTGAATCCGCGCCTAATATATTGCTCGGTAAATGGCTATGGCTCCGCATCAAAGTGGGCAACAAGGCCCGGTCACGATCTCAATTTTGTTGCCGAAACAGGAATTCTATTTGAGTCGCAAGATCAAAATGGCAAGCCAATTATGCCCTCGGTTTTTGTCTCGGACTATATGTCAGGAACTTATGCAGCCTTGGCAATTACAGCTGCACTATACGAAAGAGAGACGACTGGAGTTGGACGCCGTCTAGAGATCAGCATGTTCGAAAGTGCCTTGTCGGCTTTGGCCGTAGTTGGCACCATTAGTCTATATCTCAAGCTTGAGCCTTCAGAGGTTCACGCGAAGTATCCAGATGAGTTACCAAACCACCGCGTCTATCGCTGCAAGGATGGCCGATATCTGGCCGCTGCCCCAATAGAGCCTGAATTCTGGCCAAAGTTCCTTATGATTATTGAGCGCCAAGATTTGCTCGCAAAAGACGTCATAAGGGATCGAGACAGCCTTAGCACAGAGATAGCAAAGGTGATTGAGGGCAAGACTCTGGCCGATTGGATGCTGCTTTTCAGCGACAGCAATTGCTGTGTTTCTCCAGTCAATACTGTCAAAGAAGCTGTCAACTTCTTACCAGAAGGCAGCGGGCGCATACTAACCCATATGACTCATTCTAGGCTAGGTGAGGTGCCCCAGATCAGCAATCCGATCAAGCAAATTTACGGCAAAACTGAGCAGGAATGGGCGTGCACCGACACTGAAAAGGAAACCAGGCAGCAGCTTGAAGCCCTCGGTATTACAGCCAGTCAGATAACAGCAATGAAGCAAGCCGGAATAATCTAATAGTTCTTTTAGTGCAGTATTTTCTGTACTAGTTTATCTAGATTAGCACTATGAGAGCCCTTTACCATCACACAAGAGTCGCTGCCCAAGTGCGGCAAGAGTCTTAGCAGAGCCTCATCTTGATTCTCTACTGAGGCAACTTCATAGCTTGCGCCACTAGCTCCCAAAGCAATTGCACTTGCTACAGGTCCAACTGTCACCAGCAAACTAAGGGGTTTGTCCTTAAGCCAACGGCCAAGCTCAAGGTGCAAAGCTTCGGTAAAGGAACCGAGCTCGGCCATAGCACCAAGTACAATAATTTTGGCGGGTTGTGGATATGCATGAGAGAGAATAGCTTCAATTGCGCAGCGCATAGAATCAGGGTTAGCGTTATACGATTCATCAACTACCGTAGCTCCGCGAGATGATTTCAGAGCATTGCCTCGACCTTCAACCGCAGCAAATTTTGCTAAGCCGATTGCGATTTCAGAGTCGGTCAAACCGGCGGCTCTTGCTGCAGCCACCGCGCAACATGCATCTTCCAGTAGAAAACGTCCATGAGCATTAACGAAAAACACTTGCTCTGGATTCGCACTTCCCGGAATCTTAAAAGTTGTACCGCCGTTATCAACACTTATAATCTCAGGCTCTGGCGCGATTTCAATGCGACCAGAAAAAACCAGCTTGGCCTGAGATACTAACAGCTCACTGCCATCACCTATGATGGCAATGCCACGTTCTGCATCTAAGGCTGCAAACAACTCACACTTTGCCTGTGCTATATTCTCCAGCGAGCCAAGAAGCTCTATGTGGGCAGAACCGGCACAAGTAATTATGCCAATATCGGGCGAACCGCAAGAAGCCAACTGAGCTATTTGCCCGAGGCCCCGCATGCCCATTTCAAGAATCAAAATTTCTGTATCTGTTGGCATGGAGAGAATTGTTTTAGGCACACCAATCTCGTTGTTTTCGTTGGCCATCGACTTGTGCACGCGCCGAGCAGAAGTGGCAGCTGCTGTCATCTCTTTTGTAGTTGTCTTGCCGGATGAGCCAGTAATAGCGATCACTTTGGCAATGCTTTTGCGCAAATACAAACGCGCGAGACCTTGATAAGCAGCCAAAGTATTGGGAACTGATACTACAGGCAATGCAGAAGACTTTGACTTACCCGACAAACTATTCAATACTGGTGCTAGCGAATCGCTATCGACTATTGCTAAACCAGCACCGTTCTCGAAAGCCTTGAGAACAAAATCGTGGCCATCAAAGCGCTCTCCTTTCAAGGCTAAATATAAGTTGCTGCTACCATCAATTGCGCGACTGTCAGTGCTAATTGCATATTCTAAATTTTGCGACGTACCATGCAGTACAGCACCATCAAGAGTAAGAATTTCATCGATGGTAAAAGTTGCTGTCATCATCCTATCGCTACTAGTCTTTCTTTGTGACTTTATTCCAGATATTGCCGATCCAGCCTTTCTTCTCGCCTTCATCTTTCGCTGCCTGTGCAGGAGGAGCAGGAGCAACAACTGGCGCATCAGGAGGGAGATCTTTCAATACTTCATGAAGCTCAAGGCCTGTTTGTTGGCACATTTTTACAGCAGCGGCGCATTGCACCGGCTTCAAAATACCTTCAGCGACAAACGACTGAGCTTGCAGAGCAGCTTTAATCAAACGCTTGTCGATCATGTCTTTAGTGACGATAATTTCGGCCATGGAGACATTTAGTTGTCTAGCCAGTGACTGAGCTCGATTGAAGTTGTCGCCGCTTAAAGCGCCCGATTGCAAAAGTATCTCCATTACTGTGTTTACTTTGGCGATATCGTCTTGCCTAGAGGCCCTCTCCTCGATGATGGCATCGATAGAAACATGGCGTGAATGGGCCTGTCTAAGTATATCCGCTGCCTGCAGCCCACTAAGGGCACCACTAGTAACCATCTCTTGCAGGCGCAAGCTTTCATCGACGACTTCAGATGAAATCATACCCGTTTGGACAAAGACTTCCCCAATCTTCTGATGCTCAGATAGACCAATTTCGATTGCCGAAATCTTGTCACCCTCGGTAACCAAACCAGCTTGGGTGACAAGGTCACCTAACTTTATCGTGTCTTTGCCTGAAGTTCGAAAGGCGCCAGTATCAACAAGAGACTGTTCAAGCGATTGGTGCTTGGCTACAGCTTTCTTTAATCCGGCGATGGCCTGCTCTTCAGTAATTTTGCCATCTCTAATTAGAACTTGGGCTGTAAGAGCTGATTGCAGCAAGACAGAGGTAATCATGCGATTTAAGACCAAGCAGCGCCCTAGAGGCAAGTTATTCTCTTGACCTTGCCACTGTGCTTGTTCAAGCATCGAACGATCAAGCAAACCGGATTGCACGAGAAGCTCGCCTAACTCACCAGCCGAAGCCTTTTGCTCGTCTGTAGTCTCTGGTGGTGTCCAACCGAGGCGCTTAAATGCGTCATCTAAAGGTATGCGCCCCTTAATACAGACGTTAATGGCCTTGACGCCAAACTCAGCTGAAATTGTGTTCTGTCTTATCAATGACTGCACATAGAGCGCCACTTCGACATCGTACTCAGACAATTCACCAATACTCATCAGAACCCTCCCTAGGGGAGTCTGTGAAGTCTTCGAAACTTTCAAAGCCTCGAGTAAAACTTCTTGTCTGATGATGTTGGCCGCTACTAGTAGCTCGCCAATTCTCTTAGGTGCTGAACGCCTGCCAGTGATTTCCAAGTTACGCCCTAAATTGCAACAAAGCCGTCAGCTCTGCTAAAAACCAAATCTACTTAATAGTCTATCAAGAGCTTGCCTCTAACAGGCAGATGATAGGTATTGATGTCACAGTAGGATAAATACAAGAGAAATAATATCTCAATAAGCAAACAAACACCAACCATTGCTGGCAGGTGTTTGCTTTCTAAGCCAAGTATTTCCAGGTCAGCGTCTAATTACAAAGACACTAGAAACGAGGATGACAATCAGTTAGTAGTTATCGTCGTAAGGAACAACGAAACCTTTACCCTGGAATATCATGCTGTGGCTGCCGCTGTGGGGGCTCGGATATCCGATGAAGCCATGCTTAATTCCGTAGCCAGCGCCGTGGAGAACGCCATAAGCGCTACCGCCAACTAGGCCAACTGGTCCACCGGTCATAGCGCCAGCAACCATTTCATAAACACCATCTTCTTTACCCAGATTTCGGGCAACCATTTTGGTTCCGCCGATAGCACCCTTGATGCCATCTGAGAAAGCCGCGGTTGGAACATCCCAAGCAGTTGTAACGGCCATAGAGACCAGTCTGCATGGGAAGTACCACATTTCATAGATTACCCGAGCCGATTCTGGACGCTCTGGGTAAGCCATACTAGGAGCTGAAAGACTCATTGCGAGTCCTAGAGCTGCTAGCAAAGACGAAAGAATTTTCTTTTGCATTATCCTCAACCTTTTCTACTGGGAGTAAATCCCTCAGTCAAATAGAATTATTTCTCTTCCATGGTGATGAAAGACCAGCGGCTGAATGGATGTTCCCAACCTTTCTTCCAGCCATGTCCCATGCCGTGGTAGCCACCATAGACACCACCAGCAACCATTCCAACAGAACCGCCGATTGGAACGGCAGCTAGACGTTGTCCAGTACCATGCTCATCGCCGAATTTCTCAGCTACGTGATTGATCCCTTTGATACCGCCATGGTAACCACCAGCGATAGGACCGGTTACAAGACCGGTGAACAAGGCACCGCTTGCTGCTCCAACGGTACGAATAGGAGCTTGAAGAACCCACTGAACCGGCTTGGCTTCATAATCTAGTGCCATCGCAGGGGCGACAGCGGAGACCATGAGAGCGGCCGACATAAGAACTTGACCTAGTATTTTGTTTGTCATCTTATCCACCGTTTCTAATTCAGAGCTACCCGGCATCACTTGGCTAGGGTGCCGGGCAGCAATTACTACTTACTATTTTTCTTCAGTGACAATATAGGATTCAGTACTAAATGGTTTTTCCCAACCACTAGTCATACCATGCTTAGCACCGACGATTGCGCCATAAGGAACGCCCCAGACCATACCGACAGGCCATCCGAGGGCGAATGCTGCGAGGTTTTGTCCAAGACCTTTCTCATCACCAAAATGCTTGGCGAGTTGACGCTGCAATGTGTGAGGTGTGCGCCAAAGTGAATTGACGACGATACCTTGCGGAGTATCAACAATTACTGCTGTGGTAGCGCCAGCCAGTGAAGCCATGCTGCTAAGAGGACCGTCTCCGGCCATCGAAGGCATCGCCACACCAATACTGATAGCGCCAGCAGCTATTAAGGCTAAAGCTTTGTTTTTCATTTCTTCCTTACCACCCGGTCTACATCATTTTTTAGATTTTGAGTTAGATTTTGAGGGTGACTCTAAGAGAGCCACCCTCTCATTCTTTTTGCCCGACAATTTTCGAACATAAGTTCACTGTCTCATTAAAGCTATTGTTGATTAATCAACAAGTTAGTCTTCTTTGAAAGTGAAAGCTTCTTTGGTGAATGGCTTTTCGAAGCCAGTTTTCATACCGTGCCAACCGCCATCGAAACAACCATAGGCTGCACCGCCAACGATACCGAACGGAGCGCCAACGATGGCTCCTGTCCACTTCTGGTATCCACCATCTTCGTTACCAAGTTTACCGGCAACCCAAGTAGTGGATTTAATAGCTCCCTTAGTTCCGTCTTTAACGGCACCTAGGGGAACGCCTACTACAGCTCCAACACCTGAACCAACCACTTTGACAGGGAACAGACAAATGTTCTTGAATGTGTCGTCATCGGCATACGACGGAGCGACCATTGTGCCAACCAAAGCTGAGGCTAGTATGAAAGAGGACGCTATCTTTTTAAGCATGCAAATCTCCAACTCTTAGCAATCGTAATTTAGGAAATCATTTTTCGAATGATTCGACCAATCCTGGACCAACGGCCCGAGACAAGCTCCATTTTACTCAATTATTCCGAGAGGTCCATATTTAATGACGAGCTTATTTCAGGCGCGACAAGCGTATTGCAGCAATATACTTGATCTCGGGCTTTGAAATGAGTTGTAAAAAGTTTGTTGGAATAGCACCGCTTTTCAAGTGGTATATACAATCAAAGCAGTGTTTACACACCCTGAATATAAGAATATTGCTTGGTCTTGGGTGCTCATGAAATCAAGATGGCACCAAATGCGATGCCAAGCGGAACTGCGCCGCAAAAAAAGGCTCGGGAACAAATAAATATTACTGCCGTCCGATTTTTTTCTAAATTATCTAGGTTTTTATCACTGGCGCAACGCCAGCATGCTCAGTGCGATGCCAGGTTGAAACCTGTTTGCCAAACAGTATCTGACAGAAAGAAACGACGATAACCGGGACCCAGTGGGCATAAACATAAGCTGTAACGTAAAAGCTGCGACCCAAAGCTTTCATAAAGGTCATGGGCGCGCGATAAATTCGCATAGCGATCAAGAAATTGACCTGGCTTATACCAAAGATTGCCATCACTATCAGCGCTAGGAACTTCCCATAAGTAGGCACACCCGTGGCGATATGCACTACTTCGGAAGCAATCTCTAAGGTCATCAAAGCGGGAACGACGAAATAGACCGTAAATACGAGAGTATCAAGGCGCTCTACCAACGACAGCCTGGTAGGGGAGTTCAATGGGAAAATATAATCAAGGTAACGGCGTATGCTACCTTCAGCCCAACGTCTACGTTGGCGAATAAGAGCTTTGAAAGTGGTGACAGCCTCTTCCCAGACAATTGCTTCAGGGCAGAACGTAATGTCCCAGTTGCTTACAAGCAATCTCATACTTAGATCGAGATCATCAGTAATAGCTTTATTGTTCCAACCACCGACATCAATAAGCGCCTGGCGCTTAACCAATTGACCATCGCCTCTCAATTCGACAGCACCACCGATAAGGTCACGTGAGACCTGAAAATAGGTATCGACTGCATACTCAGAAGCCTGACATTCGACTAAAAGGCCTCTTTGATTCTCATACATTTTCTTCTGAGCTTGAACAGCGCCGACGTTTGCGGGTTCAAGAGAGGGCAGGATAATATTGAGAAATTCTGGATCAACGTTAGCATCAGCGTCAAAGACGGCAATTACTTCACCCTTGCAAAGGGGCAAAAATTCATTAAGAGCAGCTGACTTACCCGGACAAGAGCCTGGAACACGGTTAAGCACCTGGAGGCGCGGAAATTCAGCCTGGAGGTTCTTGAGAATTTCGGGCATCTTGTCAGTTGAGCAATCATCTACAACCCAAACTGAGTATGCGTCATAGTTGAGTTGAAAAAGATTGCGAACTGTTGTTTCTATCACTCTTGATTCGTTCTTTGCCGATATGACCACGTCAACATAGGGATGCCATACCTTGGCAGCCTCTTGACTGGTAAGTCCAAGAGAGCGGCGTGCCAAAACTTTTTTGCGATGTCTTTGCTGGGCTGAAAAAAGCCAGATAGTGTGAGCAATCATCATGCTTAGGACGCCACACAAGATGAAAAGCACTTCTGGCCCCGTAAAGAACTTGTCAATGGCCTTAAGGGCAATCCATACGCCGACAACAAGCAAAACTAAAACTATTCGGTTACGCATGCTTCCTACTGATAACGGTGGTAACTATCATTCTATAAGAATGCAGCCACATGGCAACCGACCACCACTCACCTAATCAAATGTTTAGATTAGCCTGACAGCCCAAAATCAAACGAAAGGTCGTCAAGGCCAGCCTGGCTACCCTTTGCATCTTTACTCTAAAGTATTGCCCGCTTCATCAAGCTTTGCACCAGAAGCCATTTCTTTACTGGTTTGGCTGTGGTGATGGAGGCCAACTAAAAGAGTCGGCAGTCCGATGAGAAACAAAGTAGTGAAAACTCCTCCAGGCAACTTGTCAGCAGATACGCCAATTAAGACGGCGGGAATGGTAGAAGCTGCAGACATAGCAGTGTTCTGGGCGGCAAAAACCTTGCCTCTCAACTCTTCTGGCACAGAAGCCTGAAGCAAAGATTGAGTGGGCACGGCAATAAAAGCACATGAAGCCCCGACCAGCGCGACAATCAGGAGTGGCACGAATATTAGAGAGCCATGAAAATTAACAGAAGCCATGCCCACAGAAGGAAATACCGAATCTTGCAAAAAGCCAAGAGAGCCCAGCAGGCTTAAGAAAAGGCCAAGCAATATAAAACCCTTGTAGGCCAGAAGTGCTGCTGAGACCTTAGAAAAATAATGGCCAACAACGAAATTACCGATGCCCATACCAATTCCAGCAGCGGCAATGACATAGCCAAATTGTACGGCTTGGAGATTAAGCAGTTGTTCGGTGAGGCCGACCGAAATCGGGGTGAGGGCAATTATGGTCGAAAACAGGAAAGTGAGTTTGACAATGGCCCGAAAGACCATCTTATTGTTAGCAATGTAGGCAATGCCAAAACGCAACTCCTCCCACCAAACCTCGTTAGATTTGGCAGCCGGTTTGTTGTCCGTAATCTGGCAACAAAAAACAGCAGCCAAAATAAACGCTGCAGCTACGGCGAATGGTGCCTTGCCTATACCAGTGTGAGCAATAATGGGCTCCCCGATAGCAAAGCCAAAACCAAGAGCAATCATCATCGTTGTGAAAAAAAGAGAGTTGGCTTGAAAAAGCTCATCTTTCTTCACCAGCCGTGGTATCGAAGAAGCCTCAGCTGGGGCAAAGAATTGTGAACCGATTGACACGACGAAAGCCAATGAGAAAGCAGCCACAGGAGACGCTTTAGCATAAGGGGTAGCAACTAGACAAATGCAAGCAGCGCGAAAAAGGTTAGAGAGTACCAACACTGCCTTATTAGACCAGCGGTCGACATAAACTCCGGCCATAGGGCTGAGCAAGACAGCCGGTATAGTGAATGCGACATAGAGGAGACTCGTGAGCTGAGCCGACTCAAAATGCTTGCCACCAATGGTGGCGCTCTCGTTTGCAGTTAGTACGGCAACAAACAAGACAAAAACCACACGATCGGCGAATTGAGAGAATACCTGGGCAATCCACAAGCTCATGAATTGCCGATTGGCGAATAGACTTCGGTATCCAGACTTAGACTCTTGAGCCACCTTTTCAGTCAATTTTTCAGTCACGGGGAGCCTTCATGCATTTACTCATCATCCACAACAGAAGCAATGCCACCATCGGCAGTAAAGGCACCACGAATTACACCGCGCTTAGTGCTGCGGAAAAACTCGACAATTTCTTTGATTTCAGAAGACTGGACAATTTCGTCTTCAATTCGAGCCAATGCTTGGGTAGTATTTAGACCCGAGCGATATATCAATTTATATGCTTGTTTGATGGTATTACGTATCTCAGGCCCAACTTTTCCTCTTCTTAAGCCCACTAGATTTAAGCCAGTTACTGCCAGTGGACGCTTGTCGCACATAGTGAACGGTGGAATATCCATTCTTGTGCCAGTGGCACCAGATATCATGGCGTACCGGCCAATGCGAACAAACTGGTGCACCACTACAGATCCAGCAATAACAACCCGTTCCCCTACCACAACGTGACCAGCAAGGGTGGCACCGTTGGCAAAAATTGCACCATTGCCAATTTGGCAATCGTGAGCAATGTGCGAATAATTCATAAGGAAGCAATCGTCACCAACCCTGGTGAAGCGATCAGCCGTACCTCTGTGAATGGTGGCATACTCGCGCACAGTGACACGATCGCCCATAATTACACCAGTTGGCTCATCCTTATAGCTCAAGTCTTGAGGCTGTAGTCCAATGGATGCCCCTGGAAATATATTGCAGTTCTCACCAATGGTGGTGTGGCCGTCAATAATTGCATGCGCACCAATCTTAGTGCCGGCCTTTACAACCACATTTGGGCCAATAACCGCATATGGTGCAATCTCGACGCTATCGTCGATTTTCGCTCCATCGCCAATAATGGCAGTGGGATGAATAGACATTGTTTCCCTACCTATATATAAGCAAATAAATGAACAAACTTACCGCTTGACCATAGCGAATCCAATTTCGCCCTCACAGGCAATTTTGTCGCCGACGCGCGCAATTCCTCTCATTCTGCCTACTGGTCCTTTCATCTTGAGAAGCTCTACCTCAAGATCTAATTTGTCACCGGGTACGACCATTGTGCGGAATTTTACTCCGTCAATACCGGTAAAGACACCAAGATTACCTTTCATTTCCGGCTTCAGTAGCATGGTTAAGCAGCCCAACTGTGCTAAGGCTTCAACCATCAAGACGCCAGGCATAATCGGTTCGGCAGGAAAATGCCCTTGAAAGAATTCTTCATTGACTGTCAAGTTTTTAAAGCCCTTCGCACGCACGCCAGGTTCAACTTCAGTAACTCGGTCGATTAAGAGGAAGGGATAACGATGGGGAATCAACTCTCTAATTTGACGGATGTCCAGTTGCATTACAGTTGCGGCGGTCATCGGCTCTCCTTCATGAAAACGCTGAAAATTGAAAGATTTAGAGTATAAGCGATATACTAGGCAATCAACGGTTGTCAAAAGAAGTGACGGCGTTCTGGGGCCTTAAATTGCTCTTCATTTAGCTATACACGATGATTTTTGTCCTCTTTTTACTTGAGTAAACCATGAATTCTGAAGCAATTTGTAAAGGTAACTTTCAGCCCATACCTAATATGGTGCCACCTCAAGTCAATATCGATTTGCTTGAACAAGGCGTAAAGTTGATTTTGCGAGCAATCGGTGAAGATTTAGATCGCGAAGGCCTGCAGCAAACCCCCAATCGAGTTGCCAGGATGATGGCTGAACTATCATCGGCGACATATCTCGATCCTGCGGACCAAATTACTTGTGAATTTTTTGAGAAAGAGGCTGGGCTAGTCCTGGTCAAAGACCTCACTTTTGACAGCACTTGCGAGCACCACCTATTGCCTTTCCACGGGCTCGTACATGTGGCCTACCTGCCCAGAGATGGGCGCATTACTGGCTTATCGAAACTAGCTAGGGTTGTAGAGATAGCTTCTCGGCGTCTTCAGGTACAAGAGCGACTAACTGCTCAAGTTGCCCAAGCCATAGAAGATAGACTTGACCCATTAGCCGTTTTCGTCATGATCGAAGCCGAACATTCGTGCATGAGCCGCCGCGGCATCAAAAAACCCGGCAGCACGACAATTACCACTGATGCACGTGGCTTATATAAGAAAGATGCAACTTTACGTGCCGAACTTCTCAGCCTGATCCGAAAGTAGAAAGGGAATAGACAGCCTGATTTTAGGTAAACTAAGCGATGAATGGAGCATCGCGATAAGTGATACGTGATTGCTCTTGCTATCTATCGGGAGCACTCTATGGTTGAGGATGATCACACCGAGTTACTAAGTCGACGTCATTTTCTCGCCGGTCTTGGCGCCTTAACCTGCCTTGGCCAACTAGGCATGCTAAAACCAGCGCAAGCAGCTGCCTTTGACTTTGCCCCTTTTTCATTTGCAGTGGTCTCTGACAGTCATCTTTCGCATGGATTGCCAGACAGTCTTAAATTGCTACAAGAAAGTCAGCTTTTCTTGCAGGATGTAGTCAAGTCAATCAACGAGCAGAAAGTCGATTTTGTTATTTTTTGTGGCGATCAAGTAGAAACTCCTGGTCGAGACGAAACTTTCTGGCAACTTTTCATTGACATAGTGGCAGTACTCAATTGCCCATGGTATTTCGTTCTTGGAGAATGGGACGTTAGTGGACCGCCAGCAATTGAGAGGATGGTCACCTACGGACCTGACTTCAAAGGCAAGGGGCTAACCAGTGGTAGCTCTTATTGGTCCACTGATCCAGTTCCTGGAGTACATCTGGTTGGTCTAGATACGGCCAAGGCCAACAGCGAAACAGGCGATTTGAGCACTGCTCAGATGAATTGGCTCAAGCAAGATTTGAATAGCAACAAAGGCAAATTGACCATCGTCGTCAGTCATCATCCCCTGCTAGCGCCCCCACCTTATGATGGTGGACCACCATTTGAGGAATACACTTTGCTGCAGGGGGCTTCAGCTCGGGAAATTCTCGGTGCTTGCCTGGATGTTAGGTTGGCCATAAGTGGTCACGTGCCTATCAACAAAATTCAAAGAGAGCGCAGCATCTGGTATGTTTCCTGCCCTCCTGTTGATATTTATCCATGCGAATACAAATTATTTCACGTAGACCAGCAAGGCATTACAGTCGAAACCCTGGGAGTTCGCTATGAAGCACTGGTGAAAAAGGCCAAGAAGATAATGATCAACTCGCGTCTGGCCTTTCAATATTCTAATCACAAACCCGATACCTTCTTGAAACTGGCTGAAGGTGGTGAGCTAGACCGCGCTGCCTACCTAGGGTTGGCACCGGGGGCGGTAGCACAGCGACTAGGCAAGAGCAAAGGCAAAAGCAAAGACAAAGACAAGAAGAAAGACACCAAGAAGAAATTCGGCAAGCCCAAAGAGACGAAAGAACAAAACAAAGAGAAAGCAGACGAAAAGACAAGCGCAAAATCAAACAAGAAATCAGAAAAAGTCCCAGAAGAGCTGAAGCCAGAGCAAGCGAAAGCAGAAACACCAGATCTCGTACCAGAAAAGCAAGATTCGCTCCAGGTCAAAGATTCCGACATAAATGAAAGTGGAGAGCAAAAGTAAGAAATGGACAGCAAACAGTCAGCCCAATATGGTGGCATAACTAGCGGCGGCCACAGCTCGCTTGATTACAACAGCTATTTGATGGTTGAGCAACTAAAAACTCTTCAAGTTTGTCAGTCCGAGCCAGCCCACCACGATGAGCCACTTTTTATTATCATCCACCAGACCTATGAGCTTTGGTTCAAGCTTGTCATTCACGAGCTTGATTTAGTTGTGGAACTAATGGCCGAAGACCGAGTGCGCAAAGCCACTCATTTCATGCGTCGAGCTGTGGCCATTATGCGGTTACTCGTGCAGCAAATTCACATTCTTGAGACTATGTCACCAGTAGACTTCCTCGGCTTCAGGCATAAGCTCAACCCAGCCTCTGGCTTTCAGTCATCGCAGTTTCGCGAAATTGAATTTATGGCTGGCCTGAAGGAAGAGAGAATGCTTATGCACTTTAAAACTGACAGCGTTGCTTTTGCTGAGTTGACAAAACGATTTGAAGCACCAAGCCTTAAAGATTGCTTTTATGCCCTGTTGCGTAGGCAAGGTTTTACCCTAACAATGCCTCCAGCCGGTGACCCAGATGAAAATGGCAAATTTGCTGAAGAAAGAGTTCTTGAGCTTTGTCGCCTCTATCAAGAAGAACAACTAGGTGAATTGCATGACCTGGCTGAGACCCTAGTGGACATAGATGAGTTGATTGCTCTTTGGCGGACGCACCACGTCACAGTGGTTGAGCGCATCATCGGCTTCAAGCGCGGTACGGGCGGCAGTGAAGGCGTGGCATACCTGCGCTCTACTCTCGTCAAGCGCTGCTTCCAAGATCTATGGAGTGTTCGCACTGCTCTCACCTAAGGCCAAGAAAAATGTTAGACCCAATCGACCACATCGCTATTCCTGTAAAAAACAAAGACTCGCTTAAGGCCACTGTTGAATGGTATCTCAGCACCTTTAAGTGCGAAGTAGAGTATCAAGATGATACCTGGGCATTTCTCCGCTTTGGCAATATTAAACTGGCCTTTGTCATACCGGAGCAGCATCCAGCTCATATAGCATTCGTTAGTGCTAAAGCTGAAGAATTTGGTACTTTGAAGACCCACCGCGATGGCACACGCTCTGTTTATGTTGATGATCCTTCTGGCAACACAATTGAGATAATGGCTGAATTAGAGCAAACTAAATGAATGAATAAAGGAAGAAGAGGAGAGTAGTGGAGCCAATTTACGACGCCATTATCATTGGCTCTGGCCTAGCCGGACTGTCTTGTGCTAAGCAATTGGCTAGTCGGGGATTCTCCTTTTTGATAGTCGAGGCGGCTGATTCTTTTGGCGGCAGAGTGCGCAGTGACTATATAGATGGTTACACCCTCGATCGGGGCTTCCAAGTTCTGCTCACTGCATATCCGGAAGCCGCTCGCACCCTCGACTACAAAGGCCTCGATCTGAAGCCATTTTTGGCTGGGGCATTAATCAATGACGGAAAGTATTTTATTCGCCTTAGCGACCCATTTAAGAATCCATCGACCTTCTTATCGATGATGGTATCGAATGTAGCTTCACTAACAGACAAGCTAAAAGTGGCTTATTTGCGGCAAAAAGTAATGGCATCAACCATTGAAGAGATCTTTTCTCAACCAGATAAAACCATCCTGCAGGCCCTAAGAGACGCGGGCTTCAGTGAGAGCATGATCAATCGCTTCTTCAAGCCTTTTTTCGGCGGCATCACCCTTGACAATACTCTTTCTGGCTCGAACCGCATGTTTGAGTTCATATATAAGATGATGGCAGAGGGTCAGGTGATGATTCCCAGCGGAGGAATGGGCAAAATAGCGGAACAATTGGCCTTGGCGCTACCCAAAGACTCAATCAGACTCAATTGCCGGGTTGCCAGTATCGATCCGGTTAAATCGCTAGTCACTCTAGCCAATGGAGAGACGCTCATGGGCCGCGCTATTGTCATAGCGACTGACGGAGAAAACGCTAGCAAGCTAAGTCCTGCTGTAGATGCCCCGCCCTCGAATATGGCCACTTGTCTTTATTTTTCAGCCGATCAAGCGCCAGTAGCTGAGCCTGTACTGGTGCTAAATGGCTCAGATAGCGGACCAATTAATAACATGGCCGTGATCACAAACGTAGCTAAAGACTATGCCCCGGCCGGAAAACATCTAATATCAGTTACCGTTCTCGGTCACCAATCAGACAACGAGCATTTGATTGAAGATGTAATAAGGCAAGCTAAAGCTTGGTTTGGCGACCAAGTCGATAGCTGGCAACACTTGAAGAGTTATCGTATTGCCAATGCCCTACCAAATCAAGCGCCGCCCTGGTTGCAGTCACGCCCGGTTCGACTCGATGACGGCCTCTATGTGTGTGGGGACTTCCGCGAAAATGCTTCAATCAACGGCGCTTTAATATCGGGGAGAAAAGCAGCAGAAGCTCTAGTTTTAGATTTGAAAGTGGCAACATGCAAGTGAGAATAAGCCCCAGATAATTTCTTCCTTGCTATTATTGGGGTGAGTAAGGCCTAATTACTTTTCCTGATATCACTTTTGTCAAAATAGCACCATGACTTTCGAAGATCCAATTCAACCAACCAAGAAGAAAGTCTGCACTGTCTGCAAGCGCGAATTTCCGCCCACGCAAGCTGTTTGCCCGCATGACAAGAGCATGCTCATGTTTGTGCAAAAAGATGAGCTATTAGGCACCATACTCAACGACCGCTACCGTGTCTTGTCTGAAGTAGGTCGCGGCGGAATGAGCATTGTCTACAAGGGTCTGCATGAAATGATGGATCGCACTGTCGCGATCAAAATGCTGCAAACTCAGCATGTCACAGACCAACTCAGTATCAAGCGCTTTCAGCAAGAGGCTCAAGCGGCTTCGCACCTGCAGCACCCTCACGTAATCACCGTTTACGACTGCGGAGTTGTAGCCACTGGCCAACCCTACATAGTCATGGACTTTTTGGAAGGTCAAAGTCTCTCAGATGTCGTCAAGGCAGAAAACTATATTGCCTATCAACGGGCCATTCCCATCTTTATTTCGGCCACAGAGGCTTTAGAGCATGCCCATCAAAAGGGCGTAATTCACCGCGATCTCAAATCTTCAAATATTATGCTGGTGGAAGTTGAAGGTCGTCGCGACTTTGTCAAAGTAGTTGACTTTGGTATTGCCAAATTAACTACGGCTTCCGGCAAAACCCCGCAAAACCTTACCCAAACTGGGGAGATTTTTGGCAGTCCGATTTATATGAGTCCAGAGCAATGCCTTGGACTCAATCTAGATAGCCGCTCTGACATATATTCGATGGGTGCAGTTCTATATGAAACTTTGACTGGTTTCCCGCCCTTAATGAGTGACACCATATATGCCACTATGAAAATGCATGTCTCACAGATGCCTGAGCCCTTCAATAAAGTTAGGCCAGATCTGCGTATTCCAGAGCAGCTTGAGCGCATTACATTTAAGGCTCTGGCAAAGAAGCCGGAACAGCGCTATCAAACTATGCAAGAGATGAGAGATGCCCTAGAGCAATGCATTAGCACTCAGTTTGAAACTGGCAGTGTTCCTAGCTTGATTAGCGCACCGCCCTCCATGGGATTTAATCCCAATCCGCAGAGCGACACCTCATCAGTTGAAATTGAAGATTTTGATCTCTCTGGTGGTTTATTTGGCAACGATCCCTCGCCAACGATGGCACCGGAACGCAGAGATCGCAGTAGCGCTCCATTTGTTTCTGGGCCAGACCAACATAAGAAACCTGGCGCAACCACTAGAAGCGGACGAAAAACTAGCTCTAGCACCTCAAGCAGAGAAGACAATCGCAGCACCGGAAGAAGTACAGGAAAGAGTACGGGAAGAAGTACTGGGCGCAGCACAGGCATAGACGCTGGTGCTTCAGGGCGGTCCACTGGCCGCAGCACGGGAGTTCGCAAACCGGCCGTAGTTGAGAAGAAAAAGAAAGGCAAAATCAATATAGATTTTGCCAAATACCTAAACAAGAAAGTGATTTTCTCTGTGCTTGGTCTTGTAGTGATACCTGGGCTTATAACCGGAATCGTAATGACTGCCAATAAAATGGGTAACGATAACCCATTCTCTCTGACCAAAACCTATGAAGGTGTATTGCTTTATTTGCGAGCCCCTACTCATGACAGCGAAAGCGGTCAAGAGTTGCCAGGCTTAATGTACTTGATGCCAAACAAAGCAAAAGAACCCCTAAAAGTATTGCTCACGGATTTCAACCTCGAAGGGCACCTTGGTCAAGCCGACAGGTCAGACCAGAAACCAGGAGCTATTTGGCATATTTCTGGTCACAGAGGTCCAAATAATTCGCTACAAATAGAAGAAGGCGATTTTGCCGAGCGCAGTGATAACAACATCACCCCAGCCAGGCAGAAGTTAGAGGAGTTCTTGGGCAATCTTTTCCGCTCACGTACGCCAGGTAGCACGACTTTAGAGCTAGCCTACAAAAACCTCAGTATCGCGGCCCAAAAGCGGGAAGATCCAGAGCGCTTCAAAGAGAAATACAGCAGCGATCCACATTTTAAGGAAGACTTCAAAGCCGACGCCATCGAACCGTCGGCCCTTAAGGTGGGAGTGATAAAGAGCTCGGAGATTACTTTTTATATAAACGGTAAGTATCTCTTCGACAAACCTGAAATCTACCTGGCTAAGATGATTTCGGAAGACCACCAGTGGAAAGTAGACTCCCTTGAGCCTTGCAAAGAAGATTTGTGGAAGTCAACATTGCCGGATTGACATCTGATAATTGCTTTTCTTCTTACAAATTAAGGATTTATTTCATCTCAGCCATTGGGCAATACTATAATAAGTCTGAAGTATCTTGGTAATTCTTCAACTTTAACCAAGCGCTAAAAACTAAGGAGTGCGACATGGACGACAATTTCATTTTGATGGGTATTGTATTTGCGGGAATTATCGTGATGCCATTGGTAATAATCAAATTAGCCAAAGCAATGAAAGTTCTCAAAGAAAAGAAAGCAACAGCAGCAGAAAAGTAAGAGTCAAAAACAAAGTATTCACATACTAAAGTTTCATCGAGTTTAGAAATCAAAAGCGGCCCTCAATGAGGGCCGCTTTTATTAATACTCCCGAGGCTGGATTCGAACCAGCGACCAATTGATTAACAGTCAACTGCGCTACCGCTGCGCTACTCGGGAAAGCGGTTTATCTAGATTCAACTAGATAACAATACTAGCATGGTCCAACATCTTCAACCCCGAGCAGCCCTGAGAGCCGAATGTTTTGGCCTTAACCGCATTTAATAATGCCGAAGAAAGGCTCTGTTTTGTATACTGAGTGATTCGTGATGGAAAAACCATCGCAACAAACTGCAACTTGCAACAGTATGGTCATGGAGAAGAACTGATGGGAATATTTGGCGCACAAAAAGTAAGCCATGGACTTTCGCTTGAAGCGAAGGCAATGGTCGAGGCTTATTTTCAAAGACGTGGCCTCAACCCCAGCGACCATATGCTTAGTGATGCCAGCGGTCTCGGCTGGTGGCTAATGGAAGGCAGTGCAAAAGTTTTCATCTTTGTCCAAGACGGACCCCAAGGAGCAATTTTGCGCCTCACTTCCCCATTGGTCCATTTGCCCAAGGAAAACTTAGAACAGTTCTATCGTCGACTCCTTGATCTAAACGGCACCCTTTCAAGTTGTGCCATATCAACCCATGAAGATCTAGCCTTAGTTGTGGCGCAGAGGCCTACATTTGGTCTCGTTCAAGAGGAACTTGACGATCTGGTCTGGCATGTGGCTTATGTGGCTGATTTGCTAGACAACAAGTTAGCCGAAGAGTTTGGGTGCCAAATGTACACCGGCTAGACTTTTGAGCTTCTTGCCTCTTTCCAATGAAGATATCGAAACAATAGGTCGTCTAGCTCAACAAGCTGGTGAGTTAGCTCTATCTATGCGCGAAGGCGTGGACATTTCATATAAGGTGACTTTAGACGACAAAGTTACTAGCGCCGATAGAGCCTTGTCTAAACTAATCACTACGGCCATCAAAGAGCGCTTTCCTTCCGATTGTGTGATTTCAGAAGAAGACGACGAAGACATACATTCACCCAAGCACTCACTCAAGCATATAACCGCTCATACCCGCGTTTGGATGATAGATCCTATCGATGGCACGCAGAACTATATTTTGGGCGACGGCCAATACTGTGTCATGATTGGCTTAATAATCGATATGCATCCAGTGTTTGGTTGGGTCTACGAGCCACACACGAACAAACTTTATTTTGGTGGACCAGCCTTCGGAGCTTTCAAGCGCCGCGGCAATACAATTGAGCAGATTGAAAATTTAGAGGCCCTAGATATTACAGCCAATGCGCGCCTGGCTATGGGTTCACGGGATCGCAAGCAACACAATTGGATCGAGCAACTAGCCGTTGTCGACATAGTAAAAGTCGGCAGCATCGGTCTCAAAGTGGCACGAATACTAGAAAGAGAAGCCGACGTCTTCGCTCATCTTTCGTGTAAGCTAAAAACTTGGGACACGGCAGGGCCGGCGGCAATTGCACTGGGAGCTGGTCTAGAAGTCGGAGGCATGGACTTTGACCAACTGCTCTTTGCGCTTCCCGACTTGCTTCACAACACCAGCATAATTATGGGGCGACCGGGTTCACTAGCCTGGTGCCGCAATCATCTAAGAAGGAAAATGTAAGTAATGGAAAACCCAAAAACAAATTCTTCAAGATCAAATACTGCCCTAATTACTGCCCCAAAAGACTTAGAAGAAGTTGTGGCGTTAATTGAAGAAGCGGGTGTATTTGGTCTTGACCTTGAGTTCATCCCAGAACGCACATACTTTCCTATTATTTGTCTTGTGCAAATAGCTGTTCAAGATAAAGTCTTCCTGGTTGACCCGATTGAACTTAAAGACCTACAGCTTCTCTGGAAAACTGTTGCAGACAGCCGAATTATAAAAGTCTTGCATGCAGCGTCCCAAGATTTGACGATCATTTTCCAGCGCTCCGGTCTAATACCAAAAAACATTTTCGACACACAAATTGCCGCTGGTTTTCTTGGCCTAGGCTACCCGGCAGGCTACGGCAAGCTTCTAGCTGCGCTATTTGACCTAAACCTCTCCAAAACAGAATCTTTTACAGACTGGCAGGCCCGCCCCCTAAGCCGCTCACAAATTGAGTATGCCATCGATGACGCTTTGCATTTGATTCCACTCTACCAACGGCTGCAAAGCGAACTCGAAAGCCGCAAGCGACTTGACTGGGTTATTGAGGAGTGTAAACACTACGAGCAAGACAACTACTACATAAAAGAAAGCGGTCGTGAATTCTTAAGAGT
Organism: Candidatus Melainabacteria bacterium; assembly: GCA_030696635.1. Classification (GTDB taxonomy): domain Bacteria; phylum Cyanobacteriota; class Vampirovibrionia; order Obscuribacterales; family Obscuribacteraceae. The sequence continues at coordinate 183,942 of JAUYRX010000031.1, forward strand.
AAAGGGTGCACAAGGCCTAAATCGCCGAAAATTGGCTGTACTGCAAGCAGTCTGTTTATGGCGAGAGGCAGAGGCTAAGCGCACAGATAGACCAGCTCGTTCAGTAATAAACGATAACATCATGCTTGAGCTGGCAAAAAAACCGCCTTCATCGATTGAAGACATTCAGCGCATTCGTGGCATTCGCTCGGATCAACTGTCGCATTGGGGACGGAAGGTCGTAAAAGTAATCGAAGAAGCTAACCAAATTGCCGACAAGGATTGTCCGCAATGGCCATCGGGTCGAGCCCCTTCAAAAGCCGACGTACTAATTGCCGATGTGCTTTACACCGTGCTCAAAATCAGAGCACTTGACTTAGAAATTGCACCAGAGCTAATTGCCACCAGAGACGAACTACAAGGACTAGTCAAAATAGGTCGTGACATCGCCCCAGCCGAGAGCCATTTGGCAACCGCCGACAGCGACAATATGACTGGCGACGAAGGACAAAACCCCCTTACTTTTGGCTGGCGTAGAAGATTAGCCGGAAACGAACTGATTAGTGTGATGCGAGGTACGCCAATTAAGGTGACTATATCTGAAAGCAGCGCAACTCCAATTGCGATTAATCTTTGCGATGGCAACTGAAGCTCGTATATGGGCTAAGATCTGAATGATTTATAATATTGCTTTACTACTGGAATTGAACAATGACATCAGTTAAAGACGACTCAAAAGACGCTAGTTTTGCCGAGACAGCCATGCAGTTGGCCGGAAAAACAGAAGAAGAAGCGAAACGTACAGGTGCCGTTGACCGCACCGACGACGAGGTAGATTCATTCTTCGCCGAGCAATACAAAACGTCGAATAGCCCGGTGCACAGGGCTATCTGGGAAGCAAAAGTACCGGTCGAATTATTCTCGACCCCAAAGCTAAATGGCGAATCAATGAATTTGCCTGCCATGAAAAAATCCCTAGAAGTATTGGCGCGCCATAAAAAGAACGGCACCATGCTTGACGGCGATGGCAAGATCAGCAAAGCAGTTCTTGATGAACTTGCCAAGGCTGGTTATTGGGGCATGCTGATTGAACAAAAGTACGGCGGACAGGGCGGCACAGCGCGCCAGTTCATGACGTTCCTCACTCAAGTAGCCTCAATTGAACCGACAGCTGCTGGATTGGCTTCTGTGCACGGCTGTATTGGCGCTGTTGATCCCGTGCGTTACTTTGGGAGCGAAGAGCAAAGACAGAGGCTGTTGCCTAAACTAGCCAGTGGTGAGGCTCTCTCTGCCTTTGCCCTGACAGAACCCCAGGCCGGGTCTGACTTGACTGCCCTTAAAACCAAGGCAGAATTAGATGGTGATCACTATGTGGTCAATGGCGAGAAGCTTTTCATTACAAACGCCATAGCCGGTCGAACTATAGGACTCGTCTGTCTAGTCGACGGCAAACCAGCGGCACTCATTGCTGATTTACCGAAAGAAGAAAACGACGAATTCCAAATCATTCCTTACAAGTTGCATGCCCTCAAGCATGCCTTTAACAATGGACTGAAGTTCAAAAACTTCAAGGTTCCAAAAGAGAATCTCTTAGTTCCGACCACTGGTGATGGCCTAACTGTTGCCTACCACGGACTAAACATGGGACGTCTTGCGCTCTGTGCTACAGCCTCTGGCGTAATGCGCATTATGCTAGCCAACATGCTTCCTTGGGCCAAATTCCGCGACACATATGGCAACGCCATTGAAACCAGAGAACTGGTCAAACGTAGAATTGCGCGAGCAGCTGCTTTAATCTGCGGAGCGGACGCTTTAGTAGCTTGGGGTTCTTGGCTGTTAGACCAAGGTTACCGTGGCGAACTCGAATGTATCATTGCTAAAATCTTCGGCTCTGAGGCCGAGAAAGAATGTGCCATAGAGTTATTTATGAAGACTCATGGTGGACGCTCGTTTTTAGCTGGGCATTTACTGGGTGATAACATTCACGACTTCCTTGCTCCCTGTATTTACGAGGGCGAGGGCGAGATGCTTGGAATGGCTTTCTTCAAATCATTGGCTAAACAACACGGCGTCACTTACTTTGAACCAATCGGCAAAGCTATTCCTCGCGCTGGGCTGAAGAAATTCAATCCAATGAACCCTCTGCACGGATTTGCCTTGCGCAATGAATTAGTGCCCTACGCATTCTGGTGGATGGGCAAGCAGCTAGAAGGCGTCGACTCTCACGAAATTCCTGGAATGTCGCAAGAACTGAAGGCCCATGTAGATTTTGCACTTGAGTTTCTTTCAGACACACCCCTCGAGCTAAGTCAGGCAATGGTCAAGCACCAACTTAAGTTGGCAGATAGACAATGCCGCATTGCCGAGATGTCGCAAAGAGCACAAGATGCAATTATCATTTTGGTAACGGCATTGTGGGCCCACAACGAAAAGAATTCTGTGATTGAGGCAGCTGCTGACATTCTCTGTCAAGATTTGCGCTGCAAACTTACCGGTGAAAGACCTTCTGATAGTTACTTCAAAGCTGCCAGTAAATTAGCAGATCAAATTATTGACGGCAAATTCCCGGGATTGTCAGAAGTGGCTGTTCAAGACATTCTCTTCAAATATGACAAGCCTGTCAAAGAGAAAGCTTAGACTTTTTCGTCTATATTTCGAATTCAGCAATTACGGGTGCATGGTCCGACGGCTTTTCTAGTTTTCGGGGCTCAACGTCTATCCATGAGCGTTTCAGCGCCTCTTTTAATGGTGGCGACACAAGAATATGGTCAATGCGCATACCGCGTTTGCGGCGAAATGCCATCATGCGGTAATCCCACCAAGAGAAATGACCAGAACCCTGCTCAAATTCTCTGAAACTATCAATCAGGCCTAGATTAGTAAGCTGGCGGAAACAGTCACGCTCGGCTTCACTGACCAAGACTTGCCCCACCCATTCGGCTGGATCATGAACATCGCGATCGTCGGGAGCTATATTGAAATCACCACAAATAACTAACTTGTCTGAAACAACACCATTTTTGACATGGCGCTCTTCTATATAAGAGATCAGCGCCTTAAACCAGGCCAACTTATATTCGTACTTAGCTGACCCGACTTCTGAGCCGTTTGGCACGTATAAGTTGAGAATGTACACACCATTGACACAAACCTCTATCAAACGACTTTGAAGGGGCTCTGGTGAGCCCGGCAAAAATTTGCTTACACATTCAGTCGTACTTTTTGAAAGTATGGCCACACCATTGTAAGTTTTCTCACCAACAACATGAGCGCTATAACCGATTTCAGCAAGCTGCTCAAAAGGAAATTTCTCTTCAATGGTTTTCAGCTCTTGCAAACAGACATGATCCGGGGACATGCTTTTGAGCCAATCTAAAAGATGAGGCAATCTAACAGTTATGGAGTTGACATTCCAACTTGCAATGAGCATAGCTCTCCCCAAATGAATCTAAAATTGTTAACGGTAACCAGCAAAATTGTGGCAAATGTGAATCTAAGTCTTATATCTAACTCGATTTTGCTGTTAAAAATCTAGTACCTCTGCGCCTTTCGTCAAACATTGCTCATTGTGATTAAGGCAGCAAAAAAAAATTGACTTTTTTGTAGCAGGGCAATATATGCGATCGGTGCAAAACCTGTAGATAACCCAGCAAGTAGTACCCCACTGGCAGTCTATGGCCGCCAGAATCGGCATGAACACTTGCTTCATCATGCAATTGAGGACACCGGTCAGGGTCCCCGGGTACAGATATACAACCATGGTATCAACAGTGATACCATTTAATGATAACTAGATGCCGTCTGGCTTACCTTGTAGACATAGTATAAATATCACTAGTACGCAAGACACTAAGCCCTACCAAAACCGGCCAGATAAACTCGAAACAGCAAAGACTCAAACCCGCATGAACAGTCAACTTGATTCATTTTTCAGCGAAAAGCAGAAAGTGCCTAGCACAAATTTTCGGCAATGCAATAGGTGTATATGTCCTTGTGGATCCTAGTATCTATACCGTTTTCAGGCCGATCCTTGAAGACGGTTACCGTGCTTGCCATTGCGCCTTTCGGAAAATCCTTTTATGTGCTCTTCGATGAAATTGGGTATTTATGCCCCTTTTAGACCTTTACGATATCGACTTTCATGTGTAAATTGAATACATGTTGAAGGTGGTTGATAAATCCAACTAACCACCCAAAAGCAGTTACCTATTGTTAAGACCGTAGACAAAAAAAACGGACTCAGAACTATAGGAACGACTTCGTCTCAAGACCTCTGCGCCAGAGTGCAGTTTGCTTGAGGTGTACCTTCGCGCCCCAATAAGCCCCCCTTGTCGCCAGACAGATATACCCGAGGAACCGAATATGCCCAAAAAGGTCCTAATTGCACTGCCTCCTGCCATGCTAGAGCAAGTAGATTTCATCGCTCAGTGCGAGCACCGCACTAGATCCGATCTGATAAGAGAAGCTCTTCGCCGGTATCTCGATAATTTCAGAAGGCAGCAAGGTGGGGCCCACCTTTCAGTCAGCACCATGGAAGTCTCTGAAAACTACTCCGCCATCGGAGCCGTTTCTACCCCATCTTCATCAACATAGAGACTGCTAGTCAGTTTCAAATTCAAACAGAAGAGACCGCCTCCAATCGAGGCGGTCTCTTCTACTATGGTCTCTTCTATAAAGGTTGCGGGTACACTAAAGTATTAAACGAATTGGGCTGCAAAAGAAGATCAAAATATGCTGCATAACATAGAAGAAGAAGAACGTGTCAAGGGCATAATCACAGTGCTTGATCACTGCTTGGCCTTGACCACCAAGATTAACGAAATCATTTCTCGCCTCACCGAGAAACGCGTCACCCTTGAAGAAAAAATGATCCGCACCTACTTTCATCAATTTGCCGCCAATTTAGTTAGTTGCGCCGCCTCAATGCACCAGAGTCTAGCCAACGCCTATGGGGATGGCACCACAAGGCATGAGCAGAAGACCCAGGCTATCGTCGCCCTGGCTGGTGAGCTATTAGCCCGCTCAAATGCCTTAGAAGAGCTTCTAGGGGCCTCTGAAGTAATAGTTGATGACTTACTTAAGATCTTGAGATACGACTTGAATTTTCTTGAGCAATACTATGAGTACGGTTTGTACACCAAACTCACCAATGAGTGCGATTTTGTCGCCAAATCAAACGAACTTCTGCAATCAATCAATAACATAAAGCTGACTTAACCAGCGTAGGCTCCAGACTTGCGCAAGGCCTTCTCGGCTTTCTGCCGCACCTGAGCGTCTTCGTCATCACGCAAGGCATTTTTAAGACTTTCTACGATTGGTGCTAACTCAAGATCACGCTCTGCGTTCTTGGCAGCATTCTTTGAATTGGTGCTCTCTTTTATCTTGGCCAGCATCTTACCAAGAGCTTTGGCCGCTTCTCTGCGCACCAATGGATACTGATCTTCAAGTTGCACGGTTATAGCTAGAGCAATTGGCAGTGACGGATGTTGATAGCGTTCTAAAGTAATAGTCGCTTCCATGCGCACCCACTCGTCAGAGTTCGAAAGCAAACCTAGAATTGGCTTCAAGTAGGGTTTAATTGCACCAGGTTTTTCTTGAAACCATCGTAATGCGGTCAAGCGAACATAGACACTAGGATGATCTAAAGCATCGGCATAAAGTCGGGCACTTGATTTTAGTAGTTGCTCGGTGAGGCCAATGCGGAAAGAGCGTGGCTCAAAACCTGGATAATCGTGCTGAATAATCATGTTAGTGACAAAATCAGCTAATGTATCGAGGTCGCTGGCGGAAGAAGTGTTCATCTGATCGTGTCCGTTAAAATTCTATTGCGATTTATTTTTCTATTGGCCAAATAAGCCCTGAAACGGATTGGACCCTGGTGGGAACTGCGGCATGCCTCCACCAAAAGGATTTCCGCCGCCACCAAAGGGATTTTGTCCAGGTTGCAAGCTCGGAAATTGGCTCTGGCCAGATTGGCCCGGTTGCATCATCTGCATCATACCAGAGTAAGGATTGGTATTAGCTACCTGACCTTTTGTCACATATCCGTACATAACTATTTTCTGCTGGAACTTACGGTCTTGGCCAAAAACAACTTGCGCTGCTTGCACATACATTTGCTGACTATTGACTTTAGTGAAACGCAAAACAGATTCTTCGTAGCGTTTTCTTGGCTGACCGGTAGAGCGCATAATTTCATTACATTCAGCCACAATCTGCTGTTCAAGCACATTAGGAGCAAGCTGCCGCACTTGGTTTTTCAGTGTACGTTGAACAAACTCGTTGCCGGACAAACCTTTAGCATACTGACTTGATTGAATATCGCCAAAAGAAAAGATTACAGGAACGGGCATGCTCTGTGCCATTTGCTGCATCATTTGGCCCATGGGGCCCATATTGGCGAAGCTCTGGCCTCCCATCATTTGGGCCATCTGCTGGTCGGCACCAATATCTTTTCCCGGTACAGAGAACATTACTTTGGCTGGTGCCAAAACTATTCCGCCCCGGGTATCTTGCGCAAACATAAAATTGGTCGATCCTTTGGCGCCAGTTTTGAAGATCTTCAAGACTTTCGAGGCTTCTTCAGGATCAATCTTGTAGCAAATTGGATCTTGTTCAACTCGCCATACTGTCAGGTCACCACCCCAATTTCCACGATAATCTGAGGGGAAGCTTTTTGCTATAGTGCCAGAGAACATACTTACATCGGTAGCAGCACCACTGAGAGGCTTCTTCGCTAGTGAATTATCTAACTGGGGCGTCATCGCCTTGAGGATTATAGGAAAGTTGGCACCGTTGCCGCTGGTAATTTGCTCAATGCGACCATAGAGTTTAGTGGTTGTGGCCTGGGCCTGAATGGCTTTGACTGCCGGAGTAACTGCTGCTGCTTTAGAAGCGCTTCCAGCTAAGCCCGTTGGCGCAGTGGAATGGGCAGAGGAATGGGCAGAGGAATGGGCAGCGGACTGGGCAGCGGCTGCCGCTGCCTCTTTAACGTGAGGAAGGTCAATAACAGGCCGCACAATCACAGGATCGGCGTAAGACTCATTTGCTGGCGCTGGGGCTGCCGTTGCAGACGTAGATGTAGTTGCTGAAGTAGCAGTATTAGAAGCAGCGGAACTAGCAGCAGTTGCAGTATCGCTAGCAGCTGGCGTTTCTGTCTTCACTGGCTCGATACCAGTAACCTCTGATGGCAAGCCCGAACTAGCACTCGACCCAGCTTCAGATTCAACCGCATAAGCAGGCTGAAGAATTGCTAAGGGGCTCAGTACCTGCAAGGCCAGCGATAGGCTCAGTAGTAAGGCTGAGGTGCGCTCAGGGAACTTTTTCATATTTCTCCACCGGTGACATCAGCAATGTGCCCAATGACAGCACATTTAACCCTACCGTCAAATAGCCTGAAATTGCTAAGCTCTAGCGACGGTGGCCGCCCCGAGGATTACTTCGACTTTTTCGAGAATTTCTGAGCTTAGTTTGACTCCAGCAGCTTTAACGTTCTCATCAATTTGGCCAACTTTGGTGGCGCCAATGATAACGCTGGCAACATTCTGATGACGCAAGCACCAAGCCAAGGCAAACTGCGACATGGTTAAGCCACACTCTGAAGCAAGTGTGCTTAGCCTCTGCACCTTCTCAAGGGTTTCATTGGCCATCAAATTACGACCCATCATAAAGACGTTAACCTTACTGTCAGCGGCACGCGAATCGGCTGGCAGTGGCTTCTCTGGCAGATATTTGCCAGTGAGAACGCCCTGAGCGAGCGGTGAAAATACAACTTGACCGACACCGGTTCTCTCGCAAGCCGGTATGACAGATGCTTCAATATTGCGCGTGAGCATGTTGTAGCAAGGCTGATTAGAAATTGGTGGAACTGCATTAAGTTCGTGAGCTACACGATGGGCATCTTCAATCTGAGAACCACTCCACTCACTTACACCCCAGTACAAAATTTTGCCTTGCCTGGTTAGGTCATCCATGGTGCGCACCAATTCTTCCATTGGCACTTCCGGATCGAAACGATGGCACTGATAAAGGTCAATATAGTCGCTCCCGAGGCGCTTCAAGCTGGCATGGCACTGCTCATAGACATGCTTGCGCGACAGGCCTTTATCGTTAGGTCCTTCGCCCATAGGAAAGAAAACTTTGGTTGCGAGAAAAATGGAATCACGCTTGAGTGGCTTTATGGCCTTGCCGACAACACTCTCAGAAGCACCCTGGGCGTAGACATTAGCATTGTCAAAGAAATTTATACCCTGCTCAAAGGCGTGCTGAACTTGCTTGATGGAGTTCTTCTCATCTACAGATCCACCATGGGTGAGCCAGCTGCCCAATGAAACTTCGCTGACTTTGACGCCCCATTTCCCAATTCTACGGTACTGCATTTTCGTTATTTATCTTCAAGCGGCAATAAGAGAATCGTGATCATACCAGGGATAGATAGAACGAAACTGAGTAAAAAGAAATGAGGATAGCCAAGGGCGCCTTGGAGCTTGCCACTGTAGATGCCAGGTACCATCACGCCTGCGGCCATCAGGGCCGTTGCTATGGCGTAATGACCCGATTTGTATTTAGGGTTAACAGTTCTAAGCAAAAACACTGTATAGGCTGCGGTGCCCAATCCATAGGCAAATTGCTCAATGGCATTGCAAACCGAGGTTAGCAATACGCTGGGTGCTGACGTGGCCATAAAGTAGTAAAGCAAAATCGCCACATTTTGAAAAATGGCAGTGGGCATTAATGTGCGCTTAAGTCCAAACTTGCTAACGACAAAACCACCTACGATACCGCCCAATAAGAGGAAGCCTACACCAACCCCTCCATATATAAGTCCGACAGTCTCAGTAGAAATGCCAAGGCCACCGACTTTGGGAGCATCAAGCAAAAATGGCGCAGCCATTTTCAGCATAAGAGCGTCACCGAGTCGAAAAATCAATATATAAAGAACAATCGGTATGATGGCCTTCTGGGCGAAAAACGTGCGAAAAACCGTGAAAAATTCAGCGAGACTAATGCCTGATTTCTCTTCCGTTAGAACTGAAGGATCCTTCAGATTTTCTCTTGGCGCTTGCTGCGGCAAGCTAAAGAAATGAAAGATACTAAGCAAAGCAAAAATGGCAGCGCAGAGCAAGAAAGCCACAGACCAGCCGCCTTTGACGCCAAAGGAAGATTGATGGGCAAGCCAACCAGCTAACATCACCAGTCCTCCTTGACCAAACAAAACCGCCATCTTATAGAAAGCATTTCGCACACCGACAAAATACGACTGCTGTTCTTTGTCTAAAACTTCAAGATAATAGCCGTCGCTGGCAACATCTTGGGTAGCAGAGATCAAGGCCATAATTGAAAACAGCACAATACTCAAAATAGCTATTTGACTGCTGGCCAGACTCAAGGCCAAGGCTACACAAGTAAGCGCTAGAACTAATTGCGCCACCACAATCCATATTCTTTTCTTGCCTACCAGGTCAACCAAGGGCGCCCAGAGAAATTTGGCTACCCAAGCAAGATAGAACGAACTGGTAACCACTCCAACAAAGTCATTGGACTCACCAAGATTTTTGTAGAAAATAACCGAGACAAGCACAACTAGGGTGTATGGAAGGCCAGAAGCAAAGTACAAAGTTGGAATAAATATTGCCGGCTTTTGTGCTTTCAAAATCTCTTCTCAATATAAAAAATTGCTCGTCAATGCTAACACTGCCGGTCAACAAATTGAAATATTCAATTAAGACAGCCTGCTATACGGGCTCAGCGCAGCACTTGAAAAGCAATTAGAGAGCGATAAATAGTACAATCAGAGTCTTAGACTGAAGCTACAAGAGAGACTGCAATGGCTGAATTGAAAGTATCGGATATCAAAAAACTCTACGAAGCGCTACCCAAGAAGCATCAAGAAGCGAGAGAGAAATTTGGTCGACCGCTAACATTGGCAGAGAAGGTGTTGACATCACACCTTGATCACTGGCCTACTGAAGAAGTTAAGCGCGGCGAAACCTATGCATTCTTAAGACCAGACCGAGTGGCCATGCAAGACGCCACGGCACAGATGGCTCTATTGCAGTTTATGCAAGCTCAGTTAAAGACAGTAGCGGTACCAAGTACGGTGCACTGCGATCACCTAATTCAAGCAAGAGTAGGCGCCGAGCAAGATATGGAGCGCGCTCTTGACGAAAACAAAGAAGTCTACGACTTCCTCGAATCAGCCAGCAATAAGCACGGCATCGGTTTCTGGAAGCCCGGCGCTGGCATCATCCACCAGGTAGTGCTAGAAAACTATGCCTTGCCAGGCACAATGATGATTGGAACAGATTCGCACACGCCTAACGCTGGTGGCCTGGGCATGGTTGCTATTGGCGTCGGCGGAGCCGATGCTGTTGACGTCATGGCCGGAGTAGCCTGGGGTCTTCGCTGGCCCAAGCTAATCGGCATTCACCTCAAAGGTAAGCTGAACGGCTGGACTTCGCCTAAAGACGTCATTCTCAAAATCGCTGGCATCTTAACTGTTGCTGGCGGTACTGGAGCCATTGTCGAGTATTTCGGCGAAGGCACAAAATCTATTAGTTGCACTGGCAAAGCCACCATCACCAATATGGGTGCCGAGCTAGGTGCAACAACTTCAATCTTCCCTTATGACGAGCGTATGGCTAAGTATCTCAACGTCACTAAGAGAGAAGAGTTCGCCAAATTAGCAGACCAATATAAAGAATGCCTGGTGGCTGATCCTGAAGTTGCTGCCAATCCAACCCTATTCTTCGACCAGGTTGTCGAAATCGATCTTGACCAGCTTGAGCCTTATGTAGTGGGCCCACACACACCAGACTTAGCTCGCCCAATTTCAGAGTTTGCAGCCGAGATCAAAGCTAAGGGCTATCCAGACAAACTTACCTATGCCTTAATTGGCAGCTGCACTAACTCTTCGTATGAAGACATGAGCAGAGCAGCCCACGTAGCTCAGCAAGGGGCTGATCACGGTATCAAGTCGAGTTGTGGTTTCTTGATCACTCCAGGCTCTGAACAGATCTACGAAACCATTGATCGCGATGGTCAGCTAAAAACACTTGAGGGAATTGGAGGCACAGTACTAGCCAATGCCTGCGGCCCTTGTATTGGACAGTGGAAGCGCGATGACATCAAGCAAGGCGAAAGCAATTCGATCATTACATCGTTTAACCGCAACTTCCAAAAGCGCAATGATGGCAACCCTGAGACTCTAGCTTTCATCGGCAGTCCTGAAATTGTGACAGCCCTAGCTCTATCTGGTTCACTGTCATTCAACCCCATGAAAGACACAATGGTGGGCAGCGACGGCAAGAGCTTCAGCTTAGTGCCACCACAGGCCCCTGAGTTACCGTCAAAAGGCTTCAAGTCTGAAGACAACGGCTATATCCCGCCAGCAGTTGATGGTGATCAGATAAAAGTGGCAGTCTCACCTGATTCAGGCAGACTGCAATTGCTCGAACCTTTCGCCGCCTGGGACGGTAAAGACTACGAGAATCTTCCTGTCTTGCTCAAAGCACTAGGCAAGTGCACCACCGACCACATTTCTCCAGCTGGCCCTTGGCTGAAGTTCCGTGGTCACCTCGATAAAATCAGTGACAACATGTTCATTGGCGCCATCAACGCTTTCAGCAAAGAAGTTGGTATCGGCCTTGATGTCTTGAATCAGAAACGCATGACTTATCCTGAAGTTGCCCGCCACTACAAAGCCGAGAAAACCGGCTGGCTAGTAATCGGCGATCAGAACTACGGCGAAGGTTCTAGCCGCGAGCATGCGGCAATGTCGCCGCGGTTCTTAGGCTGCAAGGCCGTTCTTGTCAGAAGCTTTGCCCGCATTCACGAAACCAATTTGAAGAAGCAAGGCATTCTTGCCCTGACTTTCGTCAATCCTGCTGATTACGACAAGGTTCAAGAACTAGACCGCTTCAGCATCAAGAATCTTGGTGCTCTTGCACCTGGTAAAAATCTTGAAGTTGAAATCAAGCACCATGACGGAACGATTGAAGTTATTACAGTCAAGCACACCATGACAGAAGAACAAATCGGCTGGTTCAGAGCCGGATCTGCGCTTAACTTGATTCGTGAGAATAGCCAAAAAAATTAGTTGTGAACCAACTCTTTTGCGTCAATATCGCTGCACTTAATGAGGGCATCGTAGTCTTGCATTAGGGCGGAAAATTCGGCATCATCACCGAATGCTTCGGCTGGATTGCTTAGATGCAGGCTGATCAGGTAACGATAGATGCTTTTAGCAACTGCATCTTCACCTAATTCATGCCAGCCCTGGGCCAGTTTATTCAGGCCTTTGACCAAATAATATTGATTATTCATGACTCCTCCGCTTAGTACTAGTTAGTCTTGCCGAGGGATATTTACTACCATTTAACACCCGCTGGAGCCTGCAGGCATCTAGGGTGACCAATATATTAATGAGGGTAACTAAGATTGACCAAAGCGACTGAAGAAGGCCGTGAGATTTTCTTTCAAAGTATCTTTTGCCGTAGCCACTAAGTCAGAATGTCCACTAACTGGAAGCGTAAGCAACTGCTTGGGTTGCGAAGCACAATCATAAAGAGCTTGGGCATGATGAAAAGCCACTGATTTGTCAAGCTTTCCATGAATAATAAGCAAGGGTGGATGTTCTGTCGCTAATATATCGCGACTGCTCGTACCAGGCATTGGAAAGAGCCAGGAGGGGTAAAGCTTAAGTGCTCTAACACGCTCCCCGCCAATATTTCGCAACGAACTAAAGCCCGATTGCAGAACCAATCCGGCTGACTTTCGCTTGCTTGCAATGTAGCTACTAACTGCAGCGCCAAGCGATTCTCCATAGAGGAAGACCCGATCTGCTTGCAGAGCAAACTTGCCGACAACAAAGTCATAAGCAGCTAGACCGTCCTGATAAACCCCTTCGACAGTAGGAGAGCCTGTGCTCTTACCAAAACCCCTGTAGTCATAGATAAACACAGAGGCGCCACTTTCAAGCAGCACTTGAAACAATGGCGCGCGAATAGTGAGATTACCTGAATTGCCGTGACTGAAAATTACTAATGGCGCGTCTTCATTGGGATGCTGGAAATACCAGCCGTGCAGAGTTTCTTTGCTATCGAGGTCACCAAAGCTGTTGAAATACAGTTCTTCAGGCTCAATATCCATCGCTCGCGGCAACTGACCATTGAGCTGCTCAGGAAAAGCCGTAGGCTGAAAGAGCAGGCGGCGATAGAGCCGCATATTGACCCGAGGCGAAAGCAGAAGGTAGGCAAGCGGAGCCAAAAACAAGTAGCGCCAGAGCGCCTGCGATTTGGCAACAGACGTTAGACTTTCAGAATTATTAGCAGTGCTGCGAATTTTGGCTTTGAATTTCAATTTGTCAGACTTAAAGAAACTAGGTACTAGAGGATTTTCTCTAATATTGCCACATCCAGCCAACGATCGTACTTTTTCCCGACTTGTTTCAAACACCCAGCTTCAAAGAAACCGAAGTCAAGCATGAGTTTGATACTAGCTGTATTCTCACTACAAATCAAACCAAGCACCGCATGGAAGCCAGCATTCTCTGCGGCATCCATCAACTCTTTCATAAGCAATCGGCCATAGCCGCGCGATAAAAAAAGATGGTCTACATAAATTGACGCTTCAACAGTTTGCCGATAAGCGCAGCGCTGATGATAAAAAGAAAGTGAGGCAAAGGCAACTACTTGGTTGTCTAACTCAGCCACAAGAATGGGCAGATTATTTTCCTCGTGTTGCTTAAACCAGGCTTGCCGCTCAGCCAAGCTTTCCAGCTCTAGGGCAAAGGTAGCCGTGGAGGTCTCAACATAATAGTTATACAGACTAGATATAGCTTGGCAATCAGAAAGGCAGGCTGGCCGAATTTGCAACTTTGTTCTCACAAACACTAAGCAACTAACTTAACAGAATCATGAGTGCCTAGTATATAGCCACGTTTGGCCTGGTCGTCAGCATAGAAGGCAATAGCACTGGCTACATCAAAAACCAGATCTGTCGGAGCAAATTCAGTAAGGCGCATCAACATTTGTTCAACCCTTCGCCATTCTGGGGTGCTAAGCGGAATCGCCTCATCTAATCTCTTTGCGATAGCTAAACTGGCGGCCACCTCAGCTTTAGTTGGAGACTTCTTACTGAGATCGCTAGTTTTTGATTTACGCACTTTGGCATTCATGATAAAGCTCCTTGCCAGGCCGTCTGTTGAGACGGCCTTCTGAATTTGAACCTAACATCCATACTGCTAATAACGAACAATTAGGACAAAAAGTTCAAAGCTAACATCCTAAGAAAGACGCTAGCGACAAGACCAAGTTCCGAGGCAGAGTAAGATGAGCGGATTATAAGGAGAATTGCTAAACCACTCTTTTGTACTTTGCAACTTTCTTTTTATGCGTGCTTAGCCAATAGAAACGAATTATCTAGACAATTGATAGACACTGGAGCTTTGCGAAAATTAGACAAAAGCCGGGTCACACACTGTTTCAGCTGGCTATAATTTGTTATGTCCGATAGTGGACCGGAGCTGTTATTGCTCTGAGCATCCCAGGAGATTGACAATCCAAATGACCCAGCACCTTACTGATTTGCCTGAATCAAAGCTCCCGCAATCAAATGCAGTGCCAGCTTATGAAGGCCCAACCTCGCGCAAAGACAACTGGTGGGTTGAACCATTTCTCATTGCTTTTGTTTTCACGGCTTTCGGCATATATGCTACTGGCAGAGCCATCGAAAACAATCTCTATGAAGTTGGTCCATACCTATCGCCTTTCTATTCACCAAATTTAAAAGAGTTTGTGCCTTGGTGGCCGTTATCGCCAGCCTTTTTGATTCTATGGATTCCCCTATCTTTCAGAGCTACCTGCTACTACTATCGTAAGGCCTATTACCGCTCATACTTTATGCATCCACCAGCTTGCACCGTGGGCATGTTCAAAGGCAAAGGCTACACAGGCGAGCAGTCCTTTCCCTTTGTCCTACAGAATCTTCATCGCTACGCATTCTATGTCGCCACACCTGTTCTGCTAATTCTTTGGTGGGACGCCATTAAGACTCTCTACTACGACGGAGGCTTCCACCTCAGCGTATTGACGGTAGTGATGATTGCTAATTGTGTTTTGCTTTCTGGCTATACATTCGGTTGCCATGCATGCAGGCACATTGTCGGTGGCAAAGAAGATTGCTTCTCTTGTCCTTCCAACGAGTCAAAAGTTAAACCAGCTTTCCAGGCCTGGCAGCTCGTAACAAAATTCAATGAGCGTCACCAGCAATGGGCCTGGACCTCACTATTTTCTGTAGCCCTCACTGATCTATATATCCGTTACACCTGTGTCGATCCCAACATTGCATTTCAACTATTTTAAATTATGAGCGAATACGAAATTAGAGAACACGACGTTTTGGTAATTGGCGCAGGTGGAGCAGGCCTAAGAGCCGCCATCGAAGTCTCGGGCCAAGGCGTTAGCGTAGGACTTATCTGCAAATCACTTTTAGGCAAGGCCCACACAGTTATGGCAGAAGGCGGAGTAGCCGCGGCCTTAGCAAACGTTGACCCCATGGATGGTTGGCAAACACACTTCAAAGACACCATGAATGGTGGCAAGCAGCTAAACAATTGGCGCATGGCGCAATTGCACGCCCAAGAAGCCCCAGACAGAGTAAAAGAGCTAGAGCGCTGGGGTGCCGTTTTTGACCGCACTAAAGACGGCAAAATCTTGCAACGAGCCTTTGGTGGCCACACCTGGAAGCGTCTCTGCCACGTCGGAGATAGAACCGGCTTAGAGATGATTCGCACCTTGCAAGATAGAGGCGTACACCAAGGTATTGAAGTGTACATGGAGTGCACCATCACCAAGCTCATCAAAGACGGCGATAAAATTGCCGGAGCTTTTGGTTACTACCGCGAAGACGGCCGCTATATTCTCTTCAAAACCAAAGCAATTGTGCTCGCCACCGGCGGCACTGGTAAGGCTTATACCGTTACCTCTAACTCATGGGAATACACCGGCGATGGCCAAGGTTTGGCCTATGATGCCGGCGCCGAGCTTATCGATATGGAATTTATTCAATTCCACCCGACAGGCATGGTCTGGCCGCCAGGCGTGCGCGGCATCTTAGTGACAGAAGGGGTACGCGGTGAAGGCGGCATACTGCGCAACAGCTTAGGCGAACGCTTTATGTTCAAATATTTACCTGAAGCAACCAGAAACGACTATGCCGCTGATGAAGCTGAAGCTGTCACCTGGGTTAACGCGGCTCTCGCGGGAACCCGCACTGAAGCCCGTCGCCCACCAGAGCTGTCCACTCGAGACAACGTTGCTCGCGCTATCTACACCGAAGTCAAAGAAGGGCGCGGCTCGCCTCACGGAGGCGTCTTCCTTGATATCAGCTATCAAGACTCAGAAAGGGTGAAGAAGAAACTTCCTTCTATGTATCATCAGTTCAAAGACTTGGCTGACGTAGACATTACTGCTGGCCCGATGGAAGTCGGACCAACTATGCACTACACCATGGGTGGTATCAGAGTCGAGGCTGAGTCACAGATGACGAGAGTACCGGGGCTGTTTGCTGCCGGAGAATGCTCAGGGGGCATGCATGGAGCCAATCGCCTGGGCGGAAACTCTTTGTCAGACCTGGTAGTATTCGGCAAGAGAGCCGGAGCTGGTGCTGTTGAGTATGTCAAAGGCCTATCTGACACACCAAAAATTGATGACAAATTTGTCAAAGAAGCTATTGCCGAAATGGAAGCACCGTTCCAAATTAAGGACGGTAAAAATCCTTATGACGTGCACAAAGCCCTAAACAAAATCATGTCAACCTATGTCGACATTTTCCGTGAAGAATCTGAGTTAGCTATCGGCATAGCTAAGCTTGAAGAACTCAAGGCAGATGTAGAAAAAGCTGGGGCCAAGGGCACTAAAGCCTTTAACCCCGGTTGGCACATGTGCCGTGACTTGAAGAACATGATGATTTGCTCTGAAGCGATTGCCCGTAGTGCCTTATCTCGCCAAGAAAGTCGCGGTGCCCATAGCCGCCTAGACTATCCCAATACCGAGAAAGAATGGGGCACTAAAAACTCTGCCTGCAGTAAAGGTGCTGATGGCAAGATGGTTTTGGAGCATACGCCACTACCAGAGATGCCTGCAGACTTAAAAGAGCTTTTCGTAAAGAAAAAGGAGCCAGCTAATGCCTGAGTCAACCGGTCGCCAGGCGACCCTGAAGGTATACAGAGGCACAAAAGATAAGGGTGAGTTTCAATCTTACAAAGTACCTGTTGAAGCTGGTATGGTCGTTCTCGACGCCATTCACTATATTCAGCAAAACTTTGACCCTGAACTGGCCGTGCGCTGGAACTGCAAAGCTGCTAAATGCGGTTCTTGCAGTGCTGAAGTAAACGGCATGCCTTCCTTGATGTGCAAGTCAAGAATGGATTCGTTCAAAGATGGTGAAGACATCTGCGTGCAGCCAATTAAGACTTTTCCTATCATCAAAGATCTGGTCACCGATGTTAGCTGGAACTATGAAGTCAACAAAAAGATCAAAGCTTTTTCTCCTTCACCAGATGCTGACTGGACTATCTACCAAGAAGATATTGAGCGCGTTCAAGAATTTCGCAAGTGTATTGAATGCTTCTTATGCCAAAACGTCTGCCATGTTTTGCGCGACCACGAGCGCAAAGACAACTTCATGGGCCCACGTTTTATGGTGCGCGTCGCTGGCTTAGAAATGCATCCGCTAGATGAAGCAAACCGCATGAAGTATCTGAAAGATGAAGGACACATCGGTTACTGCAACATCACCAAATGCTGCACTGAAGTTTGTCCAGAAGACATTCACATTACAGACAATGCCATCATTCCATTAAAAGAAAGAGTAGTGGATGAGTTCTACGATCCACTAGGTAAGTTCATTCGTGGCGTTCTTGGTGGTGGGAAGAAAAAGTAAGCAAGAAGCAGTTAGCAAATTGAATTAAAAAAGGCGGCCTCAATAGCCGCCTTTTTTTGTGACACGTGAAATAGTGCTTTAACTCATACTCTTAAAGAGCTTGCAAGAGTTAGGCCACACCAGGAAAAGTAATACCACTAGGTCCACTCGGTCCACCGGGTCCAGCAGGTCCACCGGGTCCAGCAGGACCACCAGGTCCACCAGGGCCTGTTGGTCCACCTGGGCCTGCAGGTCCAGCGGGGCCAAATGGACCGCCAGGTCCAGCAGGGCCACTTGGTCCACCAGGGCCCGTTGGTCCACCTGGGCCGGTTGGTCCACCTGGGCCTTTCGGACCGCTTGGGCCTTTCGGACCGCTTGGTCCACCGGGTCCAGCAGGACCGCTTGGTCCGCCGGGTCCAGCAGGACCGCTTGGTCCGCCGGGTCCAGCAGGACCGCTTGGTCCGCCGGGGCCAGCAGGGCCACTTGGTCCAGCAGGGCCGCTTGGGCCACCAGGTCCAGCAGGGCCACTTGGTCCACCAGGTCCAGCAGGGCCGCTTGGTCCACCGGGTCCAGCAGGGCCACTTGGTCCACCGGGTCCAGCAGGGCCGCTTGGTCCACCGGGTCCAGCAG
>JAUYRX010000035.1:0-739131 GCA_030696635.1 Candidatus Melainabacteria bacterium
AGCGATGTCGTTCTGACTATATGAGTCCAAGTCACAGCGATGTCGTTCTGACTATATGAGTCCAAGTCACAGCGATGTCGTTCTGACTATATGAGTCCAAGTCACAGCGATGTCGTTCTGACTATAAGAATCCAAGTCACAGCGATGTCGTTCTGACTATATGAATCCAAGTCACAGCGATGTCGTTCTGACTATAAGAATCCAAGTCACAGCGATGTCGTTCTGACTATATGAATCCAAGTCACAGCGATGTCGTTCTGACTATATGAATCCAAGTCACAGCGATGTCGTTCTGACTATATGAGTCCAAGTCACAGCGATGTCGTTCTGACTTTTAAGCTCTGAGCCACATCAACGTCCTTCAGATGCAAAAAACTGACTAGCCTTCCTTCGCCCTACGCAATTTACTGTGTTTGTAGCCATAGAGAAAATAGATAAACAGACCAACAGGCAAAGTCACTGAATAAACTTTCAAAACCTCCGGCTCAAGATTGAAAGCGAGAATGGTGCAGCCGACTCCGCCAGCAATAGCGATGATTGGATTGACCAACTTGAGCTTCAAAGCACCGATACAGACGAAGATGAAGGCCACAAGAGTTCCGAGCACCATCATATCGGCAATCTTTCCAAACGGCACAAAGCCTGCTATAGCAGCCACCACCACACCATTGAGAATGATGCCAACTGTTGGGTTACCATTATTCATCTTCTTAAATATCGGAGGAAGCAAACCGTCCTCTGCCATGTTCAAGAAGATGCGGGGTCCGCCCATGCAGAACACCAAAAGTACATTAAAGATCCCCAGTACTGCACCAAACGAAATGAACTTAGCTGTCCAGCCCTCGCCTGCCGCTGTAAGCAATTTAGCTAATGGTGCGGCCGCCTCAGAGCCAACGAATAGTTCATTGGGATGGCCATCAATAGAGCATGGTGCTAAGCCGGTTGCCACGGCCATAACAGTAACGTACAAGAAAGCAACAATGCCGACGCACCAATAGGTAGCCCAGCGTGTGTCTTTGAGCGATTTTGATTCACGAGCAAACGTGTAGAGTGCATCAAAGCCGACAAAAGGAAATACGGCTGTAGCAGCACCTTTCAAAACGCCTTCGAAACCATGGGGCATAAAGGGGAACCAGTTAGCTGGATTAATATGAGGAATGCCAACCGCTAGAAAGGTTACTAGCAGTGTCAACTTCAGCACCACAAGAGCGAAATTGAGCTTTGCTGATTTCTTCACGCCACCATAAATTAGAACAATACTTACTACTGCGATTACGGCTATAGCTATGACATTGATACCAAAATGGAAGACACCATGATCATCAATATTAGGTCCGCTCCAAAAAGCAGGCAATGAAAAACCTATAGCATTCTTGAGATATTCTCCCCAAGCAATTGAAACAGCTGAAGCTCCGAAACTGTATTCAAGGAATAAACCGAAAGCAACAACCCAGGCTACAAGTTCACCAATTGAGTGGTAAACATAGCTATAAGCAGAAACTCCATGAGGCACTCGAATAGAAAATTTCTCGTAGCAAAAGGCAATCAGCATGATTACCAACCCAGTCAGCAGAAAAGAAAGAATGCCTGCTGGTCCGGCCTTTCCGGCAATGATACCAGGCATGGCGAAGATGCCAGCACCAATGGTGGCACCAATTCCCAAAGCGGCAAGCATGACCCAGCCCAAATGCTTAGGGGTTTCGGCAATAGTAGCTTCATCCACCGAACAAGAGGTCTTCCGCATCAATGTTGTCAACATAGACCTTGGCATCCTTATATGATTTCTTAAACCCTTGACGGATTTCTGGTGCGACCTAAAGATGCTAGCATAGCCCCAACCAGTGTTTTTATTATAATGAGGGCTTTGTATGAGAGTGCAGAGAGCAGCAGTAATCGGCGCAGGGGCAATGGGCAGCGGTATTGCCTGTGTTTTGAGCCAATGCGGAATAGAAGTTCTTTTGAAAGATGTTGAACAAGCAGCCGTAGACAGAGGGCTTGGAAACATCAAAAGAATGTACGATTCAAGAGTTAAGAAAGGCACCCTGACGCAAGGGGAAGCCGATGGACTATTTGCTGCAGTCAAAGGTACAACCTCATACGAAGATTTCAAGAGTGTCGATTTAGTAATCGAAGCAGCCTTCGAAGAAATCTCAGTCAAACTTGAAATCTTCAAAACTCTCGATCAAATATGTCCACCTCGAGCAATTCTGGCCACCAACACGTCGGCTCTATCAATTTCAGAAATTGCCGAAGCCACCAAAAGACAAGATAAAGTGGTTGGCATGCACTTCTTCAATCCAGCACAGTTCATGAAGCTGGTAGAAGTCACTGCTGGAGTTAAAACCTCCGAAGAAACCATGAAATTTGCACTTGCTCTTTGCCATCAAATGCAGAAGACCCCCGTCAAGGTTGAAGAATGCCCTGGCTTCCTCGTCAATCGCGTTCTATTTACCTATATGAATGAAGCACTTTATGCTTTACAAGAAGGCTTGGCAACGGTTGAAGAAATTGATGCAAAAGTTGTTGAATTTGGTCTGCCCATGGGACCATTCGCCCTATTTGACATGACCGGTCTTGACGTCTGTGCCCACGTAAATGCTTTCCTCTATAGCCAGTATGGTCCACGTTTCGCACCATCGCCGCTGCTTGAGAAAATGGTCAAAGCGGGTGCATTAGGACAAAAATCTGGTGCAGGATTCTACATTCACGAGAAGACTCCAGTAAAAGGCGAAGCAAAGAAAGTCAATCCGGCGTTGAAAGATTTGATTGCCCAAGCCAACAACGATGTTACTTTGGCAAAGTCGCCACGCACTTTCGAAGCTAGTCGCGTTATTCTGCCAATGCTCAACGAAGCTATATATTGCATTCAAGAGAAGGTAGTAGATGCCAGCGACATCGACATAGCCATGCAAAACGGCTGTGGCTTCAAAGTTGGCCTCATGGCCATCGCCAAAGAGAAAGGTTTAGCCTGGTGCCTGAGTGAAATCAGTGCCTATCACAAAGAACAAGGTGAGCGCTTCCGTCCATCTTGGCTGCTCGGCAAGCTGGTCGGCGCCAATGTGCATGATTTCAGCGAACTCGCTAAAGACCAAAGTAAGCAACCTGTTGCTGTAAGCTAGCAAAGAAGAATCAAAATGTTCAAGTTAACCGGCGTACTACTTCTACTCTGGTTTCTCTACTTCATTAGAGAGGTTTTCCCGCCATTCATTGTCGGTGGAATTATTGCCTATTTGCTTTTACCGGTCGTAAATTCGTTTAGCACCACTTTTAGATGTCGACCAGGATTTGCCGTAGCAGTTATCTATCTTTCGATTATTGGTTTAATAATTGGTACCAGCGGCTGGTTTGGTCAATCCATTATTGACCAATTCACAGCCCTTGTAGCTCAGCGCAATGAAATAGTGGTCAGCCTTGTTCAACAGCTGTCCGATAGCTTCCACTGGCAACTTGACGTCGAGAAGACTGCTCAAGAACTGACAGCAAGCTTGGAGCAAAATATTGGAACAACAGAAGAAATTTTGCATATCGGTGGTCTGCTCTCCAAAAGCTTGCTGGCCGTTCTAGTTTGCGTAGTTTCCTCAATTTATCTAATTATTGACAGCCGCAGAGTTGGGCTATTTTGCCTGCGTTTCATTCCAAAGAAGAACCATGAGATGGTGATCAAACTCTCCTCTCAGATGAATATTATGCTCAGCAAGTATGTGCGAGGCCAACTGCTTCTCATTGCGCTTATGTCTTGCGTAGCCTACGGTATTCTGCACTTCTGGCTGCACATCAAGTACGCATTGCTCATAGCAATCTTAAGCGGATTCTTGGAAATTATTCCCGTCCTTGGACCGTTCTTCGCAATAAGTATTGCCACTATTGTTGGTGTGGCCCAACTGGGCGTCGGCGTAGCTATAAAAATTATCTTGGGCTACTGGGTGGCCAGGTTGATTGAAGACTACGTAATCGTTCCTCGTTTCATTGGACATGCTGTTGAATTGCACCCGCTGGCCATTATTTTTGCCGTGCTTTGCGGAGAGGTAATGGCTGGCGCCCTCGGTATGCTTATCGCTATTCCGGTGGCAGCTTCAATCAAAGAGATCTTAGACTTCCTCTACCCAGCCGACGGTTCGCAACCTGGAAGTAAAAGCAACCTGCCCTCCCATGATAGTGAGATGGCCAGAGCTACAACCACCAAACTTGAAGCTATAAAAGTTGAATCAGCAAAAGTCGAAGCGACAAAACCTAATGCACTAGAAGTTGAAGAATCAAAAGTTGAAAAAGCAGAATCTGGATTGGATACTTAACCAAATCTCACAGCTAGACTAGCCCTGAGATTTGGATACTAGATAAAAAGCTCTTGCTGCACTAGTCTCTAGACTAAGCGTTAGACTAGGCTCTGTTAGCGCGCCCAACAAAAGCCTAGTGCAGCCGAGGTGGCATTACCGGAGCAATGTAAATTATCGTTGAAATGGTCGCTACGTAGGCGACAGCTCCTAACACCAAATGCTGCGGCTTAAGGCGGCCAAAACTAAGCAGCGCTAGATATATAGTGGCGAAGAGCACAGCGACGCAGCCAGAAAGCAGTGTGCCGTGATCAAGGTTCCAACTAGTACAAGCCACACCAAAGGCAACAGGGAAACAGCTCTGGAAAACAAGAGCGCCCGTAACGTTGCCAATTGCTAGCGTGTCTTTGTTACCACGCAACCACAAAACGCTGTTTATCTTCTCTGGCAACTCAGTGGCAATTGGAGTAACTATCAACGAGAGCACCAAGGGAGAAATATTGAAGTCATCAGATAAGTTCTGAATACAGCCAACGAATAGATAGGCACCACCAACAATACCAGCCAAAGAAAGAATAATTTGCGGGATGATCAGACGGAAGCGCTCCGAGCCAACCTTAAATAAGCGATCTAAATAAAGAGTCTCAGGACACTCACCGACTTCGCCCTCGTGGCGGAAGCATACATATAGATAATAGGGATACAACAGAATCAAGACACCGGCCAAGAGATATCGCAGAGCCGGATCTGGAGGAAGCAAGGTGCCAAGCAATGCCAAGCTATATGCAACTATGAAAAACTTCAAATCTCTTTTAATTACAGCTTTTTTTATCTCCAATCCAGGTTTTCTTCGTTTACTCGCCGTATACGCAAGGCAAGCAATACCGCAGATTCCCAGAGTTAGGGTGCTAAGCATAAATGGAGCCCCGGCAATGGCGCCAATGCCCACCTCAACGCCGTGCTGTTTGCTGAAAAAGATTAGGGCTACTACTGGTATCAAGGTCTCAGGAAGTGCTGTTCCCACCGCGGCCAATACACTGCCGACCACCCCCTCGCTCAACTGTAGACGCTGACCGAGCCATTCAATACCATTTGTAAAGAGCTCTGCACTGGCAACAATGAATACCAAAGTCAAAACTAAACTAACTATCTCGACAACGAAGCCAAAGTTCACAGTTCACACCTATCGCTCTTTCTGCGAGAATACCAGAAGATTGATTACGTTGCCTAACATAGAAACTTACGCCGCAAACTAATATAGTAAGCAGATGATTACTGTCAAAGATGTCCAACATGTTGCGAAATTGGCCAGGCTGAGCCTGACTGATGATGAAAGCCAGCGCTTTACCGAGCAGCTGGACCGCATTATTGGCTACTTTGACGAGCTTAACCAAGTCGACACTAACGGCGTAGAACCGATGTCCCACCCCATCCCGGTCTTTAATGTCATGAGGGAAGATGTTGTCATAAGCTCTCTCGGTCGAGAAGTTCTCATGGAAAACGCGCCTCTAAAAGAGGGCGCTTTCTTCAAAGTTCCCAGGATTGGGGAATAGCTAGCAATGAAAAACGAAACGAACAGACCTGAGGAACGCCGAGATACGGTCGTTCCCCCTACTAAACCTATGGCAAGAAGAACTACATTTAAATTAGAAAGAGAGGAAGCTATATGAACACCCGATTTGTGTTTGTCACTGGTGGGGTGGTTTCTTCCCTTGGGAAAGGCATCGTAGCGGCCTCTCTGGGCCGACTACTGCGCGCCCGTCAGCTTTCTACCAGCATAGTCAAGCTTGACCCATATCTCAACGTTGACCCTGGCACCATGAGCCCTTACCAACATGGAGAAGTCTTTGTTACCGAAGACGGAGCTGAAACGGACCTTGACCTTGGTCATTATGAGCGTTTTATCAATATCAATTTAAGCCGGATGAACAATATTACGGCCGGCGCTATCTATAAAAATGTACTAGAGAAAGAACGCCGGGGTGATTATCTAGGCGGAACAGTGCAAATGATTCCTCACGTAACAAATGAGATCAAAACGTTCCTACGCAAAGGTGCCACTGAATCAAAAGCCCATGTGGTTATTGTTGAAGTCGGAGGCACAGTTGGCGACATTGAGAGTCTGATTTTCTTAGAAGCAATCCGCCAAATGCGCAAAGACATTGGTCGAGACAATGTCTGCTACATCCACGTCACAATTATTCCAAACCTACGCACAACCAACGAACTTAAGACAAAACCGACACAACACAGTGTCGACACCCTTAGAAGCCGCGGTATTCAACCCGATATTTTAGTTTGCCGGACAGAAAAGAACCTGCCATCTTCGGTGAGAGAAAAGCTATCACTATTCACAGACGTTGACGCAGACTGCGTAATTCAATGCCAAGATGTTCAACACCTGTATGAAGTGCCACTATTCATGGAACAAGAAGGTCTTGCTGGTCGCGTGCTAGAACGCCTGCACTTGCCCAACACAGAGCCCGATTTGCACGCCTGGAAAGAACTAGTGGAACGGGTTAAGCGACCTTCAAGGCAAGTTACAGTAGCCATTGTAGGCAAATATGTAATGCTCTCTGACGCATACATCTCAGTGGTTGAATCGCTAAAACATGCTGGCGCCAAACATAGCTGTCAGGTCAATATCAAATGGGTTCTCTCTGAAGACGTAGAAAAACACGGCGCCAAAGAGTATCTAACTGACGTCGACGGCATACTAGTTCCTGGTGGCTTCGGCGATCGCGGTATTGAAGGCAAAATCATGGCTGCCGAATATGCACGTACGCAAAAAATTCCCTACTTGGGTCTCTGCCTTGGTATGCAAATTGCTGTCATTGAATTTGCCAGAAATGTAGCGAATATGGCTAAGGCACATTCAACAGAGTTTGACGCCAAATCTCCGTTCCCAGTCATCGACCTCATGCCAGATCAGCACAATGTTACACATAAGGGAGGCACCATGCGCCTCGGCCGCTATCCCTGCGTACTGACAGAAGGCAGTGTGGCGGCTAGAGTATACGGCAGCACCGAAATTTCCGAACGACACAGACACCGCTACGAAGTCAACAATGATCTTAGAGAAGCGTTGAGCAAGCATGGTCTGCTCTTCTCTGGTCTTTCACCAGATCAAAGACTGGTTGAAATGATTGAACTTCCAGAGCATCCCTTCTTCGTTGCTTGTCAATTCCATCCAGAATTGAAGAGCCGTCCAGATAACGCACACCCTCTATTTGTAGGCTTTGTCGAAGCTATGATTGCAGAATCTGAGCGTCGAGCAATTGCCACAGGCAAAGAAAATCCAAAACCAGAAATAGCTGCTAGCAGCGTCAAAACTAATCCCAAGGCATCAATAGCAAAAGCATCAAACAACTAACACTAATTATCTAGGTGTTTTGCGCTTTACACTAACGGGCAGTATCTTTTGTCAACGGTTTTGCAGCTGGCTCTTTTGACGAAAATCGATCAGAGCGGAAGAGAAGCAACAACATCAGGCTCGAAGTGATTGCCATCAAAGCCAAGGCAAAGAAGTAGCCATAGCCCCAACTCAATTCAGGCATGTTGTAGGGCGAATCAGTATGAAAATTCATACCGTATATTCCGGCGATCAGAGTTGGTGGTGCACAGATTGTAGTAATAATAGTGAGCATTTTCATCACCTCATTGAGGCGATTTGAAATACTAGAAAGATAAACGTCCATTAGATCAGAGCAAAGTTCGCGGTAAGTCTCAATCAAGTCGGTAATTTGAATAACGTGATCATAGCAATCGCGCAGGTGCAATAGAGTCTCGGCAGTAAAATTAGCCGGACTGGTGCGCAAAATAGAGCCAAGAGCTTCTCGCAAGGGGAAAAGTGCACGACGCAAGCCTAATAATTCACGCTTAGCAACATGCACTTGCGAGACAAGCCGCTTGCTAGGCTCCTCAAGAATGCGATCTTCAATCACTTCTAAGCGTTCACCAAAAACTTCTAAAACCGGATAGTAAGCATCGATGATACTGTCTATGATGGCATAAGTAAGATAATCACTACCTCGGCTTCGCAATAGTCCGCGGCCTTTGCGCAATCGCTCTAGCACTGGCTTTGTTGCATCGACTGGCCCCTCCTGGAAGGTCACCACAAAATTGCTACCGACATACATACTAATTTGTTCGGTTGCCACCATTTCTTGCGAAACCAGATGACTGGGGTCGCCAGCTTTACCCTCAATCATATGAGCTACTAGAAAGAAGTTTTGATCGTATTGTTCAAACTTAGCCCTTTGGTGCAAGTGAATAATATCTTCCATGGCCAAAGGGTGGATATTGAAAATCTCGCCCAGTCTCTTGATGATCTCTGGGCTACCCAAACCTTCCACATTGACCCACAGCACCGGCCATTTACCAAAATTTTCTTCAATTGAAGCCAAATCGCCAACATTCTCTTCCACTAGCCTATCAACGTCATAGGCAACATAACTAACTTGCGATTGCGGAGCGTCTGGGTCGAAGATTACATTCTCTGGACCTGTGCCTGCCGCCAGCGCCTGCAAAGAACGACGTCGCAACCGTCTTTTAGAAGCATTGCGCTTACTCATAGTTAGGTATCACCGTCTGGCGGCGAAGTATTTATTTCGCTGTTTTGGCGGCTTTTAGTAGACCTATGATCTAAAGACTTCCACGTCTCAATGGCCCAGAGTTGCTCGGCTTCAGTTTCAAAGCAAATTGTAATCTGGGCGAAAGTGCCATGGGCTGCCGAAACACCACGGAGCATCCAGAAAGCACTGTCTTCTTCAGCTACTCGCTCAAAAAATGCTCTACCGTGCACTGGGCCGTGTTCATACTTGAGTGGATCATCAATTACTTTGATCTTCTGCAAAATATCCATGGCATCTAGACTATTGCCACTGCTGTCACTCGCTGACATACAGGTCACCCGCACGTTTCGGGTTTCATCAAAGGCAAGAAAAGTTTGGCCCTCTTCAAGTTCTTCCACAAAATTGCCAGGAACAGCAACCGACCAACCACCACCAAGATTCTTGCGTACGCCCTGGCGGCGATACCCTACAAGCTTGGCAGCTATAGCCTGCTGCGCCATATTCTCGATTTGGTCAACAAACTCATACTCACAACCCAAAAACTCGATTAGTTGGGCCCACTCCTTCCAGGGATATTTCAAATCAGGATCAAGGCTATAAGCGCTATCAAGGTGTTCCATGATACGCTCCAAGAGTTCCGCTTCCTTTTCAGTCAAGGGTTCGCGCCAACGCACTGTGTTCCACATATAGCAGAGGGCGCGGCCGAGGTGATACTCAGCTCCGTGACCGTCCTCCCACCAAGGGAAGATATCACGACCACTAATCGGTTCCGCAGAAACGGATTCAAGCCAGTCCATTGAACGTGGTCCTAGCTGCGTCAAAATCGGCTCGGGCACATCAAACTGATGACCATCAAAGGGCATGGCTAAGTGAAACTTAGCACCATCTTTAGATAGTTCTTTCACTCGTTTGGTGAGGGCACCGATCCAAGACTCAAACTCACTATAAAGCCGAACTTTATCACCAGTCTCAAAATAGCCAGTCTCGTCAAAAAATTCAATTTCGTCGTCTGCCACCCATTCAATACCGTGCACCTGAGAAAGCTTGCGTACTAGGTCGCAAACAAAAATATGATAGCCAGGACCGGCTGAAGAGGTAGCAGCAGCCACCAAGAGCGAACCATCTTCACAGGGAGAAAGCATTATCGGTTCCGCGCCCGGATGAAGTAAAACCATCAAACATGGATTACCCTCATCATCTTCGGTCCACTGGCTCCACTCAAGCTCGTCAAAAGCGACATTGGTAAGCCAAGTCTCTAACTCTTCGAGCTTTTTGCGATCAAAAGCTGGCACTTCAACAGAGTGGCGCCCTGGCGCATATTGACCTTTTAAGTACAAACCGAGACTCATGGCTTCCTCCGCAACAATCTGATTCTACACCGCTGTCACGGCTTACTCAAGATGATATGAGGGTGGCCAAGCGACACTTCCTCAAAATAAAACCCGCTTCTACTGAGTCTCACAAATCAGCCAGACTTTCTCAAAACGTCGCGCCAATAGGTCTTCTTCCCGAATGGCAAAATAAAGCCGACCGCTATCAACCCACATCATCCGGGCTAACGGATCGCTATCCAATTGCAACAAAAGTAGCCACTTTTCTGACTCTGCTGCAAGTTTCTCTCCGTCAGCGCTGCAAAAATCAAAATCATCACTAAGGTTTAGATCCCGGCTGGCAATCTCACAATCAAGACGAAAATCTCCTGCAATATCCTGAGCGTAGCCGAACATTCTATGCACCACCGGGCTACCATAAATCTCTTCAGCGGCTGCAAGATAAGCTTCGTAAGAGACATATCCGCCGTCACTGACAGCAGCCATCTCAACGGTAATGGCATTATACGAATTCTCTCCTTGGAACGATAATGCACACGGTGCAAATACAGAGCTGGGGGGCAAATCAGCAGGCAAATCAGCAGGCAAATCAGTGTACTGAAGCAAAGCTAAATCGTCGAAGTACTCAACACGCCAACCAAACCGATCATCGTTCTGATTTCCCCAAGGGCCCTCAAAGGCATCATAGAAGAATGACAATAAGCCTCGCTTTGGCAAGTTAGGACAGGCTTCAAAACTACTATCAGATAGATCAATCTGGCAAAGAAATGCCAAGGGAGTCTTGGCTCGACTGCGCGGCCACTGATAGCCAACTGGCAAAAGAGGACGGCCGCCAGCGCGAGAAAGACTTTTTTCAGCTTTGTCTTCGCTAAAAGTAATGCGAAGAGATGGCATGCTCTGCTCAAAGAGGCCCTTGAACTCTGCCAATTCATGTCTTTCGAGAATCTTTTCAATTTCCGCACTAGCCACTTTGCCTTTGCCTCCAACTTGATTTGTCTATCTTTCGAAAATCAGGAATATCCTTAATTGATTCAAGATAGTGCCAAAGCTCAAGCAATTCTCGATCGGTCATGTCACCCAAAAACTGCTTCACACAAACGGCGTTAGCGTGCTGATATGAGACTTTGCGCAATTCATCATCAACCATCAATACTTGATTGAGATCACGTCCTTTCGCTTCGACCTTGCGCAAGTCCTTAATGTAATACTCCTGGTTCTTATGAAAATCGTAGCGAACAGTACAATAACTTCTATCCCATACAAACAGCGGATCAGGGAGGCCTTTCCAGAGTGCTCGAGCAATAGGAGCAATATAAGCGAGGGTGGCCGATGACCAAAGCGCTAAGGTAAAATTCTCACTGCCATGTGCCAGGAAATCACGAACATGAGGCCTAAAATAAACAAAATAATGAGCAAGCATCATATCTGGTGCACGATCAAGAGCCTGGGTGGCACCGCGAATCAATGTTTCATCGAGATCCAGAATCAGCAGCGGCCTGTTTGATGGCTTACTCACTGCACTTACCACCCTTCATATTATGGAGCCCCTGTTTCAGGGAACAAACCTACCCACTCTTGCTCTAGCTCTGTATCAAAGAACAATAGCCAAGAACTCTCAGACAATTTCTCCCGTTCCGCAATCGAGCGCAGCACCACAATTGACTCTTCAATTTTCTCCAGGGCTAAATCAACATATAGATAACTTGCAGCAAGAGGAGCCATACCAGACTCTGCCGGGTTAAATGCAGCAGACTTAGGACTGGCCCCCCAACCAAATACACAACCGCACTCTTCGGCCCTAAGTTCCTCATCAACTTTCTTCCGCAATGCAGCAAAAGCTTCAAACGAAGTAGTTTGATCGCTCTCAGCAATCTTGAGATAACAAAATTTCTCACCATGCTTCGTAAAACGCTCAGAGTAAAAAATACCATTAAGAACAATCGACTCGATTATGTTGCGCTTTGCCGAAACAAAAGTACGGCGCATCGGCTGTAGTTCTTCGTCTTTAAAAGATATTAGAGTTGGAGTGACGAGATTTTGCAAACGTAGTGGCTCATCATCAATCTGTACTTTAATTTCTAGCACCACTCTGTCAACAGCTTGGGCAAATTCAGAAAGTGATTTAGTATGTGAAATATCAAGCTGTTTATCTCGGCCAAACAAATTGACAATACGGCTGGCACTAGTATTTATAACTTCAGTAGAGATATTACCAATCCACTTATTCAAGGTATCTTCGCCCAGCAGATACTCACAAAGGCAATAAGCCGTTTCAATATCATCACGATCATTGGCGCCACTGAACGAGTCAGAAAAGAAAGTGACATCTACTACATTGCGACTTGAGCGCAGGCACGAGACCTTAGTCTCCGGAATTCTAAGCCCCGTTCTCGACTCAAAGATACTCTCAAGCACATCAACACTAAGAGCAGGCCGTACCGGCAAGAAAGACCAACCTTCTAACTCTGGTGCCATTTCAATTATTGTTTTGACTAGCGGCCTCTTAAAATGATCAAGCTCAGGCGTAATGATGAATAGACAAACGTCGTTGTCACCAGGCCATAGCTCCCAAAGCAAGTTCTCATTGATCTTGGTTAAACCATCATCAACCCAAGTTGCCAATTCATCAATCGGCAAAGGACGTCGGCCTCTGATATGCGATTGAAACTCTTTTGAACGCTTAGAAAAAGACTGCCACCAAATTTCAATTTGGTCGAGGACGCGCCTGCGATAAAGCAATTCTGTCTCTGATTGATTATCTATATATCGCCAGCGCATCAGCTATTTCGAGGACTTCCAAATTTAGTAGCAGGATCGCTTGACATGCAGCTTCCATCAATAGCTTACTGGAATAAGGCGAACTCTGTGTGAAATTAAAAGCTCCTGTACACTTATTAAAATAAGTGGCTGTTCATATAGCCTGGATGCTAAAGCTAATTGGCCAGCAGCTCTCTAGCTTTGAGCTATTTTTGCGTCAGCTCGCGCTCTCAGAGCCTTTGCTTCTTCAACGCGACTGGTCGCATGCAACAACTCAGCATAATTATCGAGGACATTAGCAAATTGCTGGTTCGAAACACCACTGCTGCCGTCATAAATTGCTACAGCTCGTTTATAGAGTGGCTCAGCATCGGCAAATCGCCCTTGAGCCTGATAGAGAATAGCCAAATTATTGCAAGCAGTCGCGACAGACAAACTGTCCTTGCCTAAGGCCTTTTCGTATATCGCTAGGGAGCGCAAGTAGAGCGGTTCAGCTTCCGCATTTCTTCTCTGGGCACGCAAGAGCTCGGCAAGATTATTGCAGGCGTTGGCAACTTCTATGCTTTCTTTGCCGGCAGTGCGCTCAAACACTGAGACAGACCACTTAAAAATGGGCTCGGCTTGCTGATATTTTCCCTGAGCATAATACAAACTGGCCAAGTTATTTCGCACATTGGCAGCTTCTGGACTCTCCGCCCCTTTGACTTTTTCGTAAGTACTGATTGACCCTTTGTATAAGGCTTCTGCCTGCGGATAGTGAGCGGTCTGAAAATATAATTGAGCCAAGCTGTTTTCACTCTCGGCAACCTGAATCGAACCAGCTGGCAAATTGTCTTCGCGAATCGCAAGAGCTTGCTGTAATACTTGCTCCGCCGATACAAACTTACCTTGCCCCATCAGGGCCAGACCTTTGCCGTTGAGGCTAGCGGTAAGTGCTACTAGCTGAGGCGCCATAGCCTTTTGCTGAATATCTGCGGCTCGATCAAAGAGAGCAGAAGCCTCAGCATACTTTCCTTGGCGACTATATAAATCACCAAGGGATGTTAATGTTGGTGCCAATCCTACGTCATTAGCTCCCTTCGACTGCTCTTGATCGGCCTGAGCCTTTTTTAAAAGCTTCTCGGCTTCAGCCAAATTATTACCCTTAATTTGTTCTTCTGCCTTAGAGCGCAAGTCGGTGGGGCTGTTCATAGAACAGCTAGCCAAGATAAGAGGAGTTAGAGCAGTCAGAGCCAACGCACTTAACAGCTTGGTATGTCTTGCTTGATTTGGCAAAGCTACTTTTAACATGAGAAATCTCCAGAAAAACTTGTTGTAAGTTGTTGTTTTTTTTGTTAGGTCTAGTTCGGAGTTATCGTCACGGCTATTTCAAATTCTTAAAAAGGCCAACCCCTAGGCCAACAGCAGCTCCAACACCAGCCCCCTGCCAGGCCCGTTTGCCCCTGCGGCTAGACGCAGCTCCTATACCCAGACCAGCAAGAGTGCCTGTGGCAGTATCACGCATAATAGGATGCCTCTTCATGGTCCGGCTGCTTCTAACAAGACCCACACCAGCTCCACTTCCCGCCCCGATCGCAGCTCCGCGCACTACGCCAGCTCCAGAAACCAACCCAGTCAGGGCGCCAGCACCAGCGCCCACACCGGCTCCGATTGTTACGGCTTTTACTTTTGGATGCCGTTGAAAATAAGTACGATTGTCTCGCACATAGACTTCTCTATATACCGGTCTCTCAACCACTACTGTTTTAGTCTGTGTAGCCCCAGACTGATAGGGCAATCGCTGGGTATTGACGATCGTAACCGGTGTCTGCACCTTGGTGCTATCGTATTGAGGTACCTGTCTAATCAGCTGTGGCATCGCATTTGAATTCACTTTGCCACTCAAAACGGTGGTCTGTGCTTGCACTGAGCTTGCAGTCATAAGCATGGCAATTAACGCTATACAACCGAAGTGGTGCGTAACTCTCTGAGATCGACTTGACATACTATACTCCCGCCGTGATCAGCGTAACTTCTATACAGATAGGGAACCTTAGAGGCGCTACTACTTAGCTTCCTACAAATAGTCTCCTTGACGCAGCAGTAGGATTGACGTCACTCTATCGAGCAAAGTTCCAAAATTGTTTCAATCCGCCTAAAAAACATTTACAAGTGGAACTGAAAGCATTAATGGCCTGTCATGTACACTGTGTAGCTGTCGACTTCAAAGTCGCTGCATTCTCGTTATTAACGGAGTAATCATGGCCACTTTAAATCGCAAAAAAATTCAAATTATATCTCTGGTAGCTCTATTGTCAGTGATACCACTGGCTATCACTCAAACAGCTAATGCCCAGAGCACGGAAAAACCTCTGCTGATAGCAGCTAAAACTGAGCAGTTCAAGATGAAGCAAGGTTTTGAACGCAAACCAAAAGACATCATCAACACCCTAACGGACAATGAAGTAACGGCCTTCCATATTTTCTTGGATGGTCTTGACCAAGCCTTTTCACTAGATGATACTTTGAAAAACAGAGGCCCATTCACGGTGTTTGCTCCAAGCGACAAAGCTTTCAAAACAATCCCTGCTGATGATAGACAGAGCCTTTGGGCCAACAAAAAAAGACTCAAAGAAGTACTGCAGTATCATATTGTCGCTGGCAAATTTGATGCAAAAGCACTAGAGATGATGTCCTCAGTAAAAACTCTTGACGGCCGCGAACTAAAGTTGAGCAAAAAGGGTGGCGATCTTTACGCCGATTCTATCCTAGTTAGAACCACCGATATTCCTTGCTCTAACGGTGTGATACACGTTCTTGACGGTGTGGTAATGCCACAACTGAGCAAATAGGTGATAAATGGCCGACACAGCTTTGCGAAAAGAAAGGGAAGCGCAGAACGGCGGCAGACACACCGCTCGCAATTCATTCTTACCCTTGCTGTTAGCACTATACTCGACACTACTAATAGTACCGAGTGCAAATAGTGAAAACAAGTACCAAAGCCGCAAAGCTGCCGCTGCTTCCATAGAAAAAGCTCGCGCCCTAGGCAACAAAATGAACTTCCAGCAATTTACAGAATTGCTGGAAGTAGCAGACAAGCTAAGCGACGACAACTTCAAGTTTGAAGCCCGCGCACTAAACCAGATACTATGCCAAACGAAACACGCTAACGCCTTAAGCTACTGTCGCCTTGCCTCGACCTACACAGACCTGTTAGGAGATGAAGACCCGACAAAACCAGCAGAAAAATATCTAAAAATGGCTTTGAAGTTAGATCCAAAGTTTAGCCAAGCCTATTGTCAATTAGCCGAAATCGCCAATAAAGAAGGCCGCTTTAGCGAAGCGCTAAAATACTGCGAGCAAGCAATTGCTTGCCCTAACATAGACTCCTCAGTTTATCAGTGCAAAGCAACAGCCCTAGCCAATCTGAACCGCCTTCCCGAAGCCCTAACCACCATTAACACCAGCCTGGTATACATACCAGATAAACCAGAACTTCATCGAACGAAAGGCAGTATTTTGGAAGGTCTTCATCGGTACAGAGAAGCTCTTGCTTCTTTCAGAACGGCGTCCGCTCTACAGACCAATGAATGGACAAGTTACCAAATCGTGCACATGCTTGAAGTGCTAAACAAATTACCAGAAGCGCTAATAGAGATAAATAAGGTTATAGCGCACAACCCCAGAGACGGCGAGGCGTATCGTGCCAGGGCCCAACTAAAAGTTAAAAACAAAGATCTCGCTGGAGCAATTAAAGACTATGACACGACCATTGAACTAGAGCCTACGGCTAAGACAATTAGAGACAGGGCTAACCTGCACCTACAAATGGGGCACAAAGACCTATACAAACGCGACGTGGAAGCGGCAAAAAAGATAATGGATAGTCAATTTTAAGCACTTGAGCGAGAGGATCAAACCTCGTTGGCAGAGCGCCTAGCCTCTAAATCTTCCCAACGGGCGAACACCTTAGCCACAGCAGCTTCGGCTTTGTGAAAATCTTCCATTATCTCGGCCAACTTGACGTGATTGGCGGCAATCTTTGGGTCTTCCATCACCTTGCGCACGGCCAGCAAAGCACTTTCGGCCTCTTCCACTTTGCTACCAATCGAGTCTAATTCTTTTCGCTCATTATTTGACAGAGGTTTAAGATTCTTCTTGC
This sequence comes from Candidatus Melainabacteria bacterium, assembly GCA_030696635.1. GTDB lineage: Bacteria > Cyanobacteriota > Vampirovibrionia > Obscuribacterales > Obscuribacteraceae. The sequence goes on from JAUYRX010000035.1 coordinate 17,078, forward strand.
CACCGTTATTACTAGAGGCACCACTAGTGGAGCTACCAATTTTGCTGCCAGACTTTTCAATTTTTTCAGCCTTGTCAGATTTACCAACAGCAGTCTTATTCTTCGAACTACTCTTAGTAAATCGAGTAGATTCCCATTGCGAATAGTCAGCAAAGAACTCCACACCACCATCGCCATCTAGAGCCAAAATATTGGTCGAAATAGTATCGATCATATAGCGGTCGTGAGTAACTAGAACCACGGCCCCAGGGAAGTCTTGCAAGCTCTCTTCAAGCACCTCCAAAGATGCAATATCGAGGTCATTAGTCGGTTCGTCCAATATCAAAATATCCGCTTCTTGCAGCATCAGACGAGCAATTAAAATTCGCGCTTGCTCGCCGCCTGAAAGATAACTAACTGGCATAGGCAGCTGGTCTGGGCGGAACAAGAACCGCTTAGACCAGCTCATAACATGGATCTGGCGATCACGATAGACCACCGAATCACCACTGGGGCAAAGTGCTTCCTTGAGGGTAATCTCTTTGTTCAGTTGATCGCGATTCTGATCAAACCAGACAACCTTGAGCTGATCTGCGCGCTTCACAGTGCCGCTATCTGGCTCTATCTGCCCAGCAAGAATTCTCAGCAAAGTAGTCTTGCCACTGCCGTTTGTGCCGACCAAGCCGAGTTTCTGCTTGGGTGTTAATACCAGATCAAGACCGGCAAACAACTCACGACCACCCATCGACTTAACAACGTCTTTAGCAACAAGCAACTCTTTGGTACGGCGCCCAGATGAGCTGAAGTCAATATTGACTGAACTATTCATGTTGTTGCGAGCTTTCACTTCAGCGAACTCGTCGAACAATTTACCAGCCTCACGGATACGTCCCTGTGACTTGGTTTGTCTAGCTCTGGCTCCACGCTGCAACCAGGCAACTTCCCGCCGCATTTTACTAGCTAAAGCTTGCTGCTCATTTGATTGAGCCGAGAGATACTCCGCACGCGCGACTAGGTACTCGCTATAGGGCCCTTTACAGCTCAGGTAGCCATCTTTGTAAGCAGCGTTTAATTCAATAGTGCGATTGGTAACATTCTCTAAGAAATTACGATCATGGCTGACTAAAATAAAGGCAAACGGGGCGGACTTGAGTAAATCCTCCAACCAAAGTACACCCTCAAGATCAAGGTGGTTCGTGGGCTCATCCAGTAAAAGGAAATCAGGTTCTTTCACCAATTGAGCAGCCAAGGCCAAGCGTTTACGCCAACCACCAGAAAGCGACGATACAGTAGCACCAAGATCTTCAAAACCGACAGTGCTAAGTGTGTATTCTGCTCGGTTGATGCGTTCAGTCTCATCAATTGACTGGCCATCCAATGATGCTGCGACCACATCGCGCAGAATAGCGTCGGCTGGATAGGGATTATCTTGAGCCAAATAAGCAATGTTGAGAAATTTGCGAGTGGTAATAGCACCGTCGTCAGGCGAATAAATACCAGCCATAATTTTGAGCAAGGTCGACTTACCAGAACCATTTGGTCCGATCAGACCAACCCGTTCGCGATCATCGATAGTTATCGAAATATCGCGAAATAGTGGTCGGGCACTAAACGATTTGGTTACAGACTGGCAACTTATAGCAACTGGCATATTTTCTCATTATACTTGTTACGGCGCTGGCAACCCAGCTTCATGGCTATTTGTGACACTGTTGTAGACCAAGGTGGAAGAGGCGATATGAGTTTTGATTCACATGGTTGCTAAACAATGAAAATTTGGGTTGACGCAGACGCCTGCCCTGTTGCAGTCAAAGACATCGTGATTAAGGCCGGTCACAAACTGGCCATTAGCACTATTTTCGTGGCAAACAAAGTAATCACACTGCCACTCTCCCCTCATCTCAGCTTTGTGCAAGTAGCCAAAGGAGCCGATGTAGCAGATCAATACATCGTCGATCAAGCGACAAAAAACGATTTAGTAATCACTCAAGATATTTTGCTGGCAGCCCAACTAGTTCCCAATGAAATAGTAGTAATAGACCCTCGTGGCCACGAATTTACCGACGACAACATTGGAGAACGAGTCTCAGTCAGAGCGCTGATGACCGACCTGAGAGACAGCGGAGATATTACAGGAGGCCCAAAACAATACACTGACAAAGACAAACAACGCTTTGCCAGTGCTTTTGATAGGGCCATCACAAAGATCAAGAACAGGGACAGCAACAAATAGAACCAAGAACTACGGTTCTGATTCTTTACTGCCAATCAAAATAATATTCGTACCGACCTGATAAGCGGAACCATTCTTTGGATTCTTGATCTTGCCATTGGCATAGAAGCCTGTTGAACCGGTCTTAAATTCTTTACCGTCAGCTTTGATAGTGCCCCAGATTTCGCCCGAGGTGGTTTTGAACTCAATGATCAAAGCGGGTGGCGCATCGGTATCTACTTTTTTGGCCATCGTGATTCCTCCTAATGAGATTATTCAGATCAACTATCCAAATGGACAATGTCCAATCTGACAATTCAAGTTTACAGGATGACGCGGCCACTGCAATCAGCTTGCCAAGGGAAAATGGCTGCTCCCAATCAGCTTTCCCCGACTGACATCGACCCAAAATATATGCCATACTCCCCCTCAAGGTGGCACAACCAGACCGCCCACTGCACCAAATAGTGTTGGTACAGACATCCCTGGAGAATTGATGAAGAATAAGCTATTTGTAGGCAATCTATCCTACAACCTAACTGAAACCGACCTCGAAGAACTATTTGCTCAGTCGGGCAAAGTCGTTTCAGTGGCAATCCCAACCGATCGCGAAAGTGGTAGAAAGCGCGGATTCGCTTTCGTAGAAATGAGCAACCAGGCAGAGGCCGAAGGCGCCATCGAGAGCCTAAATGGCAAAGACGTTGACGGCAGGCAGATTGTTGTCAATGCCTCAAAGCCAAGAGAGAAAGCTTACTAAGCTAACAAGCTTACCCTGCTATTATTTTTAGATTCAACGGGCACCCCGCACCGACTTCTCGGTCTGGGGTGCTTTATCTAGAGGACCTATTGAAGGAACAAGCTAAATAACAATGTCAAAATCTACCCCATTACTTTGCAGCTGCTTACTCTTGGTTTTGACCGGCTGTACCTCGACTGCAGACAAAGAACGAGAAGCGCTAAAGCGCGAACTCTCCGAAGCAAAGTCTGAAACCGCTTTGTTAAAGAGTGAACTCAGTAGCCTCAAAAATATGGCACCGCCAGTAAAATCAGCCGAAACAAGCTCCTCCGGGGCAACTACAGGTAGTGGCGCATCTAGCAACAATTCTAGCGATAGGTCCGATAGCACAAAAAATGGAACCAGTGAATCGTCCAGCACTTTTACATTCAGCGACATTTCTGACATTCCCAACAAAGAGATGATCGAAGATCTAAGCAAGCTTCATGTCTTCGATGATCTGGCACCATCGGGAACCGAGACAAAAGCTTTATTCAAGCCCTTTCAAGCAGTCACCAGAGGCGAGTACGTAACTTGGCTCTATCGAGCCTATAACGCCATCAAAACGCCAGACAAACAACTACGCCTGGCACCACAGGCAACTCAACAATTTATCGATACGGCTCCGTCGCATCCTGCTTACAAATATATTCAGGCGATCTCAAACGCGGGCTATTCCATTGGCTACAAAGATGGCACATTTAAGCCAAACAAGCCTTTGACTAGAGAAGAGATGATGGGTATCAAAATTGGTCTAGATGTAGGCAAAGACATTCCACCCTACCGCAGTCAAATGGAAGCCGTTTGGAAGTACTCTGACGGAAAAAGCGTAGACGAAAGATTTACTGGATTTATCGAACAAGATAATTACGTCTCTGGGCCCTTCGGCAGCAATACTCAAAGAGCCTTCGGCAAAATCGGAACATTCAAGCCGAAACAAGCCGTTTTGCGCTACGAAGCTGCCGGCACCCTATGGCAACAAGGACAATTTGGCAACAACGGTGACATCACGGCAGCAGACGCCATCAAGCGCGCAGCTGGCAAATAGCAAAGTCTAGGTAAGACTTCAATGGCCAACAGCCCCTAAATATTGGCCTTTAGCAGGAATAAAGAAAACTCCTATCACACCCAACAGATAGACAGCAGACACTGTCGATGCTGCCATGGCATATGACCCGCCAAAAGTCTGTATCAAGATGCCGCTGCCAAGTGCCGCAACCACCGCGGCATAACGTCCGGCATTGTAGATGAAACCAAATGCGGTGCTTCGCACCTTCGCTTCGTATAGCTCAGGCAAATAAGTCCACATAATTACAAAAGGCAAGTGGGCAAAGAACCCTAATGCCACCAGCCAGCAGAGTAGCGCTGGACCAAAAGAGTGAACTGTATTGAACATTCCGTAAGAAAGGCCAAACGCAAGAAGGAAAGAAGTGCCGAGCGCCAAGCGATAACCCAGCTTCTTGATCAAGATGCCACCAAGCAAACCAGAAAGAATCATCCCTATGTCTTTGGTGAACATAGCATGGCTTCGTTGTTCAACTGCCAAATCGCCCGTAAGCTGATTGATCCAGGCCGGTATCCAGGCAATCACAGCCCACCAACAGACGATAGCTACACTGGCAACAGCAGCAACTGAAATAGTTTTTTTACAATTAGCCTCAGTGAACAATTCTCGAAAGCATGCGCTAGCGTTGCTAGTAATGGTGGTCCAAACAGAGGCACCAGTGCGAGCACTCTCTTTGTCTCTGGCTTCTTGCAGGCGCACAAACTCTTCTGGTTCGCGTAGCTTAAAGCGCATATAGACAGTGAGAAAAGCTGGCACAATGCCTGCCATAAACAAATAACGCCAACCTAAGTGACCAAGCGAAAGATTGAGCCACGCTGTCAATAAATAACCTGTTCCCAAAGAAGTCGCCAAGGCGCTAACAGCAAATACTCGTGACTTCGCCGGCCAACACTCAGACAGCAACACTGCCCCGATACCCATCTCGCCGCCAATTCCGGCACCAACCAAAAAGCGATAAATACCAAGCTCCCACCAACTACCGGCAACGGCACAAAGCCCTGTGCAAATGGCGTACAACAAAATAGTTATGCTCAAAGTCTTGGCCCGACCAATATGGTCAGCCATAGCACCAAAGACCATGGCCCCCAGAGCCCATCCCAGCATAAACAAGGCGATTATATAAGAACCGTACTGGCCCACCACCGCATGCGACTGAGTGTGCAGTAACTCAGATAAAGCGGGAAAGAGAACCATGGCAAAAATAGAAGAGTCCATGCCATCAAAGACACCACCCAACCAGGTAGCAATTAACACATGCCAGCGCGATGGCCCACTCATATGAGTAGCTATAACTGGCACCGACTCAGAAGAGGCTGTCAATTCGATGTTCTCAAGTTCCAAAGTGTGTTCACAGGGAATCTGAGCAAGGGATTCCGGTGCAGGGGGGCGACTGACCGTTTGCATAGCATCTCCAGATACTTAAGGACTGTTAATGATACTAGATGCCCTTCGCCTTAGATCTGTCTGAACATTTATTAAGGTCGCTTAGCAACCCTAGCTGAACCAGCGGCAATCTCACTGCGGGCCTGGGCAATAGCCTGAGGCTCAACGTACAAACCTTGTCTCTCATAAGTTTTCCAAACTTCAGACCAACGCATAACAATGAAGCATTTCTGCGAGTACTTTTTAACCAGTCTGGTGATTTTGGCATTGCCGCTAGGAAGAATCTCTAAGCCCTCAAGCCCGGCGCACTTGCTACAAAATGCTCGCTGTTCTTCTAAGCCCTGCTCAAGCTTGACGATCTCCCCTTTCTCTAGCTTACGATCGCAGCCATGGCAACGCGAAACACGATACAAGGCATAAACGAGTGGCTCAACTTTGATAGGTTTAGCAGGTTTTGTAGGCTTAACCGCTTTCTCGGGCGTCTCCGCCTCGACAGAGTTCTGGTCGGGCTTCACTAGGCTCTCCTCAGTCACATGATGCTCCTTAGTTCGAACAGTTATCGCCAAGTTTACACCCAAGGGGCTTAGAGTCAAAACTATCGGCTATGACAGCCCTTGTATGCTCTCAGTACTTTGGGGATAATTATGACCCCAAAAGTTTGGGTACTTGATCTGAAAGGTAGAGTCATGAATTTTCCAGCATCAGTTGAAAACGCCCTAACATCACATAGGTATCCAATGGTATTTGCTACCATTTGTGGTGCCCACCTTGCTGGCCTCTCTTTGGCAAATTCCACCTATGAAATTCGCGGCGCCCACATACTGCCAGCCACGCAAATACTTGGTCTTGAAATCGGCGAAGAAACAATCGAATTGTTTCCCGAGAGTGAAGGACTTCAAGTCGAACTTTTCACACAAGACATCAAGAGATTTTTCTCTCTCATGCTAAGAGACAATGGTTTTGTACTTGAGCAAATCTACTCACCACTGGTAGTGCATACTAGCCCTGAGCATGAAGAATTAAAAGCAATAGCAAAGCACTGCCTAACTAGGCTGCACTGCTATCACTACCTCGGCTATGCTGATAGCCAGTGGCAAGCAGCAACCCAAGAGATAAATGGAGTACCTCAGCTGCCGCAGGTAAACCAAATACTTTCAATCTACCGATTGCTATTAACAGGAACGCATCTCATGCAGACGCGTGAAATTGAAGCCAATATCTCAAGCCTCAATCAAAATTTTCTTCTTCCCTATATTGACGAGCTAATCGAAAGAACTCACGCCACAGAGAACATGCAAAACCTAGACGCTAGCGAATGGGAATTTCATAAAATTGAATACGAGCGCCTCAGAGAATTGCTAGAAGACGCGGCAGACGCGACAACCTTACCTGAAACCACAACAGCCCATGACGCACTCAATGACCTGCTCAAGAGAATTCGCTTGGCAGATCTAAGCCGCGGATCTCATTTACAAATGGCCCAATAGCTGTTGACAAGCCACTGGGCTGAGACTACGATCATAGTTATATAGGTAATTTGCGTTTTAGATCACATCTCCCCCCATCACTCTTTAGCGGTAGCAAGTACTTCTGAGCACTTACCTGCCTGGCATTCAACTAAGCCAGCACTTTGGCACCCCAGCTAGATCTTTATCTCTACCCCCATCAATGAATTTCTCTCGGTGAGTTTTCAACCCAAACGAGCTGAAATAGATGCCAACCGACTCGAACAATCAGCAGAGCTTAGAACAACAACTAGCCTTAAGCCAAGCGCGCCTAAGGAAACTTGAGGCCGACTTTGTGGCCGAAAAAGAAGCAAACAAAGAAGTTGTTATTCAGCTACAAAACGCCCTGGCAATTAAGGCAGAATTCACAGCCCACGTTAATCATGAACTACGCACTCCGCTGAACGGAATGCTGCCTATGATTGAGATGATTTTGCGATCTGAGCTCAGCGCCGAAACACGGGAATATGTTCTCACCCTGCGAGAAGCAGGTCTCTCTCTTCTTAACATAATCAACGATGTGCTCGACTTTTCAAAAATTGAGGCAGGAAGACTTGAAGTCGCTTCTGTCCAATTTTCTCTTGAAGAAACCCTCGAAGGCGTAGCCCAAATATTAGCTCCAGCAGCGTCTTCTAAAAACCTACTGATGCTTTCCGTGATTGACAAAGACGTTCCTGAGACTGTCATCGGAGATCCACAAAAAATTCGCCAAGTCTTACTCAACCTCTGCGGCAATGCCATTAAGTTTACCGAAACTGGAATAGTGACACTAAAAGTGTCGTCAGTGAAACCAGCGGACAAACCACGACAATTACTCTTCACTGTCACCGACAGCGGTCCCGGCATCAGCCCCGACCTTATGGCACACCTCTTTGAACCTTTCTTTCAAGGGCCAGTCACTAAAGAAAACAACACAACCGGAACAGGACTTGGCCTTAGCATTTCAAAGCGACTGACCGAATTAATGTGCGGAAGAATGTTCGTTGATAGCACCCTCAACGTGGGCTCGACCTTTGGTTTCTACCTGCCACAAGAAGAACCCGCGAACCAAGAAATTTTAAGAGTCTGGGCCAGTCCACAAATCTCACCAAGCCCACTCGCCCCATTGCGAACAAGAGTAGAACCCATCACATTCAACCTATCGGCAGTGACACTAGAACCTGTTCACGATGGCCGATTTGCCATCGCTGATCTACTTAAGACTTTTGACCTGACAGCACGACCTAGTGATACTGCCCAAGGAGTCTATGCCATTCTGGCAGCAAAGACAACCAATCAGGCGTTATCGACACCGGCAATGACAGCTGTCTTTCTCGACACCGTACGACTAAAAGATGAATGCCTCAAGCTGCAGGCGATGTTAAACAATTCAGCACTAGTACACTCTGTCAAATTAGTTGAGGTAGTGGCGCACGACAGCCTGTCATCGAAAAACCAAAGTAACCGAGAGCAAGAAATTCTGACCATACCTATGCCTATGAGAAGGCAAGTTGTCACCAATTGTCTAAGCAAACTGACCAACAAAACAGATTTCCACGCCCCACTGAGAGCAGGCCAAAGCACGACTCTGGGCCTAGAAACACTGGCCAGCGTCAAAGCTGCAGCCGCCCTACTCTCTCGAGGAGAAAAGAAGCAAGCCCTAGTTGCTGATGATAATAAGCTCAATCAAAGAGTTGCCTTTATTTTTCTTACAGACTTAGGATTTGAAATAGACTTAGTTGCTAATGGCATAGAGGCCGTGCGCGCTTTCAAAAAGAAGCACTACGATCTTGTATTTCTAGACTGCCAGATGCCCACATTAGATGGCTTCGAAGCCGCCAAAATTATCAAAGAAATTCAGCAACGAAGGGGGGTACCCGTCCCGCTGATAGCAGTCACAGCAAGCGCGCTAGAGGGAAGCCGAGAACACTGCCTCGCCAACGGTATGGACGACTATATAAGCAAACCTATTGATCCCGACTCTCTTGAAAAAGTAGTGACTAACTGGCTCGGAAACTCATTTATGCGAGATACGCCATCAAGAGCAACTCAAATTAACAACATCACTAGCGGAACTTTTGTTTGCCAACAAGCCAATTTCGTCAAACTGCGAAAGATGTATAGCGAGAAACAGCTAAAGGGAATTCTCAGTTTATTTAGAGAAAACTGCAAAGCCGATCTAGCTGAACTTAAGTTGCTTTTGAGCAACGGCGAACTAGCTCTGTTTCGACAGAGACTAGAGCGTTTCAAAGATTGCTGCGAAATCATAGACGCTGTTCACATGGCAAAGCTATGCTTGCGGCTAGGAGAAGCAACCAAGCAGTGCGATCAGTCAATCGCCATTGAGCAAATGGAAAAGTTATCGCACTTAGCCTTAGAGTTAGACAAAGAACTAGAATCGGCTCTGGCTGACCGCTCGACCTATACCCTGCCCACGATTAGTCACCCTAAGTAGATAGAGACTTTCAACCGAGCAGAAGTAGCTTTATGACTTTTCTACAGCTTCTCGAGTTTTGAGCTTATGCTCAAGCCACATGATTATTTGTTGCGAGGTAACCAACACAACCGTAGAAGCGACTGCAAACAGAATCTTATTAAACACGCCCAACACCTCAAACAGTCAAAGCTGCTCTCCGCACAAACGTAGCGGAGAAGTATTGCCATAGAACGACATTGAGGACAAAAGTTCCATTTTTGACAAACAATCAATTTTGGCAACAATTCAAGGCAGTAGCCTGAGAGTCCTCAAATCGGCAATGGGCTCATCAAATGAACAAGTGCCGACAGAATGGATAAAATCATGCCTGGCGGCTTTAATCTCAGCCAAACTCAACGACTGATCGCGCCAATAGGCTCTGTCATCAAAAGAAAAAGCGGCAGGCTCAGTTTCCGAGAGAATAGCTTCAATATCTCTCTGCCCTTGCCAAGCGAAGGCAGCAGCCATGAGAACATTGAGAAAACCGTGTAATACCGCTCGCGGTGCGTCATCTTCGTAAGTCAAAGCCTGCAATGCCCGCACCGGATGATGCAAACCAGCGGTTGCCTTAAACGGTAGTTTGCGGTCGGCACAGGCATTTATGAAAGCAGCCACCGAAGCGACCGAGGGAATTCCTTCCGGCTGGACACTTCCCATGCGAATCTTAGCGAAATTACCCGCCTCTTTAACAGCTTCAAGCATGGTCAAATTGTCAGGCGCAACCTCACAATATACCGGCCGATTGGCACTAACAATAGTTTTAGTCTCTAAAGCGGCTGCATGCCCATCATCGGCCTCAGCAATTAGAGAAAGTGACGGCCGCAGCGCGGCGTGCACGGTCTCACACTGACTAACAGGCAAAACCAACCAGCGCAACATCCAGCGGTGATCGCCATTCTGGTAGCTGTGGTAGTTGGCAATTGCGGCATCAAGGGGCACAGAGGCTGGCGGGAAGAGCCCAGCGTAATCAATGAACCGTTCAAGTAAAGCTCGCAATGCTGGTGCTACGGTGTCGCTCATAACTTGTCTTTATTGTCTCCGTACAACTGATTTAACCACCAATGTATTAAACTTGAAATGAATCCAGAAGTGAAGTAGTACGCGAAATAATGAACATAGCACTCAAGCTCCTCTCTACGTCATTGACCATAGCTGTGTTCGTCATTGCCTGTTACATACTCAGCGTATGGTGGCGGGTCAGCAATGTTGAACAATCAATATTTGGTAGCGGCGCGCTGATGCCACTGGCACCGCAACAACAACAGTTTGACCAACCGCCCACACCAGAATCATACGGAAAGAATACCTATACACACATGGTCAGGGGCCAACCGACTCAGGTATACGAGCAATTGCTCAATAGCTTTCAACACTTATATGGCTCGGCTTTGATGTCTTACGAAATTGGAGAACTAGGCGCTGTTGTAATATTTAATACAAACGAATACTTGAAAGCCATCTTCTCTAGCGATTCTGGCACTCACAGTTTTTATCTTGATACAAAAAAAGATCTAGCGAATAACGAAGTGGGCAGAAAAATTGGCTCAGAAGTAAAAACAAGAGGCTTGGTCGGCCCAGCAGCTGAACAATTTATGATAGACAAGATTTTCATGGCCCTTGATGGTGGCCTTGCCTACAAGAACTGCAGCGAATACAGAGTAACAAAACTCCCTTCACTAAACGAAAATGGCTGCCCGCTGCTAATCAATATTCAAGAGTTGCGCCGATCAGACAAATCAGTCGTGCTTAGGTGAGGTCTCGTATGCGGTTACTCAGATTTCCAAGTATCACTCTCTATAGAACGTTAGGTAAAGTTCTCACTACGAACTTGCTATTCCTGTTATACCTACCAGCTCAAGCTGCACCAAGTCAGACCACGCAGCCAATACCCAGGCAAGTGAGAACAGCTAGCCCTCAAACGGTCCCGGCAACAATACCGCCGCAAGTAAGTGCACTTACCGCAGCTCAGCAAGCAGCAAAATACAAAGAGCTAGGCGAAGCAGCCTACGAGGCCAAGAATTACACTCTGGCGGTCGCATACTACACCAAAGCCCTTAGTCTTTTACCTCACGATGCTGCTCAGAATCTAGCGGATCTATACTATGTGCGCGCGATGGCAAACGATGTAACCGGGCAGTATCAAAGGGCCACAGCTGACTGGCAAGCAGCCCGCGACAACTATGCCAAAGCACTGCTGGGAAACAAAGCCGGAGTGAATGTAGAATTTGCCACTTCGTATCGTGATGAATTGAACGAACTAGTTCATTGGCGTGCCGCACAAAGCCCAAGTTCTCCAGACTATTGCGACTCAATACATTCTAAGCGCTTAGCACCGGGTTCTGTTCTTAAGGTCTATATAAGTCAATCAAAGAAGGCGGGATTTTCTCCTGAGCTTCGAACCTATATTTTTCAAGCAATGAATCTGTGGTGCCAATTCCCCGGCTCACCCATTCGCATGGAATTGTGGCCCACGCAATACGACTCAAACATAGTTGTGCAGCGTGCTACTGCCGACGACCCCATGAATATTGGTAGCGCCGGGCAAACAAGTTCTTACGGTAGAGAACTTGTAACAAAGAGCTTTGTCAATCTCTCAGCACCAAGCTACGACAGTAAAGACATGACACCTCGAGCGAAAGAACAACTTTTCAATTTGGCACTACATGAAACTGGTCATGCCCTCGGAATCGACGGGCACTCGCCCTCCGGCCTAGACGTTATGTATTTCAAATCGCCTTTGATCAAACTAAGCGATAGAGATGCCAACACAATCCGCAAAATTTATCAATAGCTAGTTCTTCGGCGCGGATTCAGCAAGCTCAGCCCTGTACACTTTAATTAGCTCATCGGCAAAGCAAGGCTTGAAGACAACGTTCTTGTTGCGATGATCCAAATAGTAAGACTTGAATCGCCTGCTAGTATCAGTCGTGCAAAGAAGAACCCCTGGCTCGAGAAATGGAATTCTGGTCTCTTTCTGCGTCTCCTTATCTACTAAAGAATCTACCAAAGGAGTGGCGGCAAGATAAGGAATCAATATTCGCATTGACGAGAAATAATCGCGAGCATTCTCGAAGGGAGAAACCAAACCGAGTGGCACAGTGCTCGGAATAACATACAAAGAGCCATTCAAACGCTGCAAGGCAATACAACTACTCTTCAACTGCAACCTGGCACTAGCGGCCTCCGCACTATACTGCCAATAGCCGACGCAAGCAGTCAATAGCGCCACAGCTATTGAACCAGCGCAAACAGCAAGCTGACGAGGAGCATGTTTTGGCGACAATCTCAGTCGCTGCAATAGCCTCTCGTCATCGCAATGATAGACAGCAACAAGCGCCAGCCAGGCAAACAATGGCAAAGTAATTCTAATCTCAAGCTTCATACAACAAAGCAGGTATAGGAGCACGCCAAGAAATCCCATACTCACAAAAGAAAGGCGTGTTCGGCTCAAGCGGGTATTATCAAGGAAAGGAAACAACAAAATTGCCAGCAAAAGACTGGGCAGAACAAGTTTAGTGGCGATATACTTGCCGCTATACTCAAGCACCATTGGCAGTGACAAATCAGATCTAAAGATGGGAAAGAAAGACAAGACCTTCTCAGCGTTTTCGCATGAATACAACTTAGAATCAATTGCAAATTCATAGGCCATCATGACATTGAGATCGTTTTCGTCCCAACCAACAGTATCAAAATATTTCTTGGTATCAGAGCGGTATGCTAATCTGCGAAAATCGCAGATCTTATTAATAGATTTATTGAGTCGAAAGAAGTAAGACCAGCCCGGCTCGGAGGCATAGCAACTATTATCAAAGTACTCTGCTGGATCTCCCTAGATTCTTATTTTCAAGAGCTGACATAGCAACCACAGTTGAAGCTGCGCCTAAGAAGATTGCAGTGCTGGTAAACGTCAAACTGGTCCAGAGAGCGACCATTGAAACAAGGGTAAAGAGACCAACTAGCGCCTTTCGCAAAGCCGAAGGACGCTCCCAAGCGAAGACAGAAAGCACAAGGCTATAAGAAAAGACATTTGCAAGTGAAAGCAACAGGCCGTACCAGGGCACGCTACTTTGCGCACTATAGAGCCACGAGAGCAACTGGCCTAGCCAAATATGGGGAAACAGAATGTGATAATCGGGACGAGGGCAGACTCCAACCCCGGAGACAATCATGGTCAGATGCACATCGTCGATGGCGCCATAGCATGGGGGAAAAACTAAAACGCACAAAACGAAAATAGCTGCTGCGACAAGAAAAGAACGACAAAGAATAAAAATGACATCGCGCACGCGCAATTCATTCTCTGATGAACTCAAATTGTCAACGCCAGTCATCTATGACTTTCCGCTCTCAGCAACCGGCAAAAATCTTAACAGCATTGGTCAATAGATGCACCAATCTAGCGCTCGATATAAGCTTCAACCTGCCCTTTTCTAACAGCCTCAACGAGACTGCGGTGGTCACGCTCAGTCTGGTTAGCATAAGCTACAGCAAAGTCAGCGACAGCATTGTCAAATACATCTTTCGAACCCAAATATCCACTGATCCTGGCGGCATCGCCAGAACGTGCATGGGCACGCGCTAAAACCCAGCCCAGCGACTTCGCTAGTTCAATAGCGCGAGCGGGAGTCCAAAGTTCAGGCATCGGAGACATTTTCATGTCTTTTAGTTGACGAAAATACATGTCACGACCACGGGGGCCTCGTGCCCAACCAAGAAAAATATCACTATGGGCCTGCATCAGACGTTGCCCCTCCACCACTCGCTGTCCATGCATTTCGTGGCGACTCTTCTCGACGTAGGGCTCCAGCACAGAGCGACGAGCCTCTTTCACTTGCAAAATTAATGGATCGTCTTCATCAGCCATGAGCAGCAACACTGCACAAAAGGTGCCGACACTGCCAATACCAACAACTTTCATAGCTACGTCCATTAAGGTATAGCGATCAAGTAAGGTGCGCCGAGCATCGTTGACAGTTTCTTTATAGTCCTGAAAAACACCTGCGGCCATATCTAAAAACGACTGCTCGCGCTGCTCATCGGTATGATACACAAGGGGCGGACTGTCCCTAAACAGACGTCTTCCATCTTTTTCAATAGTCAATTTGGGAAAATAGTATTCCTTAATAGACTTGCTTTTGACTTTATCAATTAAGGCTAGGGCATCTTGGCGAAACTCCTTGTCTTGAATCTCAGAAATAAAACTATCGAGGTCCATTTTCGAATACCAGGTGTCGAGCACCGACATCTCTGAAAATTCGCGCATCGATTTGCGATACGAGCGTGCCACACTTTGCGCCGCATCGCGACAAACATCGCTGTCATAGTCATTGCCGCGACAGGCCAAGACAAAACTTGTAGCCAATCTCTTCAAATCCCACTCCCAGGGCCCGGGAATAGTTTCATCAAAATCATTGATGTCAACAATAATATTTCGCTCGGGCGTTGCATAAGCCCCAAAGTTAAGCAAATGGCAATCACCACAAAGCTGAACCTTAAGACCACTAACAGGAGTTTCGGCCAGATCCATTGCCATCAGGGCAGCGCTACCACGAAAAAATGTAAAAGGCGACTTGAGCATGCGGCCATAGCGAATTGGAATTAGCTCTTCTATGCGGCCTTGATTCGACTGAGCTAATACACTGATTGGCTCTGGCCTATTAGTCGGTGGCATCCAGGTAGCGTGATTCTTACGGGGCACCGCATCTCGCAAAGCCTTCCCTTGTTCTCGACGCTCCCGAGCTGGAACAAAATGGGAACTAACCGCAACATCACTGGCCGACTGCTGCTTCGGATTGCTCGACTTTTTGGCCATAGCTATTCTCCATATATTAGTCTTTCTTGATGTCAAATACTCATACTGTCAGTCAAGAACATTTGAACCTGACATTTGAACTGAAAATTAGGCGGCACGCATCCAGGCGCCAACTTAGCAACTACCAAAATTTTACTTGTCATATCAATCGCTTTCGTCATCCTTTAAGCTGATTATGAACCTTGCAGCATAGCCAGCGCCGTACACTTGCCAGAGCTTTGTACGAAATGATGCCTAGCAAGCAACAAATATGGTACTGTCAAAATTCAGGAAACAAATCGACACTAAGAACCGACATGGCTAGGCTTCGAATAGCATCAATATTGTTTTTGCTACTAGCAGCCTCAATGCTGCCAGCAAGCGCAGAAACCTCTTTGTTAGAAGCCAGCAAAACCTCCACTGAAAATCAGGTTGTGGCGCCTTCTTTCAGTGATACAGAGCAGAGAATAAGAGCCTACGACCGCCAAATCTTCCTCGAGCTAGTAAATCTAGCAGAATACAACTTACGCTATCAACAAACTGTCAATCACTATGCCCGCTGGCGAAAGGTATTTTATCCAGCAGCTCAAGAAGCCGCCTATGCATGCTTTCTGGGATTCAGCACTAGTGACATAAGCCAAAGAATAAATGGCTGGGATAACCCCGGCCTGATTTCACAGAGCACCAGCAAGAGAGCACTGTCTGCAGCCACAGTTGGTACTCTTATTGGCGCCACCAGCTCAATAATAGAGCTAGCAGCCAATGGTGTCGAGGCCCGGAGAGCCAAACAAAAAGGTTTTTCTAACCGCCAGTCAGTAGATTTCGTGCAAGCCACAGTAAAGCGAGTAAACGAAATGCTTGCCAGTCGACACGCCTTAATGGAACAGAGCGACATCACTGGCCCTCACCGCGAGCTACTAGAACTTAAAGAAGAACTACTCAATTACCAAAGAGATAGACTCGTCTTTCAATTCAAGCGATGGAATGTTCATGCAAAAGGTTACACTTGGTACCGGAACACCTTCTACGTCATTAACGCCAGCGTAAATTTTGGCAGATTCAGCTCCACAATGCTCGGTTTCAAATCATTTTCGGACCGTCGTTACTCTGGTGGCAATGGTCCGGTCCAAATAACCTCCGCCTTTTTGGCAGGACTTGGACCAATAACGAGCAAAGCTGTAGGAAGCTGCATAGAACGCAGGCAAGAGCGCAACCTTAACGAAAAGCTTCCGCTATCAAACTGCCTTTCGGACCAAGAGGCGAAGAGCAAATTTGAGCGGCTTGCAAATCTACTGGCAAACAGCGAGACACACAGCAGACACGCTAAAACTGTGGCAGAATTGATTAATCTAAGAGAAGAGAAGCTCGGCCTTGACAGGCTGATCTTCCATGAGCAACGAACTATCGATCGCATCAGAAAGGTAGCTGGTCAACAAGCTATCACGGCCCCTTTAATCTCGTCACTAGGTGCTACTTCAGGCATACTAAGCACAATTGGATACCACGCCTACCGGCAACAACCGATTATCAGTAATCGATTAGGGGTCGCCGGTAGCGCCTGTGTCATACCGGCAGAAGTTATCGCACTAACAGCCACCCCAGCAGCTGCCATCAAAACGCATCTCTATGAACGCGACTTAAAGAGAAAAGGAGAACACCCTGAGCAGCTCCTGGCAAAACGGCTAAAAGACCTAGAGACGCTAAAAGGAATGGTAATCGAAGGCTGGCAATAACGCCACCATATTTAGGGACCAAGACATTACACCATTTGAGAGGGAAGTATGGGTTTATTAGCCAATCTGTTTAAAAGGAAGTCGCTGCCGAAAAAAAAGGTCGACTCGTCGCTAAAAATGCTAGATATGCTCAAAGCTAAACGTGGAGATGATATTGGCAAATATCTCGACATGATGTATGACCCGCGAAAAATTCCGCCACCATCGGCGCCACCAACTATTGAAGACTTAGATGAACCCGAGCCAGATCAATCAGTCTATTCGCCGCCGCTTGAGACAATGACTTATCAAAGAGAATATGACGGCCAAGAGTGCGCCGATCTGGCAGACTCGGAAGACCCAATTGAAAGCAGCATCAATCAGTTCTTTGACGTCTTTGCTGGCCAAGCCAACTTATACAACGAGACAGTAAATAGCCTTGAGCTGGTCATCGGCATCCAACGGCCGCTACATAGCAATGAATTTTTCCCCGCCGATAGTAAAGAACCGGTTCTCACCGCCTGCCTACACACAGCACACTGGGGGCTATTCTTCTTTGGCTATGGCAACACTATTGATCTTTACTTACTGCCCTACGAAGAGAGTGAGGCTCTATCATTTAACGAGGTGCACAACGACACTTGCAAGCCCCATCTGACCTTCACCATGAGTGAAGACAGCAATGGTCGGCAGTGGTTCGTGGACGGCAAAGCGCTCCGGCGCGAGGGCATCCCCGACCTGGCCAGTGAATTGCTAGGCGACCTTGTTCATGCAGCCGCGAGCACAAAAGGCGAAAATTAGCTGATCCGGCTATAAATATAAAACCCCGACCAGAGCCGGGGCTTTATATTTTTGTGATTGTGCCAGTCAGTGGCAAATTAAGGGTTGAAAGGATGAATGTCTCCAGGCTTTCTCAACATCTTGTTAACTTCATCCAAGTGCAATTCTTCGCCCATAATCATTTCACGCGCATATTCTTCAAGCAGAACAGATTTGCCTTCTGAAGCGTGGAGAAGTTCATAATATGCAGCGATGGCAGTCTTCTCGTGCTCTAAGCTCTCGCGCAAAATATCACCCAGGTCGTGCTTCTCAGTCTCAAGCAATGGCCCAATCTTCAGGGATGGGTGGCCGCCTAACAAAGTCACAAGTTCACCGGCCTTGTGGGCATGCATCAGACTCTCATTAGAGTTTGCCTTAAGCCAGCTGACGATAGGAATGCGGTTATAACCGTAGACCATAAGAGAATAGTGGGTGTAGCGGACAACGCCAGCTAACTCCAACTCCATAATCTTATTGAGAATGTCTATCGCTTTCAGCTTGTCCTTGTCATCCATGGTGCTCAATCTCCTCTAGTTGCAGATATAACTCTAGCCGATTGAAAACTAAGATTCCTCTTCTCATTGCGAGAATTAAGCGTTTCAGTGGACAGTAGCAGGCTGGCAGCTTCCAGCCTGGTAACCATCGTGCCCCTGACCGCCAGAAGTCAAGCAGTCACGCCGACTGCAAGGCCGAAATGATTTGCTGCACATTTGGCCGCTCGCTAATATCGCTACTAGTCAATGCAAACAAGAGGTGGTTTAGATTACCAGATATTGGTATTCCTTCAGCTCGCAGATCTAACTGTGTCAATGGCCGGGGATCTCGCCCAGTCAGAAGAAAATAGATAGTGCCAGCCATACTGTAATAGTCACTAGCGGCAACAGCTTTGCCTTGGATTTGTTCCGGTGGCATGTAGTGATGCCTACCGATGATTGTTCCGGTCGCACCGGCAAGAAACTCCATCGCAGCATTGAAGTCGACTAAAGCAAGAAATTTGTTTGACCTGATTATGAGATTGTCCGGTGTAAAATCCCGGTGCACCAGGGGCGGTTGCTGCAAGTGAAGATAGCTGAGAATCTCAGCCATTTGCAAAGCCAATGCTTTCACTTCGGCCTCTCTCATGGGCCCGTTGTCGATCACAGCCTGACGCAGAGTTGAACCGGGAATTTTTTCCAAAACAATATAATGACGCTCGTTCTCGACAAAAGTATCAAGCAAGCGGCAAACTTGCGGATGCTGAATCTTAGCTAGAAGAGTAGTCTCTCGATTCATGTGCTCTAAGAGAGAAGTCTTAACTGCCTCACTGTCAAGCTGCTTAATTGCCAGCTCCTTAATAACGACCTGTTCTCCCCGTGTGCTCACTGCGTTATAGACAGCAGAAAAGCCACCAAAGCCAAGTTGGCTAGTAATTTCAAAACGCCGATTTTGCAGTTTTGTACCGGCTGGCAATGGTCTAAAAGTAGCCAAACTAAAACGCCGACTTAGTTCATCATTCCATAGTGCCGTGTAACTCTTTAACCCCTGCCTCACCAATGCCTGGCTCAGATAGCCTCGCAAGTCTACAAAATTTCCACTTATTGCAGACTGTGGTGCCCACATTTCTAAGGCTACCAACAGCTTTTCAATATCTTGATGCAACATAGTTTTCAGAGCAATGCGAGTGCTACTTCCATCTTTAAATGTCAAAACTAATGAATCGCTATCCTCCAATTCTGGACCGTCATTCCAATATATAAAGGCATTTTTTAGTTCTTCCCAACGGCGCCAGCGCCGCCCCTTCAACTGCAAAATCGTAGCGAACGGAAATATGACACCACCAGAGGTGATAATCAGTGGCTGTATTTGTGCCAGATAAGAGTCGCGAATTTTACCAACTTTGGACCACAAAGAAAAAGTTCCGAAGCCAAAGAAGACGACGGCAATGACTATCAATTTCACTCCACTGGCAACATTCAAGGAGGTACCATATAAAAAAATCATTACGGACACAAGCAATAGAGCAATCGTGCACAAAATTAAAGCGACTTGCGTGATCGTGTGAAGCCGCTCGATTTTCTCAATCGGGGCAGGGTGATAGTTAAGCTTACTTAGATTAGTTTGGTTATTCATCTATCGATGCTCTCATCGAAGACTGAATCAGAGCAACAATCTCCTCGACTGACTGAAACCTATCTTGGGGTAGTTGAGCACGACATTTAAAAACTATCTCGGCAAGCAAGGGCGAATCTGGCTCAGTCAACAATAAGTTGGTCTGCTCAAGAGCCACCGGATCGCAGCCCGTCAGCAAATATTGCAATGTGCCACCAAGGGCATAAATATCTGACTGCACACAAGTTTCACCACGAAACTGTTCCGGCGGCATATAGGCTGGCTTACCGGCCGGTGGTAAGCCAGCCACTGCACCACTGGGCTCGGCAATAGTAAAATCGATTAGAGTGAGCTTCTGTTGCCCATCAATAATAAGATTGTCGGGGGTAAAGTCGCGATGAACAATGGCCGGAGTGGAACTATGCAAATACCCAAGAATCTCGCACATTTGCAAAGTCAAATCTTGCACTAGTGCAGTCGGCAAGCTCCCCCGAACTGAGTGATACTGTCTGAGATTTTTTCCACTTATTCTCTTGAGCACAAGAAAAGCACAGCTGGAAGTACTAAACCAATCAACAAACTGCACAATTTGCGCATGATTGATTCGCTGCAATACCATAGCCTCAGCTTCGAGCTGCTGAATGGCAATGTCTTTCAAATGCTTTCCTTGATACACAGGCAGTAGATACGCCTTTACAACAACTTCCGCTTGCGTTGTTTGGTCGTAGCAAAGATAGGCGTGCCCCTGTCCACCAGAAGCCAATTTCGACTTAACTAAATAGCGACCAGCGGCCAAGGTCTGACCATCTGGTATCTCTTGTAGTGACTCTGCCTCTGGTGCCGACGATAGACTATCGAGCCAAAGCTCAGTAAAGGACGTATCAGCACTGGGTAGAGTAAGGGCTTTGGCAATACCATCATCAATGCTGATATGTTTTGCAAAATTAGTAAGCGCATGGGAAATTATCATCCAATTCTCGTGAGTATGGATGGCCGAGAGCTTTATGAAAATAGGCTCCTTCATCTGAGCGCCAGAAATAACTATCGTCTGTTTTGCCAAATCGCTACTATTTGACTTTGCTAGTTCAATTGCGTTGATTGAAGAAAGCAGGATAGAGATTGGCTCCTGCCCCTTCAAATCCAAGTTCAGCAGTTTTTCTCTGACACCAATCGAGACAACCTTCAACAGCCTTGTGCTCAAATATATATCGATTTTCTTTTTAAAGTATTGACCAAAAAGATTCAAGCAAACTACTGGCAAAAACAAACAAAACGCAAAAAGCAGGCCATTTAGTGGAGCCAGCTTCAAGGCCGCAAGCAGCAAGGCCACTAGTGCGCCAAGGGCCATCACAGAAACGATAATGACGCTCCAAAAAACAAACCGATAATAGGTGGGTTTAGAGTCTTCGATTAGGTCCATAGAGCTATCGAGCTCATTGGTCATGCCATAAGGAAAACATCTAATGGTGAAATTAGGTACTTGCGATGCAATTACCCCGGCCTCAGACCGAGGATTCTGATACTTTCGCAGCCAAATTCGCGAATAATTCTCGTCCGAACCTACCATACCTGCTTACTTCTACCGTTCTAGGGCGATGATAGTATCCTTTATTCCCTGCTAGAAGAAAAGGCAGCAGATTTGGCAGGAGGTGAACGGTGGAGGGAGTCAGTGCTTGGCGATTTAATTGCTCAATACAAGAAGCAACTACCTCGACTTGCAGAAGAAATGACACCACAAGAAGCGCTGGTTTTTCTCATGGAAAAGAACGAACTGGCACAAGCGGATCTCGTTGAGTTCGTGGGTCACAAGTCAAATCTCTCAGCATTTCTTAGTGGCAATCGCGGGTTAAGCAAACGAGCAGCCTGTCGCCTTGCCGAATACTTCAAAGTATCGCCGGGATTGTTTCTGCCCAAAAATTGAAGGCGAGCTTACGTCCAAGAAGAGGGTGAAATCAGCTGCGGAAGCAACAGAGGAAGTAACCCATGCCCTTCTCTAGCTATCAGGGATGAGAGATGGGCTGATGGCAAAGGGGCGGACGCTAAAGAAAAGGAAAAAGCTTCCCGGCTAGCTCCAAGCAGCGCAATACTCAAACGTTATGGGTAGAACTTAAGGCAGCAATACACACGGATCTTTAACGTGGACAACAATTATTGGATTCTAGCTAACATCCCAGGAGCCAGTCAGCTTGCTGACTGGTTTGATTACTGGCCATTGTTTCACGACGCGGAGGTGACAGAACTCCATTTCGACAGAAGCGGAACTTCTTGGCTCAAGGTTTACACTTGGCACACGACCAACGAAACGATTTCATCTCATTTCATAACCAACAAACATGTTGTCGTAACGTTTAAGCTCCGCGACATCCTAGAACTTGAGCTGAGTGAATTCAATGGGACGAATGTAGTTTATTGGCTCAAGTTAAATCCAGTAGAACAAGGAATAGAGCTGCAGATGGAGCCATGCATGGGAGTTTATGGCCGCATAGTTGCTCGGCAATTGGAGATAGAATTCTTACCAGGGAAACCGGTAGATTCCGACGGCATAACACCCTCACAAATCCCGTAAGAAGTTTGCGCAGACTATTGCTCGCATGGCTCACAACTTCTCAATATCAAAGAGCCCAGCCCCTGAGGCCGAGGCTCTTGCTTACCGAGATGTTTCATCACTGATTCATAAAATGGTGGAGGCGGCGAGAATCGCCTGTGCTGTAATTCTCAACAAGATTGGTCAATTGATGTCGTTTGATGGTGCTGATTTCGGGATTTTTGTCGGTTGTGCGAAGTGGCGCGAATGGTCACATGAGGGGCCACAAAATGGGCCACAGTTTTTGAAGGATTTTTGGGGTAGGCGTCGGGTGCTTATCCTGCTTGCGCTGGCGCGTATTCTTCTCCAGTGCTATTATTTGCGCTTTTCACGATATTTACTGTACAGCAAATATAGGCATCATGGCGAATATTCTTGCAAATTTGCCATATTTACTGTACAGTAAATATGGGCTATGCGGCGAATATAATGAAAGATCGACAGTACGAGCAGCAACTAATTGATGAGTTCCTAAAGGTTCTTGAGGAACTTCCAGAATTACATGCGACATTAGAAGCAGTGCAGCCTCTACCAGCTGATGCGAAAATCGACTTAAAGGTAGCGGGCAAAGAAGTAACCTTGCTTGTGGAAGCAAAGAAAGCGGGGTACCCACGCGATGTGCAGCAAGCGATCTGGCAACTCCGTCGAGCTAAGGAGGCACTGCCTTCGCACAAGGACATCGTCCTTGTCATGATTGCGGAATACCTTTCTCCTGGAGCGAAGGCACAATTGCAAGCAGAACAGATTGGATATTTTGAAAGCGGCGGCAGTTTGTACCTGCCTGCGCCGGGCGCGTACTGTTATATAGAGAGACCGTCGGCAAAGCCATTTGAAAGGGCCGTTCGATCGCTTTTTTCCGGGCGGCGGGCTCAAGTGATCCACGCGATTCTTGTCCATCATGACCGTTGGTTTGGGGTTCATGAACTGGCAGAAGTAGCTATGGTATCACCAGCAACGGTATCAGAAGTGTTTACAGAGTTGGAGCGGCAGGACTGGGTATCATTGCAAGGAAAGGGACCACGAAAGGAACGACAACTATCCCAACCTACGGCATTGCTCGACGCTTGGGCTAAACAAGTGAAAGACAGTCCATCACCATCCATTGATCGCTATTATGTGCCCGGAGTAAAAGCCGACGCCTTGATGCAACGCGTGCGCGAAAAGTTTGACCAGAGCAAAATAGAGTATGCAGTCAGCTACGAATACGCGGCACAGCAATACGCGCCCTTTCTGTCCAGTATTTCACAGGTGCGGCTAAGGATTATCAAATCTTCTGAATCGCAAGCTGCGATTTCTGAATTAGGGGCGCGATCGGTTATTGAAGGTTCCAATCTCGGAATCATCGAGACAGATGCACATGGCGAATTGCTTTTTCGAAATGAAATCGACAATGTTTGGCTAGCAAGTGCTGTGCAAGTGTATCTAGACATGATGCACGGTGAGGGGCGCTCGAGGGAGATGGCAGAACATCTCCGAAAAGAGAGGATTGGTTTCTAATGCCGAAGCCGAAGACTTTCAACGAATACGACAAAGAATACACGCTTGACTGTGAGCGAGTTCTCGTGACGCTGTTGCGAGGACTAGGCCCATGGAAGGATTCCGTGTATCTAATTGGTGGCTTGACTCCAAGATATCTAGTTGATGTCAGCCGCGCGGGCGTGCCACCACATGCTGGCACTCAAGACGTGGACATTGTCATTGACCTGCAGATTTTGGCTGATACCGAAGCCTACCACACGCTTGAAGAGAATCTGAAAAAGATGGGTTTCGAACGTGCTGAGAATGATGCTGGAAAGAAACTCTCTTGGCGCTGGAAAACCAAAACCGAAGCCGACGTCACAGTGATTCTTGAGCTTATATCTGAATCGGAGGAGTTGGGTGGCGGAAAAGTACAGGCATTGCCAACGGAAAAAACAATTTCGGCATTGAATGTTCCACACGCATCGATGGTTTTCGATCTGCATGAGATCAAAGAGATTCAAGCGGAACTCTTGGGTGGTAATGGCGTAGCAACTGAAAAAGTAAGATTTGCGAATCTGGTCTCGTTTACTTGCCTGAAAGCGTTTGCTTTCGATCAGCGGAATGAGCGTAAGGATGCGCATGATTTGATCTACTGCCTTGAATACTCAGCGGGAGGAGTAACTGTCACTAAGGAGCAGTTTCAAAACGAGCTGAATGGCAAACACGTCGAAACGATTCGCTCGGCCTTAGAAATACTGCGTAAGCGGTTTGCCAGTGACGAGAAGGTAGAAGGCTATCAAAAGGACGGTCCAGTTGCAGTGGCCAAGTTTGAGCTGGGCGAGAGCACTGAAGTGGCTATAAAAGAATCAAGGTCTCTGCGACAACGAGACGTAAGCCATTTAATTGAACAGCTGCTGGAAATCTTCTGAGGACACGAAAATCAAAAAGCCCCGACCCTAAGGCCGAGGCTTTTGTTTATTGAGATGTCATCATTGATTCATAAAATGGTGGAGGCGGCGAGAATTGCACTCGCGTCCAAAATCATCGAGAAATAAGTATCTACAAGCTTAGTCTGCTATTCCCCCAGTTACCGCTTAGTTTTCACCTTGCGGCCCGCTGAAGATGGCACAAACAGCCAACCGGGATCGTAATTATGTCTTAGCTGAAGCTACTAACTACTAACTTTGCTTCAGTGCAACCACCGTGGCTTACCCTAAGGCAACGGGTAGTCAAGTCGCCTTCGAGTCCTAGGAGCCTAAGTTAAGTTAGGCAACCGCAGCTAGGCTGCGGCTAGGGAATTTGATGACATTATTTGCATCTGTGTTTTTGCTTACTTGTTAACGAAGGATCAAGCTCCCCGACCTGCAACTCATGACCCTATAACCCTGTCGAATCTGAACGCCCCCATGCCTTAATATGCCAAAAATGGCAAACATGAATGTACAGAAGTACAAAATCGAGAATCAGTGTTGAATCATCTCAGATAGCTAATTTTCAGGGTTCAAAGGTAACCGCCAGCGAAACTGGCGACCACTGAAATCATTATAGCCTAAATCTCAGGCCCTGCCAGAGGGCCTAAACCTTCTGCAATACGAGGCCAACCCACTGCCCAACAGTCTCAGACTGAATAATGCGCAAGGGGTGACCCACCAGAGATTTCTCCAGCAAAGGCAAGCGCTCAGCCAGAATGCCGGCACAGAGCACGATTCCCTCGGCGTTAAGCATGGCGCTGTAATCAGGCAGAAGCGCAACAATATCTTCACAAGTTAGGTTAGATAGCAGCACGTCAAAACGGCGACCGACAACAGCGTCAGTACTGCCTTCGATTAACTCAATGCGGCCATCAACTCCATTTAACTCAAAATCTTTTTGAGCATACTCGCAGGCCACACCATCGGTGTCGCAGGCAACAATTTCGCTAGTAGGCTGCAGCATCAGAGCAGCAATAGCTAGAATACCGCTGCCAGTGCCGACATCGAGCACTTTGCCTTTGGGTGGATAAGACTCCATGGCCCGCAAGCAAAACTGAGTAGTGGCATGAAGGCCAGTACCGAAAGCCATTCCAGGATCAATATAAATCTTGAAACGCCCTTCAGACAACTCACTTTCGATTGGGGGCAATGTATCAATTAACGATTCGTCTAAGTACCAGGAAGGACAAATAAGAAACTTAGTACCAACACGAAATGGCTCAAAGCCTTCTTTCCACTTAGCCAGCCAATCTTCTTCAACAACATCTTTGCGCTTGAGTGACTTCAAACTTTCGGCTAAGCCATATTCTTCTAGCGAGCTTTTGATTTTCTCCCAAGTCTCATCGGGCAAATGAGGCGAATCGAAAGTAGCTTTAATGCGCACAAGTGAGCCGTTCAGGGGGTCAACTTCGCAACCCTGGGCGCCGCACTGCATAAGCAGCCATGAAGCTAAGTCTTCTTGATCGCTATGGGCTTCTATCACCACCGCTGCCCATGACTTGGCAGGGCTTTCAACTGGCGAACCGTCTTTCATTTACTCAACCTCAAATTCTATTTTCTAAGTTGTCCGGCTTTCCAACGCAAATAATCTGCGTTGCGACCAGGCGGAGCAGTCACTTCATACTCGTGGGTAGTTTCTTGCAATTTTGCATCAAGAGCAACGCGCCGATCAAAAACGAAACATTCGCCTTTATAGTGAGCATCGCCAACTTCTTCAAAATAGCGCAAAATTCCCCCATCTAGCTGATAGACGTGAGCAAAGCCTACTGCTGGCTCCTGCAAGAATAGGGCCGCTTTTTCACAGCGAATGCCACCCGTACAAAATGAAACTATAGTCTTATTCTGCAATTGTTCTCTAGTGTCACCAGTGGTACTAGCAATAGCGTCAGGAAATTCACTGAACTTGTCTATGCCAAAGTGCAAAGCACCTTCAAAAGTACCAATTTGTACTTCATAATCGTTGCGTGTATCAAGCAAAATAATTTCGCGACCATTGTCGTCATGGCCTTGATCAAGCCATTTTTTTAAAGTCTGTGGGTCAACGGCTGGAGCGCGCACAGCAGTAGGGTCTATCATGGGATGCTTCATGGTGATGATTTCGTCTTTCACCCGCACCACAATGCGCCTAAATGGTTGATGGTCAGAAATGCTTTCTTTAACAGTAATATTGGCGAAACGACCGGCAAAAAATTGATCTGATTTCAGATACTCAAGAAACTGATCGACCGGCCCGCGCTCGCCAGCAACAAAAAGGTTGATACCTTCTTGCGACAGCAAAATATTGCCCATAACTCCAATCTGCTCGCAGCGCTCTTTGACAATAGGGCGCCAAGATATTGGATCGGGGATGCCCACGAACTTATAGGCGGCAATGTTTACTATTTCCATAGCGGAACATTATACAGTGCCAGCTGTGCTGCACCTTAGGCTTACGATTCACGGCAATAAATAGAGTTACTAAATTCTCTGTAATGTTGTCCAGCACAACCTCAACCACGACCCGAGGCAATTATTGACAAGATTTAAGCCCCCAAGACCGGCACTAGTACCTACGAAGGTCATTTCGAAAGCTAATTGAAAGGTTTATTGAAATCCTTATATGCTAATATTCGCGGGCTGTTTTCAAGGGATAATTTAACGGTGCGTCAAAGTCTTCTCGCCATTAGCCTCACAATCGCGCTCACTACTACTGGCCTTTATCTGGCTCCAGTGGCGGCGCAAGAACCTGTAGCTCCGGCTCAAGAAATTACGTCAGAAGCGGACAGCAAGGTCTCAGCTGACAGTAAGCTAAATACAGGCATCACTGTCAACAAGCTTGTAGACGGTGAGAAGCCAAAAGTAACTGCCAGCCCCGGAAAGCTAAAGTGTATAGAATTTGAGCACTCAGATAATCCTATACAGCAGGCAGTTTACGAAACGGCCACTCTAGCCATGACCCGTGACCCAGCAGTAGTTGCGGTAGACGAGCAGCTCTTCAAAATGCAAAACTTGGGCAAGTTGCAAAACACCAAAGAGATTTCACGCAACTTTGTTCACTTCTTGGTTAATTATCGCGGTGTTGGCCCATCTAGCGCTGGCGCCAATGCTCTGATGGAAAAAGAGATCAACACCAGCTCTAAGCTTTCTACTGAACTTAAATGGGAAAAGGCTATAGACGAGAAGTATGTAGATATCGTCAATGCCTGCGCCGAAGCAGCCGACGCCCTAGACCGCGAAGCTCTAGGCGAGGGCTCTGCCTCCGTCACCGAGGCCACCAACACCCTCACTGACCTAGTCGGAAAAGATGAAGCAGACAAGCTTATTGCTAAATTCCGCAAGTTACGCGCTGAAATACCAGACACTATAAAGGCCCAATCGACAAAGTCATTTGGCATTTCAACCGAGCGCAGCCAAATCAATGCCCTGCAAGAGGCCGTGCTGAAGCAAGATCCAATACTTGCGGAAGTAGCAGAAAAACTCAGTAAGTACCAAGTAAAGAAAGGCACTGAAGTAGTATCAGGGGTAGTGCAAGGCGCTCTTGGAGTAGCCGGACTGGCGCCAAGCTTTGTTGGCCCCGCAGCTCAAATCTTAAAAACGGCTCTTATTCTCTCCACCGGTGGCTCTGAAGAAAACAAACTCTATAAAGAGGTATTTCTCTTCAAGCGTTTAGAAGTTCGCTCACGCACTATTAACCACTTAGCCACTTCTTCTATTCGCAACTACAATATCGGCACATTAACCAATCGCCCATTCCTGGCTGCATATTCAAAAGCCTTGATGGAGCAAATGGCCGATCAAGCAACCATAGCGAAAATCATCAGTGGTGAAACTGGCACAAAACTAAGTAGTAAGCCAACCAATATGAATGTATCAAGCGCCAATATAGAAGAGAAACTAGAAGTAGCGACAAAAGATGTAGCAACTAGCGAAAACACGGCAAATGAAACTACAAAAAGTGCAGTTGCAACAAACCAAGATATAGCAAGCGAAAAATTAGAGAGCAAGCCTGTTGAGGTAACTCCTACTGAAAGCAAGCTTGAAGAAAAAAAAGCTGAAGAAAGCAAACCGCTAGAAAACAAGACTGCAGAAAAAAGCGAAGCCGAACTAAAAGATAGCCCCGGTCAGCCCCTAGAATCGAACTAGCGATATAAGTCGAACTAAGCGGAACCAGCTCAACTTAACTATCTAATCAACTCTCGTTTTCAGCCTTCGAATTTGGCTCTTCTTGCTCCGGTGTGCTCTGCCTATCTGCACGCGCTTGGGCCTTCTCGTTGATTAGTTTGTAGACCGATGGCAAGACTAGAAGCGTCAACAAAGTAGAAGAAATCAAACCACCCAGAACAACCGTGGCTAAGGGCCGCTGCACTTCTGCACCGGTACCACTAGAGAAGATCTTAGGCAAGAGGCCTACGGTGGCAACCAAAGCTGTCATTAGCACCGGTCGCAGACGAATCAAAGCGCCTTTAATGACGGCCTGTTCAATCCGTGCTCCAGCTTTTTCCATTTGCATGATATAGCTGACCAAAATAACACCGTTTTGAACCGCCACGCCAAACAAGGCAATAAAGCCAATGATAGCCGGCACAGAAAGAGTCTGATGCGAGACAAAGAGACCAAGAATGCCACCAATCATGGCAAACGGTACGTTCATCATGATCAGCCCAGCATTGCGCAATGAACCAAATGAAGCAAATAGCAAAATGAAAATCAATAGCAGCACAATTGGCACCACCACAGCCAAACGGGCCATGGCTCTCTGCTGATTCTCGAACTGTCCACTCCAAACGACTTTATAGCCCTTAGGAATGACCACATTATCTTGCACCCGTTTTTGTGCTTCTGCTACAAAGCTACCGAGGTCACGCCCACGTACGTTAGACAATACAGCAGTACGCCGCAAGCCATCCTCTCGATAAAGCGAGACATAACCGCGCACTAGAGTAATATCAGCAATAGACTTGAGGGGAATTTTGCCGCCATCAGGTGCATCAATTAGCATCGATTCAATCTGGTGCCGACTGTCTCTATAATCTAGAGGATATCGCACCAGTAGACCAAATCTCTTAGTGCCCTCGATTACTTCAGTTACTTCGCGGCCAGCTAGGGCAATCTGAACGATATCTAGAACATCATCAGTATTGAGCCCATGCCGAGCCAATAGCGGTCGCTTCAACTTGATTTTAAGTTGTGGCAAGCCAAGTAATTGCTCACGCTGCAAGTCAGCAGAGCCCGGTACTTTTTGAATCTCCCTTTTGATTTGTTCGGCAATTGTATTGAGCGTATCGACATCATCGCCGAATATCTTCACCCCAAGATCGGCCCTTATACCGGCCACCAGGTCATCGATCATGTCAGCGATGGGCTGTGAAAAACTGAACATCAAACCTGGTATGGCCTTTAACTTTTCAGCCATGAGGTCTACCAATTGCTCTTTGCTCTGATTGTTTTTCCACTGCGAACGTGGTCTCAAAGAGATATAAACGTCAGAAGATTCCACACCATCTAAGCCAGGGCCAGTACCAGATCTTCCGGTACGAGTTACGACATCAGTAACCTCAGGAAATTCAAGCATTATCCTTTCGATGGCTGAAGCTATTCCTCTTGAATCCGTGTGAGCAATACTAGCGGCCAACTTTGTTCTCAACAAAATTGGCCCTTCATCCAGAGATGGAATAAATTCAGAACCAAGAAACGGCACTATCGCCATGGTGGCGAACAGAGCCACTAAGGCTACTGTAATTATTTTGCGCGGGTGAGCAACTGCTGTAACCAGAGCTGGGTAATAGACTCTAGTTACTGCAGTTAGAACTTTGTTCTCGCGCTCAACTAGAGGCTTGCGCATGGTCCAGTAACAGAGCACCGGAATAACAGTTAGGGCACAAAGCAGCGAGCCAACAAGGGCGTAAATGAAAGTTAGCGCCAATGGATGGAACATCTTTCCTTCCACCCCTTCCAGGGTGAAGAGGGGCAGATAAACGGCAATAATAATGGCCACGGCAAAGACAATTGGTCGACCCACTTCGCAAGCGGCATGAATAATTACTTGCAGGCTAGACTGGTCATTTACTTCTTCCTTTTTTCGCTCGGCTAAATGCCTAAATACGTTCTCTACCATGACCACACCAGCATCAACAATGATGCCAAAATCAACGGCACCCAAAGTCATGAGATTGGCTGTTAGACCGGTATATTTCATAAGAATGAAACTGAATAGAAGCGACAGCGGAATAATTACCGAGACAATAAGTGCACTTGGTATGTGTAAAAGCATGGCGAACAAAACAATGATTACAAGAGCGCCGCTGAAACCAAGAATCTCTTTAACTGTTTCAATAGTTTTCTCAACCAGTTCAGTCTGATCGTAATAGGGCACAATCTGTACGCCATGAGGCAAGTCAGCTTGAATCTCGGCTACTTTCTCCTTGACTTTTTCCACTACAGCTTTGGTATTGACACCTTTGCGGGTGAGAACTATGCCGGTAACGCATTCGCCGTTGCCATTGTGTGAGGCCGAACCGCGCCGAAAAGCAGGCCCAATCCCGACTTGGGCGACGCGCTCAACAGTTACGGGCACACCGTCAACTGACTTGAGCAAAATATTGTTGATATCATCAATGGTATCGATTCTGCCCATGCCACGAATGATTACTTCTTCTCCAGCATTCTCAATAAAGTTAGCGCCGGCATTAGCATTGTTTGTAGCCAACGCAGTGACCACATCATTCAAACTGAGTTTGTAGCCATGCAACTTGTACGGATCAACTTGAACTTGATACTGTTTAACGAAACCACCATAAGTAGAGACATTGGCCACTCCAGGAACCGATTTTAGGCGCCTGCCAATTGTCCAATCTTGCAGAGTTCGAAGCTCTGTTTGATCATTATTTGGCTTCTGCAAATAGTACATATAGACGTTAGAGAAGCTTGATACCACCGGCCCCAAAACCGGCTTAGGACAGCCTTGCGGCAAAAGCTTATCGGTTTGAAACAAGCGCTGCATAATTAAGTTACGAGCAAAATAGACATCCATATCGTCGTCAAAAATTGCCGTGACAACAGACAGACCGAAGCTTGAACTTGAACGAATTTTCTTGACTTTTGGCAGGCCGTTTAAAATATTCTCTATTGGATAAGTAACCAAGGCCTCCACTTCTTCGGTGGCCATACTTTCAGGCTCAGTAATAATTTGAACCTGAACGTTACTAACATCAGGAAAAGAATCGACTGGCAAGCTCAACATCGAAAAGACACCGAAGCAGGCTAAACCAAGAGCAGCAGCAATCGTTAGCAGCCTTTGATTCAAGGCAAAATTTATCAACTTTTCAATCATGATTGTTTCCCGCAGATATATTCGAGATGCACAGAATGGACGTTGCTATGGCCAGGCCAAACAAGAAGCGTCGTTTCCAATACAAATACGAATCAAACCTGCAGTTTACCGATCAACTCGCGCAACGCCAGACAGTAGACAGGCTTTTGATGTTCATGCAATCTCAAGCATTGCGCTGGCTCTGATTGATGGAAAGAGGCCAAGAGAGCAACAATGAAGAGAGCTGAAAATACGGCTTGCTCTGAAGCAACGAACAACCCCGCCATTGTGAGACCATTACGCTCTGAACGCCCGGAGCCACAAGAGCCGCCCACAAAGGGATCAACTGAAATAACATCTTCAAGACAAATGTCATTGCACGGATCGGTATCTATAGACTCAAGTAGTGTTGCAGCGGCCGCAAATGACCAGAACTGAGCGAACATAAATGCCGCCGTGCAAAATATCAGAACTAACCGCTGAGCTGAACTCAAAATCTACCTAAATATCTCTCTGAGTGTCTGCCTAAAAGTCTATCTAAAAAATACTAGCACGCTGAGGGTGAGCCCGACCCAATACAGCGAAGACGTTACATTAGGGCTTTCACTGGGCTGGTGAAAGCGCAGTGAAAGACTTATCAAAGCGAATAAAATCAAAAGCCCACCCTGGGCGGGCGGGCTCTTTAAAATCTGCCGGAGGTCGGACTCGAACCGACACACAGTTGCCTGCGATTGATTTTGAGTCAATTGCGTCTACCATTTCGCCACTCCGGCATTACAGCAGAAGAAACATTCTACACTATTGAGACAATAGCGCCAAACCACGGTAAATAACCCTCAACTACTTTACAGGTCACGTCTGTGTCAGCAAATGCCATTACCTGCTTACTTACAGGCTTTGATGCCTTCGGCAAGAACGTAGTAAATCCCACTGAAGTTATCGTCGAGACCTTTCCCGATTTGCTTATACCCAAGCCCAGTGGGTCTTTGAAGCGCGTAAAAGAGATTCACATTGAGAAACGTATCTTACCGACGGCCGGTGCCAAGGGATGGAAAGCACTAAAAAAAGCTCTTGACCACGCAGTCAAGGACAGCCAGGGGCCATTTTTTGTAGTTATGACCGGCCTAGCCAACAAACGAGAATGGCTCAACCTCGAGCGCTTTGCAATTAACATAAAAGACTACGGTATGCCCGATAATAGCGGCCAGCAACCGCTTGATAAACCTATTAACAAAAATGCACCAGATCTACTGAGAACAAAGGTCGACCTCTCCGCCTTAAATTCTGCAATTAATAAAACTGGCTATCCTTCGGTCATATCCAACCATGCTGGCACCTTTATTTGTAACGAGCTCTACTTTCAAGCGCTAAACTATGCCCTAAACCAACCCAAAATTAAGTGTGTAATTTTTGTGCATGTGCCAACAGCGAAACAATTTGCCCAATCAACTGCCAAATCGAAAAAAAAATCAATCGCCAATGCCGCCCGTGAAGCAACAACCAGCGCAAAACAAATCGCCTTGCTAGGGCAGGCAGTAGCTGAAATTGTAGAAACAGCCTGTAAACTCATATAGTAATCACCTAAATTCCGTCTAGTGGAGAATCAAAGTGCAGCAAGCCAAATTATCTCTTTTCAAATCTAGCGCTCTGGCCGCCATATTTTCTTGCTTGCTGCAACCGCTAGCAGGTCATAGCTGCCCCGAGCACGGTGGCTCCAAGAGCAAAACTAAGTCCATTGACAGCAAGACCCTAGTGAAAGACACTTCTAAAGATACTTCTAGTACTAAGACGAGAGAAGGCTTCAATCAGCCCCTCATCCTCTCAGGCTTGAAGCAAATGAAATTGGTAATTGGTGAGTTAGACCAGTTCTCTATCGACCACGGCATAACAAAAGAGAAGATAAGGCATCTCATGGTCGATGAGCTAGTACCTACTCATGTCACCATCTGCGGTGACGATAATTGTTGTGCCGGTGCCAATAAAGGCAAGGGCTGTGAGACTAGCGCTACACCAATTCTCTATCTCAAGTTGAAGACCGTTGCTGACAGTGCCGCTCCTAACACAGCCACTGTTGCTATTAACATGTCTTTGGTAGAAAAAGTCAAAGTGGCAAGGAACAAACAAGAATTGATGGTGGCTGTTTGGTCAAAGAATACTGCCAATAGTGCAGGAAACCTTCAAAGTAATTTACAAACAGAAGTAGATGGCCAATTAAAAGAAGCTGTGAAACACTTCAGACGTGACTTTGCTCTGGCAAATAGTGCCGATATAGGTCATGGCAAGAAGCACCCACTGAAGAAAAATGACCCTACTGGTATGAATCAAGAGCAAGAGTAGACAAAGTCTAAAGGCAAAATCTCTTGCGAGACAAAAGCTCAGAAGCCATATGGTTAATCAAGCAGCAAGCTTATCGCTTGCTGCTTTCCTTAATACTGATACCACAGGTTGCTTGGGCAGAAAGTGCAAAAAATTCTGAATTAACTAGGCAAGAAATCATAGCAGCGACACATCTAGCTTCGCACCGCGAAATACTAAGCCTGCACGGTATAAAGACAATGGCTATCGGGGTCAGCCCACTACCTCCAAGCCTAAGCGATAGCAATGACAAAAGCATAACCGCGACAAACCTATGCAATATACTGAGCAAGCGCGCACAGTCTTGCCAAGTTGAGATTGATTCCCAAAGGGCCACTCATCTGCTCTTGCTGACTCTCTCCCCCTTAGCCAAACACGACTACCAACTGATTCTAACTGTGCGGCCCATTATCAAAAAAGTTAGCAGTCCACTTTATACGTTAAAGATGCGAGCGACCATGACTGGACACTACCCCAAGAGAATAAACGAACTTATAGAACGTGCCTCTATAATTTTCTGGCGCAACTACCAGTTAGCAAATTAAATGACGAAAATAAACCAAGACCAAACTAGGGGCGATGAAATGAAAAAGTATGTTCTCAGCATCGATCAAGGCACCACTAGTTGCCGAGCAATCGTCTTCGACAAAGAAGGCAAAAGCATTGGGCTAGGCCAAAAAGAATTCAAGCAATATTTTCCGCGCCCCAGCTGGGTAGAACACGACGCCAGCGAAATACTCTCAACGCAAATTGAGTGCATAAAGCTGGCTATCAGCAATGCCCACATTAGCGGCAGTGAAATAGCTTGTGTCAGCATCACCAACCAACGCGAGACCACTGTTGTCTGGGATAAAGAAACCGGCAAACCAATTCACAATGCCATAGTCTGGCAGTGCCGCCGCACCCAAGAAATAGCTGATGAACTAAAAAAACACAAAGAAATTTTCCGCAACAAAACAGGCCTCGTGCCTGATGCCTATTTTTCAGGACCAAAAGTAGCCTGGATACTCGATCAGGTACCTGGCGCCAGAGACAAAGCTGAAGCCGGCAAACTCTGCTTCGGCACAATCGATAGCTGGCTCATATGGAACTTAACAGAAGAGAAAACCCATGCCACCGAAGGCAGTAATGCATCTCGCACCATGCTCTTTAATATCAACACCATGACCTGGGACGACGAACTACTCAAACTTGTCAACGTGCCATCAGAAGTCCTCCCACTGGTTCTTCCATCCGACGCCAATTTTGGCACTACTCGAGCTGATTTGCTAGGCTTCACGGCACCGATATCAGCAGTAATGGGTGACCAGCAAGCAGCACTTTTTGGTCAAGCATGCCTAGAGGAAGGTATGGCAAAATGCACTTATGGCACCGGCGGATTTCTCCTTGCGAACATTGGCAGCAAGCCAAGGTTCGCCGGTGGACTGCTAACCACCGTCGGCTGGCAACAAGAAGGCAAAGACCCAATTTACGCTTTTGAAGGAGCCATATTTGTCGCAGGAGCTGCCATTCAATGGCTGCGCGACGGACTCGGCATCATAGAATCGAGCAGAGACACCGAAGAAATGGCCGTCTCACTCGATTCTAACGAAGGTGTCTATTTCGTACCAGCACTTGTTGGCCTAGGCTCACCGTGGTGGAACTCAGACGTGCGTGGCACCATTGTTGGCTTAACTAGGGGTTCCACCAGAGCACACCTCGTTAGGGCAGCTCTTGAGGCTATGGCCTATCAGGTAGGCGATGTTGTCGAAGATATGAAGAAGAATGGTATCACGGTCAAAGAATTGCGAGTTGACGGCGGCGCCACACAAAACAATTTTATGCTGCAATTTCAAGCCGATATCATCGGGGTGCCCGTTCTACGCGCCACTCAAGCCGAATCAACAGCCTGGGGTGTCGCGGCTATGGCAGCTTTAAAAAACGGTTTGATCAAAACCAAGAAAGAGTTTCTATCAGGCTGGCAAAGCGATCAAGCCCTGACTCCCTCGGCCGATCGCAAACAAGACTATGCTGGATGGCAGGCCGCTCTCGATGGTGCCTTTGCTTGCGCTCAAAGTAACATTAACTGCCAACTTTGAGTTGTCCTAAAAGTTCTTGCACACTAGCAATAAACTCTTCTGGAGAAATTCGCCCTTTATCAAGATAGCGAGTGAGACCAAGACTAAGTTTACCCCGATCGCTCTCTGTTAGTTCCTGAGCCGAATAGACAAGCAATGGCACAAGCGCAAACGGCCCTTTTTGCAATACACTGATTACCTCAAAACCATCTAATTTAGGCAGTCCTACATCAAGAATAATTAAATCAGGAACGAACGACTCAACTACAGTGAGGGCTTCAAGACCGTTGCTAGCTTCCATGCAAGTGGCCCCAATTGCTGCCAGTTGTTTGGCTATGACTGAACGGGTTGCTTGATCATCTTCTACTAATAGAATGCGGCGAGAAGGTCCAATATGTATGGCCTTCTCTACCGACTTGAGCAATAGGCTCATTTCAAAGGGCTTAAAGAAGCAATCAAGCACAACCGGATAAGCCAATGAAACTTTGTCGCAAGCAATGCCAGTTGTCACTATTACAGGAACAGCATCATCAGGAAACTCTTCCTTTAGATACTGCAAAATATCTAAACCATTGCCGTCGGGCAAATTCAGATCAAGCAAAATTAGGCCCGGTCGCGAGCGCGAAAGTACATCAATTGCAGCGGCTATTGTGGCTACGCGCAAAATTTGATAGCCATGCTTAAGCAACGAGAGACGCATAAACTGGGCAATATTATCGTCATCCTCAACCAGCAAAATTGCTGAAGCACCAAGCTGTGGCAATAAAGATACCTTTACTTCAGCATCAACTATTGGGAGGTCAAACCAGAAAGTACTTCCTGTAGAAGTCGAGCTATAGACCCCAATCAAGCCCTTGTGCTCTTCTACAATTGCTTTAGAAAGAGCTAGGCCTAAGCCAGTGCCTTCCTTAGGTCTAGTATCGGATGAATCAACTTGTTGAAACCGCTGAAACAACTTTGACTGCAAATGAACCGGAATTCCAGCACCCTGGTCGGCAATACTAAAGCGCAACTGAGCATCAGGCTGCAGGTTTAATCCGACTATCACGCAACCACCATCGCTACTAAACTTAATTGCATTCGAAATCAAATTGGTCAATACTTGAATAATTCTATCTATATCAACCTTAACTGGTGCACTAAACACAGTGTCTTGAATAAGTTGAATATTATGGGCCCGAGCCAAACCTTCCATACCAGCTACAGCTCTCGATACTAGAGTCGCAGCATCAATTTTTTCAAGCTTTAGTTCTAATTTACCTGCCTCAATTTTCTTTATATCAAGAATGTCGTTGATCAAGCGCACCAAGCGTTCTGAACTGCTGCGAGCCACGCCAATCATCTCGTAGCACTCATCTGAACCCATCTCAATGATCTTGTCGTCAATCAAACTGAGAGCACCACGAATGGACGTCAGTGGACTTCTCAGTTCGTGTGAAATAGTCGAATAAAATTCACTCAGTCGCTTCTCTACTTCTTTGCGATGAGATATATCTCGATATATTATCGAGACTCCAATCGCCTGCCCTTGGTTATCGAGCATGAGTGAACAGGTTAAAGCCACATCAATAGCGCGACCATCTTTGCAAAGCCTTGTGGTTTCAAACTCTCCAACCTTCTCTCCAGACAAAATGCGACTCAACATAGCAGCATCTTCTTCTCTTTTGTCATCCGGAAGAAGGCTAGCAATTGTATGCCCAATCATCTCCTCGCTCGACCAGCCGAACAGTCTATCGGCAGCCGGATTCCACGAAGAAATCACGCCCTGAAGTGATTTACCGACAATGGCATCATTCGAATATTCAACAATCGAAGCCAGTCGCGCTTGTACTAGCGCTCGCTCCGCCCTTGCTTGCTCTGCCAGAACCCTTTCAGTAACATCTTCAACAGTACCAACATAGGTTTCGACACCATCCTTAGCTGCCACCACCCGGGAGGCCTTGCTATGTACCCAGCAGGGCTTCTCGCTATTAATTTTAAACTGCAAGTCAAATATACCACTTCCACTAACGGCTGCTAGCCAGGCCGATCCGACAAACTCTAATTGGTCCGAGGGAACAGTGTGGCTCCAGCCATCTCTTAGGGCCTCTTCGTAGGTCAGACCAAAAATTTCGGCAAAACGCGTATTAATGTAGATGCATTGGCCATCCCCTGTAGCCTGAAAAATACCAAGGGGAGCGGTTTCGCAGAGCACACGATAGCGATTCTCGCTGGCGTCGAGCTGACCCGTTCTTTCGTTTACTAGCTCTTCAACTTTAGAACGAGTGACTTCTAGCTCGGCCTGTTTATTAGCGTTCGCCATCATAGCGCTCAAACTTTGGTATCCAGCACTAATTAAAAACAGATCTTCAAAGATTACCCACCAGACGTGCTCAACAGTGCGCCAGGGGCTAGCTAGAGCCACTCCATAAATAGACTCTGGTATATAAATTCCTCGAAGAGCATGATCAACAAGAGTCACCAATGAGGCCAATGCCAGCACGCGCCAGTCACGATAGAAGGAAAGAAAAGCCAGTGAGCCAAAAATATGGAAGTGCGATTCAATGCGGCCACCGGTTAGGTGAATGAGCATACCGGAATAAATCATCTGGCAGACAGCCATAACAAATCGGGTGACTGGTTCACCTGCATGCCTGAAAGCCAAATAAACAGGAAAAACAGTAATAAGCGAGCCTAAAACTGTGACGAAATAAATGTGGGGATGAATAAACGAATCACGACCAGCCCAGCTATAGGGAGACACAATGATTGCAACCAGCAAGCTGGCCAGCCATTGCAATATCATCAGCCATCCGAACATTCTGTCGGTTTGCTGACAGATAGAGAGACGCTCTTGCTTGTAGATCTTCTCTGCTAACGGCGAGTTCGGAACTATGGCGCTGCGATCACTCCAGTCAAAGCTCTTTCCTGCCTCATTCTTAGTTGTGTTCACTTACTCGACTCCAGTGAGCAGCCAAACACCGGTGTCTTGTTGAGCAAGCCACGACCACCAGTAATATATTGACGCAAGGCATCGACACCAGCATTGCCACCAACTTCCCCTCTAGCTGCAGTAATGCCACCACTAAATAAACACTTACCATCACTATCAAAAAGTAGTGTTTGGCCCGAGGTCTTTACACCAAAGCGCTGCGATTCGACATCGTCATCATCAATCAGCACTTGCACATTCTTAACTTGAACGAGTGAGTCAAGCACAGCACCACTAACAAAAGCCTGAGAACAGCCAGTTGGCTTAGATACAACCGCATAAGCTCTCAGTCTGCTTACCAAACGGCTGTGGGCAAGTAAACCTTTTAGCTCACTAACCGTTGCAATCGAGCAAGGGCATTGCGGATGCAAGAAAACAATCAAGGTTAAACCACTATTCTTAGATAAAGAACTGACTACAGGGAACTGGCCCACAGTAACTGCACTTTTAGCAGGCGCTGTAGAATAAAAAACCATACTGCCATAACCGCACAATACCAAAACTGCCCAAAAGAGAACAACTTTCATAAGACCAAACTTACTCAAGCAGTCGGCTTGCTCAATCACTCTATGATTAAACATTGACTTGCATCTCCAGAATGCAGGCTAACTTACTGGTCTCCTGAATCTACGGCTCACTAAAATTCACTAATCACCAGAGCCAACCAGCAATTCGGAACTCTCGGCTGCAGCATCTTCACAGCTCAGGCGACTTTCCCATTCAGCGCATATTCTGCGTACATCATCTGCTAAATCTTTGGGATTAAACGGCTTGCAAATTACACCAGCAGCACCCAAAACTAAATACTCGTCAACCTCATGGGACATAACCTTAGCGGTCATAAAGATTACCGGTTGCTTAAACCCTGGAAATTGGTTCTTGACTGACTGAAATGTAGTGGGGCCATCCATTTCTGGCATCATCACATCAAGAATAAGCAGGTCAGGTTTATCTTTTTCAAGCATCGCCAAAAGCTCTCGGCCAGAGCTAGCCAACTCGACCTGCCACGGACCCAGCTTCTTTAGGCTTATCTCGGCAATACGTCTGATATTTGGGTCATCGTCGACCAAGAATATTTTTTCTATCTTCAAGCAATTGTCCTCAGACCATACAGCTTTATGCCACGACTAAAGGCATTCGAACGCTAAAGTGACCCATTGCCATTCAAATCAATTAATGGCATCCGCCAGCGCCCGAGGCAAACCTTCGCGCTCTACAGCGGCAAAAGGCTCCACCCTAACAATATCAAATTTGGCGCCTTCGCTAGCCATATTGGTATCGAGCTTTGCCAATGTACGCGCACCAGCCTCTTCATGACCAATTTGCAGAAAATTGACAGTGATTTCACCAGGAGAATTAATCATCTGCGAAGCTCTAGATATAGCGGCAATTAGTGCCCCCTTATCGCTGGGATCACCGTCTGTCACTACCTGTACAAGCAATTTACGAGTGGCTGGATTGCTTGCCCGA
Source organism: Candidatus Melainabacteria bacterium (assembly GCA_030696635.1). Lineage (GTDB taxonomy): Bacteria > Cyanobacteriota > Vampirovibrionia > Obscuribacterales > Obscuribacteraceae. The sequence continues at coordinate 58,023 of JAUYRX010000035.1, forward strand.
CGGGCAAAATAGTCATCAAAAACGGCCTCCATCACTTTACCCGTATAGGTTCCGCCCGATGGAGCGTTCTCGCCAAAAATGCGAGTGACATAACCAAGATCAACATTTCTGAATATGTCGTAATCAGATGAATAAAGCGCCACGGTAATGCCATTCTTAAAGACTGAACCAATCTGGGCCGTAAGCGACATCATTTGATCTCGGCACCAATCCCAGCGGCTCATACCACCAGGGCAATCGCGCTCGTCCATAGAGCCTGATTTATCCAGAACAATTACCACGTCGTACTTTGAAAGCACCGTAAGTTCGCTTGCGGTAAGAGGCCGAGCAAACTTGCTGACGAATGCCGGTTTTGCTAGCGAATTTTTAAGTAATGCACTAGGTGAAGCTGTAGCCGAAGAACTAAATTGACCAGTTTTAGCAACAGAACTAGGTCTATTGTTCGAACTGGCGTTGATGGCGTTGACTACCTGAGCGCCTAAGCGCAAAGCCTGGCCGATATCAAACTTACTCTGATTGCTAGAGCGAGAAATAGAGTCAGCGGCAGGAAGTGCAGCACTGGAGCCAACGGAGCCTGGGGCGGCTATGACTGGAGAGGCTTGTTGTAGGGGAGTGGACTGTCGTACTTGCGAGAAAGCCGCCTGTTCAGCGGCAGAAAAGAGCGAACCGGAATTGCCAGCCGGACTAGAACTCGATATAGGAGCGAAACTAGAAACAGGATTAGGCGCACTAATAGGAGAGCTGCTAAGCGAAGGCGGAGTAGCCGGACGCAGCAAACGAGAGGCACCACCAATAGTACTATTATTAACCACAGAACCATTTAAGACAGAGCCATTGAAGCTCGACACAGAAGCAGAGTTAGAACTAGACCCAGCAGTAGCATTTCGTTGTAAACGCGACGGGGCTAGGGGCGGTGCACTCCCCTGGGCTGAAACACTAAAACTAGTGCGAACACTGCCAATCAAGACCGAAGCAACCAGCGCAATAAATATTAGTGGTCTGACTTTCATAAACTAGCTATCTACCAAATTCTAACAAGATAAGACGACGGCAGAGACATCTTCTATGTTCCCTTATTTTAGCGCCACAGGCTTGGCGTCGACCTTAATTCGAAAGAGAACATAGGGCTTTTGCCGTTTGTCTTGACCATCATGAAAGCGTGCTTGGCGATGCAACTGATTGACGATAAAGTACAAATAGCCATCGTTTGCTAGACATAGGGTGTCTGGCCACAAAACCCGCGGATCGCAAACCAGCGTTTCATCCTTGCCACTAAGCGAAATACGATGAATGGCATTATGTTCGTAATTGCTAGCATAAATGCGTCCTAGACTATCGCTTTCAAGGCCATCAGAAGCCCCTTTTGTAATTATTTCACAAACAGTCTTTGCCACATCATCATCACTAAGTTTACGGTCACAAAGAGCATCAATACTGACGCTATAGAGCTTTCGACTAGATAGTGGGCAATAGAACAAGCGCTTACCATCGGCACCAATGGCGATACCATCACCACCTACATAAAGATTAGTCAGAGGCTCACCTTCTATCATCGGAAGGAAGCCACTGACTGGCCTAACAGAGCTATGATCGCTCAAGCGCCGCCAACTCTCACCGCTAGCTAAATCAACAACAATAATGGCAGGGCATTTGCTAGAGGAATCAGTAATAAAAGCCATACCGGCCTTGCCCCGACTAAGGTCAAAACGCACATCGTTCAGATAAGTGCTTGAAAAGGCAGTATTGGCCGTCATGAAAATGGTCTGGATTACCTTATTGCTTTTAAGATCGACACAAACGAGCTTGGCGGCCCCTTTGACCACCGGTTCAAACTTTGGACTACCTGTATCGAGCAGCCACAACCTATCTCTGGCGTCGACCACCACAGATTGCACAGATAGCAAATGCTCGGTGACCGCAAAGACATCGTCGCGATTAATCTCAGCATTGGGATAGGCCACAGCCTGGCCACAAACTATCTCGGCCACTGTAAATGGAACGTCATCACCCCAACGAGGGAAACTGACAAATTGTCGGCCTTGAGCAGAGACTGCCACTCCTGTTGGCATCGCTCCATCAAAAAAGGCAACGGGCTCAAGGTTGCCAATAAATTTCTGGGAAGGTATGGGGCGCTCCCCTTGCGCATGGCTAACCTGAAAACTAGTACTGGCTATAGCCAGAGCTATAGAGATAAGCCCCAGTAGTGGCGATAATGCAGCTCTTGAGATTCTTTGAGAACCTAGCCATTGACGAGACATTAGATTTGCACCTACTCCATTTAAGACCTTTCGTACAAAGATCATATAGAATCTAGGCTCAAAAGCACAGCAACAGGGGCATGATCCAAGCTCTTTGTGCAGGCTTGACTTTCGTAGACGACCGGTCTATTCTTACTTTCCGCCCGATGGACACCCTGGAGAAATTCATGTCGAACAGCACAAGCACTGAGAAAGACGCGCCAGAGAGCGCCCAAGAAAAGTCCAATGAGCAAAGTGAAAAATCAGGGTCAAATCTCTTCAGCCCTTTCACTCTACGCAGCGTCACTCTGCGCAACCGCATAGGTGTTTCACCAATGTGCCAATACGCCAGCGTTGACGGCTTTGCTAGCGACTGGCACCTGGTTCACCTAGGCTCAAGGGCTATCGGTGGGGCTGGCTTAGTTATTTTAGAAGCCAGCGGTGTTGAGGCTCGCGGCCGCATTTCGCCTGATGACTTAGGCCTCTACAAAGATGACCATATCGCAATGCTCAAAAAAATAACTGAGTTTATTGAACAATTCGGAGCCGTACCAGGTATCCAAATTGCCCATGCCGGTCGCAAAGCCTCAACCAAGAACCCCTGGAAAGTCGGCAATCGCCACGAGAAACAAGAACTAAGCGAAGCTGACGGTGGCTGGTTGCCGGTCGCCCCTTCCCCAGTTCCTTTCACCCCAGGCTCTCGGCCTCCTCACGAATTAACAATTAACGAAATAAAAGAAGTTCAGCTGGCTTTCCAAACTGCCGCTAGCCGCGCTTTCAAAGCCGGCTTCAAATGGCTTGAAATTCACGGAGCCCATGGCTATTTGCTCAACAGCTTTTATTCACCTCTAGCCAATTTTCGCACTGATGAATATGGTGGCAGTTTCGAAAATCGCACACGCATGATCGTTGAGACCACCAAACTAGTGCGTCAAGTCTGGCCTGAAAACTTACCTTTAGCCGTTCGGCTCTCTGCCTCTGACTGGGTTGAAGGCGGCTGGACAGTTGACGACTCAGTAGAGTTGGCAAAAATTTTGAAAGAACTCGGTGTTGATTTAGTCGATTGCAGCAGTGCCTACGTGCGCCCTGGTGATCATTATGCCTATGGCCCAGGCTGGCAAGTACCACTGGCCGAGAAAGTCCGGGCCGAAGCAAAAATAGCAACAGCGGCAGTCGGAATGATCACTGATGCCAAACAAGCTAACGAAATAATTACCTCCGGTCAAGCCGATATTGTTCTATTGGCGCGCCAACTAATGCGCGATCCCTATTGGCCATACCACGCAGCCCAAGCTCTTGAAGAAGAACTTGGCCTCAAAGCCAAATCTGTTTTACCGGCCAATTACTCATACGCAATCTAGAAAAAAGGTGGAAAATGTCAAATATTGCTACTACAAATTTCAAGGCATTCCAGCTTGGCAGCTTCAACATTGAAGACATAAAAGCGACCGAAAAAGCAATCAAACGCCCCCACGGTACGCAAGTATTAGTGAGGATCAAGGCTGCTTCATTGAATTATCGCGACATTCTAGTGTCCAAAGGTTATTACAGTAAAGCCTTGCCACTACCCATAGTGCCCCTCTCTGATGGCGCTGGCGAAGTAATAGAAATTGGCGGCTCTGTTACACGCGTTAAAGTGGGCGATCGGGTATCACCCAATTTTATGACCGATTGGATTAGTGGAGAAGTTGACAATGCCATTGCCAAAACTGCCCTAGGTGGCTTTGTCGACGGCATGCTGCAAGAGTATCGCCTAATAGATCAAGATGCACTCACCCACGTGCCAGACCATCTTAGTTACGAAGAAGCAGCAACGCTGCCCTGTGCGGCGCTAACGGCCTGGCATGGCTTAGTAGTGAATGGTAAGGTCAAAGCCGGAGACACCGTTTTAGTTATGGGAACCGGCGGAGTGTCAATCTTTGCTATGCAATTTGCTCGCATGGCTGGAGCCACGGTCATTGCTACATCTAGTTCAGAGCAAAAGCTCGCCCGTCTAAAAGAAATGGGAGCAGCACACACAATCAACTACAAAAACAACGAGAAATGGGACGAAGCTGTAATCGAATACACCAACGGCAGAGGCGTCGATCATGTAGTTGAAATTGGTGGTGCTGGCACTCTTGATCGATCGCTCAATGCTGTGCGCATGGGCGGACACGTCAGCTTAATTGGCGTGCTGGCTGCCGGGCAGGTAAATCCAGTACCGATTCTGATGAAATCTATTCGTCTTCATGGCGTTTTTGTTGGCTCGCGTAGCATGTTTGACGATATGAATCGGGCAATTACAGCCCACAAGCTCAAACCAATTATCGACAAAGTCTTTAGTGCTGAGGAAATAATACCGGCGTTGCAATATATGGAAAGCGGCAAACACTTTGGCAAAATCGTCCTCAGCATTTAAGTTATTAGAGAGTGCCTAGTAAGACATGACGCGTCCGTTGACGTTCTTGCTGGCATTCGCTGAATTACTGCTGGAATAGGATGGCGAAACTTTGCCGTAAGCATTGCCATAACTGCTGCCACTATAAGAATAGACAGCGGGTTGAGAGCGAGCCTGAGCAACTATTGCTGGGCGAATGCGACCGTTCAAATCACTATTAGCACCGTTGAGGTCACCCCAAATGTTCTTGTTGGCACGAGGAGGCAAAACCTTTGGCTTGCAATCACTTGCAGTTCTAGGCATAACGCTATAACCAGTGCCGGCTCGGTTTATCACTTTGTAAGCAGCTTTGTTGCGGTCAATTTCGGTCCAATAATAATGTTTGAGGTTATTCTCTTTTTCTACTAGCGGCTGCTCCCAGCCTGAGCGACTGCGGTGCTCTTGTACGACTGCGGGCGCCCCCTCGGCTTGTTGTACTTCCTCAATCATTTGCGCCTGCGCGGCAGGGCCGGCCAAGATAAAACCTAAAGCCAAAAACGCTATGAAAATGATGGAAGATACAATTCGGTTGAGCATGGCAATGACCTCGCTGACAAGGTAAAGAAAATGGTTAAAAGGACCGTTTAATATTGGTAAGGGGAAGCATCTTGCGTGTAGCTCGTGGCTTCCTCTCTATTAATAGCGACATTTTGTTATCGAGTTGTAAACAGAACAGTGAATTTTCAAATCAGAGTTAAAAATCGCACTTGAAGCAAGGTCAGAAACCGCCAATACTTATGTACAACGAATTTGGCTGACACAGAGAAAGGTACCTAAATATGTCCGGGCTTCCCATTGTTATAGTTGTCTGCCTTGGTTCAGCCATCTTGGCCATGGCTAGCTTTGCTCTTACACGCAAGCTACTGAGGCCCATTGACATTAGCGAGCATCAAACTTTCTTAGATGCCATGTTTAATATAGTCGGCACCCTAGTCTCTCTAATTCTAGGCCTACTTGTGGCCGCCGCCCTGGACCAGTATCAGAACCTGGAAAGAGCTGTAGACAACGAAGCAGCAAGCGTCTCAGAGATTTACCGTTTTTCAAGAGGGTTACAAGAACCATCTCGCGGCCAGATACAAGGATTATGCGAGCGCTATTGCCAGCTGGTTATTAGCGATGAATGGCCGGCCCTAGCCAAAGGCCAGGTTAGTCAGGCAGTATTTGAGACCTTCTGCCTCCTTAATGATGAAGTGGTCTTGATTCATCCGACTCACGATGGCGAGTCTAATCTGCAAGCCAGCATGCTAGAGAGTCTAGACACGGTCGGTGCAGGCCGCCGCGAGCGCCTACTGACCTTGAACAATACGAGAGAGCACCTGCTAGGCCCTATCCTTTTAGCTGGAGCAATAATTGTGCTGGCCTTCACCTTCTTCTACGTCAAAAGCAATTCGCTTTTCCACTCAGTGGTAATTGCCTTTGTCGCCATTGCCTTAGGGGGCAACATGGCCTTAATCTACGTGTTGAGCAAACCATTTGAAGGCGAATGGAAGATTCAACCCCGAGCCTTCGCCCTTAACCTACAGGCCCGCCAAATGCTGCGCGAATCGACGCTGCTCGACCCAGCTCAGGCCAGATCAATTCCACTTAAGCCAAGGACAAGCAATCTCAGCCCCAGCCCTAGGCAGCCGAAACAAGATCAATAGCTTCTCTACAAGTCTAGAATATAGCCGCTACCGTGGATAGTTCGAATCAGCACGGGCAAACCCTCGCGGTCAATTTTCTTGCGCAACTTATTTATGTGAACCCGCACAGTATCGTTGGCCGTATCTTTTTCATTAGACCAAACCTTATCGAGTATTTCGTCTGAACTAAAGACACGATTAGGGTGACGTATAAAAAACTCAAGCAGAGCAAATTCTTGAGGCAACAGCTTAATTTCGCTTCCTTCAATTAGCACTTTGCGGGCTGCTGTATCAATGGTCAAATGTTTGGCCACCAGCTGCTCAGAGACAATCTGAGTGGGCCTGCGCATGAGAGCCTTGATGCGCACGTTCAACTCTTTGGGGTGGAAAGGTTTGGTCAAATAGTCATCGGCACCGGCATCAAAACCAGCGGTTTTATCGTTGATATTACCTTTACCGGTGAGCATGATAATGGGCAGCATGCCGCCAGCGAGGCGATAGCGCCGACAGACTTCAAAGCCGTCAATATCGGGCATGCCAACGTCGAGAATAACCAGGTCGTACTGATAAAGCTTGAGACGAGAGAGAGCATCTTCGCCGCAATTGGCACATTCAACAATGTTACCTTCTGTGGCCAGCCACTCAGATAAGATAGAGCTCAATTCTTCGTCATCGTCTACAAGTAAGAGCTTGGCCATGGCTGTCTCATTTAACACCATTCATATTATCAGTAAATAAAGCAAATCAAAAAAAAGGGCCGACTTTGCAGCCGACCCTTGCTTTTCAAGATGTAGTTAGTTAATCCCAGCTCAGTGCTCCACCGGTTTGATAGTCGATAACGCGGGTCTCAAAGAAATTCTTTTCTTTCTTCAAGTCAATCATCTCGCTCATCCAAGGGAAGGGGTTCTTCGCCCCAACATAAGCCTCTGGCAAACCAATCTGCTTGAGACGACGGTTAGCCACAAAGCGCAGATATTCAGAGAACATTTGAGCATTTAGGCCTAGTACGCCCCGTGGCATGGTGTCAACTGCATAAGCATACTCAAGCTCAACACCTTCTTTGACTAGGTCAACAATTTCTTGTTGGAAGTCAGCAGTCCAGAGGTGAGGATTTTCAAGTTTGATCGAATTGATCATGTCGACGCCAAAATTGAGGTGCATAGATTCGTCGCGCATGATGTACTGGAATTGCTCAGAGGCACCAGTCATTTTGTTTTGACGACCAAAGCTAAGCATTTGCACAAAACCAACATAGAAGAACAAGCCTTCCATAATCACGTAATAGCCAATTAGATTGCGCAAGAAGCGACGATCACTCTCTACAGTGCCAGTCTTGAAGTTAGGGTCAGCCAACTCTTGAGTGAACTGTAGTTGGAAAACGTCTTTGGCGTAGATAGATGGAATCTCGCGGTACATGTTGAAGATTTCGCCTTCGTCAAGGGCAAGGCTCTCCACCACATACTGATAGGCATGGGTGTGAACAGCCTCTTCAAAAGCCTGACGAAGTAGATACTGCCGACACTCAGGATTAGTGATATGGCGGTAAATTGCCAACACCAAATTGTTTGCCACCAAAGAATCGGCAGTAGAGAAGAAGCCCAAGTTGCGTTTGATAATGGTGCGCTCGTCAGCAGTCAAACCATTAGGATCTTTCCACAGAGCAATATCGCGGCTCATGCTGATTTCTTGGGGCATCCAGTGATTGGCGCAACCGTCTAAATACTTCTGCCAGGCCCATTCATATTTGAATGGCACAAGCTGATTGAGGTCGGCACGGCAGTTTATGATGCGTTTTTCGTCAACAGTAATGCGTTTGTCAGTTATTTCAATCTGCTCAAAACCAGTAGCACCAGCACCGCTCTCTAAAGTAGCTGGAGTAACTGCTGTTAATGGAGCCGCGGGCACAACAGAAACACTTGAAACAGCCTGAGCCACTGCGCTAGGAGCAAAATTCAAGGTGGCAGTATCACCTTTTGCCTCTGCAGTAGAAGCTGTATTTGAAACTGGAACGTCATCGAAACTAAGCATTATTTGTTTCCCTTTCTAAGGCTATGAATATAAGTGGAACGATCGCGAGAGTCTTCTTTCTAGTTTGCTGAGTAGTTTTACGCCGAAAAACTAGGGTTTTCTTTACCAAGACATCGGCTACCAAGATATAGGCCAAATACCTATTGGCAGGCCTCACATTCAGGATCGATAATCGAACAAACTTTTGGCACTGGAGCCGAAGCTGTTCCCTTTACTTGTACTGATTTGGCACCAGAACTGGTGACTGCGTTAAGAACGCCAATTTGAGTTGTGGATTTTTCTGGAGCAGTGGCAGCGGCCGTTCTTAAATAATAGGTAGTTTTTAGACCTTTGGTCCAAGCCATTTTATAAATTTCGTCCATTTTCTTACCGCTTGGCTCAGCCATGTAGAGATTCAAGCTTTGAGCTTGGTCAATCCATTTTTGGCGGCGGGAAGCTGCTTCAATTAACCAACGAGTATCAACTTCAAAAGCAGTGGCATAAAGTTCTTTGATATGGTCAGGAATACGGTCGATTGGCTGTAGAGTGCCATCGAAGTACTTAAGGTCATGCACCATAACTTCATCCCAGAGGCCCAGTTCTTTCAACTCATCAACCAGGTATGTGTTTACCACCGTGAATTCGCCAGAAAGATTTGACTTGACGTAGAGGTTTTGGAAAGTTGGTTCAATCGACTGACTGACGCCAACAATATTAGATATGGTGGCAGTAGGAGCGATTGCCAAGCAGTTGCTATTGCGCATACCGTATTTAGCAACGCTTTCACGAACGAATGTCCAGTCAAGTCTGCCGCCACGCTCTATGTCTAGAATCTGACCACCAGCTGCGACACGGGCCTCGTCAACAAGGGCGAGAGAATCTTGAGGGAAGATGCCCTTATCCCAGAGAGAGCCCTTGTATGAATGATATGTGCCACGCTCGCGGGCCAGTTCGCTAGAAGCGAAGATTGCATTCATACTCACTGCTTCTTGGCAGTAGTCGGCAAAGTCGACAGCTTGCTGGCTGGCATAAGGAATACGCAATTTCAGCAAAGCATCCTGGAAGCCCATCACCCCTAGACCAACTGGGCGGTGACGGACGTTGGATTGTCTGGCTTTAGGCACGCTGTAATAGTTGATATCAACAACGTTATCGAGCATACGCATGGCAGTCTTACAAGTCTTGCCCAACTTCTCTAGGTTGAGAGCACCATCAATGATGTGAGCAACCAAATTGATTGAACCTAGATTGCAAACAGCTGTTTCAGTTTCAGAAGTATTGAGAGTGATTTCAGTGCACAAGTTAGAGCTGTGAACAACGCCAACGTGTTGCTGAGGGCTTCTTAGGTTGCATGGATCTTTGAAAGTCATCCAAGGATGGCCAGTCTCGAAGAGCATGGTTAGCATCTTTCTCCAAAGAGAAACAGCCGGTATGCGCTTGAAGAGTTTGATTTGACCATTGTCGGCCATTTGCTCATAACGGGTGTAAGCATTCTTGAATGGAATACCGAACAAGTCGTGCAAGTCAGGAGTTTCTTCAGGGCTAAACAGTGTCCATTGGCCATTTTCCAAAACCCGTTGCATGAACAAGTCAGGAATCCAGTTAGCAGAGTTCATGTCATGGGTGCGGCGGCGATCGTCACCTGTATTTTTGCGCAGCTCCAAGAACTCTTCGATGTCCATGTGCCAAGTTTCTAGGTAGCAGCAAACTGCACCCTTGCGCTTGCCACCTTGGTTAACAGCTACAGCTGTGTCATTAACAACCTTGAGGAAAGGCACCACACCCTGGCTCTTACCGTTAGTGCCGGCAATGTGCGAACCAAGAGCGCGTACTGGTGTCCAGTCGTTGCCTAGGCCGCCACTAAATTTAGAAAGCAATGCATTTTCTTTCATTGCATCATAAATAGAACCGAGATCATCAGAAACAGTGGTGAGGAAGCACGAAGAAAGTTGGGGGCGGTGAGTACCAGAATTGAAAAGTGTTGGTGTAGAAGAAACAAAATCGAAGCTAGAGAGCAAGTTATAAAATTCGATAGCTTTGTTCTCGCGTTCAATTTCGTTTAGTGCCAAGCCCATTGCCACGCGCATCCAGAAAGCTTGAGGCATTTCAAAGCGCTGACCTTCAGTGTGTAGCAAGTAGCGATCGTAGAGAGTTTGCAATCCAAGATATTGGAATTTGAAATCGCGATCGCCGTCAAGAGCAGCGCCAATTTTCTCAAGATCAAAAGTTGCCAAACGAGAATCGAGCAAACCGGCCTTAATGCCTTTAGCAACGTAGTCACCAAAGTAAGTGGCATAGCGCTCTTTCATGGCACTCTGGCTGAGGGCTTCACCAAGAATTTCTAAGCGCATTTGGTGCAAGAGCAAGTGCGATGTGACATAGCTATAAGCAGGGTCAGTTTCGATTAATGCACGAGAGCTCATGATTGCCGAGCGAATCACTTCGCCTTCTGGCACGCCTTCATAAAGGCTCTCAAGAGTAGCGTCCATGATTTTGCGATAATCAACAACATTGCCGTGGGCAACACACGCTTCTTTGACAATGACATCTAGAGCTAGATCTGAAAAAGCAACAGTGCTGCCATCAAGGCGGGTAACAGTTGGCCCTTTGCTGTCAGCTTGCACGGTAGCTGGAAGAGCAGCTTCGCGCTCAGCACGCTCTTTCGAACGAGCTTCGCGATAGAGAACATAACCACGAGCAACTTCTTGCTCACCAGCTCGCATCAGAGCCAATTCAACTTGGTCTTGCACGTGTTCAATATGTAGCACTCCGCCTTCAGGCAGGCGACGCATAAGGGTCTCAGTAACTTGACCTGTCAATTTATTGACCAAGTCTCTTACTTTGGAACTATCAGAACCATGGGTGCCTTCAACAGCCAGAAAAGCCTTAGTCAGTGCCACGGCGATTTTTGATGGGTTGAACTCAACCACATTGCCGTTACGTCTGAGCACCTTATAGAGAACAAACTGGCTGACGAGAGTTTCACTCAAACCAAAGTTGGCACCAGCGCTAGCTGACGACTCAGCATGATTGGGGGCAGCTGCAAGGACTTGGCTCATTCTTCTTGTTCTCCTGGTGATGACCTTAGTTACCGAACTTAAATGCGTATTGATACTTTCCGAAAATAAGACCCTCTTAGTGGTTTTCAAACCAAGAGGGTCGGTGATGCAAAGCAATTATTTGCTTGCAAGACGTACCCTCCTACTCCACGAAGATGGTGTCCGAAGTGCCCTGGTGGGTAGCCTGACTCAGGATTCTCATCCAATTACAGTTGCGGGACAGCGATGGAATTTCACCATTCTTCCCCCACCAGATCAGTTTTACTGGTCTTCTCGTTGGTCGGTTAAACCAATACAAAACAAAAGCTGGGCGATGAAAAATCGCCCCACTCAGGTCAGCAATTGCTTGCTTCACTTTGGGACTATTAGATTTGTATTTGTTCAACCGACTTAAGAGGAGCCTCGAACTGATCCCTGTTTTTTCAGGGCACTCAGCTAAATTTTGCGATAAATCTCCTGTAGTCGATTCGCATTGACAGCAAGGTAACACTTGCAAAAGATCAATACAAGCCTACCCCAAAACGAATTCTAAAACGGCTGAAATCGTTGTACCCATAACGCTTGGAGCATTTGCAACAAAGTATGACCAGTTCTCTACATCCACCACTTGTGACACCACCGCGTATATGCTTTTGCGTATAGCAAATATGCACTAGTAGTGTGCCTTGATTCACAACACCCAATTAAATTTGAGATGAGCAGATAACTCTTAGATAATTTCGGATAATTCAGACGCTTTGTGGGTAATCTCTCATCTAAATTGGATGATGATTCACGCAAGATTCACAGCGAATATAGAGTCGAGATCAAGCGCATATAGACCTGATTAAGCCCGTCTCAAAGTGCGCCACCATGAGCCTTTGCGAGATCAACTATTGAAGGTAGAACAGTGCCACTTTTACCTGAGAGAAAAACATCAACGTGATCAGACAAGGGCGTGCGCTCTATATTGATTTCAACTAATTTGGCACCATTGCCCTCGGCCACATAGGGCAGCGAGATAGCTGGTTGAACCAAAGCAGAAGTGCCGATCACAATGAAGAGATCGCACTGCCGTGCGGCTTTCATAGAGGCTTCTAGCGTAGTCGGATCTAACGACTCACCAAACCAAACAACATTGGGGCGCAGCTTGGAGTTGCAGTGCGGTGGATTGCACAGAGGCGGCTCCAGTAAATTATAAGGAACCTCTGAAGCCTGATGCCCATGGTCAAAGCAACGGAAGCTAATGATATTGCCGTGCAGTTCTAATATGTTTTGAGAGCCGGCCCGGTGATGCAGACGATCAACGTTCTGCGTGATTATTGTGACGGGTCGCGGGGCAATTAGTTTTTCAATCTGAGCCAGGGCCAGGTGCCCGGCATTGGGCTCAACACCTTCTACAAGACGGCGACGCCAGTCATACCACTGCCAAACCAGCTCAGGGTGCTTGAGGAAGCCTTGAGCGCAGGCCAATTCGGTCGGGTCATACTTTTCCCAGAGTGGAGTAGGCTCGTCTTTTTCTGCAGCAGAGCGGGCAGCTTCAGAACCGCGACGAAAAGTCGGCACGCCGCTCTCTGCTGAAATGCCAGCACCAGTCAATACGGCTATCTTGCGGCAATTAGTTATCCAATCAGCGACTATTTGAAGACTGGCGCTCGATTGCATGATTGTTTGGCCTATTGAATTGGAAGCAGAGCATTTTTATACCGCAAATTTTGAACGGCAAGTGCAATTGGCTGGGCACAAACTATATATGACAGACGCCCCCTCATGCAGCCTATACGCGATTATGGCAAGAGAAAGCCCATGGGCTGTCATTTTTCGCCGCGGTCCATCACGCTTTGTGCAGTTGATTCGTTGGCATACAGAAAATGACGAATTCGAACATGGCCAGTGGTTCAAGGGCCGAATCTACGAACGAGCAGCTGATCTCTCACCGTCTGGCGACAAACTTATTTATTTGTCTACAAACTGGAGACAAAAACACCCACATTATGGGCCGTATATTGTAATTAGCCGACCACCATTTTTGACAGCTTTGGCAATTTTCGAGACTTGCGGAACGCGTGATGGCTGCGGATTCTTCCAAACAGGTAAGCTTGTGAGAATGGCTAGCGGACCTTTGTACGTCACTGAAAATACATTTAAAACTGAGCCACCGAGTGACCTCGAATTCTCCCCGCTCCCGCAAGGCGTCTATTTCCGTGAGCGCCAAGCGCTTCATCTGGCCGGCTGGTTGCCCGTCAAAGAGCAAGGAGATGGAACAAAGCCAGTTGAATTCTTTACCCGTCCTGAGATTTCAATAAAGACCTCTCCCTCGAATCCTAATATGCAGCTTTTTATGCATAACGTCGGCCACCCAATCGCCGACCATACGACTTTGCGCTATTACCTTCACGACATTCAATCAGGCTTTGAACTAGACCTCGGCATTCTTGACTGGTGCGACTTTGACAAGGCCGGAGATTTAGTATTTTCTGAAGAAGGCTGCCTCTACAGGCTGAAGCAAACTGACGCCCCGGCAATTGCATTTGACCTAACCCAAGCCAAACTGCTTTACGACTTCCGCCCATCGCAGTTCACAGAGCTAAAGGCACCCTCGTGGGCCTTGGAATGGGATTAACAATCACTATTAATAGATCAGAAGTAAACAGGGCCGCCCCCTGATTTCCTGCTAAATTCCCCCTATATCTAACCAGATTGAATATTTTGCATTTGGAGGACCTATTAATGGCAGTTGTAGAAGTAAAGGCCCGCGCCGACCAAGGCTATCGTCAAGAAATCACATCGAGTGCCCACTCTTTCGCTTCTGATGCGACTAAAGAGTTCGGCGGCGGCGACTCTGCGCCAAACCCACACGAGCTTCTTTTGGGCTCACTTGGCGCCTGTACTGCAATCACAATGCAAATGTACGCCAAGCGCAAAGGCTGGGATTTAACAGCAGTCAACGTCAAGTGCGAAGAAAAGCAAGTTGAAAACGAAGGCAAGAAATCTAGCTTGATTACTCGCCACATCGACATCGAAGGCAACCTCACTGCCGAACAAATCGACGGCCTCAGAGTAATTGCTGACAAGTGCCCCATCCACAAACTGCTGGAAGGACCAAAGCAAATTCAAACTGAAATCGCCCACAAATAACTGAGCGCTTAAACGGAAGAAATAGATGGAAGGCTCAGAGATTCTTTCATTAGAGGTAATCGAAGCCTCGCTAACGACCAAAATAATTGGCCGGGCGCAGCATTTAGATTCAAACTTATCAAAGAACGAACTCTGGGACGAAATCGATTCAACCAATACTAGAGCGGCCGCGCTTGCTGCCCAAGGTTGCCCTGAAGGGGTAATGGTAATTGCCCGACAGCAAACCGCAGGGCGCGGTCGCCTCGGTAGGGCTTGGATCTCTCCACCCGATGCAGGCATTTCTTTTTCAGTGGTACTGCGCCCGAAAATTGAATTATCGCGTTTGCCTTTGATTACTCTCGCCACAGGAGTAGCTGTAGCACAGGCTATTGAGGCAAGCGTTGGCGTGCGTGCCGGTCTGAAATGGGTCAACGATCTCACTTTATCTGGCCGAAAACTTGGTGGCATCCTTGCCGAGATGCCCGGTCAAGCTTTGATTATCGGTATTGGCATCAACGTCAGACTGAAAGCCGATGAGCTACCAGAGGAATTAAAAGACAAAGTTGAATGGCTAGAAAGAGCTGTCGGTGGCCCAGTTGACCCTAACTTAATAGTGATGGAACTAGCTCATAAACTAGAAGCTCAGTATGAATTATTGAAAGCCGGCAAGACTGAAGAAATACTAGGACTCTGGCGAGCTTATTCAGTTACCCTAGGCCAGATGATTGAAGCTCGCAGTGCCAATCAAGTAATTACAGGCAAAGCAATTGATATCGCCGATAGTGGCGCCTTAATTGTCGAAGCAGAAGACGGTACTCGCACAGAATTAGTAGCTGGCGAAATCTCAATACGCCTACAAGACGGCAGCTACTGCTAGGCAGAAACTAGCCAAAAGAAAATTGGTTAAGCAAACAAAAATTTGAACTTTTTTCGAAATCAAAAGTTCAATCTTGTCACTCGTTTCTGATGGTGAGAAAAAAAGCGTAAGAAATTCCGGCTGAATTTCTTACGCTTTTACTTACGAAAGTCCGCGAATACAAAAATCACGAAAATTAAGTTCAATTTCCGAATTTTTTTAGTAGTGAATCACTGAGTAGACATCTAGTTCTTGATCTTCTAGCAATTTCTTGCGACCATCCAGAAAATCAAGTTCTACAACAAAACCAGCGCCAACAACATTGGCACCAAGCTTCTTCAAAAGATGCTTAGCAGCAAGAGCTGTGCCACCGGTGGCCAACAAGTCATCGACAATGATTACTCTATCTTCTGGTCCCACAGCGTCTTTGTGAATCTCGATTGAGTCTTCACCATATTCAAGAGCGTACGAAATTTTCTCTGTTTGCCATGGCAATTTGCCGGGCTTGCGAATTGGCACAAAGCCAACTTCTAAGTGGTGGGCAATTGCCGGTGCCAGAATAAATCCACGAGCTTCAATGCCAACAATCATAGTGGGCTTCAGTGTGGCGCAATGGAAAGTGAGAGCATTGAGCACCAGCTTGAAAGCAATGGGGTCTTTCATGAGAGTGGTGAGATCTTTGAATACTATTCCAGCCTTAGGAAAATCTGGCACATCGCGGATTGTGCTCTTCAACCAATCTTGTTGTGCCACAGGCAAAGGCAAGCCGATCACACTGTGCGTTTTTTCACTGGCGGTCATAAGAATCTTTCGTCCTCAAATTCTATCTAAAGCATGCTAATTCAATCGAGCTACCTAATACGGCGGTTCAGAAGCAACCGTTACTGCACGAATAGCAGGTGAAACAACTTCTTCAGCGGCTTCAGGCTGTCCAGGCAGACCCAACTGATTGGGAATCAGTGCTAATTGTAGCTCCTTAATTGAGCATTCTTTACACCAGAGTCTGAATTTCCTTACCTGGTCTAGGGTTTGGGCCAGTTGCTTATACTCAGGAGTATCTTCAACACGAGAGGCTGGCTCGCCGAGCAAGTCAAGATATATCATGCCATTTTCAGAGAACCAATCAACCCAGTGCACTTTCTTAAAAGCGGTCAGGGCAAGGGCCACTGACATCTTACTGGCACCCATAACATTGGTGAGCTTGTCACCTTCCACCTGTCCATCTTTTTGATTGATGGTGTAGCGCACCAGGCCGAGCAAGCGCTTAAGGAAGCTCGAAGGCTCCTCTAATTCATCATCTTCGCAACCAACTAAGTAGATATTGCTGGCTCCACTATCGCGCAGAAGCTCTTGAAAAGCCTTAAGCGATGGAGGGAACTGCCAGATCAAAAGATGGTCTGTCTTCTTAGCGGCCACTTCCTGCCTATCAAGCAAACTGACTCCAGAAAGCTTAGGGCACGATTCGCCAAAGACCGAAAGCTCTTTGCCTAATTTAGCCTGAGCTTTTTTCACCACTTCAGGATTAGCATTGAATGAACGCAAGTCTTTGAAAGTAAACTTGAAAGCCGACGGTGTAGTTGTTCCAGGATGACTAGCGGCAACACTTGCAGCTGGTTCAGCACTGTATTCGCTGCCAACGGTACGAGTTGAAGTTGCCTTAGGTTTGTCTTGAACAGCTTGCTTGCCCATAGTCGCTTGCAGCTTCGCTTCATCTTCAGCTTCTTGGGCACGAGCAGCGTCACCAGCTTTGCGCCAATCACAAAGAATTAGCTGCAAGCGCTCGCGACCATTGAAATTATTGATATCAGGATTGAAGGCTACGTCAATTTCATCGCCTTCAGAAGGAACTCGACCGCGGGTGCTCCACATTACTGACTCAAACTCTTTGCCCGAGCCATAGTCTTTGAACATGATGCGGCTGTGCTTGGCTTCTTTACCCAAAGGCCGGGTGGAAGTCACTACCATTTTGCTCATAGACAAAACAGGTTTGCGATTTGACATACCAAATGGTGCCATGGCATTGAGTTCGCGCACTAAATCTAGTGACAGAATTTCTGGCTCAACTAGGCTATCTATTTCTAGACGCACACGCATATTTTTCTCGGCCAAGAATTTATTGCAGCTTGCAACAATACCGCGGGTTGCCGCTTCTGCTTTCTCCCCTTCAATGGAGAAACCAGCGGCCATTTTGTGCCCGCCCCATTTAATCAATAGATGCTCATTGGCTTTCAATACTTGATACAAGTCAATCTGTTCGACGCCGCGAGCAGAGCCGCGCACCATATTGTCTTCAGGATCAAACTCACCAATAAAGACTGGGCGTTGAAAACGCTCGACCAGGCGAGAAGCAACAATGCCGACCACACCGTGGTGCCATCCTTCATTGTAGATAGCAATGCCTTTATCTGAGTTCAAGTCACAGGTGGTGAGAACTTTAGCTTCGGCCTCTAAATAAATGCGTTCGCAAAGCTCTTGACGGCGGGCATTATCTCGTTGAAGCTGAAGTGCCAACTCCTCAGCGCGAGCAGCATCATCAGTGGTGAGCAGCTCAACAGCGACATTAGCATCAGCCAAGCGACCAACAGCATTGATGCGCGGCGCCAAGCCAAAGCCAACCAAATCGGTGTCTTCTTTACCGCCCACCTGTGCAAGCAAAGCACGTATGCCCGGGCGAGGAGAAGCAACAAGTTTAGGCAAACCAATTTTGACAAGATAGCGATTCTCGTCAACTAACGGCACCAAATCAGCAATCATGCCGAGAGTAACATAGTCTTGCAGCGCTTCAACTTCGCCTGAGCGATCAAACTTAGCCAGCAGTGCCTCGCAAACTTTGTATGCAACACCCACCCCAGGCAAATGGAACAAGGGATGACCCTCATTCAATAATTTAGGATGGACAACGGCCACAGCTGGGGGTAAGAGCTCAGGCATGGTGTGGTGATCAAGCACGAGAGTATCAACGCCCAATGACTTGGCCAGGTTGATCTCTGAGAAGTTAGAAACGCCACAATCGCAGGTAATTAATAGCTTGGTGCGGTGCTTGCTGGCTAAGACGCTAACAGCTTTGAGATTAAGGCCGTAGCCTTCAGACGAGCGGTTCGGAATATAAAAATCGACATTGGCATCCAAACTTCTCAGTACCGAAAGAAGAACAGAAGTGCCAGTAATGCCATCGACGTCGTAGTCACCATATACGGTGATACGCTCTTTCTTTTCAATGGCGGCACAAATGCGCTCAACGGCCTTTTCGACGCCAGGCAGTTCAAAAGGTGCTGTAGGAACGTACTCACTTTCATTAAGAAACTGGCGGACGGCAGCTGCCGTGGTCAGTCCACGGCGAATCAAGACTCTAGCTAGAGTGGCGGAGCCTCCACAGGCGGCCAACATATCGGCACTGGGCTCGATATCTTGGGGGAAGACCCAAAGCTTAGCTGGCAGAGACACAGGCAAGGCAGTTGCCACTTCAGCTTGACCACTATTATTCGGCTCGAGCATAGACCACCCCGTTAAAGCATGCCCCTAGATAGCGAATGTTATATACACCCAGGATACGATCGCTATCCAAGCGGGCACCACTAATGATGCTTTTCTTTGTTATATCCAATCTTTCGCTATGCTAACACGAAACCCACCCCAAACCCAGTGATGAAGGGGATTTAGAGAGAGCGAAAGTCGTCCTATTACTTATACGATCGAAAGCCCAAAATAGTTCAATCGGATATACAGCAAGAAAAACTACTACTTATTAAGGTCTGGGTCCATGACATTGATTACTTTTTTGGGTTTTGGCATATTAGGCCACCCCCTGAGATCATATTCAATGATTGTGGTGATAATAGGAAATTTTGGCCATGGCAATGCCCAGCCAATGATCCACATGATAGGCAAGAGCACGACATGCAAACTCAAAGCCACAAAAAAGGCTTGAAACAGAGTGGTCTGATCCTTAAGCCAAGCGGATATAGTGTCAATTAAAAGGTCCAATTTCACTAATCAAATCGATGGTGCTACTATGTGCCATATTACTTGATACGCGCCGGATATACACCATGGCAAGCGCCTCTAGAAGATTCATTCTATCAATAGTTATAAGCCAGGCCCTAGTTGCCAATCTGGTCGGCCCGATGGCTATCATTTTGGGCGCACAGGGGGCCATCGCCTTCGGCAAATCAGAGAAGTCAGGCAAATCAGAGAAGTCAGGAAAGTCCGCGAAAGCCGACAGCGCTGAAAACCCAGAAAAGGCTGAAAAGCCTGAAAAAGCCGCTAAAGGCGAAAAAAAAGAGAAAAAAGAAAAAATAGTCGAGCTAACTGAAGAAGAAATTGAAGCAGAAAAGGCCTACGCCGAGCATCAGGCTAAACTTCAGGCACTACTGAAAGAAATAAAAACCCCCTTTGGCAACCAGTCAGAGACCGAAGAACAAAAATCAGACCCCACTGCCCCCATGACATTACCGGCTGCCGCCAGACAGCGCACAATGGGACGCAGCCTGAGCGACCGCTTGCTGGCTTCACGCCTATACCTACCAGGACGCCTTGTAATCGGGCATCCAGCCGAATTTACAGTAAAGGGCCGCCCGGGTCATTGGGTGGCGCTAGCCATGGCAGACCGCGACAGCGGTGCCAAACCAATAAATGGCCACGCCCTTAGGCTGGGGCCAGACCGAAAAGTAGTTGCCCTTGGCAAGATTCCAGAATCGGGCGTTTTGCCCCTCAAAATTTATGCGCCCGTAGCTGGCGACTTAATTGGCCAAAGCTTATATTTTGAAGCTGCCATTTGGAAGGACGATCTCAGTCATGTCGAATTTGCCCAAACAATCACATCTGAAGCCCAAACCAATAGCAGCAGCTCCGCCACAAATGCAGTGCTTGTAGCGGCCGAAGGAGAGCACAAACGTGGCGTGAGAATTGTTCCTGACTCAGCCGTGCCCATGTACCAACGCGCCAACATGAGCGGAGTGACTTTAGACTCCGGCAAGCCCTAGCAATGGAAACCCTAATGAAGATCCTGCTTATTCCCCTCGATGATCGCCCGGTCACTTATAGTTATCCTCAGCTCTTGGCTAAGCTCGGTGGCGCAGAAGCCGTTGTGCCACCGCGCACAATGATGGGCTCACTGAGCCGGGGAGCGCAAATAGATGAGCTTTTCAATTTCTGCGAAGGCTGCCTCAGCCGCAATGAGGTTGATGCCGCAGTGATTTGCCTTGACAGTCTGCTCTACGGCGGGCTCATCACCTCGCGCCGCAGCACCGAGCAAGTGAAGTCAATCCAGGCCAGACTCGATCGGCTAAAAAAATGGAAAGAACTGAGCACTAAGCCCATTACTATTTATGCGCAATCAAGCATCATGCGCATCTCAGACAACTATGACAATACTGAAGAAAAGGAATATTGGTCGCGCTTTGGTCGTGAACTATTTGAATGGTCGGCTTGCTTGCATAGACTGGCCAGTGGCGAAAAGCTTGCTCCTGGCTTACTTGAATCGTTAGAACGCCGCATCCCGGGCGAAATACGCCAAGATTATTTAGATACTCGCTTTCGCAATTTCACCATCAACATGACAGTGCTCAAGTCGATGGAAGATGGACTTATTGATCATCTAGTGTTTTCTCAAGACGATTCTGGAGCATGGGGTTTAAATGTTGGCGAAAGAGATCGACTAATCAGCGTCAGCCAACAAATGTCGCTACAAAACAAAGTGAACATTTATGCTGGTGCAGACGAAGTGATGTGCACACTCCTCGGCCGCCTCTTAATGGCAGAGAACAAACCAGCACTTAACCTACACTTCAGTCCTGAGGCCTGCCGTACGGTAGCAAGCAGATACGAAGGGCAAGACATTGGTACCACTATTCAAGCTCAAATCAAAGCTATCGGACTAACTGTTGCAGACAGAGCTGCTAGTGATACTAGTTTTAATAGCCCGACAAGTAATGTACTAACAATGATTGTCCACGGCCCCAGCGAGAGGCAAGGCGATCACATCACCTTGCCTGGCTTACCAGATTTCAGCCAAATAGACAGCTCTAAGGCCGCCGCCAGTACCATTAGTTTAATTGAGTCTGCCCCAGGGTTCGTCATTCTTTGTGATGTCGTTTACGCAAATGGCGGCGACCCGCTTTTGATGGAACAGCTAATCAAAAGGCCAGAGCTGTTGAAAAAAATATGTTCATATGCCGGCTGGAACACTACCGGCAATACCACTGGCAGCGCCTTGGGCACAGCCATCTGCACCATAGCGGGCATGGCAATAAACAACAAGTCGGTCAGCGACAGCCAAAAACGCAGTCTGTTTACTAGACTTGTTGACGACTGGGCCTATCAGACGAAAGTTCGCAAAGAGCTGCAAAACGAGCCATCAACTCAAAGGTTGGCAGAGCTAATTTCGCCATACATCAAAACAGTTAGTGCTGCCTTGGCCTTTGAACCAAGCGTCAGGCTATCGTTCCCGTGGCGGCGAACATTTGAAATCGAAATTGGATTCGAGGGAGGCTAGTTAGGCATGGCCAAAAATTTTGATACCCGAATTCTTCAGCTCCGGTCTCTCAAGAATAAGTCAATGAGCATCGTTGCCTCAGCTAGTCTTCTTGCGAGCCCGCTCACTAGCCTGCTTTCTACTTTGATAACGCCCTTAGCTTTTCCTCAACCAGCTCAAGCAGTTGAGACATGGGAGAAACTCGACAAGAGAATGAAAGGCCAAGTAGTGCAGCTCAGCGTCGGTCTCAAAATGAAAATCAAAGACAGCCTCTGTGCCTCGCTAGCAGACGTCTCACCCAAACATCGCTACCCGGTCTTCAGCGCTTCAGCGCGCGACCCAGGCTATCGCGTGGTATCATACGGCTCCGCTTTTCCGGTAAAGACAATCGCTGGTGACAAGTCTAAGGCTTACTTTCTCACCAACGAACATGTTGTCGTCGGTGCCGATGAGATTATCAAAGAAAGCCAACGATTCTACGCTGGTATGCGTCTATATTGCGAACAAACGGCTGCCGGTAGAGATGTAGAAGGACGCTTCCGCGAGATTTTGCAGATAATCAACTTGAGTACAAAAGCCAATCGCTCTACTGCTGAATTGAGCACCTATCAAGCCACGGCCGACGCTATCTGGGACACCTACGAGACCTATTTATCAAAGAAAGCAGACCCTTCGAGGGCGCTATTTAATCGTTATTTGAGTCAAGTTTCAGTGACCAGTGAAGTTGGTTTTTTCTTGCATGCTGCCGGGCCTGTAACGCAACCACCAATGGTGGCTAAGCTTTTCAAAGTAGCGAAAGCAGATAAAGATCCTGACATTGCAATTTTGACAGTGGAGAAGTCGACCATACCGCCGATGGAATTTGATACAGTCGCCGCCACTGAAGGCCAAGAAATACAGGTGATCGGTTATCCCGAGGCCTCAGACCAATTAGATTCTGATTCAGCCAACTATTACGCCCCCACTTTCACCAGCGGTCGCATTAGTCGATTGGCTCCTCGCATGCTGCAAGTAGATGCACCAATAACCAACGGCAATAGTGGCGGACCTGTAGTCAGCCTGCGGGGCAAGGTGCTGGGAGTAGTAGCAAAACGCGCTCGCACCGAACGCGGCCAAGAACTAAATACCTTTGGTGGTGCTATGACAGTACAGTCAATCAAGAACTTTGCGCCAGAGCTCTTTGGCACTGCTCAATAATTTTTGTCAGCCATGCTTTCTTTCAGAACGAGCCTATGGTTTCTTCTTCAAAAAGTCCATGTCTGATTCACCATCCATGCTATCACCCATTAATAACTGCATCTCTGACTTGACTGGGCGATAACCAGCTGGGGCATCAAAAAACGATGCAGGCTTCTTAGCCGACAACACTTTTAGAGTTTCATAGGCCGTCTCCATCACGCTATAAGAGCCAGCCTTAAGAACTTGAAACTTTAAAACCATCCCCTCTTTGACATCGACCTTAACCAGATTTTTCATAACCTGAGTTAACTCTTTTGGGGCTGGAAACTTCTCAGCAATCCAGACGATACCAGCCTTATATGGTTTATGCGGCTCCCCTTTATTAAAAGGAGCAGAGGGCGTACGAATTAGCTCGGCCTTGCGACAATTGTAGCCAGCCACTTTCTCGTGCTTGCCTGTCTCCTTAAGCTTAAGCTCGTCTCGTTTCTGCGCTCTCTTTTGCGCCTTCAACTCAAAGAAGCCATTCTTCCAAGTTTGATAATCGCGCACAAGAATCGTCTTGGCCTCAGGGTTAAAGCAATAGCTGGTCCATTTAGGGCCGCAGGCTAACCAGCAAATACCTAGTTTATCGAGGCTAAACTTAAGCTGCTGCTTGCCCACGATCATGTTCATTGGTCCAGTCTGAATGGCATTTTGCTCAAGCACAATGACGTCAACGAGAGGACGGCTATCGGCCGCCTGAGCCGATAAATTTGTACCGCCAAACAAAACAACTAGCAAGAGGGCGGCAACAGTAAGAGAAGCAATCTTGCGGCCGACCACTCTAGCTAAAACAACGTCGTCTCTTGTTCTCATTTAGGTAATTCCATGGGTGGTGGCTCAAACGACCAAAGTGTAAAGATGTGCTTATCGGGCTTATCGGCAGCGTCTTGAATAATTTTGACCAATTCAGGTAGAGATTTTACAAGCTGATCGCTCATGACTTCTACCTTGTCTTCATCGCGCTTGGTGGCAATGATGGCCTTACTCTCAATCAGCTTATCATCATAAACAATACAAGCAGGTGGATCTTTTTCATCTTGCAAGCGAGCAAAAATTACCCCAGGCAGTGACCGCAACTTCAACTCAATTACAGGAATACGGCAGCCACAATTGATATTCCGAAAGACTGCTCGCATTATACGCAGTGAACCAGTATCAGAGCTAGATATAGAGTTAGAGCCGCTGCTCAAAATCTGCGCCGAATAGCTCAAGGCCTGAGCAAAAATATCTTTGTGCCCGCGAGGCTGTGGTTTTCCTCCAACCACCCTGGTACCAACATACTGGGCCAACAGGCGATTGGCCTCACCAAGGTCACCAGCGGCAGCGCGATTGCCCACCAGGGCCAATACAGAGGCACCGTCAGCTCCAGAATATTTGATAGCCTGCAAATAGGCTTTGGCGGCCAAATCAAGTTGACCACAAGCTTCTAAATTGCGCCCCAAGCGATAAAAGAATTGGTCAGAGCCAATAAAATTATGCTCGCAAATAGTTTCAAGATCGGTCAATTCAGCAGTACTCAACTGCGCTGCTGGCAAAGCTAAAGCCAGCGCGATTGATTGATCTACGAGCCGATCGGTCAGCGTGGTCGGCAATAACTCTTTGACCACTTTAAGATTATTGGCAGCCAAAGCTGATTTGAGTCGCCCTAATCTAACAACATAGTCTTCAGGGTTGAGCTTAAGTGCATTGCTATAACAAGCCTCCGCCTCTTGGTTCAGACGCAAGACCAAATAGGTGGCCCCTAAATTGAACCATTTCTCGACAGTATTATTTGCTGTTTGACAGGCGAGCTTCAACTCGCGTTCAGCAATCACACGACCGTCTGTACCGTCCACAGCCAGGCACTGGGCAATGCCAAGGTGCGCCCGCCAATCGCTTGGGTCATTCGCTAGAGCCGCGCGATACTTCTCTATTGCATTGGAGCGCTCACCATTCCTCTGCAACAGAGAGCCAAGGTTAGTGTTAGCAACCGGGTTGCGGCCATTAATCTTGACAGCAGCTCGGGCCGCCGCCAGTGGATATATCAACGGTTTTGTCTTGAAGAGTAAAACCGATTGATAGAGATGCAAAAGAAAACTATCGCCAGCAACTTTTTCCCCTTCCTTAGCCGAACTCAATGCCTTCAGCGCTTCTTCGAATTTACCCTCGCGGTAAAGCGTAGCCACCTGACTAAAAAGCAACTTTGAATCGAGGCTTTCAGTGGGCTCCAATAAAGTCTTAGTAATAGCAGGCTTAGAAACCTTAAGCGCAGGTTTAGAAGAAAGAGCTTTCTTGACGACTACATTAGTGGCCGCAGAATATGCCGCCAAAGGGAAAGAAAAGAGCGAGACCACGCTCAAGGCCACTAAAGACTGTATATATTTGCCCACTGGATACCAAAAGATTGACCAACAACCGGAAGTTTAGCGCATAAAAGCACTTAGCTCGGCCACCAGGCACTGCTGAAGGTACAACTATTTAGTAGTGTTGCTCAGAAAGATAGGCCGACTGCAGGGCCTTGTAGGCAATATAGCCATAGACGAGGAAGAGGACAAAGAATCCAACAAAATAAAACTTGAAACCAAATCTCAAGATTGGTCGCAGCAACATGTCGATAAAAATGAAACCGGTGGCCGCGCCCATAACTTGCCTCGACTGGCTTTTCTTGACTACCCCAAACATTAAATGATGGGTGACGGCAATATCGTATCGTGTGCGGCCACCACTTGTTGCGATAAAGGAGATTAAATCTAGCCCTTGACATTGGGCATCTGAAAAACATCGCAAGACCGACTAAAATCATTAGCGCAAACAGCATTTTATTGATTGGAGTAGTCGATGTCAGGAAGTTTGATTAGAATCAACCGGTTCAAAACAGTCGTGGCCCTGTCGTTAGCCATTGGCACAATGGCTGGCTGCGCTAGTATTGATGCTCCAAGTAAAAGTACAGGTAGTACAACAACAACAACAACAACTACTACCACTTCTTCTTCAACGACAACCAGCTCTAGCTCTGACTCACCGATTCAAAAATGCGATAGTCAATCACCAGGGCCATACAAAACAGTCACCGTCAATGGTGCCGAAATGCGCCAGGGTCGCTATCAAGTCGGTAAGCCCGGGGGCAAACTAGTGCGCTCTATCGTGGCCTCCAACCCTGCGACATTCAATTATTGGGCCGCTGCCGATACCTCTTCAAGAGAAATGGCATCGCTAATGTATGCAGGCTTGCTTGACATAGATCCATACACTGGAGAAGTAGTGCCAGCTCTGGCTGAGAGTTTCACCGTTGAGCCAGATGGTGTCACATACACAACGAAATTAAGAAAAGGCCTAAAGTGGTCTGACGGCAAAGCAATCACAGCCGAAGATGTAGCCTATACCTGGAACACGATCATCAAAGGCGGCTATGGCAATTCATCCCTGCGTGACGTCACCACCGTCGAAGGCAAATCGCCAGTTGTTACAGTCGTAGATGAGCTCACCAATAAATTCGTCACACCCAAGCCCTTTGCCCCTTTTCTGCGGGTCATGGGTCTGCCTATTGCCCCTAAACATATTGTCGAGCCCGTCATCAGTAAGAAAGACGGGCGCAAGCTCTTTAGCAATCTCTGGACAACTGAATCTAAGCCAGAAAGCTTTGTCACCAACGGTATGTTTAGACTTGAGTCATATGTGCCAAGCCAACGCATTGTTTTCAAAAGAGCCAACAACTATTACACCGTCAGCCCTGAAAGCAAGCCACTACCTTACTTAGAGCGCATAACTTATTTGATTGTGCCTGAAGTAAATACTAACTTGCTTAAATTTAAAGGCAAAGAAATTGATATAACTCCAGTTCGCTGTCGGGATGCCGGCGACCTTGCCACTATGTCTAAAGAAGGCAACTTCAAGCTCTACGACTTTGGCCCCAGCCAGGGAAGTACTTTCATTATGTTCAACATGAACCAAAGAAAAAATCCAAAAACAGGCAAACCCTATGTTGACCCAGTTAAATCAGCCTGGTTCAATGATGTTAATTTCCGACAGGCCATTAGCCACGGCGCTGATCGCCAATCAATCGTTGCTAACTATTTCAAAGGCTTAGGCGACCCTACTTTCTCGGCCCAAGTATCAACTAGCCCCTTCTACAACAATCAACTAAAGGCTTATGGCAGAGACGTTACCGTAGCCAAAGACCTCTTAAAAAAATCAGGCTTTACCTGGGATAAGGACGGCAATCTAACTGATAAAGCCGGTCACAAAGTAGAGTTTGATTTGCTCACATCAGCTGGTGGCACATTCTACGAATTTGTCGGCACCAACTTCACCAAAGATATGAAAGAACTTGGTATCAAAGTCAATTTTGCACCAATTGATTTCAATTTGCTCTCTGGCAAAATCAATGCCTCTCTAGACTGGCAGGCTGCACTATTCTCGTTGAGCGGAGGCGACCCTCTAGAGCCAAACGATAGCGCTAACGTCTATAAGAGCGATAGCCGCTTGCACTTGTTTGACCAGCGCTTGCCTAATGAGAAAGGTGAGATCAAAGTGACCGACGCCAGACCATGGGAGAAACAAATTGACCAGCTCTTAGACAAAGGAGCTGTTACTTTTGACAAAGTAGAACGAAAGAAAATTTACGACGAAGTACAACAAATTTTTTATGACCAGATGCCCTTCATTTATCTGGCCGCACCTAGAACAATTGTTGGCGCTCGCAACACTATTCACAACTATGTGCCCACACCGATATCGCAGCCAGCAGTAGGCCTACACAACCTCGAAGAGATTTGGGTACAGTGAGATATAACAGAGGCCTTAAACTCTTCAGCTCATTTGCGGCTCTCCTCTGCTCTGGAGTTCTGCTTAACAGCTGCATCGCCCCAGCACCAGTGAAAACCAGTGCCACGCCAGCAGAGAACAGTATGGTAGAGAATGTCGAGCCATCTATCAATTCAACAGTGCACTACACTCCCAAGCAAGCTGAATCCACCAAACCGCCCTTTCTCTTTCCCAACCCTGGCCCGTTCAAACTTGTCGAAAAAGACGGTGTTGAATACTGGCAGGCTCGCGGCGAAGTAGGAAAGTTTGGTGGCTCGCTTAAACTCGGTAGTTTTGGTGGGGGCCCCAAGACCTTCAATGCTTGGGACGCATCAGACGTTGATAGCCATGGCATCGGCATGCTGCAGTTTGACTCACTGGTTGACTTTGACCCATGGACAGGTAAGGCCATTCCCAAATTAGCCAAGTCATACAAAGTTAGTGCTGACGGCCGCACCATCGACTTTGTTATGCGCAAGGGTTTGAAGTGGTCTGACGGTCATCCACTAACTGTGGACGACGTGGTCTTTACCTACGCCACCCTCATAGGCGATGGCTTTGGTGAGACCAGCTCACGCGATACTATTTCTACCCCAGGCGACTATCCCAAGGTCGTCAAAGTAGACGAAGATACAGTGAGCTTTCGCTTCAAAAAACCATTCTCCCCCTTCTTAGCCAACTTAAATGCCACCATGGTGGCACCAAAACACATCATCGAGCCAATCACAAAAAAATCCAAAGCTGAATTTCATAATTTTTGGAATATCAATGCCGATCCCAAAACTTTTGTTGGTTCAGGCCCTATGATTGTAGAGCGCTATGTAGCTGGACAGCGCCTAGAGTTTAAGCGCAACCCCAATTATTCTTTCATCGACAAAGAAGGCAGACAGCTGCCCTACTTAGACAAAATGGTGATTGGTATTGTGCCAGACCAAAACACAATGATCATCAAATTTTTGGGCGACGAAATTGACCTGCTCGACAATCGCTCAGTCAGAGGAATTGATGCAGCCCTGTTAAAGCAGCGCGAAATTAGCGGCAATTTCACCATGTACAACCTCGGTCCAGATGATGGCACCATGTTCTTGATGTTCAATCTCTGCCAGCGCAAAGATCCCAAAACAGGCAAGCCCTATGTTGACCCGATCAAGCAAGCCTGGTTCAACAATGAGAAATTCAGATGGGCCATTAGTCACTCAGTTGACCGCAAACGTATTATCAACAACGTACAAAAAGGGGTAGGTTACCCACTTTCAACCAATGAGACAGAAGCTTCGCTTTATCTCAATAAAGATCTCAAGCAAATTGAATACGACCCAACACTAGCAGCGAAGCTCTTGGCCGAAGCTGGTTTTGTCAAAAAAGGCGATGAACTTTTTGATGCCAAAGGCAATCGTGTTGAGTTTGATCTAATGACCAATTCAGGCAACACCGGTCGTGATGCCTGCTGCATCACAATCAAAGAAGAGTTGAAAAAGCTTGGCATAAAAGTCAACTATCAACCAATTGAGTTCAATACCATGACCAACCGTGTGCACAATAGCCTAGATTGGGAAGCCATTGTTATGGGCCTCAGCGGTAGCAGGTTTGAACCCTACGGCGGAGCCAATGTCTGGAAATCGAATGGTAGCCACCATATGTTCGATACACGCTTGGCAGATAAGAACGGTCTGGTAAAAGCACCAGATGCCAGACCATGGGAGAAAGAAATAGACAAATTGCTCGATACCGCTGCTGGCACCATGGATGAAAAAACAAGAATCGACTGTTATAACCGTTTTCAGAAGATTGCTTATGACCAACAGCCCTTTATCTATATCTACACCAATATGGTATTGACGGCCGCCCACAATAAACTGGGCAACTACAAGCCTTCTCCTTATGGCATTTATTACACGCCCAAAGGAACATTGCACAACATCGAAGAGATTTATATCAAGGGAGCCAAGCACTAGTGTCGACACCTGTCTACATCTTCAAGCGAATATTGCAGGCCCTGCCTCTACTCTTCTTGATTTCACTGATGGCTTTCACCATGCTCAAGTTATCGCCCATTGACCCACTGGCGGCCATGCGTGCCAACCCATCGGTCTCGCAAGCAGCGATTCGGGCTGAAGAAGAAAGACTGGGTTTAAACAAACCAGCTCCAGTGCAATATGCTATCTGGCTAACAAGTACACTACAGGGCAACCTCGGTGTCTCCACCACCGGTGGCTCTGTGGCCATAAGGCTAATGCAACATGCGGGCAACACACTTCTGCTCAATGTAGTTACTCTCTTCTTCACCTGGTTGATTGCACTGCCAGCAGGCGTTTACGCTGCGGTGCATCGGGGCAAATTCCTCGATAAATTATTTGGCTTAATCACCGCCATCGGCATGTCGATGCCGACATTTTTATTGGCTTTCCTTTTCTTGATGTTTGCCCTGGCCACTCACTGGCTGCCCATTGGTGGCATGACCAGCTCAGATTTTGCTGAGCGCGATACTCTCAGTCAAATACTCGATATTGCCTACCACCTGATTATTCCAGTTTGCGTACTGACATTTGTTTCGCTAGCTGGCATTCAAAGACAGGTGCGCAGCAACCTCTTAGACGTACTGCGAGCCGATTATGTGCGCAGCGCTAGGGCTAAAGGCCTGAGCGAAGAAGTAGTAATTTACAAGCATGCTTTGCGCAATGCCATAAACCCACTGATTACACTTTTAGGTTTTGAGTTTGCTGGATTACTTAGCGGTGCCGCCCTGACTGAGATGGTACTGGCCTATCCGGGTCTTGGTCGATTGACCTTAGAAGGGGTCTTGACCAAAGACATGAACCTGGTAATGGCCTCGATTATGCTCGGGGCAGTGATGCTAATCACGGGCAATCTTGTGGCCGACTTGCTACTGAAATTTACAGACCCTCGTATCACTGTTGAATAACTTCGATTTAGAAAAAGGAACCATCTAGTGGTATCGTCAGCAGCACCTCAAATAAGCACTCCGGCCAAAGTAAGAGCCGATCTCAAACATACGATTTTAAGTCGCATGTGGAAAGACAAAGTAGCTAGAGCAGCTTTAATTGGTCTCTTTCTGCTTTACTTTAGTGCTCTCTTTGCTGACGTACTGACAC
The DNA here is from genome assembly GCA_030696635.1 of Candidatus Melainabacteria bacterium. Taxonomy (GTDB): domain Bacteria; phylum Cyanobacteriota; class Vampirovibrionia; order Obscuribacterales; family Obscuribacteraceae. Next base: position 88,907 of record JAUYRX010000035.1, read on the forward strand.
CCTATGGCATGGAATTCAACGACCCCAATGTCGGCAATGCCCCAGCTACTTTGCTGCATATTCACAACGACAACGGTGAGCTTTGCTTGCCCTATGTTTATCAAGTAAAGCAAGAGAATGACCCGACTACTTATCGCCAGACATTCTCCGAGATAAAAACTAGTAAGTATCCAGTCAAGCTCTTGGTCAAAGGCGAAAGCTACAAACTGCTCGGCCTAATTCCTATGGACTTACACTTGTTTGGTGTAGATTCCCCCGCTCGCATCTATCTGCTCGGGGCCGACATGAACGGTCGCGACAATTACTCTAGGCTCTTCTTTGGAGCACAAAAGAGTCTTACCATTGGGTTCCTTGGTCTCTTCATTGCTTTCCCCATTGGCATCTTCTATGGTGCCACTGCCGGTTACATTGGCGGCATGGCTGACAATTTGATGATGCGCTTTGCCGAAGCAGTGATGTCAATTCCCAGCTTCTATTTATTGATTGGTCTAGCAGCCGTACTGCCATTAGGAATGACTAGTTCACAACGTTTTGCCTTGATCACGGTGATTCTATCTTTCATCAGTTGGCCTGGTCTTGCTCGCGTCATTCGCGGCATGGTGCTCTCAATTAGAGAAGAAGAATTTGTACAAGCAGCAAAATCAGTAGGCATGCCTGAAGTCACTAACATCATCAAGCACGTCATTCCCCAAACAGCTAGTTATGTTGTTATCGCCGCGACCTTGCAGGTGCCCAATTTTATTCTGGCTGAGAGCGGCTTGAGCTTAATTGGTCTAGGCATTCAACAGCCCGATGCCAGCTGGGGCAATATGCTTAAAGCAGCCATGGATCAACCCAATGAACTACTGAGCCAGCCCTGGTTAATTGCCCCTGGCTTCCTCATTTTCTTTACCATTCTCTGCTTCAACTCAATTGGTGACGTGCTGCGCGATGTGCTTGACCCTAAACTCTCTGGTGGTCGCTGAGCATGAGCATGAACATAAACGAGACAGTCATACACTGGATTTTAACTGCCATAGTTTTAGGAGCAACCCTAGCTTTAAGCATTGCCGCTCTAAAAAATCGCAAGGGCAAAGGGGCCTATCTCTGCGACGACTGCCGCTTCAACGACAGCGAGAAATGTCTCAAACCTGTGCGGCCCTATGCTGTTGAATGCACCAGTTATCGGCCTAATCTGAAGCAGAGCTAGAACTAAGCTTTAGCCACAAGCTTGGCCAGCCCTGCAAAACTATTTCGGACTAGCGGTCTGGCGCAAATGTTCCAACCGCTCTTTCAGTGCAGCCCTAAGCGGGGATGATTTCTCTATGGCCTTGCCTATATACTCAGCCAGGCGAGTGCCACCATCGGCGTTAAGGTGAACAGTGTCGCAAAAATCACCAAGCAAAAAATTTGGTGAGGCCGAAAGGTCTAGATATTCTGCACCGCTATATTGACATTCGGCAGCTAAGCGACTGCGAAAGGCTTGCCAGAAATCACTAGATAGAAGCAGGCGATTCTCTTTTGTCAGGGGCATTCCTACTACCAAAACTTTTATTCCTTCTTGCTTTAGCCGTGCAAGAAAAGCACGCATAAAATTGAACTGCATCTCGTACGAACGAGGATACTGATTCTTGTAGCGATGCTTGTAATCGTTACTATTGTCGACATAAATTTTGGGCAAATTCGGAGTGAGAACTGCTTGCCCGGGCTTGAGGTTACCACCATAGGCACCCATAACAAATTTGACTTGCTCGGCAGCAGAAGCAGCTGCACCTGTTGCTGTTGAAGAAGGCTTAGAAGCAACGCCACCGCCAGCAGTGTCAGCCTCATTGAGCTTATGCACAAAATGCTCAACAGTTTGATTGAAGACTGCCAATAGACTGCGCAGTGGTAGTTCGCTAGATACGAAGTGAGTAAAACGTGACCAGGGCTCATGAAAGGCCCAGTCAGTGTAGGCACTCATATCAGTGTATTGAGAGAAAAAGCGATACGAATCGGTGGCCCCAGCTGAGGGCAAGGTGTTATCGATAAAATCGCGAGGCGAAACAGTTAAAACAAGCAAGGCCGGATGATGACTAGGACGAAAAAGAGCACGGGCTATAGCAAAATGATCCGAAACCATAGCCCCCGGTAGGGCAGAAAGAAAGACTTCGGCGCCGGGGCCAAATGCTTTGGCAAGATCGTTCTCTATAGTAAGGCAGCGTCTATTGAATACTAGGTCGACAGTTTTGCCCGAAGTATTAGCATCGGCGGCCTGCAATCCGCCAATCTGCGAGCTCCCGCAGACGACAATATCGGGCGTTTTGGCACTGGTCAAGAAAGTACGGGCCAACCACCAGCTAGCGGGCTTTCCTTCTTCTAATATTTGGGGCGTTAAATTAACGTCAGCTAAAGTCAATTCTGGTTTAGCAGCAGGCACCAAAAAAGAAGCTAAGGCCACATTGACGAGAGCAAATAGTAATAGAGCAACAGGAAAGCGAGGAACCATTGAAAGATTTTATTGCCGCTTGATGGAAGATTGTCTGACTTACAACAGAACAATACTACAAAAAGCACCAGACCCCTGTGCCGGTTCACACACCGGGCTCACAGGGGTCTGCTCCTAACAAATTGCCATTACAGCAATCGACGGGCTTTCACTGTATCGAGACGAGAACCGCTCTATGTGCTTTGAGATTTACTCCGGGATCCATTACTGGTGGCCCGCTGACAGGAGAGCATTGGCTTCGTGCGATATGTTTCAATTATAGCAAGTTGCCAAGAACTGACAAGGCCTTTCAACATTAGAAATTATCGGACCATCTACATATATAGGGGATATCCCCAGGATCAGTCGGTGAAAGGAAAAGCAAGCAGTCATGGGCGCAGTAATTGACCACAATGACAAACGAAATAGACTAGTGTTTTTCTACTTTTATTGTTTTTCTGCTTTATTGTCTTTTTGCAAAAGCGAGACAAACACTTTCACTAATCGCGGGTCCCATTCTTTGCCGGCACCCTCTTGAATCAGCTTGAGCGCTGCTTCATGGCTATGAGCTTCACGGTAAGGCCTATCACTGGTCATGGCAGTGTAGGCATCTACTAGTGAAACGATTCTCGACTCAATAGGAATGACATCACCCTTAATACCATTAGGGTAACCACTGCCATCCCAATGCTCTTGATACGACTCTACAATCGGCGATATCTTAGCCAATACCTTGGCTGGCTCCAAGAATTTAGCACCAGTGTGAGGTACTTGATTAATGTAGACCAAGTCTTCATCAGATAATGGTTCAGGACGCTTTAGAGTTTCTTCAGGTACCGCAATTTTACCGAGATTACAAAGCACCGCTGCTAGTGACACCACTTCGGTATGATCTTTAGTCAAATGTAAAGCCTGAGCAATGCGATTGGCATAGCCATAGGCTCTAGAAGAACGATCAGGGCCGTAAGAAGAACGGTCTTCTACAGTACGAATCAGTTGAGCCAACATACCCAGCAGACCTTTCTCTCGAATCAATTCAACGTCAAACTCTGGTACCAAATTGACTAACGGAGTCGAGGGTGCCGAAGCAGCTGGCTTCTCCACCACAGGCCCCATGCGATTATCAACTTTCATCGCCTTCTTCAGTTCTTCTTCACCGCCAGCAGCAAGGCTAGGCATCAAGTCTTCTGTCACTGTACAAACTTGATTACGGCCACGGTGCTTAGCTAAGAAAAGCGCTTGGTCAGCGAGCTCAAAGAGACGCTCTTTGTCTTGGGCGTCGTGGGGGAAAGTAGCGACACCAACTGAGGCCGTGACGATACCCCAACCTTCTACGGGCTTCTCCCGCATGGCAGCACAAGCGCGCTCTGCCACCATTTTCGCCCATTTCAAATCAGTTTCAGGCAAGAGTACAACAAATTCCTCACCACCAAACCGGCCCACAGTATCAATTTCACGCACACTGCGTTTAATCACATTACCAATATGGATGATAGCGGCATCGCCAACATGGTGACCCTTACTATCATTGATGCGCTTGAGGTAGTCTAAGTCAACGATGATAAATGAGAATGGGTGGCCAAAGCGCTGAAAACGATCAATTTCTTTAGTCAGTTGTTCTTCAAAATAACGACGGTTAAACAAACCAGTCATCGGGTCAGTAATCGCCTGCCTCTCAACCGTAGCAAACAGTTCTGCGTGTGATATCACCACGCCAACCCGATCTGCTAAGTCAATTACCATGCGCATGTCTTTGTCTGGGAACGACCTTGCTCTGTCCTTGGCCACTAGCATCAAAGCAGCCTTGAAGTTGTTACCTTGACCGAGGGGCACACAAACCGCCGAGCGGTTATCCCACTCACTGGACAAGATATCGGGCTCTAGACAAGCCTTAATTTCTTCAGGAGTGACATGAACCGTCAGCCCTTCTCTCAAGCGCTCAAGGGCACCAGCAAAGATGCGATCTGCAATCATATGAGCTAGAGGCTTAACCACTTCATCATCAGGATGACTATAGTCTTCTGGATCAGGAGTCTCAGGTTGGGCGAACTCATCCGACGAACCGGCGAACTTACACTTAGTAGCTTCATCAGTGGGGCCATCATAAAGTGAAACCACACACAAGTCGAGTTGGAAATAGTCGCGCACAGATCGCACAAGCGTATCCATTATCTGGTCAGCTTCTTTTAACGACCGTTTGATCTCAACAGATACTTTATTGATCAAACTTTCGCGTACTTGATCTGCACGAATTTGCTGCACCGCCATGTCCGCACGAATTACGTTCGATAAGTGACCGGCAATAGTCAAACCCAGTTCTCTATCTTGAGGCTTAAATTGTGGTCGCTTCGGTTGCCTTTGCCAGAGGCCAATAACTCCAAGGCGCGTCCCTTCTGAAATGAGAGGCAGCACCAAAGCCATGTCGTGGCCAAAGAAAGGATCTCCCTTCCGTGAATATTCCATATTCACAACTTTGCCGCGACCAGACTCGAAAACAGTTACGAAAGGATTCTCTTTATTCTCTAACTCTACAGAAGGCTCTTCATCTGCCCTAATTTGCGGTTCAAGTACGCCGCTGTCTTGATTAAACAAATAAATCTGCGAATGAATAAAGCCCATGTGATCTGCCACCAGAAGCACAGATTTGACCAGTGAATCACGACTGGTCTGCCCCTTAGAATCACGGAAGAGACTGGCTATCTCATTGATCAGCTTCATCTCTTGGGCGTCCATTTCAATCTTCGATTGGTCGAAAGATTGCTGAACAACGACCGAGAGCATCTCGGCTACTTTTTGCAGTACAACGGCATCCTCAGTGGTCCACTCACGCGGATTGCCACACTGTTGCAGCTCTAAGAATCCAGAGAAGATACCACGCGATCGCAGCTGCACCATCAAGCGACCACGCACATCACCCAATTCTAAGAGCGACGACAGTGTGCGCGAAGTCTTGTGCAAATCAGTATCTTGCGCCGTATCAGGAATACTAATAACACCGGCACCAGACTCATCAGGGAAGCGAGAGAGAAACTCAAGCACAATTGACATTGATTCTTGCGAATTAAGTTGATTATCGACAAAGCAAGTATGCCCAGTAATCGAATACTCATTAGTGACCACAAGTTGGTCACCAACAACTTTCCAAATTAAGCCGCGATCGGCTTTGAGGACATTGGTAAGCACCTCAATGGCGTATTGCAAAATCGAAGTGAGGTCACTTGAGTGCCTGAGTTGACCGATAATGTCGCTAATGATAGTTTGAGCCGCAGGCGGAATGAGATTCTTGCTATCGCCGTCGGTGGTTTTGACAGCTTTAAGATTAGTACGAGTACCGCCCTTAGTGGTTTTGCGTGGCTCCGATGGATTCTGCGCACCAGGTGAACCACCTCGCCCATCAACTCCAGACGCCGAATCACCGTTCGAGCCGCCGCTAGTGGCTCCGCCCGGGCCGGTGGCCTGATTGGTACCAGCAGAATTAGCTACAGAAGAACCAGTTCCAGACTGGCTACCAATAGAAGCATTGGCGGTTCCCCCATCGATGGCTGCTATCCCCTGCGAACCAGAAGGCCCGGCATTTTGTCCTGAAATAGCCTGATTGCCAGGCGGCGCCGTAGGGGCGAAATTAGAACTACTAGAGGAAGGGAAGGTCAACCCCGCATTGCTGGAGCCGCCAAAAGGAGATTGGAAGAATGAAGCATCTGGTGGTGGCAAACCAACAGCTAAATGCTGGGCGATGATTTTATCCATCTCTTCTTTACTCAACCCGCCGCTAGGCGATTGCATGGCAAAAGGATTGACATCAATTGGCGTAAAGTTAGACGATGTCGTGAGCGAATCGACAGCAATAGGTGAAATTTTATTCGGCCCTGTACTTGACTGACTGGCCTGCAGTGCATGTTCGCCACTTATGTTGTTATCGTAGTATGAAGGATTGGCGCCATCGCCCTGCAGAATAAGCCCCTGTTGGATCGGTGCTTTAACCACAGGCCAAGCGGCTTTCATGCGCTGCACCGAAGCTGGCGAGCTACCACCGGGCCCCAATGAAACACGGCTATCTTCAAGGCGATTGCTCTCTGAGAGATTTAGCGACTGCCAGATAGGCAAAAGTCGATTAAATGACTCCCGGACAATGGCTGGTTCCATAGAACCAGTGCACTGATATTTCTCTGAATTTGGCGACTCCATTGCTTGTTGGCCATAGACAACAATGGAGAGCCCAGGGCTCTCCATCAAAACACACCATTCATCTGGCGAATCTTGTCTTTCTTCTGAGAAGCAAGAGACACAAGTTGATTCTCGCAATAGCATGCCAAAATAGCGCCCACCAGGCAACAACCGAGCGGCACTCTGCCGACTCCAGTAAACAATTACTGGCGCTAATTTCTGATCAAGACTGAGCTTTTCTAATTCACGAATAAAGGGCAAAAAACTATCTGGCGCCAAAATACTGAGGGGCAATGCCCCTGCGCCGGACTGTTGAACCAGCATCATCTGCAATTGTATGCGGCCGGACTCGTCCGTCAATTTCTATTTACCAGCAGTGAACTAGCGTAAGGTTGAACTAGTTGTGAGTAAGAGATATGGGCAAGAAAGTAGATTTTAATAGGTTTCCTGCATAAATAGATACCACTGTGCCTCCGCCCTTAATCTCAGATAACCTGACTGTGACTTAATGTTACCCTTTACATCTCTTCTCAAGTGCCATAGCTTAAGAGGGTCAATGCTAACATGGGTCAACCTGGCCAATAATCTCATATTTGGCTGTACTGGCTTTGCGAGCGAGAATTTTGAATTTGACGATGACAAAAACTGACGACATAGCTGACAACGAAAGCGCAAGAGAAGGCAGAGGAGCAGCTTTGCCCCTTGAAGTGGTCTACCAAGAAAATATCAGTTTTTGGGAAAAAGCCTGGAACATGTGCAAAGTGCCATATACGCAGCTACCCGACTTGTCTTACATTCCGCGAATTGCCGAAGAATTGAACAAAGTAAGCGCAAAAAAAGTGCTTGACCTCGGCTGCGGCTCTGGCTGGCTGGCTGTCTACCTGGCCAGACAAGGCTTTGAAGTAGTAGGGGTCGATGTTTCGGCCCAAGCAATTAACCTGGCCAATACTTGGGCCAACCAGGAAGAATTAAAAATCTCTTTTCAAGTAGGTGATGCATCAAAACTGCAATACGAAGCAGGCAGCTTTGATGCAGTTGTTGCCAACTCTATTTTTGAGCACTTTCCCATTAAGCAGGCCCAGCTAATGACCGATAAAGTTAACTCTCTTCTCAATGAAGGTGGTGTTTTCGTCGGCTGCTTCGACAAAGTGGGAGGCGGACCTGGCGAATACTACACTCTAGAAGATGGCACCCATGTTTATACAGATAAAGCCCGCAAAGGTATGATGCTGCGACGCTATTCGTTAGAAGAATTGCAAGATCTATTCAAGACTTTCAAAACTATGAGCTACGACGAAGTTGATGGTGGTTCAATATTTTTAGTAGCCAATAAATAGGCTTAATTTCCAGCTATCTTTTTTCAAGCGCACTTAAGCTCGGTCCACATACTGTCAAATATGAAGATAGCCGAACCAATCTCACCCAACTCTTCACAGCGCTCCATGACTTTAGGCGGTGGGTAAAGATTAGGGTCTTGGCGCAAATGAGAGTCAACTAGTTTCCAGGCTGTTTCATTGGCAATTGCATAATTAGTAAAATTTGCACAAGCCGCAGCCACAGCCGGCTCCAGCATGTAGTTGATCCATTTATAAGCCAGATCTACGTGTGGCGCCGTAGTCGGTATGCAGAAATTATCAGTCCAAATTGAGGCACCATTGCTAGGAATAATATAACGCAAATCAGGATTGTCACGCCGCGCCTGATAGGCGTCCCCACTAAATACTTGTGATAGATATGAGTCACCGCTAGCAAGCTCAACAATTACTTGATCGGATGTGTAACACATGGTCAGCGGCTTTTGTTCAATTAGCTTTTTGGTGGCAGAAGCAATGATTGGCTTTTCAACCGTATTGTATGAATGGCCAGACATTTTCAAAGCCATGCCAATTACTTCACGACCATCATCAAGCAAAGTCATGCGCTGAGACAATCGCTTATCCCAGAAAACTTCCCATGGCAGAGAGAGGTTAGAAGAGTTTTTGATCAGACCCAGCTCAGTCATCTTTTCTAAGCTAAAGCCTGCACCAGTAGTGCCCCAAGTATAGGGCACACAATGTTTCAAACCCGGGTCAAAAGCAGAATTAGTGAAGCGCGACAGCATATGGGACAAACCCGGAAGGCGATCGTGATCGAGGGGCGAAAGTATGTCTAATTTGTGCAATTGCTTGACCATATAACTCGATGGCACAATTACATCGTACAAGCTACCTCCTGCCTGCAATTTAGCCAGCAAAGCCTCATTTGAGGCAAAGGTATCATAGACAACTTTGCACGAATAACGCTTTTCAAATTCAGGAATTGCATCAGGATGCAAATAATCTGCCCAATTGAGAATATTCAGTTGGTCAGCTCTTTGCTCAAACGACTTGGAACTGCAAGCCGAAAGTGCCGGGACAAGTAGCATTGACGAGAGAGCCCCGAGCATTTGCCGACGAGTAAATTGCAATTGTTCAAGAGGTACAATCATACAGGTATAACGCTAACAGCCTGCGGCTCAAAACTAAGATATAGCTCTGCACCAGCTAACTGTTCACTACTCAACAACTCCAGCTGCGAAGATGCCACCACAGCCCGCAACGGCACACTAGCCCTACTAGAGGAGAGCTTTAAATCGACTAAGCTACCGAGATACGAGCTATTAGTAATTTTACACGAAATAAGGTTCTGACTAGATTCTGGTTGCTGACCAAATAGCTTGACCGCTTCTGGCTTAAAGCAGGCAAAAGCACTGCCCCCGACTGGCAGCAGCGCACTACCGACAGTGCGCGAACTAAGCACCATGCAAGTATTACAATCAAGTACAACTGAGTGACTGTCGCTAGACACGACCTTACCGGGTAGTAGATTAGAGCGACCAATAAAACCAGCAGTGAAGGCTGTTTGGGGCTGCTCGTATATTTCAGAAGGGCTGCCCACTTGCTCTAAGTTGCCACCGTTAAAAACAGCCACTCTTGTAGAAATTGCCAAAGCTTCAGCTTGATCGTGAGTGACCATAACAAAGGTCAAATTCAGCTCTCTCTTCAAACGAGACAACTCTTCCTGCATTTCTTCACGAATACGCACATCTAAAGCAGAAAGAGGTTCGTCAAGCAGCAAGACAACCGGCCTCATTACCAAGGCACGAGCAAGGGCAACTCGTTGCTGCTGACCACCAGAGAGCTGGGCTGGCAACCGCTCGGCAAACTCACTTAAGCGTACTATTTTCAAAGCCTCTCGGCTCTTCTCACCAATTTCGGCATTGCTATAACGCTTGGCCGAGCGCAAACCAAAAGCAACATTTTCTAAAACAGACATGTGGGGAAACAAGGCATAGCTCTGAAAGACCATATTCACTGGTCGTCTATATGGTGGCACTCCAATAGTTGGCTTACCATCAATGAGAATGGTTCCGCTACTGGGTTCTTCAAAGCCGGCAAAGATGCGCAAAAGAGTAGTTTTACCGCAGCCAGAAGGCCCGAGAAAACTATAAAACTCACCAGCCGCAACACTTAGACTAATATCGTTGAGAGCATTGCTGGCAGCACCATCAAATCGTTTTGATACGTGATCGGCAACAAGCACAGCGCTATTGTCACTGCTAGAATTTCGCTTTAACTCTTCCACTAACGCTTCTTCTGTCCACTTTTCATATCACGAATTAAATAAGCAATCTGTAAGTTTAGCAATACTTCTTGTGAATCAATATCAACCTTAAGAATGTCAGCAATTTGTTCTAACCGATAGCGCAATGTATGACGGTGAATGAACAGCGAGCGGGCCGTAGAATTTAAATTGGCACCATGCTCGACATAAACTCGCAGAGTTTCTACCAACTCTGACTCCCACTCTTCGTCATAAGCCTCAAGCAAGCTCAAATTTTCTTCTAAAAATCGATCAGATTCTGGATGATCAATGATCAAATAGAGCAGTCTTTTGATACCAAGCTCAGCGTAGCCCAATAGAAACTCGCCCTCAGCATCGATCATCGAGCCAACAACAAGAGCCTGCCGGGCCTCACCATAAGCATCAGGCAAATCAAGAGCAGTGGTAATCAAACGCCCAGCCCCAAGCCTCACTTTTACACCAGGATTGAGTTCTTTGATGCGAGCGGAAAGAGTCTCAGCGTGAGTAAGCCAAGGCTCAGATGATTTTTCATTGTAAGGAATAACAAAGGCACGCATGCCCTCTGCTTCACAAGAAATATAAGTGTCGTCGGGATAGGCCACAGCAGCAGAAGGTGACACCGTGGCTTTACCATCTTCAGCAAATCGAGCATCTACTGCAAAAACGAGAAAGCCATCACAAAGATCAAAACCAAAATGTCTATCAAGTCGCTCTTGGTCGGCAGCTGAAAGGGTGCGCCCCGACAATAAGTCTTTCAACAACGTCTTTTGCGTCACAGAAAAAGTCGGCGAATCTTTTAAACGGTGAGAGAAGTCGACCTTGCACGCCAAAGTCAGAGGGTGCATATACTCACATAGCGCGTTTTCATCGTCTTGAGGGCGAATCATTACTGAGACATAGCCAACCAATACATCACTCAGTGGCACAGGAAAGACCAATCTCCGTCCCAATTTGAACGGGGTCATATTCACGTCAGAACCAATATCACGATGGGGCGCAGTACCAGGTGTCAGTGCCTCCCGGCTCTTTTGATAAGTGCGAAGAGCATTAGCACCTTCTTCGCGCAGATTTCGTTGCTGAGCCATCGGAGTGGCTCCCATATTTCGCGCAGCTAGAACCTTGAACTCAGAAGTCTCAACCACCAGTGGCCTATTTAACCAACCAGAAACAGTCTCAACCAAACCATCTAGACCGTCTTCAAGGACAATACTGAGCATGACTGAATAAAGACGAGCAGAAGAGTGCTTAAGCTCGCGCAAGAAGACAAAACGAAAATCTTCAACTACCTGTGCTGGGTCGCCGTAACTAGGTACCACGATCAATGCAACTTCAGCCTCCTGGCAGCGCTTGATTAGACGTTGCACCCCAGCATCAACAAGAGAAGGAACGGCAGTTGCAGCAGTATTAGTAGTATTTGGAGTGTTAGAAACTAAGACACTAGAACCGGTGGCATAGTCGGCGCTCGTCTTGACAATCACCAGGGCTGACAGTAGGGGCAGGGCCGAAAGCTCTGCTTTGCTCAGGGCATCGGACCAAGTTACCACCAAACTACCAGCTCGCGGCTGAGTTCCGATGCTAGAGATTACTTGCGACACTTGACGATCGAGCAAATCGTTGCCAACAACTACTTGAGCCTCTGCCAATGAGTCAGAAGTCAGCAATTGCCTAACGGTCGGATGAATCGAATATGGTGCCTGCGACATACTATCCATTTGAACGGGAAAAAGTTAAACAAGAAACGCATCCTTTCTTATCTTAGCCCAGCGCGAGAAGGATTAGGCAGTTATAATTCTCCTACAGCGTATATACATTAGGAATGATAGATAAAACTTTGAGTTTTCAGTAGATTTTGGTCTCTGAGCTATTGAGGTTTTCCGGCTTTTGAGTAATATTTAATACAGTCTAATTTTCACAGTCTTTTAGCCTAGAAAGAGCTATCGATGAACCGCAACGAACACGCCCAAGCCCTTGACACGAGATTACTAGGTATTTTCGAACACAAAATCTTGGAATTCACCAAGTTTTCTGAAGAAAACCCTAATACAGCAGCGATTACAATGCTAATTGCCGATCTGTACCGCGATTTGGCCAACATAGTCAAACACTAAGCACTAACCATTCACCAACCCAACTGATTTAGAGGGGCCTTATGCCCCTCTTTTCTTTATCAAGTATGAGTATTTTTCCCATTTACAAGGACTGACCGCTGAGTTAATCTCAAGCCCTAGTTGTCAGTCAACTGGCTATTGAGGCCAGATAGAAGAGGGAAAGACTAAATATGGACGGATTATTTTATCTGACCAGCGGGCTGGTAGCTCTCATCCTCTTATTCTTCATTGCCGAGTCAGACCGCCTACTTTCGTACATCAAACCCAAACCAAAGCGCGTCAACACTAATTGCTGGGGCACCTACGAAGGCGTTCACTCCACTGCCGTGGTCAGTACAATGGAAGTGAAACCACTTGCCGGCAAGCAAAAAATTATTGGTGGCAGCACCACCTATGCCGCGGGTCGCGGCGTTAAGATGAACGGCAGTTGATCCAGAAGAATTATCAAAACATGCAAAATAGAATCTCTTGTAGAAGCCTTAAAGGGAACTGCAGCAAGCTCAGTTTGCTTTTCATTTCCCTAATTCTGCTTGCTCCAACGGCATTGGCTCATTCAACTGTCGAAATTGAAGCCATGCACAGCCAGGCCTCTCCATCACTGCCGCCAATCAATGAAGCTCTAAAATTTAGCTATTCAAAAGAATCAAAAAAAGAATTTGATCAGGCCGTAGCCCGCGGTAAGGCCGCCATAGACAAGGCCTTAGAAAACAAAGAGACAAAAAAGGCACTCTGTGTTGTCTCAGACATCGACGAGACCATACTAGACAATCGCCCGTATATAGAGAAAGAAGTAGCCAAAGACGTAAAAGAAGTGAACTGGGAAGGGTTTGCCGCTTGGGTTAACGAAGCTGCGGGTAAACCACTGAAGCCATCAATCGAACTTCTTGCCTATGCTAGAAAGAAGGGCCTAGCTGTCTTTTTGATTTCAGGACGAGTAGAAAAATTGCGCCGAGCGACAATCACTAACCTGGTCAAGTATGGTATTGCCTACGATGGCCTCTACCTCAGAGGCAATGATGATAAAAGCTCGGCCATCCCTATGAAGTCAGCATATCGCAAGCAAATTGAAGCAATGGGATATGAAATCGTCGTCAATATTGGCGACCAATTCTCAGACCTAGCTGGTGGCTACGCCATCGACTGCGAAAAGCTACCAAACAAGATGTATTACATTCAATAAACAGCGAACCACGTATTTAGCGGGCCAGCCTTCCTGAGGTAATTGTGTCATAGCTAATCACACCAACATCTCTTAGTAGCTGCGCTTGCTGAATATTAAAGGCCACAATGGCTTGAGCCTTGCGCACGAGTGCTTGGGTGAAATCGCGCTGGGCGTTAATTACGTCAATGTTAGTACCAACACCATTGGCTAATCGAACCCGCGATAAGCGAAGTTCTTCAGCTGACGACAATACTTCTTTGGTGGCAACTTCAATTTGCTTCTCTGCGGTCAAACTCGTCAAATAGCTGGTGCGCACCTGCTGCAAGACCGCAATTACCTGCTGGTTGACCCTTAAGGTCGCTTGTCTAGCTACCGCACGAGCGGCCTGTATATTCGCCATGTCAGGAACACCCATACCAAGGAAGTTCCAATCTACACGCATACCAATCTGATATGACTTGCGCAAACTGCGGTCGATTATTTGGCTAGGGTTGTAGACCGCCGCCACCGGATAAACAGTCTGCGGAGCGCTAACAACACCGGTGGTACCGCTAGTGGTGATTGTTTGAGCAGTAAAACCAGCCCCTTGAATCGGCACCACAGAGAAGCTCGGAACACTCCGACCATACTGATTAGTCAAAGTTTGTCCATTGCCGCTATAGCCGCCGAAGAACTGAAACTGTGGATACAAGGGGGCGGCCTGCACTTGGATATTGCGCTTAGCGGCCATACGCAGCTGTTCGTACTGTTTCAACTCAGGTCGATTGAGAATGGCTAAATTGATCAATTGATTGACATCAATTGAAGGGTCGACCAAACGCACCTTGCGTACTTCAGACTCAACTGACAGCAAGTTAACGGCACTATTTAAATTGAGTGCAGTAGCCAAATCGATAGCAGTTCGCCGCAAATCAACTTCTTGGGTAAGAAGTGCTTGTTCGTCGCGAGCAAGCTGTGTTTCTGATTGCAATACCTGAAAACGAGTACCAGTTCCGGCACGCTCTAACTGCTGGTTGAGTAATACTTGGGCCTTTGAAACTTCGACCGCTCTAGTTTGAATCTGCAGCAGTGCCTGATTTTGCACGAGATTGTAATAAAGCCTAGTGACATTGAGAAGGGTATCGTTGATAGAAGCCCTTAAGCCTTGCTTGGCGGCACTATAGTTATGCATGTTCGCTAAAGAGCCAAACATAACGCTGCCACCACGAAAACCATAGTATCTAAAACCAGCAGTGGCGGTAGCGAAAGGGTTACCAAACGAGACCGGGATGATACCACCGATCAATGATGTACCAGCTTGGTACTGCGAGTTATAGCTCATCAGCGCATCTGGTAAAAATTTACCTAAAGAGTTGCCCAAAATCCATTTATTCTGAGTGACAACTTCGCGCTGAATACGAATATCAAGAGTATTATCAAGCGAGTACTGCACTACTTCGCGCAAAGAAATTGGTTGGGTATAACTAGCCTCTAGGCGTATCGGAGGCAACTTAGCGCCAAGCGACATAAGCTGATCGCCCATGGGTAATCGCAGTTCAATAGCTTCACCTTGCAAAAAGCGTTTGCGAAACTCATCGGCTTGAGTGTTGACCACGTCATAATCACCCTGCCTCTCTTTGGCCGTTAAACCAGAAGCATCAAGAGGCAACGAAAGAGCACCAGTCGGTAAGCCCGTAGTGTTACTAGTCGGAGTGTTAATTGGAGCAGTCAAATTACCATTGTCAACCACTGAATCTTGCGCCTGCAAGCTCTTGTCTAGCGTAGGCAAAGGTGGCCGCAGCGCTGGAGGCAAACTACTGCCCGAACTATTTACAGAGCTACTGGATGGCTCTGTCACCGGCCTAACCAAGGGAGCTGTCGCTGGAGCATTAGGTGATGGACTGGATTGGTTGCTGGCAGCTGTAGCACTTGAACCAGTAGAATTTCCAGATCCAGTGGATGTATACCCGGGGGTATAAGCATCCTGCGCCAAGGCCGCCGAATTAGACAGCGAAACAATACTGGAAGCCAAGCAAAGGCCTTGCGCCAAGGCAAAAGCAATGCCAAAACCAGAGACACGAGGCTTGTTTTTAGTAACTATGGGGGACACCTTCATATAACTCACTCTGAACCCTTGAATTATATCCAACTAATCGACCAGTCAATTATTATTTGACCAATTTTTGAACAGCTTTAAATCTTTCAGTCCCCGATTCCACCAGCATTTCAAACAAGCAACATTCCACTGATGTCGGTAATGCTCCCGCGGCATACATCTTGGCCAATCCTACTTGTTTATTCTCGCTTGAGCGGCTGCCTAAGGCATCTGAAACTAAGTGCACTTGATAGCCCAAACGCAGAAGATCATGCACGGTCTGATTGACACAAACATGGGTTTCAATGCCGCAGACAATGATTTGACTGCGACCCAGCTGAGCCAAATGACTAGCGACCTCGGGGGAACCAGTGGCACTAAAGCAGCTCTTCTCAAAGTTGCAAACATCAGGCCGAAGCTTCTCCCTAATGTGGGCAACGGTCTCACCTAAACCCTTTCGATATTGCTCAGTAACGACTACTGGCAACCCTAGCAAAGCAGAGGCATCAACAAGAATTCCGATATTGGCAACCATCGGTTCGAAATCAACAATATGACTAGCGAAGCGTTCCTGAACATCGATAATCAGAAGTACGGCTTGCTCAGCATCAAGTAAGTTCTTATGCCTTTCTACTGCCAATTGCTACCTGCTTTCACTTCTACTTATAGTGCTCTATTTCTGCCGGTCTACTTATGCCGTTCTAGATTATGCCGGTCTATTCTAACGGGTTCTATTTTAGTGCTTCACACCTAACAGACCGACATGCTAGTAATCTTAGCACTTAGGTGAATGAATTCATTCATTTAAGTACCTTGGTCTTAACGAGCCGTTATCGTTAGCTTTTCCCCAGCCCAAAATATGTGATATAACTGCCCTTACGCTCAGGGGCGTTAGCGCAGTTGGTAGCGCGCTTCAATGGCATTGAAGAGGTCACCGGTTCGAATCCGGTACGCTCCACCAATTAGAAAAGGCTTTCAGGACTACCTGAAGGCCTTTTTTCTTAGGCTCAAGAAGCAATCGTAGACAAAAATGGCTAAAATGCTTCAATATTCTTCCTAAGTCAAGCCCGGCCAAGCCAAGCAATGTCTTTGTCAATCCAAAAGCAAAAAAGCAAAGAAAATAACCTGCCGGCCATGGCTGTCTCCATGGCCCTGATTTTATTCGGGCTAACCATGGCTTTGTTGCAAGACATAGTGAGAGCGCCAGTCTACATACAGGCGAGCCTGACTCCGCTAAAAAAGCCAGATAGGCCAGACTTTAGCCAATACAATCAATTGCTCAAAACTTTTGCAAAAAATGGCCGAGTAGACTACAAAAATCTCAGAAGCAGTCCCTTGTTACAAGCTGCTATGGAAGAGATGGCGACAACTAGCCCCGACAATTTTAAGAAATTAGACGACATTGTTTGCTACTGGTTCAATGCCCACAATCTGATTGCCATAAAGATAGTTTGTGACGAGTATCCAGTTGTAGCACCGCTAAAACTCAAACGTGAATTTATAGTTCGCCATTTCGTTGTCGGCGGCAAAGCCCACTCGGCAGAGACAATATGGGTTGATTGTATTCATCCGAAATTGATAGATAAAAGAAAAGACAGAGCAGTGCAACCCGATAGTATTTTTCTTCTCTGCCGCGCTTATCTTGGCTACCCAGAGATAACAGATCATGCAGTAACAGCAGAAACTATGCGGTCCGATATATCTAGCAATCTCGAAAGATTTGTGCGAAACCCGGCCAATCTCGTATACAAACCAGAGGCGCACATCTTTTCAATTTCACGTTTCTTTCAATTTTACAGAGATGTCTTCGGTCAAGGCTTCGAAGACCCTTGGGCATTTGCTATGTATTACTACGACAAAGCTGACCAAGTGCCATTCGAGCCAAGATTAGCAAAGACTTTTATCCAGAACTTTAATTGGAGTATTAATGACATTAGCCACTAGATTCACGGTCACTACTATGGTGACTATAGCGGCACTAACAGTTAGCTCCTGCGCCAACGCCCAAGTATCCGATAATCATTCCGAATCATTCAAGAGCACCACAAGCAGTATCACAAGCAGCACAGTTACCACTGTAAAAAAATACAAACGCCCGGTGCTTGAGCCAAGTAAGCCACTCATAATCGTTTACCCTAACACCGAAGGGACGGCAACAATTGCGGCCAGTAGCTCATTTTTAGTTGGCTCAACCTACCCAGGCTTTTCACTAACTGTGAATGATCAAAAAGTAGTGACCAACAAGCACGGTTTTTTTGCTCACGTTGTGCCTTTAGAAAAGGGCAAAAACAAATTTGAAATCAAAGTCTTTGCTGCAGATGGCAACATGACGTACTCACAAACAATTGAAGTAGCAAGAGAAGGAGCCCGGCAGAGCTTATCGGCCTCAAGCTTTGAATTTGCCCCAAACAGCTTTGAACCGAAAGTGGAGCGCGGTCTCAATGTTGGTGAAATAATTGAGTTTGCAGTGCGCGCCACACCAGGCAGCGAAGTGCATGTCTTGCTCGGCAAAAAGCAAATTGCCTTAGCCTCGATTGCTAGCCTGAAAACGAGAAAAGCAGGCACCCATAGTGTAAACAGCATCAATCGCGGCCTAGAGGCCGCTTATGGCCAGGTTTTCCAAAGACATCCTGCGGCCCAACCGGACTTGTATGTCGGTCTCTATCGCATCGAAGCCAACGATCAGTTTTACCAAGAACATCCTCGCTATGTTATGCAGAAAGCGGCCAAGACTTTAACCGCTGTAAGCCCAGCGACCATTACTATTTTGCGCCAGCCCCAAATGGCCCACACAATTCACAAAGACACAATTACCAGAGTGGCCCCAGACTTAGCCCGCTTAACACCACTACCCGAAGGAGTGCGGCTAATTGTCGATGGCTACCAAGGTGAAAACATTCGCTGCCGCTATGCCCCGAACAAACATGTTTGGATCAAGAAAGAAGATCTCAGCCTCGGTGATAGTTCTGGCCCCGCACCAGATTCAGTGGCCCGTACCATACAAGTAAAAGACGATAGTTACGGCGAAACCGTAGTGATACCGCTAAGCCAACGCCTGCCATTTCTAGTTGAACAAAATCTCAAAACCAATCACATCAACGTCAAGATCTATGGGGTACTGGCTGATACAGATTGGGCATACCAAGCACCAGCCAGCGGCAATTCAAGGCTCATCGACAACATTAGCTGGAAACAACCAGAGGACAGTGTTTATCAAGTCGATATTGACCTAGCTGGCACGCGGCAATGGGGCTATTTCGCCGACTTTGACGAAAACAATCTCAATTTGCATATTAAGCGCCCACCTTCTTTGAAACCAATCGTCGAGGAAGCGACGGCCCCCCGCCTGCAAGGACTAAGTATTTGTCTTGACCCCGGTCATGGTGGCAAAGAGACCGGTGCCATAGGTCCCTCAGCTGTGCGCGAAGCTGAAATAAACCTGGCCATTGCTCTCAAACTTAGAGATCTACTTGTGGCTGACGGAGCCACCGTATTCATGACCAGAGTTGATGATGTCGATGTCTCTCTCAATGACCGCGTTGAATTCGCCAAAGCGAAGAATGTCGATCTGCTAATTTCAATTCACAACAACGCCTTACCTGATGGCCGCGACCCTAATAAAGAACATGGCACCTCGAGCTACTGGTACCACCCACAGTCTCAAGAGCTAGCCGCCTGCCTTAAGAATGCCGAGGCAAAAGAGCTGCTATTTCCAGATATCGGGGCCCGCTATCAAAACTTGGCCCTCTGCCGCCCAACCAATATGCCTGCGGTTCTAGTAGAGGTTGGTTTTGTTTGCAATCCAGATGAGTATGCCAAACTTATTAGCCCAACTGGTCAACAATTAGCTGCACAGGGCATGCTCAAAGGACTAGTCAATTACTTTGCTAAGCAATAGAGAGAAAAATGCCTGAAGCTGAAAGAGCACTGGCGATTGACATAGGCAATTCTAGAATTTGCTGCGGTCTATTCGTTGCAGGTCAACTGAATGAAACCTGGAACTACAGTACCGCTGACCCAAGCACAGCCTCATCACACCTAAATAGTTTGCATAGCAAATATGGCCGTGGCTTAATTGCAGTATCGTCAGTGGTGCCAGGAGTTTTGCCGAGCATAATCGAGCAATGGCCCAATGCCAAAGACAAAATTTTTGAAGTTTCAGCTAGCAGTCAAACTCTAATAAGCGGTCTTTACGAGACCATGGGCTCAGACCGTGTTGCCAACGCAGCTGCCGCATTTAAGCTACATACCCGAGATGCAGAAGCAGCCATTGTCATTGATTTCGGCACGGCCACAACCCTTACTGCAGTCAACAACAGAGGGAATTTTCTCGGCGGCATGATAACACTTGGGCTGACAAAAACCTTTCAAGCCCTGCACTATTCGACAGCGCAGCTGCCCGAACTCTCAGTGCAAGAGCTAGAGAACCTCTCACTTTCATCACCCTTAGCCTTTGACACCCAAACAGCCATAGAAAGAGGCTGTGTTATCGGACACATCGGCATGGTTAGATATTGGATTGAACGCGCTCTGAAGAGCCTGCCCAGCAAAACTACAGTAGTGGCAACAGGAGGGCTGGCACGCTTAATTGCACCAGCCATCAAGTTGTTCGATCATGTAGACATCAATCTGACTCTGAAAGGAATCAAGATTATTGGCGAGGCGGCAGCGGACCAAGTGGATCGAGCTTGAGACTTTGTTCAAGCTGATCACGGTACGCCATATTGGTCAGAGCTTCTACTGAATACATTTCATCGTGCCAGTAACTTGCTTCACGCTCTTTCAATTCTTCTAAACGCTGGAGCAAATTGGCTGGTATGAGCTCGTCTTGCATTAAGTCCTCAGTTCTAGTTTCTAATTGACTGCACTACTATTGAATACACTCCTTCAGTTTAGTTCGCTTTATCGAAATCGCAATTCTTGACTTCCGGGCATATACAATAGAAACCGGCGCCAAATCAGGTTCTTCAAAGTGCCACATAAAATCAAAATCTTAGTGTTTTCGAATATATACCTGTGCCCCATCTTAAGGCGGGTTACTAAGATCCACTTCTATACACCTGCTTTTTATCAGACCTTTGCTAAGATGGAACTAAGATAGAACACAAAAGTCCGCCAAGTAACCACGAGTTAGTAATGATGAATTTAAAACTTCGACTTGAAAGACTATGCGACACTCGCTCTTGGGTGCGCCTTCACTTTATGGATGGCACCAGCCTAATTGGCCGGGTACTGCGCATTGGCCAAGACTATGTCGAGATAGAGTCATTTGGAGAGGCCGACAGACATGGCACCCCAGACTACTCTAAACATCTAATACCACTGGCTCTTATCAAGTTTTTGACCATAGAATCAGCCCGCTTCGCCGAGGCTGAAAGACGGCGACTTGATTACCTTTCTCAGCTTGAAAGCAACCCTGATGCTATTTCAGAGCTTGAGCGCTAATTTTGATAGAGCTAGCTTTTAGCTAGAGCGCCAGCTTTGCGTTTAGCACTCCAACCTTCAACATTGGCTTGCTTGGCCCGAGCCACCGCCAAAGCACCGTCTGGAACCGCCTTGGTTACCACACTACCGGCCCCCACCACAGCTTCAACACCAAGCTGAACGGGGGCAACCAAGACTGAATTACACCCAGTTGAGGCACCGTCATTGACAATTGTCCGTTCTTTCTTCTTAGTTAGATGGTCGTAATTTGCTGTCAGTGTTCCAGCACCAATATTTACATGATTTCCCAGAACCGCATCACCGACATAACTCAAGTGTGAAACGTTTGTATGGTGACCAATATCAGCCTTCTTCAATTCGACAAAGTTGCCTACTTTTGAAGAATCACCAATGACATTGCCCTCGCGCACATGGGCAAATGGGCCTATTTTAACGCCATCGCCAATCACTGAATTGTTCACTTGAGAGTTGTTGACGCTGGTGTTATTGCCAATTTTAACCACACCCTTAATCACAGTAAATGGTCCAATCTGACAATTGGAGCCGATTTCAATGTCGCCAACCAAATAGCAACCAGGCAATACCAAAGTCTCTTCGCCAATACTTACCTCAGGGGCAATCCAGGTAGCACTGGGATCAACAATTGTCACACCTGATTCTAGGGCCAATTTAGAAGCGGTTATATCACGCAAGTGCACCGTTGCTTCAGCCAACTCAACCCGCGAATTGATACCACATACTTCTCGAAAGTCAGTCAGTATCATAGTTTCGGTAATGTGTTTGCCGTGATAAGCCCAGGCTACCAAATCAGTCAGATAATACTCTTTTTGCTTATTGTCACAAGAAAGTGAGTTTAAACCGGCCGCAGCTGCGGGCCACTCGATGCAATAGATGCCAGTATTCACTTCGTTAATCAGCTTTTCACCAGGCGAAGCATCTTTATCTTCGACAATGCCACGCACCTTTCCTTCCTGGTCACGCACCATCCGGCCATAGTTTTTAGGATCCGGCACTACCGTGCTCAGGGCGGTTATCACCGCCTTCTTTTCCCGATGAGTAGCCAAAAGCTCAGCCAGGGTCTTGCTTTGCAAGACCGGAGCATCACCCACGGTCACAATGAGCGTGCCTTCAAAGCCATCTAAAGCTGGCATAACCTGCATCACGGCATGCCCAGTACCAAGCTGTGGTGACTGCAAATGAGTAGAGAACGGGCAAGCTGGCGGATTATTCACAACAAAGTCAGTAACGATATCAGCGGAATGTCCCACTACCAGATGCAAATGCTCCAGCCCCAGAGCACCAACGGCATCCATTACTCGACTTAAGATAGCGCGACCAAGAACTTCATGAAGCACTTTGGGCTTATTAGACTTCATCCGCTTGCCTTGACCGGCAGCCAGCACAATCGCTCTAACAGGTCGCATAATCACTCCAATTAGGTATAGCAAGCAATGATTATAAGCCGTAAAAGCAAAAAGCCTCACCCGAAGTGAGGCTCTTTTGAAATGTCCGCAGTGTTGGTGCCGCCCCAACAGACTCAATCCCTTGTGTCTCTCGTACTGGAGTTCCTGCGATGAACAAAGTAATCGTATCCAACCCTCCGCACTATTGGCCGCCTTTTAACCTTTCGTTTATTATGCCCGTAACAAGCTTAATATCTTGTGGCATATAGATAGTGAGCCCAAATACCAATAATTAGTATCAGCTGGTATCAACTAGTATCAACAATCGAATGTAGAGAAATAGACGGAAGGGCACTAGAATTGTTTCCCCACGTAACAAAAGTAATGTTGCATAAAAGTAAAAAGCACAAAAAAGCCAGCCTGACCATGTCGCTATTGGCAATAAGCGCGCTTTTCGCCCCAATAATTCTTGGGGCAGAGGTTGCTTGGGCCCAATATCGCAAAGCTCCAGCCAAGCCGGCCCCATCTGGCGTTTATCCCGAATATCGCAGCCGCTTCGGCACAATCCGCTGGGTAAGCGACCAAATGCCACTAAAAGTCTACATATCGCCAGGCTTAACCCTTGACAGTATCATCGACCCTAGCCTGGGAGTACCAATAGCCAACACTGACAACCTGGCAGCCTGGCCCAATTTGGTAGCAAATGTACTGAGCAACCCAGAACAGTTTCAAGCCCTCAAGAGAGCAGATGGTTATGTCGACGGCCACTATCAAGCAGCCCTAGAAGGTGTCTTGTCATGGAAACAATTCGAGCGTGAAGGCTTGTTCTCGTATGAACTAACCCAAGACCCCGGCGACGCAGACATTTATGTCTTTTTCACCAATCACTTCGTGGGCAAGAGCGGCATGGCCCTTTTCGCTCAAGATATTCGTGGCTACACGTCAAAAACTAACTTTCCTTATAAAGCTATTCTCGCCGGCGGCCAAGCCGACTTCAAACCAGCCGTAATTGTGCTCAGAACAACAGACGGCCAAGGTCAACCTATGTCGCTAGGGAAACTCAAAGCGGCAGCAACCCACGAATTTGGCCATGCGCTAGGTATTGAAGGACACAGCACCAATCCAGTAGATTTGATGAGTGCCTATTATGGCCGAGGAGTGATTTCGCCTAATGACGCAGCGACAATCAGGCATCTCTATCGCTTGACACCAGACTTAATACCATAAGATAAAAACGAAAATGAAAGGCTCTGACGATTACTCAAACAGAAGACCGCGGCCCCGCCCATCGACGCCGCCTCCTCCTCCCAGCGCCAATCACAATTTATATAGCCCTAGCAGTCGAGAGCTAGTTAATAGCAATCAAGACGATCAAGACCTAGATAACGAAGAACCAGGAGCACCAAATAGTCGCTACTCAAGCGCAACACGCAAGCCAATATCTACCTCTGGTCGCTCAGCCAATCGCTCAACCAGTAACGCAGCCAGTCGCACACCCAGCACAAATAAAAGCAAGGGCAAAAGTCAAACAGAGAAAGAGAGCGAAAAAAAGGAACGAAAAAAACGACTGCGCACTTTGCTGGGCAATCAAACAATTTGCTTAGCAATTATATTTGCCCTAATAGCTGGTTATAGCTGGATGGCCGCTGACTATAGTGGCGAATATATCTCTCAAGATTCAGCCCTCGGCTTAGTCAAACTCTCGCTAGTGCGTGAGGCTAGCTATGTCGATGGTGAACTTTCATACAAAGGCTCTACTAATCTAGAGATGCAACAAGGAGATCAGCCAAAAGACCAACAGGTAGACTTGACGTTTATAGGCACCAAGCCAGCCAATTCAAGAATGAAGAGACCCGGGCTAATAACAAGAGCACGCTTCATTGGCACCATCGATGGGACGATAGCGGAAGGGGCAATCGTCGATGCCAAAGGCAAACACACCGTCAAGCTGACTAAGAACATTGTCGCTTCACTCTTTAAGCAATTGCAGCATCACACCCCATCGGTGCCGTTACCAAGGCCACCTAAGCTATTTCAAGTGCCAAACACTGCACCACAGGCACCCCTACCGAACGAAACTGATTCAACCAAACCCTTTACTTATGGTGGCACGGCAAAACAGCCTGGTGCACGCTAGAAACTAGCCCTGCCCTTTGACAGAAGCAAAACTCTGCATAGCATCGCTACCCAGGACACCAGCGCGCTCATGGCTGAGTTCGATAACCGTAGCAGCAGGTGGACAAAATAGCCTTATGTTACTGCGCGGATCGGCCCCTAAACCACGCGAGATGTGAATCTTGGTACGTCCGACAGCGAGCATGCCTGAGGCATTTTCCCGTGGCAATTCAGAGTCGGTAATAATTGCCCCAATACCAGGTAAGCGCACCTGACCACCATGGGTATGGCCACCAAATGCCAAATGCAAACCAACACGCGAAAGCATTTCTAGCTGTCGTGGCAGGTGAAAGAGACCAAGCTTTAAAGCGCCGACAGGGGCGGCTTGCATTAACTTCTCTAACTCTTCTTCTTTGATACCGGGATAATCAATTCCGGCAATAAACAGATTTTCGCTAGCAATATAGTGAGCTTGGTTTACCAGAACCTTAAAGCCACCGGCCTCAAGAGCAATACGATGAGGCTCTACATTGTTGCGTACAGGCGGGTGTCGATGCTGGCGGAATATCCGACCTAGAGTCTTATTGTAAATCGAGTAATCGTAATAGTCATGATTGCCAAAAACAGCATAAGCACCAAGCCTGGGCTGGCGAGCAAGTAGTTTTGGCCCATATTTCAAGCCATCCAAAAATTCGAAGACATCACCAGTGAGAAAGACCAAATCGTAATCTTGATCAGTAATAGAGCGAATAAAGTCTACCTTCTCATCATCATTTCCGGACAAATGCAAATCAGAAATGTGCAAAATTTTCAATGACTGATGGCTGACTATAGCACTACCAGTAGTATCAGACTTGGTTTGCACGGCAAGGCGCTCTAGGCGATAGCGCCTAGTCTCAACCCTAGTGCCATAGTAGAAAAGCCCCACCCCCAAAGCCGCCATAGAGAGGCCGGCTAACCCGAAATAGAGCTTGTAGTTTCTCTGCTTAGACAAATTCTTCTACCACATGATAGCGCTCAGACGGTTTATTACCTGGCACAGCGGTGGGTCGCGAGGCTGAATCAGGGGCCGTTAAAGTATTGGCCAACCAGCGGCAGGGGAAAGCAATGCCAACCATAACTAGACTGCTCAAGAAATCGTAAATAAGTGGATACCAGCTCATATTGCGGGCATGCTGAAAGACCCAGGGCTGCCAGGCTAAAGAAGCACGATTACCATCAAGCAAATAAGAAACGAGACAACTACCTAACAAATAAAAGACACCCGATAGATGCACGACGATCAGACCGGCAACAACAGACAAGAGCTGACTGACGCTGGTGCGCTTGCCCCTAGTAATCATGCCGACCACTGCAGCGGCTGGTATTAAGGCCAGTAAGTAACCAAAACCAGGCTCAAGATAGTAGCCAACCCCACCGCCGGAGGCAAAGGCGTGGATTCCAAGAAATGGTCCAACAACACCAAGGGCAATGAAAGTAGCGCAAGCGATGGCGCCGAGCATCGGTCCGAGAACATAGCCGACAAAAACTGCAGCAGCAGCTAATGGCATATAGAAGGTCTTACGCACAGTATTAGTAGGCGCCTTAAGCAGTGGTACATAGGCCTCTACTTTGCTTTGATAACGCTCAGGAACAATGTTGAAAGCGTAGCGAATTTGATTTTCAGCAAAACTAGTTAAGTTGCGTTTTGTGGCAATAGGCACTTCAAACGAGGTAAAGGAAGCCAGGAAAAGCAAAAGGACCCCAAGCAAGGTGAGAACAATCTGACCTAAAAGCGACCTACGTCTGATGCGCGGCGATATATCCTGGGCAACTAAACGCAATTTTCCACCTCATCTGAACCGCTCTATTTTCGTTTGCCGCCTTATGACAAGTCAAGCCCCGCTATATCCAGAACATGCATAGAAGTCATGTCTTTTTCGCAATACTTTGACGATTAAGCTAAATTCGTGTCAGTTACGCTTAAAACTGGCGGAATAAATAGCTCATCAAGTGACTCCGCACTAAAACTAAAGCCCGGAATAAGCGAGCTAACATCTCTTTCTTTTACTCTCTTCTTAAACAAAGTAAGAAAATCGGGTGACGACAACCTATCGGTCCAGAGCACGAGAGCATCCTCATCGTTGTCTTGGTAATAGTTGCGGCGCACACCTAAGCTGCGAAAACTATACTTGCCATACAAACGTTGGGCAGAATCGTTTGAAACTCGCACTTCAAGAGTGATCCACTCAGCCCCTACTTTGCGAGCCTGAATGATATCGCTAACCAATAACCGCTCTCCCACATGCATGCGGCGAAAGTCCGGATGCACCGCCAGAGTGGTAATGTGAGCCTCTTCACCAATTAACCAAAAGCCGGAATAACCCAATAGTTGTTTATCTTCAGAAGCGCGGGCGGCAAAATAATGACCGGTCGGATTGGTCAGCTCGTTGGTAAAAGATTGGCGCGACCAATGATGAGAGCCGAAAGCCACGGGTTCAATTTCCATGACTTGCTCAAGATCGCTCAAAGTTAGAGCGCTTATCTCAACTAGATTCGACTTTTTCGATGGCATCGCCGTTTTTCAGAGTCACCGATGCGCCCCGCAAATAAAGCGGCTCGGTCAGCCGATAATGAAATGCAGAAGCGCCCAATCCTTTCAAAGATACCCGAAGCCAGGCCATTTTGGCTTGTAATGAAGCAATATTATTAACGACAGGGCTCAATTGCACCTGCCAAACAGGTGCAATTGCAGGCTCAATAGCATCTTCGGCAGCCTTCAATCTAGCCATAACTGCGGGGTCCACGTGCCAAAGGGGGCAGAGTCCTAATTTCTCTGGCAGACTCTC
Source organism: Candidatus Melainabacteria bacterium (assembly GCA_030696635.1). GTDB lineage: Bacteria > Cyanobacteriota > Vampirovibrionia > Obscuribacterales > Obscuribacteraceae. Next base: position 116,255 of record JAUYRX010000035.1, read on the forward strand.
GTAAGTTAAGTAAATGGGCTCCTGCACAGCAACTAAATCATAAAAGTCTTGAACTGGCTCAGGGCGATAAACGGCTAAATAGCAATGGCTACGTGAGGCGGCCTTAATCACACCCAAAATTTGCTGCGAAACTTCTGCCTTAGTCAAACCGGGTAACGCTTGCTCAAGCAAATCGAAGCAGGCCACTTCTAGAGAGTTCAATCCGACTAGCGGTAATTTGAGGGCCTGAGCCAGGGTACGGGCCGTGGTAATGGCCACACGTATGCCAGTGAAACCACCCGGGCCAACGCCCACAGCAATAGCACCAATATCAGATTTACTCAATTGATTCTCAGTAATTAGCTTATCTATCGTCGGAATCAAAAGACTAACTGACTCTTGGCGATTGGCCTTTTTGGCACCAACCATTTTGGCACCAACCATATTGCCACTAAGAGGTAGGCGCGGGTCGTCTGCAGCCAGTTCAGAAAAATCTATGCGCTGACAATCTATGATCTTGCCGCCGTCAAACAGAGCGACAGTCAGTTCACGCCCACTCGTATCAAAGGAGAGAAAGAGCATTACTTGTCTTTTTTCTGCTCTTCGTCAGCTTCTGGTTCAGCTGCTGGTTCAGCTTCAGCTTCATCTTTAGCCTCCAAGTCTGGCTCGCCGCTAAGCAAGTCATTGACACCTTGAGCGCCCAACAAAGCTTCTAGGTCTTCAATACTGATAAAGCCATTTTCGCCATCAGGATTAATACCTTGAGCCTCTTGCACTTGTTTGATGATGTTGATCAAGTCTTCTGGAGTCATTCCTTCAGGTAGATTCTCAAAAGTGAGATTATCAAGATCGTCGACATCTACCGATTGCGGTTGAGCACGGAAGATTTGTTGAATAGACTCAGCTTGAATACTGCGTAGAAGCTGGTTGAACATATTGAAAGCTTCGCGCTTGTATTCTTGCAATGGATCCTTTTGACCATAGGCTCGGAGCTGAATGCCTTCGCGTAAGAGGTCGATATTATGCAAATAATCAACCCACTTACTATCAATATTGTGCAGCAAGACCTGACGTTCAAATTCACGCATGTCTTCAGTACCAATATGCTCTTCACGTACTTTGTAAGCCAGCTCTACATCTTCCCAAAGCTTCTGCCTCAGATCTTCGTAGGCCAGGCCCTTAAGCTCTTCCACTTTTACTTCAGCCAACATTGGAATATCAACTGCAAGGTTGCGCAGAACTTCAGGAAGCTGCTCGTCATCCCAGAGATCGCTAGATGAATCAGGATCGATCTGAGCCTCTAGAATCAAGTCTAAGTGCTCGCGCAGCATGTCAAGCATGCCCATTTTCAGGTCAGCTTTCTCTAGGATGCGACGACGCTCTCGGTAAATAACTTCACGCTGAGTATTAAGCACATCGTCGTACTGCAATACGTGCTTTCTGGTATCGAAGTGATGCGCTTCAACTTTCTTCTGGGCATTTTCGATAGACTTGCTGACCATACCTGACTCGATCGGCATGTCTTCATCAGCCTTGATCATATCCATCAAGCGCGATATGGCAGCGCCGCCAAAAATACGCATCAGTTGATCTTCAAGAGACAAGAAGAAACGAGTGGTGCCAGGGTCGCCCTGACGGCCAGCCCGACCTCGCAACTGGTTATCGATTCTTCGGGCTTCATGCCTTTCAGTACCGATAATGTGCAAGCCACCAACAGCAACGACTTCATCGTGTTCTTTGTCTGTTTGCTCTTTCATTTTCGGGGTCAGTTCTTTGACCTTCTCTTCATAAAGAGCCAGTCTTTCTGGATCGTTATGCAGCTCTTCTTGATCAGGAAACTCTTTGAGCAGTTTTTCTTTAGCGAGATATTCAGCATTACCACCGAGCAGAATGTCGGTACCACGACCGGCCATGTTGGTAGCGACTACCACCGCACCCTTACGACCAGCTTGAGCGACAATCATCGCTTCTTTAGCGTGCTGTTTAGCGTTCAGTACATGGTGATCGATACCCTTGCGAATAGCTGCCACTACTTTAGCTGTGCGCATCATTGAAAACAGCCGCTCAGCCAATTCCTCTTCTTTAGGAAATTCGCTTTCGGCCTTTTTCACAAGCTCTTGCAGTTTATCGATGTCGATTTGACCGGGACGCTCAAAGATTTTGCGCAGGCCTTCAATGGTCTCGCCACTGAGATTGCGAGCCTTCATGTGGGTGTCTATATTCTTGATCTTCCAGATCAAATATTCGTTCATTTTATGAGGCTTACTCAACAGCTCGTCAATGAGTTCTGACTTCTCAATCGAAACCGTACCGACTAATACTGGGCGGCCTAATTGGTGCATATCAACAATTTCTTCTACGACGGCGATGTATTTCATGCGCTCGTTTTTGTAGATGATGTCTGGATAGTCAATACGCTGGTTGCCACGATTAGTGGGAATAGCCACCACATCGAGGTTGTAAATCTTGGAAAATTCAGAGGCTTCAGTCATAGCGGTACCGGTCATACCAGCCAACTTTGGATAGAGCCTGAATAAGTTTTGATAGGTGATCGAAGCATAGGTCATGGTCTCTTCTTGAATCGGCACACGCTCTTTCGCTTCAATTGCCTGGTGCAGACCATCGCTCCAGCGGCGACCTTGCATCATACGGCCAGTAAATTCATCAACGATGCAAATTTCAGGCTTGCCTTCTTCGTCTGGATGAATAACATACTCAGTATCGATGCGATAAAGCTCTTTGGCCCGCAAGGCTTGCACTAAGTGGTGCGAATAGTTGTGATGCATATCGAAGAGGTCAGCGACATCAAGCATTTTCTCAGCATTGATGATGCCTTGCTCGGTCAAAAGAACGTTGCGTTGTTTTTCATCAACCCAGTAGTCGCATTCTTCATCGTCTTTGTCCTTACCACGTTCAAGGAGTGGGGCCAGTTGCGACATGCGCACATAAAGGTCAGTGTGTGAATCGCGCGGGAACCCAGAAATAATCAACGGCGTTCTGGCTTCATCAATAAGGATGTTATCGACTTCGTCGACGATGGCAAAGTAATAGGGACGCTGCACTAGCTCATCGAGAGACTTGCGCATGTTGTCGCGTAGATAGTCGAAGCCAAATTCGTGGTTAGTACCATAGGTGATATCAGCGCGATAAGCCTGGTATTTTTCATGGTCAGGCTGGTGCGAATACACCAAACCCGTACTGAGACCAAGGAAATTGTAGAGGCGGCCCATCCACTCAGAATCTCGGCGAGCCAGGTAATCGTTGACAGTAACAACGTGAACACCACGACCAGCCAGAGCATTGAGGTAGGTCGGTAAGGTAGCAACCAGGGTTTTACCTTCACCGGTGCGCATTTCAGCAATTTTGTTAAAGTGCAGAGCAGCACCACCCATAAACTGCACGTCAAAGTGGCGCATACCAAGCACACGTTTGCCAGCTTCGCGACAAACGGCAAAAGCTTCAGGCATAATATCTTCTAGAACACGGGCCAGCACAATGTCTTTCTTTGTGCGCATCTGCCCGGGCATCTTTGGCGTTTCGTCAGGTATTAACTTAACGTCTTCAACGTCTTTAAGAGCGTTGGCGATTTTGGCCTTAAACTCAGCGGTTTTACCTTGCAGTTCTTCATCAGTCAGCTTCTGCATCGCTTCGTCAAACGAATTGGCCTTATCGACATAAGGCTGGAGATGCTGTACACGCTTTTCGTTGGTATCTCCGAACAATTGCTTGAGAAAACCTTTTGCCTTCTCTTCCAGAACGTCCAACATCAGCTAAATCTCCCACCAATAGAATGCATCACGGCGTATCTTACCGCTAAAAACAGTTGCGGCGCCGTCAGTACCACGGCTATTTTAACATCTTGCAGTATCCCTCTTGGGAAGCTCGAAGCGCGAAGCCTGCTATCATTTGCTCGTCAAGCGCGTCGAACCGGCAAGGCTAGCAAGAGCTATTGGTAGTTCTATGAACAAAACTGAATATCACGGACAGCAAAAATGAACGAGTCGAACCTCAGCATCGAGCCCAAAGAACAAGCCCCGAACTTACAAAAGAAGGCGCTCTCAGGCCTCTCTCTAGAAGAATTGACTAAATTTGTCAAAGAACAGGGTCTACCAGCATTCAGAGCTAAACAAATTCACACCTGGATTTATGTCAAATATGCAAACTCTTTTGACGAGATGACAGATCTCTCAGTTGAGTTGCGAGAAAAGCTTAATCAAGTGGCCCAAGTGCCCCTGCTTAAAATTGCCCACCTCGAAGTAAGTAGAGACGGCACCCGCAAATATCTCTTTGAGCTACCAGATGGCAAATTAGTCGAATCAGTACTAATGACTTTTCAAGACCGCCCCAGCCTATCAGCCTGTGTCTCGTCACAAGTTGGTTGTGCTGTCGGTTGTACTTTCTGCGCCACTGGCTATTTGGGCTTCAAGCGCAATTTGACCAGCCAAGAAATTGTTGACCAGGCCATGTCAATTCAGCGTGAATCAGGCCAACGCATAGCTAACATCGTGTACATGGGCCAAGGCGAGCCCCTGCTCAACACCGAAGAAGTAATTGCATCTATACATGTTGTTAATCAATCAGTAGGCATTGGTGCTCGCCACATCACTGTTTCTACTTCTGGTGTGGTACCCGGTATCAGACGCCTAGCAGAAGAGAATCTGCCCGTGACACTGGCACTCTCACTGCATGCACCTGATGCTTACACCCGCGAAGAAATTGTACCGATCACTAAGAAATGGCCTATCAACGAAGTGATGGCCGCAGTGCGCGACTACTACAAAACCACAAAACGACGCGTGACCATCGAGTATGTATTGCTTGAAGGAGTGAACGACTCAGTGGAACAGGCCAATCAGCTAGCCGAACTAGTGAAAGATCTGCACTGCAATATCAATTTAATTCCCTTCAACCCCACCAAAAACAACGAAGGCGAAATCATGTATGGTCGCCCCGAACTGCAGGTACAGCACCGCTTTGCTAACGCCGCAGGGCGCACCGGTAAAACTGTCACTATTCGCCTTGAGCGTGGCACTGATATTGACGCAGCTTGCGGTCAGCTGGCTAACAAGTTTGTCCAAAGCTGACACTGCCAAGTTCATAGTCACTAAGTTCATAGACACCCACCTCAGTGCCCAATGAAGGGGTTAAGAGCAAAAAATATTCCACGACGCTAACCAGCATCGTGGAATATAAAGTAACCTGCTTTACTGTCGTTCTAAAAACTATCTATTAGACGAAGCGCTAATAATAGCATTTTGCGTAACAATCTCTTCTTGTTGCGGGCCTTTAGGGCCACCAGCATTGGCTGCATTAGCAAGGCCAACGATTGTTATAAACAAAGCCAAAGCCACTAAACTTAACAACTGTCTCTTCTTTTCGCTCATTTTTCTCCCCGCCAAACTATCAAAATACTAGCAGAGAAGATCTCAGATCTGAGCCACTGACAACACCAGAACAAATTTGCTTTCTTCAATTTTTACAAACATGCTCAATAACCTCTGCAGAAGCAGAATAACTTAAGCTCGTCTTAGCAATATAGCCGAAAGAGAACCCAAAACAGTGAGCATCATTAACGGCAGATAAGCAGCGAGGGTTCCATCTATACGGCCGTTGACAGCCAAGGCCATAGTTATCTCTTGCAAAAGAAAGAAAGTGGCAATCAAGAAACCGCCATAGATTAAGGAGAAATCTGCCCCTTTACGCTTGCGGAAGAACACCATAGGAGCAGCTGCAATAACTAAGAAAAAGCAGCTCAGCGGATAGGCAAAACGGCGATGATATTGCAGAGCAAGAAATGGTGGCACTGCTACCGATGCTCGCTGCAAAAGCTTTATGTTCTCGAGCAATTCGCCACTGGTCTTATCCAAAGTGGTTTTAAAATTCAATCCAATAGTTTTATCTGATTGCACCACAAAGGGCAATTGCATTGACTGAAACTGCATTTGAACCCCACTTCCAGAAGAAAGCGAGAGAGGCTGAGTGCTATCAAACAGCTCAAAAATCTTGCCGTCGTGAAGCGTCCATGAACAGTCAAGCCACTGGGCAGAACCGGCATAAACAAGCTTAACACCGTTCTTGTTGGTCAAGTCAAAACAGACCAAGGTAGAGACTTTCTTACCTTGATCATTGGCCACAACTTGCTCTTTACCCAGTTCAATAATCTTAGAAGTATTAATCACTCTGCCGTCATCAGACTTTTCTTCCAGCCTCAACTCCGAACGCTCAGGAAAGGGCCGCTGGGCTTTATTGGCAGCAATGATAAACAAGCGGCGAGCAAGGTCTCGACACTGCGGTGCTGCATATTCAGAAATGAGAAAAGCCGCTGAAGAGCTAAGAAAACCCATAACAAGAAAAGGAGCAAGCACCCGCTGAAGAGGAACGCCTAGCAATTGCAAAGCCATTACTTCGCAATCACGACTGGAGCGAATCAAAACAAGCATCACAGCCATGACGACGCCGGATGGCAGGCAATAGACCAAACCAGTAGGCAACTGCAAAACCATAATTGTCAAAACCGTCTGCAGTGACAAACCAGATGCTGTCGTCATATCAAGCACATTTTTAAACTCAGCAGTGCCGTAAAAAATACCAATAATGGCAAAAGTACCAACAGCTAGCACCTGCAGAGTCTCGAGCATGATATAACGATCGTAGAGCTTCATTTGGTTTGGCCTCAAAAGCACCAGCGTGTATACATCGTTATATCTTGCTCGATGGGCAGCTCAGCGCTGATAACAGCGGGTTCTTCTCTACCAGCCTGGCTGAGAATATGACCGCTTGAATCGATAATTGTGGACGGCCCCAAAGCGGTAGCAAAGACAAAAGAGCGGTGATTCTCCGCCGCTCGCATAACGCAAAATGACACCATCTGATCACTCAATATTGAGAGGCGAAACCAACTATTGTCGCTTGAATCGGTTAAGACTTCACCGCCAGCTCTAACACCAGCAGAACAAATCTGTGGAGAGAGATTCTCAAAACAAATAACAGGAGTTACCCTTACCTTACCAAGATCAAAAACGACTGGTGTCTCCCCTGAACTGACATCGTTGTACTCTTTACTTAAGCCGTAGAGCAAACTACCAAGTGGCGTCCTTCGAATCCAATCAGGCGTATACTCACCCACCGGCACAAGATAACGCTTGTGATAAATCTCAGGTAAAACTTTGCCGTCCTGGGTAAAGGCACAAACAGAATTAAAAAGTCGCGCCTGGACGTCTTTATCAAAGATTCCCACCACCCAAGCTTGCTTGTTCCTGGCAGCAATTTGCGAAACCATGTTTAGGCAAGCAGCATTGGTTCTGAAATTTAGAGCAATAGACCATTCAGGCCAAACACAAACAGAATTAGCTGGACTCTTTGCACATAACTCAAAATATTTATTGAGCAAATCAGCCACTCCGGCCTGATGCGATTTGACAGAACGTCCCGCCTGCACAGCAGAAAATATAAGTTTTTTCTTCTCAGTAATTCTCTCGCGTTCTAAACGAGAGTATCCAAACCACAAAAGCATCAATGAAACTAAAACAGTCAAAGATGTATGGGCAAAAACCCTTCGTCGATTGGCAAAAGCAATTGCAGCAAACCGCTCTCGGCCCCAGGCATTAGAGGCCAGCAGTGCAGCAAGATTAGCGTTTACCAACACAATCCAAGCACTAATGCCAACTCCACCGATAAGAGAAGCACTCTGCAGCACGACCAATTGCTTGTATTGACTATAGTGCAATGACGACCAGGGAAAACCCAGTAATTGAGTGGTGTTGCACATACGATCTATGAGAACCCAAGCCAGCGGAAGCACCACAAATGTGGGCCAATGCCATTTTTTTTCAAGCCTGACTGGCAACCAGCCACTAACAAGAGGTAGGGCTTTGATGATACAAGGAAAAATCGAGACATACACACCCTGCCAGGCCGCCAGCATAAGCCAGATGGCAACAGCAACAAACTGCGGACAGAAGGCAAACGTGCCTTCGCAATAGACAGAACGAAGTGTAAGGAGCCAACTCAAATAAACCAGGTTATAACCCATACCGAAGCAAAAGCCACGAACACCGGCCAACCAGGGGCTACGGGCAGCAAAAGAGAGCAGGAGAAGACTCGTCGGCAAAAACCAAGGCAAATACCACTGCTCTAGACCAGGAGCAGCTAAACCAAGCCCAGCTCCACAAATGGCCGCAACAAGGCGAAAGTACCATTCAGAGCGACCCGAGTACGGCACAGTGGAAAGAGGAGAAGCCTCATCTCGTTTATGAGCGGAGATTAAACCAGACACTAAACTTCGCAAAAGCAAGGAATTCAACTACACACATTAGCGCACATAGAGTGCTAAATACCAGTAGTCAGGAGCCATTGAAGCATCAAAGATTATCATATTGGCCAGAACGCTAAAAATGTACACATGTCAATTACTCCTTCAATCGATAGACTGACCCAATAATGAAGAAACAGCTTAACGTCAGTTCAGGTAGCCCTTCTAAACGAACAGTCCAAGTGAAAGAATGAACCCAGAAGTCAAATTTCTTACAGACGCTATGGCCGTGCTCTGCTTTTTGATCACGCTCTCTTACTATCTTTTGCTCTTCTATAAGCCAAAGAGACGCAAGGCCGACCGTTCATTTACTAGCATCACAGTGATTGTTCCAGCCCACAACGAACAGCGCTACATAGAAGCCTGCCTACAATCAGTAATTAAGGCTGAATTTAAAGGCGAAAAAGAAATCATAGTTGTCGACGACGGCAGCACTGACGCCACCGCCGAAATTGTCTCGCGCATAAAGGCAGTAACCCTGATCAGGCAACCGCACCGGGGCAAAGCTGCCACTATGAATATGGCCATTGCTAGAGCCAAGGGCGAGCTTGTTGCCATTATTGATGGTGACACCGAGATAGATGCTAATACTTTAGAAGAAATGCGCAAGGACCTAGAACAAGAAAAAACAGCAGGCACCACCTGCCCTGTGGGAGTGAAAAACCGTAACGCCGGGCTGCTCATGTGGCTGCACGTAGAAGCGCTCTATGCCTCACTTCTGCGCTCAATTATGACTAAAGTAAATGCTAACATTGTCAACTCAGGTCAATGCGGAATGTTCCGCAAAGAAGAGCTGGTCAAGTGCGGTGGCTTTTCCACACGCGGACTTTCCGAAGATATGGACATAGCAATTCGCCTTGTCAGAGCAGGTTATCACCTTGCACTCAGCGAAGGCACAATGGCTCACACCAACATGCCTGACAATTTCGCCTGGTTCTGGCAGCAGAGGCTGCGCTGGTTTCGCGGTAACATAAACATTGTTAGGCGTCATACTCGCCTAAACACTGGAATGATAGATCTCTACAGCATGCCCTTAGTAATATTTGGCTACGTTCAGTCTTTGATTATGGGTGGCTTTACGCTCTACAAAATCATTGACGGATATTGTGCTCAAGTGCAGGCCTCCGGTCAGTTTTTGAACTGGCCCATTGTCGCCTTTCTTATCGATTGGGTATCAGCGGTTGGTACAGTCAAATGGACCTTTAGACTTATGACAGGAGCAGTTCCACTTACTCCTGTCGACTTGATTGGTGCCATCGGCTCACTTCTGACCTATCCGCTCATTGTCATAGCCATTGTCAAATATGATAAGAAACTCGACATCAATCACATCATCCCCTTACTGTTCATGGCCCCGCTCTGGTGGCTATGCATGATCGTTCAAGTAATTTGCATACCGGAGTTATTTAACAAGAAGCAATTTAACATCTGGACAAAACCATCAGTTAACCAACCTCTTCCGGCTCCCAACAAGGCAGCTGCAGGTGTTGAATGAGTACGACCAAAACTAGGCCGGAACCACTTTATGTAGCACAAGTGGCTGGTGTACTGCTTCTCAGCGGCATGCTTGCTATGATTTACACTATATGCTGGGGCTTGGCCATCAAAAATCCTTATGCCGTTGAATACGAAGGCCATGTTTTATGGGCCTGCTTGCAGCTTGCAAAAGGCAGCAACATCTATGATTTAACGGCACTGACGCAAGACCCTTGGAGCGTCGTTATATATAACCCCTTTTATTTTGTTATTGGCGCTCTTCTGCTAAAAGTTTTCGACATGGGTTTTTTACCTTTGCGCATGCTGACTATGACAGCAGCGCTGGTTTGCTTTTTCAGTTTTGGGGCACTACTGAAACGCTGTCGAGTGAGCGATTTTCATATGATCATCGCCCTAGCCATGTTCACCGGCTGCTTACCGGTCCTGCACTGGTCTTCAGTAGCCAGGGTAGACCTTCTGGGCCTAGCCTTATCTGTTATTGCCCTAGAAAGATTTGTCAAAAATTGGTGCGATACCAGCGGCGGTGAGCAGCCCAAATTATCAATCGCTACAGTAATACTTTCAACCTTGGCCTTCTACAGCAAACAGCAATATGTGGTCTTTATGGTTGCCACAGTTGTCTTTGCCTTATACAAGGGGCAAAAGCGCGTGGCTCTGCAGTATCTGGCCTCCTACACTCTACTGTGTTTAGCTATTGCCGCTGCGCTGCAAGCCTTAACAGGCGGCTACTGGGCCCACCTATCTTACGCTGCCGGCCTACCCTGGGAATGGGGCACAATCAAACTATTTCTTTTCCCCTTCCTTTTAGATGCAAAAACCCTAGCCGCGGTCAGTATTATTGCCGCCGCCACCTTCTGGCATAAACACAAAGTAAGCAACAACTTACCAACTAAATCACAAAGTATTGAGGCCCTGCCAGCTATACTGCTGCTTTGCTCCATACTGCCTGCACTCTATACCATGGGCCTGCGTGGCGCCTTTCACAATCACCTGCTGTGCGGTGAATTCGCTCTCTTTTGGCTAGGAGCACTTAAGCTAGAAAAGCTCCCTCAGAATTTCGCCACAGCAGCTATTTTTGCCAGCGCTGCAAGCTTGGCACCACTTCTAGACTTTACCAACGCTATGGCTTTCTGCCACGGACTGCGGGCTGATACAAAACAAACCATAAGCATGCTAAGCCAGAGCTGCACAGATAAACCCCTACTACTTACCGAAGACCCTTCACTCGCCATATTTGCCGGAGTCAAACCAGCAATGGTTGATGCCACCACAATTTTAAATATTGGCGCCCTGCACCCAGGTCAACTCGACCTTTTGCTGCAAAGGCTCGATCAGAAAGCTTACGGGGCTGTCATCATCAATGCTCACGATGCCAGTGAGCATAAAGAGCAGATCTGGAGAGCCCCCGTAGTAAATGCTATCCTGAAAAATTACAGCCCGGCAGGAAAATCTGGCGGCAATGGTATGAAGCAAGTGGTATTTCTGCCAAATAAGCAACTTTAAGCAGCAGGCAGCAGGAATTAGAATTAAGTAAGCATGGACAATCTTGAAAAACAGCACTCGAATCAGGCTATCCTGACTAGCCTAACTAGCTGACAAGCAGATAAGCAAGGATAATTTCACCACCGAGATTTTAGAAGTGACTGTGCAAACACTGTTAGTACCATCAAAGCAAACATTTCTTGAAGCCAAGGAAGCTGATAAATTTGCCGCTGCGCACCTAGAGCAGCGAGCACCGTTCTTACGTCGCCTTGCTGCTGTCACTTTGTATGACTATATCGCCTGCCTTTGGCTCGTCACTATCGCTGTTGTCGCCTGTCGCATTGTGCTTGGTGCAGATGGCGCTAGATTAACAGCCCACGCACCGATTCAACCTCTCACCCTGCTGATCTTCTTATTTAGAGATAGTTTTTTCAAAGGATACGGCCTAGGCAAAGGCTTACTTGGTCTAGCCTTGGTAGACCAACAAACAAGAGGACCAGCCACTATAACTCAAGTGCTCATGAGAAACTTAGTCTTCTTTGCTCCCTATTTTGCCTATCAACTGGCAGTACCAATATGCGGGCAAAACCTGCTAAATAGCCTGCAAATTTTTGCAGTTGCCTACACGTTCTTGGTACTTCTAGTCGAAACCATTTTAATGCTTAGCGGTAGTGGAATGCGGCTAGCAGACAAACTTTCTGGAACAATAGTGGTGCAACTCAAGACCCCAGATCTGTGCTAAATACTAAGTTCGAAAACCTGCTTACAAATAGTTTTGCCTTTCTACTCTTCATACTCTGCCTGAGCAAGTTCGGCGCAAATATAGATCACACTTTGCAATGCGGCGATACCGCCTGGTTAATAAAGACCGGTCAATACATAATTGCCCACGGTATTCCCGCCTCAGATTGCTTCAGTTTTACTTGCCCAGAACGTCCCATAGTAGTTTACCAATGGTTGTTTGCCACGGCTCTAGGTGTACTCTTTCAGCATGGCGGCCTCTGGCTAGTCGGGCTAGCCGCTGGCATCGTGACGGCCCTTATTTATCTATGCTATCTGCCAGTCTCAATGATAAGACAGGGGGTCAAGCCTATCTATGTCTTCGGCCTACTCAGCCTGGTCTGTAGCCCCATATTTTTCTGGGCCCGCCCCCAGTTAATTTCATTTCTCTTAATTGCAATATTCACTATTGTTCTTGAGCGTTTTCGCAGTCACGGTTACAGCAAATCTCTCTGGCTACTGCCACCACTAATGGTGCTATGGGCAAACACACATTCTTTTTGGTTCATTGGTTTAGCAATGGTAGCCACCTATCTTCTGATAGAGCTAGCGCAAAAACAGTGCAAGAATCGCCAGAGACTGCTCATTCTTCTTTTTGCCTGCATCGGGGCGATACTGGTAAACCCTTACGGTTGGGGCCTGATTGCCTACAACCTTTCATTCACCACTGAACCCGACTTTGGTTCAATACGAGAACTACAGCCAATTCTGCTCACCCATCCAAGATTTTTTATTAATCACCTACTATACCTAAGCCTGGCCTGGCTAGCCATTCTCAGGGGGCACCGCAGCGTACCCCTGGCCGGGTTGATTTTAGCAGCAGTAGCTTGCAGTGCCGCCCTGATGTTCTACCGCTTCGTACCGGTGGCAATACTGCTTACCTGGCCCTACATGGGTTTGGCTCTTAGTAAAATGACAATTTTCAATAGCGACCAGACTAAAGTTTCAAATTTAGCAAGCTGGGGTTTGGCCGCCCTAGCAATTAGCTGTGCAGTGTTTTCCTTCCTGCAGCGCTTTCCACTAGGACAAGCCGTCTGGTTTACCAACTCAGACACTAATCTTGAAACCACAACTTTTCTCAAACAACACCCCGATCTCACCAAGAATATGTTTTGCGACCCGGCCATAGGTAATACCCTAATTTTCGAGAATCTCAGCCCAGTCTTTATTGATACACGCTTTGATTTTTACGGCCGTAAATTTTGCACTGAATACATCAACTGCTTCAACGCCGATGAGGGCTGGCAAAGCTACCTGGCGAAGTGGCAAGTTAGCTCACTGTGCGTAGACGACACTTATCAAATTTATCAAGCCCTATTGTCTTCACCAGACTGGCTATTGGTTTTTGACGACCAACATTTCTCGGTTTGGCTACCTAATAACGAAGCCGGACAGAAGAAGCGGCGAGAACTAGTCACCAGCATGGGCGGCCGAGAACTTAGCAATTTAGCTCTGCAGAGGCGCCACGAAATGCCAGAGCAGCTTTGTCGAAAACATGCACTTACGGCAATCTCTTATTTATCAACTGGGCAAAAACAACTGGCCTTGCAAGAAGTAGAAAGTGGTCTGAGCTGGTCAAAACAGGGCAAGCTAACTGCTTTTCTCGAACGGCTCAAAAAACACCTGCAAGAGAATTAGGGCGAACTAGGGCGAATTAGAGTTTATGTTAACCGACATTGGCTAAAGCCCGGCCCGTGCCGGAGGCAAAAGCCAGCGACTCTTCAGGCAATGCTTCAAAGAGAAACTTACCGCTTTCAACTTTTACTCTACCCCAAGGGATACCGGGCTCGTGGTCAAAGACCACAAGCCAATTTTGTTCAGCTGCCCGAGCCAACCACTCAGACTTGATGTCACAACTAACCAAGGGATAATGGTCATAACCCATGACCCAAGGAGGAGTAATGTGACTCTTGGTGGGAAGAATATCAGCGAAATAAACGCCTTTTTCGCTTTCTGACTCGAAGTACACAACTTGATGATGACTGGTATGCCCACCTGTGACTTTCACCCAAATACCAGGCACCACTTCGTAATCGCCATCGACAAACAAAATTTGATTATGCTCTTTCAGTGGCACAAAATCATCTGGCCTATAGCTGGCCTTAGCTCTAGCATTGGCCTTGAAAGCAAAATCCCATTCGCCTTTTTGCACGACATACTGAGCATTAGGAAAAACCGGGACAAGCTTGCCGTCTTTAACCATGGTGGCACCACCGGCATGATCGAAATGCAAATGCGAAATAACGACAAAGTCAATGTCTTCAGGCTTAAGGTTGACTTGATCAAGAACAGTAGCTGAGCTGACCAGTGACTTGAGGCCGTAGCGCGCTCTCTCTTTATCACTCCAGCGGTCACCCATGCCAGTTTCAATCAGTACTTTCTTATCGCCTGTATCGATAAGAAGTAAATTGCAAGCAAGCACAACGCGGTTGTCTTCGTCTGCGGGACTTGTCTTACTCCACAATGCCTTTGGCACCACGCCAAACATGGCGCCACCATCAAGCTTGAACACGCATTCACGAATGATAGAAAGATCGAATTTACCGAATCGCAATAGGCCCCCTAGAAGTTAGAACAGCAGCTATTTAATTTCTCGTGCCGTTTTTCATTTTAGCAGCTTCTTTACTGCGAGCGCGGCGGCCTTTCTTACCCTTACCCTTACCCTGACGTTTAATCATCGGTACCGGAGCATTTATTGGAGCTGGCAAACAGGTTTCAAATGGCGTTACTACATGCAAATCAGCATGACACTTAGCTATCTCGCCTTCAACCGGATCTTGAGCCCCTGCTTGTGCCGCTTCTTGTGCTTCTTCTTGCAGTTCCAGCGCTTCAACAACCTGCAAGCGCGCAAGCAGTTCATCTATCTCAGGAATATTGTCGCTCAATGCTACAAGAGGTGGCATCAAAGCTATATCCATGAAATCTGCAGCCATATCGGAAAAATCCGCTGTATCGATCGAATCCATAGCGATAACTTGATGCGTGTCTTGATGCATATATTGAAGTGCATATTCAACATCTTCCGGACAATCGAGAGCCAAGCCCGAAGCTAAAGGTGCATCTAAAGCATTATCGTAAGCGCCGACGTAAATTACCTGGCTTTCATAATGATCAGGGAGATGAATATCGCCAAAGTTCAAACTGAGTTCAAATTCTTCTTGACTCAGTTGCGGCGTCGGCGCAGCCAAACGCTTAGTGAGAGCGGCTTCATCAATACCGCTAGATCGCTCTCCGAACCAGCGCGACCGAGAAGTTTGCTGGCGCTCTCGCATAGCTGCATAGTCTCGAGATTCACTATCAATACGAGCTCGCAAATGATTGAGGTCAAGTTTGTTGGTCGCTTGAACTTCTAGCCGGGCGCGAGTAGCTACTAACTTGCGCTTCTCTAAGCGAACATGGTCGTGATTATGGTTGACGCTATCTGTCTTGGTTGACTTTTTGTCGCTAGCTTGATTGTTGCCAACTAAAGTATTCCACAGACTAGATAACATCGCCATAGAGCAACACCCCTCAATATAATCCGCCGCCAGCGGGTCTCCAGCAAACCACTATACAACTTGATATTTTCGAATCAATAGTATAATCCGCAGTTTTTTGCTCTATGACAGAGCATTCATTTACGAAGCGCCAAAAGCCGTCACGCAACATAACAAAATCAATGAATTTACTCCAAGCTAAAAGAGGGTTTAACATCCGTCAGCGCACACTCAGAACTAGGCAATCTTGCAATTATGAAACTGACTTGAACAATAAATGACCAAGCCTGCTCCTTAAGAGCTAAGATAAAGATGTGACAACACCAACCAGTGGTGATTCTCTTGCTCAAGCTCAATCGCTTGCTCAAACTAGAGACAAGTCAGGTATTAACGTCAAGCAGCAAGCCTCCTAGCTCAGGCCTGATCACAGTAGCTTTGCTTCTATTTAGCCTGACCGTGCTAACTGCAACACCTTGCGCGGCCAGCAAACCACTAACAAAAACAGTTGATAAGTTCGAATTCAAGGTCGAATTCAACGGCACTAGTACTCTTCTAATTGCAGACGATGGCGCGATTTGGCGAGTTCCGCGCAATGGCATCACCTACTACTGCATGGCTCCAAGCTGGGAAATAATCGTTTTCAACCATGCCACCAAGCACGGGCGAGTCTTCCCACCTCAATACTGGCTCAACAAGGTAGAAGGTAAAGAGCCGATCCATATCAAGTCAAAATCGGTCATTCCATCTTATTTTAACGGCATGCCGGCTAAAAGTCTCTATCTAGAAATTGAACCAAGAGAATCTCTAAAAAACCAAGGCGAATTTTTCTATCGAAGTAGCACACAAAGGACAAAAGAATTTTCACAGATGGAAATACTTGAGCTACAAAACAAAAAAATTGCCAAGCAAACCCTTGATTTTATACGATGGAGATTCTCCATGCCGTTTCTCAGTGGGCCACTGCTAAAGTCTACTAACATTTATCCAGACGGCAAGCGCGAGACGACAGTAAATGTCACTTCTGTTTCACGCACTACCATTCCGCTCAGCGAATGGCGGGCGCCAAAGAACTTCAAACTAGTAGACAGCACAAGCAAAGTTAACAACGAAAGAGCAAAGTACAAAAATGCAGCTGAAATGTTTGATAGTTTAATGCCATAAAAGTTGAACAGCTTAGCCTCAAAAAAAAAATTTAGAGCACCACTAATGGTGCCCAAACAGAACCAGCGAATCAGACGTTCAAATGACGTTTCAAGTAAATTACACAGATAAACACTTTTACCTCTTGGCGGCTAGAAGCAAGGTTATTCCGGTTATGCTATTGAGCAATTGGTGGATTGGAGAGAACTTTTCATGGCGACTTTATTAGAACAATTGCGGCAAATGACTAAAGTAGTGGCCGATACAGGCGAATTTGAGTCAATCGTCAAGTACAAGCCCCAAGACAGCACAACCAACCCATCACTAATCATGGCCGCAGCCAAGATGCCCGCCTATGGCGCTCTGATAGACAGCGTCATTGCTGATGCTAAAGCTGCACTGGGCACAGACGCAGACAAGAAGAAAATCGTCGATATGGCCTTTAGCCACTTGGCAGTTGCCTTTGGCAAAAAAATCTTAGAAATCATCCCTGGCAGAGTTTCTACCGAAATCGATGCCCGCTTGTCATATGATACAGAAGCCACAATCAAACAAGCCCGCGAAATTATTGCTCTTTATGAAAAAGATGGCTACACCCGCGAGCGCATCTTAATCAAAATTGCTTCAACCTGGGAAGGCATTCAAGCAGCTGAAACCTTAGAGAAAGAAGGCATTCACTGCAACATGACCCTTCTATTTGGCATGCACCAAGCAGTAGCATGCGCCGAAGCCAAAGTTACCTTGATTTCACCCTTTGTTGGTCGCATCTTAGACTGGTATAAAAAAGACACCGGCAAAGACTACACAGGGGCTGAAGACCCAGGCGTGAAATCAGTAACAGCCATTTACAACTACTACAAGAAATTCGATTATGAAACAGTAGTAATGGGTGCTAGCTTCCGCAATATGGGTGAAATAACAGAATTAGCTGGCTGTGATTTGCTCACGATTTCACCAAAGCTACTTGAAGAGCTAAACTCCACCGAAGGTGATCTGCCCCGCAAATTAGATGCTGCCGTGGCCAAAGCTTCGACCATTAACCGCATCGAAATGAACAAAGAAATTTTCACCAAGATGCACACTGAAGATCGCATGGCCAATGAAAAGCTTAAAGAAGGTATTGACGGCTTTAGTGCGGCTTTGGTCGATCTAGAAAAACTTCTAGCTGAAAAGGTCTAAAAACCAGCACGCTCTGTTCAGATCTGTCATAGTGAAGTCACATTCGGCTGATCTAAGATTGACGACTCAGCTAAACCGTTTGTCCCTGATCAACGGTGAAAAAATGAGCCAGTACCAAAACATCTTGCTAGCCGGTCTGCCTATAGCAGTGTCTACTGCCATAACAAACGCTGCAGAATTTATGCACTATGATCTGCGCGACAAGATCATAGAACCTAACATACCGATTAAATTCATCCATTTTATTGAAACGGGTGTGATGTCACTGCTTAAAGTGATGGACGACGGTTCACGAGTTGAATTGGCTACAATCGGCAACGAGGGAATGCTCGGTGTTCCAGTGGCAGTGGGTATTGACAGCGTTTCCGCTTTAGTAATGTGCCAAGTAGAATCATCGGCCTGGCGCATTCCCGTCGACACCTTCGACACTCTAACAAAGAGCTATCCGGCCTTGGCACAGTTAAGTTTGCGCTATGCCATGGCACTGTTCGAGCAAATTGCCCAGACTACTGGCTGCAATCAGACCCACTCAGTTGATAAACGCTGTGCTAAATGGATTTTGCTCACCCATGACCGCAGTAAAAGTGACACATTTCCTATGACCCAAGAGTTTCTAGCAAGTATGCTGGGAATCTCTAGAACTCTGGTAAATGCAACAGCCGTGAGCTTATCAGAGCGAAAGATCATTTCGTATGTGAGAGGAAGAATCACAATTCTTGATCGCAAAGCACTCGAAAACGAGTCATGCGAATGCTATCTAGCCCTTGGGGAGCTCTACAAGAAATCAATGCACCCAGCTGCACCTCTGATTGGTGTCTGATGGCTAACTACTGAAGCGGGCTCATTCTCTCAGACCTAACGTCGTTAGACTCTGTTAGTGCTGGAGAATGGAATGAACAATATTGGTAAGCTACTGCTCTCTGGTTTCGCTGGTTTCGCTGGTTTGAGCGCCCTACCAGCAATTGCCCTCGAGCACCGGACCTACGTATACGAGAACAAAGTAATCTCTGCCCCACTTAGAACAGTTTGGCAAGCGGTGAAAGCACAGAAAACCAACGATCCAGAGCATCGACGAGTAATCTCTACAAGCGGCCCGGTCAGCGTCGTTGAAGAAAAATTCAGTCACATTCCAGTTCTAGGAACAGTAACCTGCCAATATACACAGCAAGAGATGCCCGGTAATAAACTTGAATATAAGATGATTAGTTCCGACAAGTTTGTGGCCTTCGAAGGTGAGTGGGAATTGACGCAAATGCCTGATGGTCAAACATCCGTAAGGCTTAGTTCATTCGTAGACAGCGGGTTAAAACTACCCTTTGCTGACAAGATCACACGTGCAAATACCAAGCGTTCGGTGACAGCGCGCCTAGTCGAGATAGAGCAATGGGTCAATAGCGACAAGAAATCGCGCCTTGCTGCTAAATAGTAGCTATTTTAGCCAACTTTAAACCAATGTTTAGGCAACAAAATGCGGCACAAATAGTGCTTTGCGACCAGTAATTTTGCTTTGATCGGCACGAATGCCAATACCAACGGCACGGTGGTTGACAATCCAACTACCGACCAGCAATTTGAAGTCTTCAAACTTAGGCATAGCCTCATAAGCTTGCACTATAAAGCCACGGTCGGAGAATTCTCCGCTACTCTTCTCACTGTTAGAGCCGTCATCGGGAAATACTATTTCAATATTGGCACCTTCTCTGCCAAATATTGCTTTGCGTACATGGGGTCGTTGACAGAGTTCAGCAGCAGCACCATCGTTTTCAAAGTAAGTTTCTAGCAACAACGGATGATTAGGATACATCTGCCAAAGCAAGGCTAGGCAGGCCTTTGAGCCAAGTAGGCTCTTCCATGCGGGCTCGATAAAAGCCGTCTGATTACTGAGCAACAGTGGCAGAAACAAACTCTTTCCATTTTTATGCAACCGCTCTTCATCGATAAATATTTGCTCCCATGGATAAAGTTTGAATAGAGTCTGAACCGCTAGACCGTCGAAATCACACAGGCGAGCGTCATCTGTATCAGCAGTAGATTTGTCCGCAGCAGCTGTGCGCTTTAAATCGTTAATGACAATCAGTTTTGATTGGAGGCCAGCCAGTTGTGAACAGCCATAAAGGTACTTCACCGTCTCGGCGTCTTCTTTAGCATGGCGGTAGTAACCGAAATGAACTAAAGCATCTGAACTAGAAGAAGCCTGAGACCAAAGTGGCGGATTGAGCGCTTCTAGTAAATTGTCTTGGATGAAATTGAACTGATCTGACAGCTCAATTTTTCTAATTTTAAATTCGCCACTATCGCACATCGCTTGATACCAAGCCATCTGCAGCACCGCCGACTCGGGTAGTCCAGTCGGTGTATCGAAGTTCAACTCAAAAAGCTTTATGCCATTGCCAGACACTGCTAAATCTAAGCGACCGTACAATGAGCGGTCAAGGCGCTGCCAGGAAAGACGAATGGCCTGGCGAAAAGCTTGAGGAACAAGCAGTTTCTCCATTAGTTCATCAGAATTTGGTGCCGTACAAACATGCGCCACCATATCTAATGCCAACTGATTTATTTCTTCAGTAGCCTTAGCTATTGCCTTTATCTCAGCAACACTAAACTGGAGACAAAAGGGTTGCGGAATTGCTTCCACCCAATAAGCAGGATTATCTAGAAGGGCGACATTAAAGCCAAGAGCTTGAGCTTCTTCTCGCCAATTGGCACGGCTTTGAAAGTAAATACCCTGCAAATTGGACCTCGACAACTAGCGGCTAGCCACCAAATCTTCTGCTCATAGCTTCGTAGCTGGTGCCATTAAATATATCATCCATGACTGAACCAACAGCTGCAGAATCTTTTGCCATCACGCCTTCGGCTAGTTTGGTTGTAGTGGCAGCATCCATGTTGCGGGGAAGACCAACTTTCATCTGCAACAATGCCATGCCTCTAGCGGCAGGGGCCTCAATGTGAGAGGCGCCATCGAGCAACAGGTTGCGCATTGCGCCCGGATGGGCCATTGCTTCCGCGGCAAGCTTAGCACCGCCGGCCTCAACTGCGACCGCTGCACCTTTGGCTGCACCGCTGGCAGCTAATTCAGCAGTCAACAAACCGGCTCCTGATTTACCTCTGGTCATGGCCAACATACCGACCGCCATTGTAGCTCCGGCCACTTCGTGATGCGCGTATGCATCTTCAAAGAAAGCAGCGACGTTAGACTGCACGCTCGACTCTTTGTGATTGGCATCGGTGCGTTCAAAAATAGGCATTGGTCAGCTCCTCAAAGAAAATTGCGTTCGGTGGTGAACGATTTCACTTTATGGTCAAAGTTTGGCTTTTTCTGGGCGCTGCAGTGGGGGAACTACGAAATGCCTGAATATTGCCAAAGTTTCCGCTCATGCTAAAGCCGCGGCCTGTTCCCTGGCTTCAAAAATGCTAATTCTGGGTACGAAACTATAGCCCTTACTAGCTAGTAACTAACAGTGACCTCCACCAGGCAAACTCCCGAGCTACAAGAGAAAAAGGCCGAGCAAGTGCTTGGCCAAAGCGATGGCGTGCTGGGAAGCCAGACGATTACCAAGCCTGAAGACAATCGCATTTTTCTAGTTGATAAGTCACCAACAACCAGGGTCAAATCACTAGATTTTGCCAAAGTCGACATTTACCAGCCGCAGCCAGGCAGCGATCACTCATTGGGCCCTGACCGCCGCCCCTACATACCAGGAGATAAAACCACAAACGAAGTAAAAGCCTCATTTGAACTGCGTTTTGACAATTTCGACAAAATCTCTCTAACTTCAGCAGAGAAGCTCGACTTTCATATTAACAAAGCAATAGATACAAGCAAACTCACCCAACAGAAACTAGAAAATACTGGTGCTGATGCCAAACTTGAGCGACCCCTATCAGAGAAAGAACTCCCAGATAAAGATCTGCCATCTAAAGACACTGCCGAAAAAGTAAATTCGGAAAAACCAGTCATCGACGAATATATAGTCAAGCCTGGTGACAGCTTGGCTAAAATCGCCAAAGAGCTAGCCGGCAAAGAGGGCACGCCCCAAGATACTGAGAGAATAATCAAAGAAATCGTCCAACTCAATGGCTGGAGAGATGCAAGTCATCCTATCCATCCAGGCGACCGGGTAAAAGTGCCCGGTGACAAAGCTTCCGAAGCCAAACCAGAAGACCAAAGGCTCCAAGAAGCCAAAGAGAAGCTAACTAAGCAAGCCGAGGAAAAATTCAAAGACGACCCAGCCAAACTGGCCCAATTTAAAGAAAACATGCGGCTCTTTGAAGAGCGTGCCGAAAGAGACAAACTCAGCCCTACTGAAATCGCTAAAACTTATAAAGAGATTGATCGTCTGCTTGAAGCAAAAGGCGACAAACCACTAAAACCAGAACAACGAAAAGATCTGGCAGAACAAATAATCAGACAGGCAGCCGACCCCACCACCATCGACCAAGGTGGTCATAACACCTGCAATATGGCCACCGTCGAGACCCGCATGTACACCCGCAATCCATCAGATGCGGCAAGGCTTGTAACTGACGTTGCCTTAACTAGTCAGTACGTCGCCACAGATGGCCGCAGGGTACGGGTCAACCCTGGCGCCCACGATGAAGCCCGTAACCCAGCAACCATCGACGGTGAGCGCAGTCACGCTAGTGAGATCTTCCAGGTCACTGGCGTCAATCTGCACATTGACCAAGAAAACCGCAAGACCAATCCCCGAGGGCAGTTGCGCTACGAGCAACATCCCACCCAGCCTGGTTCTGGAGACACCGGAGAGCGCATCATTGACTATGGCAGCAAACCGCCTAAGGTGATAGACGATCACCCGCAAATATATGATGAAAACCTAGGCAACTTGCGCGATGTCTATTCAGCCATTACTGGCAAAAAAGAAAACGGCATAGTAATTGCCCATGACGCCCCAATCGTAGACAAGTCAGATGCAGTAACTAGAGTCAGTTCAGAGCAAGGGCTAAACGATGCTCTGGCTCAAGCGAAAAAAGACGGCAAAATGCCACTGATTGTGTGGGTCGACACGAATATGGAACCATTCTGGACCGATTCAGGTGCAGGCAAAGCCGGAGGCTCAGGCGGCGGTCACGTGGTGACGATAACCGACTATAACCCAGGACCCCCAGCGAGAGTCACTGTCGACAATCAGTGGGGTAAGGGTGCCGACCATGACGCAACAAGGCCGATATCGGTGCACGACCTCTATCAGGCAATAAAAGACAAAGACCACGGCATTAGTGAACTAGAAAAAGATGTGAAGGCGGCCAAAGATGCCGGCCATCCAGACACATACAAAGAGCTAGATCTTGCCCGACTGAAGTTCCAAGATGCCAAAATTACAAAAGAAGACTACGAGAAAGAAATCACTCGCCTCTCAAAAGAAGTGGCCAAGATGCCAGACGGCGATGAGAAGAAACAGGCGACGGACAAGCTGCGCGACACAATGAACAGCCTAGAACCAGCTGCCGCTCTGCGCCTATTGAGAGAACAGAAAAAAGATGGCATGCTCGACGACACAGCCTACAAAGAAGCTATCAATCAGCAAATTGATATTTTGATTGGTGTGCGAGAGGCTACCAAGCAAATGGGCCAATGGCAGAAAATAGGCAAACCTATTTTCGACCAAGGCGTAGCTGAGCTAATGGAATCAATTAAGGACTTTTCAGAAGAAGAAGTTAAAGCTATTCGTGACAACTTGAAAGCAAGAAAATAAATTGAATCAAGCAGAGACTAAAGAGGAATGACAATGGGCCCGCTGGAAGATATACAGACAAAGAATGAACCAGTAAGAATGGAACGTCGAGACGCTGCTGAAGAGCAACGACGCAGGCTCTTTGATGAGTTGATGCAAGATGGCAGAGACAATAGAGATGGTGGCGCCAGCGGACGCAAAACAGGCGGCATACAAGTAATCGACCGCGGCCAAATCTCAAGTATGTCTATGCCAGCGGGCTTCGAAAAAGGAAAAACGGTTGGTGGCACTTATGCCAACGATTCTTTTCAGGAATATCATCTAAGTTCAAACGCCAATGTCAAATTTTACTTCGAATATCGCGGCCGAAGAATGGGCGTTGAAAGTTCAAAAGTATTCCACGACACCCTAGAAAAACCACCTCATGCTTTGGCAGCGCAAGAGCTAGAAAGTCTGCATCAAGTGCTTGGTGCTAACCGTTCTAACAAAGACGATTTTAAAATCAACTCGGCCAGAACCGAAGATTTGAACGGCAAACGCGTGCTCACAATCGAAGGTCGCTATCCGCGCCACAATCTCTCAGCCCGTACAGTGTTCGTTGATTCTGATGGCACCGGCAGTGCCGTCCAAGAGATTACTTTCCAGGCACCGACAGCAGAATTCTTCAAAAACACAGCAGCAAGTCTAAATGCGCTTAAATCAATTAAGTGGAAATAGAAATACGCATAAACTAGAGATTAAATGGCGAATAATCGAGAAATTCCACTTCAGCACAAGGAAGAGGAAAGCGTTGCCAGCGCTCTATATCTAAGGTCCAAAATCTATTTGTGCCACCGGTTTGATTTTCTCCATCTTCTTGGTCAAAGAGAACTTCCGCCACACCTGTAATTTGCAGAGCTTGTTGCTTGGCAAAATCAATTAGAATTACACCGGCTCGATTGTTCAATTGCAAATTACCAAAAGTATTGAACATGCCATTGCCAGCATAATCGGGCACACGGATGCGCCTTGGCCTAACAACTTTAGCAAAACCAGGATTGCCACCACGATGCGAAACATCGATGTTAGCCGCAGAAGTATCGGCAGCAACGGCGGCATAGCTGCTAGCCACAAATAAAGTATCACAGTTAGCAATCAGTTCGACTTCAGGAAAACCCAAGTCGACTCCCACAGTAAGACTCGACTCTGCCCCGCTATCAGCTCCACCAGCCATCCGCACTATTCTTCTCTGAATATATTTAGGACAAAGTGGAAAAGACTTTTCTACCGATATCACTAGATCACTCGACTGCAAAGCTGCTCGTCCGTTGATTTTAAGTCGTCGCCTTGTTTCCAGCTCAATCATCAGCGTGCCTATGCGAGCATCGCTGGCAAGATTATCTAACACCGGATCGCCCTTTGCCACTGCCGCTTGCTCTAAATCAATATGAACCGTATGGCTGTCAGCAGCCCGCATAAAACCAATGGCACCAAAAATCACCGAGGCCCAAAGAGAACCATCCTTCGCCCCTGTACCAACTGCCACCAGAGGCTGCCGAGCTATAAAGTTCAGGGCACCCTCTAGTATTTCAGCCTTAACCACAGCGCCATTGGCCCTAGCGCGGGCAGACTCACCTGCCCGCCTTTGAACTTCAACTTCACCTTGATGAAACGGACCGTTTGTCATGACCTTACACTCTTTTAGAAATTCAAAATAGTATAGCCATCGCTGACAAGCTTACGCAGGCTAGGTAAACCAGTTGTACCCGGCACAGCATTGCCTTTGATCAACTCCAAACCTTGCTTTTCTACATCGGCTGTCGCCCCAAATACATCAGCACAGCCGCAAGAGACACCAGCAACTTTATCGCGCACGGCTTCATAGAGTTCATGAGCAGGATGATCTTGCTTACTCAACTCACCAACCCAGCGTGTGCCTGCACCTTGGAACAAAAGAGTGACTTCGTCGCCTTGTTGCTTGAAGTCATAAGTGGCAGCAAGGGCGTTAAAAACCCGACCGAGAGACTCTTCGCCGCCGTTCTTAGGGTCAGAATATACTATTACTGCTGTCTTCATGGTGAAACTCCTTAATGCTCTTATGCTAGGGCCGGATAGTAACGGCCAAAATGCATACCGAACGTTCGGTACAATACGAATGTACCAGAACGATCGGTACACTGTCAAGCAAGTGATCATAAAAGTTGAAAGCAAAATAGTCAGAACTTAGAAATCCTCAACTGCCAAACAGCATAGAGGGTATCTCTCGAACAACACGCTTGAAAGGTGCACGATTACCCAAGGCGCGAGAAACAACCAACGCCCCTTGAATAGCAATCAAAATGTTTTCAGCTCGCTCCCGGGCGACTTTCTTTGGCAGCCCCGACTCTATACCAACCTCAGAGATTGCTTGAAGCCAGCGATCAATAGATGCACCAATCAACTCTTGAAAGAGTTCACTAGCATCACCAAGGGTAAGTCCTTCTATCAGACAACCCTTGTTGCCGCTGTCATAGAAATCTTCTACGACCTTAGCCATATTGGTGAGCTTCTGCTTAGGACTACCATTGGCTTTAAGAGGTGCGATAAAGTGTTCGTCAACTGCTTGATCAACCAACATGAGCACTTCTCGAGCCATCTGTTCCTTGCCTTGAGGGAAATGATGATAAAGACTAGCCTTTCCCAGACCGGTGGCTTCAGAAATGCGCGCAATAGTTACACCGTCGTAGCCAAACTTGCGAAAGAGCTCAAGCAACTCCGGTAAAATTGTTTGTCGAGACGCCACCAAGAACCTCTCCAATGAATAATCACTCTCTGCATCTTACCGAACGCTCGGTACGCAGTCAAATGGTTATCCCTTTTCAGAGATGCTGGTGGCTTTTAAGACTCTTAGTGCTTGACCAATTGCTTTAGTTCGAGCTCTGCTGCCAACCAATGCTCTACGTCATTGCCGTGAACATGGGCTGCACTCTGCCACATTTCATAGGCTCTTTCGGCAACCTGCTGAGGTGTAACAACGGCAACTGCGGTAACAGCAGGGGCAGTGGCCAGAGTGGTCACTGATGGAGTAACAACAACAGGGGCAGACGCTTCTGGCGTAATAGTAACATTAGAGACAACGTGCTCAACAGTTGGCGAGGATGGCTCAGTTACTGGCGCTTTAGCAGCAGTGGCTTTAACTGTTTTGGCCTTTGTAGTTTTTGCTTTAGAAACTGTCATTTCAATCTTATCCTCACCGTGGTGCACTAAACGCTTTGCCTGAAACACGATATATACGAAGTACGTGCATTCGAAAACGTTCTTTTATCAATGCAATACTAGCAGTGCTGAAATCACATGTATTGGCAGAAAAGCCTACTGTATCTTGATTTAGCGTGTTTCTAAAAATTCAGCAACAGAGTAATCTCTCTACACAAATAACAAAGTTGAAAGTGAAACAAGCCATCACAGGAAGTGCCAATTTATACAGAGAAATGAGCCTATGACTGTTTTTGTCTTTTCTTTTCGGGATACAGAAACTTAAGCAAGTGTGTAATTCTCTCAAGCAGCTGAGCTTGAACCATAGGGTCTTGCGAGCACGAAGCAAGTTCATACTGGCTAAAGAGCCTAGATACTCGTTTACCATCTTTAGACACTATCGACAATGCGACAAAGAGATCGTTGCTCTCAGGTAACCAACTAGCAGTTATGCTTGGAAGCTTGTCTTCTCGGCAAATGCGCTGAATAGCAGTTTCAACCCAGGCCGCGCCGGCACTATCAATATTATTCACACTGTTACTCACGCTTTCACCAATTCCTTAATGGCCTCATCAATGCCAATCTGTTCTTCCCGAATAAGAGCTTGTAGGCGCAAGGCCTTTAGAAGTACCTCGGCTGTGACAACATCAGTTTGCAATAATGCACGCCCCAGAGGTATTGCATATAGCCGACTATCCACTAGGGCCTCAGCAATGACAGCCTCTTCGACCAACTCTGATTGCACTAGTAGTTCACCAAGCTTGTAACTCTCACCAGCCACAAAGCCCTGACAACTCTCTTTCAGGGCCGCTTCAAACTCACGCCCAATCCACGTTAGCTCAGCTTGCTTTCTGATATAAGGATTGCGATGCTGCATGAGCGCAACCAGAATATCGACTGAAACATCTAGCTCTTTCAATCGAAAAGCAATGGGCAGTTCGTCATCTAAGGCTAGCCGCTCCAAGATGGCCGTTGGCGTAGAAAGATTAGTGGCCACGGCGAGGCGCACAAGGCGATTAGGATCAGTGGCAAGTTCATCCAATATACTGGTCGGAGTCTTACTATTTGCAGCTACAGCTGCACGAATTGCCACAGGCGGAAGACCATGTTTTTGTAATTGCTTTTCATCAAGGAGCTTGAAATAGTAAGCACCTACAGAATCAGCCGTCGTCGATGAATCAGTCGCTTTGCCAATTTCACTCATAAAGACAACACCCAATAAACAAAGCCTAGAAAATCCTATTTAACTGCGCAACTGCATACTTGCGCAACTACGCAATTATATTATATGACAAACTGCCGAGCGTTGGCAAGCCTCTTGCCCTAAGCATCAGCGGTCAGAGTCACACTTTACTGCTATCGACTAAAGACGCCTAAGGGTCTTTTGAATGTCGCTGAGATGAGCATTGAAGATTTCTTTGGCAACATCCAATAGTTTAAAAACCTTAGGATCGCTACACGAATAAAATATGTTTATGCCTTGCTTACGAGACGAGACAAGGTTCTTAGCCTTAAGAACTGCTAGCTGTTGCGATACATTTGGCAACTCAACGTTTAATCGATCTCTTATCTCAGAAACCGTCAACTCTTCGTTACGCAGCTCGTCAATAATGCGAATGCGAAGAGGGTTACTCAGTGCCTTAAAAAAATCTGCCTTGAACTCAGCTAATTTTACATTCTGATTTTTTTGACTCTGCGGCACTGTAATACTTCTCTACAATTCATCTAAAAAAAGCAAGCCCTGCCAACTTAACTAGAGCAGCTAAGCCCAGCAAAATCGGCACACTTGCAACACTCTGCAATTATTGCACAAAGAGCTGAGACCGTCTATGAAAGCTACTCTCACTCAGCCGCGGTTGACAGGGGGGACGGGCATTGCTATATTCGAATTATGTAGCAATTGCGCAAGTTCGCAAGTTACAAAAGCGACAATTAAGTAGCAAGAAATAGCTAGAAATAGCAAAAAGTCAGCAGGAAATTAGCAGGCAGGAAACTAAGCATGTCTCCACAACTTTTGGTAGGCAACGTACCAGTCGAAGCAACAGAAGAAGCACTCAAAGAATATTTCAACAGCTTTGGTGCTGTCAGGTCTGTAACAATCGCCAAAAACGAGAAAGGCAAAGGAAAGGGTTTCGCCTTTGTTGAAATGACTTCCCGCAAAGAAGCTGTGCAGGCTCATGCGGCCCTGGCCAGCTGCGAGTTTCTTGGCCGCAGGCTATCAATTTCGCTAAAAGATGCTGTCGTCCCTGATTCTGGCGGACTATTCTCTTGGTTCAAGCTTTTCAAGCCAAAACCATAAACGATCAAGCCAAGAGATGGTAAAGTGCTCCTTCCCAGCACAGCAAAGGACGGCAAAGGAAGGCAAAGCATTAGCGAGGTCAATCGCCCCTCTAGGTTTATAGTTAATCTCGTTGCTTTAACTGCTCTTGTAGCCCAAACAAGCTCAGCTAGCGCTTTGTCTATTCTGCCGCCCAAAAGCAACTTACTACCAGCAGCGCCGGGCTCCGTGCCCACGGAACCCTGGCCTGAACAATTAGCACCATATATACCAACTGGCTTAGCCGACCCCCGCCTGCGACGGCAAATGATTACGGCCCCAGGCACAAAATCTTTTAATTCTGCACTAAGCGAAATGTATAGCGCTGAGCTATATCGCTACGGCGAGAAGCTAGTGAACGAAAAGAAATATCGAGAAGCAATTGCCATTCTAGACCGCTCACTCAATGCCAGCCGCAGTGCCAATTCAGTTCTAGCACTAGGCAAGCGAGCAGAAAGCTATCTTGTGCTAGCAACCAAAACGAAGCCGCCTGAGCAAACACGCTATTATCAACTAGCCTTAGCTGATGCCAACAGTCTGCTAAAAGCGCAAGACATCGATCTATATACAATTCCCAAACTTAAAGCCTTGATTGGTCTGAGCCGCAAACAAGAAGCAATTGAATGCTGCAACGCCGCCTATTCTTATGCGCAAATTTTTGGTCAAAATCCTGCGAAACTGTCAGGCTATCTCCTTCAACTAACTGGTAAGAGCAAGCCCAATAACATTCTGGCAGTAAGAAGCCGAGACATCGAAAAAGTTAGGACGACGGTTCTGCGCATGGTGAAAAATGATGTCACACCAAAACTTGACTATGGACTGCGCGATCAAAGTGCGGTATTTAGCGAGATCTTTTGGTTCAATACTGCCGGTTATGGCGAGCCCAATGGCATAGGATTTATGATCAATCCAGCCACGGCTGCAATCACTCCAACCATGGTGAAAGAGTGGCTACAGGCTGATGCAAATAACCAATGCCAAATCTCAGAAAATGAGAGTAAGACTACACTAAAAGCAAAATACACTTGGGGCGAATTAACTGCCGAATTCAACCACCCAGGCACATTAGCCTCCTGCTTTTCGTTCAAGAAAGAAACAGCTATAGCAACTGCTGGTGACTCAATACATAAAAATTTTACAGAGCAAGAGCAAGCTAGTCAGGCGGCAAAGAATCCGACAACTATGGTCGAGACAAACAACGGTCCACCAACTTTTGCCGAAAATTTAAGTAAGATTGACAAACTGCTCGACACTGGGCACTACAGAGACGTAATTGCTCAAATCGATGTCACCCTTAGCTGGGCAGGCAATCCTTCAACCAAAGCCACTAAAGAAGCTATCCGCCCTCGATTAGTGCGACTGGCAGAAGCACAAAATAAAAGCAAAATAGCCGCATACTTGAAGGAAGCACCATTTTCACAGATAGTTTTGTTGATAAATAATATGCATTTAGACGAACGAACCGATTTTTATACCCCTGAAGAGTATGCAGCAAAAAAATATTACTTAAAAGGCAAAATGAACAAAGACGGCCGCGGCAGCTGTGAAATCTGGGGTGGGCGAAATTTTGAGCCTGTCTGTATTCAGGAAAAAACTGAGGCCGCAAGCAAACTGTTTGCTGCTCTCAAAATCGAATTGCCATTTGACTACGATAACGAAGTACAGCAAATTGCACCACCACCAGGGCTTTTGATTGATGCCTTTCTAGACGAACAACAAGAAAGGGCCACAAAAATTTGGCAGCAAACACAGAAAGAAAGAGAGGAGAATAATCTTGTTCATTAAAAAAACAATTACAGCAGTAGCAGTAGATTCAGCTCGCGACTATTTGAAAGAACGCCTTGCCGAGCTGAAACAGCTTGATTTAGACAAAGACGGCCAAAAAGATGTAGATCAAGTGATGGAAGTACTCACTCACTTGGGCGAAAAAGTAAAAGAATCAATTGACTCTACCGACTTTCCTAAACTTGCCACTGGCCTAGAGCAAATCTTCAGCGGCATAGGCTTAGTTGGTGACTCGATCGATCGAAAAAAGCTAGCTGATACCTGCGACGAATTAGCTAAAGGCATTGGTCAAATCGGCACGCTTCTGCGCCTCGGCATTGCCGAAGTCAAGAACCAGCAATAACGACTTTAGGCAACGGTTCTATGACCAAATTGGTTTTCGCGCTCATGTTCACGCTGGCGTTCATGTTGGCACATGGGCCATAAACCAAGATTGCCTAGCTGTACTTCTGAAAACGTGCCGCTAAGTCTGACAAAACACTCTTGCATTGGCCAGTGCTGACTGGCCGAGATAGCGCCAAGCTCAATCAAAATTACTCTTATCTCTTCTACAGTGCACTCAGCCGAGCGAAGATAGTTAAAGCCTGTCTCACGCGAATGAAAACTGCAGTAGGGCGGATCGAGGTTGACAGTTAAAATGCCTTCAATCATTTGCCTTCACCAATGTTCGCTTAGAACGCTCTTTACCTTGATTACAATTTATTCTGAACTCAGCTCAGATTCGTTGCCTCCTCTTTGTGGGGAACCTTCGGACTATCTGGATTAACCAAATGCTCTTCTGGCAATAACAGAATTGACGATAGCGCCAAATAGCGAACAAACAGCGAAGGAGAACCTCCCAGGATCGTCACGCGACTTTGACCAAGCAGGCGAGTTGGCATCACAGGAAGAGTAGAGCTCATATTGCCGGCATCAGCACGCAGCGCACAATGTCCTGGTATTTGCTCGCCATTCAAAGTAGAAACATCAGCCAATGAAATTACTTCAATAGGAGTATCTTTGATGTTTGCATTTACTTCCCTTAGATCTTTGACAAGTTGTGTCTCTGGCTCTTCGTGCCCCCCTGTAGCCAAGCAGAGGATGTTGGGCTTTTGTCCGAGCATCGCAGCTAGAGCAAGGCAAGTATCTATATAGCGCTCGTTGAGATGCTCGAGCGAAAGTAAAATAGTCATCTCTGGCATCAATGGCGCATCGTCCTGAACAATTAGCAATGGAGTGGGGCACTCATGAGCCAAAGCTTCTGCCACTGACACGTTAGTGAAGTGGCGCGCAATCTGACGGCGATGAGCACTAACATCTTTGCTTTTGAAAGGTCTGTGCCCAACCACAACAAGATCGTGACAGAGCGCTCTTTCGCTGATGGCCAATGCCGGCTCACCGTGATCTACAACAAACTCAGTTTTGATACCATGCTTAGCGGCTTCAGTAACATAGGCATGCTTAAGCTTAGTAGCCAACTCATGCTGTTCTTTTCTCACTAATTCATAAGCAGCAAAGTATTGAGCCTGCGAAATAAACCCAGCAGGTTCATGCACAATAAAGTCGTGGGTGCTGGCATCATCAATTACATGCTGAGCTGTCACACTAGCACCAGTGGCATTAGCGATATGCCAGCACAGGTTGGCAGCGTAGCGAGAATAGATTGAACCATCTAGTGACAAAAGTATTGATTGTTGAGACATTTTGCCCCTCCTAACCTACTCAGCTACCTGTGGTTTCTGCGTTTCTTAGTATGGCTGAGGCCAGAGGGTTAGGCATCAATCTTTGGGCGTAAAAATTGTACTGACTACAAAGTCAAAAGCGCCTGGTCGCAAACACTCTCAAGACCATCAATACTCTTCAATAGGTCTACCTTCAATACATCAAGGGCCGGACCGCTGGGCTCCTTCACGATCTCAGCTAATAATGATGCCACCGTCTGTCGTGATACAGCCACAGCTTGACCCAATTTTGTTAACTGAATAGACTCTTGCTCGGTTTTTCCAGGGGTTTTACCCAATGGCTCAAGAGCCCAAAGCAAAAGCTCCATTTGTGTCGCGGCAAAAAGAAGTTTGCCTTTGCCTCCCTCATCGGCCAATGAGTTAATTAGCTTGGCTTCTTGCTTTAGACTGGCAGCAGCTCTTTTAGCAATCAAGAACTTTGCTACAGTTGCAGCTAAGCCAGTACTCTTACTCAGTTCATCAGCCAAAGCCTCACAATTGGTGGCACGCTCTTTGGTCGAAGCGATTCGAGATCGATATTCTGCTCCCGAGACATCGGCAGAACGCTCTTGAGCAACTAAAACCAAAGAATCATCATCGACTGGTGACTTCTTTGCATCAAGACTAAAGAGTTCATCAGGTAGACTAGCCAATTCCTTCAGATTTGCGAACTGTACTTTAGAGAATAAACTATTGCCCTTATAAATCAGCCACTCGTCAGGGAGATTGTGAGTGGAGTCAACGGTGATACGCGCAGTCACCGAACCATCGCTGCCAACAATCTCAATTATCTGAGAAGATACACCAGGTACTCGGCCAACCAAGCAAGTTTTATTCGGCCCCAGTTGCTCAGCGGCATCGGCCAAAAGACTACCAAGATCAGACTCTAAAATGCTGTAATTGTTTGCACTTTTCAGCATCTTAGAATCAGGGGAAAGGCTAACTTTGATACCACTGAGAGCACCACCCATTTTGCCCCGAACCTTACCATCTGGCTGACGCACAACCACAGAGCCACTGCGCTTACCAGCTTTTAGCACTTCAAAACGAAGCAAGTTCGGTTTCTTAAAATAGAGCTTTCCTGTCTCTACAATCTCCTTGCCGTCTTTGTATGTATAAAGAACACTGTTAAAACTATAAGCCTTCATTTGTTTGCTGCGAGCAAGCATAGACCTAACCAACCCAGTGCCGTCTTTGCCAGTTTTTAGCAACAAACTCTCCGGAGCAGCTTGAATTGGCGACGGCAAACCAGCAGCAGAGCAAGGAGCCACTGAAGTGAGCAATGGTAAAGACAAAACGATGCCAGAAGCGACAAATAACGAGACTAGAGAACGAGCTAGCATAATAGTTCTGAGTCCTTCACTGAAATTAGACAACGCCCCCTCACCACTCGTCAGAATTAGGCCCTTTATACGGCGGCGTAGTCTTTCTCTCAACAATCGTAGTCATTAACTGCTTGTGACCATCCGCGAGCTTATAGAGCAGTTCTATGACAATTTCTTGACCGCCAGCAGTTAGGGTTTCGATACCCTCTACAAGAGTAATGAGAACTTTACCCTCATGCAGAAGTCTCTCAAGAAGAGCACGCAGTTCAACCACACGATCATCGATGCTATGCACAAAACGATTGAGATCATAGGCGATAATGCCATCGTACGAATGAAGAGAAGTGATAGCCTGCTGCAAGCCTAAGCCAGGGTCTCCCTCATCAACATGAGCAAACCCTACTAGGTGATGACCATGCTCGTGGCAGTATTGTTCAATCAGTCGACGCTGTTCATCATTGTCAACACTACAGCCAACGCTGCGCACATAGCCCATTAAACGAAGTTTTCTGTGTAGCAAGGCTCTATCCTCAACTAGTACTCTTCTCTTTCGCCGCTTTTTCACTAGATGGCTGCGCTGCCGCTACATTGCTGTCCCTCGGCAAACGCACCACGGTGACAGTACATTGGGCATGGGATACCACTGCCAGCGAAACACTACCAAGAACAAAGCGAGTAAATCCTTGCCTACCATGAGAACCAAGCACAATCATGTCACTGTGCCATTCTTCTGCAATATCTAAAATGGCATGATGGGGATGCCCCTTAATCACATTCACTTCAACAGGATAAGCGGTACCAAACTTAGCTTGCAGTTGCTCTCTCACCTGATTTAATATCAGCGAGCCATCATTCAAGCGCTCTTGTACAATCTCATTCTCAACTCCGATGCCATACACTGCAGTAACCTGATCGCCCACCACTGATGGCTCGACCACGTGCACGAGGCGGAACATTGTGCCAGCCTGCCATTGATGGGCAACAAGAAAATCAACAATAGCTTTGCCGAAGCGCTTATCTTCAATTGCAACAAGAACACGCATAGAGAGCACCTCAAATCTGTTACTAACTAGATTGTCATAATAGCGACTAAAAGCCATCAATCAAGGGGATGATCACCTAATGACCTGGTCCTTAAGACTATAATCGACAACGAGCAAATAAATCGCTAGAATACTGAAATTAATCGTACCAGCCCGCTTTAAGCAAAACTGTTTCGCCCTTAAACAGCGGCCTGGTAAATTCTTCAGGCCAAAGCAGAACGGTCTCAAATGCCACCCGCCGCAGTAGCGCAGTGGGGCATTCGCCGGTGGAAGTAATGCGGTGCTCACCAGAATCGATGGTAGGCAAGACAATAACACGACCGTGATCGACAGTGTTTTTCATCTGACTAAAATTGAGAAGGCCACCATGTTCAGGCAAAGGCAATATTTTCATACATTCCTCTTCTATTTCATCATCAGCAGCAATTAAGTCGCGCACAAACGAAGCGGCTGGCTCTTCATGCACTCCCGACGCCAAAATTGTCACACTATAATTGGCACCAACAGCGAGGGCAGAGTGCATACAATTTTTTAGCCAATTGATGTTCATATGATCCATAGAAACAAAAATAGCAAACTCAGTAATTGCTTGAATTGGCTTCTGTACAAACAAAATTGGAATCGGTGACAAGTGCGCCAAGCGCTCAGCGCGCGAGAGCTTTATGCCTTGGCAGGCAGGATAGTCAACAGCTGTGCGCTTGCGGTAACCAACCACTAGCAGATCATGGTCTGTAGCCAATTTGCAGACTTCTTCAACGGGATCACCCTCAGTGCAAATAAAGGTTGACTCGACATGATGAGAAGCAGCCCGAGCAGAATACGAATCTTCCAACTTACTGGCAATTGCCCGCAGCGAATTACAAATGCTCTCGTAAGCTGCGACATAAGGCCCAGAACCAATTAAGCCAGCCTTTTCTTGACCTAAAAACTGCAGTGTGCCAAAAATATCAATAGTATGTTGAGCCGTTACTTTCGACTGATATTTACTGGCCAAAGACCAAACAAATTCAGAAGCAAAAAGTGACTCAGGCGAGCCATTAATTGGCAGCAGAAAAGAACCAGGTTTCATTGCAGCTCCTTAGGCTAGAACATTTTCACTCACCATTATGGTTGATACCCAAGAGTAAAACATCCCTACCAGGCGGTATAAATTGGCAGGAGCCATCATCCTTTTGGTTAAATGCAAAGAGCGCAAAAAGCTACTGAAACATCCTCGATGGATCAATAATGTCCATAAGTATACTGCGCCCGCACTCAAGAAAACACAACGCCACAAGCATGAACAAACCGGCTAAAGCAAAGCGAGCGCGGCCAGGAAAGAAAAGTAACGCCCCGACTACCGGTAACAGTGGGAGGGAAAACAAAAAAACATAATAGCTATTGGGCCATCTCGACACGACAGCTGGATGACAAAAAACGAAAGTCAAAGCAAAAACAATGGCACGCAAAAGAGTGGCCGACACAATTAGTTTGCCGGGGTGCAATTTGGCAGCCAAATGTATAAAGAAAAGGGCACAAATAGCCAAATAGACATTGCAGCACACGGTGTTAGCAAAGAAATCTAGTGCGTGCATAGGCTCAACCCCGATCGGCAAAATGCGGCTAAACTCGATTAATGTCTGCTTTCTACTCGCGTCCGACCCCCAAACCATCGGCCACACGATTAATATAATTGAACCACGAAGCGATCAGATTAATCTGCAATATCGCCGTATCGTCAAAGCCTGCCGCTCGCAAAGCATCAATGTCAGCGCGACAAACTTGGGCCGGCGTTAACGTCAATTTCGCTGCGTAATCAAGCATAACTAGCTCTTCTGCGCTGATCGGAGCGGTACGGTAGTCTTTCTTAATAGCCTCTTTTAGCGACTCATCCAGAGTAACGCGACGGAGAAACTCCGTATGAGACTCCAGTCAGTAAAAGCACTTGTTGAGCGTCGACACTGTGCCGGCAATAAGCTCATGCTGACGGCGCGAAAGTGGCAGCTGCGGATCCATCAACTTGGCAAAGGTCGAAAAGGCATGGCGAAGTGCCTCAGGTATCAGACTATGGGCCATGACAATACCCGCACCCTCATCTTTACTGTCAGCGTCACCAAGCGCTTCAACAGGTATTCTGTATTCAGCCGGATATTGGCTCATGGACTCGGCCAAAATCTCTTGTAGTAATGTTGATTCTGATACTGGGCATGTCTTGATCCAGGTCATCAATTATTCTCCTAAAGTAACAAGCTGTTTGGCACGCTAAAATCCTACACCCGCTAAAATCCTACACCCTCTAAAATCCTACAATTGTATTGCATATAGAACCAAGGAGAGACGATGCAGATTAGGGAAGCAACAATCGACGATGTTGCCGCTGTAATGTCGCTAGTGAAGAGGGTCGTGCCTTTAATGCGCGCTGGCGGAAATCTGCAATGGGATAATAACTATCCAAACCCTGAGATATTCCTACGAGACGTTGCCTTAGGACAGTTATGGCTAGCCGAAAGCAATGGTAAGTTAGCCGGTGTGGCCGCCATAACCACAACTCAAGAGCCTGAATATGCCCAAGTTTGGGACACCAGCGAAACGGCCATTGTAGTGCACCGCCTCGCTGTCGACCCTGACTTTCAGGGCCAAGGGGTAGCAGCAGAATTAATGCAAAAAGCCGAACGTCTGGCTCATGAGCGAGAAATAGCCACCCTTAGAGTTGATACCAATACCAACAACCGGGCAACCCAAAGACTCTTTCCTAAACTAGGCTATGTTCTCTGCGGCGAAATCAGCCTGGCCTTCCGCGAAGGCCTGCGCTTTCTTTGCTTCGAAAAACGATTGAAATAAGAAGCCCAATCATTGAAAATGGAGACAGCGAACATTTTTAACCTACTGGCAACTATCGGGAAGTCAGTGATGCTAAAATTCGCTTTCATCATTCTCCGAAGATAGAAACAGGTTATATGAAAAAAGCTATTTTTGTCCTTGCTACTATCGCAGTATTGTCATTCAACTGTTCAATTGCAATGGAAGCACCAGCGAAAGACAAAGCTAGCTGGGGCAACTTTGTGGCAGGAAAAACCACAGCAGAGCGCTGGGCGAGCATCGCAAAAATTGCGCCAAATTTGCTCGGCATGGATAGAGCCGAAGTGGAGAAGAGCCTAGGCAATGGCAGCTACAGCGAGAAGCAAGATGAGCTTATGTATTTAATTACAGACGATGGTTCTAAGTACAAAGTATTCGACAACATTGTGATTTCGTTCGGCAAAGACAGCAAAGTCAAAAGCTTTGTCATCATCACAAAAGCAAAAGATTAAAAATACTTGTCAGGTTTCGCGTTTTTTGTTATAAAAAAAATTGGAGTCTGAAATGAAAATATTCAGCGACTCTCTCGCATATTCACTATTCATCAGAACTAAAGGAGTTGATCTTTACTTCAGTTGAATTAATTGCGCTTTCGATACGTTTAATTACACAACAGAAAAATCATCCCATTAAGGAGCGGAGGTGGTTTAAATGAACACTATCTACAAAATCGAAAAATATCTCAAAGCAAGTAATCCAGAAACTGAACCAAGAGAATTGAAAAAGCTAGCTAGAAACATAAATTTCAAAATTAGAGTACGAGTTGCAGAAAACCCTAACACACCGAGAGAAGTCTTAGAAAGACTCGCTCATGACGACAACGCGGAAGTCAGGCTAGCCGCAGCGACAAACCCAAACACACCAGTCGACACAACATACTTGCTAGCCTACGACCCAGACCCAACTGTTCGTCATGGTATCGCCGAAGATGCCACAGTTCCTATTGGAGTGCTAAAAATTCTCAGCCACGATGAAAACCCTTACGTGGCCTGTCGAGCCAGGAAGACGCTAGAACAGGCGTCAGCGGCAAGAAGAGAGCAGTTCAATAAAGGTCTCTGGCACGACAGTGGTCCAAGAGACAGCTGCGCTTAGACGAAAGTCAATCTAGGCTCATAGCAAAAAGAGGAGTTCAGTGGCCTGAACTCCTCTTTCAGGTATTACTGGCAGTGCGTACTAAAAAATTTCCATATCGCCTCATTGCAATTGAAATCGCGACAAACGATACCAACCAATGCTTTTGGCAAATACTGAAAGCCCCGAGGCCACGTATGGCCACCACCAATAATTTTGTAAACAAGAACTTCAGCCGGAGAACCAACGCTTCCGTAGCGCCTGACCTCAACCTGGCAACGATCTGAAGTCACAATATCGGGAAGCTTCTGGTCAACTGTCAGCTTATCAGCACAATTGGCCTTACACCAGAAATCAATTGAATCGGCGAAAGGAAGCACGCTTCCTCGATCGCTCTTCAAGAGCTTGCCACCGACACGACCGCCGTTGAACGGTACCAAAGGGTCATTGGTACCGAGCACAAACATGGTGGGCTCGCAAGACACTTCACTGTTAGCCATATCTTCGCTGACAGAAGCCGCGACACTTGCCACAGCAGCAATTTTACCCGGCAATTGCTGAGCAAGGTACTGGCTGAAGAAACCGCCATTACTTATGCCACAAGCGTATATTCGCGCTGGATCTGCCTGCTTTTTCAAAACTAGACTTTCAATCAGCTCGCCAACAAAAGAGACATCATCTTCCTTCCCTTGGCCCTCAAATTTACGACCATCATTCCAACGTTTATCAATGCCAGCTGGATAGACGACGATGAAACCTTCTTCGTCGGCGAGCTTAGCCATGCCACCGACACTGTAATCTACCCCTTCAGCTTTGCCGCCGCCGCCATGGAAAACAAAAACAGTGGGAGCAGGAAGCTTTGCTTTCTCTGGAATATAGAGGTAGAAAGAGCGCTTGACACCAGCGATGTCCACTTCGTTTAGAGTTGGAGGCTTTGCCCCCGACCAGAACCTAGGCGCGGCGGCATGGGAGGCAAAGAACAGATTCAGAAGTATAAAAGTTGATAATAATAGGGCGAAGGATGGCAACCCCAATGTACGCATATAAGTAATCTCCCCAATACCCCAATACAATTACACTACGAAATTGCTGGTAAAAAGTTTCAGTCACGACTTTTGCCCCTAACCATTCGAGCAGACTAATCATGTGGCATACTCACACAAGCATTAACACAGGTAATAATCTTGACCCCCAACCGCATAGATGAATTTATTGCGGCCCTTCAAGATGAAATCGAAGCGGTCAAAAAGAATAAGGCCGCCGCCACAAGAATTTTCGACGGCAAATTGACCAGCCAAATTGGCGACAACTATATCTACACTTTTAGCGCCAACCACTTCTTCGTCGGCGACGACGAAGCGCCAGCCCTAATAGAAGTTGGTGGAGTGACCCTCGACTGCTCGCTAGTTGACACTGACGGGCTGCAGGTGCAAATTGCGGTGTCACTAGCAGTCGCCAATTCTCTAGGCCCTGAAGTTCACTCGGCACTGCTCACGAGCAATCGCGCCACAATTCTCTTGCGGCTGGTCAATAAATTTAAAGAAGCAAAATCTAAAAATCTAAGTCAATTTAAATTTGCCGAAGAAGTATTCTCAGGCCATGCCCAAGCCATAGTAAAAGTTGGCACGATACCGAACTATAGTTCCCAAGCAAGCACGGCTCCTAATGCCTCACAAGCTTCAGCCATATACAAGTCATTTAGCTCTTCCCTCGCTGTAATTTGGGGGCCGCCAGGAACAGGCAAAACTCGCACCATAGCCAGAGTAGTAGAAGCCCATTTAAACGCTGGTAGGCGTGTGCTATTCGTTTCTCACACCAACACAGCGGCAGACGCCGCCCTTGAAGCCATCGCCGAGCAGTTGGCCGATACATTCTACAACCAAGGAAAAATCATTCGTCTAGGCTTGCCCAAGAACCCCAATCTACCAAAGCAATACCCTCTAGTCATTCTCGACAAAGTGGTGACGGCCAGCAATGCTCATTTGCTCAGCGAACGCGAACACATATACGCTCAGCTCAAGCCTCTAGAAGAAGCGATGAAGCACTGGCTTGCACTGCAAAAAGCAGCCAATACCGCTAGGCAATTAGAAAAAGAATTACAGCGCCCAGAACAACTAGAAAATCATCAGCTGCGTCTTCAGCAAACCCTAGCAGAGATCGCCCACGCTCAAGCACAACTAGAGCAAGCGCACCACAACTTGAGCATAGCTCAACGAAGCCTTGATGTCTCCACCCAACAAACACATATCAAAGATCTCAATATTTTCATATCAACTCGCCAACGTTTCGTTGCAGAAATTGAAAGTCGACTAAATGACGCTATAAATCTCGCCTCAGCCAATGAAGCGAAACTAGAACAAGCCCATTTAGACTTAGATGAACTGATGGAATACACTGGTCTAACACCAAACGATGTCGGCCAGTACATAGAGGCCAACCAACCCAAAATCAATGCCGGCCTAGCTCGCATTAACGAAATTGAAGCAGTGATCAAAAATGGTGCGGCAAAAGTAATTACTGAAGCTCGAGTAATCGGTACCACTCTCAGTAAACTATACCTGAGCAGCCAACTGGCAGAGCAAATGTTCGACATTCTCATTGTCGACGAATCAAGCTCTGTGCCAATGCCACATTTATACTGGGCCTTAGGCAAAACCACCACTGGGGTAACTTTTATTGGCGACTTCAAACAACTTCCGCCCGTTGTCACGGCTGATACTAAACCGGCCCAAAAGTGGCTGGCAAACAGTATCTTTGACCAGCTTGATATAGCTACAGTAGAGAAAGCGCACGATAGCGAACTAGTGTCGTTACTTGACACCCAATACCGAATGGCCCCAGAAATCGCAGCACTTTCAAGTAAGTTATTTTATGGTGGCACCATTAGAAGTGCCGAGAGCACTAAGCAGCTGGGTATGCATGACTCTGTATTTGGTGACAGCAGAGTTGTCATAGTAGATACATCAGCAGTCGACCAAAGGTGCATCAGCCCGCCAGGCGGCAGCAGACTAAATTTGTATTCGGCCGGTCTAGCTATCAATCTTTCCAAGCGACTCTTACAAGAGCATCCCGAAATAACAGTAGGGGTAGCCACACCCTATAGACCCCAGGCAGAATTAGTGGCTAAGGCTCTCAAAGAAGCTGGCTTTGGTGAGCGGGCATTGGTCAACACTGTGCATAGTTTTCAAGGCGGTGAATCGTCAGCAATAATATTTGATTGCGTCGATGGCAAAGGCAGCAGCAAATCAATGCTCGATGATTTCATCAGCGAACAGATGAAGAACATTGGCAAAAAATCTCAAGCAGGAGTCTGGCTTAACGTCGCCTTAACTAGGGCAAGAGCCGTTTTCGTGCTACTCGTCAACAGACAATATTTTGTCGACAACCACCGCGGCGGTATTCTTTGTCAATTCATTGATCAGATAGCGCTCAATGGCTTGGCCCTCAACGCTAGGCAAATCGACGATTGTTTCACAGCAAAAGCACTAGATGAAGCAGGCGCGCCGGTGCCGGCAGCAAGGCGACCGACCTTAGTCAGCAGCTCAACCTGGGCCGTACTTAACGAGAAAGACTTCTGGAGCGCCTTTCACAACGACCTAAACGCCGCCCAAGAGCAAGCTTTGATAGTTAGCCCGATTCTCACAGTAAAACGCTGTACACTCTTCATCGAGACTTTTGCCAAGCTAGTGACCAAGGGCGTCAAACTCAAAGTCTACACCAGACCAGTGGCCGAGCTGCCGCAACGAAATATGGCGCTAGAGGCAGATGCTGTAATTGGTCAGCTGCAAAGTATTGGTGTCACCGTCGAACAACGTTCGAAGATTGACCAAAAGATTGCCATCATCGACGACCGCATCTGTTGGGAAGGCAGCCTCAATTTACTCTGTCACAGCGACAAGCTGGAACATATGCGCCGCTTAGAAGGCTCGACCATTGCCCGCGAAGTGCGAAAGAGTTTGAGACTGGATTGAGAAAAGTAGACAAGAGAACGGGAACACTGCTATGCTATTAAAAGCACACTAACCTATTTAATCTGCGCTTAAAAGCATATGACCGGAACAAACAAGCTACAACAAGCACCGCCATATCCCATCGAACAATCGCTCAAGCGCCTAGGCGAGAACCTGCGCACGGCCAGAATTCGCCGCAATCTAACAATTGCCGACGCAGCAGAACGCATTGGTACCGGCCCACGCGCGGTTATGGATGCCGAAAAAGGAAAGCCATCAACGGGCATAGTAGTCTATGCAGCGCTACTTTGGCTCTACGACATACTCTATGAGTTTGATGAGGTGGCAGACCCTTCAAACGATAGAGAAGGCCTCACACTAGAGTCAACAAGACAGCGTAGCCGGGCGCGCAAGAGCCAAGGCCTAGACAATGACTTCTAAGGAACAAGCATCTGAATGCTTTGTCTACATAACCCTGCCGGGAGAAACGGATAGTGTCACAGCCGGTCGATTTGTCCTGACTCAAGATCGACTAGGCAATCAGCTTGGCCGCTTTGTCTACGGAGCAAGTTACCTATCTAGAGCTGATGCGGTCGAAGTAGACCCGATCGAACTCAAGCTCACAAAAGATACGTACAAAACAACTCGTCTTGGTGGCTTATTTGGTGCCCTGCGAGACTCTGGCCCTGACTTTTGGGGA
Organism: Candidatus Melainabacteria bacterium; assembly: GCA_030696635.1. Taxonomy (GTDB): domain Bacteria; phylum Cyanobacteriota; class Vampirovibrionia; order Obscuribacterales; family Obscuribacteraceae. The sequence goes on from JAUYRX010000035.1 coordinate 159,737, forward strand.
CGTCGCCTAATAGAAAGGCAGGCTGGTAAATCACAGCTTGGAGAACTAGACTACCTCCTGAACTCACCAGACGACCGGGCTGGCGCGCTCGGATTTGGACTAGGCAAACAGCCACCAGCACCACTAAGAAAATTCAATCAAGCGATTGCACTAGAAAGGCTGCAACTACTTGCCTACAAACTAATTCAAGACGAACAGGGTGAACTCAGTGAACTAGAAAAATTAGGTGCACTTAGTCACGAAAAAATACAAACGCAAGAGTTACTTTTGCTAGGCACCTCAATGGGCGGTGCCCGGCCCAAAGCAGTGGTTGAAGACGACCGTGGCTTGTGGGTAGCAAAATTTAACAGGCCCGACGACCGCTGGAACAATCCCAAAATCGAGCAGGCAATGCTTGAGCTGGCAAGAAACTGTGGTATCAATGCGGCCCAAAGTCGCGTCGAAACAATCGGTGGCAACGACGTGCTTCTAGTGCAGCGATTTGATCGCGAGAAAACCACTGAAGGCTACCTAAGAGCACGAATGGTGAGTGCGCTGACCTTGCTTAAGGCAGAAGACTCAGCGCAGCAAAGAGAGCGATGGTCCTACGTATTACTATCTGAAGAACTGCGCCGAGTCGTAGCAGAACCAAAGAAAGACGCAGCGGAACTCTATCGTCGCATGTGTTTCAATGCCTTAATTTCCAACCTCGACGATCACCCTCGCAACCATGCCCTAATTGCTATGGAGCGCGATTGGAAACTATCGCCAGCCTACGATCTCACACCCACACCGGCAGTATCTATAGAGCGCAGAGATCTGGCAATGTCCTGCGGCGACCTTGGGCGCTTCGCCAACAAGAAGAATCTTTTGTCGCAATGTACTCGCTTCTTACTCAATAAAGATGAAGCTATCGCCATCATCACAAAGATGGAAGAGCAGGTTCGTTCAAGCTGGTACAACGTTGTTCGCGCAACAGGTGCGAGTGAGCGCGACGCCGAATCAATCAAATCGGCCTTCGTCTATGAAGGTTTTAACAACAGCTAGAAACCAGTTAACAAGCCGATAAGCTCACCACGCTCTAACTGAATTTCTTCAGTCGTTCACGGCATTTTCTTTTGGGCAATCAAAGTGTCTTTATTGCAATAGAGCAAACCATTGAAAGCCGGCTGAATAAGCCAGTTTCCATTGATATCAACCAAGCCACTCTTACCAGCACTTTCCATTACTGCTCGATTATCAACGAATGCCACCTGGAAAACCTGGTCGCTCATCTCGGGGTTCTTGGTGAGATCAACCCACTTAACTGGCTGCCGTGAACTCTTGGGATAGTGAGCCAAATTTTTATAAACTACGGCTTGGCCGTTAACCGTTGCAGTTCCACACCGCCCGGGTGAGTGCTCGTTGACTGCAAGAGGAATAAATTCGCCACGATAGTCAACGTAACCAGATTGGCCCTGACGCCAGCATTCCAGCACACCATTGCCAACGTAATTGCGGTATTCGATTTTCTCGTCCAGGGTGCGAAGCTTCCTACCACTATGGTCAAGCGATTCATGGGTTGCCTGATTAGCACATGCTGGAAAGATCCGAGAATCTCTCAGCCTAGACTAATTGATAAGCAAGGCATAGCCGGTTTTGCCCACTTAACACTAACAAATACAGCGTGACTAACGCAGCAAAAGCGCTCTAACTTCAAAAGCCTAGTTCAGCACCCAAGGGGTAGCACCAATCTTCACGGTTGCGTGTGCATGCCCAGAAGTAGCGCCTTGGTAGTTAGTCGCCTCTTCAACGTTGTGAATCATGTGGCCGCTGATGTGACCTAAAGAGCCAAGGGCCACCACGCACAGAGCGGCAACACAGCCAATGCCAAGGGCATATTCAACCATACTCTGGGCCTTACACGAGCGCCTCTTGGCGGCCAACCGTCTCTGCATTATCGATCCTCAATTAGGGGCAGAGTGAACCATAGCGCAATTCGAAATTGCACGTAAGCTATCCCCCAGCTGAGGATAAATCAAAGAGCTTACTTGTCAGCGCAATACTTGTCAGCGCAAAGATGCGCTAGAAAATATAAGCAATCTAGCTACCGACCTTCAGCAAAGGCAGGGAGCTGAAACAATATCACGGCTCCGCCACTCTCAGCGTTTTCTGCCCTAATAGTGCCCCCGTGCCTTTCAATAATTGTTTTACAAACACTCAGCCCCAATCCTGTAGAGGGCACCACATTCTGCAACTGATTGTCAGCCTGCTGGTAAGCTGCAAAAATCGTAGCCAAGGCCTTTGGGGGAATTCCAGCCCCACTATCGCTAATGGAAAAACTGACAACGGTCTTGAGCAACCTAGACTCAACTTTAATGGTGCCATTTTCAGGAGTAAACTTAATAGCATTAGAGAGCAAATTGATGATTACCCTCTCCAATTCCCACCTATTGCAAGCTACCATCGCAAATTCTGGTTGTGCAACTATATTGATCTGTTTCTTCAAAGCTAGATTGCGAACCGCATCAACAGAGTCGCTGATGACTGCCTGGTTGATACAAAAATCAAAATCGACACCACCTTCAGCGCTATCACTATCAGCCTGATTAAGCTGATTTAGCAAAATCGTCAATCTCTCCACGTTGTTCTTAATTGACAAGACATGCTTGTTCTCAGCGGCACCAGGACCATCAAGCAATGACAGCGAAGCACTGGCTTCTTTCACCACAGCCAAGGGCGCGCCCAATTCAGTATTTAAATAAGCCCCCATCTGCTCACGCACTAGAGCCATATTGGTGGCATCAGTCACGTCCATGGCCAGGGTAAAATAAGACTGATGCTGTTCGCTCCAATTTACGGTCCAACTAGTGTGAAGAGGCATGGCTCTATGGTTGACCAGGGTCAGCTTGGTGGTCATCTTAGTTTGCTCATCTCTGGCCCGCTCAAAAACAGTCTCTAAGCGCAAACGAACAATATCATCGAACAGAGTGAAGAAAACTATTTTGTCGAGCCTAGAAGATTGAGGATTAATCTGCAACCAGCGCAGAGCCGATTGATTGGCCATAAGCATGCGCCCGCCGGCATCTACGCGACAAATTAAAGCTGGCGAAAGCTCATAAAGTTGTTTCTGTTCAGCATAGGCAGCAGTGAGTTCAGAGCTGATTTGATGCAAACAGCCATCAATAGCCTCGATTTCTGCGGCTGCCTTTACCGGCAAATTTAGCGCTTCGCCAAGGCCTAACCTTCTAGCATTTTCAAGAATGATCGAGAGCGGTCTATATACCAGTCGAAAAATGAGCAAGGTCATTGCCACTAAAGACAGTGTCAGACACAGCCAACCAACAAGCAAGTAATTACGAAGCCTTGCACTGCTCGCCAAGTTGTTAAACTCAATCTGATTGCGCTCACTGTTTACTTCACGGGCAGCGCCCAGCAAGATATCAAACAAATGCACAGATTGCTCAGCAATATTGTTTGTCTGCCCTCTAGCATTTTGCCGCACGGGTGAGGCAATTTTTCTAGCTTCTTCCAATTGCCGCCTTTTCGCTTCTGAAAGTACCGGCAAGCTCAATATATTGCTGATGCGACCACTCAATTCTGACGGCAGCGACAACTCTTGAAGCGTCGAATCTAAGCCAGGGCTAAATGCTTGAAATTTGACAAAAAACATATACTCAAGCAGGTCAATGATTAACTTATTGATTCTCTTCGAGCATTCCTCCGCCTCAAGTTGATGCTTAACTGAAGCTTTAGCAAGAAGCAACTGATAGTCTATCAAAGCCAGAAACGACAGCTGACAAAACAGCGGCAGCGCAAAAAGAACAAGACCAGCCAGGGATAGTGAACGTTTCTTCTTCATGGCGATTGACCAGCTTTGACCGGAGCAGTCCCAAATAGAATATTAGCCCCTTTGTAGGTTTGACCTAATTTCTGCAAATTCAGAGTAGCAAAATGTCTACGCAGAACAGATTCGACAAGGTAAAACGACATAGGCAAACAGAGCGTCGGTATTGACTCTTGGCTGATCAGCTCAGTGAGCGGTTCGGGAAGCTCTTCAGAAACCCGCTGAGACACTAAGGGCAGATCCGCAGATTGCAATTTAAGGCTGAGAGCCAGACCATTAGAGCTGGGCTTAAGGGTAGCAGTGAACAGATCGCCAGGCAAAGAACTCTGCAGCAAAAAGTGAAAGAGAATTTCTAAAACTTTCTGTAACTGAAGAGCATCGCCATTTAAGAATTGCGGTGCTCCAAGGATTTCCAACTCGACTTCATCGTATTCTTTTGATACTCGGTCAAGAGCCTGCACTGTCACTTCCAGCAAATCAACTTGACTTGCAGCTAAACCCAAATTGCCAGACTCTAGCTTTTTCCAATCAAGCACGTCGGTAATAAGATCAATCAACCTCATACTTTGAGCCAATCCGCGGCTCAGAATGCTCTTCTGTTGAGCATCCATTTGAGTCGCCCTTGTCGCCTGCAACAACTGAAAAGCAGTTGAAATTGACATCAAAGGTGTCCGCATATCATGATTAAGCGAAGCAATGATATCTTCGCGAAACCTCTCGAGGCGCTTAGCCTTGGTAATGTCATGCGAAATGCAAAAATATTCTTGTGTACTGGCGTTCCATTTGACGATCCACAAGAAGTAAGCATCAATTCCACTCGGGTCACAATGCTGCAGTTCCACCATACACGGTAAATCAGTTACTTTCGCCTGAGCCAAGCAATTCTGCAACAACTCTTCCGAGCCATCATCAAGAATGTCCGCAATTCGGCCGCCAATAAGATAGCGACTAGGATAGCCCCAGAATACTTCAGATAATTGGTTTACGGCAAGAAGTTTGCCATCGGCACTTAACGAGCAAAGAACGTCTCCAGAATACTGCAAAACTGCTAGCTGCTGCCGGTGAAGTTGATTAAGAGCAGAAATAGCAGCAGCAACACTTGAATCTAAATCAGCAATCTCATCGGCGCCCACCAAAGACTCTAACTTATGACCACAACCGAACTGCTCAATGCGACCGGGTAGTTGCTTTAAGCGACTGACCAATAGCCGATTGAAAGCCAGCAAAGACAAAGTAAAAACCAAGGCAGCTATTAATATGCCACCGGCGTTTAGCACGGCAATCGTTTGCGACTCTTTTGCCAGGGCCTCACGAGCCAATACCTGCATTGAATCTTCAGCAGCAAGACCATGATTGATTAAAGTTCTAGCAGATACAGCTACCAAATAAACTTCAAATCTAGTGCTCTTTTCTCGGCCAAGTAAGTCTACTTTTGAAATCTGTTGATATAGTGCCATCAAGCGATCACCCAGTTCATTGAACTCGTCGGCAATAACCTTCATGCTAGGGTTCTTCGCCACAGCCTTGTCAAGGTCGACCTGCGACTTCTTCACCAGCTGCATAGTACCGGCGCGAAGCATCTGCGCCTGAGAACTGAATACTTCTCCTTTACCAACAGAGCTATTCAAGCCCTGCAGCAAAGTCACTTCAAATTGCTGCAACCCCACAAGCGCAGCTACTGATAGTCTATGCTTCAAATATTCTTCTTCAAGTCGGGCCAGCGATAATGATGCTCCGCCGACAATAATCAATGCACTGATGATCGATGGCACGAGCAACAGCAGTATTTTCAGTCGCAGTGAATAGGTGAACAGCACAGCAGAAATGCTACCACTAGTCAGCGAAATAGTTTGTCGATAGACTTGCCTCAAGCAGTCAAGGTATACTAAAGACCTTGAATTTACAGGAAAGTTTTTGGGCATGGCCAAGATTCTGCTGGTTGAAGATGAAGTGCAAGCAGCAACTATGGTGCAAGAGTGGATGCAGTTGCAAGGCCATTTAGTCGAAATGGTAACCACTGCTGAAGACGCGCTGCAACTTCTCGCCAATTTTGAATATGACATTATCCTTTTAGACTGGAACCTTCCAGGAATATCTGGCCTAGAAATGTGCAAACGACATCGCTTACAGGGTGGCCAAACTGCCATTCTTTTCTTAACCGGAAAAGGTGATATTGATGATCGGGCTGAAGGCCTCGATACAGGCGCCGATGACTACTTGGTTAAACCATTTGATGTTCGTGAGCTGGCGGCAAGGGTGCGAGGGCTCTTACGACGCCCCGCAGCAGTCGAAAGCAAAGTTCTAACAGCCAAGGGTTTAGTACTAAACACCGCCAACAGAAGCATTACTTTTGGCGACAAGTTTGAAATTCTGCGCGCAAAAGAATGCGAAGTTCTTGAGCTGCTTCTCGTCAATAGAGGCAGTGCCTTCACCTCTAAACAACTAATTGCCGCTCTCTGGCCAGTTGAATCGAACTCGGCTACAAATACAGTCAGGCAAGTAATTAACACCTTGCGCCAGAAGCTCACTAGCCTGGGCCACGAACAACTAATCGTGACTGCAGCCGGCAGCGGCTACACCATTCCAGCTGACCAGTGAAGCCAGGTTGAAACCGTATAGACACAAGCATCAGGACCATAGAACTAGATAACAGCGCAGGCAGACAATCAGCCTGCTGAATGTCAGACATCATTATATGGCGATAGAAACTCTCCAGAAACTTTTTTGCGCCTTTTTGAGGCGTTATTTTGTTTCACGTTGATTTGACCCCCTGGCGCATTATCTTGTTGTCATGAGGCCGACACCGCCAATGACATTTTTACTACCAATCACCAGGAGAAGAACAATGAAACAAGCAGAATCTGATTTTAGAGAAGTGCGCAATAACAGCCAAGTTAGCGAGCAAGCTGCGGCTCAAATAGGTGCCGTTGGCAGAATGGCAGATGAGCTCTTTGCTAGCGGTATGTTAAAGGATTCAAAATTTGGCAGCCAGAGCAAATGTCCAAGTGCCTCAGAAGTCAAAAAGTGCTTTCACCCCGACAACGGCAAGGGAAAAGATCTTGAAGGCGGCGTCAAAGATGACGGCGATGAAGACTTTGACGGTGATGACGAAGATTTTGACAGCGATGAAGATTTGAACGACCATGACGAAGATGATAGCGACGAAGATTTGGACGGCGACGTCAAGGGTGGCAAAGGTAAACCTCAACCCAACTACTGCAAAGATGGCAGCAAGCTCGATGACAACCAAAAAGATCTACACGGCACCGTCGGAGGTGACAACGAAAAGGGCGAACTGAAGAAAAACTTCTACGATCAAGATCTCCAAGGTGCTGTCGGAGATGGCGGCGAAAGAGGAGAACTGAAGCAAAACTTCAACGGGAATGATCGTTCTGGCAACAGCGATAGAGAAAATAGAGATTACAATTCAGGCAATCGCAATTGGCCACGGAGCTTCAGGGACAATGACGAATCACTGCCGCCTTCGCTATTCATGGACAATCCCTATCAAACGTTCACAGCCTAGCTTTAGACTTACCTAATAGACCACCCCTGAAAATCGAAACTGCAGCTAGATTTAAAGCTAACACCACCATCAAGCAAACAAAGACATAAGAGATACAAGTACAAATGCTGGCTGGGACTTAGTCTTGGTCAGCATTTGCTTGTACTATCATCCAAGCAATAGGGATACCGTACAGTCAATTCAGATTGTTCAGCATTGCCAATCGTATGCTTAGTTAACGGCTGGAGCCGCCGAAGCACCTTTAGCAGCAGCGTCTTTTTTGTACTCTTCAATTAGAATCAAAGCAGCGCGATAGCGCACTTTTTCTAATTCTTCAGCCCGTTGAAACATATCTAGAGCGGCTTTGGCAATAACTGCATTCGAGTCGGCACTCTCCTCTTCATCCCCTACAGGCATAGAGCCATGCACTTGATCTAGCGACTTATTAATAGCGATAACTTGATCGCGCCAGGTATTCCAAAGAGGGTTTATGCGCTCTTCAATCACCTTGGTGACATTGCGTCCATTAGGATCAACATCGTTAATATCTTCACTAAGTAAATGCACAATGGGCTCAAGAGTGTTGACGTAGAGCACAAGCCATTCTTTGCGAGGCGCCAAATACTTGGCCTTATTATCAAACATCGACAAAGATATTGCAGTTGGACTTTGCTCTATTGGAGCATCATTAACAGTCATACAAGTGCGCGTAGCTTCTAGAAAAAGATTAACAGCTTGCTGCTTGAGCTGATTAAGAGAGAGCCTAGTATCGCGCAGGTCGCTAAGCATACATTCTGGACTCATTTGCTCGGCATCGCTGGTGGTGCGCTTTTTTAATGTCGTCCCTGGGGCGGGCACCTTAGCTGCGGCTGAACTTGTTACACTAACGGCTGAACTAGCATCAGCCGCTAGAGCTGACAAATTAGCACTGCACAACAACTGCACCGACACTGCTAGACCAACAGCGGCTACTTGATCACCAAAAGACTTCACTGAAAACATTCCATCAATCCTCAGATACAAAATTAAAGTGTAAACAAACTATCAGACAAGCCCTTATTAAAATCGAGCTGATCAAAGAACACAAAGGCATTTGGCTGCCCGTCTTTGTAGGTGTTCCAAGCTATTGGAATTTTAGTCTTCGGGTTCAAATAGACGACATGCACAAATGAGCTGCCAACGGCACCCTCTTCTCCACCGTTCTTGTCGCGCATCAACAAGATCATAACTGGCTCTTTAAATGGCGCAATTCTTACCGGCTGTGAAACAGTAGCCACTGCGCCCGAAGAGACTTGCTGCTTTAGCGCCGCAGACAAAGAAAGAAAGTCACTCTTGGCCAAACTAAACCCAGTAGGCAATCTCAATGAGCGCGAATCGGGCTGCAAAGTCATCTTAACCAGACTAAGCGTACCTCCACCCTTTCCCCTGAGAGAACCGTCATGCTGCCGAACAACGACAGATCCGTTGCGGTAATCAAGTGACTTTATTTCGGCCCGCAACAGCTCCCGCTGCTTGAACGATACAAGAGCACCACCGTAGTCTTTCCACTTGTTCTGCTTGACAGTAAAAAGCTGACAGAAGCACTGATAATCGTGCAGGTTTGCGGCCGCAGAGGACAAACTGTCGATAAAAGGCATGCCAACTTTCGACTTGGCAAGTTTATCCACCGTGCCACTATCGGGCAAGCTGGTCTCAAGCTCGTTTTTGCTCATGCCATAGGCGCCAGGGCTTAAGAAAGTAAGAGTAGCAGTCAATGAGACGACGTTTAACGCCAAATATGAGTGCCGTAGCCAATGAGGAATCAACGGACGATTTCTCCGGGTTGGGGATACCAGATCAGGGACAACTTCAGAAGAGAAATAATCCCGAAGCAATAATCTACCATGTTGGCAAGAAAAAAAGGTATGCGACCTGCCAGCTGGTGCTCTGCTAGCGAATCAACTAAGAGAATTAAGACAGTTTTTCCTGCTGCCGCACCACACTGCTTCCTTGCACGAAGAAGATACCTATGGTGATCAATATCGATCCAAGAAACACTGGCGCGAACCAGGGGCCGAGACCATCCATGTGCTTAAGTGCAGTTTCTACCAACGCTATTTGTAGATAAGCAATTAAGGCAGAAAGTTCTAGCTTTAAAGTGAACATCAAATTGCGTGCCATCGAATAAAGCTCATCGCGATTCTGGTCTGTGATTCTCCAAGGCATATTGAAACGATTGCTTCTTTCTCCAAAGGTCAAATTGCCGTAGAGAAAAAGCGCAATGAAAGGCAAGAAAAGCACAAAAGACTTAGGCGCCCAGCCATCGGGCTGACCAAGCAGGCCAAAGTGTATCGGCACCGTTTCAGGGAGAGCCGACCAGTGAACCATCAGATAACCAATCCCCAGCAAGGTAACTCCTAATGGCAGCAACTCTTTGATTAACTTGGACATGGTCAGCCCTCTTTCGAATTACTTTCCGAATAACTTTTGTTTAGACTTTCAATTATCCTTAGCTTTGCACTAATTTCCATCTTATTAGCTCTTGAAATAAGCATCTCACAACCGCACTAAGATCCTTAAGAATTTAACCATGCAGAAAGAGACCAGAAAAAAGCAAGCAATGCCACACATCACTTGACGCCCCGACAGAGTGAATCATTCGAGCCACGGGGGGCCGGGCAGGTTTGCACAAATAGGCCCAAAAGAGCGAGCAGCGAAAGCTGGGGATAGACTGAAATGGTCCTCAAAAGAAAACAGCTAATCCACACCTTTTACTAGCAACACTGTCAAACTACTGTGAAAACAAAGAAACTAAGCTCGGCAATCAAATTAAATACGCTTACTTTCACGTTCTCACCACCGTATCTGATGGCACTTTAAAGCTGCACAAACTAGAGAACGCACAGAAAATTACAAAGGCCGTACACACAAGGGCACCAGGTACTAAGGCCATTGCCTGGATCTATATTGGTTCGGCGCCGCAAAATGGCGGCGTAAACTGGAAGAAGCCAGAGACCCGCGCCAACTTAGTAAAGGAGGCACAGTGCGCTCTAACATTGAAGGCATTGCCTTGTTTGCCGACTACACAACTGACGAAGCAGAATGGAAATTGTATAGAGATTATTGGTTGAAAGGCTCTAAATAATAGTTTCCAGGGAAACTATTATTTAGAGCTATAATTGAGCATCATCGCCGATGCATCCCAACTAAAATGAAGGCACGATTCAGCATTAGAGATAGACGAAAAAGGCAAGCAGTAGAATAAGACTACTTTCTTCCGGTCACTAGGCAATAGCGCTTCACATCAACCACTTCGACTATGTCAGCAGCTCACAAACGAATTTACATTGAAGATGTGGTCGAACCAGCGCGAATTCGCACGCAATCATTCGCCAAGGCCTTTCCTGCCGCAGCGGCCATGTGGGATCACAAAAAGAACTGTGGCTTCGGTCCAGAAGATTTTTCTTTTCGTTCACACGTCAGAGCCTGGTTCAAATGCCCAAAAGGTAGAGACCATAGCTTTCAAGTGCAAATTGCTGCCATGGCAAACGCCATGTTATCTCAATCAAAAACAATGGGCTGCGGTTTCTGCAATTCAAAGCGCGTATCGGTTACCAACAATCTGGCTGAGACTTATCCTGAAATAGCAAAAGAGTGGATGCCCAAGAAAAATAAATTGAGCCCACAAGATGTTCCAGCTGGCTCTTGCAAATATGCCTGGTGGAAATGCCCCAAAGGCCACACCTACGAAGCACAAATCAGCAACAGAACTGCGGAGGGAACAGGGTGTGTACGCTGCAACGTTGGTGAACCCTTAGATCTGCGCACCTATCCACGAGCTTACAAAGAATTTGATCGCAAGAAAAACAAGGGCGTAGATCCACACTGCCTGTCGTCCACGGCCAAGTATGCCTGGAATTGCAGCGCTGACCCCAGACACCACTGGATTGCTGGATTTTATCGCGACAGCAAGAACCGCATACGATGCCCCTTTTGCCGCAATCAAAAAGGTTCGCCCGGTAACAATCTAAAAACATCGCATCCACACCTCGCTAAACAGTGGCATCCAACCAAGAACGGTGACACCACAGCCAAAGATGTAACTTTTGGCAGCGGCTTCAAGGCTTGGTGGAAATGCAATCAAGGCCCCGATCACGAGTGGCAAACCTCCGTTGCTAATAGAACAGGATTGCAGACCGATTGCCCGTATTGCAAAATGCGCAGAACATCGGTCACCAACATAATTGCAACGCAAGCGCCAAAGCTAGCGAAGGAATGGCATCCACGCAAAAATGGCAAAACCAAGCCCGACCAAGTGCGCATTCACTCTATGACACAGTTCTGGTGGCTTTGCTCGAAGTGTTCCTTCGAATGGCGAGCGGCACCCATCTATCGCATTACTCGCGGCAACGGCTGCCCACAATGTGCCCGAAAGAAGCACGGAAAGATGATGAGCAAACGACTAAAAGATAATCCAGAGTTAAGATTCAAAAAGCAATCAGGACTTACTTAGTTTTAGCCGCTGTGTTCTTAGCCGCTGTGTTCTTAGCCGAACTAGCCTTTTCTAAGGCCATCTTTTTGAAGCACAAATCTCTTTGCTCTCGACAATGCTTAGTATGGTCGGTTCCAAGCATAAGAGAAGCATTGTAGTCACTGCTGGCCTCACGGTAGCGACCTAAGGCAAAATACTGATCGCCGCGTTCAGTGAATGACTCATACTCATCAGGAAAATGTTTAATCATAAAACTATAGTCTTCTATCGCTTTAAGGGGCTGCTTTGCCTTGACGTATAGTCTGGCTCTTTGCAGACGCTCTTCTTCCCCCATCGGATCAGCCTGCACCAGCACGCAATAGTCACTAATGGCTGCAGTGAAATTGCCCAGCGAACTTTGGCACTTCGCTCTTAACTTTCGCGCACCATCATAGTTAGGCTGTAGCTTTAGTAGCTTATCCAAATCGGCAATAGTGTCTTTGTAGCGATACAAACTAGCATAAGTAAAAGCTCGACGATACAAAGCATGCCTAAAATCAGGTTTTATCTTCAAAGCCTGATTGAAGACAGCCAGCGACTTTTCGTACTCTTCTTCCCACATATAGACAGCGCCGAGGGTGTGCATTGCTTGCACGCAGTTAGGATCAATAGAGATAGCTTCGCTCAAAAGCTTTATCGCCTTATCATTGTCTCCAGTCTCATGGGCTCGCAGACCGGCCTCATACTTTGCCAGAGCCTGCAAATTTCTCTTTGGACTAGTTTGGTACTCAATAAACTGCTGTCGGTCAACAGTCGCTCTTGTACTAGTTCTCTTTGCCGGACTGACCTGAGCATACCCAATAGAGCAACAAAAACTTGTTAGCGACAAACAAGCTGCCAATACTTCAATCAGGCCCAAACTAGAACTGCGGAGGAGCTTCAAGATTATTATCCTCACTTGCATCAGACTTGCCTTAACGTATGTCTTGCCGGCCGCTGGTGCGATAGCCTGGAATCCGCTCATGCAAAAAACTCGATGGTTCTGAAGCTCTACGACCTGCTCAACCTCTAAATTAATCCTTCTTCTCATTGACAGGCACATCTTCTTTGCGATGCAACCAAGTGTAGATAGTCGGCAAAATAATTAAGGTCAAAATGGTGGAAGTGACAAGACCACCAAGCACAACTGTTGCTAGCGGCCGCTGCACTTCAGCACCCGTTCCCTGCGAAAAGATTTTTGGCAACAAACCAACCATAGCCACCGTAGCGGTCATAAGCACGGGCCTTAGCCTTACCTTAACGCCAGCCATCACAGCAGCCACCACAGACATTCCTTCACTCTGCATTTGTGTCATATAGCTAATCATGATCACACCATTTTGCACAGCTACACCAAACAGGGCAATAAAACCAATAATGGCAGGCACCGACAGAGGTTGTTGTGAAACTAGCAGAGCGAAAATTCCACCGACTATAGCAAATGGAACATTGAGCATAATCAAACTAGCATTCTTCAACGAATTGAACGAAGCATATAACAAAATGAAAATCAGAAGCAACACCACTGGCACAACCAAAGATAGCCGGGCCATAGCCCGTTGCTGATTCTCAAACTGACCACCCCAGACAATCTTGTAGCCCTTAGGTAATTTGATTTCAGCCTTAACTCTGCGCTGAGCCTCTTCCACGAAGCTACCTAAATCGCGACCTCTAACATTGGCGAGCACAGCTGTGCGCCTTTGGCCACCTTCACGGTTAATCATCACTGTACCGCGGGTATTCTGAATTTTGGCCAATTGACCGAGGTGAACCTTGCCACCACTAGGGGTATCAATAATAATTGACTCAATATCTTCCTGGGTATCCCGAAACTTCAGAGGAAAGCGAATCAGCAGGTCGAATCGTCGCGTGCCCTCCATCACTTCTGTCACTTTCCTACCGGCCAAAGCCGTCGCCATGATTTCTTCAACTTCGCCAACATTGAGGCCGTAGCGAGCAATAACATCGCGGTTCAACTCAATGTTTAGCTGCGGCAAACCAAGAATATGCTCACGCTGCAAGTCACTGACTCCACGCACATCTTTAATGATGCCTTCGACCTGCTCTGCAATCGAATCGATCTGCTCAAGATCGTCACCAAAAATTTTAATTCCAAGGTCAGCCTTAATTCCAGCCACCAAATCATCAATCATATCGGCAATTGGTTGAGAAAAACTTGAAGCTATGCCGGGGATAACATCAAGGCGCGCGGCCATGGCGTTGACCAAGGCCTCTTTAGTATGAAAAGTCTTCCATTGACTCATCGGCTTAAGGCCAATATACACATCAGCGTTCTCAACGCCTTCTAGGTCGCTGCCCATGCCAGAGCGACCGATGCGCGAGACAACCAAATCTACTTCAGGAAACTGCCCGATGGCTTGCTCAATCAGAGTAGCAATACGCCTTGACTCTGTGTGCGAAACACTGGGCGAGAGCTTGGTGCGCAACAAAATCGAGCCTTCATCAAAAGTCGGAATAAACTCAGAACCAAGAAAGGGCAGAATGGCGAAACCCAAGGTCAGTGTAATCATAAGAAACGTGCAAGTCAGCCGAGGTCTTCTGATTGCCAGAGGTAGGGCCTTGCCCACCACACCGGTCGACCAGCTAACAAAGGGATTGTGACGCTCTTTGATCTTTCCGCGCAAGAACCAGTAGCAGAGCACCGGTATGACAGTAAGCGAGCAGAGCAGCGCGCCGGTCAAGGCATAAATATAATTGAGCGCCAACGGCGAGAACATGCGACCTTCTACCCCTTCAAGAGTAAACAGGGGCAAATAGACAGCAATAATAATAATGATGGCAAAGAAAATCGGGTTACCAACCTCGCCTGCTGCTCTGCAGACAGTACTTAAGCGATTCTCTTCAAGTTCCGCTTGGGTGATGCTGCCGCGCTCTACGCGTTCTTGTTCAATGGCAAGATGGCGAAAAATATTCTCAACCATGACCACGCCAGCATCAACAATGACACCAAAGTCGACAGCTCCCAAAGTCATCAGATTAGCCGTCAAGCCTGTATATTTCATCATAATGAAACTAAAAAGCAAGGCTAACGGAATAATCACCGAAACAATAATGGCGCAAGGAACATGCAAAAGAAATAGAGCAAGCACGACAATTACAAGAGAACCACCGAGGAAGAGCACCTCTTTGACTGTCTCAATACTCTTGTCGACTAGAGCACTCTGATCATAATAGGTAACCAAAGAGACGCCATCGGGCAATTCACTTTCAATCTCTTTCAGGCGCTCCCGGACCTTCTCTACCACTTCTTTGGTGTTCACACCTTTGCGGGTCATGACCATGCCAGTGACAACTTCGCCCTTGCCGTCCATCGAGGCAGAACCACGACGAAAAGCAGGGCCAATCTCTACGGTACCAACTTGACCAATCTCAACGGGGGTACCGTTAACAGACTTGAGCAAAATATGCTTAATGTCTTCAACGTTTTTGATGCGACCCAATCCGCGAATAATGATCTCTTCACCACCACTCTCAATGAAGTTACCGCCGGCATTGAGGTTATTGTTAGCCAGGGCCATAGTGACGTCGTGCAGGGTAAGCTTAAAACTTCTAAGCACCATGGGTGACACCAGCACCTGATATTGTTTTACATAACCGCCATAACTGACTATGTTGCCTACGCCGTTTACAGACCTAAGGGCGCGAGCAACTTGCCAATCTTGAATGGTTCTGAGTTCAGTTAAATCATGCTTGTCGCTGACCAGATAATAATTGAGCACATTTGAAAAAGTCGATACAACCGGGCCAAGCAAGGGAGTAGGCGAACCTTGGGGCAGTTCAATCTGAGTCAAGCGTTGCTGTACCAAATTGCGCGCCCAATAAACATCAACATCATCATCAAAAATCGCGGTAACGACTGATAAACCAAAGCTCGAATTGCTTCTGATTTTTGCTACCTTGGGCAATCCATTGAGGCCAGTTTCAATGGGATAAGTAATCATGGCTTCGACTTCTTCGGTAGCCATACTTTCAGGCTCTGTGATTATCTGCACCTGAACATTAGACACATCAGGAAAAGAATCAACGGGAATCGTGATTGCGCTGTATACGCCAAGCAGAGCCATTCCAACAGCCAAAGCAACTGTCATGAGGCGTTGATTGAGAGCAAAGCGAATCAAAAAGGAAATCATTTATCGGCCCTTATCAGACACCTCAGGCATAACTCAATAAAGCCCTGCGGGTAATTCTCAGCATGTCAAAAGACTAGGCTGACAACATTTTCCCCAAAGATAGTTAGGTTCAAACACCTAAATGATTGATAAAGCCAACACAACAAAATTTCTCAGCAAGGAAATACAAGTCTCATTTCTTAAATTTTAAGCCGCAGACGAAATGCGGATATACCAGAAGTAGGAAAGCAAGCGATAGTATGGGAAAAATATGAAAATAAACGGCAAGGTGCTAGCCTATCAATTTGGCTGATAGTGGCGTGAAATACATGAACGGCGAATTCAAAGATAT
Organism: Candidatus Melainabacteria bacterium; assembly: GCA_030696635.1. Classification (GTDB taxonomy): domain Bacteria; phylum Cyanobacteriota; class Vampirovibrionia; order Obscuribacterales; family Obscuribacteraceae. The sequence continues at coordinate 176,018 of JAUYRX010000035.1, forward strand.
TGAGAGCGATATAGAGCGCTGGCTAGACAAGCATGGAACGAAAGAAGTGCTGCCTAGCGGTCAAATCTGTATTCGCGGCTATGATGCTGCAAAAGAACAGGTTGTTGATGCGTATTTTGCCAAACACGCCCATGAAGCACTTGTTGCATTTGCACTAAAAGGTTATCGCGATCAACCATTTATCACTAGACTTTCTCAAGCTCTGCTCAAAGCAAGAGACTCTCGCCGCCTAAGGCGGCTCTGGGAGGCGCTGGTCGCCGAAGCTAAATTGTCGTACTGGCAATCACACGCAGTTGATCGTTTTTTTGATACCGAGGAAAATGGTAAGCGAATTACAAAAGACGAAGTCAAAGTACGGCATAAACAGATAACACTTCCACGGTTAAAAGACCAAGCTTTAGAGACTATGAAGTGCTTCGAGTCAATACTAATAGAGCTTGGCGATCAGGAAGCTACATTATTAAGCCGACTGAAAGATGATATGCAGTTACTAGAAAAGGGGGAAAAGCGAAAGCTCTCCATTCCAGCACAAAAGCGCACTATCGACGAAGCCCTATTTTGGGAGCTAATCAATCAATTGCAGGTATATGAATCATCTCCAGAAAAATCAAGACAGTTAGTAATTTTACTTGAAAGCTTTTCCGCTGCTGATATTAAACGTTTTCAGAAAATTTTAGTAGAAAAAATGGACTTAGCCAATCATTACGACATCTGGGCCCTGGCTTACTTGGCTCAAGATGGTTGTTCTGATGATGCTTTCGAATCATTTCGAGCTTGGCTAATTGTCCAAGGCAAGTCTCTCTTTGAAGCGACGACAAAAGACGCCAATGCAGTATCACCGATGATACCACGAGGGCTGGAGACTGCAGCAGATCATGTATTATGCTGTGCGGCAATCGCCCACGAGAATCGCGCTGGCCTAGCCCTCGTGACAAAGGCTGCAAAGACAAAAACAAAAGGCAAGCCCTGGCAAGAAGAAGAACTTGAATCTCGTTACCCTATTCTCTGGCAACACTACAAGTTAAAAGACAATCGCTGATCTATTTTAGCTAGTATTCTAGCTACTATTTTAGCTACATTAGCCTAAAACTCACCAACCGTTATAGTTGTAGTTGCCGTAGGGCTGGCCGTAACCGGGCATGTAGCCAGCGCCTTGATATGGGTATCCACCCATACCATAGCCCATGCCGTTACCCATACTGTTGCCCATGCCACCATAGCCATATCCGGAGTTGCGATTGAGAGCTTTTGTGAGAAAAATCAGACCCACTGTGGGCAAAGCAACGGCAGCGGTTTTCGCTAAGACTTTAGTAGCGGTGCCCGCTGCTCCGCGCAGTTTTGAATGACTTGCTGCAGGAGGAGGAGTGGTTGATGTATCCCAGTCATTATTACCACCACGGTTATAACCTTCATTGACTGAACCATTTACACGGTTCTCTGCCAGACCTTTTTGAATGGCTTGCTCTTGCTGCTCATATTGACTTGGTTGCGCCGGCGCTCTGTTGGTGTCGTAGGCAGGCTGCTGTGCTTGCAACGGTTGCTGTTGCTGCATACCTGATTGTGCCATGCCTGATTGTTGCATGGGAGGCTGCTGCCAACCCTGCATTCCGACCTGACCTGCATATTGCTGAGCCTGCTGGGCTGCTGCATACTGTTGAGCCGCGGCATACTGCTGCGCCGCCTGGTACTGCTCGGCAGTGGCATACTGACCTGGGAAAGCCTGCGGATATTGCACTTGTTGAGCAAGAACAGGCTGCCAAACTAAATTTGAAGACAGCACAGCCACTAGCCCAAACGCCAGTGCAAGAGAATTTTTCATAGCTAACACCGTGGTAAGTTAAGCGAGAAAGTTAAGCGAGAAACTTAGTGATAGAAGGCCTCCAAGCGAGCCCGGGGTAGTCAAGTGCAATTGATTAACAATAAGTGCTGGCAGATGGGAATGCAAATTAAACTTAAAAGAAATGCCCAGGGATGCCAAATAGTTACTATCTAACAAATAACATTTAATCTTGCGCCAGGGTTGCTGACTCAGTCACTTTCTGGCAAACTCATAACATAGCTAGGAATCCCTGTGTCAGCAAAATAGCTTCACAGTGTTCTTATCGAAAAGGTAGCCCTTCACGGCAAGCCCATTGGCACCGTTGCTGCCAACCAAAACGATAGGCTCCTAGCAGGTTATGAAACAATCAAAAAAAGAAATAGACTACAAGACCCTGTTTGAGTCAGCGCCACAACTGTTCTTAGTTTTGGAACCAGACCTGACTATCGTTGCGGCAAGCGATGCGTACTTGCGCGCAACCATGACTGAGAGAGAGAAAATCCTGGGCCGGCACTTGTTCGAAGTCTTTCCAGACAATCCAGAAGATTCGACCGCAACAGGCTTTCGCAATCTAAGTGCTTCACTAGAAATTGTGCTGAAAGACCGCACGCCGCATGCAATGGCTGTTCAGAAATATGACATACGGCGAACTGAATTAGAAGGCGGTGGCTTTGAGGAACGGTTCTGGAGCCCGCTAAACTCACCAGTCTTAGGAGAAGACGGAAAAGTAGAATACATAATTCATCGCGTTGAGGATGTGACCGAATTTGTGCACTTGAAGCAGCAAAAGAAGGAGCAAATCCAAGCCACCGAAGAGCTTCGAGAACATGCAGACAGAATGGAAATGGAAGTATACCTGCGAGCTCAGGAAATTCAGGAGAGGACCAAAGAACTTGAGATAGTAAATCAAGAACTTCAGACAGCTCGTGATCATGCTCAAGCTGCTTCAAAATTTAAATCAGAATTTGTCGCAAATATGAGCCACGAGATACGAACGCCCATGCACGGCATCATCGGAATGTGCAATGTACTTTTAAACACCAATCTAGATACCCATCAACAGGAATTCACCAATACCATAAAAACAGCAGGGAGTGCTTTGCTGACAGTAATTAACGACATACTAGACTTCAGCAAAATTGAGGCCGGAAGAATTGAACTGGAAATCTTAGAGTTTGACCCTGTGCATATCGTTGAAGGTACATGCGAGATTCTTGCCACACAAGCCAGAAGCAAGGATCTCTCGCTTATGAGCTTCATCGACCAGGCCATGCCACGAGGCTTGCTGGGAGATCCCGAAAGACTGCGCCAGATACTAATAAATTTGACCTCTAACGCCATCAAATTTTCAAGCTCTGGCGAAATCGTGGTGAAAGCAGCTGTAGATTCAATTCATGGCAATGTTGCTAATGTGCGGTTTTCGGTCATCGATAAGGGTATTGGCTTAACAGAAGCAGAACAGGAGCGCCTGTTTCAACCCTTCGTTCAAGCTGATGGGTCAATTACTCGCAGATTCGGCGGCACAGGCCTCGGGCTGAGCATATCAAAACGCCTGGTTGAACTAATGGATGGAAACATAGGAGTCGAAAGCGCAAGCGGCAATGGCTCCACTTTCTGGTTCGTGGTTCCGCTGGAGATCGGCTCAGCAACAAAAGTCTTGACCACCCAGGATGAGATAAAAGACACCAGGGTATTAATAGTAGACGATGAGCCATACGCTCGCAAGATTCTTCATAGTTACTTAGATTCATGGGGCATGCGCAGTGAGTCAGCAAGCGGCGCCAAAGAAGCGTTAGGCATGCTGCGTCAGGCTTGCATTGAGGGAGATCCGTTCACGATTGCAATTATCGATCTAGCAATGCCAGAGCAAAACGGTATAGACATGGCCAAAGGTATCTTCAGCGAGCCAGCACTAAGCAGCACAAAACTAGTTCTACTCACAGCCTTCGACACACCCGGCTTGGGTACTCAAGCCATTGACCTCGGCTTTAAGGCCTATGTGACAAAACCGGTGCGCCAATCACAAATGCTCAATTGTCTAATTGAAGTCGTTTGCGGTAACCGCCCATTAACAACGAAATCAACAGTCGACTCAAAGCTGACAGATCAACCATTTGCCCAGAAGGTAGACAGAGCCGCCCTGATACTGGTAGCAGAAGACCACCCAATAAACCAAAAAGTAGCACAACTGTATCTGGACGAAATTGGCTTTGCCTGCCAGATAGTTAAGAACGGCAAAGAAGCTATCACAGCCGTTGCCCAAAATAAATATGCTCTCGTGCTTATGGACTGTCAGATGCCTGAAATGGATGGCCTGGTTGCAACAAGGCAGATTCGCAAAGCAGAAACAATTACCGGTGCACATTTGCCAATAGTGGCGATGACAGCAAACGCTCTCGAAGAAGATCGCAATAGCTGCATCGAAGCCGGAATGGATGACTACATCAGCAAGCCGATAGATCTAGATCAGTTGCGCCAAGTCATTGACAAATGGCTTAAGGCCTCATATCAGATCGAGCAACCAGCTCAATAGCTGAGTTGGTCTTGCCATTCTACAAAACTCAGTCAAGAGCCCAAGCACGAATATGATATCCTTGCCTGCTGAGCATTTTGCTCGCAGTTTTGGGGAGAATATTATGCTTGCAGGCCACCGCATTCAGAAAACTGCCATTGCCATTAGCTTTGCCATTGTCATGTTCGTTTCGCCAGCACTGGCAGATAATAAATCAGAAGCAGATGGAGTTCCCCAGGCCGTTCTCAATCTAGACCTGTGCACCCTCGCCTACCAGCTCTATCATCAATCCCTCTGCCTGCCGCTTGACCCGTGGTACGACATGATGTCTCGCGTGGGCAGCGATCGCCGCAACAACATCTGTCGCTTCACTCACGAATACGCAGCAAAACTTGGCAGCGCCGCACCAGGCAACGGGTCACTTGGCCAAGGCTATTACAGCGGCCCCAATGCCGCACGGGGCTGGAGTGATACCAACTTAAATCTCGACCCAATTCTCACAAACTACAAATTCATTGACGCCAAGCTTCCCACGTTCAACCGTGACGGTGGCCAGTTCTTGGCCGTATCAGCGCCAAGCTACATCACGCAAAACATCAAATCAATAGACGGAATGCGCTACAAAACAAAACCGACAAGCTTTCCTTATAAAGACATTGAACGCTTTCAAATTCGCCAATACCCCAGTGGCCAAGATCACCTAATCGTTTTTGAGGGAGGCACCGGAATAGTCGGCAGCACCCAACCATCATGGAGCCCTATGGGTTTCGTGCTGATGAAAAAAACAGCAACGGGCTACGACGCCCATATTGTTTTCCGCGGCAGCCGCAGCGGTTCATCTCTAGGAAAAACAGTTTGGAAGGCACAGGGTGCCATTGGAGAGGCTAAAGGCAATCCCGACTGGATCACCGACCTTGGTGGCAACAAACAAATTGAGCAACCCTTAATTAGCAAAGTTGGAACAGTAACCAAAGGATTTGCCGAATCGCTGCCAACAATGCTCGGACCAATCACCGCTTGCTGCAAATATCTTGAGCAGAACTATCCAGCGCCAGAACACATTTACGTTACCGGTCACAGCCTAGGAGCTGGCCTTGGCAGTCAGTTTGTCAGCGCAGTGTTGCAAGGAAGCTATGGCGATCAGTTGCGACAAGAAGTGAAAAGCTGGCCCTGGAACAATACAATTTTAATGGCGTACGCCCAGCCCATTCCAGGCGATCCTGCATGGGCAGCCAATTTCGATAAAATCGCGCCCACTTCTGAGCACTATTGGGTAGAAGGAGACAGCGTAGTTGAAGCAACTTCTGGTCTTGTCGTTGGCCTCTTAATTGACAAAGGTGAGCATGCTGGTATCCAGAAAAAGTTGACCACAGTTGCTAACTGCAAAGACAACCCCCATGAAGTGTTTGTGATTAGAGCCGCCATGCTGCGCGATCTGGCTTCTAAACCAGCTCTGAATTCAGGTTCAAATTCAGGTTCAAATTCAGCCGCAATTTCCCAACAGCTTGGCCAAGAAAACACCTGGGGTTACTACGAAACTTTTTCCAAAATGCTTGCAGGTCAACCGTTTAGCTACGTCTATCCCGGTGCACCAGCACCTACTATCGTGACAGAAGCGAATCTAAGACAGATTCTGCAAACCAGTAATTTCAGCTCCGAATTTGATCGCTGGCTCGAGCAAGTCTACGCCAAAATGATTGCCGACAAGGACAGCTACATTGGTTTTAAGTTCCAGAGCACCCTTGACGAGCGCCACAAGCTAGTGCTCGACATCGTCGGGCGCATGCGGCAACCGGCCACGAATGACAGGGCCCAAGAACTCGACAGCCTAGTGAACGAATCAGCCCTGATCAACGGCAACCTTGGACTAACAAACGAAGAACAGTGGATTTATTGCGGTACCATTCTTTCTCGCTTACAAAAGACACCATTAACGGTGCAAGAGCTTTTCTCAAAGCCCGTGATTAAGACGTGCTGCGACTCAAAGTTTGATGAATAATCAAAGTTTGGTGAATAATCCAACTTAGACTCAACACATCAAAGCCTAACAGACGGGCTTATCGCACAGCCTCAAGGAAGCGCAAGTCGTACATCCAGCCTTCTCCGCCCTGATCGCTGAGAACACTTACCATACCGGTACTCATAAAGGCCAATTTCAAAATTTCCCACTGATCGTCGCCGATTTCACCATACTGGCAACTAAGCCCACCAGACTCCCACATTATAGTGACGGAACGGCGATCAACTGCATCGGTCATCACATCATAGCTACCCAAGCGAGTAACGCGACCATAGTGCCAGCGGAAGTCTTGGCCAACTCTCGCCGCCTGAGCAGATTCCATAGCATTAGAATCAGCACGCTGAATTCTGTCAACTGACTTCTCATCGGACATAATGCTTTCCTCTTTAATGTGGTACGGCGAACGCTACAGTACACCGATTCGGTCAGACATTGCAAACTTGAGCCTCAAGCAAATTAGTTAAGGGAAGACTAAGATCTCATTTTCTGCAAATAGAACATGGAACTAAGCGCTCATACCGAAGTCACTCTGAGCATCCAAACTAACATCCATAAAGACCTAGAGAGAACAATGGCGAATAAAGAAAACGGGAAGGACAAAGCTTCTTTGAGCAAGCAAGCTCAATTAGAACAATTCACAGAGTCTTCGAAAGATCAATACCTCACATCAAATCAAGGCGTTCGCATCAGCGACAATCAAAACTCTCTAAAAGCTGGAAGCCGAGGTCCAACATTGCTTGAAGACCACTTTCTCAGAGAAAAGCTCACCCACTTTGATCACGAAAGAATACCTGAAAGAGTCGTGCACGCCAGAGGCAGTGCCGCCCACGGTACCTTTGTTTCGAACGGTGTCGGCAGTAACTATTCTAAGGCAGCCTTCCTACAGAAAGGCGTGTCCACTCCAGTGTTTACTCGTTTTTCTACGGTCGCGGGCTCTAGAGGGTCGAGCGATATGGCGCGCGACGTGCGCGGATTTGCCAGCAAGTTTTATACATCTGCCGGTGTGTTCGATTTAGTTGGCAACAACATGCCGGTCTTCTTTATTCAAGATGCAATAAAGTTTCCCGATTTTGTTCACGCAGTGAAGCCTGAACCGCACAATGAAATGCCGCAAGCACAGTCAGCCCACGACACTTTCTGGGATTTTGTCTCAATCAATACTGAAGCAACCCACATGGTCTTATGGGTCATGAGTGATCGTGCCATTCCCCGCAGTTATCGCATGATGGAAGGTTTTGGCGTACATACTTTTAAGATGGTTGACGAGGAAGGCAATGTCAGCTTTATTAAATTCCACTGGAAGCCAAGACTTGGAATCAACTCTATTCTCTGGGACGAAGCTGTAAAAATATCAGGCAAAGATCCAGACTTTCATCGCCGCGACCTCTGGGAAGCTATTGAAGCAGGGGCTTTTCCGCAATATGATCTGGGCGTACAAGTAATTCCAGAAGCAGACGAATTCAGATTTGATTTCGACCTATTGGATCCGACAAAGCTAATTCCTGAAGAACTGGTGCCAGTTGAAATCATCGGCACAATGACATTAAACCGCAATCCCGAAAACTTTTTTGCCGAAACCGAACAAGTCGCCTTCTGCATTAGTCACATTGTTCCAGGTTTAGATTTCACCAACGACCCCTTGCTGCAAGGGCGACTGTTCTCATACTTAGATACACAGCTTAAACGCCTTGGCGGACCCAATTTTCACGAACTGCCAATAAACAAGTCTCTCGCCCCAGTGCACAACAATCAGAGAGATGGTCACATGCGCCAGACCATAGATAGCGGCAAAACCAGCTATGAACCTAACCGCGTCAGTGGCGGGTGTCCATTCCAAGCAGGAGCTGATATGTCTGGCTTCAAGACTGCCATCGAAAAATTGGATGGAATCAAAGTACGAGACCGCAATCTCAGCTTCGTAGATCACTTCACTCAAGCCCGCCTCTTCTTCTTGAGCCAAACTCCCACTGAGAAAGTTCATATAATAGATGCCTTCGTCTTTGAGCTGTTGCACGTAACTGACGACGCTATAAAAGAGCGCATGATTGCTGTACTGCAACAGGTTGACGAGCGCCTTGCAGAAGAAGTCGCAGCGGGCCTCGGTATAGCTTCACCAGTGGCAGTACCGTCTCCGATTAACCTGCAACTTCCAGCCGACACTCCAGAAAGTCAGTATCAACCGAAGTCGGCCGCCGGCATGGACGTTGTGGTGTCTAGAGCCCTCAGTATTCTAGATAACCCTGTGCCATCAGTAGAAACTCTCAAAGTAGCCCTTCTGCTAGCCGAAGGCTTTGATGAAAAAGTGGTTTCTGCAGCTTTAGAACAATTTAAAAAAGATGGGGCAACACCTTGCATAGTTGCACCTAACGGCGGCACTGTTAGCGGTGATAAAGGCAATGCACTTAAAGTTGATTTTGCTCTACCGGCTACTGGTTCTGTATTGTTCGATGCATTGTTTATTGGCAGTAGCGGCAAATCGGCAGGCTTACTTATAGCCGATGCCAAAGCAAAAACATTTGTGGCCGAAACATACAAGCACTGCAAGCCCATCGGGTTACTGGACGGCAGTCAAGATCTACTTCTTCAATCACTGGCTGGACTACAGATCGAAATCAACGGCAACCTCAAGCAAGAAGGCATCGTTGTTATAGACAAACAAAATTCAATGAGAGAGTTTGAGCATATTCTTGCGCAAAAGCGCTTTCATATGAGAGCCGACGTAGACAAAGTGATGGTCTAAAGTCAAATTCAAGGCTAACATAGCATCAACGCGAACCGGGCCACTCTAGCTTGCCTGACTTTCTCTTGGCAGCTTTCGCACCAGGAAATGGCACCACATTCGATGCTCGTTAAATAATACCGAAATCTGCTGGCGCGGGACCACATAAAGTGCCGTTTTGGTACAATCAGGCGTCAGATTCTACGACTGACAAAATCGCCAAGTGAACAGCAACGATTTTGTCACGGCCCTGGGCGCGAGCATGTGTGCTTATCACGCCATGATATACACAGGACGGATTTGCGCCTGACTGGCCATTCAAGAAAGACATGGTATAGATTTATCTTGACGGCGTTGAGAAAGAGATTTCATAGTGCAGCCTATATTGACAATCAAAAATCTCCCTCAAATATTCGCCGCACTACTGCTCACAATATTTTCTACAAGCTTAGCTGAGGCAAAGGGCAGACAGCTTGAAGAGGCCATTGTGCTATACAACGCAAAAAATTATGCAGCAGCAACAGCTGCGTTTCGCAATTGCATACAGGCAGGAGAAAACTCACCAAGCGCCTGGCTCTTTCTCGGCCACTCGCATTTGGGCAAGGGGCAAACACCCTACGCCATGCAAGCCTACCTTACAGTTACTGAGCGCTTTGCCGACTCAGCAGAAGCCACGGTGGCCAGAAGTTGCCTGGTCAAACTAGACCCAAAAAACAGCAACGCATATATAGCAGCAAAGCTTGGAAGCCTCGCAGAACCAGGCAAAGCAGACCGGGGTTTTGTCGACCGAGTGAAAGTGCACCGCGCCTTGCCAGGCCATCCCCGGGTTTGTCAGGCCACAGTCAACGCTGTAGTAAGAGCGATAGCGTCGCTGCCTCCTCAAATAAATAAGTATCTGTGTGATGGCAAAGCCACTCTCACGATTGCGCCGAACATAACAGACCCATGGCCCGGTTCTGGGGATGGAATCAAACCCACCGACCCATCATCGACAATGGGCGAAGAAGAAGCACGAACCTATGGCCGGGATTGCTACATATACGAGAGGCCGAAAAAACGCGGCGCAGAGATACTACTAACGAGATATTCTGAAGAACGGATTATTGGAAGTGTGTACCATGAAATTGGCCACGCCGTAGACGATATTGGCGGGCCGTACTCTAACAAAGCAGAGTTCAAAAAACTGCATGCTGCAGACCTGAGCACAATTTCTGATGAAGAAAAACGAAAACACTCCTACTACTTAGACCCCGGCGAAGCTTTTGCTGAGACCATAAAATCTCTTGTACAGGAACAAAATAAAGACGATTCCTACTCCGATAGCATGGTGGATAAAATGACCGGAGTACGCCAATATGTGAAAAGGCTTTTTCACTTATAGTGGCAAAATCGCCTAACCAACAAAGTTGAGTATCATCGGAAAGAAGCGCTTAATTAGTAGTCCATGATCTTATCCGCATTCACTATCATTTCGGCAATCTCTTCTTCAGTTGCAATCCGGGCATTATCTCGTAGGTTCTTACTGTCCAAGCCTGAAGCTGGCGCGCAGTGAGGGCATACAAAAATTTTACCGCCACCCTTAACGAAAGCATCAAAGTAAGTGGAAACCGGTTCACTATTACCCCAGCGCAAATTTTGCGGCTGACGCTTATCCGCCAATCGCACTCCTTCAAGATCCAAAAAAAGCACAACTGGAACACTACGCTTTTGCACAGCGTTAGAGAGCTTTAGCGCCATGTTAGTGGCATGAAGATTATCAGAAAAATGCGACAGGTGAATCACTGTAGATTTTGCCGATTCTGCACCAACAGCAGCGTGCATGTTCGCTAGAACCAGCAGGCTAAACATAGTGGTCAATTTTCTCAATGTTCTATTCAAGTTTCTCTCCTCGTTCAGATGGTATCTATTAATTTCCAAGCGGATCTCTTCCTCAATACATCTCATACCGTTAAAGAATTATCACAGCATAAGCATGCCTCCTCGTTAGTGCCCAAGCTCCTTACCATCGTGCTCACCGGTCAAAGTTTTGAGAAAACTGACGATTAAATGTACGTCTCTATCGCTCAGAACTTTTCCCGTCTGCACTCGCGACATTGTGGCGACCGCCTGTTCAAGTGATTTGACTGAGCCATCATGGAAATATGGAAATGTTAGTTCGACATTGCGAAGCGTTGGAACTTTGAACTTGTGCTTATCTAAGGGATCTTTAGTGACGTTGAATCGCCCCAGATCAGCCGCTGTTAAGCTCCCGCCTCTTTGAGCGAAATAATCAATTTTAGTGCCCATCTTTTCGTAGCTCAGCCCACCAAGATTTATACCGGTATGGCAGCTGGAGCAGTTGTTCAGCTCAAACAATTTGTAGCCTTGTTTTTCTTCTGCTGTCAAAGCGCGATCATCCCCATTCAAAAATTGATCGAAGCGAGAGCCCGGTGTAATCAAGCTTTGCTCGTAGGCAGCGATGGCATCGGTAACGGCCTTATCGGTAATACCGGTAGGATAGATTTTTCCGAAGTCTTCTCTATAAGATTTATCGCTGTTTAGTTTAGCGAGGACGCCCGACCAGTCGGAGCCCATTTCTAGCGGATTATTGATAGGCCCAGATGCTTGCTCTTGTAAGGTAGATGCTCGACCATCCCAAAACTGAGCAAAGTTGAAAGCTGCATTAAACACAGTTGGAGAATTAATTGGACCTTTTTGACCTCTAACACCAGCAGATACAACGGCTTGGTCAGTCCCCCCTTTGGCAAGGTCGTGACAAGAGGCGCAAGACATCGAATTGTCAGCAGACAGCTTCTTCTCAAAGAAAAGTCGCTTACCAAGCAAAACTTTGTTATCAGCAGGGTGAAACGGATTCTTCTCGGGAATCGGCTTTAAACCGACTCTATTCGGCTCTTTGCCTATCCATTTAAGGATTTCCCTAGATTCGTTACTAGAGAGAGAAGCGTTCCAGTGCAGGGCAACATAGCGAGCTGGAGGCATGCTTCCGTCTCTAATAACACTCTGGAGTTTTGCCAACTGAACTGCGCTGAGCGGCTTCTCTCCACTGAGCTGCTCGGAAGAAATTTGAAAAACTTGCTGAGCACTTTTTATGTCTGATTGAATTATATCTTTGGCAACCGGCAAGCTAAAGTAAAATGGATAGTGACCAAGATTAGGAGAATGACAATCAGCGCACTTTTGCTGAAAGCTTTTGGAGAATGCCTTAAATTCTTCGTCTTGGCAATGAACCGTAATCAAGTTGCGCTGTGCAATCAGATTTGAGACTGGAAAAGCCAGACTGAAGAAAAGTAAAGCACCTAATATAGTGGCAATCGAACGACCTTTCCTCATCTTTAAGCTCCACAAATTAACGGCTATCTTCCAGAAGACTGACAAATTTACACTTATGAATTTTGTGGATTCGATCTAATGCCTACGAAAACATCTTCTCTTTCACAGCATTGTTAAGCGCCGAGAGATTTTTCTCAGGGACATTGGCGCGAATAGCTTTGTACAACTCCTCGTCGGAGAACGTGATGTGCCTGCGGACTGCTTTCAACAACTTACCAAGGTTGCCACGAAACTCTGAACTGTCAATATGGTCCATAAGCAAGTCATCAATGGCATCAAGAATGATTTTGCGATCTTTTATGCATTCCGCAATCACTGTTTGCATGGACGGATAGTTTCGAATCTCTTCAAGTACAAAGCTTTCCTGCTTCTCAAAATGCTTTGCAATTGCCTCAAACATTTTTGTCGCTCTAACAAAAACTCTCTCTGCAGACCAACTCTCGTAATTCTCTTCAAGCTCAGAGAGCCGTTCCTCAATATATTTATGTTCTTCTTCAAAGTAATTAAATAAGTCCATCCTCTACTCCAGTGCCACATGAGGCTATCGCAAATTCGTTCTCTTCACTTCACAACTGGCATTTACCAGGATCAGCTCCAGCGAGCCAGCTCTGGAACTAGTATCCTCATCCCAGGAAGCAATATCACTATATCACCATTTGGTTATATAGTTAATCATTCCAAAGGATGATAGACGAATAAATTTGCATGCGACAAGGTGCCATTGGCTACCGGTCGGCCATCAAATCAATAAAAAAAACGGAACATTTATCAGCGCTTCGAGTCGGCTAGCAGCAACTAAACCGGTGACATGAATGTATGACCAAAAGCGCATAGGAAAAACCAACTGGCTCTGCCTCACTTGCAATCAAAATTTTGCCTATGCTAAAGACGGCTGCGCCTGTCAATCACCAAAAATTGAAGTGAAAAATCAGTCTATGAAGGCGGCCAATGTACCCGGTTATCTTTTAGAGCAGGAAGTTGGCAAGGGATGCAGCGGCACAATCTACAAGGCAACAAGCATCAAAAGTAGTGGCAAAGTTAGTGTTGCGATAAAAATCCTGCACGCTAGTACGGCCTACGACCTAGAACCTGTAATGCGCTTTAGACGAGAAGCAGAGCTGACAAAAACTATTATTGCGCCCAACGTAATAGGCGTTTTAGATTTTAATGTACTGCCTGACGGTCGGCCCTTCACTGTAATGGAATTCGTTGAAGGACGTTGTGCGCGCTATCTGTTACATCAATATGGTCCGATGCCGATTAAAAAAGCCCTGCCTATTTTCATTCAGATTGCAGATGGTTTGGCGGCAATACATCAAGCTGGAGTGCTGCACCGCGATATTAAACTAGACAATATCATGATGAAATACAACTACGCCGCCGCCGATGCGGTAAAAATTATTGATTTTGGCGTGGCCAAACACAAATTTCAAAGTCACGACGATCCTCTAATTTTGACAGTACAAGGGCAAGCCGTAGGCAGCCCCGCCTACATGAGCCCTGAGCAATGCATGGGTGCGACCACAGATCAACGCACAGACCTGTATTCTTTTGGTTGTGTGATGTATGAAATGCTCACCGGCCAGACTGTATTTACCACCAGCGTTAATCTTGTGGAAATGATGCACAAGCATGTAAACGAAATACCTCAGATTAATTGCTTACGAAGGGTTGATGGTACTGGAAAGATGGAAAGCATAGTCACCAGATGCCTGCAAAAACAACCGCACGCTAGATATTTCGATGCCAGCGAAATAAAGAGCGATTTGCTTAAGCTCTCAAAAGCTATCGCAGCTTAAAATGAAGCAAAACGCACCCAGCCCGACTTACTAACGTCTCGTGCAAACTAGAGCCGCGCAAAATATCAAGACGACACTATGCAGAGCCAAGAGGCTGAACTGAAGCCAAGATAGAACAATGGCGCTGGCAGCCTCGGGCCAGACTAGAGACACCAGAGCCTCACGCTGATGGCTGACGGCGAAGAAGAAAATGCCAACAGCAAAGGCTATAAACATTAATGCAGTTAAGCCCCTCGACAGAATTTGGCTAGCAAGTTCGGGGTGTTTAACGCGGCCGCACCTAGCCATCCAGAAAGCCGCCCATATAACGAAAAAGCCAGCTACGATAATAGCCCAGAGCTCGCCAGGAAAGGATAAAACAAAGCCGATAGCCAGGAGAAACGAACTGTATGCAGCAATGAGCCTGCCATGGCAAAGGTCGCACCTCGGAGATGATGTGCTGAGATGCTCTCCACAGTCTCTACAATTTCTAGAATCATCCGGTGGCATCATTGCTGGTCACACTCACGACAAGAAACGTTGAATGGGTATAGTATGCCAGAAAGAGTGAGAAGTCGATATCTTCGCGAAATCATAACGACAGCATGATGCTTAAGATGAGTGGTGTGCGCGGATATGTGAAAAAGAAAAGGGTATCAGAGCGTTTGTCCGGCTGCTTTTTGAAAGGCTCGGGAATTGTCAAACAGCGAAAGAAACATATGCGGAACAGTCAAAGCGCTCAGCAGGTAAAACATTGCTCGCGTGGCCTGGGCCGGGGCTGCCGAAATAGATAACACAGACGACAATGCAGAGATATGATTAGTGGCAGACACTAGTGAATTAGTGGCAATCAAATAAATTATCGCCGCCATCAGCCAACTACCAAGCGTAAAGAAAGCTGCTTTCTTAAAGAAGATCGAAACCCCCGTGGCAAAACTGCCGGAGCCGAACTGAGCAATCTGCCTGAGGCACTGACGCACAGAATGCCACCAACAAAAATAAATTGCAAACGAAAGAAGTGGTGGCAAAAGAACGCACGACAATAGCAACACCAGCTTCGAGAAGCAATCGAACAAAGCGGCTTTACTCTTCGCTTCGCAAGCACCGCAGAAGTCAAAAATAAGCGACGAGCAGGCCAAACCGACAACCATACAACCTAAGATTTTCAGAACCTCTGACAAGGTCACTGAAAAGGAAACTTGCGAGCCAATCAAAAAAGAAAAGACTTCACTCACCGCATCAGAATGAAGAAAGCAGGGTGCAAGCACTGGCAGAAAGCCCCACAAAATTTTATTGGCAAAACTTAAGTCTTGCTCTTCATCGAGTGCGAAATGAAGGCATGAGACAGAAAGAAAGCTAACCAGCATCGGGCCCGGGTCGTGAAACCAAACCCAAAGCAGAAGTAAAGCCAGAAAAATGTAAGCTAACAAGAAAAGGGACAACCTCAATCTGCTCACTTTGCCGTCTTTATCTGTCGGACAGCGAAGATAATCAAGGGAGCCATGGCAGACTCCGAATAATAAGACATTGAGCAAGAAAATTGAAACTTGAGAGTAGAAATCACGAGCCCAAAGAGAGAAGGGCAGCAATGCCAGAAGTGTGGCCCAGGTAGCTACTTTTCTATGAAACGCTAGCCACTCCTTAAGATCACTGCTTGAAGTCATAAAATTACCTTGGCCATGATGGCACTCAGTTCAATTTTTCTCGGCATGACCGCAAAAATTGCGGCATCATCAGCCAATGAAGAACGGTCGCAGAGAAAACGCACAAGCACATCTGCATCAACTCGCTCAAAAAGAGAACTGAGCAACAACGGCCCCTCACTTGGATTTTGCTTAAGATAAGTGAGCAATACTTTGTCTAAAAGCTGCGCCTTCGACGATAAGCCCTCAACAATGTTAGGCCAACGACGGCGCTCAATCGCTCTGCCAATTGCACTATTGCTGTGGTGTATTGCGGCAAAAGCATATCCGGTTGAAGAGCGCGCCATGCCGCCAGCCAAACCTATTAGCGCATGCCGCCTATCGGGGCTCTTGCCTTGAACGGTGTGCATAGGAATACAGCCATGCTCAACATGTATTTTCGCAAATGCATCCAAGCCATCCAAGCCATACTCAGTGCTCAGATAACTTATCAACAAGCGCTCATGTTCTTCTTTAGCCAAGCGCTCAAAGCCTACCCAAACCGACTCTACTAAAGCATCAGTATCTGAAAACGGCAGAACGTAGAAAAAATGAAAACCCCTGCCGCTGTTAGCAATTTCTACTTCAGTAAAATCCATCAAGGTTAAACAATCTACGTCAAAGACACCTTTGATAGAACGCACATGCCAACCGAAGAAATCTTGCTTAAACTCCTGTTCGAGCATTCGTGGCGGCCGACTGTCGAAAAGAAACTGACTATAAACGGTTCGTTCAGCTGTAGAAATTTCAATTCGCGAATTGCTATAAGCAATGCTTTCGACAGACTCGCCAAGAAATAGCTGGACATTATCACAAGCCTTGAGCGGCTTCAAAGCCTGATCATAATAATCATCTGCCAAAACGCAGGTGTAAGGATATTGCTTACTTCCTCTAACGCTATTCTTTGAGCGATACCGTACTTTCCACTTATGCCATTTCTTTGTAAGCGGCACATTCAATTTTTCTACGACATTATTCCAAAAGCACCAGGTATGGTCTCGCACGTAACTCAAACGAGGTTCAATTAAACAAATACTTTTAGCCGTGGCCCCTTTGGCCTCAAGCTTACAAAGAGTATTGGCAAGAGCCAAGCCAGACAGCCCAGCTCCGACTATTGTGTACTCAAACTCAGCGGCAGACAACATCGAAACTCGGCAAGCCCTTCAAAGGGCGGTGCAGCGCACTTTCGTGGCTAGAGGAAACTTGTACGCGATGATACTTCACCTGACTAAGTGAAAGCAACGAACTAAAAAGACAAAATGTCTTGTCTTGAGCACATGTGGCAACACGTTCATTGAAAACCCGTGCTGGATTTTTCACAATGAGATTACCGATCTGCCGATAAGCCCTGCCAGCGCATAGTATGCTCAATTTGGTCTCCAAAGGCAGAAAGCAAATACCGTTCTCAGCACTCTGATAATAGGCCTGCGACGTGTCGATAACACGCTTAACAACATCAAAGACTTTAGCTTGGGCCGACAAGCTCCCACTCAGAGCTTCTGCCACTGTAGCCCGATCAATTAAATTAGAGGGAAGATAAATGCGTCCCTGAGCGAAGTCTTCTCTGAGATCACGGGCAATATTTGTTAGCTGCATGCCTATTCCTAGGTCGATGGCCGCAGCCAAGGCGTCACTGCTTGTGACCTCAAGAAGGTAACAGATCATAATGCCGACAGTTCCTGCAACCTGATATGAGTAGCGCAATAATTCTTCGAGCGACTTAGTCTGCTCAAAGCCGATATCGGTTCTCACACCACGCACCAAGTCGAAGGCAAATCCTAAGGGAATATCTCGGTTGCGCACCAACGTTAAGAATGCCGAGACTTCCTCAACGGCCGAACGACTGGCCTCAAGATCAAGGTTTACCCTATCAAGAAAACTAGCTGCCATTTCTTTGTCAGAACAGTGATCAACCCCATCATCGACATAACGGCAAAAGCTATATAGAGTGCCAAAATCTATTCTCGTTTGCTTGGGCAAAAACTGAGAAGCCCACGCAAAAGTCTTGGCCCGGTTGGGCATCAATATTGACTCAGCTTCTAGCTGATGAGGTTTTGCTTCGGCTTTCAAGTTGCGCGCCCTTACCAAGCTCTTGCTCGGCGAGTATGTTTAAATCGGGAATAAGCCGATCTAAAACTTTTGCGGAAGTTAATACGCCTGGCATACCAGCACCAGGATGGGTGCCAGCGCCAACGAAAAAGAGATTATCAACATCTTCAGACTTATTCTGAAATCTAAAGTATGCCGACTGTAGCAGTGTTGGCTGAACGGAAAAACCGGTACCATGATGTGTCAGCAAATTATCTCGAAAATGCTCTGGGGTAACAAAGAAACTATCCACTAGATGCTCTTGCAAGCCCGGCAAAATTGTAGATTCTAAAAACTGCAGAATTTTGTTAGCGAACTTATCACCTTCTTCACGCCAATTAACTGAACCCTGTAAATTGGGAACCGGAGCTAAAACATAAAAGCACTCGTGACCCGGGGGCGCCATTGATGGATCTGTTCTGCTCGGTGCATGGAGATAGAGGCTAAAATCATCTGCCAAAATTTTTCTATTGAAAATATCGTCGAGCAGTTCTTTGTATCTCTTACCTAACAAAATGCTGTGATGATCGACTTGGGGGTATTGTTTACTAGTGCCAAAATAGATGACAAAAAGGCCCATGGAGTACTGCATCTGCTCCACCCGCTGATCTGTCCATTTCTTGCGATCATCAGCTCGTAGCAAATTTTTGTAGACAAATGGCGGATCGGCATTAGCAATTACCAAATCAGCCTTGTAAGTTACGCCATTAGTGGTTTCCACACCTACGGCCTTGCCGCCCTCGGTAATGATCTTAGAAACGGTGCAACTTGTTTGAACTTCGACACCCGTTTCTTCCATGAGTTTAGCCAGCCCACTAATTATTGACCCGGTACCGCCCATGGCGTACCATACGCCGAACTCACGCTCTAAGTAGTGAATCAGCGCATAAATCGAAGTAGTATTGAACGGATTGCCACCGACTAATAGAGGATGGAAAGTAAAGACTTGCCTCAATTTTTCATTTTTTATATATCGAGAAACCAGCTGATAAACAGTAAGATAGCTCTCTAGCTTTATCATTGCTGGGGCAACGGCAATCATGCTCTGTGCCGAAAGAAAGGCATGATCTCCTAGCTCAGTAAAACCTACATCGAAGATCTTTTTGCATTTGGCAAAAAGTTTTTTGTAGCCAGCAACGTCTTCTGGTGAAAATTTCTCTACCTCAGATAGGGTTTCAGCAAATGTTCCGCCATATCTAAAACTAGTGCCATCATCAAAGCGAATTTGATACCACGGCTCAACCGGAACAAGCTGCATATACTCGACCATCTTGCGGTCGAAGAGAGCAAACAACTCTTCTATCAGGAAGGGGGCAGTGATCACAGTAGGCCCAGCATCATAGGTGAAGCCGTTCCTCTCATAGACGTAACCCCTGCCCCCAAGGCGGTCCTGTTTGTCAACAAGAAGGACCTCGTATCCTTTCTTCCTCATTCTCAAAGCAGCAGCGATTCCGCCGAAACCTGCACCAATAACTATCACTTTGGGCATCAATGCTGCCTCGTGTGCTGCCTGACAATAACCTTGGATGGAAAGAATGATACCTGTAGCGGACTGCCTGGTCTTAAGAGGCTGCAGCTGTTTTTGCTACTACAACAGCTTCGCCATCGTAACCGTCAGCTTCTGACTTAGCCATGGCGATCATATAGATGTAAATACCAAGACCTACCTTAGCAACTATATCAGCAATCGTATAACCAACTTGAAGTCCACATTGTCCAGCTCCACCAGATAGACCAATCATGGTCGACATGTATGCAATCGGGTAAAAGCTCCAAGTGACCAACAGTAGGCCTCGAGCAGCAGAAACCAAACCTTTGACTTGTTCAGGTTGACGGCTGAAGGCCTGACCGAATTCGGTGAAGAGAGTGAACATAATGAATAAGAATGGACACATTGACAGCCCCCAGAAGAGCCAGCGAGTGGTCGCCACTTGTGATATCTCACCGGGGTATCCGAGTGCGATCATTAGGGCTGCGGCAGAAGAAAGCTTGACTATCAAGCCCTTAGAAATAGCATGCGGCAAAGCTAGCACTGCTACCAGTTCTATAACTAATAACGGAACTGTAAGTAACCAATCGGCGTAGCGATAGGCATCGTTGAAAGGCATACCAGATGCCTGGTAAGCGCCGTTCACCAGAGTGTATGCGTGACTAAAACTCTCGTAAATGCGAAAGTAGTGATAGCAAGCAATTGTTGGAACCAGCGCACTAATGAGTAATGCCGGGCGATATTTTGGCGCGACTTGACTCCTCGAATAGAAGAAGAAAAGGGCTCCAGCCAACATCGCGGCACAACATAAAGACATGACATTCGTGATTAGACTGTATTCTGTTGCTGTTAAGGTAGGCATAACATGCTCCTTTAGATGAGTAACGTCTCGCTTTTACGGGACACTACCAAACTAGATCAATGCGGTGAACATGCAGTGAACGCATTCTTCTGATACTAAAACCGATTTATCCGAAAGCATTCCAACGCTTAGATGCCAGGCACGTCGAGAACTGGCTCTAAATCTAATGCATAGAGATAGAAGCTGCTGCTAGCAACTTGATCGTTACCAACGACAATTATGTGAGCTAACATTCGGAGATTTGAACCACTGTTTTTAGTTACCGTTGGGCATGCATTATACTGGCACGATCATAAACCACCAGATATCACAGAACATGCGCAAAATAATAGTCACTGAATTCATCACCCTCGATGGTGTTATCGAAGCTCCCGGCGGCAATGAAACCCCTCATCCCCATGCCGGTTGGCAGTTTATGTATGAGTCTCCAGAAGCAGGCAAGTACAAGGTAGATGAACTTGCTAGCGTGGATACCCTGCTGTTGGGCAGAATCACTTACGAAGGATTTGCCGAATACTGGCCTAGCCAAACCGGCGACTGCTTCGCTGACCCGATCAACTCGATGCCGAAATATGTCGTCTCACGCAGCCTGCAAAAAGCGGAGTGGAACAACAGTCATATTCTTCGCGATGTCGCCAAAGACGTAGCGGCGCTGAAGAAGGCTGATGGTGGTGATATCCTTGTCTATGGCAGCGCTACACTGGCCAAAGCTCTACTGCACCACGACCTCATCGACGAGCTGCGACTGATGGTACACCCCCTCTCAATCGGCGGCGGCCTCAGGCTTTTCGATGACAATCGAGAACTGAAGAAATTCGCACTCAAACACTCACGTGCAATCGACAGTGGCATTCTCATTCTTGAGTATCAGCCGATAGTTTAATTGGGTAACGTGGAGTTCCACGCGCAAGTGAAACCAGAAGTCAAAGCACAGATCACTGAGAGAGCAAAAGCATTGGGTATTTCACAAGGCGAAGTCATTGCCTATTTAGCTGCTGTGGCAGATTTAAAATCAGATTTCGAACGGCAAATTCT
This sequence comes from Candidatus Melainabacteria bacterium, assembly GCA_030696635.1. Classification (GTDB taxonomy): domain Bacteria; phylum Cyanobacteriota; class Vampirovibrionia; order Obscuribacterales; family Obscuribacteraceae. The sequence continues at coordinate 197,352 of JAUYRX010000035.1, forward strand.
GGAACTGACGAAAAAAATTCAAGATCAAGACGGTCAAGCAGGGAAACAAACGTGTTAACAATGACACCACTCTCAATTACAGCAGAAGGTCAGATTGAACCAAAGGTACACCGGTACAGAGTGCGTTTCGACCACGACGGTAATGAGGTTGAATATACATTCACCGTTGACGATCGAGATGAGATCACCGGCGTCAAAGCCGATGAACGAGAATTTTCAGTTGCAACAATGCAAGACCCTCTAATGCCACAACTAATGCAAAGCATTCTGGCTCTGCACGAAGCGCGGCGAACAGTGCCGAAGCAAAGCTTCCTATGAACTACGAAAGCGAAACCTACAAACTATATTACCAAGATCGCTTGATTGGCAAAATTTCAAATATTGGTATGGACTGGCCGTGGTTCATAGCTGATCTTGAAACCACCGAAGCTTTTGAAGAAAATACCATTTAGTTCCGCAGGAGAAAGTAGCGCGTCGATTTGAGCGCACCACTCTGGGTGAGCGCGCCCATTGCCACCAGTTCTTGTAAATCACGTGTCGCGGTGGCGCGGGTGGTGCCGGCAATGGTGATGTAGTTGGCGGCACTCAACCCGCCCACGAACCCGTCCAACCCTTCGCGGAACATGCGGGCGATGACTCGCTCCTGACGCTCGTTCATGCGGTCGCGATAACGGTCGTAGAATTTGGTCTTGGAGACCAGGAAGTCGATCTGCGCGAGGCTGTAAGCCTGCGCGTCGATCACTGTTTGGGCAAAGTAAACCAGCCAGGGCGTGATCTCGTTGTGCTTGTTGGCCGCTTCTAGTGCAGCGTAATAGCCAGAACGCTTGCGCTGAATGATCTGCGACAGGGCAATAAGGCTTGGCTGCCCGATGGCCTGCGCCAGCGCTTTTTCGGAGAGAGCGCGCGCGATGCGTCCATTGCCATCCTCAAACGGATGGACGCTGACAAAATAGAGATGGGTAATCCCGGCGCGCGTCAACGCGGGAATAGGCCGCTCTCCGCCTGGTGCAGTGGCGGCAAACCATGCGAGAAAGCGTGCCATTTCTTCGGCCATGGCACTCGACGGCGGCGCTTCAAAATGCACTTTGGGCTTGTGCAGCGTGCCTGAGACAACCTGCATAGGCTCATCGTGGTGGCGATAGCGCCCGATGGCGCGAATGTCTGTGCGCTCATGCACCACCATGCGATGCCAGTCATACAGAGTTTTTTCAGTCAGCGTTTGTTCGGTCAGCGGCCTGGCCGCGTCACGATAAAGCGCCATCATCATTTCGGCGATGCCGCGCTCAGCGGGAGGCACACGACGATGGTCTGTCTCCAGTCCGAACTGACGGCGCAATGAGGATTGCACGCTGTCGCGATTGAGTAATTCGCCTTCAATCTCGGACGTTTTGAGCGCCTCGCTAGCCATGATGTTGATAGTGATGGTGGTGCGGTCGTCGTCATGCAAATGCTTGATCGAGCCGATCAGCACGCCAGATTGCTGCAAGAATGAGGCCTCAAGCGCGGTCAACGCCGCACTGTTCCAACGGAAATCAGGCCAATCGGGCTGCTGCCAGTTCCATTTCATGAGTCGTAGCCACCAGGTTTATAACTCAAAATAGACCATATTTTGAGGCATAAGTCCAGCATTTATACCTCATGACACTTCATGCCTTCCGTCGAATCGGTCATGAGCGTCATTGAACTTGACAATAATGTCAAGCTTCCTATACGCTAAACCTTATAACGTCAACAATAATAGACATTATGACGAAATCAACAAATAATTCGAGTACCCCAATACCCGTTCGTCGGGCCATGCGCAAGCTCGGACAAGACATCCGCGACGCTCGACTACGCCGCCGCATACCAACGGAACTCATGGCAGAACGGGCATCGATCAGTCGAATGACTCTATACAAGGCAGAAAATGGCGCTGTAAATGTATCAATGGAAACGTACGCAACAATCCTGTTTGTCCTTGGCATGATTGATCGAGTATCCAATTTGGCTGATGCCGGAGGAGACACCCTTGGGCGCCAGCTCGACGAGGAGCGGCTCCCCAAGCGAATCAGACTGCCTGGCAAAAAACCGGCAGCGCCGGGCTAGGCCGGACCGGCTCCCAAGTCACTCTAGAATGGATTCAGAATATACTAATAAGGAATCTACCTTCCAAACAATGTAGCGTACGAGAGTTCGCCGTACAATTCCATAAGAGGGTTTGATCATGGCAGTAAGAGACAAATAGAAGAGCGCATCGATGCCAGGCTAACGGCAGAGGCAAACAGCACAATCTGCATAATCGAAGGAAGTTATTGACGGTGCAAAGTCCTCAGAGGTTCAAATTAGCGCTATCCGTGATTCTGGCGATTCTACTCTGGAATCCTGATGTTGCTCAGGCTGCAGAAGAGCAAACACCAATGGAGATGCCCGACATCAACCAGCTTGATGCCGGTGCCAATGGACGGATGGATTGCGGTCCTGCAGCAGCGGCTAACTATCTTTATTGGTTAAGTAGTCACGGTTATCCAGCGATTGTAAAAAAGGGTCAGGACAGTACATCGAAAATTCTTCTGGAGCTGGAGCAACTGATGCAAGCGGACTCAACCGGCACTGGTGTGGCGAATTTTTCAGGTGGACTAAGCGCGTTCTTTTATTCAAAAGGTTATAAGATTCGATCTCTAGAATGTCTCGGCTGGAGACGAGGGGCGAATCAAATTCCTCCGAATTTGAACACTTTGAAAAAGACCATTGATCAGGGCGGAGGTGTTTTTCTGAATTTTGGGTGGTATCGCACTGGAACAGGCGATCGATACTTACGTACGGGAGGCCACTGGGTAACGCTCGCTGGATTTGCAATCGATGAACAAAATCCTGGTAGCTCAAACGTTTTTGTTGTTTACGATCCCTCGCCTCGATCAGGTTCACAACCCAAACGCGAAACTTTTCAACTAACAGGGCTGACTTCTGGCACTCTGATCACAAACAAAAACGAAGTTACGCTTCCGGCAAAGCACTACCTTCACTACACAAAATTACAAAACACTTGGAGAATTCCAGCATCTGCAGATGTTGCAATTCTCGATGCTGCAGTGTGCGTATTGCCTGAGAAATTGTAGAGAAAAAAGCAACCCAAACCAGTTTAGGTTTTGGTGAAATATTTGATTAGGCGCTTTCAGAATTTGCTAGAATCGGCCGGAGAAATCGGAGAAACCATTGATGCTGCGAACTTTGTTTTTAATTGTCGCTTTAGTTTGTTCATTGTCAGCGGCTTCAGCCAAAGATGCTGCATTTGATACTTTTTGGAGTGATTTCAAATCGGCCCTTACCAAAAACGATAAAGAAGCAATTTCCAGTTTAACGAGTTTGCCTTTTGAGTCTTATGACGGAAAACTGAACAAGACGCAATTCATCAAATACTGCGACAAACTTTTCTCGAAGAAAACCAGAGCTTGCCTGGTCAAACAAAAGCCTGTAGCCGACAAAAACAGCTACAGTGCTTTCTGCGGTGAAGAAATATTCGTCTTTGAAAAAGTGAAAGGCAAATATTTGTTCACCAATATTACTCCCAATGATTAATAGACTTAGGATTTGACCACCGGTATTGTTTTAGTGTTTATAACCGGCCCATTGACCTTCGTCGGGCGAGCTACCACTTTCAAGAAGAAATTTAAGGATATCATCGTTTGTTTTTACTGGTGCGCTGAATATTCGGCCTTCCGTGCTTATCTTGGCAAGAGTATCATTTGCTGTGACAACTAGTGCCCGCCCGTCCGAGAATGATCCTGCCAGAGAATATCGGGGTTCGATAATTAGAGTGCCCTTGTTATTTATAAATCCATGTTTGCCATCGATGGAGACAGCTGAGAGTCCATTTGAGAATGGGGCGGCGGCTTCAAACTGCGGGCGAATTACAAACTTTCCTTGCTTATCTATAAATCCCCATTTTGTGCCAGACTTTACTGGAGCCAGCCCTTCCGAAAAATCTTTAGCAGCAGAATATTTTAGGTCTATTATCTCCTTACCAGTGCAATCTATGAATCCCCATTTTGCATGTATTTCGGTATCAGGAAATGTACGAGAGATTCTAATCGAACCTGGTTCTCCATCCATGTTTTCGACAGATTCTCCACAGCCCACTGCTGCAAGGCCTTCATGAAAAGAGCCAACTTTATCATATCGAGGTTGAACAACAAACTTTCCAGTTTTATCAATGAAGCCAAACTTCGGCTCGGGCTCGGCGCTTGACCATTTACTAAGCTCGAATTGCTCTACATCGATAAGCGGTGTTTTTGACGCTACTACGCCTACAGCAGCATAGCCTTCAGAAAAAGAAGCAGCTTCTTCTAACTTAGGTGGTATTTTGTACTTTCCCTCATGGTCTATGTATCCATAGTGATAATTTGTATCATCCTTGAGCGCGGCTAGCCCCTCGCTAAAGCCCTCGGCAGTTGGTCTGAAATTTGCAATCATGCGCCTCTCAAGATGAAATACTTGCTTACCGTCTGTACCTATGAAACGCCAAAAATAATCAGGCGATTGAGCTATCGATACCCCTTCCGAAAATTTTTGAGGGACAGTCGGGCTATCGAATTCAAAGTCTCTCGCTAAAAAGGTAGGTTGAATCTTGAAGTTGCCTTTGTTATCGATAAAACCCCAGCGCTCCCCTATCAACACTGCCGCGAGGCCCTGTGAGAAATCGAGGGCTTTGTCGAAAGTGGCATGAATAGCGAGCTCACCTTGTCCGTTTATATATCCCCATTTCGTTCCAGTGCGCACTGCTGCTAGGCCTCCTGAAAAGTGCCTAGCGGCATAGAAACCTGAGGCGATGGTTCTGCCGGTCGGATCGAGGAAGCTGCAACGCCACTTTTGAAGAGATGCTAACTTGGTGACTATTTCATCTTCAGAAACTGCCACTGCAGCCGGTGCAAAGCCCTCACTGAACTCATCTGCATCAGCAAATTTCGGCGCTATTATCAAACGCCCTTTTTCGTCTACATATCCAAATCCGTCTTTGGTTTTTACAAAGTTTAAGTGATTGGTAAAGTCATGTCCGACAAATAAAAATTGATAAGGCGAAATTAGTTTGCCTTGCCTGTCCACAAATCCCCAAAGCCCGTTCTTATTGCGTACTCCGGCGATCTTTCCAGAATAGTTTGCCACGTCTGTCCAGTGCCCCATGAGCTCTTTACCAGACTTATCTATAAAGCCCCATTCAGAATCGTCTTCGGTTTTGCCAATGGTCTGCACTATTGCTAATCCGTTGCTAAAATCCCAGGCAGTTTTGTATGTGTGTCCGCCCAATAGCTGACCTGTGCGATTTATATAACCAGAGACGTAGGCGTTTCCTTTGCCTTTCGGAGAAATGCACTCGACCTTGGCCAGACCGCCTTGAAAAGGCTCTCCACTTTCGAAATTTAGCGCGATTACCAGTCTGCCATTTTTATCAATATAGCCAGTCCGATTCATTCCTAAGCCCGAGTAGTCTCTTTCTGCTTTGGGTTTCGCCGTACATGAAGCCAGACCCTCAGCGAATACTCCCAGCTCAAAATCGCTGGAAGGCCCTAAAAGCTTTGTACCCGAGGCATCGAATATATTGCCGCTATACTTAGCCTTTGCACTCTCCTCTTTTTCCTTTCCCTCCTCAGCCCATCTCTTTTTGTTCGTCTCGTTGATTACTTCAACCCTAGTCATATCTGGGCTAATGACCTTGCCGGTTTTATCTATTTTGAAGTAACGCTCATCAACACCCACAGTAGTCGTTCGATTCTTGAAAGACTTTACAAGATCGAATTTGGGCAAAATTTTGAACGAACCATGATTGTCGATAAATCCCCATCTCTTCCACTTGCTTAGCCTCTCGGCAATATCCGAGTCTATACCATCAGTCTCAAATGATGGCTGCCAGACCACGCCGGGTTGGCCAGCACAGGGCGCAAAGTTGAACCCCAGGAGCAGCAGGGCCAGGCAGAAGCAATTCAATAAAGGCAGTTTCTTCTGATTCACACTACGATTATATCCCAGACTTCCGTGAGCACTTCGGAGAAGCAAGAGAATGCCAATTACTGAAAGGTAATGGCTCTTAGAAGTCTGCCATATAGTCAGGGCCCCAACCGAACTTTCTTAAAATTTGGCGTTCATTGTGTTGCACTACTGATTGTGCTCCGATACCGCTGGCGCCGACACCGATGCTGACTTCGCCGCTGTTATAGTCGTTGTAACGATCCGTCGCACTATAGCCGGTGCCTGCTCTTACATCTAGCTTTGGTCCGACCTGCGCTCCTACATTGAAGCGAGCTTTCTCTTCTCCAGAATCGGCGCTGATGTGTACGTCAGGATTGATCACCGAATTATTTTTGGTGTTGATGTCGGCTCCGGCTCCCAGTGAAGCCTCACCTAGATTTGTTCGGGCACGGCCGCCGAAGGACGAATCGTCATTGAGATTAGCGTGACCGCCTGCTTGTACACCAACTACCTTAGCCAGGCCTACGTCGCCTTTATAGCCGTTGTTGAAGCCGTCATCGCCTACGCTAGAATCAAATGTATGGCGGGTATGTGCAAACAATACTTTGGCGCCGGTGTCAGCGTAAACACCGCTTTTCGGACCGAGATTGGCTTTTACCGCAGCGCCAGTGTCCACCAGCTTTGCGGCATGAACGCGGCCGCCTACATCGCTGTGCAAGCCATGACGATCAACGCCTACACCGACGCCGCCGCGGGCTCCGACGGGGCCGAGATTGACGCCAGCATCTACTCTGGTTTCTTGACCGATTTGTGCGCCTACTTTAGCAATACCGATGTTGACACCTAATGACAGAGAATGGTTTTGGAAGCCAATCTTGAAGAGCCCGAGGTTGAGACCGCGAAATTTGTGCTCTGGCTCGGTTGATTTTTGCTCAGATTTAGGTGGGCAGGCTTCTGGTGCTGGCGCCTGCTGGTAAGCTTCTTGGCTCAGTCTTGAACTAGCGGAAGTCTGTTCGTTGGTGGCAAAATTTTGAGTGTTGTCCATTTGATTAGCATCACACTTATCTGAATGATTGGCCATGATTTAGAACACCGTTGCGAGGGGGGATGCATTCAGAATAGCCATTGGACAGTGCGATGTACATGGTCGGATTACGACATATTCGCAGCGTTTTTCGTCGCATATTTCACACTCGTGTCACAATTGCGTGATTCCGCCATACTGGCTCCAGAAGCTGCCCTTCAGGCTGTGGGCTTTACGCAGCTGGCTGACATAATCGGCGTGAGGCACAATGTCTTTCCAATCTGCGATTTTCTCAGACATGGCATCGAGTTTGCGCAAATATCCAACACCGTGATGATAAGACTTCGAATAACCTTGTTGCAGCAGTTCATCAAGCACCACTCTATATAAGAAACTGGCCATGAGGTGGCGCTCATTTAGCTCCATTGCTTGAGCAAGAGGCAAAATGTTGGCATACAGACCGCGTTTGAGAGGCACCACATGTTGCCAGAGATATTTCTCGGCATCATCTATGCGTTTACCATTTAAGAGAAAATGTGCATCAGAGTAAGTCACGCCATGCCTGGCAAAGATTTCGGACATCTCTCCGTCGATGACCGCTTCACGCTCGCTTTCACCGATGGCCCGCAAAAGCGCCTCGAAATTGTCTTCGCTGCGCACAGACTTGAACAACTTCCAGGCCTGCGCGGCCTCTTCATCTTTCATGTCCAGCGCTTTGTAGACAGCGAGTAGCAATGTGTTGAATTCGGTCTGACGATTGCGGGTGGCGTCGACTTTCTTCAGTAAGGCAAGCGCTCCAGAAGCGTCGCCGGCGTCTAAACGCAAACGGGCAATTTCGCAAATGTCTGCGGTAGACAATGTGCTGCTACCGGCAAGACGAGTTTGCTCGAGCAGATCGAAATCTTTGATTTGTATTGCCAGCGACTCTAAAGCATACGACCACTTCGCTTCATCACCAGGATTACTCTTAACAGCACTCTGCATGCGTTCAATCAGCATGCGCAATTTTTCTTCAGGAATGTATTCAGCAGCACCAGCAAAAATATTCCAGCGAGAGCCGATTGCGTCTTCGTCATAAAGGCGGAACAGTTGATGACAGAGCCACTCTTTGTCAGTGCATCCGCTGCCGTAATGAACGAGCAAGTCGACGGCATCATTTTGAAAAATGCGAGAAAAAGTGCCGTCGTCGCGAACGTTTTCGAAGACATAGTGATCGTTTTCAATAAAGAGAGTAGTCAATCTGAACCCTTCAAAGCTGTCGTGCACACTAAGGCTGAGATCGTGCAACAAAAATTCGAGTCGCTGAATAAAGACAATTGGCCCAACGATGTCGGCATCTTCGTCGTAAACGCAGTTGGCGATGCGCTCTTCTAGGCGAGCAATATTGGCGGAATCATCAGAGACTATTCGCTCAACTGTTTGGTCCGCTTCGTCTGTGAGTGATGCCAGTTCAAGGATGACATCAGCGAGGGCCTCGGCACCAAGTTCGATCAGTGCCGTGCGGCGATCGTCATCATTTGTTGTCATTGGTTTCCTTTTCTGGCGCTAAATTCTCATTGCTGGCGCTCTGATTATACAGTGCCGGTCTCGGTGAGGCACGAATGCCAAGCTGCTTGCGCAACATTAATAAAGTGGTTACCGGCGCATCAAATTTTGATTGCACTCTGTTGTCGTTCACTGTGTCACTTTATATACGCACAAAACCACCTTAGTGGCTCAATCAGGAATCAATGGAATAATCTTTTCAGAAATGAGTTCAAATGCCATTGCCGGATCATACGCGAGTCCAGTTCTGAGCAGGGAGGCAATGTCCGTCGTAAATCGCCGAACCAAGAGCTTCTCCTCCAAGTTTGCTAGCAAGTCTCGCCGCCGAATTCTGCCCTTGCCATGCTCCATATATTTGCCGAAGCAGCCTTGCCGGAGGTGATCTTAACGAGGTCTATATCCTCGGAGTAGCGACTACCTCCCGAGAAGTAAAACTTATTGTGATTGAGGTATCATGCCTCTATCTCAAACTCCTCATCGGCCTTTACTCGCCACCGGTAATCGACTGTAGCGCTTTCTGCTGATTCATCTCCCGTCAATAAAACCAAGCGAGGCCGTTGCTCAAGGAGCCACTTCGACAAGGGATCTGATAATTTGTGCTTGCCCAACTTGTCGAGAATGAAGCCAAGTCTTTGAACAACTGACAGTTCAAATCCAGGCGCGGCCTTAAGGAGCTCGCGAGGACTCAGATGTTCAGCAAGTTCAGATATGACAACAGCTACAGTGCTCAAGCCACCAAGTTCAAATGAATATCTGACAAGATCCAGCGCGGTAGCGTCTGGCGAGGATACTTGCATGTAGCCTGTTCGAGTCTTGTGTTTGATGATTTGTGTTTTGGCAAAATAGCGCTTAGCGAAGAAGCGAAGTCTCGTCCGTCCGCACTCTATCATTCTGTGCGAGCGCTCAGTTACGACCTGGAATTCCTGCGGGCGATGATGCGCTGCTCCGTATAACTCTGCTGCACTCAAAAGGGCGACATAGTATGGCTCCCCTGCGAACCTCATCATCTCGTCAATAAACCAAGTCGCTGGCAGGCACCCAGCAACACGATATTCTGGCGGAACAATCACATAGAACCCTTTGCGGGGAGTAGAGATGGCACCGTGCTGGCGCAGCCTGCTCAGGGCACGCTCTACTGCCTTCTCCGATTTACCAGTTTCCGACACTATGGTCTGGCCAGAAACGGAATAGCGTCCCTTTGCCTGCAAATCCTCAATATAATCCGGTATATTCACTGTTTCATTTTCAACATATTGCTTGCACTCTCCCCCTTATTACGGGGGCTTACGCATACGCTACCGCAATCATCATACCACAGAAAGAGGGGGCTGCCGCAATCGATTTGCATATCAGAGGTCAACACGTACAGTTGGCACTGCTAGCCCGGCACCAAACTCGATGGCAACTACATCCTTAGATTTAAACTTTGAAAACCAGCGTGCGGAATAGCAGAGCGGTAAGTGGGTCGAAGCATCGCCATGTACAGGAGTTCGTTGTACAATCCTACAAGAGGGTTTGATCATGACAGGAAGAGACAAAAAAGAAGAGCGCATCGCTGCCAGGCTAACGGCAGAGGCAAAACAGCAAATTGACCAGACTGCTGCTTTTCAAGGACGCTCGACTTCTGATTTCATGGTTCAGGCAGCCCTCAAAGAAGCTTCCCTAGTAATTGAAAAACAAAGAATCATTCGTTTGACGGTAGAAGAAAGCGTGGCATTGGCTGAGTTAATGTCTAGCGAGCCCAAGGTGAACGAAGCTTCCGTTGCCGCAATGCGCCGCCACAAAAAGATCATAGGCAGCTAGGGTGCAAGAGACGCCTGAGTTGTCCTTGGTCATTGTGCAGTGGACTAAAGAACATGGAATTTAAAAGTTTGTGAGGTCAAAACCATAATTTTCTGCCAATCAGAAAAGCGATAAAGACGATTAGACTTAGGTTTCAGGCGTAGCAAGCCTCTAAAAAATATTAAATTGCCGACGAAATTTGATTTTGGCAGCTTCAGTATGGTACTAATTAAATATATGTTCCCCGCCTGATTGCCGAAAGGCCTCAGGCGGGGTCTTATTTTTATGATGTAAAATGCCTCAAGAACCAGAAAATAAATCAGTTTTGATCTGATCAACCACAACTAGATCTGAGCATCGCAATTCAAATTTGACTTCAATCAAAAGCTACCAGCGGGTGCCAGCTATTAGAGGGTCAAAGCCAGAGGTCAACGGCCGTAAAACGGATTTAATTACCACGGCAAGAAGAGCACTTCTTAAACTAGTCTCGTAAGCGAAGAGAAACCAGAGTATTCCCCAGCCCTTTGAAGCAGTGTGCGGATCGAATTCAATTACTAGTTCTCCCCAGCTAAACAAAAGGCCACATATGATCGGCGTGAATACCACCAAAAGAAAGTTTGAGCCAATCCCACGCGAGTTTACAGAAAGTGCAAAAATGAGGGCCAATGGCCCAATGATCTGAGCTGCGGTAGTAATATCAAAATTTAGGCTAATGTCACCCATAAAACCGGTGTGCAAGCCAGAAGCCGCGACCATAGCTAGTATAGAAAACCAAAGACCGACTGAAAAACTTCCTTGCATTCTCTCTCCACATCCCGGTGCGCTGTCTTATCCACTACCACAATAGAAAGTTCACCAGCGAACAGCATTGCCAAACAAACAGTTTCACCACTGCTGTTTAGGCGCTCGGATGGCTGCATCAAATCGGATCAAATCAAACCAAGACAGTTTGAAAGTCTGACTATAGAAAGGGCAAACAAGCCTTATAATTAGTGACAACAAAAATGCACTTCAGAGTTCCAGCCAAAGTGAGAAGTAGAAATGGGCAGCTATCTTGAAATCAATGACACACTTCAACTCACCATCGAGCAGGGTTTTCCAAGCAACTTGTTAGATCTAACCAAACACACTCAAAATCCTATTTCTATACTTGAAGTAGAAAATACTCTGTTTGAATTTCACGGAAAAAAAAGCGCTCGGATTTTTCACTTGGATCCAGTCAGAGTATTTCTTGTTCAGAACATTGACGACAAATGGCTATTTTGGGGAAAGGTTTACATGCAATCCCAAACTGTTTCGAAAGTGCTAGACCAAACCGGCCAATGGCTTAACAACGAGTGGCAGACTTCTGGAACCTACAAGATCATTGACCTGTATGAGCCGGAATATCAGAGAGCATTCACCAGACGAGAAGCACCTAAAGGCAAGAGTTACTTCTAGTATCGCTCGGGCGCGATTCACTGAACAATTCCTTTGGGCAATTAGCTAGCGAAGTCTTAGAATCTGCAACTGGATCTGAACTTTTAGGTCGTGCCTTTAGTTCAGCTCACCTGAAACATTGCCCCAATCGCTGATGCTCCAAGCGCTGTAGGCAAGCGTTTAACATAATTTGCTTACAAGTGTCATTGCCTTTATACTTTAAAAGAACTTAGATCAATTCAAGAACCTGCCTGATGAAGTTAGTGAGGAAGTAGCGACATGAAAGCGAACATTGATTTATCTGAATGGCTCAAGAACGACCTAGAAGAAGTTTCGAGAGAAGTTGAAAACTGGCCTCTATGGATGAAGCAGGTGTTTGCAGTTTCCGAAAGACCGTTGGAACTGTCTCAGGAAGCAATGCGCCTGAAGAATCTTGCTAAACCAGAAGGCCAGGCAACCGAGTCGCTTGCCAAAAGTAGCCTTTAACGCTTCTATCTCGCATGCAAAAACGAACCAAAAGTAAGAGAGGATATCTATTCATCGAAAACGTGCTGGAACAAGCACGCGTTCTCAGCCCATCCTTTGCCGAAGTCTACCCAGAAGCAGCCAGACAGTGGCTCTATCAAAAAAACTGTGGGTATGGTCCAGACGACTTTTCATTCGGTTCGACTGTCAGAGCCTGGTTTAAATGCCCATCGGCCAAAGATCATATATTTCAAATTGAACTGAGCCGTATGGGCAAAGCATTCAGAAATGAAACCTGGTCGCAAGGCTGTGGGTTCTGCCGCGGTTTAAAACCTTCAGTCACAAATAACGTAGCAGACTTATACCCCGAGTTAGCGAACGAATGGATGAGACGCAAGAATGGCATAGGCCCTGAGGAAATTTCCTTCGGCTCCAATTTCCGCGCATGGTGGAAATGCAAGAGAGGGCACATCTGGCAAGCAATCGTGGTGAATCGCACCACTAATGATGCTGGCTGCTACATATGCAATAAAGGCGCCCCAACAGACTTACGCGACTATCCTGATGTCTTGATGGAATTCGACCATCGCAAAAATAAAGGTATCGATCCGTACGCTTTACCGGTCGGACTAAAAGTGGCCTGGCGCTGCTCAGCAGACCCAACACACGATGGTTGGGTGTCTGGTTTCTACCGCACAACCAAACAAGAGCGCTGCCCAAGCTGCACAAACAAGAAAGGCTCAAAAGGAAATAATCTGAAGGTTACACATCCAGAGTTCGCCAAGCAGTGGGACAAAGTAAAGAATGGTGCCCTGAAACCGGATATGGTGACTGAGAATAGCGGGCGTCGAGTCTTTTGGAAATGCAAAGAAGGCCCAGATCACGAATGGGAAGCTAAAGTGGCAGATCGAACAAGAGACATGACACAGTGCCCGTTTTGCATGTTTAGAAAGACTTCGGTAACCAATGTTCTAACAACGTTGGCACCTAACATTGCCAGAGAATGGCACCCAACGAAAAACGGCAACGACCGACCCGATCAGGAGAGAGCACATTCGCGCACGAAACGCTGGTGGCTTTGCTCGGTCTGTTCGCATGAATGGACCGCGGAAGCACACCGCCGATATGAACGCGGAAGTAACTGCCCCAAGTGCGCTACAGAGCAGCAAATTAAAAACATGTTGAGTGCTCGCGGCCTTAAGAAGCGAAAATAGATATGTCTCGATACAGAGACAAATAGTCTTTTAAAGACTCTGTCCTCAAATTATAGCTAAGCATCATCAACCTACTTGCACAACCCACGCGCCATCAACCTTCTTGCGAATCAGCGTATGACTATCGCCCGGCTTAAGCGGTCCATGATGTGCCAAGAGCTCCTCATAGTCAGAATCACCGGGGGCAGAATTGGAACTACCGTGGCCCACGCCACCACCCACAAAATACTGAGTGGTGACAATCGACAAACTCATATCATCTTTCATCGTGACCATCTCTAGCCACTGTCCTTCTGTCGCCTTACGCCATTCTTCAAAACGCTCTCGGTCGTATGGAGGTTCGTCGTCAAGCATCTGCATCAACTTCGCTTTGTCGTCTTCCACATTCTCATTGTTCATGGTGATTGAGCCTCAATTGATTTAGATAGTTCAAACACTACTGACTCAGCCTCCCTTAATCTAAATCGTCTACCACAACCCACGCACCATCAACAAATCGCTTGTAGATTGTGCTGGAATCGCCAGGCTTCTCAAGTTTATGCAAGGCACGAAGTTCATCGTAATCTGAATTACCTGGTGCCGAGTGTGATGCGCCGTGACTTTTTCGCCCGTCTGGAGAGCATTGCGAGATATCGATAGCGATGATATTGGTAGGCAGCATTTCGGCCCACTGCCTGGCAGTGCCAAGAAGAGCTTTCCTATTACGCTGTGATTCTTCAATTTGCTCTGGCGTTGGCGGTGCACCAGCCGTCAACCTTTCCGTTAGTCTGGCCAATCTACCTTTTTCTTGCTTGTCGTCAGCCATTACTAGTAATCCTCTCTCAAAAGCCGCAGACAATTTGGAAATCCCTTTCTCATTTTCAGTGAACCTGGATTGCTAGTCGTTAGCCCTGTTGCATGTGCGTACATATCAGCAAATACCTCATCACGGACCTGTTCCCAAGTCACTCTCTTCTTTGTAAAAAGCATCAAATCCTTCAATTCCGGCGCTGTAAGTTTATCGTAATCGGCTCTGAATCACGTATTGGAACATGAGTGGCAAGCCGCCAGTTCCAGAATGGAAAATATGCGAACCAGATTTGACTGTTTATCCCTTTCGCACTGACCCGATACCAGATAACGAGTAAATGGCAGTATCTATTTTGGCAGCTTTCTCTTCTTTCACGCTCATAATGTAATCTAGCAGCTCTTTATGGTTAACCAGCCATGGTATAAATCAATTGGCTACTACATACAGAGCAATAGCTTGACTGACGAACCGAAAAAACCAAAGATTTCGAAAAAACGCAGCATTATGTTTGCCTTGCTAGCATTCGGCGCCTCCTTTATCGTCGGCGCGTTCTACGGAATGATAGCGGGCGGTGAAGAAATGGAAAGATATGATGCTTCAAGCGAGTCAAAGCCAACACGAGCGGAATACGTCAGCCATCAGGTCAACCAAGGTCTCTTTGGCGGCATTGCGTTTGGCGTCATTGGCCTAGGCGTAAATCTATTCTGGTGCTGGGTATCGAAAGAAGACTAATCACTTTGGCAAATACGGCTCGACCTGCTTCATGGCAGCTTTAACGTTTCGAACGTGATTTGATTTTTCAACAATGCCTCTCATGGGCCAAGGGCACTGTTCAAAATTAGACGTTCCCGTTATCTTCCTCAAGAGTTTTTCCGACGGCTCCAGAGAACGCTTGACACCATGGTCGTCGATAAACACATCGTAGTTGTAGCGGTAGGCCAGGGTATCAGCGTTGATCGGAACTACCACAGCTCGATGAATCTTGTTGTATCTATCAATCTTTGCGACCTCATTGAGCAAATACGCGGCAACGAAATAGGGAGCTTTTGCGGGGTCGAGCGCCGCCTTAAGCGGCTCAGCTTTAAACTGCTGTAGCTGCGGATATAGATAGTCGCCGGTCTTTCCATCACGAGCGTGGACGAGCTCTTCAATGTTCTTCACTTGCATCTGAGCCGGGCCAATTGAATCCTGAGGTCCTAACTTGAAGCCATGCTCTGCAGCAAAGCCTTGCTTGTCATCTAGCAATGGCTTGTAATGCTTAATCTCATTCAAAATAATTCCAGGGATGAGCGAGCGCGGCAGATTCAGACTCTCCAGATTAAACGCATCATAAGCACGGTCGGCAGCACGCAAATCAAGATCTTTGGCGGGAGAATTCCATCGATAAATCTCAGGGTTTTCGATGGTGCCGCGCAGATAGTCGCGAAACTCTTGGTTCTTTATTGGTGGAAACTCGCGCACCGAGTTCAACGCTTCACCCGAGACAATAGTTGTCTTCCACGCGATATTAATGAAGGAACGAGCCATTCTCTCCGGGCTGGGAGCGACGTCATTCCAGACCCACTCTTTGAACGCGCCTGCTAGATCACCTGCCGAACTTCTAAAATGCCAAGCTCCGTTTGCATCTCTCGCACCAGGCGTTGGCACTGGGTGAGTTTCACAATAATGGCGATAGTCACTAGCTGGCTTATCAACTGTAGACTTGTCAACCACAGGCTTTTCGCTCTCTAGCCCCAGGATAACGAACTTCGAACTATTTGATGGCTTCTCACCAGGCTTATAGAAAAGATCGGTTGCAGAGCCTTCTCGCTCGCTTTGCTGAGCCAATTCACGGCGGCGCTGGTAAGATGCACCTCCGCTGCCAACGTCGGCAGCGTTGATTTCACGAGTGGCTGGGCGCTCGTGCCGGTCATCTTTTTCATTTGGCCTATCACCGGGAATAGCTCTGGCCTCAACTTACCGCGCACGTCTGTCAATATACCCAGCCGGTGGGCCGAAGCGTCTTGTTTACCAGCAGCTCATACTGAGATAAGCAAGGCAGAAGAACTGGCTCCGCATACATGTTGCGCGCTCGTGGCCTTAAGAAGCGAAAAATAGTATAGTTCTGAATTCAAATTCATGCCGGGAGAAAGTGACTATGCCGCAACATTCCATTTCTGAAGCCGACACCAAACAAGGCCAGCACTTCGACCCCAAAGGCAAGATGCCGTCTAAGTTTACGATGGAACTGCAGAATGGTTTGCGCATGGATTTGCCATTCGATGACAAGAGAGACTTCGAGGAAGCCAAGAAAGGTTTTATTGCCGCCCCAGCTTACAAACAAATCATGGCCGATGCTGGCAACGTCGCCTGGGACATAGGCAGCTACGAGTTTCTCTTAGATGGCAAAGACTTCGATAGCATTCATCCCTCATTGCAGCGTCAAGCCATTTTGAATATGGCCTACGGACTCTACGAAGTTGTGCCAGGCAAGATTTATCAAGTACGCGGCTTTGACCTTGCCAATATCAGCTTCGTCAAAGGTGATACAGGCTGGATCATTTTTGACCCGCTAACATGCAAAGAAACAGCTCGTGCGGCCCTAGAATTAATCAACGAAAAACTCGGCAAGCGCCCTGTAGTTGCGGTTGTATACTCGCACTCCCACGGCGATCACTTCGGTGGGGTGCGCGGCGTGATAGATGAAGCCGATGTAAAAAGCGGCAAAGTGCCGGTAATCGCACCGATAGGTTTCATGGAGCATGCCATAGCCGAGAATGTGTGCGCCGGCAACGCAATGAACCGCCGCATGTTCTTCCAGTATGGTGTGCTACTTCCGCGCAGCCCCTTTGGCCACGTCGATCAGTCTATAGGCAAGAACGTTGCAATCGGGAACACAGGCTTGATTGAGCCAAGCCGTTATATCGAGAAAGATTTTGAGACATTGACTATCGACGGCGTGACAATGGAATTTCAAAACACGCCCGGCACCGAGGCGCCAGCGGAGATGAACACTTACTTCCCGCAGTTTAAAGCCTTCTGGGCAGCCGAAAATATCACAGGCACCATCCACAATATCTACACTCTACGTGGCGCTCTGGTGCGTGATGCACTGGCCTGGTCTAAACATATTAATGCGGCGCTGTACCGTTATGGTCATGAGGCCGACACTATGTTTTCTGCGCACAGCTGGCCGCGCTTTGGTAATGATCGCATTCAAGAAGTGATGCGCACGCAGCGTGACGTTTACGCAAACCTCAACAACGAAGTGCTGCACCTGGCCAACCAGGGTGTGACAATCAACGAGATTCATAACGTCTACAACCTGCCCAAGAGCCTCAAAGCTCAGTGGGCCGCACACAGCTACCACGGCTCAGAAGAACACAATAGCCGTGCGGTAATCAATCGCTTTCTTGGATACTGGGACTGCAATCCAGCCACGCTCATTCCGCTTTCTCCTAAAGATTCTGCACCACTCTATGTTGAGATGATGGGTGGAGCTGAAAAGATTTTGGCAAAAAGCAAGCAACTCCACGACGAGGGCAAGTATCGCGAAGCAATTGAAATTCTCAATAAGCTTGTTTACGCCGAGCCTAATAACCAAACGGCCAAAGATTTGCTGGCCGATGTCTTCGAACAAATCGGCTATCAGAAGGAAAGTCCAAGTTTACGCAATAGCTTTCTTGGAGCTGCTTTTGAGCTTCGTCACGGCATACCTGGTGGCATGCCACCGAAGTCCATTGGACCTGACATGATCCGAGGCATGTCGACAGAGCTGTATCTAGATTTCCTGGCAATCAGCATGGATAGCAAGAAAGCAGAGGGTATGAAGTTCGTCATCAATCTGGTCACACCGGATAACGGCGAAAAATTTGTGTTAGAGATGAGTAACTCAACGCTCACCAATATTATGGGTCAACAAGCGAAGCACGCAGATCTGACGGTCACGATTAATCGCAGCGATCTCGAAACCGTGATGGGCGGCCAGGCTACGTTTGACAGTCTCGTCAGCTCGGGCAAAGCAAAAATGGATGGCGACAGAAAACCATTTGATCAGCTTCGTAGCATCATCGAACACTTCTCGCCTGATTTTGAAATTATGCCAGGCACCAAGCCCGCCAAAGCAATAACGCACCAGGCAAAGGACCCATTTGAGGCGCATTCGTTAGCTGACAGCACTGGCGGGTGATAAACTTGGCCGGCGTCTTTGCGAAAGTGCACTGACAGTATAGTGGTGAGTAACTTTATTGCGCTGATAGACTTCAAGAATCATGGAACATTGCCTTCCTATCAAAATGGGAGAGTAATTTAGAAAGTCATAGACCAGTCATTTCATCTTGGATTGATGAAGTAATTTCGTTGAAAAATCTTGATGATTGAACCTCGCTGACGGCTATTGAACAAGAGGCTCCAATTGGCATCTTACCCAGGCAGACGACGAATCAATAAACTAAGCAAACTTAAACTAGATAGAACCATCCAATTGTAGTCTACCTAACCGTTATTAATTAGAATAGCGGGTAAGTTAAGCACTAAGCTAAACGGGGGCAAAGCCAGTGGGAAAATTTGCGATAGCGGCGCTGATTTGCTTAGCCGCGAGCATCGACGCTGCCGCCCAGGCCAGCACATGCGTGGGCGCGAATCCGTGCATGGCTTGTCACACCTGTTCAGCATGCAAGCGATGTTCTAAAATGGGGCTGACCTGCGGGGTGTGCGCGGGTGGTGGGAATGGGAATGGCAAACAAATGCATAGCCATGACAAAGATAAGTTGGCGGTGAAAAGGGAGTAGGTTCTTCGGTCGAAATAAACTCACCAGCAAGAATAGGCTGCAAGATTCACAATTGAGAAAAGTTGCTTGAACTACTAGCCCTAAATGCCCTCAACAA
This sequence comes from Candidatus Melainabacteria bacterium, assembly GCA_030696635.1. Classification (GTDB taxonomy): domain Bacteria; phylum Cyanobacteriota; class Vampirovibrionia; order Obscuribacterales; family Obscuribacteraceae. Next base: position 216,400 of record JAUYRX010000035.1, read on the forward strand.
TAAAGACTAAAGGTTTCGATAGTGCTAAACCACATTCCGGTCTTGCCATTAACAGCCTTAGGGCAAAACTTGAAGCCCAATGCCGATAAATTTAGGTCAGATGTTAGTCAACTCAATCGGGATCAAGCGCTTAAAACAATTGCTCGACTGAACATAATCACGGAAGAAACAAGTGACTTCGAGTCACAACATCTAGCTCTGCAAAAATTGATAGAAGCCGAATTGATTGACGAAATGTCAATTAGCAGGCTGCAAAAATATCTAGCACGCGGCCCATCCGCAGAGACATTTTTTACGCGCGCACATGCCTTTGAGTTATTTAGAGCCATTAGCCTATGGGCGAACCCCGAAGAATCTCTAGACCTATTCAGCGATAGCGCTTGCCACAAAAATAAACTGATTAGGTCAATTTTGATGGCCTATGAGCTGCACTCGCTGCGCGTACAGCTACCAGTAGTAAACGCTTTGCAAACTCTCAGAGAACCGAATATTGAAAGCTTACGAATGCTCAGAGAATGCTGTCTAATGAGATCGAATATTTGCGACGCAGTATCTGTTCTAGGGCGAGGTTTTTTGTTTGTCGATCAATTCTTTTTCAACGGGCCAGGCAGGGACCACAAACAAGAATTTGAGGATAACAATGATATGTCGGTAGAGATGTATAGAGAATGCTCTACTGCGCTACTGGCGGCCACTTCACACAAAAAAGACGTCATCAAAGCAGGCGAGATGGAAAGCCTCTTCGATATTAAACTCGAAATACTCTGCGAACAAATACCACATAAACAAGAAGTATTTCAAAAATTTCTAGATTTAGAATCAATCAAGTCAGCAGATCTGAATAAGCTATTTGTGAATCAATCAACTCTGGACAGCGTGAGCATTAAGGGTCTACGAGAGAAACCAATCTTTTCATTTTTGGACAATAGCTACATTGTGTCTGACGTGAATCTCTTAGCGGAAAGAGCCACTTATGGGCCATTCTTCTACAAGACAAATAACGACAAACAAAAATTTGAAAAGTTCGGAGATGCCTTTGAAGAATACATAAAGCAAATTTTCAACGCGAATGAACGATCTTGGGGCTTCAACAGAGTACGCGCGACTCCAAAAGACCACCCACGGTTTGATCTATGGCTTGAAAGCGGAAGTGTTTGTGCAATTGCTGAAATAAAGTGCAAATGGATAGATGATCAAGCAGTCTACTTGTCGGCCCCAGACTTTTGGAAAATTGTCGAAAAGAAATATTCAATATGTGCCAACGAGAAGGTAGGTATTGGACAATTAGCAGAAGCTATCAAAGATAGCCTGCAGCGAGAAATCGTTTCATCAGATTTCAATTTGCAAAACTACAGTAGAGTATACCCTCTGCTAATCGTACACGACATTCATTTGCTGACACCAAACATAGGTTACTTATTCGCAAACAATTTTTGGGACTATCTCAACTTAACTCCTCCCAAACTTGGCTATCACAAAATAAAAGACGCTACTGTATTCTCGCCAATTTTGCTAACAATAGCGGAGGTTGAGCGGCTCGAAACCTGCCTCGGACCGCAAACATTCTTCGATCTCATCACTGCATATTGTAAAAAAGACCCCTTGCGAATAAACGGTATAAGAAGCTTCATTAATCCAATAGCTGGCCGCCAGAGCAGCGCCTACGCTCGAGGCCAGAGCGCGATTGATGAACTCAAGGATCGATTATTTGTCGATCAAGCCGCCAATTAAATTACCACTAATTGGAGTACAGCAATTCCTCAAACAAAAAAAAGATTAGTGGACATAGCAATAATCAACGGCCGCACAAATCAAATAAAAATAACGGTATTGAACGGTGCTCGTTGTTCATACACCACTCACGTCTAACTTTCAAATTTACACAACTATTCTAACACTCACTATTGTCATGTTAAAACCGCCATTGACTCAATTTTGGCCGAGTTCAGCTCTTTCAGTCTCTTAGTCACAACATCTCTCAGCACATCGGCTTGATGTTTTGGATCGTTGAACCAATCTGTTGACCATATGCGATGGAATCTCCAACCCAAGCCTTCTAAGACTTCCTGGCGCAGTCTGTCTCTATCGCGGGCAGATCTCGAAGAGTGATAGGCTGCGCCATCGCACTCAACACCAAGAATATAGCCATATGGCCAAGCTGGATGTTTGACTCCAATATCAATAAAGTAACCAGCAGCACCTACCTGCGGCACCGCCTCACAGCCGATAGACTTCAACTGTTGAATTACATAGTCCTCGAAATCACTGTCTGTGGCTCGGCCAGTCTCAATACCGCCAAGGAAGCCACCGCTTGCTGAATACTCAAGCCATTTCTTCAACATAAAAGCGCCAGCGTTACGTTCTTCTTCAGCGGTAATATCCGTCGGTGTCATGGAGGTGAAAGTTACGATCTTCATTTTTGCTCGCGAGAAGAGCACGTTAAGTCTTCTCTTACCCGCCAAACCATTGATAGGTCCAAATCTATTTGCAGTCTTACCACCAGGCTCAGAAGGACCGTAGACAGTACCGATGAAAATTACATCGCGCTCGTCGCCTTGCACATTCTCTAAATTCTTGATGAAAAATTCTTCCAACCCGTCGTTCTTCTTTTTCCATTTATCAATATAGGCTGCAGCATTACTGTTCTGCATCAGAGCATGCTCAAGTCGCTCCTGCAGCAAATCTCTTTGCTTTCTATTCATAGTCACAACACCGAGCGAACGGTCCGGCGAATTCTTCATAAACTCTTGAATCGCAGCTATCATTGCATCGGCTTCGCGTTCATTGAGACCGGTTCTGTATAGCCCTTCAACCGAATGCAGAGTGATACCGAGATCACTCTTCTCTTCGCTTGGCCCTGGAAACACAACGAGATCGCTGTTGTAGACCATCTTGTTTGAGAAGTTAATCAAGCTCGAATGCTTAGAACGATAGTGCCACTTGAGGCGGCGTGCTGGTCGGAACGCAGAGTTTGCTAGTTCAAGGACAGATTCTTCCAGTACGCTCTCATCTTCGTCGGTCTCATCATCACTGAAAGCGGTGCTGAAGAAGTTGCTTGGAGGCAACTGATTTGTATCTCCAACAATCATTGCCTGCTTTCCTCGCACCAATGCACCCAAAGCATTTTCTGGTGGCATCTGCGAAGCTTCATCTATTATCACTAAATCAAAAGGGCAATCGCCTTGTTGAAGATATTGAGCCACTGCAAGCGGTGACATCATCCAACAAGGCTTCAGCTCTAGCAGAGCTGTTTGAGCCCGCTTAGTGAGATCGCGCACCGAAATGAAACCGCGTTTCTTACCAAGCTCATTCTTAATCAAAGCCATTTCAGTAAACTCAGATTTTCGGCCCTGCGAGATGCCATCAGGTGCTTCTGAAGAGTATCTCAACTTTTCTTTCAACGACTCACGCGACAACCTAATTATTTCACGGTCGTACTGCGCAAGCGCAGCGCGACATTCATCAAGCTTCCGGCCAGAATACTTAGAAAGAATTCGGCTGTGTAAAGAGTAAACATGTTTAGTCATTGACAAATAAATAGTCGCTTTAACTATTTCATTGAGTTCATTCAGAGAGGCTCCTTCAGCAAGCAAAACCTCTGCAATCCAGCCTAAGCCGGCATCGGTGAGATCGCGCAACGCGGTTCGCAAATCCGCATAGGCAAAGAGCCCACTTCGATCTGTACCAGCATAGCGAAACAATGCGGCTGGGTTCTCTTCACCTCGGTTCAGCCTTCGAATCTCATCCGCTGTAATTCCACTGATTCTGCTCAATTGAACGATCGATACGTCAAGCTTACTTTGATGCTCATGCTTTAAACGAATAGAATCAATTAAACTAGAAAGTTCTTTGGCGGTAATTAGTTTGAAAATATCAGAAACATCAGGCTCTAATTCGTTTGCCACTTCTGCAAAACGGACTGCAGGCAGTAGCAATGAGTAATTCGTACTTGTTCCTCTAAAATATTCGCCCAAATGAGTTTTTATGTTTAGATTGTCATCGCACTGTTTAGCGGTCGCAGCAAGCGCATCAAGACTGCCAGCAATATCGTCTAGATCTAGAACTCGAAGGGAAAGCAAGATAGGAACTGCCTTAATATGTTTGTCTACGTGCTCCTTTAAAGCATTCAGCGGTTGCAGAAGGCCTTCAATAGCGTTGAGCTTTTCTACTAGTTCCAAATAACTTGCCCCTGCAAATTCGCCAAAGTCATGTGAAGGGCACGACAACAATTTCTCCCGCGATTGACTGAATAAGAACTCACGCACTGAATTGTGACTTTCGTCGGGGTAGGCTTCTTGCACATCGTCTACAAACTTGCCCAACTCAGCAAACTGTTCAAAGTCGACTTCAAGATCAAACTTTTTGCCAAAAAGCGCTTGAGCTTTACGGTCTTTGGAAAAATCTTCAAGAAGTTGTTTCCACTCAGCCAAATCATTTAGTCCGTCAATTGCTTCCTGTTTAGAAAACTTGCCCGCACGACTTAGTGAAAGATACGCGCTCTTAGCATTTTTAAACGCTGAGTCAAAGGCGCTCAGCAAACTGCTGTTTTTCAGTGCAGTGATATGACCAAATAGTTCATCAGCTTCTAGCTTTACTCGAGACATATAGAATCGCGAATTGAGCTCTTCTCGAATCTTCAATAAATTGAGGCCTCTTTTGCTCAGCATCTCAATCTGAGGACCATCAAAATCGTCAGTATCTAGTTCAGTTCTCAACTTAAGAACCTTTTTGTTAACGGAACCAGCCAACGAGACAATGTTCCCAAATACTCGAACAGGCCAGTTTGCAGCAAACTCATGTTTCTCCACGAACGATCGAACAGCAAAGAACTTCCCTTCCAACTCAGCTTTAGTGGCACAGAGCAGTTCACGCTTCGCCAGTAGACCGCTCAAATTCTCAAGATCATCAGAACACTCCTTCGCCAACCTCGCGGCCTCGCGAACGATATCAGACGAAGGTAAATCTGACATCACACCAATACGTCCAGAAATGGCACGGCTATGCGCGGAATGCGCCTGGCAGAGTTCCAAAAACTCGGAAATCTCTGACAATCTATTCGCAGGCAAACTAGATGCGGCTTTAACATCTACTGATTCCGCTTGTTTAGCTAGAGATTCAAGCTTTTCCAATAGGCTCATATGACTTGCATGTATATCAGTTTCATTGAGACCAGCTACGCAAGCCTTCTGAGCCACCGATTTAAGCGCCTCCAAATGTTCAGCCAGCTTTGTCGCTGCATCACAAATCTGCTCGGCAGTAAACTTATCTAGGTCGACAACAGTAGCTGAACTCCAATGCGGTTGCGACTCAACAGTCCGCTGCCAGGCTTCTGTCACTGCGCTCGCAAGTATCAAACCCTTCTCTATTCGAAGCTGATCGAAGCGATCAATATCAACAATATTTGCTCTCAAAATTTGTTCGGGAACAGCTGCCAGCCTATCGCTAGTATTGATAGCTTTACCCATGGCTTCATAGACGGTTAATCCAGTTATTCCTACAGGAGTAGTCAAAACTTCTAAATAACTCTGAATTTCACTGCGCGCTTCTTGGAACCGTAATATCTTTTGAGATAGGTCTTTAGTTGGATGAACATGACCCATGTTCAAGCGAGAACTAATTGACTCAAAGACCTTCTCGCGACTAGACTTGTCGGCTTGAAGCGCTAGTACGAAATGACCAAGACCCACTTGCTCAAGCCGGGCTTTAACCACGTTCAACGCGGCCGATTTTTCTGCGACGAATAAAACTTTCTTCTTCTTATCCAAAGCAGCTGCTATCGCATTAACGATTGTTTGAGACTTACCAGTACCCGGAGGGCCTTCAACAGCTAGATGTTTGCCATCAACCACATCAACCAGCGTACTAAACTGCGATGAATCGGCATCCATCACCAAAAGCGGTGCTTTCTTTTCTATCTCAGGATCATCAGTATTGTATTCGTCACCGAAAAGTGTTACACCCGTGTTTCCAGAACCAGCCAACAAGCTTGCGATAGCAGAATTATTCTGAAACTCATGGTTTGTGATATCAAGGTCGTGATACATGGCGATGCGTGCAGATGGAAATACTCCAAACACCACTTGTCGTTTGACTTTCCACGAAACGTTTGTAGGAGAAAGGTTACCTATTTCCTCAAAAAATCGTTCAAGATTCGCTCCGTCTAAGGTCGGCATCTTAATGCCAAAATCTTGTTTGAGTTTCTCTTGTAATACAGTATTTAGCTCACCCTCAGCTTCTTGGCCGACTACCCAGAACTGCGTACCTTTTGCAGAGCGAATTTTTTCTATTACAACAGGCAAGAGAACGAGTGGCGCGAAAATCATTTCGCCACTTTTCAGATCTTTCCACTCCAAAAATCCATATGCAGAGTAGAGTACGTGAATACCCGTCTCTTGTGTCCAGCTGCTGCAAGTTGTGATGATCTTGGATAGTTTGCGTTCAAGTGCATCCGGCAAGAGAAGCGTCTGTATGTCTTTATCAATATGCCTACCATCTTCATGCGTCTCATCAGATTTAGGCAACTCATAGCTAGAGCTAATACCGTGATTTTTCGCATGCTGGCTGAGCGAAGTCTCGTTTCTAGTTTGCCTATCTGGCATACTCCGCTTGGAACGCACCCGATCTTTGAGTTCTCGCTCTAAATTTCGATATGCCTCTAGGTTCTCATCACTGTCCTGGCTAAGACTCTCAAGATTGCGTTGATACTCTTCGTCAGTTGCGCGCTCCTGACTCAAAGCATCCTGGAACTCTACCGATTCCTCATCACTGGGATCTTCATCCAATGAAGGCAAAGCGCAGAATCGCATTTTATTCTGGGAGGCGAGGTTATTGAAAAGAACCTCTGGAAGTTCGTCAACCACTTGGATGTGACTGTTCGAACGAGGCCCAAGCTTAGGCGAAATTAGCGGATTTCGTCGACTCATATCCAATAGTTTCGGCCGCAAGTTGTTGACTCGAGCCTTGATCAACTCAGCCAACTCATTCGCTTTCTGGGATTCCATGTCAACAGGCAGTGAGGTAGATGTCACGCAAGCAGTCCCCGCAGCATAGATATATGCGGCGAGTATACCGCGAGAGCAGCACAAACCATTTGGTTAGCTGGCCGGTACTGGCAGTCGTGCCATAATCAAAGCGAGAACATCAAGAATAGGGAAGTAGCATGGATGCTACAGCTCGGTGCCCCTAATAACTTTCTCCGGCGAAGATCGTCATAATTTGTTTGATGCAATTAACCTTTCATCCCCTAAGGGTAACGAGGGTGGGCTCAAAAAAAAGGCTGAAATAGTAATTTTCTTGGACAACTAGATTTGGCTAAACATAACGCAATTGAAAGAGAGCTATAAGTCGCAATCCAAATGTATTGGAGAGAGAGATACCGAGCGCCATTCGGTGCAGCAATTGTCAGCCGCAGTCCACCTTGTCTACTTCACAGTATCCAAGGTGAACTGACCAAAAGCCTAGAGTCAAAATGATATAAATCTGGCTCAAATGGGCACGTATTCCTAGGGTTCTCATGCCTAAAGTCAGAAACAGTAGCGGTGCCTTACTTATTGAACTACTCGCAGCCCTGGTAGTTGCGACAATACTTTTGCTTGGTCTCTACGAAAGCATTGCCCTCTATATGAGACTGACGGTTGTCTCTGAAGAACGCGAGCTAGCTGCGTTTATGGCTCAAGAAGTCGTCGAAAGAGTAAAGAACATTCCTTTTGACTCCCCTGACTTAGCGGTAGGCAAGACCTATAACCTGGTCATAAATGATTTCAAACTGCCGACCACAAATCTACCAGCCATTGGTTCCACACTTCGACGACCACTGCTGCTAGACACTACAAATCTTCAGTACAGCACTCAAGTCGCCAACACAGCCAGCGCTTATCACAAGTTCATTGGCGATGTGTCTTTAACAGTCAGTGACGGCCCAATCTATACAAAGACTGGAGTACCAGTAAAGGACACAAAGACTGCACTAGTCTCTATTGACTGGTTTGAACCCGGCTCTACTGAGAAGAGAACACTCCGCGTCTCAACACTCCTCTACCGATATGGACTCAATCACAATGGTAGCTAATAGACGAACGAGTCGAAGTAATTCTGGACTGTCTGTAATTGAACTAATGCTGACAGCTCTAATTATGGGCTTTGTCGTCGCTGGCATTATGCAAGCGCTGTTTGTAAATCTGGCATGGTTTCGAACCCTTTCAAACAGAGTAGATAACGGTTTAGCAGCGCGCAACTTTGTTCGAATTCTCGGTGATGATATTCGAAATTCATACAAAGTTGACACTTTAAGTCGCGGAGACAAGTTAATCCTTCACAGACCGCCAACACCTGTTTTCACTGAACCTGCCGTCCTATTTGACAGCCAAGCCTACTCAACTATCCAAGCAAAGATTGACGACAGAAGTATCGTGTACGAAGTTATTGCGGATCCATCACAACCAACCGGCTTCTACAAAATTCTATATTCGAACTCAGGCACAACTGGCACCCGAACAATTTTACAAGGTGTCTTAGGCCCCCTTTCACCGGCTACTGGTTCACCGCTAGTGTTTCAGTATGTAGACAAGGAATCGCCATGTACACAATCCGACAATGCTAGCGATACTACTGGTAGTGTCGTTCTCAACCTAGAACTACGCAGAAAACTTTACGGTCAAGACACCGGTGCGTTTGGTGCAGTCGACCCACCACCGCGCGACAAATCAGCTATAGCCTTTCGGACTGAATTCATGCTGAGAAACAATTCACTACATGGTGATAACTAATGAAAAATTCTAAAGTCGAAAACAATTCACGAAGAACGGCTCCACGGAAAGCCAGCGGTTTTTCGATGTTGACCATGCTGGCGCTTACATTGGTCGTCACCATTACAATAGTAGGCACAGGCAGCTTTTTAATACCGTTCATTCGCTCAAACGCGACTGATGCCCTCACCGAACTTCAAGCCCGTTCAATAGCAGAATCATCAATCAACTACGGGCTAGCACTGCTGAATGATCCGGCTACTCGCGCAGACATTGATGTATCAAGTTCGCAAGGGCAAGATGACTGTCGAGAGGTAACAATACAAGCTAGCGATCTAAATCTTCCTTTGCAAATAGCTGCGAACGTAAAGGGAATAAGGCTATACGTCAGAAATGACAAACCAGCAGCACCAACGCCACCACTTCAAACCGACATTTTTCCGCTATCATACGACCCCCTGCTTGTTGCTCCACCAGGCACTGTAGCTAAATTTAGCAATGTAAATTATCTGCGTACCTTCACTGTTCTAGTCGAATATGGAGGAGACTTAAATCGCGGAAGTTACAGTTATGGTGCCAAAGCCGTGGTTAAACCAGGCTTGCTTACCGCGAACGACGGGAACTCACCACTGAACAACTCATCATTCTTCACAAGCGCGGTAGCAGCTCAGAACTCTGTAACAATGGGCGACAACAGCCGAACTATAAGCTCTGATCCTTCAACACCAGACGGCAATATCAAAGCTGGTGGCAACGTATCGGTCGGAGATCAAGCTTATATAGATGGCAAAATCCAATCTACAGGCGGGCAATCAGACATCCAGATTCAATCAGGTTCAAATCCAACATTGAACAATCAAGTTGAATACATATCCGCTGAGCCTACGATAAATGGTAACCCGATTACAGATACCACAACAACGAGCCAGAGTCTTGCTCCGTTCACAGAAGGACCCTACCTTTCGACATCCTCGACCACTCCGAAGTCGGCGCCAGCAACAAACGGCTCAACTTACCAAAATATTCCACCGGCTCTAAGCGCTGCGCCTTCCACGCCTAACTTTGCTAGCGCGGGTGGTTCAACTTTGTCAGGCGACTATACAATAAACTCTTCCCAACTAACTCAGACGAATGTTCAAGGTTTAAATACCATTAGTTCACCGACTAGACTGTTCCTGCAAAATACAGGCGATATCAATACCCCCCTAGAAATCACAGCAAATCTGGGCAATTCGACATCAGCAAATCAACTACAACTTTGGTACAACGGCGAACGGCCACTAGTATTCAAAGGAGACTCGGTGAACTTGATGGTCTATGCACCATACTCTAACATCACTGTCGGGAATGGAGCCAAGGTAACAACCTTCACTGGTGGCATTGTCGGAAACAATGTATCAGTGTCGAAAAACTCCACAATACAGTTCGCCCCAGGTACTTCTGGAAATAATTTCTCAAGCACTGCTTTTATGTTCGATCCGAACAACGCATCAGCAAAAAATACCATCAAATGGCAGATTCAATCAGTCAAGGAACTGCGATACCCGGAATTCGTGGCTGAGAGCCTGCTCCGCCCAAGGAAGTCATAACGCCCTTAAACCTCCACCCCAAGCTCCTTTAACGCCTTCTTAGCCTTCTCTCGAATCTCGCCCTTTGGGCTCGCTGAATAAACACGCGACCAAAGTGCCACCAACCTCTCGCGAGCCTTAGCTTGAATCATCGCTGATTTCTCTGAGCGATAAATAGTATCCCAGGTGTTTATCTCTTTGATTGTCGAAGGAATCTTCGCCGCCAGAATTACGGCTTGTCGAGCCAGCCATGGTGGTGCATCAGGAAACTTAGAAGCAACCATGTAGTACTTCGCTGCTGCCACTTCATCGTGAGCAAACAAGTACATGTTGATTCCAGCGATGTATGGCAGATACCAATTATTAGGATTAGCTCTGATACCACGTTGAATAATTTCGTTGGCACGCAAAGGTCTCTTCTGCGCTGAGCCAATAGTAAAAGCGCAGTACCAGTATGGTTGAGTGAAGTGTGGGTCGAGACCAGAAACTAGATCCAAATATTTATCTGCAAGTATAGATTGATCATAAGAACGGGCAACACCGTCACCGATGTAAGAGACAAATGCTAGCCAGTAAAAATCAGCGAGCAATTGATCATAACCAAGTGCCACCAAACGCACAGCTTGAGCAGAGGGTATAAAGGCAATTTCCTCACCACCATGCAACTTCTTCAAAGAAGATGCAACCCCAGCATGAAGCCACACAGTGAGGGGCACAAGGCAAACCAACAAGATATAGAGAAAAGTGTTCGGCCTTGTCACGCTCACAGGCGTCACCAAATGTTGCTTAAAACCAAAGTAGTGTTCGGAAGATCGCCACCAATAGCCTTGCCACTACCAGCAGTACCAAGCAAAGCATAACTTCGCTGCTTATTGAGAGGAAGATAAACCACCTGACCAGCAGCAGCCCCTGTACCTTCAGGAGGCAACGAACGAACAACCGTTGGTGTCGATATATAGCCAACAGTCACAGGAAACTCTGCCTTCTTGCTGTACGGGTTCATGGGTCCTTGCGAAGCTGGTGTTTTACCATCAGCTTCACCACCAGGATAGTAGCTCTTAAGAGCATCATTAATCTCAGCGGGATACGTATTATTGTGATCAGCGGCATAACTTTCTAAGGCCACTTGAGCTATATGCATTGAGGTCTTTGTAGTCTGCTCATTGGCCTTCTCTTCTGCGCTAGTAACTCTAGGCACAAACATGCCTATAAGCATCGCACAGCAAAACAACACCAAGCCTATTTCTACAGGAGTCCAAACGTGCTTCTCTTTTACAACTTGGGCCGAATTGCTTGTCACGATTTCCTATTTGCTTGAGCTAACTATTGATTAGATAGAACTAGAGTAGTACCAGCTGAAGTTCCGCTCAAAGCATTGCCTGGGTTTTTGCCCGCACCTTGAATTGCGTATGAAGTGTTAGTTGAACCAATAACGTTGTAGTAGACAGCACCTTGGCTGCCCAAAGTACCAGGCGCTGCAGCTCGGGTGGTCTGAACATCGGTAACACTGCCAGTATTCAAAGCTTGTGGTGCGTTCATGAATGGATTTACTGGGTAGTTGCCACCTGCTGGATTACCTTGATTGCTGTTACCACCTGGGAAGTAAGACTTGTAGCCGTTGTCACTCGGCGTTGAGGGGTAGGTTCCACCAGCATCAGTGGCGAACATCTCAGCTGCTACCTGGGCGGTGTGCATATTCCCTTTAACACTGGCTTCTCTGGCCTTATCCTGCGCGCCGATGAAGTTCGGTAGCGCGATGGCGGCGAGAATACCGATAATAATTACGACTACGAGCAGCTCAATCAGGGTGAATCCACGCTCTGACCTTATTTTTCTCAGAGTTTTTAGATGCCGCTGCATTGGTTGCCTTTTTACAGCTAATTTGGTCACTGCCATAATCCATCACCCTCAAAAGAAAAAGCCGTCCAGTAATACTAAGTGTACTCACACGAACACCTCTTTTCCATGCCCAAACCAGGGGCACTTATAACGGTCTCAACCAGAACTCAGCTCCGCCAGAACTCTCGGCTAGGCAAACTTTCCCAAACGAAAAGCCGCCGAGGTTCTACCCCAGCGGCTTAACAAAAGTTCATCAACATTGCTGCCGACATTCTCCAATGAGACACCGTCCGGTATCAGGACTCTAATTAGTTTTCTAATTAGGCCTGACCCTTTCGACTGATCTCTTTATACGGTAACTAGTTCGCGATCAACCACTTTAGTTTCTACTTTGTGGTGAGTGTGAACAACTCTGCGTGGACGTCTGAGATGGTCCATGAAGCGTTTGTGAGCGAGAGTGTCGATTTGGGTTTGTGAGGTCTTATCAGGAACTGACAATACAAACTCTGAATTGCCTTCTTCTACTTTAGGCTCTTGATTGTGCTTGCCTACAAGATAGAGGTAGCCGCCGCGTGTTGAATAAACGTAATGAATCATGCCGCCTGCCTTTCTAGAATTCTCTTAGATGCCTGGAGAGATATAACCAACGTACTTAGAACTGGACTTCGTCTGAATGAGAACTTTGCCATGTTCTCCCTCGGTTCGAGTGTAAGTGCATTTCACTCAAATGTACATCATGAAATACTAAGTGCGCTCGGATGTTTCAAAGAGAAAACATAACATTCTCTGAACATTTCGCCTTAGCGCCGTGTAATACGGCCATGTGAATTGGCTTGGGGAGCCGTTTCCGGAATAGTTAAGGCCTTCTCTTGTTCAATTATCTTGGCAGCCAGGTCATTGCCGACGACCACGGTGACCGAGCTTTCGATATTGCCAACAGACGCATTGACTATATCGCCTATACTCCCTAAATCAGTTCGCACTAAACTCGCATCTTCCGGATTGGCCTTCTGGGCGATGATTCGCGTACGTTTAATTCCTTCGGCAAACTCTAAATTTGCTTGTTGCACTGAAACATTTCGATAGCCGTGCACACCTAAAAGTTTTGCCACTTTACGACCCATACCTTCAGTGCTGCTGGAGTTTTCCACCGATATGCGTATGTCGTCTTTTGATGATTCTACGAAGTTGGCACCATTCAGTTTTGCCACCATTTTGCGTATATCAGACGGTGCAACTACCCAGTTGCCGTTGGGCGAAAACGTGCCAGGCATCATTGTTAAGAGCTGGTTAGACTTTGGAATGCCTCGAACAAAGTTGGCCATTCCCATCATGTCTTGAATGCTCATGTCGGTACTTATATATTGTTGCGCTATGTCAAGAAGTTTAGGCAAATGTGACCAACTGTCGGGTCTGAGCGCTTTGTCCAATACTGCACGTAAGAAGATCGATTGACGTTGCACGCGGCCGATATCACCTAAAGCGTCATGACGGAAGCGCACGAAGCCCATGGCCTGGTTGCCTGTAAGGGTATGTACGCCTGGCTCTAGGTCAATTTTGAGCTTGGCAGTCCAGTCCATGTATTGCATCTTCTTGGGAACTTCTACCGTGATTCCCCCCAGTTCATCGACTAGATCTACTAGGCCGTGAACGTTGAGAACTACATAATGATCGATTTTAGTTTCGTCCAGAAAACCGCTGACAGTCTCTATTGCCAGGTTATGGCCGCCGATAGCATTGGCAGCGTTGATCTTTTGTATGCCGTTGCCGGGGATGCGCACTTCGGTGTCGCGCGGAATTGAAATTACTCTAAGGGAGTTGGAAACCGGGTCGAGACGGGCCACTAAGATGGTGTCGGATCGTCCGGTGAAAGCGTCTTTATCTATCTTTTGTTTGCGGCGACCCATGTCGGTAAAGACCACGTCTACGCCCAAAAAGAGCACTGTGGTGGGTTCACGCAGGGTGGCGATGCGAAGCTGTGGTGGAATTAACTGTGGCCGGGTGACCAGCGTGGCAAAATAGCCCGCGCCAACACCTACTACGGCGCAGACAATAAAAATAATTAGCCAGTAGCTTGGTTTCATAACCTAAGGATGCCTGCAAACTTGGTTATTATACGTGCTGTTATTGATGATGATATTACTGATGTTTTTTCTGACGCTTTTAGACCTTAGATGGAAACCCTAATTCGATGAGTAGCCCAGCAAAAGTGCTCGCTATTAATTTTGGCGGCATTGGAGACGAGGTTCTTTTTCTTCCGACCTTGGAGAGAATAAAAGAATTGGCGCCTGACTGCGAGCTTACGCTCTTGCTTGAGCCGCGCTCTAAGTCTGTGGCGGAAGTCACCAATCTTATAGACAAGATTATTACTTTTGATATCAAAAAGAAGCCACTTACTCCCGTTGACCTAATTAGGCTTACCATGCTGCTTCGCACGGGCGGCTATGACATGGTCATATCGTCTGGGTCTTCGCCCATGGTGGCAATGCTTTTATTTTTATCAGGCATAAAACTGCGGGTTGGCTACGATGCGGGCTCACCAGTGAAGTCGCTGCTTACCCACCCAGTCAAGCTTTTGCGCGAGCAGTATGCCGCTGACATGTACCACGACTTAACTAAGGGTATGGCCAATTATCTAAGGCGCAAGGCTAATGCTAATGCCTCTATAAGAGATGTAGACCACACTTATCAAGTGCCAAAGATAACCCTCAAGCCTGATTCGCTGGCGGCGATGAAAGCATTCTTAGAAGAGGGGCTGAAAGCTTCTGTCACCGCTGATGATACTAAGCAAGTGGACGCTAGTCAGGTAGACACCCGGCCGGTCAAAACCATTCTGATTCACCCTGGCACTTCGCAAATGGCAGTGAGCAAGGGCATTATCAAACATTGGTCATCTGAAAATTGGCTGGCATTTATCAGACTGTTGCAGAATCAAAAGGATCAGCCCTTCCAAACCCGGGTGATTCTCTGCGGAGGGCCAGACGATAAAGAAGTAGTGGCTGAGCTAGAGAGATTGCTACAAAAAGATATTGCAGACGGGGCGGCTGCCGCGCCCTATATCAGTGCCGTGGGCAAGACCAAGGGCTTAGCTGATTTGGCGGCGCTGACGAGCTTGTGTGATGTTCTCGTGTGCGTTGACTCGGCTCCGATGCATATTGGCGTGGGGCTCAATAAGAACCTCGTGGCTCTTTTTGGACCAACAGATCCAAAATTGCTTATTCCAAATCAGAAGAACTTCAAAGTCTTGGCAGATCGACCCGACTCTACGACTTCGCCGCCTCGATCGCTGCAAGACGGGCTTGGCGTTCGGCTTCATCCTGAAAGCGTTTACCGGTCTTTGTTGGATCTGCTCCGGGAAGAGTCAGGCCAATAAAGCTATCGGGGAACTGCTCGTTGATGATGCGGTCAATTTCGTGGCCGCCGGGGCCGATTATGGCAAAGAGGGCGTCCACTACTTCGGGGTCAAACTGAGTGCCGCACATCTTTCTGATTTCGGTCATGGCCTTTTCGTGGCCAATAGACTTTCTGTAGGGGCGGTCTGTAGTCATGGCATCGTAAGCGTCTGAGACCAAAATGATGCGAGCGCCCACCGGAATGTCCGCTCCGGCCAGGCCATCGGGGTAGCCTTCGCCGTTGTAATACTCGTGGTGGTGTTTGACATATTCGCGGGCGCGCACAAGGCCGCGCAAATCGCCGATGATCTCGGCCGACTTTACCGGGTGCTTGCACATTATTTCTTTTTCTTCGGCGCTGAGCTTGTCGGGCTTCCACAAAATAGACTCAGGAACGCCGATTTTGCCGATATCGTGGAGGATGCCGCCTAGTTCGACGTCGCGCAGCTCTTCATCGGTCAGGCCCATTTGGCGGCCAATCAACACGGCGATGCGGCTTACCCGCAAGGAGTGGCCAGCAGTATAGTCACATTTGGCGTCGAGGGCGTCGGCCAAGGCCCTGATTGTTCCCACTGAGACTGACTCTAGTTCGGCGATGGCGACTTTGAGCTCGCCCAACAGGCGGTCATTACTTTCTTTTAGCTCGAAGGCCTCAAGAGCGCGACGGACGGTTAACTTTAGCTCGTCGGCGTCCCAGGGTTTGGCAATATATTTATAGACCGAGCCGGCATTGATGGCGTCTACGAGGGCCTGCACATCGGTGTAGCCGGTCAAAAGAATTTTTATAGTATCGGGGCAGACGCCAAGAGAGGCTTCAAGAAGCTGAACACCAGTCATGTTTGGCATGCGTTGGTCGGTGATAATCAGGCTGATGTACTCGTTTTTCAGTACTTCTAGGCCTTCTGCGCCGCTCTGGGCCTCAATTATGTCGTGCTCTTCTGAGAGTACGCGCCTTAACAAGCGGAGATTCGGAACCTCATCATCCA
Source organism: Candidatus Melainabacteria bacterium (assembly GCA_030696635.1). GTDB lineage: Bacteria > Cyanobacteriota > Vampirovibrionia > Obscuribacterales > Obscuribacteraceae. The sequence goes on from JAUYRX010000035.1 coordinate 232,929, forward strand.
CTACTAATATTTTGTGGCGGCGCATTGCTTTCCTCTTTAATCGGGTCTAGCCCTACGGCTTTCACGCATTCTCATCTGATTTAGCCGTTAGCCTCGGACGCTCTCTAGTCTGGTTCGCTCATGGCGCCAGCCAATTGCTGGGTTATCGCCTGGAGCGGCAAGCGCACATAAAACGTCGTGCCTTGGCCCATAACACTATCAAACCAGATTTGACCACCATGTCGCTCTATTATTGAGTGACATATAGACAAACCTAACCCCGTCCCCTGACCAACGGCCTTGGTAGTGAAGAAGGGATCAAAGATTTTACTCCGAACCTCCTCCTTTATTCCACCCCCGCAGTCTGTTATTGAGACTAATACAGACCCATCACCCTGATCTGACAGCTCAGTTTTAATTTTGAGAGCTGGAGTGGGCGTGCCAGCGGGCAGGGCTTCGGCGGCTGTATTCATGGCCTGGGCGGCATTGCTGAGTAGATTCATCCAGACTTGGTTGAGCTGACCGGGATAGCATAAAACCGGCGGAATCTCGGCGTACTCGGCCTCTACCGGAATTTTGTCGCGGCCATAGTATTGCGAGAGAATCTTCATAGTCGACTCTAGGCCTTCTTGAATGGAGGCTTCTTTCAGCTCGGCCTCGTCTAAGCGGCTGAAGCTCTTGAGGTCGCGGATGATATGGCGGATGCGCTCGGCCCCTTCATTCAAATCGGCGATGATATTGTCGAGGTCGCTGACAAGAAAGTCATATTTGAGCTTGTTCTTGAGGTCGTCAACCGGTTTGCGCTGTTCTGCTGGCAAATCATCAATGGCCGAAATTACTTTTTTAAGTTCTTCCACATATTGCTTAAGGTAGGGCAGGTTGCCGTGGACAAAGTTAATAGGATTATTCAATTCATGGGCGATGCCAGCCACAAGGCGCCCCAAAGAAGCCATTTTTTCTTGGTGGATGAGCTGCGACTGTACGGTCTTCAGCTCGATGTTTTTGCTGTCTAAATTGAGGTTCTTTGTCACCAAGTCTTTATTTTTTCGCGACAACTGCGAAACCAAGTTGGCATGCTCGACAGCCACGGCCACTTGCCCGGCCACAACTTTGGTCAACACTACATCTGACTCGGTGTAGGTGCGCGTTTGTGACTTGTCGGCCAGCATGAAGACGCCGCGGCTTTCTTCGCCGTACATCATAGGTTGAATCACTAGAGTCTTGAAGCCAAGGGTTCTCAGCTCAGCGGCAACCGGAGCAAAGAACGGCTCCTCGGCCGGATCATGAAAGAGAAAAGTCTTGACTTTGGCGCCGTCGCTAGTGCGCTCGTAGTTGCCTTTATAGTTGAGGATGAACTGGGCCAAATCGGCCGATAGCACCGGACCGCTGTTGTGCTCACGGGTTTCTTCGACGACCACAGGGCCAGAAAAAGCAGAAGCAGTAGCAGAAATAGTAGAAGTAGAATAAGCAGTAGAAGAATTGGGGCATATCAGTGCCACCAAATCTGTTTGCACAGCCTGGGCCAAATGCACAACTGCTGTTTCAAAAATTTTGTCTAGCTCTAGAGTTGAGCGCACGGCCTTATTAATGAAGTTGATTAGACGCTCACGCTTGGCCCGTTCATCTGAATCAGAAATGAGGCGCTCGTTAGCATCGAGCTGCTCTAATAAGCGCTCGGCACCTTGGCGGGCAACGCGGCTCATGTAGTCGCAGAAGCGCGCCCAAAGCAGAGAAACCGAGGCGAAGAAGAAGGCTCTGGCTAAAATGCGGCGCCAGAGTTTATCTGAATAGGCGGCAGCCAAGCCGCGATCGTTCTCGTGCGAAAAGACATAAGGAAGCAGCTCAGCATTTTCAGAAACCAACAGGCCAATATACGAAACTGTGACCAAGAGTGCCGAGAAGTAAATGCCTTTTTTGCCAAAGGTATAACTCGACAGCAAGATTGGCAGCATGTAGAGGACGTATAAGTCTGATTCTATGCCCCGGGTGAAATGCACCAAACCTGTGAGGCTGATGACATCTAAGGTGATCATGATCATATTGAAGGCGCGCAGGCGAGCAGACGAATAGCGCAGGCGGCGCACAATGAAAGCCAGGCCAATGAAGGCATACATACTGACACCACCGACGATGGCAGCAGTAGAGCGAAACTCAAATTCGTCGCCAGCAAAGGTGCCGATACCAACACAAAGAATCAAGCTGACCAGGGCAAAGGCAATACGAAAGCGCAGCAGTTGCTCGCTTTTGAGATAGAGTTCGTTGGCCGACTCTCTTGTTTTTGCTTTAGAGCTGACGCGCCTGGTCATGCTCATGGTCATAGGGGCACCGTGTTCTCACATTTTCAGAACAACTATATTACTAGGAAAGCGGGCATTTAATATTTAGAGGCACGACTCGTCAATAGGCTGATAAAGGAAATGAATTGCCTCGGCTTTTGCAGACGTGGGAACCACTGAAGGCGCTCTACGTCAAGCTATGTGAGTATTTATACGCTTTACAAAGAGACAAAAGACCGTATATGATGACAAAAGACGACCGGGAGCGACCAATTATGCGAAGCTTGCAAGATCAAATCTTAGATTTACTGCAGAAAAACAATAACATGCATGCAGATGAGCTAGTGCGGCAGATTTTGGCCGAAAATCCAGAGCAGCGGGAATCTCAGGTCAGAGCTGCCTTTTTCCCACTAATGTCGACTCAGCAGATTGAACTAGCACAGAGCGGCAACGTGAAGTTATTGCGTGAACTCGCCTGTAATTAATGAAACCTGGCAGCTAACGCGTAACACGCTGGAGCTCATCAGAGATTCGCGGACACCAACACAAGTTGACCGCGACAGATTGGTTTATGCTACTTCTGTCGCAAGACTAGCAGAGGTTACTCAAGTAATATCTGCTGACCACGGCTATGTTTTTCACAATCGTCTAACGCATTCACTGAAAGTCGCCCAACTTTCCAGACGGATTGCTGAGCATTTATTAAGAGAACAGGGAGGTCAGGTTGCAGAGGCCGGGGGACTAGACCCAGATGCAGCAGAGGCCGCTGGCTTAGCCCACGATTTAGGCCATCCGCCCTTTGGTCATATAGCCGAAGATGAACTGAATTTAGCCATAAAGAAGTTGGACTCAGAAGATGGCTACGAAGGAAATGCCCAGTCTTTTAGGCTGGTAGCAAAGCTAATGGTTGGAGATGCTATAGACCGCCACTCCATTCCGCTTCCTCCAGGTCTCAATTTAACAAGGTCAACTCTCAATGGGATTCTAAAATACCCATGGATGATCAACGAAAACCCTTCCAAACAGAACAAATGGGGCTCTTATAAAACAGAGCGAGATCTATTTAATTGGGTCAGGCAAGACTATGACACTTCCTTTGGTGTAAGAACCAAGAGCCTTGAAGCCGAGGTAATGGATTGGGCTGACGACATCACCTACGCAGTACACGACGTAGTCGATTTCTACTGCGCTGGAAGAATCCCACTTGAACAGCTCGGAAGAAAGAATTCCGTCGAACTGAAGTCATTCCTAGATGAAGTATTTGAGCGCCCGGGAAACGAGAGTCTCAAAACAAACCGGCAACAACTAGAAGAAAGAATTCAGTATATTGTTGATTTCGTGTTCAGCTCAATCGACAGCAGATACACCGGGACGATAGATCAGAGGAAAACACTTTGGCAACTTATGACCCTTCTCATTGGAAATTAAGCGTTGTCCAGCATGGTCAAAGAAATATAGTAAAAACAGTCTTCAATACTTTTTACAACGTCAGTACTAGCCAACCTGAAATTAAGCTTCTTCCTCCATTCTATGAAGAGCTTCTGAAAATTCATCCAGAACAGAAAATAAGACTAATTGCAGATTGCGTAAGTAGCATGACAGAAGCCGAAGTCTGCAATATTTTCAACAAATTGGCCGGCTACAAAGTAAGTCCGATGCTTTGAGACATAAATTGAGCAATGCCCACTCGCCTAATCGAAGATCTTGTTGAGCCGCATCCGATAGGCAGGCGCACGCCGTTGTCTATTAAAAATCCAGAGCTGGCCACTGAATGGGATTACGAGCGCAATAGCCCTTGGGGGCCAGAAGATTTCAGCCACGGCTCAAACGTCAGTGCCTGGTGGCAATGTCCAAAAGATAAGCAAAGACATCGCTGGAGAGCAGATATCTGCAACCGCTCAGCCACCCATCAAAGTGGTTGTCCTTTTTGTTATTTCGAATCATACGGCTTGAACCTGCGTCAATTTCCTCAAGTATTCAAACTCTTCGACAAAGAAAAGAACACCTGCAGCCCTTACAAGATACCAATTGGCACTAAAATCTTCTGGCACTGCAGCAAGGGTAAAAATCACAAATGGCATTCAAGATTCAACATTGAAGTCGTCGATGCCTTCTGCCCTTTTTGCCGTGGAAGCAAAGCCGGGCCAGACAGCAGTCTTGCTGCTGTTTTTCCAGAGATAGCCAAACAATTTCACCCAACAAAGAACGGTGCCGTCAAGCTCAAGAACCTTGTCCCTGGTTCAAAGCTAAAAATATGGTGGCGCTGCGACAAGGGTAAAGATCACGAATGGCAAGCTCGCCCCCGCGACCGAACAGTAAGAGGAGAGGGCTGCCCATACTGCAGTCGGCGACGATTTTCACCAACCCACTCACTGGCTGCTGAGTACCCGGCAATCGCTAAACAGTGGCACAAAACATACAACGGCGATCTCAGCCCCAAAGAAATTTCAAGCCGTTCGGAGAGAATTGTCTGGTGGAAATGCCCCAAAAGCGATGACCACGAATGGCCCGCATCAATTGCACACAGAACCTATCACAAGACAAACTGTCCTTACTGTGTCAGCCGAGAAGTAAGTGAAACCAACAGTCTAACTGTGCTATTTCCAGAAGTCGCAGCTCAATTTGATCTCAAGAAAAACTATCCAATTAAACCAACCGATGTGGTGGCAGGCTCTGGGAAAATTTACTGGTGGAAATGTAAGCAAAACCATTCGTGGCAGCGCGAGGTCTATCTCAGAACAAAGCGCGGTACGGGCTGCCCTGAGTGCCCAGAGTACAAGAAGCAGCAAGTAACAAATCCACTTTCAAACTATCCAGAAATAACTAAGCACTTACACCCGAAGAAGAATGGTGCATTCAACCCTAAAGAAATCTCAGCCGGTAGTAAACAAAAAGTATGGTGGCTATGCAAGGCTGGCCCTGATCACGTCTGGCAATCATGGATAGGCCTAACAGTGAGCAAGGGTTACAAATGTCCATTTTGCGCAGGCTTACGCCTATCGGTCACCAATAATATAAATAGAATTTATCCCCACCTAGCGAAAGAGTGGCTATCAGAGAAAAACGACAAGAAAGTCGAGCACGTCTTACCTGGCTCAGCTTACAAACCGTGGTGGCAGTGCAGTAAGTGCAAACATCAATGGCAGCGAGAGTGCTACCTAAGAACACAAAGGCAATCGGCGTGCCCTCAGTGCAAGGCTTATCCGCTTTAACTGAAACCAAAAGCACTCTGCTCCTTCTCAATGGTGCTCAATCGTTTGAAACCCGTTCTAGGGGTTTTCGGAAGGGCTATGAAGCCGTACTGAATAATGTTGCACCCACCTGCGGGTAGCGGAGGAGCTTCTTTTGCACACCTTTGGGCAAGTGCTCGGGCAGAAACCCGCACGCCGCAATAGTTAAGTGCCAAATATAAGTGCCTAACAAGTATTAAACAGTCTCGGCCTCAAACAGTCTCAGCCTCAAACAGTCTCAGCCTCAATGCGGCCTTCTTTGATGGCTTGCAAAAGTTTGCCGTGGTCAAGCCGGTTCTGCTCGCGATAGGCATCGGCAAACTCAGCAATAGCTTTGGGCAAGACATTGCCTTTGCCAATATAGCCAGCAATCACTGCCGCATCACCTGAGCGAGCATGGGCACGAGCCAGAGCCCAACCACAGTTACGAGCAAAGCCCATCATATTGTTGTGATTGAAAATCTCAATCATTGGCTTGACTTTAACGTCTCGTAGCTGCCTGACATAGAAGTGCCTGCCTTGGTCACCAATATAATGGCCAAGGAAGATATCGGCAGCAGCTTGCATTAAACGCTGCCCTGTCACCACTCGAGCGCCATTAGAATCATGATTGATGAAGTGAGAGTAGGGCTCAAGTACAGACTTACGAGCTTCTTTCACCTGCAAGAAAAGCGGATCACTTTCTGAAGCAAACAATAGAGCAATACCACATACGGTGCCAACACTACCCACTCCGACAACTTTCAAAGCGTTATCGACAAACTGATAGCGATCAAACAAAATGCGGCGCTCAACGGTGAGAGACTCGCGGTACATCTGAATTGAAGCCATGATGCGCGCCTTATACTCAGGCGTGTCGCTGCCTTCGGCATGAAAAATCAGAGGCGGCTGATCTTTGATGCGCGGCGTACCTTCAACCACAGCCGCTAACTTGACGAACTCTTCGGCCTGATCGCGTTCCATGGCCTTCTTCAAAACTTTCTTGCGTCTCTTTTTCAGCACTTTGTCGTCGGTAAGCTCAATCAGAGCCTCATAATCAAGATACGAGTACCAAGCATCAAGGCAAGTCATCTTGGACAACTCTTCCATTTTATCGCGGTAGCATTCCACCACCCGTGCGGCTGCAGCCATGCCCTCTGAGCGCTTATGGCCGTTATGAGCTGAGGCTATAGCAAAGCTGGCGGCCAGTCGCTTCAAGTCCCACTCCCAGGAGCAGGGGAAAGTTTCATCAAAATCATTAATATCAAAAACAATATTGCGCTCGGGTGTGGCGAACGCACCGAAGTTTGCCAGGTGGGCGTCACCGCAGGACTGCACAGCATAATCGGTGGCTTTAGTGACGGCTAGATCGGCAGCCATGATTACCGCTGAGCCACGATAGAAAGCGAAGGGCGAGGCCACCATGCGGCCATAACGAAGAGGCAAAAGGCTTTCAATGCGCTCATGGCTGGAGGCAATTAATAGATCCATGGGGTCTTCGCGACCAGGGCGGTCAAGGACAAACTCAGCGTGGGCCTCGCGGGAGCATTTAACCCTGAGGGCCTGACCAAACTCATAGCGCTCTTTGGTGGTCTGCAAGTGCATGGGCTTGGTTAAATATTCAGCCTCAATGGCGGGCTTACGGGCTTGCATGACCGGGAGGGGGAGGCTCTTTGGATTCTTTTTCATTGGTAAATTTTGCCTGCAAAAAATGTCGCCGTATTCAGACATTCAATATGCCCGGGCTAAGTTACTCTTTACCGTTTCCGAATTTGCATTCGTATTTGCGCTTCACAAAAGGGAAGATTTTTTCGAAAAAATCTTCCCTTTTTGTGAAACGCAAAACAGCAATGACTCAGAAACTTAAGGCCTCAAGAGTCTATTTGCTACCAGCTCTTATTTTTCTCAAGCTCTTTACTGGTTTTATCTAGAACAGCCTTCCAGTCGGCCCTCGCGGGCTTGACCTCACAATCATCAAGAAGAAAAAATATCACGTCTTCAAAGGCGACTCTACCGGTTGGAATATGGCGCTTGTTTAAATCGATGAATCGTTTGTCGTGAGCCCTCACGTGCGCATGGGGGCGACCAAAGGGAGTTCTGTCAGTAGAACCAAGTTTTGCTGGCTCAAGACTATTTCGATCGAGCTTATTTGGATGCCAGTGAAATTCAAAAAGAGCCTTTAAGTCTTTAGAATCCGCAATTTGATAAATATACTCGGTAGTTTGAACTCGTTTCTTCGAGCCCTCCGACTTGATCACTTCTGTATGCACATGAGCCGACAACTTGAAGAGAGCCTGGCTCAGTCTGTTCTTTAGCGTTAGCGGTGGAAATAGCGTATAGAGGCGCACGAGCTCACCCTTAGCAGGGTGCTCATACACTTTCCAGTGCACTTTAGTCAAAGCACTTAATGCGTACTGAATGTTAGCCTGAAAAGCTTTATTTGCCTGACTTATTGGATTTGGCATATTCAGCACTATAGCCAGTAAACGGCAAGAGCATAAGCAAGCTCATAATATCGCAGTCATCACGGTCTTCATACATACCATTTTGATAGTTGGATATGAATTCAATCGCCGATATACCAAGACTACTTTTGACGGTTCGATTGAACAGCCGGCGGGCCTGCGCAGTTGTCTGCACATGCGTTTCGCTTTTTTGGGCAGTGGCTGCTTTCATAACTACCTCAATCCAACACTTCTAAGATATCGCAATGGCGCATCTTACGCTAGTTATTTCTTCAGAATATACTAGAATGGCCGGTAGGGGCGGCTAGCACCTTTGTCAATTTAGTAAATCTAAATATACTCAGAAGCGCGGCGATAAACATCAGCGGCATCAGCAAAGCGGCCCAGTGACTTCAAAGCCTGACCCCAGGCGTCATAAACATCGGCGTCATAAGGGTCAATTTCGGTGGCCTTTTCGTATTTTTCTAGGGCTAGTTCTTGCAGACCCAAAAGCGAAAGCGCTTTGCCCCAATAGTAGAATAAACCAGGGTCGCCATCTGAGTGTTGATCTGCTTCTCTAAACATTTCATCGGCTTCGACAAAGCGGCCTTGCAACAAGAAAATTTGGCCAGCAACAATACGGGCCACAGCATTTTTAGGATCTTCTTGAATCACGGTGGTGACTAAATCAACGGCCTCATCGAGGCGCTGTTGCTCTTTAAATGCCCGGGCAAGCGACACTCTGACATCAGCATCTTGAGGGTTGATAGCTAAAATCTTCAGCGATTGTGCTTCTACTAATTCGTAACGCGAAGCTTTAAGCAAACGATCGAGCGCCTCTTTTTGAGGATTCAAACACTCAGGATCGTACTGAATAGCCAGACGCAAATGCTGCGAGCCCCGCTCAGTTTCGCCCATTTCATCAAAGACACGCGAGAGATGCAAATGACCAAGAGCATAATCTTCGCGCAGCGAAATTGCCTGAGTAAATCTCTGTACTGCTTCCGGATAATTTCCAGACAAATACAAAGAACAGCCCAGGCCGTCAATTGCTTGATAGTTAGATGGTGTTACTTTCAAAACACGATCGAAATATTGACCGGCTTTATCATAGTTAGCAATGCCCAAATAGGCATGGCCTAGCCAAAAATCAAAGCGGCCATCTTGTTCTTTTTCCTGCAAAACAGAAAGGGCTTGCTGACAGTTGTTCATCAAAATCAAAGTAACGGCTAGATAGACACGCACTTCATTATTGTTCTTATCTAGGGCCAGAGCCTTTTCAAAGGCATCAGCAGCTCGTTCGTATTCACCTAAGTCAACACAAACAAGACCAAGATTCATCATTGGTTCTAAGCAACTAGAATCCATATCTGATGCTTCCATGAGCTTGTCTGAAGCATCTTCAGCGCGGCCAGCTTTGAAAAGCGAAACGCCCCAGTCGTTATAAATCAAAGCGCGCTCACGTGCGGTGAGCATGCGGTGGCCCATGCCCACTGCTTCTTGAAAGAGACGTACAGCGTCATCGATCATTCCGGCATTGGCCATGGCCGAAGCGGCATAACGCAAAGTTGTGATGTCTTTGCCGTCTACTTGCCAGGCTCGCATGAAACACTTTCCGGCATCGCTATCGTTGCCCATGGCCGATAGGGCAATACCCAAACAAACTAAAGGCTCAGGAATATCGGCTTCGTTATTGACGGCAGCTTGAAAGTATTGTGCCGCCTCCATGAATTGACCCATGCGAAAACTGGCCATTCCGCCTTGAATAAATGCAGCGCTCAGTTTTGGGTCTAATTTAATCGCTTGATTGAATTGACCAATGGCGCCCCTGAAGCTGTTTGAGGCCATCAGTGACATGCCCCAATGCAAATGACCAACGGCAAAACCTTCGCGCCGCTCACAGGCATCGCGGAAAGCTGGCATGGCTTCAGCCGGGCGGCCGTCTTTGAGCAGAACTAAGCCGAGGCGATAGTGGGCATCACCACGGCTTGAGTCAATTGATAAAGCAGTTTTGAGATGACGCTCGGCTTCGGTTAGTTTGCCGTTGTTGAAGGCGATAACGCCGAGCTGATATTGAATATCAGGATCATTCATGCCACTTGGATTCTGCTGAGCAAAGCGAATCAAACCAGCATAAGCCTCATCCCACTTGCCTTGGGAGGCTAAATCAGAGACTAGCTGTGAAATTTGGGTTGACAACCCACTGACTCCTGAGGCAAAAGCTACGTTAGTAACGGTTTCAAGCTGTATCTAGTTCAATACTTTCAAGTTTCAAGCTTACATCAAATTTTTAGCGGTAGTGAAAAGTCAATAATACAGTGGCGCACAGTATCAACTGTACACCCCAAAAGGCCATAACGACCTGCCACTCCTGCCAACCCTTGTCAGCCATTACGGCTTCGTAATGGTGATGCAGCGGGGCCATACGGAAAAGGCGCTTGCCTTCGCCGGGCAGACGCTTGGTCAACTTGAGCTTAATTAGAGCGAGGGCACTCATGGGTTTTTCGGGAGTGTAGGTCTTGGTTAATTTGAAGTAGGTGACTTGAGCCATGACCGAAAGCGCCTCGGCAATATAAATCATTGTCAGAGGCACGAACCAAATGACAATGCCACCGGCCAGGGCTAAGCAGGCCATTAAACCGCCGATAAAGAGCGAACCGGTGTCGCCCATAAAAATTTTGGCGGGGTTTTTGTTATAGAGCAAAAAGCCGAGCAGGGCGCCAGCTGCGGTGGCAGATATGGTGGCATAGCCGTATTGCAGTGGCTCGACTGAACCGGCGCCACCGCTAAGAAACAGAATCACCGCCATAGCAGCAAACACTTGACAGGCAGTTCCTGCTGCCAGGCCATCCATGCCATCGTGCAAATTAACAGCATTGGTGGTGGCAGCAGTAAGGAAGGCGCCGAGAGCTATAAAAAGTATGGCGGGCAAAGTCATGATCACAACGGGATAGCTAAGGTCGGCACTAGCAGTTGTCAGTGAGCCCGCAACCCCCAAAGGCCCTGCAAATCCTAAAGAACCCGCAAGCCAGGCAAAACTAGAATATATAGATGTCGGTAGCAAAAGTTTATTGTCAGCAAACATTATCAGCACCACTGCTAACACCACGCCGAGTGCTGTTTCGATGGCCAAGCGCACGTAGCCAGAGATGCCCTCATTACCTTTGTTTCTGACCTTGGCTGAATCATCGAGCAGGCCAACGACTCCGCAAAGAAAGCCGATGCCAATTACCAAGAAATAGCAGGGGTCTTTAGGTACCGACTGCATACCGGGTAGAGATAACTGACCGGGCACAAAAGCCATGGCCAGCACCACAATTAGCGTCGTCACCATGAAGACAAGCCCGCCCATGGTCGGAGTCTTTGCTTTGTGCGAATGACTCTTCGGCCCTTCTTCGCGCAAAAACTGACTAATCTGCAGGGCGTTCAACTTCTTTATGTAGAACGGCATGCATACGGCAGTGAGAACCAGCGCTGCCAGGCAAGGCAGTACCAGCTGCAACAGGGCCGCTAAGGGGCTTCCCTGCTGAATTATGGCAGTAGCATGTTGCTCTAAGTTGACTGTTAGATTCCCGCTGGTTAGTCGAGGTAGAAGCTAGTTACAATCTTACGATGTTCCTTAGCATAGTTTACCGACTCAAGCAGTGTATGGGATGTGTGGTACAGGAAGCAAATTATTTGCTGGCATCTATCGATTATTTCGTGGTTGCATATGCGCGATGCATCAGCCAAAGTCATGGTACGTCTTTCAGGATACTCAACGATATTCTTGATACCTATTAGTAGATCTTGAACTTCGCCAGGCTGCTGAGAAATTGTTTGGGGAAGAATTATGTTGAGGCGATCGGGGTTGGCGCGTTGCGCTCCACGAATGACAGCCATGTTGCAGCCGTTCGCACCGCCACTGGTGACGACCTGGTTGCCCGACAGCACGAGAGCGTATGAAAGCATCTCTACTAATTGCTGATGAGTGAGGGGCAAGTTGCGGGTGCCAATTATGGCGACTTTACGCGGACCAGATTGTTGAATTAAGAGAAGCTCTTGGGCCAGTTCATCGACTGTCGGTATTGTGGCGGCACCGGGTTCAATTCGACTCATATATATCTATCCAATCCCTTTTGCTTATATATCTATATAAAATAGACGCCAGTCTTTACTGGTCCGTGGAAATTTGTTCGCTAATCATTAAGATTACAAGCCTTCCCTATGGTTTTGACCTAGCAAGCCTCAGGCTGTTTACAAGTTTTAATTAACAGCAAGCCTCTGATCCCTCACAATTAGAGTTGTGGGAGCCTCCGGCGCTGCATTACAGAGAATATTCGCCAGAGAGTCCAACGCATAGCATTTATATATCCGCTTGTTGCGGAGAGCTTGCTTGACATCATTTATAGTTGGAGAGAGACGTGGCGAGAGACCCAGTTATGACATCGGCCGGCAAAGACAGACAACTGAGCTTATTTAGTTCGAACGACTCAAACGAGCCGTCAGACGCCGACGAGTTGGCTTTGGCTGAACTTGAGCTTGAAGAGCATGCCAAAGAACTGTCCTCAGTGGCCTTTGAGCCAGAAGACCTAGTCGATGATATAGATGAAGACGATATAGAAGAAGCTCTCAATGCCAGCTTTGAAGTGGAACCCAGAGGAGCGGAACCCAGAGAAGTGGAACCCAGAGGAGCGGAACCTAGAGAAGCGGAAGCAAATGAAGGCCCTTCTTCCCAGGGGTACGCGGCTCCGACTCAAGCGGCTCCGACCAAAACGCCATTCCAATCTAATTATGTGCCTTCATACTCGGCCCCGAGGGAGCGTTCACAGTACGCCCCCATGTCAGACGAAGCAGTTGCCGCCCTAGAAACCCAGCTGCTTGACCGCTTGAACCCAGAGCAAGCCCAGTGCGTTTCGCAAATGTGGGGACCATCGCTGATTATTGCCGGAGCAGGTTCTGGCAAAACCACCGTTCTCACCAAACGCATTGCCTGGATAATCTCCAAACTGCGGCAAGAACCTGAATCAATCTTGGCCGTCACTTTCACCAACAAAGCTGCAGGCGAAATGCGCCAGCGTATCGAAAAGATTGTGGGCCCTTATGAAGCCCGCCGCATCTCTATTGGTACTTTCCACAGCATTTGTGCCAAATTGCTGCGCCAAGAAATTTCGAACTATAAGACTGAAGACGGCTTGAAATGGGATAACAATTTTGTCATCTACGACGAAACTGACAGCATGAGTCTGGTTAAGGCTCAGATCGTCAAGCTCAATCTCGACGACAAAGTCTTTGTACCTAAAGAGATACGCCACACAATTTCGTCGCTGAAAAACGACGGCTACACCCACCATGTTTACGCCCAAGAAGCGAAGAATTACAGAGAAGGCCGCTTGTCTGAAATCTTCAGCGCCTACCAAACCGAGCTAGCACGCAACAATGCCCTCGACTTTGACGACTTGATTTTGATATTTACCGATTTGATGCAACAAAATCAAATGGTGAGAGAGCGCATGCAGCGCCGTTATCGCCATGTACTGGTTGACGAGTTTCAAGATACCAACAAATCGCAATACGATCTAATTTCGATGATCGCTAAAGCCGATAGCCCAGAACACTTCCTCACCAGAGAAGCAAAGGAAGCGGGCCGCACCATGACTCACGCTCAGCTCTGGAGCGAACGTAGTCTCTTAGTTGTAGGCGACGTCGACCAATCTATTTATTCTTGGCGTAAAGCTGACTATCGTATTATTCTTGGCTTCCAGAAAGACTATGAAGGTTGCGGCCTGATTAAGCTGGAAGAAAATTACCGCTCCACTGCCACCATATTAGAAGTAGCCAATAGCATTATCGCTAACAACACCGAGCGCATCGACAAGACTTTGCGCTGTAACCGAGGCCAAGGTGGCAAAGTAAATTGCTATGAAGCCCAAGACGAAATTGATGAAGCCTATTATTGTGCCGAAGAAATCAAACGCAGCAAAGCACGCGACAAAAAATATTCAGACCACGTAGTGCTTTACCGCACCAACTCTCAATCACGGGCGATAGAAGAAATTCTAGTGCGCAGTCACATTCCATATGTTGTGGTTGGTGGAACAAGGTTCTATGACCGGCAAGAAATCAAAGACATGCTGGCCTACATGAAGCTAATCTACAACCCTAGAGATGGCCAAGCATTCAACCGCGTCATCAACACACCCAAGCGCGGTCTGGGCAAAACCACTCTTGACCGCGTCAACGCCTTTGCTGAGACCAAAGGTGTCAGCCCGCTAGAAGCCTGTCTAGAAGCCAGTCGCATCTCTGACTTATCACCCAAGGCTTATACTTCACTGCAAGATTTTGCGCGCATTATTGTCAGCTTAAACGAGCAATCGAAAGTGATACCAGTTTCTGATTTGCTAGAAGAAATCTTGAAATCAACTGGCTACATTTCGCGCTTAGAAAAAGACGCGCATGAATCAAAAGACGAGCTAGCTCTAGGACGAATCGAAAACGTTATGGAACTAGTGGCGGTGGCAAAGGAATTTGAACAAACCGCTGACGAACCAGACTTAGACTCTTTCTTGACTCGTATTTCATTAGTGAGCGATCTCGACAAAGCTAATCTTGATGAAGACACGGTCAAACTAATGACTATCCACTCTTCTAAAGGCTTAGAGTTTCCTGTGGCCTTCATCATGGGCTGCGAAGAAGGTCTCTTCCCCCATGTGCGTTCCCTTGATTCACCCACACAAATGGAAGAAGAGCGCCGCTTGATGTACGTTGCCGTTACTCGCGCTGGCGATATGCTGCACATGACATTGGCGCGCAAACGCACCATGATTGGTCGCGGCTTCTCCAACTCTGGCTTCTCGTCAACCTTTACGATTCCCAGCCGCTTCCTTAAAGAAATTACTCCGGGCTTAATTTCAGGCTTCTACCCTAGTGGAGACGAAGAGTTCAAACGCTCGGGTGGTGGCAACCCCAACTTTAATGGAGGGGGAGGCTTTGGTGCCTTTGGTGGCAACAAAAATAGCCAAGGCTATACTGACGAAAGTCAGGAATGGGACGACCGCAACGATCGCAAGAAGCCAGGCAACTTTGGCGACTCTAAATATGGCGGCAACGATTATGCCACCGGCACATCAGGCGGCTACAAGAAGCCAAGCGGATCTAGCGGTTACGGTGGCAGCTCCGGTGGAAGCTACGGCGGCGGGGCCAGATCGAGTTCGGGGTATGGTTCTAGCTCGGGTTCAAAATCAGGGGGCTCTGGTGGCGGCTCTAGTTGGAATAAAGGCCAAAGTGCTGGCGGGTATAACAAGTCGACTGGTTATCAGTCACAGAATGCCTCAAGACCGATGGCGAAGAAAGCCGAGCCGGTCAAGCCAAGAGCAATGCGACTGCCTCCACCAACCGACAAACCAGATGTCTCAGAGGCGCCAACATTTGAGCGCTTGAAAGTCGGCGATGCCGTTCAACATGGCAAGTTTGGCCTGGGCAAGGTCACCGAAGTAATCGGCAACGGCGAAAAAGAGATCTACAACGTCGCCTTTGAAGACCGAAATAGAGTGCTTGATCCGAAGTTTGCAAAACTTATAAAGCTGACCTGATGGCATCCTCTTTGTAAGAACATAGACCAGAGATTTTTCGTTGAAAAATCTCTTTAGTAGCATTGCCTGTTTCAGGCGTCTATGTAGGTCTAGCTTTTATATTTAGAGGAAGGGGGCAAACGGTGTCAGTAGAAAGAACTTTTGTCGCGGTCAAGCCAGACGGCGTTGAGCGTGGTTTGATCGGCGAGATTATTGGACGCTTTGAGCGCCGCGGTCTCAAGCTGGTGGGCTTAAAGTTGATGGTGGTTCCAGTTTCGTTGGCTGAAAACCACTACGGTGAGCACAAAGGCAAACCTTTCTTTGAAGGTTTGGTCAAATTCATCACAGGCGGCCCAATAGTTGCCATGGTCTGGGAAGGCAAAAATGCCATCACTTTGGCTCGTAACGTAATTGGAGCAACCAATCCGACTGCTGCTGCTCAAGGCACAATTCGCGGCGACCTCGCCACCGATATCGGCCGCAACGTAGTACACGGATCGGATGGTCCTGAAAGTGCTGCTCGTGAAATCGGTCTGTTCTTCAAGGGCGACGAACTAGTAGACGGCTGGAACCGCACCATCGAAAAATGGATCAGCGAATAGATTCAGCGAATAGAATCGGCGAATAAATTAGCTAAAGCTTGAGCAAAAAAACTAGAGTTTCTTTCCCAATGCTTTATCAACCGCTTTAAAGACCTCCTCAACAGGGAGGTCTTTTAAGCATGGAATAGATTTTGATTTGGTTTCGGCCTTAATGCGGCAGCTCTTTTCAAAGCAAGGCTGACAATCTAAGTTTAAATGCACCGCACTACCCATACTTCCGTACGGTCCATTACGCAACCACGGAGTAGCACCATGAATTGCCACCACTTTTGGTCTAGCCACTGCCACAGACTGTACTTCAAACTCTAAAGATTTTCGATGAGCACTGTTCTTGAGCGCCTTAGGTTCTCGATGAGCAACCTCGCTATTGAAGGCCTCATGGGCGATTGCGGCAGCTAGATGGAGCGGACCGGTGTCAGCACCAAGCACCAAATCGCATCTTTTAAAGAGTGCCACCAATTGCATTAAGCTGGTTTCACCCGTGAGATCAATTAGGGAGTTGGCGGTCAGATTCTTAGCGGCCGATTCTATTCCTTTATATATGTATTGATTGGTGCCCCTATCGCCCGGCCCGCCAACAAGCAGAAGCCGAGCCCCTAAACGCTCACAGAGTAAGCGTCCTAAGGCAATCCACTGATCGTCAGGCCAGATTTTGGTAGGCCAGGTGGTGCCGGGAATCAGGGCAACTAGTGGTCCCGCCTTTGGTGCCTCAGGCATAGTAAGGGGGAGCAAACCAATCGGCTCCGTCTTTGGTGCCTCAGCTTGGCCCGGCTCAGATAACTGGTGCGGCTCCGCCTCTGGTGCCCGCTCTAAGTTATCAAGCTTGCTCGAAACAAAAGCTAGAGCGGCATCTCCAGGATCTGGCAGGGGGAAGTGCACCACCCGGTCACGCTCGGCGAGGCGCATGCAGGTAGAGCGCTCTTGAGCCAGAGTTTCGAGAGCGAAATCGGCGAGGGCCATATTCAGTTCGACCACATGCCTATCCGGAGCAAAATAGTCTCCGACCTCTAGAGCATGGGTTAGCAATTTGGCGGCGCCCTCTCTGGTGCCGGCAAAACCAACCCGCAGTGGTGCGCCCGATAAATAGGCAGGTATGGCGCTCTTGAGCAATCCCTGGGCATCTATTGCCAGGTCAAACTTGAAGTCTTTCAACTCTTGGAAGTACTTTTTAGCGGCACCAAAGGTAGAGATTAGTGGCCCCACTTTGCGCATTTCCTTGAGCCAGGCCTTGCGAGGGAACAGCAGTACCCGGTCTACTGCAGGATTGCCGGTCAGAAGATCTTGAGCCGCGGGCTCGACCAACCAGGTAAGTTCAACATTTGGTAATCTTTCTTTGATTCGAGCTGCCAGCGGCAGGCAATGCACGACATCACCCATGGCGCTAAGTTTTACGATCAGAACTCTCAAGGCTTACCACCCGCTGGGGCTTACTGGCTTCAGACAAGCTTAACCGATTATCTATTTTGCGGTCACTGCTACTTTGATACCAGCCATTATGAATGGTGCGGCACCATTGGCAGAGCTAAAATCACCCCTGGTGTCACATTTGTCTGGTATCAGATCCCCGAAACCCTTGTGCCCCAACGATAGAAAATTTCTATATACAAAGTGGTTATAAACGGATACTTGTTTGGTACAATACTTATGCCACCTAGAGTGGTGGTAACCGTATAAAACGGTGGAAACCACTTAAGTCCCACCGAACAAATTAGAGCGATGCCATTTAGGTGGAGCGCTCTACAGAAAACTGTCTAAAAGCATTTTTCTGCATTAGCACCCTGAGCAGCCCTCGCGGCTCGCCCGCGGGCTGGTTTCCGATTGACCCAAAAAAAACACGAAGGAGTGAAACATGGCAGGAGTTCGTAAAACTGGTGGCAAGGCAAAACCTAAAGCTGCTAAATCCGCTAAGCCAGCTGCAAAACATGTAGCTAAAAAAGCTGTTGGCACCCGCAAACTTGTTCGCAAGACCGCAGCCCCTAAGCACACCACCAAGGCCAAAGCTACCACCTCGCGTGCTAGCGAAGACCAATATTTGAATTTCTCCGGCAAATTCACAGTGCGCTTGCCGAAGTCATTGCACCAAGCCCTCGTTGACAGAGCCGAAAAAGAAGGCGTCAGCCTCAACTTGTTCGTCACCAACGCTCTTTCAAGAACCGTAGCTGTGCCAAGCAAAAAGAGATAAGAACCTGAATCAAAGTAGGTAGCTCGCGCTGCTTATGATTCAAGGTCTAAAAATCAAAAAGGGGAGGTTCGCCTCTCCTTTTTTTTGCTTTTTTAACTTTTTGAACGCACTTTAGAATCTAACTTTATTTAATAGATAAGAGCAATTTCATGCTCTCTTATCAGATAGATTTTTTGCGACCCTGCAATCTTGCCCCCTAGCATCTGCCAGCGATTTTCAGAGAAGCAAGATTAAGCCTAGCTCAGCCAAGCCTTTAGATAAGCTTATTTGCAACACCTTTGAATCATCCCGCCAACCAGCTAGACTCACTCTGTCGGATTAAACGCCCACAAGATTGTCCGTCGAGATCAAACAAGCTCCCGATAAAGAATCAGTCGAGCAAACAAGACTTATTCGCCAAAGGAACCTATTAAATGACCCAAAGTATTCCGATTCTCAACCTCAAAGCCCAGTACGAGACCATCCAGGAAGAATTAGAGTCCACCGTTCTAGAAGTACTCCGCAGCGGCAACTACATTCTCGGAAAGTACGTCGGCACCCTAGAGAAGCAAGTGGCTGAATTATGCGGTGTTAATGATGGCATCGGCGTAGCAAATGGCACTGACGCATTGATGCTAGCTCTCTGGGGCCTCGATATCGGCCCCGGCGATGAAGTCATCACCACCCCCTTCACTTTCGCCGCTACAGTCGAAGCGATTGTTATGCGCGGCGCCACTCCAGTTTTCGTCGACATCGACCCAACCAGCTATAACATCAACCCAGCGTTGATTGAAAAAGCCATCACCCCCAAGACCAAAGCGATCATGCCGGTGCACCTCTACGGCTTGCCATCTCACATGGAACCAATCTGCGCCATCGCTGAGCGCTACGGCTTGAAAGTAATTGAAGACAATGCCCAAGGCATTGGTGCTACTTACAAAGGCAAACCAACCGGATCATTCGGTGACGTGGCCTGCACAAGCTTCTATCCAACCAAAAACCTAGGCGCGGCTGGTGATGCCGGTATGATCGTCAGCAAAGACCCAGTTGTCGCTGAGCGTATCAGAGCGATTCGCGCTCACGGTATGAGACGTCGCTACTATCACGATGAACTGGGCGTCAACAGCCGCCTTGATGAACTGCAAGCAGCAACACTCGTTGTCAAATTGCCTTATCTCAAACAGTGGAACGATAGACGCGCTCATCTAGCCTCTATATATGATGCTAGTTTGGCCAACTGCCCCGGACTAATTCGACCAAGCGTCAGCTTAGCTGGTGGAGTTGCTAATGGTGCAAAAAATAGCGAAACCGGCGTTAAGCACGTTTATCACCAATACACAGTGCGTGTTTTGACATCAGACAAAATCTCCACTCAAGATCTTTCCGCTCTCGATAATCCTAATCGCGACAAGCTCATTGCTCGCTTGACCGAAGCTGGTATTGGCTCTATGTGCTACTACCCAGTTCCACTACATGTGCAAAAAGCCTTCGCCAATCTCGGCTACAAAATGGGTGACTTCCCAATTTCAGAACAACTCTCTAGAGAAGTTCTCTCATTGCCAATGTATCCCGAATTGACCGACGAACAAGTAGAAACAGTTGGCAAAACCATAACTGAAATTATGGCAAGCGAAATTGCTGTCGTCACTCCAGTTGGTCAAGTCGCAGGATTAGCAGTTTAGCCTAAGGCCACAGTTGAACGAAGAAACAAGCGAAAATGCCAAACTACCGGAAGCCTCGGCCTCCGGTAGTTCTGTTATGGCGGCGGCTGTCAAGCCCGCCCCCGCTGACTTCTTGAAAAATTCCAGCCTTTATTTGATTGCGTTGATGGCACTAGCCTTAGTGCTCACTTTCGTTGGCTATATGCCAATACTCTTTGATTTCTTTGCCGGTGACGACTATGTGCACTTGATCTGGTTAAAAGAAGCAGTGCAGCATCCAGAACTAGTTTGGCGCAATTTTCACACATCTTGGCTAGACGGCACCACCACTAAGTTTTACCGTCCACTAATCTCTGTATTCATGGTCTCTGACTATGTCCTATGGAATCATAGCGCTATCGGTTTTCACCTCACCAATTTGCTTTTCCACCTAGCCAGCACCGCTTTCATATTTTTGATAGCTCGCGAACTGGCGATTCTAACCCTGCGAGAAGAAAAGGCAAAAATTCAAGAAGAGCTATCGGGCAAGACTTACAAAGCCCTGCCGATTTCAATCTTATATATATGGCCATTTTTCGCAAGCGCAGTGTTTGGGCTTTACCCTTTGCACACTGAAACAGTTTCTTGGATTACAGGCCGAGTTGACGCGGTTGTTACCGCCTTCATTACTGGATCTTTCTGGTTCTATCTAAGAGCACGCAAAGCTGGCGGCGAAAAAACTAACTGGTTCGCTAGCAAGAAAGCCTCCCTAGCATTCTCATTTATATTGATGGTACTGGCCCTGCTCTCAAAAGAAATGGCCATTACACTGCCTGCTATTTTCGTTCTAATAGAATTGCTCTATGCCGCGCCCGGTGAGCGTCCACGTTCTGTTTTAGAGGGCCTACTGAGCAAGTCATACCTAGTGCGTGCCCTCAAGAATACGGCCATGTACTGGGGATTGATTGTTGTCTATTTCATCGTACGACGCTTTGCTCTTGGAACATTTGTCGGCGGTTACGACGACTCGCTCTTCTTCATCGCCAACTACAAAGCCTTTATCAAAACCTGGCTAAACGGACTCAGGCTCTTCTTCGAGCCTCTCAATCACGAGCTAATTAGTGCTCGCGCCATTCCCACAAGACTGTGGGATTTCTACCTAGGTTTAATCGGCCTCGGCACTCTCGTCAATCTTGTCTTGACTCCAGCACTGGGACGCCTGTTCTTATTCCTCTGCGGTTGGTTGGTGCTGTCGTTAGCACCGGTCTACAAAATTTTCGCCATTGCCGATGACTTACAAGGCAGTAGATTGGCTTACGTGGCCACTGTTCCACTAGCATTTTTAATAGCACTAGCTGTAGTTGTAGTATCTCGCGGTATAGTCGCCCGCAAACAACTATGGTCACGCTCACTTCTCGGAGTGGGTTTCGTCGCCCTCTCTTTCTATGTTCTGCATCTCAACAACCAAGCTTGGGTTGACGCCGGAGTAGAAGCCAATTCTATTAGAGCTGGATTATCAAAGCTCTACAAAGAAGTACCAGGCGATCCACAAATTCTTTTTGTTGGCCTGCCGGATCAAATTCACGGCGCCTATATCTGTCGCAATGCTCTTGTCGGAATGACGCGTACTCCGCAGCTTGAGCGCGATGCAGTCAATGCCATCATGGTGGATAAGTTTGAACCAATTCTGCCCTTTGGCTATATGAAAGAATCTCTATACAAAGACCGCGACAAAGTATTGGTCTACCGCTGGTGCCCAGAAGTGGCTGAGACAGCCAACAGCAAAGGCCACTTCGAAAAGATGGAACTGAACGACATCAAAGAGTATCCAGTCAAAGAAGCAAAAGTATTTAGCGCTGGGGCTCTACAGACGGTGCTCAAACCAGTACAGAGTGAAAATACCAAATTTGAATTTTTGCCCGATGGCACGCTCAGTGTCATCGGCGGCAGCGGTAAACTCGGCCGCCCCGAGATGCGCTTTGACCCAGGCCCCATCAACGCCTACGCGCTAGAGTTCGTCACTGTCAAACTGAAACAGCAGGCTGTCAGTGATGCCTTTAAATCAGCCTCAGCAAAAGAAGGGGCCGATCTTTTATACACAAACGATTTAGTACCGCAGTTCGACATCAAGCGCCGCACCCCGACGCCAATGCCAACCACCATAGGGGAAGCCACATTAATATTCCCCTTGCGCAGCCTCCCCGAATGGTCGCTGGGGGGTAAATCACACGGGCTCACTCTGCGCTTGCCCCACGATAGCAATTGCATAATTGAAGAAATAGCAGTGGCTCCCGCAGCAAGCCTGGTGCCCCGTCTCAATTTCGCCAATTCTGGTTATCTAGGCAGCAAAGGCTTCCTGCATCTTTCTCAAGAGAAAAAACAAGACGACATTACCTTTGATATCAGCCAAATCAAAGGCGACCCAGTTGGCGTCTGGATGGAAGTAACCCGCCCCAATCTGCTTTTCGAAGAACAGAACTGTACAACGCCAAGCCGGGTAGCCCAAACAAACACTAAATTCAAAACCGAGTTTAGTGGCAAGAGCGGCACAATCACACTGAAGCGAGAAGATTTCTCCGCCTTAGGTATTTATCAACTGCGGCTCTGGCCAGTCTTCAAAGATGGCAGCAAAGGCCAAGCCAGCGACCACATTGTTGTAGCTGTCGATTCATAGACGAATAATTTTCACACAGGCCGGTGTGCTGCCAAAAGCTTAAAGGTGAACACCTGTACTTGTTTATCATCTTGATTGGTGACTTTGCTGCGCACCGTGACAATTCCGCGACCTGGTCTGGGACTTAGGGGCGAAATATCAAGCACTTCACTGGCTACTTGCAATACATCACCTGGTCTTACTGGCCGTGTCCAACTAATTTCACCGCCAGCTCCAACTAAGCCGCCACCCACCGGCAGACCACCGTCAACAAGTAAGCGCATAGTAATCGAGGCTGTCAGCCAACCGCTGGCGGCAAGACCAGCAAAGAAAGTGTCCACAGCTGCCTCTTCATCAAGGTGAAAAGACTGCGGGTCATATTTAGCAGCAAACTCTTTAATCTCGGCTGCTTCTACCTTATATGTGCCACTAACAAAGCGCTGACCGACAACTAAATCTTCGAGATAGAGAAGTGGGTGATTCATTTTGTTCACTCATTTTGGTTTTTCGTTTAGGATTCGAGCAAATTATCGCCGACAGTATTTGAATTTTCGAATTTCTTGGTTGATTCGCTTTTGCTTACGCCTTTTGCCGATTGTTAAATCGAAAAATTCAATTACAGCCTACTCAGGCATTCGCAGCAAGGCGCGTCCGCCGCTAATACGCTTGGTTACGCCTTTTTCGTCAAAGTGCGAAAGCAGAGCCATGGCATATTTGCGGGTAGTGCTTAGACCTTCTCTGAAATCAGAAGGGGAAATGTCTTTTTTTGTTGTCCACAATTTATGCAGCACCAAGTGAGCTGCTCTGATTTTACCAGCAGTAGCAACGAAGTCGTGATCAACGATGACCACTTGTTTGTTCTTCACCATGCCGTCGAGAGTGAGATGCAGTTTCTTCACATCGAGTTTGACCTGGCGAGCTACTTCTTCTATTTCTAGGCAGGGATGCTGGTTGAGCAAAGCCATGATTTGATCGCGCAATCTATTAGTCTGGGCGAATTGCGGGTCGACCGGAGCAGAAATAGTGGCCGAACCCTCGGTGGCAGCCGCTGCGGCAGAAGCTGAGCCCGGGCCAGCTTCATCATCAAGAATCTCGTCAGTAATACTGGCCGGGGTAACCAGCGATGAATAGGCCGCTGCCATGGCACGGCCAGCGGCATTGAGTATTGGCGCAGAATTAGCGATGCTCTCTGTGCTAAAGCCATCGTCTGCATTGCTATCGCCGTTTTCGTAAACGTCATATCCGGCAATGGTGAATATGCGATCGCCTTCCCGAGCCAATAAGCCTTTCTGCGCCAGGTCGGCCACGATTGCTTGCATCACTGGCCGCGTGAGAGTATTGAAAGTCTTTTTGCGCATAGTCTCAATGCTGACACCAAAACGAGAATTGTCTTCATTAGCCATGAGTGTTTGTAGCAATGCCAGAATCTTCAAGCCAATCTGTTCTCTGGTTGAAGTGGCCATGAGCAAATCAGCGATAGAAACTAACTCTCCAGCTTCCAAGGCAGAAGCTGAAGCATTCTTCAGTTTTTCCATGGGCATAAACCAGGTCATCTGAGAGAGCTTAACAGCCTTTAACGGATGTGCCGCCACAGCCAGAATGAAAGCTCGCTTTTCACTTTCTCTACTGCCTTCAATCAAAGCAGCACTAATATCGTGCACCAATTGCCGAGTCAGCCAACGCGGCCGATCGACAAGCAAGATTGCACCACCAGCGATGCCATCATCTCCGTAACGAATGACATAGCGATTGCCGGGCTGAGCCACGATTGGCTCATCCAGAAAAATCTGTCCAAATTGTTTTGGTAGATCAGATTCAACCTGAACCTTCTCCAGCCAGCGCAAAGTGCCTTTAGCTTCAGCAGTGCCATGATAGAGCTTAATTGGCTGAGGCGATAAAGCCACGTGCTTATCGTCTCCGGCATGAGGCTTCTTGGCTCCGGTATCAGCTTCACCAGCAGCTCCAACGCCATCTCCATCGACATCTTCGATAGACTCGCCGAAAAATTCGAGACCGCCATGATCAATCAGTCCGACAATCAAATTGTGTACGACGGTTCTATCGCTTCCAATAATGCACTGCCCGCGAGCAATCACTCCACCATCTTTAACTGCCAGATTGACAGCCAGTCGTTGTCCAGCGCTGGCTTTGTCAATTGCCTTACCAAAGCTTTCCATGCCACGCACACGAGCTTTGACTGCACCAGGTTCAACCACAACATGATCACCACTGCTGAGTTCACCTTCTACTAAGGTTCCAGTTACTACCAGGCCAAAACCAGACTTAGTAAATGCCCTATCTACAGGCAGGTACAAAGATCGACTGATGGCAGCGGCCGAAACTAACTTAGCATCGACAGCAGAAGCCATTTTTGCTTCGGCCTCAACTTGTAGCATTGTCTCGGCGTCCTGACTATTCGGAATATGATTAGCGCCAAGATCAATGACAGCCTCGCCACTCAACTGAGAAGCGCTACCAGAATTAGCACTACTAAAACCCGCAATTGCTGAAGCTTTCAAATGCTCATAGAGCCCAACTTTCAGCTCATCAACACCTTTGCCACTCTGGGTCGAAACCGGATAAACACCAAGTAGTTCAACACCATACTGAGAAAGCAGTTCTTTTACTTTGCTTGCAGCCGCCGCCACTTCTTTCTCACCAACCAAGTCTATTTTGGTTAGAGCAACGATGCAGGAGCGTACTCCTAGTAAACTCAAAATCTTTAAGTGCTGCACAGTCTGCGGCATTGGGCCTTCATCAGCAGCGACTACGAAAAGTGCCGTTTCAATTCCACCCACACCAGCCAACATGTTCTTCAAAAACTTACCGTGGCCTGGAACGTCTATAAATCCCAGCACGAACTTGACATTGTCTTTACTCGGCTCAAAATCTAAATGCGCGAAACCAAGATCAGTGGTCATCTGTCGTTCTTGTTCTTCTTTTAATCGATCCGGATTGATACCAGTTAAAGCTTTAATCAGAGAAGTCTTGCCATGGTCAACATGACCAGCGGTGGCGATTGTGCAATATGAGGTCGTAATTACTGGTGACATGCTAATTCCAAAAAATATATGGTGGTATCAGATACGCGACAGATATCTTACCTTCGCCGCAAGAGGATTTTATTATCCTTCTTTAGCTCATGGTAAGACTTTGCTAAACGGAAAATAGAACAAAGCACTGTAAAATCGTCACTCGGCAAGAGCCAAACTAAAATCTGGAGATACTGTGCTTCACCAATTTCTCGACCCAATTCTGCAAATGATCAAAAACGGTGTCGAAGCCGGTGGCTACTGGGCTGTTTTGATTATGATGGCAATTGAATCGGCCAATATCCCCTTGCCAAGCGAAGCAATCATGCCCACAGCTGGCCTGCTTGTGCAAGAAGGCAAGATGAATATTCACTTGGCAGCTCTGGCTGGCGCTGTAGGCTGCGTGGTTGGTTCGGTTCCTTCATATTTTCTTGGCATGTGGGGCGGTCGTCCTTTCTTAACGAAATATGGTCGCTACTTCTTACTTCGTGAAAAAGACATGGAGCTTGCTGACAAGTGGGTGACCAAATATGGTGACATCACTTTCTTCATCTGCCGTATGTTGCCTGTTGTCAGAACTTTTATTTCATTTCCCGCAGGTGTACTGAAAGCGCCTCTGCTTAAGTTTCTTGTCTATACATTCATCGGATCGCTTATCTGGTGCTACTTCCTCACCTGGGTCGGCATTAAGTTCGGCGACAACATGGAAACCTTCCGCGACTTGTGGCACAAATTCGATCTATTGATAGTACTGGTTTGTGCTGGCGGCTTCGGCTGGTATCTTTACAGACACCTAAAACACGAATAAGCCAAGCACGAATAGCTAACCTTTCTTGTATTGCCGACGCCGAGTATCTTGGCGGATTTCGAGCAATTCATTCAAAAGCTTTTGCCGGTCCGGGCCATCCCAACGCTTGAGCCAGTCTTGGATTGCTTGCTGAATCATGCCGCTCTTATCGGGCGAATGTGCACCGTATAAGCGCTTCAGCTCAAGCCAAATAGACTGTAAGGCCGCCAACTGATCAGCTGGCAACTTAATTGTGTAGGCCACATAGTTGCCTTTTCCCTGGCTTGCCAGTATGGCGTCTGATAAAAAGCTCTCAGAATGTGCGGTGCTGGCAGCCTCGGCTTCGGCGTCGGCCTGCAGCTCCAGAAAACCAGGAATGATCTCACGGGGGCCATCGTCTTGTACTGACCCGGTCAAACCAGAATCTTCAGAATCCTCAGTACGGCCTGTGTCAGCGCCAGAATTAGCTGAGATATCATGCCGAACAGATTCGGCATTCTGATTATGAGTTGGTTTTGGTAAACGCTTGTCTTCCAAGATCTCGAACATTCCCTATGACTAATGCTTGCAACTATGGCTAATGCTTGCAACATTGTACATGTAACCAATTGGAATGTTTAGAATGGGAACATTACTAGTGGCCAGTTGATTGTTTCAGCAGTACGCTGTTTGATAGAGAGAGTAACCCGCGCCAGAACAGATGTTTCAAAAATAAATGATTCAAGACATTATCCGAGCTCTTATTCAAAAAATCATGCACGACAAAATCTTGATGGCCCTTATTGTCATTGGGATTGCCGGCATCTTCTACAGCGGCGCCAACCACAACGAGAAAAAAGAATCAGTTCAATCAAAGCGCCTCGGACGCGCTTCTGCTGACCAGCCAGCCATTCCAGGTGAAGGGCCGGCCGGAGAGAACCAAGGAGAGGCTGCCGGTCAAACTCAAGGCGCTCAAACCCAAGGTGCACAGAACCAAGGTGCACCGAACCAAGCCAGTCAAACTGGGGCCGCGGCGAGCAGCGGACAACAGGCCGCAACATCGGCCCTAACTCCTGACCTCGCCGTGCAATTTGTACGCTGGTGGCTGACCCAATCTATGGACTATCGCATGGACACTGCAGCAGCCAGCCATAAAGCAGCAGCAGCGTGGATGCTTCCCGATGCCTCTAATGCTTTTGAACAGCTCTACTGGGGCGACCACATTAAACAAGGAATCGCCACAGGCACAATTGTCGGCGCGTTTCAGCCGTCTTCAGTTGTGCCCTTAGCAACAAATCCAGATGGTACAGTAGTTGTCACTGTAGTCGGCACCTTGATGATGCAACAATCGGGCCAACAACCGGCCTCGCAGCAACTAACAATGGATTTTCTAGTTAAACAAACTGCCGAAGGTTGCCGTATCGCTGCCTTCTTTAATAGAGCAGTAGCTCCAGTCGCTAGTCAATAATAGATATAGTCAATAATAAATCTAGTCAGTAATAAACAAGAGCTAACAAAAAACTTGCGCAAAGATTCGACGCAATAGGCTGCCTGACATTTGACCGGCAAATCACGTGTGGTATATTGATCCAGCGCTTATTTCAGATCAGCGCTAATTCAGACCAGCGCTGTCTTTTGCGTCAGTCTGCCGAGGTAGCTCAGTTGGTAGAGCAAAGGACTGAAAATCCTTGTGTCCGCAGTTCAATTCTGCGTCTCGGCACCATTTTTCAATCAAAAAAGCAGAAGAGGATGATCATGGTCAAGTGGTTCAACCTTGTCATCTCTTTGAATTTCTTCTTGTATTGCTTCTTGTTTTGCAGCAATGCGGTGATTGCCCAGCATCAGGCTCAAAATCAAGTTCAGCATCAAACAAATAAGCAAAACAATCCCTTTATCGTCAAGCCATATCTACAATTAGGCTTAGAAGCAAAGAGCGATGCTAGCGCAGCAACCGTTGTTTGGTTTACAAGCAATGAAAGCCACAAATGGAGCGCGTCGGTAAAAAGCGGCAAAGCAGCTGCATATAGGCCAGCAGAAAGTATCCTTGAGCGACTGATTGCCCTGCCTGGCTTCTCTTCGCCGATAAAGAAATACACTGCTCGCCTAAAGAAATTAACACCAGGCGAAAGCTTTCATTATCAAATCACGCAAGATGGAGCCCTTGTTTTCGAGGCCACAGCAACAGCGAAAAAGAGCGCAGCGCAACCTTTTAAGGTTGCCATATTCGGTGATTGCGGCGAAAACTCTAGCGGTCAACGTGAAATCGCCAATGAGGTTTTTAAAGCAAAACCCGATTTCGTCTTGATACCAGGAGACATTGTCTACCGCCACGGCCTCTACTCTCAGTATTTAACTAATTACTTTCCCATCTATAATCTCGACCCGAACAAAGAAACAGCCAATAAAGAATCAGCCAGCAAAGCGCTCTCTGTTCCGATGTTGCGATCGATATTTACAGTGGGCGTACTCGGCAACCACGATATTGCTCTCGACGGCAATGCCACTAATTTTGATAAGCACAATGATGCCATGGCTTATTTCCTTTTCTGGGATCAACCACTAAATGGATTTGGCACTAAATATGGTGAGAAAAACACACCACCAATCAGCGGGGCTGAAAACAAGCAGATACTGTTTCAAAAATCAGTCGGAGATGCCTATCCACAAATGGCCAATTTCTCTTTCGACTATGGCAACGCACATTGGACAGTCTTAGACGGCAACTACTACATGGACTGGAGCGACGAGAAGACGCGCAAATGGCTAATTGAAGATCTTAAGAAAGCACAATCAGCAACCTGGCGTTTCGTTTCCTTCCACCAACCAGCATTCAGCATTGATATACCGCACGGAAACGAGCAACGCATGCGCCTGGTCTCGGATATTCTCAGCAAATACAAGGTTGACATGGTCTTCGCCGGCCATGCTCACTGCTATGAACGAAGCTTCCCCCTAAATTTTGCGCCAAAAGATGGCGCTCGCAAATTGACCATGCAAACAGATGGCACTGTGGACGGTGCCTTTCACATCGACCACAATTTTGATGGCGTCACCAAGACTAAACCTGCCGGAATTATCCACATCGTCACAGGTGCAGGTGGAGCCAGACTCTACCCGCAAGGTTCACCATCAGATTACATACTAAAATATGACTCTTCTGACTATTCTTATACGAACATGGAAGTTGTCGACAAAACAGTGACTATCAAGCAGATCAATAGCAAAGGCAAAGTTATCGACCACTTCACAGTGACAAAATAGCCAACTAAAATAGCCAACTAAAATGACCGCATCAGATCACAACCATTCAATAGCCGGAAGCTGGATGGGTCAATACTTTTATCTAGGCCAACAAAATGGCAGTGCTTTTGAAGTTGTCTTTGTGGAAATTGGCAGCGGCTTTGAAAAAAGAATTGAAGGCAGTGTTCTCGACAACTGCAATCTTGGCGAAGCAATGGTGTCTGGAACTTTCACCTACCCTAGTCTGCAGTTCACCAAAACCTACATTGGCAAACGCCTTGACCCAGTTGAGTATCGCGGCACGATGAACGAAGAGGGCACTGTGCTCTCGGGTAATTGGTACATCCGACCGAGCGGAAAGGGCTCTGGAGCGGCCATGGGTACATGGATAGCCACTCGAGGTGAGGGCGGCGAAGAGTTTACTTTTGATATCGACCAAACCAAAGACGAAATTAATGACGAAGAAAAAAAGAAAATAGAAGTGCCAACGCAACCAGCTATGCGTTGAAACAAAGTAGAATCAACAAACACAAGAGGAACAATCAATGACCGCAGTTGCGCATTACGCCATAATCATACTTTCAACATTCGTACTAGTTGGTGGCGTCATCGGCTTCAAAAAAGCAGGCAGCAAAGCCTCACTAATAGCAGGAGCAATTAGCGCTGTTCTATTAGATGCATGCTTCGCCATCGGTTTCGTCAATATGCAGGCGGGTTTCATTGCCGCTCTTGTTGTCACGGGCCTGCTCGATGCCTTCTTCTTAAAGCGCTTGATGAAAACTATGAAATTTATGCCATCAGGAATGATCTTGCTTCTTTGTGTAATCACTCAAGGCTTGATCGTTGCGGCTCTGGTGATGAAGTAGACCCAAAGTAATGAACCCAGAAGAACTAAACACAAATGACACCGCTAAAACCGATTCAGCCAAACTAGAAGAGCCTGAAACAGAAGAGCCTGAGACAGCACAGGCCAAATTAGAGCAGGCAAAAATAGATCAACTCTTAGAAGATGCTCTTGAAGGCATTGAAGCAGCTCGATGCCATAGAGCAGAAAACATTGAAGCGGCCCACTCAAACAACGATCTGGCCGCTGTTGCTCAGCTTGTGGCCGATGAAGTTGCCGCTGAAAAAGAACTAGAGAAGACCATGCAATATTTTGCTGATCAAGCCAGTCATTGGACCAGCCGTCGTTCTACAGCGAAAAAGAAGTCAGCACTTTCCGATGTTGAAAATTGCTCAAACATTATTCAGGCTTATATCGCAGCCAAAAATAAGTGCCTGGAATCACTGCAAGAGTCAGAGACCCATCAAGCTCTTTTGATTTATCTTGAACTAAAGGTTTCACAAGCGACAAAAGCAGAAATCGAAGGCCACCTAGAAGACTGGTCAAGAAGAGCAGAGGCCGCACGCAAGAGTCGTAACAGTGATCTAGAAGATTATGCCCTAGAGAGCAAGCGCATTTGCCAGAAGGCCCTAGATGCATTAGAGAAATAGGTGTATATACACCTATTTCTCTAAAAGATGATGGCAACAAAACCCAAAGCTATTTGATAAATTTGCACTGCTGTTCAGCCATGTAGCGAATTTGGTCGCATTGCACTTCGCACTCGCTTTCCACGATAGCTCTATTCTCAGGGGTGTAGTGATGAACTACGCGACCTTCAGCATCAACATGATATGTATTACTGGCTGCCACTAATACATCGCCTCTATCGAGGCGATTTTGATACTCTGCCCGAAGAGCTCTAATCTCTTTTTCAGCCTTATCCATGATTACTTTCTTTCGTTCTTCTGCCGCATTTTCAGCAGCTTCTTGAATTGGCGATCCACCAACAGCAG
Organism: Candidatus Melainabacteria bacterium; assembly: GCA_030696635.1. Taxonomy (GTDB): domain Bacteria; phylum Cyanobacteriota; class Vampirovibrionia; order Obscuribacterales; family Obscuribacteraceae. The sequence goes on from JAUYRX010000035.1 coordinate 264,320, forward strand.
CAACCATTGATGAACCTGAACCCGAGGCACCGGAACCAGCAGTTGAAGCTACACCCGTTGCAGCACTAGCAGTTCCAAGCTTTTCCAAGACAGCCCGACAATATTTGGCTGTTGTAGCATCAGGATTGCCATTCAAACAATTTTGATACTCAAGTTTCGCTTTAGCCACCTGACCCGATGAGAGCAATACATTACCCAAATAATAGTGACCTAGAGCAAACCTAGGATAAACGGAAAGCACTTTTTCAAAGCTAACTTTGGCTGTGCGGTAATCTCTGGCACTGTATGCCTTGCAGCCATCTTCAAAGTCTCCGGCAAAGGCGGGCGCGGCCAAAAAGGGCGAAACTGTCAAGGCAGCCACGATCGCAGCCACAGACAAAGTGCTTCTAAAAACGAAATTTCCTCGACAACCCATTAGCTTCCAACCTACTTTCAAGAATCAGGCTATTCGTATGAACCTATGAACCTATCAATCTATGAACCTGAAGGCCCTGAAGACCCTGACGACCCTAAAGACTGACTTTTGTCTTACTAGTGCCCGTCTTTTGCCTGACTTTTTGCGAAAGCTGGCAAAAAAACTGCCACAATTCATTAACCGTCACCGTAAGGTTCAATGGTGACCATTTGGCAGCCTGTTGTCAACCGTGGTTACAGCGCCGACAGACTAAAATACATAAAGTTCTATTTAGCCAATGGCATCCCTCAAAAACTAGCTTCTCAAGACAATTGGAAAAGCCTCCGGCAAAGAGATACGTACCAATGAACAAAAGGCTAAATGGGTCAACAGCAATTGCGTTGGTACTCTCGCAGACGATCAGTCTGTGCGTTCTGGTAGACCGCGCAGCGGCCCAGGCTTTGCCCCGAAAGAGCGGCAACCAAGAATATTCAGAAGCTTTGAGCCAGGGTGAAAAACTTTGTAACCAGTTCAAATACAAAGAAGCTGAGCCCTACTTTAGCCAGGCTCTCAAAAGCAACCCCAGAAGCGTAGCGGCCTTACTCGGGCTCAGCAAAGTCTATCGTCACCAGGGTAAGGCCAATCAGAGTTACTCACTGATAAAAACAGCAATAAGTATTGAGCCGAACAATGGCCTGTGCTATCTCGAAAGTGGCAAGCTCTTTCAGAAGATGCAGCGCTATGACAGGGCCATACAAGACTGCAAAAAAGCAGTAGGGCTGGCACCCAACAATTCTGAGGCCTACTACTATTTGGGCTGGAGTCAAGATCTTTTTGGAGACAAAGAGGCAGCCAAAAGTCTACACAAAGCCGTGCAGTTAGACCCAAAGAACGACCGCGCCTGGAGATTATTAGCCTATGCACTTTGGCGCCAGGACCGTTATGACGAAGCCAGCCAGGCTATGCAAAGCGCCATTAAGCTTGCGCCTAAGAACCCTCAATATCAAAAAGAACTAGCCGATATTCTTTTAGCCGCCAATAAACCCAAAGAGGCTGAGGCTATCTACAGCGGCATGAAGACAACCTTTCCTAAAAACCCAGTGCCATACTTAGGGCTCGCCGAAATAGCGTTTAAGCAAGGTAACACTAAACGGCAAGGAGAACTGCTGCGCCAAGCAACAGTGATCAAACCAACCAGTGAACTAGCCTGGCTTAAGTTGGCCCAGTTTTATACTGAAGAAAGAAGATTTGACGAAAGTATCAGATGTGCTCGCATTGCTTTAGGCTTCAAGCCTAAAAGTGCTTTCAACAACAATGCTATGGCGATTGCCCTCATAAATGCAGACAAGCCTCAGGAGGCAGAACCATACTTGCAAAAGAGCGTTGCCTTCGCTACAGACTTGCAACAGAAGCTACGCTCACAAGCCGTTCTTGTGCGTCTGCATTTCATAAACAACAAAAACGATCGAGCCATGGAATTGGCCAAAGAAATGTATAAGCAATACCCCAACGAATATTGGGCAATCTCAGCCAAGGCCTGGGCGCTAATGTGCTTTAAAAAATATGACGAGGGTTTCGCCCTATTGCAGAAAGGAAAAAAACTTTACCCTAAAGATCAAGATTTAGACCAAGACTACCTCGCCGGTCTAGTTAGCGCCGAGAGATACGATCAAGCAAAAGCACTTGCTAGAAAAATGCTAGTCAAAACACCAAACGACACCTCCATCTGGCTGCATCTCATGACCGTGGCCACAAAGACCCACAATAAAAAAGATGCTGAAGAAGCGATGAAGCACACCCGGGGCCTCAAACTTAGCTCCTACGATGCAATGGAAGTAGGCTTTGGTGGCATGTCTGTAGGAGCAGACGCCAGCTCCAAAGAGTCCTTAAAACAAGCAATTGAAGACAATCCAGCCAATGTTGACCTAATCATGAATACGCGCGACCCCAAAGCCGAGAAGAAATCGAGATCATCCTTCTAATAGCAGTTCGCGAGACTCCTGCAAGCGCAAAACACTGTCAGCGAGCCCGGCGAGCAGTTGCGTCTGCATTGATTGATAACGTTCAAGGTCAGACTTGCTGCGGGCACTATCTCCGAGGGAGGCATACACCTCACTGCGCAGTTTATAGTCAAAGCGCATGTGTGGATTTTCGGCAATGGCGCGATCTAATAGGGGCAAAGCAGCCTCAGGGCCTTCTACTTTGAACACAACTAAAGCCATGGCACCAAGAGCTTCAGGGTCAACAGGGTTAATTTCCAAAGCTAGTTTGGCCGCTTCGCGGGCTTCGTCAAAACGACTAAGGGCGCACAGCGCCTTAACTTTATAGTGCAAAGCATGACTGTCAAACTGATTTTTCACTAGGGCTTTGTCACAGTTCTCTAAACACTGCTCCAGATCACCAGAAGCAAAACAAAGCCTGGCTCGCAGAGCATTGCTCAAGCTCAAATGGGGCTGTAGTGTATCGACCATATTGCAATCAGCTACAGCTTCTTGCCAATAGCCGGCCTCGATTAGCACTAGAGCCCGATAATAATACCCCGTATAAATCTGCGGATTTTTTGTCACCACCAGCGATGCGGTTGACAGAGCAAGATCGCCCTCATTAAGTGAGAGATACGCGCCGGCTTGAGGCGTCAAGAAAAATTCAGCCTTACGATCAGCCGGTGCTGTAGCACAGATAGCCAGCACATCTTCGTACCTATGAGAAGCACCGTGCAGCATAGCCCGAGCAAGAGCGACCAGGTGATGTTTACTTTTACTTGCTTCAAGTTGCTGCACAAGAACCTCAGCCTCTTTAATCTTTCGCAACTCTAGAAGAGCCGCAATTTTTATAAAGTTGGCGTTTTCTCGATACTTACGTCCTTGCAATACTAAATCACAATCGGCAATACATTCATTGATCTTGCCTAGCTGTAAGCGGGCACAGGCACGGTTTAAAGCCGCTACCAAATCGCGTGGATTCTTCTTCAGAAGCTGATTATAATCTGCTTCTGCTTCAACATAGTCGCTTAAACAAAGATGCACTACTCCCCGCATAGTTAAGGCATAGGTGCGATTGGGTGAGACAAGAATGGCTTGCGAAGCATCTTCTAAGGCGCTTTCAAGATCGCCGATTTGCTGATACGCAAGGGCGCGGGCACAGAGTAAACGATAATTTTGATCATCTATTCTAAGACCTAAATTGATTAACTGCATGGCCAGCTGGGGTCGCCCACGCACAGCTAGAAGGCTCGAAATAAAGGCGAACCACTCGGGCAGAATCAACAAGTTAAGTTCTACTGCAAGAAAGAAACCAAAGTCGAAATCAGGCAGAACACTAGTAACGGTCAGCACAAATACGACAAAGCAGAAGTACAGATGAAACAACTGCCAGCGCGAGATATGAAATGTTGACCGCAGAGCAGGAGGATTCATTAACCCTTGAGCTTCTTCAAGCGTTCTTTAGCAGCCAGCATGGTCTCTTCTTTGCGGCTAAAGCAGAAGCGCACATAGTTATGACGATTTTCTGCCTCTGGTCCAAAGAAACTGCCACCAGGCACCACTGCCACACCAACGTCTTTGACTAGATATTTAGTGAAGTCCATATCTGACTTAAAGCCTAGGCCACTAATATCACAGAAAGCGTAATAGGCACCCTCTGGCTTGTAATAGGGAATGCCGACACCATCAAGTATTTCGAGCATCATGGCGCGGCGCTCAGCGTACTTAGCTTTCAATTCAGCATAGTATTTATCTGGCATATTGATAGCAGTAACAGCGGCTCTCTGCAACGGAGCTGGTGAACCAACTGTCAAAAAGTCATGCACTTTGCGAATAGGCAAAGTCAGCTCTGGCTTGGCAATGGCCCAGCCCACGCGCCAACCAGTGACACTATAGGTTTTAGAAAGCGAATTGATAGTGACAGTAAGATCGGCCATTCCAGGCAGCGCAGCCATAGAAACATGCTTAGCACCATCGTAGAGAATGTGCTCATAAATCTCATCGGTCAAAGCCAAGACATTATATTTCTGGCAGAGATTGGCAATGGCAGTCATCTCTTGCAAGTTGAACACTTTGCCCGTGGGATTGTGGGGAGTGTTGATGATAATAGCGCGAGTATTTTCGTTAAAGGCCTTGGCTAGCTCATCTTCATCGAATGTCCAGTTAGGCGCATGCAATTTCACATAACGGGGAACGGCACCACACAAAATAGAGTCAGGACCATAATTCTCGTAGAACGGCTCAAAGACAACGACTTCGTCACCGGGATCAACGAGAGCTAACATGGTTGCCACCATGGCCTCAGTAGCACCACAACAAACTGTGATATCGGTTTCTGGTTCAATGGTCAGACCAGAAAATTTCTTGGTTTGCTCGGTGATGGCCTGACGTAAAAATTTATCACCCCAGGTAATAGCGTACTGATTGACATCGTCGAATACCGCACGGGTAACAGCCTCTTTCAGCTCAGGAGGACAAGGGAAGTCAGGAAGGCCCTGGGCCAAATTGACAGCTTGATGCTGAGCCGAAAGCCGCGACATCTCGCGTATGACCGACTCTTGAAATTGGTTTGCCCGGTTGGACGCAATTTTGCGTGTCTTTGACTGCATGATAACCTCGCGGCAATATCTATATAGGTGGGGGCTATATGATATCGCCCGGGTAGTCTATTTGTCTTGGGTTAGGGCTAATTTCCTGAGCGCTTGGCTTTATTGACAGAGCTGACCGTACTAGCCAGGTCATAGATTGTGATTCCCGAACTTTCAGAGAAGAATTCATCGTCATGGGCGTTGCTCAATTTTGAGTAGTCCATAATCATGTAGTTCACAGCCTGCTGCTTTTCCAAAATCTCTTTAGACTTGGGATTTTTCTTGGCCGCTTCTTCTAGTTCATCGTGCTTTCTCGATAGCTCAACTTTATTGACAAAGCCATCGCCGTTTAAATCAAGTTCGTCTTTAGCAAACATATTGAGAGCTGCTGCGGCAGTCTTCTCTTTAGAAAATTGGAATTGCTCAGGAATTCTTTGCGCAAGAGGATCACCGCTAACCGCTTGCCCCATTGCTCCATCAAAACGAGCCCCAGCAGGCGTTTGCGCAGCAGCAGCAGTAGCAGGAGATGAATCAGAGCGACCTGAGTCAACAGGCTTGCCGGCCCTGGGCCTTTTGTCAACATCAGCAGAACCCGAATCGGCAATATCAACCGATGGCAAGCTATTGCTAACCAAAGCTTGTTCTGATGCCTTAGCAACAGCATTGCTACCAGAAAGTTTAGTGCGAGAAAGTTCAGGAGCTGTGCGGTCATAGGCACAGTCATACAGTGAACTGGCCGGGTCGGATTTACCTGTGTCTGACACAGCTTTGCGAAAACTATTGTCGGCGATTGCTTCTTGCATAGTAAAAATCCTCATACGAAAAATTGCTTCGATGAGGCCAAATTACATAATCAATATGACAATGCCGTGGCGAGTTTGCGACTTAGAAAAAAAACCAATCCACCATTGCCTAGCAGGGCTTTGCTGTAATAAGAAGTACTTCGTACTACTTAGCTGGGGTCTGGGCGCTGACCTGGGCGAGGGGGAAGTAATAATGCAAAATCTCTTTGTAGTTTTTGCCAGCCTTAGCCATACCGCAGGCACCCCACTGACAGAGGCCCGCGCCATGACCGGCACCAGCAGAGGTGATAGTGACGATGGGCCCTGGTTCAATGGCATAGCGCATACCGGGAACGGCACCCCAGCCCAAGCCCTGGCCCAATTTGAGCCAGAGGTCATAGCCAGAAATAGAGAGTATTTTAGAATCTACACCTGCACTATTCACCTTCTCAACCGAGAGTGAAAGCGGCCTATCTTCAGCATCTTTTACGTCGATAGTAAGTGGCACATAGCCAACCTTACGCCGCAACTCATCAGCAGAAACTTGTACTCGATGAGCCTTGAAAAACGGTGAATCTTGGCAATACTTGCACTTAACACGTGTGGCCGTGCGGCAGCGACTGACAGGCTTGTGAGCAGCATCATTGAGAAGCTTGCCAGAAAATACTTCTCTCTCATCGCTAGTGCCACCAGCACAAGTTGAATGATAAAAAACCGCCGGAGTAGTACCACTAGATGTCTCCAACTTTTGGCCAAACACCGCAGCCACAGCCTGCTTTACTAGCGGTCTCTCATAGTCGCTGCCAAGATAGGCCTGCACATTAGTAGTATCACTCAATTGCATATTGGGCCGCTGCCGGGCCAAGACAGTTGAGGCTAGCACAGACTGAGCCTTGAGTGCCTCCAAGGGAAACTCAGGCAAGCTCTCGCTACCAACAACACTGGTTATATAAGACCTAGTATCAACTTCATTGACTACGTTGAGCTTTCCACCGCTAGCAGTAACAAAGATTCGGCCTCGGTAGCGTCGGCCAGAGTTAGAACTTGAGTTAGATCCAGCACTTGAGTTCAGGTTAGAAGCGATGCCCGGTCTAGAAGCCACTAGAGTATCCGGCTGCAAGTAGAGAGGTTGAGCGCCGACTGCGCGGATAACAATTCTAGTACCAACTCGGCGGCCAGATTTCGTGGAGGCACTTGCAGAAGCAGCACCAGCATGACGCCCAGGTCCTGTTTTCAAAAGCAAACCATTTTTAGACAGACTAATCTCCGCATGTCGGAGAGTGGAAGAACCCGCGCCAGAAGCAGAGCCCGACTGGCCAGCCTGGCTGATCTCAAAGGCGCCATCAACGACCAGTGAGTTGATATCAGAATGGGCCTGAAAGAGATTTACTTTCACCGAAGAGGGCAGAGCCAGAGCAGCACCAGGCAAAAGCAAAAGGCTTAACAGAATGACAAATATTTTGCCCATTAATGCAGTAATTGCGGCGCGAACTTTAACGCGAAATTTGGCACTAATACTGGCACTCACTGGAGCGATCATTGCCCTAGGGCCAAGTAGTCGAGAAGAGAAATTCTTTGGCTTTTGGTACAGCCGAATCTTGCGATGTTCCTGATGGGGCATACAAAGCGAAAGCATGGGCCGGCTTATCAACGGGGAAATAACCAATCACATAAGACTGGAATTTGTTGCCGTGGGGAGTCGTTCCAGTTTTGGCGGCAATCTTCAATTGGTCGTCAACGTCAAGCTTACGAGCCGTACCATCAGTGGCCGAGAGGCGCATACCAGCACTCAATACCCGATGAGATTCAGCGCTGAGAGGAGAAACCATTGGCTTCTCCTGCTCAAGTAAATCGAGATTTTCAGCTGAATGTAAGACCGGAAGCTTGGCACCAGGGGCGATGGCAACTAGAGCAGCCAGCCGCATCAACTGCAGAGCATTTGGTTTGAAATCAGGGGCCAAACCCAAAACATAGTGCAGCGAACTAGACTCAGCTGGCTTGGCAGGGAAAGCTCCAGAATGGCGACCAGCACAAGGTTTATCAAGGCCAAGCTGGGCCGCCTTAGCCAGAAAGGCGCGAGTAGTTAGACGCTTGGTGGCTTGGGCGAAATAAATATTGCAAGAGCGACCGATGGCCTGCACAATGTCAATTTTGCCGTGGGCATTTTGGCAATGCACCGCTTCTTTTCCCACGTTATAAGTGCCTGTGCATTCAAAGGTTTCATTAGCGTGGGTCAGGCCTTCGTCAATCAAAGCTGCGGCGGCCACTAGTTTCATCAACGAGCCTGGTCTTTCTTCGGGCACAAATAAACCGGTAGGGAAACCAACCTGGCCAGTTTTAAAATTGCACCAATAAAAACTTGTTTGCCCTTTGGCTTCAGCCATTTGCTGGGCAACCGGAAGGGCCCCGGTTATACCAAACAGGGAGCGAATGAAGCCTCTTCTATCAATGTTGCCAGACACTTAAATAACCACCATCAACTTACACGCCGTTGACAACCTCTTGACCTCGAGCACATGCAATTTTGACACATCATGGGCGACGGACGGGCTAGCTTCGGTTGATAATAGGCGAAGTATAAGGTAGTAACTGGGCGAGCCAACGGCTCGAGGCCAGCAGGAGAGCAATGCTGCACGCTTACACTGACATTGAGGCAAGTTCGCGCCAGCGCAGAGCCGACTTGGGGTGTTTTTGCTTAGCAATTTGCTTGGCCTGTTTTTGCTTAATAAGCTTTTTCTTCACAAACAAAGCAGTCAATGCAGCACAAACCAGCCTTACTCTAGTTCAGGTAGCAAAGCTAACAATCGACAATCACTTCAGCGACCATCCTAAAACCATAAGCGAAATCGTGGAAACTCTGAGCAAAAATATCCATCCTTCATATAGGCATTCGAAAGGATTGTTTATTACTTTGAGCAAACACGGTAAAACCAGAGCTTGTTGGGGTCAAATTAGTGGCACCGAGAACAATCTTGTGGCCGCTACTGCTTTTACAACAGAGGGCGCACTCACCAAAGAATACCGCTATCCGCCCATAAAGCGGCAAGAGGTGCCCGGGCTGGATGTGCAGGTAACCGTAATTGACCGAGTTGAACCGGTGGAGCGCAACGTTAGCTTGCACCCCCTGCTTGACGGCCTCATGGTGAGAAGTGGCGGAAAGGCCGCAGTACTACTACCCGGCGAAGCCAGCGATGGCCATTATCAAGTGATGCAGTGCAAAGTCAAAGCTGGTATAACCCCCTCTGAGCCGTGCCAGATGTATAGGATAAAAGCCCATGTCTTCAGGTGAATCATTTGTGACTGCGCGCCACAGCCAAAGAACGCCACTATTTACCTGGCTATTTGTCGCCTTGCAGGTAGTGCTGCTGGCCATGGCGGCCATAGTCCTAGACAAGCCCATGGGAGCAATTGCCGGCCGGGTAGCAATTGAGCAAAAAGGCTTCCACCTAAAATCTTATGACCTTAAAGACAATAAAGTTTTTGTACTCGCTACCGGTCCGCGCAAGGGTCCATACGTTGAACGCGGGGCCTGGGTAAATAATGACGGCACCTTCAAAATCGAACAATTACCAGTAGGCGAATATTCCATTCGTGTGCGTGCGCCGGGCTTTTCTACGGCTTTAGTCAACGGTCTATTTGTGGTCCAGGGCAAACCGCAAAATCTTCCACAGCCTGTGCAATTAACTCTGCTCAATCCGACAGTCAATATTGCTTCCAACACCCGAGTGTTTACAACCAAAGAAGCACCACATTTCTGGGTCAATGCCACAGGCGCATCAGATGCCAATGTGCAGGTATATAAACAAGATTTTCTCAGTCTAATCAATTCGCCTGAAGCAAAGAAGATGGGCATCTCCCTCGCTTCAGACTTTAACATCTATGTTGACTCATCCAAAAAGTTTGCTAGTCCATTTACAAAACTCGCTCCAGTTGCCAGTTTCACGCGCAAGCTAACGATGGACGATAGTGATTCAGCCAACGCCCAATTTAAATTTGACCATGCCTTGCCGGCTGGCGATTACTTTGCTCACGCCCAAGTAACTGATATGTTTGGCCACAGCACAGCCTCAGCACTGACCTGGTTTTCAGTCAGCGACGTGGGCTTAATCGTTAAGCATGCGCCAGACAAAACAGTAGTAAAAGCAGTTGATTTAAACACACTAAAAGGAATTGGTGGAGTTGATCTAAAAGTCTTCTCGCGGGATGGCGATGTCAGCAAGACAGCCAGGGTGCAAGCCAAAACCGGAGCCGACGGCATTGCCACTCTAGCCTTGCCCCAAGACATTCGCTCAAGGCTGAGTTATGACTTAGTGTTGATTGGCTCACTAGGGGCAAGCAAGGCCTATAGCGGCTACAACTACTACCGCTCTGATTCTGATACGCACAAGACCTATTTCTATACAGACAGACCAGTTTATCGCCTCGGCCAAACAGTATTCTTCAAAGGCATGTGCCGTTCAATTGATGAAAATGGTATTGCTAACAAAGGTGCCAGCGAAGAGCTTGATGTCACTATTGAAGATCCAGATAACAACGAATTCAAAACGCTACATGTCAAAACCAATGCCCATGGCACTTTCCATGGCTTAGTCGAAGTGCCTGCCGATGGCAAGACCGGCGGCTACCAAGTACAAATTAAATATGCAGATGGCACCATCAGCTACCAAGGTTTTGAAATTGCTCAATACAGAAAACCTGAATATCAAGTAGAAGTGCTGCCTATCACCGAGCGAGTCATTGCTGGCAGCAAAGGTAAAGCAAGGGTCAAGGCCACCTATTTCTTTGGCGGACCGGTGGCCAATGCTCGCGTTAAATACAATGTCTATTCATCAACCGATTGGAATACACGCTGGCGCTTAATGGACAGACCAGCATTCTATAGCTTCTTTGATGATTGGTATGATGCTGACTATTACGAAGGCGCTGGCGACTTTAGTGCTGAAGGTTACGCGGTTACCGATGCCAACGGTGAAGCCATTGTCGAATTTGACACTAAGGCAGCCGAGCCGCCCACATCAGGCCCATTGGGTTCAGAATTTTCTGACAAGAAACTCAAAGTAGAAGCTGAAGTAACAGACATCAGCAGACTTTCGGTTGTAGGCTCAGGCTCAATGTTTGAGTCGGCTGGCGAGTTCTTATTGGCCGTGACGCCAAGCAATTATGTTGTTAGCAGTGGCCAACCAATGGCCGTAGACATCAAGGCTGTTGACTACAAGGGCAAACCGATAACAACCAATCTCAAGCTCAAAGTGATGCGCTATCCCTGGGATCGCTTCAAATCTGAATATAAACCAGACGTCACGCTCGAAGAAAAAACCGCTAGCACCGATGCCAATGGCAATGTGCATGTTGATTTCGCCACCAAAGGTGAATGGGCTTCTGACAGCTACTACGTTATTGCCCAAGCCACCGACGGCAGTGGCCATTTGATTCAAGACTCAAGTTCAATCTGGGTATCGAGCAGCGAGAAGCCATTCTTCTTAGGCCATAAAGACGCCCAGAAAGAGCCGCTCAAGCTCAAGCTAGACAAACGCGTCTACAAGCCAGGCGAGACTGCCAAACTAATTATTACCGGTCCATTTACTGGTAAAGACGGAGCCGAAGCGATTGTCTCTATCGAAGGCACCAAGCTACATAGCTTCAAAACAGTAGCGCTTGATTCAGCGGCAAAACTAGTAGAAATACCAGTCAAGCAAGAGTTCACGCCCAATTTCTATGTCACCGTTTCTCTAGTGGCCAAGAACAAACAGTTCTACAACCAAGAACAAGTGGTCATGGTCAGCCCTGATAAACACTTCCTCAATTTGACTATAGCCAGCGATAAAGAAAAATACAAACCAGGCGAACAAGCCACCTATACAATTAAAGCCACAGACCAAGCAGGCAAGCCGGCTAAGGGCGTTGAGCTGTCGCTTGGGGTCGTAGATGAAAGCATCTATTCAATAAGGGCCGAAACCGCTAGCGATATCAAGAAATTCTTCTACGAACGGCTACCTAACTGGGTGACCACAGTCTGCTCCTTCCCCGAACAATATTCAGGCGGACCAGACAAGTTAGAACCAAAAGTACGCAAAGACTTCCGCGATACAGCCGCCTGGGTGCCTGAACTGGTCACCAATGAAAAGGGTGAAGCCCAAGCCGTGGTTAAGTTGCCAGACAATCTAACAACTTGGCGCGCTACCGTGCGCGGCATCGACATGGCCACCAATGTCGGTGCTACCTTGCAAAAAATCATGGTCACCCAAGATCTGATCGCGCGCTTAGCTCTGCCTCGCTTCTATAGCATTGGAGACGAAGCTAACGTCACTGCCGTGGTGCACAACTATACTGATAAAACGCAGAAAGTATCGCTCAATTTGACCATGGGGCCAGAGCTAACCACGGGCACAGCTCTAAGCCAAGCACTAACAATTGAAGCCGATAAGGCTGCTCGCTTTGATTGGCCAGTCAAGGCTAGCTCGCTCGGCACAAGCAAAATCAAGCTTGTTGCTCGCGGCGAAACGGCTGCCGATGCTCTAGAAAAAGAGGTAGCGGTAAAACCGTTGGGTATACCAGTTACTCTAATTAAATCAGGTCTCTTGGCTAATGCTAGCGATTCACTCTCGCTCACTATTCCAGCGATTACCGATGCTGGCCCCGGCACACTCAACCGCACACTGAGCCTTTCGTCATCAACCATTGGAGCGGTGCTAGATAAATTTGCCGACTTAATTGACTATCCTTATGGATGCACTGAGCAGACAATGTCGCGCTTAATGCCATCAGTTGTAGCGATGGAATTGAACAAAAAACTATCAGCACCGCTGAGCAGTGCTGATACCACTAAGTTTGCCAAAGTCTACAAAGATGGCATGGCCAAACTGACTGAATATCAACACGGTGATGGAGGCTGGGGTTGGTGGGCCGGTGATACCACAAGTGCCTACCTGACACCGCTTGTCTTAGAAGGCCTCAAACTAGTTAAAGGCGTGGGCTACAAAGTAGACGACGCCATGGTAAACAAAGGCTTGTCGTGGCAAACCACTGCCATCAAGACTTTGACTGCCCAATTAAGCGACCCTAAACATATGGCCGACACTTACTTTGATAGTGAGAGCCGTACAGACTTGGCTTATATGCTCTTCACCCAAGCCCTTTGGCAGAAGAAACTGAACAAGTCTGATCAAGCCGCTGTTAACTATCTAGAAAGAATTCAAAGCGAACTCGGACCAGAGACACTGAGCTATCTTGCTCGTGCGCTCAAACTAGCTGGCCAAGATGCGGCCGCTCAGAAAATACTCAATCGTCTTCTTGTTCTTGCCAATACAACAGATGACACTATTGACTGGGAGCGCACCAAAGCCATGCTACAAAAGCTTGGCCCTAACATAGACGAATACAACTACTACTCGTATCGCTTCACGCCAGAAGAAACCACAGCCCTCGGTCTGACAGCAGTGCTTGAAGTGAGGCCGAGCGAAACCTCAACTATTGAGCGGGTCAAGGCTTGGATTCTCTTACACCGCGGCGAAACCGGTTGGGGCACAACTAAGGCCACAGCCCAAGTATTCAAAGCCCTCCTCGCTGACGAGCTTTGTGCTCAAGAGGCTCTCGGGGGCAAAATAACAGACTTCACTCTTGCGGCCTTGCTAGGCGAGAGTGCCCCTGACTTAGGCAATTTTGCTTTCACAGCAGCTGATCGCCTGAGCAAAGGCAAGACCATTATCATGCCGGTTTCTAACCTAAGTGACAATGGGAACACACTTAAGTTAACCAAGAACGGCGCTGGCAGACTCTACTGGGTGGTAACCACAAACTACTACAAATCGCTCTTAGCAGAGGGCGCTACAGGAGTTGCTAATCTACCAGCAGATCTAAAACTAGAAAGACAGTTCTTCCGCCTCAAGTCTATTGCCGACACCACAAGCGGTATCATCAAAGTCAAGGCTGAGCCCTTAGCTGGTTCATCTATTAAGGCCGGAGAGACCATATTGATGAAGATCTTGGTAGATACTCCAAGATCGCTGCCTTACGTAATCGTCGAAGCAGCTCTGCCTTCGGGCGCCGAGGTAGTAGACAGCCAGAACCAAACTGAGGCCGCTGAGGGTACTAACGATTCAGTGGTACAGGGAGACTGGGACCGACCTTGGTGGACACACCAAGACGTGCTCGACGACAAAATTGTCTATTTTGGCACCAGTGTGCCCCAGGGTAAATCTCAATTCACCACTCTCTTGCGCATGGAACTGCCCGGTCGAGTCAATGTCAATCCGGCTATGCTAGCTGGCATGTACAGCAAAGGCATCAAAGGCTTCACTAACGTCGATCGCCTCAATGTAGTTGAGTAAAAAAGATATGAGCGCAAAGCAAGACAAAAAAAATTGGCGGCAAAACCTAGCGACTTTAGCTCTCTTTGCCACGCCAATTTTATTGTTATCTTATTACTTTAACGACCACCCTTATAAAGCTGAGATCGCAAGGCGCACAGTCAGTCTTAGTCATTACTCGCGCGAGCAGAGACTAAACTTCATCACCGCCGCTAGAGCCCTAGACGGAGCAGTAATTGAACCAGGTCAAACCTTTTCGTTTAACTCTAAAGTAGGGCCGCGCACTGGTAGCCGGGGCTTTGTACCAGCTGGCAGCTACTTGGGCGGCTCGACGGTGAGCAGCGAAGGTGGTGGCATTTGTCTGGTCTCATCTTGCCTCTATCAAGCAGCACTGCTCTCTGGTCTCAAGATAAGGGAGAGAGCTGCCCATACCACTTGTGTACGCTCGGTTGCGCCAGGTCTTGATGCCACAGTCTGGTACGGCAAAGCCGACTTAAAGCTAGTCAATGCCTACAAACAACCGGTACAGATTCGCTGCGATAGCGAAGTGCCAGGCGTTCTAGCTATCTCGATTTATGGTACAGAGGCCATGAAAACCCAGGCCAAAAGCCTTTCGCTTAGGCGCCGTGAGCTAGCATTTGATGGTCGCAATTTGCTCGTAGAAGTTTATCTTGAGGGCGGCAATCGCAATTTGAACAAGCAGAATAACCTAATCTCCAGAGACAGCTACAGGCTTCCCTGATTGATCAGAATTATTTGTTGATTTACCACGACCAATGAAATAACTGCCTAGCAAAACAGCAACAGTAGCTGCTGCCATGGCGGCAATCACAGTCATACGATCTTCCATGGTGGCAGTCAATCCCAGCGGCAAAAGGCCAGCCGAGACCATGGCACAGCTTGTTGCTAAGGCAGGCACGAGAGCGATACTAACAACTTTTTCTTCTTCATCAGGAAAGAAAGCTTGGCCAACAATAGAGACAAGCACAGCCGAGACAATCAAACTGATGAGATAACCACCAGAGGCTTCACTATGCAAGAAATAGCTGACAGCACAGGTGCCAACGGCTGCCAATGCAGCGAAAGCAGCGGCGGTAATGCGGCGGTCTGAGACGTCTTTAAGTAGGGCCATGAGCCCTAGTGCAGAAAAGAGCCCAAGATAAAGGGCAGCGCTAACATAAGGATGATTAAGGTTGATACCTGTGACGTTCGATACATTGGCATAGGCAAAGACTTGCTCAAGAATGCGCGCACCAAAGAAAATTGCAGCACAAGCCGGTATTTGGCTGAAGTTACCAACCATACAACCTGCCCCTAAAGCAGCCATACCAAGATTGCCAAATAGTCTTGTGGCAAGCAAAGTAAAAATGCCGATGATCAATACTTGTTTAATGGCACTGGTGGCACAATCTTTTTTAACAGCAAGAGCATCTAGGGCATAAGCCATGCCATAACCAGCTCCGACCAAAGCTGCAAGGCGAACATATTCAGGTGCGTTGACGGCCTTAGTCACCATCACCAAATAAGCCAAACCACCAGAGAGAGTCAAGACCAAACGCTTAACCAAAATTTTGTCATCGCGCATGAAGGGTCTTTGCATCAGAGTCATCAGTGTCGAGACAATGAAAGCACTGTTAATCATGCCGCTGTATTTATCGGCGTTGCCGCCACCCGCCGCTCCGCAAGCGGCAAAAAGCATGGCCGACAAATAAACAAAAGGCGGGGCGACATCATCAAGCCGAGATTCTTTTGGCTTAAGCATATTCAAGACTAAGCGAATTGAAACCGCTCCCATTAGATAAGAACAAGCCGCCATGGTGAGCTTGTCGCCCGGCACAAACATGTTAAGAGCAACCGCACAGGCGAGCTGCAACATCGTGCGCATGGCAGGCTTAAGAGTGAGCGTAGCACCTACATAAGTCAGGCCTAAGCCAAGAAAATAGTAAGCAATATCAGCGAATGGCTGACCAGCAGCAGATACGAGCGAAAGAAGTGCCACGCCAGCTGCAGCAGTGGCACCTAGGGCCCTAACCTGTAGAGTAACTTTAGCCGGCTCTAAACTAGCCCAAGTTCGGTTTCTCACTAAGTCAAAGAGAAAAACAAATATTGTCAGCCCAAGTAATAAGGCGGGCAGGTTTTTAGCTACCAGGCCAGCGTTTCCAAGTAGGTCCATAGCTTATGCCCCTTACAAAAAAGCTGAGAAATTAAAGGGATAGTATCACAGCCAAATCCAAGTTACACTCGGGACATGCGGGTGATTCTTCCCTTATTTTTAATCGGCTGTTTTCTGATCGTCTTGTTTCAGGCGTTCAGGGGCGATCAGCCATCTGATCCTAGTCGCCATGCCCTGTCATTTGTGAAGCAGGTACAAAACAATGACTATGGCAAAGTCGTCGACGCTTTTGGCGGCAATATCTGTCGCTGCCCGGCACAACTAGGCTGGGTTTCATATCTAATTTATAGCTCAGGAGAAGAACCAAATTTAGCTTGCCTTATGGGTCGTGACTTTGAAACCGGAACACTCGAAGTCAAGGCGATGAAGTCAGACACAAAAAGCTTTTCAGTCCTCGACAAACCAGAAGACTTTGAAGTATCAATTCCACTGCGCTTCAATCAATATCGCCCGCTATTTCTCCCCCTCGACATGGCTTATGGCTACGACATGTCGATTGAACAATTCGAACAGTTTCTTGCCAATCCAGACCACGATGCATACAAAGGCCTCACTCTTCGAATGCGACCAGGACTCGCTCAAGGCACAGTAGATCAGCCTGAGGCTGCAAAAAGATTAATCACTAGGCAAAAGGCAGCAGCTAAGAGAAAGCAAACAATAGTTAAATCTGACCAACCAGAGCGAGCTGACAGACCAGACCAAGAGCAGTTAGAAAAAGAACTATTTGGCGAAGCGGCCCGCTATAACACGCCCAAAGACGCTGGAGCGGTTAAGTTAGCCGATGGCACCATGCTTAGCAAAGAGGCCATAGCGGCACGCTTACCAAAATTGAAATCAGCTCGCCTACGGCTGCATATGGTCAGACGAGATCAACGTCAGCCTTTCACAGTTTTTCACTTTGTCATTGCCGATCCAGTTTTAACTATGGCAGCAGACCCGCGAGAGAAGACGGCACAAGAGCGAGAAATAATACTCAAGAATTTCCGCCCCCCAACTCCACAGGCAGCAGAGCCAGTAAGAGAAACGAAATAGGCTTTACCTAAACTAAGTTATTCTAGTGCTTTTGGCTCTATTTCAGGATTACTTTCACTATTTGAATTGCTGGCCACAGAGGCAGCAATAGCCGGATTAGTAATACTCAAGCGCTTGTTGCGGGCGCGATAATAGGCCAACATCAATAGCGGCAGCAGTGCGTAGATAATCAGAGAGAAGAAAGTTGGAGCAAAGCACGGCCAACCGAAGATCCAAATCACATAAATTAGAGGTAGCGAGTCATCAATTACAACCTTAACCAAATAAGCAACAGGGTTGAAGCGAGCTAGTCTGGCAACAAAGACAAAAAATATGATCTGTTGCACTGTGTCAGAAATGACATACATAATAAAGTCTTGCCAGTGCCGCGCGTAGCTATATTTGAGCATGGTGGCAAGTATGATGAAGACAATAAAGAAACTAAATCGCGGTACATATTTGTTGTAAAGCCCAGCGCCAATCAGAGCCATGGTAGCTGCTCCTAGCAGCGACGGAGCAAGCTCAATTAGATCGGATGCTACAGGGAAAATATAATCAGTGAGGTTGGCTAAGCTACTCAACGAGGCTGTACGAATTTCAGGCGAAAACCAAGAGAGAGCAAAATCGAGCAGTGAGTCTTTGGTCTGATTTAGAGCTGCCCAGGCCATTGCCACGAGAATTCCATCTAACCACATTTGTTGCTGCATCAACCGTGGTGCCACTCCGCTAGGTCGAAATGCCGCCTTAACAACAGACATGATGCCAAGTTTTGGCGACAATATTCTATAGACGGCTAGGCCCAGAGTAATTGAGACAAATGTAGCTACCATTTTGCCGGTGGAGTCTTTAACAAGCCCGAGCAGCTGGTTAAGTATAAAAGCTGACTGAGAGAGCGAACTATCATTGTATTGGTTAAGAAAAACTGGCCAGTGATTGAACTCTTCAGGTAACACCAAAAGGCCCGCGCCAATACCAATGAAAATTCCAGGCCGCCAACGCACGGCGCCAGAACGCAAAATGCCGATGCCCCACCACAGTGTTAGGCCGCCCATAACGTAGTAAGCAACATCACGCATGCCTTTAAAAACATGGTCTCTGCTCGTTTCCTTAGACCGCTCAAAACGCCATTTTTGAGGCAACTGCCAGGCTTGCGAGAAATTACATGGCACATCTCCCACAACTTGCAATGTAATTTTATAGTCGGCATCAGCAACTTTTAAGGAAGGCACCTTGCACTCAACGTCATAGTCTGCACGCCTCTTGCGCTTAGACCAGGACGACTTATCAATAACAACGTCTTTGTACTCAGGATGCACGCGTTTGACATAGGCGAGAGCAAGCTTCTCGGCTTCTGGCTTACTAATGCTAGCCCCAGGAGCGTCATCGTCTTCAGTAATATCGAACGAATATTCACGGCCATCGCCATACAATTCAACTTTGTATTCAGTTGGATCTAAGAATCGAAAGAAACGCACAGACCAGATGAAGCCCGGCTGAGTAAGGCTAGCCAACTCAAGAGTAGCAGCCAACTTGCGCTGCTCAAATATATATTGCATTTCCTCAGCCGATACATTTGTGGCAAGGGAAGCCACGTTCAAATAGGTATCAGGTTGAATACCGTTGCGTTTAAGTATCTCTTTGGCACGGACAACGGCGCGCTCACGATCAATAGTAACCCTGCTGCGATCTCCAGGAAGAGGGGTACTGGTGCAAAAAGAGAAAGTAATACCGCAGACGCCGATAATCGCTAGTATCCATTTAGTTTTGCGTTTGAACGGTTGATAAGTGTATGCTTCGCCCTCGTCGGCCAGGGGCTTGATTTCAACTGAGTGCACTGGCAATGCCTCATTGAATAGCGCCGCGTCTGGATCACTTGAAGAAGCCTTCTTCTTCTTGTAATAGTCATAGAGAAGTGACACCACCGTTGCCACTACAAACGGAATCAATGGCAATAAGCCTGAAGCCTTAAGCCAAGGCGCCTCTGCTGAGAAAAGAGGCTTAACGGTAAGGAAAGCATCAACCAAATAATGGCCAATAAAGCAGGGCAGAAGACCATAGCGCCGCATAATGTAGCCGTAGAATAGCCCGCCAATAGTTAGCTCAACACCACGAGCGTAAGCTGGCTGCTGCGGATAGGAGCTGTGCATAAAGCCCCAAGAAGCAGCTTGAAAGAGATTGGCAATCCAGAAGCGGCCGGTGAGCTTTTCCATCAAGCTCAGAGCCACTACACGTGCGATTGTTTCTTCTTGGGTAGCGGCATGTATACCCAAAGAGATGGCAGAAAAGAATGGCACCGCACTGCCAAGTAGTTGGTAGTCATCAACACCAAGCGGGCACCAGAAGTTGAACTTTTCGCCCATCACGTAATAGGCAATAATCCAGCCCAAGTGAACAGCAAAGACACAGTAGCCAACAAGAACAGCTTTGCGACCTTCTTTGCTGGCAAATCCTCTAAGGGTTAAATAATTTTCTAGGGCAATGCGCTTGGGATAACACAAGCGATAAATTACATCAGCGCCACCAAAGAGCAATACCCCAGAAACAAAGGAGCTAATGGTGGCAACAGCCTGACGGAAATAGTAAGAGATTATGTAGTCGCGATAAGAACTACTAGGGTCGTAGCTATCAATTACTGATGAATAGTCATTAACAGCATCAAGAGCACCAACAATGGCTGTCACCAAACCGCCAAAAATAGCAAAGCGCCAGCGCATTTGCTTACGCGTCAGGGCCCAAGGCACAACCAATACGGCCAGTGCCTGTAGTGTTCCATAAAAGATATTGGCAATATTCTGCAAGAGTTCATTCATCGAACGCACTTTGCTGTACTTGCGCTTCCATTCATCAGGAATATTGAGGAACGAAGAATATTCGCTTAGTTCATTGCCAGCAAACGCTACGTAGTAGCGCAGCTTGGCACCCTTGAAATCACTTTCAGGACTGGTGTCTTCCCAGGTAAAAGAATGGTCATCACGATGGGCTTTTGTCGTGGTTTCATCGCGCACCAATTTCAACCCGGCCATAGGCCGACTAACTTCTTTCTCCAAGAAACTCTGCGCCCGAACTAGTGCCTCTTCATGCTTAATAGTGGGCATAGCCCGCTCATCTTCGAAGCTGTGCATGAAAGCCAAAAGCTTGCCCGTAGGCGAAAGCCAAACACGAAACTGCTCTAGATCATTCTGCTTGCAAAAACGAGTGGTCCAAGACCAGACAGGTACTTTATCTTTCATCAAGCGGTTGGCTTCATCGAGACCAAGCTCATACTCAAGGAAAGTCTTGCTTTCGTTAAAAAAGGTGAATGTGGTCGACTCAATTGTCGACTGGGTTTTATAGCCACAAATTTCGGCCCGGTCACGAGACTGCTTAGCAATCTGCTCTCGGCTGTACTTGAGATCTATCGAGGCCGAAGGGAAAACCCGGGTATCAAGCTTGACATAAAGGCCAAAGCCCACCAGGGCCAAGACCATAAGGAGCCAGACCACTTTATCTGACCAGAAAGGGCGATTAAGGTCAGGGACAGGTCCAGGATTAACGACTTCAAGAGGATCGGACGCCATGTCTTCCTATATAGGGCATTTATTTCTATTACTAAAGTCTGCTTACTGGCCTTAGTTTTAGGCTTTAGTTCAAGTCTCTAGTAATAGTCTCTAGTTCTAGGCTTTAGTTCCAACTTTTGGTAATAAAAACTAGTTCTAAGAACGTACTTTACTTCTACTTTCTTCTTCCTATTTAGACTGTAGCCCAAAACGGCGAAAGCAAACAGAACCTAGAGCGAAAAGCTCAAAAAAGCGTTGAAAAATAGACAGAATATTGAGAATGAAGGGGTCGCCCCTCTACCCGTGATATATATTAAGCTGCAAAATCGAACACCGTGACAACCGCAAAGCAATGCTAACAAAGTCAGAAGTATTTATGTGGAATAAAGCTGTCGAGTCAATCGATCGCACAAGCCTTGAGGCTCTCCAGCTCACGCGCTTAAAAGAAACACTGCAGCAAGTCTATGCCAACGTTCCTCTCTTGCGTGAGCGCTTTAGCCAAGCAGGAATGACACCAGGCAAAATTGACGCAATGAAGAGCGTCAACGAACTCGCCCAGTTGCCCTTCATGAAGAAAAGCGATTTGCGGGATAACTATCCCTTTGGTTTATTTGCCAAACCCATGAGCGAAGTCAATCGCCTCCATGCCAGCTCGGGCACAAAAGGCAAGCCAACCGTAGTGGGCTACACCAAAGGTGACATTGAAAACTGGGCAGAGGTTTGCGCTCGCTCCCTAGCCTGCGGTGGCACTAGACCAAGCGACGTACTTCACAATAGCTATGGCTATGGTCTTTTCACCGGTGGCCTTGGTATGCACTACGGCGCCGAACGCCTTGGTTGCACAGTGGTGCCCGCTAGCGGTGGTCGTACCCAACAGCAAATTATGTTGCTGCAAGACTTTGGCGCGCGCATTCTGCTTTCTACTCCGTCTTATGCATTGAATATGGCCTACACCATGGCCGAAATGAAGATCCCACGCAATTCTATAAATCTCGAAATTGGTATCTTTGGTGCTGAACCATGGACCGAAGAAATGCGCGGTCAACTCGAAAATCTTCTCCAAATTCAGGCCCTTGATATTTATGGTTTGAGTGAAGTAATGGGCCCAGGAGTCTCAGTTGAGTGCATCGAAGGTAAGCACGGCCTGCATATCTGGGAAGACTTATTCATTGCCGAAATTGTTGATCCGATCACTGGCGAAGTGCTAGCCGACGGTGAAGAAGGAGAGCTGGTCTTTACCACCCTGACCAAAGAAGCAATTCCTGTCATTCGCTATCGCACTGGCGATCTTTCTACTTTAATTCCCGAGCCATGCGTCTGCGGCCGCACCATGAGACGCATGGTAAGAGTCAGAGCAAGGCTTGACGACATGCTAATTATCCGCGGAGTTAATCTCTATCCATCTGAAATAGAAAAAGCTTTGCTATCAATGGAACAATTGGCACCACACTATCAACTTGTAATCGACCGCAAAAAAGCACTAGATACTTTAGAAATTCAAGTGGAAGTGACTGAAGCTCTAATTGATATATGGGGCCACTTCGAAGACGGCCATTTAGACATGACCGCCCTCACTGAAAATATTCAAAAGCTTTTGAAAGACAGCCTCGGCCTCACCGCTGATGTTACCTTGCTCAAACCAAGAACCTTGGCTCGCAGTGAAGGTAAAGCCGTGAGAGTGATTGATAAGCGCAAGGAAACCTAAGAAGAAAACCTAAGAAGAAAACCTGAGAAGAAAAACTGGACCAGACCAAAACATCAGCAAAAGAAAGGAAAACAATCAACCATGGTTAAGCTCATTGCTCTCTACAAAACCCCAGCTGACAGTGCTGATTTTGACAATCAATATTTCAATACCCACATTCCGCTAGCCATGAAAATGCCAGGCCTACTAAAAGCTGAAATTTCACGCGTAACAGGCGCGCCTATGGGCACTGCCGAATATTATTTAATGGCCGAAATGTATTTCGAAAACAAAGAAGCACTTGATGCCGCCATGTCCAGCCCAGAAGGCAGAGCTTCAGCCAAAAACCTCATGGGTTTTGCCAAAGAACTAGTCTCTATGATGTTCGCTGAAGTAGAAAAAGTACCAGCTACAGTCTAAAGCGCCATTCTCTGCCATTCGAATTGTAGCCACAAGCCAGAATTAGACCAGAACAACAGCAGAACTCATAACAGAACATATAGCAGAACATATAGCAGAACATATATAGGTATTGGAATGCCACAGGCAACATCACCGGATGTAGTATTCACCGGCATGCCCGCCGAAAACTACGGCTTCAAGAGAATCATCTACAAAAAAGACAACTACGTTGCGACGATTACAATTAATCGCCCTGACGTACTAAATTGCTTTGACACTCTCACTCTCAAAGAGCTAGGCACAGCATTTTTAGATTGTGGTTCTGACGATGCCATTGCCGTAGTTGTAATTACGGGAGCAGGAGAGCGAGCCTTCTGCACCGGTGCTGATCTGAAAGAGCAAGAAGATCATATTCTCAAAAAACCGAATAACTATCACAAATGGATGTACACATTCATTGAAATGCATGATCGCTTACGCAATATCGGCAAGCCTACCATTGCTCGCTTAAATGGCATGGTGGTAGGTGGTGGCAACGAACTAAACATGGCTTGTGATTTAGCCATTGCTGCCGATCACGTTACTATTCGACAAGTCGGCGCTGCCCGCGGTAGCGTTGCTGCCGGTGGTGCCACACAATGGCTGCCAATGATGATTGGTGACCGCCGTGCCCGCGAAATGCTACTACTTTGCGAAGCCGTAGATGCATACACAGCCCTTGACTGGGGCCTAGTTAATCAAGTAGTACCAGCCTCAATGCTTGACGCCACGGTAGCAGAGATGGCAGAAAAGCTCTATAACAAACTACCTGAGTGCACACGGTATACCAAGCAACAACTAAATATGTGGAGAGACTTCTCTTGGGCAATGACTGTTGGTCATGCCCGCGACTGGCTAGCTCTGCATGCTGGTAGTTACGAAACAGCAGAAGGTCTCAAAGCCTTCCGCAAAAAGCAACCGATTAACTACGGCAAGATTCGCGACAAATCAGCCAACGATGCCGAAGGCGTGAATCTTGGAGTGAACTTGCGCAATTGTGGTAAGTGCGCAAAAGAAATGCCCGTATCGTTTGGTTTTTGCGGCAACTGTGGTGAAAAGCTGGGCTAAACTTAGAACTTAGGGCAAGCAAATTCTGCGACAAGAGAAATCTCGGAGGATAAATTAGGAGAGATGGTGATGACTATGACATACAAAAACATTCTCACTGCAAAAGAAGCTGTGGGAGCCAAGTCAGGCAAATCAGATCAACCTGAAATCAACATCGGTGTAGTCAACCTTCATCGTCCCACGGTTCTCAATGCCCTCAACCACGAACTGATGGAAGAACTCGTTACCGCCCTTGAAGATTTTGACCGTGACGATTCGGTTCGAGCCATAGTTCTCACCGGTAGCGACCGGGCATTCGCTGCTGGCGCCGACATCAAAGAAATGTCAGACGAAACAACAGTTTCAATCATGCTCAAAGATAGATTTGCTACCTGGGACCGCATAAAGAATATCAAGAAGCCAATCATTGCCGCTGTAAGTGGCTTTGCCCTTGGTGGCGGCTGTGAACTAATGATGATGTGCGACATCATCATTGCCTCTGAAACTGCTCAATTTGGTCAGCCAGAAATCAACCTTGGTGTTATCCCTGGCGCCGGTGGCACTCAGCGCATGACACGCGTATTGGGCAAATACAAAGCCATGGAATTAATTCTCACTGGTCGCCCGCTAACTGCTCGCGAAGCTCTTGAGATGGGTCTGGTCAACAAAATTGCCCCCGTCGAGCTTTATCTAGAAGAAGCCAAAGCTATGGCCAAAGAAATTGCAGCAAAATCACCTATTGCCGTAAAGTTAGCCAAAGAAGCTGTGCTCAAATCATTTGATGGCCCATTGCAAGAAGGTTTGCAATTCGAGCGCAAAAACTTCTACATGCTATTTTCATCAGAAGATCAAAAAGAAGGCATGAAAGCTTTCATGGAAAAGCGCAAAGCTACTTTCACCGGGAAATAACCGATTCAATTCAGGGAAAAGAAAATGTCTGACGAAAAAATCTTACTTACAGAAAAGAAAAACGGTGTTGGTATCATCACACTGAACCGCCCGGATAAACTCAATGCTTTTAGTGACGAACTTACTTTTCAACTCCAAGACGCACTCAAAGAGATGGAAAAAGACAAAGAAGTCCGCGCCATCATTTTGACAGCCTCTGGTCGTGGTTTCTGCGCTGGGCAAGATTTGCAAAGCCGCAGCATCGCTCAAGAAATGGGCGAGCGTCCCTCCCTTGGTGACTCTATTCGCCGTCGCTACAACCCCATTGTCATCAAGCTACGCCGCATTGAAAAACCAATCATCGCCGCAGTCAATGGTGTTGCCGCCGGTGCTGGTGCTAGTATTGCCTTTGCTTGCGACTACCGCATCGTCACTGACAAAGTCAACTTCATTCAATCATTCACCAAAGTTGGCTTGATCCCAGATTCAGGTGCGACGTTCATCTTGACTCGTTTAGTGGGTTTAACCAAGGCCTTCGAACTCATGCTTAGTGCAGACAAACTCAGTGCCGAAGAAGCGCTCAACCTTGGCATTATCAATAAGATTGTTGGTGAAGACGACCTGATGAAAGAAGCCATCGCCCTGGCAGAAAAGCTAGCAGCTGGCCCAACTAAAGCCTTTGGCCTGACCAAGCGTGCAGTAAACCGCGCCGTCTTCGATGACTTAGAAGAGTTACTTGAGTACGAAGCCAGCCTACAAGAAATTGCCGGCCGCTCCGACGATTTTGCTGAAGGTGTCAAAGCCTTCGTCGAAAAGCGCACCCCGCAATACACTGGTAAATAGACTTAATTACGTCCCTAGCCTCAATTTTGCTGGGTCGACCTCTGTCTCTTTCAAAAATCAAAAAAGGGAAGATTTTTTCGAAAAAATCTTCCCTTTTTGTCACGAAAAACAGAACGAATACGATAAATTGCGTGTTTTAAATGCTCGCACTCAAAAGTCGACGCAAGCGACCTGGAGCAAAGAGAATTAGCTCCCAGAGAGCGGCACTGTAGCCGTCAAGAACGGCTTCTTGTATTTTCTCTTCAAGCTGACGAATAGTGACCATGACATCAATTAATTCAACTTTTGTAGCACCACGAGCAATGGCTAAGCCAGCAGCGTGCATACGCATAAGTGGCATCAGAAGAGCAAGGTGATGGAAGCCAGCAATGACACTGAGCTGGGCAAAGCCACCACCGAAATACCATTTGCCGAATACTCGTGAGTACAAGAAACGAGTTAGAAGATCGTCAATTTGTTTGCTCTCAGAATCTTCTTTAGAATCTCCGTTAGAACTTCCTTTAGAACTGTCGCTAGACCGACGTTCTGGCCACGGGAAATTAGTCAGCTCTTCAAAACTGTATGACCGGTTTACGACTTTGAACTTCGGTGATTTCAAAGCTAAGTCAAGGGCAAACGATATGCCATTGAAGACCACATCTTTATTGAGATACTTGGGATCATTGGGAAAATACAAAGCAAATAACCCAGCCAAGAACTTCTTATCTAAGCCCTTAGGCGGTGCGATAGTATCTGGCATAGGCGGTTTTTTTATGTCTTTAAACAGCGAGTCTGATGCTGCAAAAATCTTCTCTTTCAAAGAAAGGTCTTCACGGATAAGAGCCGCCAAAATTCCTTGCTCGTAGTCAAGATATTGCTCCCAGCTAATTGGTTTATCTACCGTAAGCTTGACTGCATCCCAGATTACTGACCGTGCATTGTAGAGAGTGTTGTAAACAGCGAACTTTTCTTTGAGAGTATCAATCTGTTCGGTTAATGGCGTTCCTGCATTACCTAGCACTGCGTTACTGCGAAAACTTACAGTGAGATAAACTCCAGAGGGAGTGCTGTTAAAGGAATAGGGGAAAAGTCCACAAATTAGAGGTTTGACGTGTTCGCCGCGAGTGGCATGAATATGGCAAAGTTTATTGATCAAGAAAGGGCAATGTCCATCATCAGTTGGCCTGATGGCATGAGTATAAGTAGAGCTATCATTCTCTTTAGCACTGAGCATTCTGAACTGCCGACTCCAATCAAACTGGGGCAGCTCCTTACTCCAATCAATGGCAGAGACACGCTCATAATCTTCTTGAGTCATGGGTACAGCCACACCATTGCAGCAACGTCCACAGCCAGCACAGCTGTAGTTAATGCCTTCAGGTATATGCAAGATTTTGCCGTCTACATCAATCGTCTTGTGGCCGGTGGTGAGCGCCATTAATGATCCTTACTGAAGGGAAGCTAACACTGACTAGTTTACAGCTTTGTTGCGGCCTTCTTAACTGCTGATTTAAGAAATTCATGGGTGCTTCCACTATTAGAATTTCCAAACTGAACAATCGGGTCCGCAAAATTACTACTGTCAATTACCAGAGCAGGCAAAGTTACTATGCCGTATTTCTCTTTAAGTTTCTCCAGTGGCTTATTAAATGCAGTATCGCCATGGCGAAACTCAACTAAAACCGGTTCGAACTCTTGATTTATTAGTTTATAGTCTCGGGCATTCCAAAATGTATCTAAACGCATGTTATCGCTGGCCGTGCCTGCATTGTCAACAAACGCAATCAGGCGGGGCTTGCTTGTCAGCGGAGCTGAGGCCACAGACAGTGGCAACCAAGCTACCTTTCCTTTGGTTGGCGGCAGGCGATGCCAGTGCTGTGCGCCGTAGAGATAATCAAGCAAATCGCGTTTGTTTGTATATCCGATAAACTTAGGTGAATTGTTAGTGAAGCCCAGACCATCAGACCGAACATAGCCGCGACGATAACGACTATTGTAGCTTTGATTGTAGCGGTCTCCTCGCTCGAGCCCGGCGGTATTATCTATGCACGCCTCACTAAGATTGGCACTAGATTCAAGATCACTCGATGACATATCAGTCATATGCGCTGGCACAGTAAGCAACTCGCAGGTAGCGGAGTAACCATACTGATTATGCAGTTGCGTATAAAGCTTCGACTTGTGAACGTAATCGCGCGAATTGAAATCAACTCGCACAGGGATAAAGCCCTGATTAATAAGGTCAGCCACTTTTTGATCATGAAAGCCGTCGCCGTACATTTGTAAAGATGCATTGTCATGCCTAGCTAAAAAGGCATACAAGATCGGCTTTTTAGTGCGCTTCGCTTCTCCCAGGGCAGCGTCTCGATCACGCCACTGTATCGGGCTAGGCCCCCTAAGACCATTAGTGAATGAGTCAAGCCATTCGTCAGCGAACTGATCACTTACACTAAAGGCAGCAGAGATAGTTAACAGTGCTGCAGCAGTAATATAAAGCCCTTTGGGCTGGTATCTAGTGCTTTTTGATTTAGTCGGCTGCATATGAAAACTCCCGATGAGTAAGCACCCAAATCGAACATGACAGACAACAAGTTATTAGAGTGAAAAGCGCAATAAGCGGACCGTATGCGAAGTAACTGCCCGACAAGAATACCGACATCGGTACATAGGGAAACAATATTGCTATAAAGAGACTCTCAATAATGCGTCCGAAGTGAAGGACATATTCATGGTCTAAATGCACAAAGCTCGCCATTTGATAAACCGTATGAGCAAAGGCACTGTACAACAAAAACATAAAAGCAAAACCAGCTAGCAATGCCAGATCCTTTAGCCCAGAGACAAGAGAAGATAAAAACACCAAAAAGGCAGCCGTACCGAAACAAAGAATAATGCGCTCAATGCTATTGGCAAAAAATTCAGGAGCCCACAGAAGCGACGGGCAATTGACGGCCGAAATTATATGCTCACAAAACACAGCCTCTACGGCACAAAGGGACGCCGCAAAACCTACGGCAAACCATTTACTTACAACATAGTTGGCGATCGTGATTGGCCGAGCAAGCACTAGGGCGATTGTGCCATTTTGCACTTCGCGACCGATTACCCCAGAAGCCCACAGCAAAGTGAAGAAACTAGCCATAAGAGGATGAGAAAGCATATCGGCATTGAGCGCCTCAGGATTGCTACAGCGCTGCAAAGTAAACATTGCAATGGGACCAAGAAACAAAAGGGTTAGC
Organism: Candidatus Melainabacteria bacterium; assembly: GCA_030696635.1. Lineage (GTDB taxonomy): Bacteria > Cyanobacteriota > Vampirovibrionia > Obscuribacterales > Obscuribacteraceae. Next base: position 293,213 of record JAUYRX010000035.1, read on the forward strand.
AAGATCACCCTCACTCTGTTAGCTTTGAACTCCCGCCAAGTGGTGATACAAACGGCTCTGTTCATACATTCAGCTCCTCTTGGCTAGATTTTATAAAGAGGCGTTCAAGCCTAGTGTCTTCTGGTCTGACTTCGCTTATAGGAAAATTAGCAGTGACTAGGGCTTTGATTAGATTTACGGTGGCCGCACTACCAGTAGTGCTAACCCGGGCAAAATCAGCATTAATTTCGGTGATGGCCAAGCACTCTTTCTGTGCTACTCGACCAAAATCATCTTGACTAAGATTGGTGGCTGAAGCCAACCAACGAATCAACAAGTGCTCTTCTTGCTCAACTTTTTGCTTCAAGTCTTCAACCCGGCTAACCGTACCAGACTTGATAAAGATGACACGGTCACAAACTTTCTCAATTTGGTCCAATTGATGAGAGTTAAGCAAAATTGTCAGGCCGTCGGCCTTCAGGGTCTTCAACAATTGGCGAACAATCATTACCCCGTGAGGGTCCATGCCAGAGGCCGGCTCATCAAGCAATAGATAACGCGGGTTGCCAACCAAGGCCTGGGCAAAGCCCAAGCGCTGCAGCATACCTCGAGAATATTTCTTAACCGCCACAGACCAGGTAGAAGGATGCAGCTCCACTTTCTCGAGCAAAGCCTCACAATCAAGCTTACGCGTGGCTTCTGGCATGCCCGCCAATTCATGGTGGTATTGCATGTAATCACGGCCGGTCATCCAGCGGTCGAACGTCAGACGTTCTGGCAAGTAGCCCAAAACTCGCCTGGTCACGAGAGCATCTGGAGCCTCTCCGTCCACAAGAATTGAACCAGAGTCAACTCTCAAAAAACCCATCAAGCAACTAAGAAGGGTGGTTTTACCAGCGCCGTTGGGGCCAACAAGGCCGAGGGCTTCTCCGGGCTTGACTTCTAACGAAAGATTGTTGAGGGCCTTAACTTTGCCCCCTTTGTAGGTCTTGGTAATACCTGAGACAACAATGCCAGTGCTCGCTCTCAAATCTGCGCCAGAGCAAATGCCAGAATTGGCTGCAATGCCAGCAGGATCGGTGAAGACTTCCTCTAAAGCGCGCATACTCCAGTACCTCAGTCTTACCATTGCTATACTTGGTTTTATGAATATTCCCTTGTTAACTCCAGCATAACCCCGGGTAAACCCCAGAATGGGCCTTCGCAACACTTCTCCAACCGTTGGCAATTCTATATTTTCAGTAAGCTGGTCTTAAGTTTCAGCCCGTTGTGCTACAAATGCGTCAGTCATTCCCTTAATAGCGGACTAAGTTCTTATGACCAGCCTCACCTCGCGGACCTTTCTTATGTTTTTTGCTGCAATTCTTGCACCCTTATGTTTATTGAACCTATCGCCTGTCAGCCTAGAAAGCGCCGAAGCAAAAATACCGCAAAAGAAAGATTCTGCGCTGGACAACAGGAAGGCCTTGCAAGAGCAAATCGACAAAACGAATTCTCAGCCGGCCAAAAAAGACCTCTACCAGACAGATTATTCAAAAAATTTCTCGTATATTATGCCACCGGGCTGGCAAGTCACGCAGAATCCGATGTATCCGCACGACATTCTTGTCAGACAGAGCGGCGAAAGCAAGGCCAACATAGTTCTCGCCGATCAGCAGGCTAAGGGCAACCTTGGTAGAATGAGCCGCGATATGGTGGCTGAGCTGCCCAAGCAATGCGATGACTTCAAGCTAGTTAGCAAAGAAATGCTCAAACTGCCATCTGGAGCTAATTGTGCCCGTCTTATGCATACAGGCAAGTTGGGTGAAAGGGAGATATGTCAGGTTAACTACCTGATGCCCTATACTCGGGGAAGGATATTGGTAGTTACAGGCACAGTATTTAGTGGTGACAAAGAGGGCCTGGACACAGTCGAAAAGTTCGCCTTCTCGGTGACAATGAAGAAAAAGAAATTGTCGTTATGAATTCTCTCTCGCCCGGCCAGCTCTTTAGCGCGCGCACGGCACCACTATGGGTGGTGCTAGCATTCATCATAGGCATGACAATTTACTCGCAGGTTGTAAAATTTGAAGCTGGATCAAATCAATCAACCAGAGATCTAGCAAAGACTTTTCCCCGAGTGCCCTACGAAGCAGCCTACGAACAAAGGAGCCCTCTTGGCTTATCAATTGTTTATGTTTACTGCAACGGGCAAGGCAAAGTTCGGCATGAGTCAACTATGCCCCACAGCACCGCCGTTAGTGTCACCATCTTCGACTTCCCCGCAAAGAAACGCTATTATCTCCAAGAACAACAAAGAACATTCCTCATTTCTGATTTGAGTCAACAAGGCCTAGACGAGTTCGACGAAGAAATGTTTAAGAGCAACAACGCTGAAGTCCTAGGAAAGAAAACTATCAACGGCATGCTTTGCCGCGGCTACCGCACGGCCTTAAATGGCGACAAGAACACCCAAATAGAGTCTTGGTTCAACGACCGAAGCGGCTGCTTGGTAGCGAGCACAACCCCAAACCGCAAAAGCAGCACAATCCTGACACGGTTTATCGCTCGCCAGCCCAAGGCAACGCTCTTCTCCGTTCCCCCAGGGTACAAGCAGTCAGCAACAGCTTTTTAGAAACCTGACTTTAGAAAGGCAATTCTAGAAATGAGAACTTAGAAGCCAGCATCTTTGGGCAGACTCTTCATCTGTTCTTCTAGTTGCCGCTGCTGTTCTTGCTGCTGCTGCCGAATACGATCCTGCTCCGCTTTCTTCTCTTGCATCAGCATATATGGCGTCATCTGCGCGCGTGTAGGCGGCGCTTCGGTATTTAGCTTTTCTTCTAGCAAGGCAATGCGCGTCTGCACTTGCTTAGAGCGCATCTCTTTATCGGGCGCATGATTCTTGGGGTCATCACTAAGTCGGACAAAACTTCTATACTCTTTAATTGCAGAAGAAATATGATTCTCAGATTCGAGTATCATGGCCAATTGCAGGTGCGCTTCTTTATTATCGTGATTATATTCAAGACATTGATGCCAATTATCAATAGCGCCCTGGTGATTGCCCTTGGCCAGCAAACAAATACCAAGGTCTAAGTGCAAGCGCTCGTAGTTCAAACCCTTCACCGTTTGTTTGGTAGTGAGCATTTGGTCTAGATACTTGTAGGCCTCCGACCATTTTTTCATCTTCATAAGACATTCGCAAAAGCCAATCCAGCCTTCGAAATAGGTCCAAGGAGCATCACCAAGTGAATTGCGATAATGATCACAAGCCCTTGAAAAATTCCCCTGGGCATCCTCCAATTTTCCTGCCGCTACCTGCGCAGAACGATAGATCGGTGACTCATAGGTGGCTCCGCTCAGGGCAAAAGCCACGTACGGGCGGGCTTCATCGTAGCGCTTCAAGGCGGTCAGGGTCTCCACCATGGCAACATTTCCCCAGCCATCACCTGATACACTCTGGCTCAAATGTTTCTTCAAGGCATCATAAGCCTTAAGGTATTCTCCTTTGGCCATATAACACTTGCCTAGATAGTAAAAAGCCTCAGGAGCATAGCCATTGCGGGCAAAATAAGTAGCTTGCAATAGGGCATCAATAGCTAAATCGTAGTCTTCTTTTTCAAAAAGATGCTTACCAAGCTTAGTATTCTTGAGAGCAGGATCAGTAGTATTTTTCTGACTATTCTTGGCTTCAGCGGGCAAAGGGAAACAACTTGAAACTACTAACCCAGCAGATAATGCCAGTCCGACGGCAATAAACGAAGAGCAAAAAGAAGACCGCCCCAAATAGACCGGCGAGAGGTCTGAGGGCTTTGCGGCTTGAAGACTTGGTATTTTCGAGGCTAAGCCGAAGAAGAAGATCTTGCTCAAGTAGAATTTTCCCTATCTATGCTATCAATCAATTTTTAACGCAGGTCTAAGAGTTCTAAAAATTCAGTCTCATCAATTATCTTTATACCAAGTTCTTGAGCTTTCGCTACTTTAGAGCCCGGATTGGCGCCAACCACCACATAATCGGTCTTCTTCGACACAGAAGAAGTGGCCTTTCCACCCCGCGCCTTGATTGCCTTCTCTGCCTCTAGACGTTCAAGCTTCTCTAGAGTGCCTGTCACCACAAATGTTTTACCAGTTAGAGACTGTGGCAACACCACGACTTGCTTGTCTTGATCAACCTCCATCTTCACGCCCAGCTCAGCCAGCTCAAAAATTAGTGCTTGGTTTTCTTCTTGGGCGAAGAACTCTAAGACATTCTCAGCTGTAACTGCACCCACTCCTTCGATAGCGCACATCTCCTCAAGAGTGGCCTTCGAAATAGCCTCCAGTGAATTAAAGCGGTCAGCTAAGAGCTCCGCAACAGAAGCACCCACATGCCTGATTCCCAAAGCAAAGACCAAAGCAGACAGCGGTCTTTGTTTCGAACTCTCTACGGCCGCCAGTATGTTAGTAGCCGACTTCTTACCCATGCGATCTAGCGTTAAGAGCGACACTTCGGTGAGGCGATAGAAGTCAGACTGCTTTTCGACCAAATGGGCCTTGACCATTTGTTCAATCAGCATTTCACCAACGCCGTCAATATTCATCGCTTCCTTACCCACCCAGTGAATCATCCGTCTCACTTTCTGAGCCGGGCAACCATGGACATTGAGACAGCGAAAGACGACTTCCTCGCCAATCCGAGCCAGGGCACTGCCACAGGCCGGGCACACTGTAGGATATACGAACGCCGCACTGTCAGCTGGTCTCTTATCAAATTTGACACAGACAACTTCTGGAATAATTTCACCAGCTTTGCGCACCACCACCGTGTCACCGAGGCGCACATCAAGGCGGGCAATCTGATCAGCATTGTGCAACGTGGCACGCTTCACCGTTGTGCCCGCCAGAGTGACCGGGGCCAACCAGGCAGTCGGAGTGACAGCGCCGGTGCGACCGACCTCAAAACAAATATCTTCCAATATCGTCTCTGCTTCTTCGGGCGGATATTTAAAAGCAATGGCCCAACGCGGGCTATGAGAAGTGTTGCCGAGCCTGTCCCAGAGTTTGCGGTCGTCGAGCTTGATCACCACCCCATCAGTTTGATAATCGAGTTCATGGCGCAAATCGCACCAATGATCAACAAATTCTTGCACCTTCGCAAGACCACTTACTTTTTGCCTACTTGGCTCAACTGGCAAACCCAGAGCCGCTAGCAAGTTTAAATTCTCAGCCTGACTTCTGGGTTGCTTAATCTGGTCATCAATAACATAAATAAAATAGGTCCAGAGAGAAAGCTTACGAGCTGCCGTTTTACGTGGATCCTTCTGGCGCAGTGAGCCGGAAGCAGCATTGCGGGGATTAGCAAAGACAGCCTCGTTCTCTTCTCGCAAGGCATTATTTAGAGCAGTAAAACTACTGACCGGCATATATACTTCACCGCGCACCTCTACGTGAGCTGGCATGCGCGGCTCGATATCAGCCCTAGTCTCTAGCGCCCCATCACTAGACAAAGCAACTGGTTTTAGCCTTTGAGGCAAGCTCTTAATTGTCTTCAAATTAAGGGTAACATCTTCTCCAACTTCGCCATTACCCCTAGTGGCACCTTTGATGAATACACCGTTTTCGTATGTAAGAGCAATGGAGAGGCCATCGATTTTGTGCTCGCAAACAAAATCAAAAACTGCCTGTTCATCTTCAATCTCTAGGCCACGCACAAGGCGTTCCTGCCATTCGACTAGGTCATCTTTAGACATGGCATTAGCTAGACTGAGCATAGGGATGCGATGGCGCACCGGAGTAAACTCAGTGCTGGGCGAGGCCCCAACTCTTTGAGTGGGGCTCTCGGGCACAATCAATTCTGGAAAATCTTTCTCTAGCCGCTCCAGCTCCCGATAGAGTAGGTCAAAGTCAGCATCACTAAGCTCAGGGGCATCGAGGGCGTAATAGCAAAAGCGATGATGCTCAACTTCTTTACGCAACTGCTCTATGCGCAAGCGAGCTCCCTCGATTTGGCTGGCGTGGGAACTTTGAGAACCGGCAGTCTCAACCATTGAGTACTCCTTACTATTAGGCAAGCTCTGGTCTAAAGCCAGTCTAACTCTAGTCAGACTTTAACTTAGTCAGACTTTAACTTAGTCTAGACCAACGCGGCTGAGAATGACACAATCGCCCTGAGCAGTGCCAGAGCAAATGGCAGCAGCACCGTATTTAGCGCCGCGCCTTTCCATCTCACGAGCAAGGGTCAGCAATATGCGAGCACCGCTGGCACCAATAGGGTGCCCTAGAGCAACAGCGCCACCATTAACGTTGACTTTGCTTTCGTCTATTCCCAGCATTTGCATTGACTTGAGAGCAACAGAAGCGAAAGCTTCATTGATTTCAAGTAGGTCTAGATCTTTAACGCTCAAGCCAGCTTTCTTCAAAGCCTTCTCTGTAGAAAGAGCAGGTACTGTGGCCAAGTATGGAACATCTTGACCAATAGATGCATGACTAACAATTTTGGCTAATGGCTTAAGACCAAGCTCTTTTGCCTTGTCGGCACTCATGACCAAAAGCATACAGGCACCATCATTAACACCAGGTGCATTGCCAGCAGTAATCGAGCCTTTTTCGACAAAGACTGGTTTGAGCTTAGCTAGAGCCTCAATAGTAGTATCAGCGCGAGGAGATTCATCGCGCTCGACTTTCTTGACCTGACCTTTACCCACTGCTACTTCAATAGGCAAGATTTCGCTCGTAAATGCACCAGACTCAATTGCTTTGACAGCTAATTGATGGCTACGCAGTGCCCACTTATCTTGGGCTTCACGGCCAATACCAAACTCATCGGCAACCTTGGCACCATGAACAGCCATGTGAACGTTGGCCACTGGACATTCCAAACCATCAGCCAGCATGGCATCTTTGAAGGCCACATGGCCCATACGCTTACCAAAACGAGCAGAATTGGCTTCCACAAGATAGGGAGCCTGGCTCATTGATTCCATACCACCAGCCAAAATGATATCGGCGTCATTAGCACGAATGCGCAGGTCAGCCAAAGTTACGGCTCGCATCCCAGAAGCACAAACTTTATTGACTGTGGTTGACTCGGTAGTATTTGGCAGACCAGCATCAAGCAAAGCTTGCCTTGAAGGAATCTGACCACAACCAGCTTGCAAGACTTGACCAATGATTACTTCATCAATGGTGTTAGCATCAATCTTGTTGCGCTCTACCAACTCTTTTATTAAAGGGCTGGCCAACTTTACGGCGCTAAGGTTGGCAAGGGCTCCGCCCATTTTGCCAAAAGGGGTACGCAGTCCATCAACAATCACGGTCTCTCTTGTACTAGTGGTCATGACACAACCTTTCTTTGGTAAATCCTTCTAGTTAAATGTTACCGGCCCAAGCTGCCAAGGTCCCTCACCATAATCAAATGTTCCGCTTGCTGCTAGCGAAAGTGATTAGCACTCAAAAAACTGCTAGCCACTAGCACGATGTCAGGATGCCCAATATCTCGATGCATCGGCCGCAGTTGCTTTATGATAGAGCGAGACAAACTTGTTAATAGAATCTTTTATTAGGAAAAATATGCCTAGACCATCATCTGGTTCAGGACGAGATTTAAAGAAAAGCACAAAGCGTTCGCCGCTTGAGTTTTGGCACGCCTTTAATCAATCGTTAGAAGAGAGGCGAGCCGACGCAGTTGTCGAACCAGAGCGCATTGAGCCAGGCCGAAGGGTAACGGCTCTTGGTATAGATTTTGGCGTTGGTTTTGTGGCCAGTATGTTCTTGATGCTGCTCCCAGTAATCAATATTTTCATGACAAGCCAGATGATTATCATGATCTACTTGATTTTTCGCGACTATTTCTTCGAAGGGCGGGGTGTTGGCAAGAACTTAATGGGCATCCAGGTAGTTGATATCTATTCAGGCAATTCACCATCGCTCAGGCAAGTTATTGAGCGCAACGGCATCTATATAGCCCCTCTGCTTATTTGTCAGGTATTTGGGCTATTGGTAAATTTGTTGCTCCCCCTACTCACCCCCATACTTCCAGTACAGACTATCGGGCCCTTAACAAGTACGATTTCTGCTATTGGCAACATAGTTGTAGCGATCTCGACTCTTTACCTATTCGTAATACTGCCCCTCGAAAGCTACCGGTCTTACGACAGGGAGGATAGTATGAGGCTGGGTGACGAAATCGCCGGTACTTGCCTAACCAATACCGACATGAGCTTCAGCAACTTTTTATCCCGGTAGAGACTGGCAAGCAAAATAATGAGCACCAATCCAAAAGTTGCATACATCTGGGGCCCGGTAACCGCCTTCAACGGTCCACTTGCAGCCTATTTAGTCAAGCGCGGCTGGCACGTCCATTTTGCCTGCAAGTCTTCACTCAATCTTTTAAGTCTCTCGCCCCTTGACCTCAAGACTCAAGCTCAAAACTTATTATATGCAGCCCTCGGGGGGAAAGAAGACGAGCGCGTTTTCAGAGACCGACTAAAAGTCGTTGAACCCAGTGAAGCAATTAAATTTAACAAGTACGATGCCATCATATTTAGTGCCTTACCCCCAAATTTTGATGAAGCACGCTCTCCGCGCGCGCCCTTGGCCGGAACTGACTTCAGAGCAATTATCAAAGCCTTCAAAGGCACACCGACCTTTATTGTTTCGTCAATTTGGGGCGGCGTGCAAAAAGATGGAGTTGTTCCAGAAGAACTAGAATTTGCTCGCCGCAAACCCCTAAGCAACTGGGAAAGCACCTGTCAACAATATGAGCAACGTGTATTAGAGAGCCTTAGTGGCACAGAGTCGCCCTGGTATTTAGTGCGCTTGCCGCTGATTAGCGGAGACACCAAAAGTGGCGAAACCATTAAATACTCTGGCATACACAGCTTACTAAAAGAACTTGTACAAGAAGCCTCTAAACCATTCTTCCCAGCCTCATCGCTCAAGCTAGCCTACAATCCGGATTCAACCCTTTGGTTCTTGCCTATAGATGTAGCCGTTAGCACTTTCTTCCATTTTGTCGAAGACAATGCCAGACCGCGCATATGCAATCTAGTTTCAACACAGATGACACTCAATCGTGAATGGCTTTCGCATTTGGCCCAGTCGCTAAACTGCCCAGAAATACAGTGCGCTGAACAAGATGGCCTAAATCTGCCTAGCACTCTGCGCAAGCTCTTGCTAGATGATGTTCAAGTCAAAACCCGCAATTTATTTGAAGTAGCCGGACGTTACCAAATTTTGCCAGTGCGCCTTGAAAAGGAATATTTCGACAAACTGATCAAAGCGGCCAAAAGCCACAACTGGGGAGAACACCTATCAGTCAGCGAAGAGCCATGTAGTTTAGATTATTCAGAACAGCTGGCCCACTATTATTTTGAGAAATTTGTACCCGAGCGCATTGAGAAGGGTGCGCTCAAAGAAGCAAAAATCAACGGAACTAGCATTGGTTTCCATTTAAGAGCCGGTAGCATACACGGCTGGATTTTGCGCTCTAAGGCCAATGGTGAACCAGAGGTGGTGCCATTTGATCCTAGTCTCGACAAGCCTGATATTTGTTTCCACTTTAGTGGCATGACGCTATCGCGCTTGATTCAGAAAAAATTGCTTTTACACCGAGCGGTGCTGATGCGCGATGTTGAAGCCCAGGGTAATCTCTTCCAGTTATGGCGAATCACTGGCACTATAGAAAAGTTTTTGCGGGACAATCCAATAGCGTCAAAAGACGTTCCAGGTCTAGCCGATTTCCATGCCGACGAACTGCCTGAGCACGTTAAAGCCGATTGAAAGAAAACCCCCAGAGCAATCAGCCCAAGCATATTGGCATTATCATGCCAACAGCCTTTGAGCTCGCCCCACTACTAGAAGCCATTCCCCAGCTCAAACTGATTTCGCAATCACCTTGGCAAATTTATTCAGCTGAGCTTTCCGGCGTGAAGCTTACCGTAATTATTTCGTTCATCGGGCCAGCCAATGCAGCTGCCGCATGTGAACACTTAATTGGCCTTTGTAAGGGCCTTAGACCCGACTTTATACTGCATGGTGGAGCTGCCGGGGCCATCAATGAGACTCTGCTTCCTGGCGACATCGTCCTTGGTGCCGCTACAAAAATTATCTGCTCAAAAGAAACTCTGGCCGTGCGCAGAACATTGCTCATGGCCACCACTTCTATTCGCTACTTAAAAGATGGCGCAGCCGTGCGCCTCGATCAACTAGATGGCGACAAATGCCTAATTGACAAAAGTTTGGCTAGTGCGGCAAAACTAAAGGCTTGTTTTACTTGTTGGAATGGGCCCGGTTGGCCCCGAGAATTGGCAGCAAGAGAGCCGCAAATGATAGCTGGCGTTGTCGGCTCGCTAGACGGTTGGACAAAAGGCTTAGACCAACTCAGTTTTGTCCGCGACAACTTCGCTGTTGACGCTGAAGATATGGAAAGCGCTTATATAGCCCAAGTAGCAGCCATTCATGGCGTCCCAAATCTAGCTATACGTGCCATTTCCAATAATGAATATAGACAAACTTTAGACAAGAGCGAGATTATCCCGGCAGTGCAAGCGGCAGCACAACGAGTCGCCTTCATTATCAAAGAGCTTTTAGATTGTAAATAAAGCTACTGCGGAACGGCTATACTAGTACTAGTATCAGTTTCAGACGTGGGTTCTTGTGGCTTTGGCACTGGGGTCGAACGAGTTTTCTCATAAGTGCGACCATCGGCAGTTGTGCCGGTAGTAGATATAGTCTTGTTATAGCCTTCGCCATTTCCAGCAGTGACTGCCTTGTTGCGGTCATAAGTGCCGCCACTAGCTGTGGTGCCAGTGGTGGATACGTTCTTGTTATAACCTTCTGCACTGCTTGCCGTGGCCGACTTAGAACGGTCAAACGTGCCGCCATTAGCTGTGGTTCCTGTAGTCTCTACCGACTTGGTAACACCTTCACCCTTAGTATAAGAAACCGATTTGTTGCGGTCGTAAGTGCCGCCATTGGCCGTGGTTCCAGTTGTGCCAACAGACTTGTTGTAGCCTTCACCATTGCCGCCGCTAACTGATTTATTGCGGTCGTAGCTACCGCCGTTAGCTGTATTGCCTTCGCTATGCTTCGAGTAAGAATTTGGCGAGTTCCAGACTCTCTGACCACTGGATGCAGCAGAAGAACTATCAGAAGACTGACTTTGCCCGAAAGTTCGCGAATTTTGACCAAGACCTTGGCTAATACCTTGACCTGAGCGACTCCCCCCTTGCATTCTAGTCATGCGCTGTCGCAGCTGACCACCGCCGTATTGGCCAGAACCTCTGGCGGCAGCGAATCTACCACCTGCTCCTAAACTTCCGCCTGCGAATCCACCAAGACCAACTCCCCTGCCGGCTCCTCTTCCACCACCGTGGCCACCACGAGATTCAGCAGGAAGAGAGTAGAAGAGCATGGCTAAGACCAGTGCTGCTAACAGAGTTGTCTTACACTTAGCCATTTTGCGCACCTCAAAGAGTCGTTACTTCTGTTACTACGAAGAAACATGGCAAAAAGTTCAAAGCCAAAGATAAATCTGCTCTAATCCACCACTTCAATATGCTACTTTTTTAGGCGCACGCTTTTGTCAGCATCGCTAATTTCAGCATGAGACTTCATGGCAGCTAATAAGTTCGCCATCTCAATGGCACAGGCAGCTGCTTCAGACCCTTTATTGCCAGCCTTGGTGCCAGCCCGCTCAATTGCTTGCTCAATAGAATCTACAGTAAGTATGCCATTGATCACTGGCAGGCCAGTCTCTAAAGCCACAGCAGCCACCCCAGAGGCCGACTGACCAGCAACGAAATCGAAGTGAGCAGTGGAGCCGCGAATAACCGCCCCAAGACAAATCACTGCATCATAGCGACCGCTCGAAGCAGCTTGTTTGGCCACTAGTGGAATTTCAAATGCCCCAGGGCACCACATCACTTCTACAGCAGTCAAATCAGCACCATGGCGCTTAATAGTCTCTAAAGCCCCATCAAGCAAGGGCTTGGTAATGAAGTCGTTGAAGCGGCTGACAACGATTGCAAAACGCAAACCGGTGGCAATCAAACGCCCTTCAATAACTTCAGGTTCGCCTTTAGACATTACCGCTCTCCTTTTCTTTTTCTTTCACTGCAGTCTGTTTGTTTTCAGATAATTCAAGCCAGTGTCCAAGCTTCTCTTTCTTAGTGAACAGATACTTCATGTTATGACTGTTGCACGAAGGTGGCATACTCACTCGCCCGGTCACTTCTAGGCCGTAACCTTCAAGACCCACAATCTTTCTCGGATTGTTAGTGATAATGCGCACAGATGAAAGACCAAGATCGCTCAAAATTTGAGCACCAACTCCATAGTCTCTAAGATCAGGCTTGAATCCTAATGACTCATTGGCTTGTACTGTATCTTGTCCAGCTTCTTGCAGAGCGTAGGCTTTGATCTTGTTGAGCAAACCAATGCCGCGCCCCTCTTGGCGCAAATAAACCAAAACGCCGCACTCTTCTTTAGCAATGAGAGCCATAGCCGCTTCTAGCTGTGGGCCGCAATCGCAGCGCAAACTAGCAAAAACATCACCAGTAAGACACTCAGAGTGCACCCTGATCATGACGTCACTTTGACCAACCACATCGCCTTTGACCACAGCAATGTGTTCGCTGCCATCTAGGACATTGCGATAGGCATAGAGCTTGAAAGTACCGTATGCCGATGGCATTTCGCACTCGGCCTCGCGCACAATAAAACGCTCACGAACAAGCCGGTAGGCAATCAATTGGGCGATATTGACAAACTTAATGCCATGCTTAGTAGCGAACTCACGTAACTGCGGCACCCGTGACATAGTGCCATCGGCATTCATCACTTCGCAAATCACGCCAGAAGGGTTGCAACCCGCCAGCCTCGCTAAGTCAACCGCGGCCTCCGTGTGACCGGCACGCTGCAGCACGCCGCCATCTTTAGCAATTAAGGGTGAAATATGACCGGGGCGCCTTAAGTCACCAGGCTGCGAAAGCGGATCTACAGCCACTTTTACTGTCGTTGCCCGATCATAGGCACTGATACCAGTAGTGACACCAAATTTAGAATCAGCGTCGACCGTAATCGTAAAAGCTGTGCCCTGTGATTCAGTATTGCGTGCCACCATCATGGGCAAGTCTAGCTCGCGCGCTCGCTCGCTGGTCAAAGATAAGCAAATCCAGCCTCTTGCCTCGGTCGCCATGAAGTTGATCATTTCAGGAGTAACCAACTCAGCAGCACAAATCAAATCACCTTCGTTCTCGCGCCCCTCGTCGTCAGACACAACGACGAATTTTCCGGCTCGAAGGTCAGCCAAGGCCTCTTCGATTGAATTAAAAATTTCAGAGTCAGCTTCCATGTGGTCCCCAAATACGCGTTACACATATACCAAGCACAGACAAAGCATAGCCCTGAAAGGTCAGCGATGGAACAGTTTGATCAACTTTATTTATGATTAGTATTGGTCAGGCGCGCCACGTAGCGGGCAATAATATCTGTCTCAATATTGACTGAGGAGCCCACTTTGAGCTGCCCGAGGGTAGTTACGTTCCAAGTATGAGGAATTAGAGCCACCCTAAACCAAAACTCATCTTCTGCTTTTTCAGGAATATCACCACAATTCGCCACTGTTAGAGAAACACCATCCATCGCGACTGAACCTTTCTCGACAAAGAAGGGAGCCCAACGACTCTCAAGATTGACCTCAACCACATAAGAAAAGCCTTCTTCAACTATGCTGGCGATTTTTCCCACAGTATCGATATGACCTGTGACAATATGACCTCCCAGGCGATCACTCACCCGCAGGGCTTTTTCGAGATTTAGTTTGCTTCCAACCTTAAGGTCACCAATCTTGGTTCGTCGTAAAGTCTCGATTACCGCTTCGACGGCAAACCACTGATCACCGAAGTCAACTACCGTCAAACAGCAGCCACTACAGCTAATTGACTCGCCAATGGCGGCGTCAGAAAGTATTTCTTTTGCCCCAATCTTAAGCCAACGGCCATCTGCAGTGTCTTTAACTTCGAGCACCTGACCGACTTCTTCCACTATTCCTGAAAACAAAATGTCCTCTCTTACTTACGTATTCATGACCATTCTTAGTTAGGCGACAAATCTTGGTACTGAGTGAGCAAGAGCTGAGTTGTGCCTGCTCTCTGACCAATCAAGTATTGAAAAATGAAACGCCTCTCAGCAGTTTCAGCCGCAGAGTGAATAGCGCAAACACCAGATACCCGAACCGGAATAAGCCCCTGCTGGTTAGGTTCACTTACTTGAACTTGATCTATGCGCACAGCGCATATTTGTTTTCGCTCTTGCATATCAAGCACAAGGGCGTGCATATCCTGAGCATTCTTCGGCAATATTCCTTGATTAGTGAGATTGGCAGCCAGTGTTGGCCCTAACTCCTCACGCAATTGGGTCATGTTATTTTCGCAAGTAATATAACTGGTATCAAGCAAGTGCCCAGTAACTTTGCGCGAAAAGGTCTCTACGTCTTGCTTAACTTCAGTAGGCATAGATTTCTGCGGCCTACTGAGCCAAAGAAAGCCATTGATTAATAAACTGAAAACCAACAGCAAATGCACACCGTAAAGCTTAACTAGCTGCTCTGGTCCTATTTTTTGGACTCTCCAATACATAAACTACTCAGCCTCCACTTTGCCTAAAAGCCACTTGTCTTTTTCTTTGTAGAGAGTAATTACGGCTGTAAACTTGCTTTCGAGAGGTTTATTCTCGATGGGCTTGAGGTCAACCGTTCCTGAGTTTGCTCCTTTTTGTTGGGCGCCGCTAGTGACACTGCTGTTTCTATCTGGCGCCATCACGACTTGATTGCCTTGAATGCGCACTTGCCCATCATTCGGGCCTCTTTTTATAACCTTAGCCTCAATTACTTTAGCCTGACTGTTGAGCTGCAAATCGCCACTGAGATTATGCCAGCGCCAACCATAGACACGCTCGCCAATAACAGCAGCCCGCTCTTCTAGCGCCTTATCTGCTACATACTGTTGAGCCAGTCTAGCAGCCACCAACAGGGCACAAAAAAGGATGAACCATTTACTAAAACGAAAGAGCTTTTCCACTTTATCCCTCGTGCTGTAGGCCAAGATAGTACACAGCCTGCCTGCAAGCATCAGTGTGCGAGAGCTTAGGATTCTTCGCCTTAACCTCTTTAATCATATCGAGTCTGCGAGGAATATCTTTAATTGGCTCAGAAGTACAGATCCAATAGTCCATTGGGCTTGGTACTAGGCGGATGGTGCCGTGTACTGAACCAACAATTAGCAAGCATTGACTATCGCGCCGTTTTTCTTCATCGCGAGAGAAGTTCTCAATGGCGACAGTCTCGGCATCTGTTAACCTTAGAGTATCTTTGAGCATTCTCAAATCTGATGGATCTTGCCTGAGCATGATCTTCATGTGCGAGTTCTTAACCACCGAATCGGCCTGCTCAGCTTGCCTAAAGAAGTCTTTCAACTGCTGGGTGATAGTGACCAACATCATACCGTAGTGCCTAGCTCTTCTAGACAAATCGTCGAGTAGTCTAGCTCCAGCCTTGAACCTCATAAGCGTGGCAGCTTCGTCTATGATGGCAGCAAAACGCTGACCGCGCGCTTTAGAATCAGCTGCCCGTCTGCGGATAAACTCCGCCAAGATATACACAGCAATACGTTCAAGCCGTGGTTCATTCACTTCTCTGGTATCAAATACGATGAATAATTTTTCAATATCAACGTTGGTGTGACCGTCAACCAAACCACCGAAGGCACCACTTCTGGTGAACAGCGAGAGGCCTCGAGCAAACTGCTGGAGACGATCACGTTGCAGCGGATCTACTTCATCGGCAGCAGCCTGAGCCGTTACTCGAGCCAAGTCACTCATTGTCGGAACGACACCCCTAAAGTGAGCGTCCATATAGGCAACCCGAATCAAGCCATCTAACAATGATTTTTCTTCAACGTTTAACTCTTCCCTACCTTCAGGGGCAAGCATTAAATCTAATAGAGAAAGCAGCGAACTGATTTTATCAGCGGATGGCTCCCCTTCTTTGTCTTCAGGGCCAAGATCAAACGGATTAAGAATATAACCAGAACTTGGACCAAGGTCGATGTAAGCACAAAGCTCTGGACCAAGCAGTTCAGTGATAAAGCGGTAAGCACCAAATTTGTCTACAGTCTTATCGATCAAGACGAAACGAGTACCAAGGGGCAAGAGACGCAGAATCAGCATTGACACGGCAAATGATTTACCGGCACCGGTTGTTCCTACAACGAACATATTGTTAGCGTCTTTGCCCTGACCTCTAAAAAATGGGTTGAGTAAAACTGGTTCTCTTGATACTAGAGCAAAACCAAACGGCACTCCATCAGGGGTTCCGCAAGAAGCTGTGAAGAACGGCCACATGGTTCCAACAATCGGTGACATGACGCGATGGACCACGGCCAAACGGTCTACACCCACCGACAAAGTAGATTGCCACAAATCAAGCTGCAGCATCTGCCCTCTGTCCATCTGGGCACCGCGGTTCTTAAAGATGCGTCTGACTTCGTCCATATTCTGAGCCAGATGCTCTGGTGTGTCAGCATAAGAACGAATGTACATTGAAGTGTCAAAGGCTTTATTAGCACTTCGCAAGAACTCTTGAATGGCTGTGGCAGCCGATCTTGTTGATTCTATACCTTCAATATCTGGTGTAGCGAGCTGGGTACTAGCTACGTGACCAAGGCGATACTTAAATTTGAGATCTCGTCGAACTTTGTCTTGATCGCACTGGTGAATAAAAAGCGATAGAGTGTATTCAACTGACAGTGTCAGTAGGTCAACTAGCCACCCCATCCAGGTTTCGTGCGGTGGCGCGAACATATACTGGGTGCCAATATATTTGCCATCAAGCCAGAGATACTCGTCGGTAACTTTAAGAGCAGAGCCAGCCAGGACAGAAGCTTCTGATACATTGGTGCGGGAAGGTGGAGCATCGCCGTCTTTTTCGTATAGCGAAGGGTTCAAATCAGAATAGATCAAATTGCGCACATCTTTACGCGAAAGAATAGCTGGTCGTAAGTTAGAGCCACGCAGCTGCTCAAAGGCAGTCTTGACCAAGCGATTGAGAGACTCTAGATACTCTTCATGCCGTTGAATTGAACGTCGACCATTCCACATCTTGCCGCTCTTGCAATCTGGCGGATGGAAGCTAATGACAATATAGAATTCACGCTGGGGTACGAAGGTGACGTCTTGCACCCGCCTAAACCACTTATCAGTGTAATCGGCATACCACTTGAGATAATCGTTCTCAGTTTTGAGCAAAATCTGATAACGAGAGAGATATTCATCGACCGAGATATTTCGGCTTTTGATAATAATCTGGATGTCAGATTCACAGGAGTTGGCAAAATTGGCAAAGGTGCGAGCCATGGTTTCGCGATCAGCTTCATCAAAGAGCAGGGCGTTGATGCCTTTGCAAGCAATATATTTGCGGAAGCTGCCGTCTGATAAAACTACCAGACCTTCTTCTTCGTCTTCACCAGGAATGGAATAAATGAAGCAAACATCTTGCCAGCTTGTGCCGCCACGTTTGTCTGGAGGTGGGTCATCTTCACTGCCGCCGCCTGGAGGCTCTTGACCAAAAGGTAGCATG
Organism: Candidatus Melainabacteria bacterium; assembly: GCA_030696635.1. Lineage (GTDB taxonomy): Bacteria > Cyanobacteriota > Vampirovibrionia > Obscuribacterales > Obscuribacteraceae. The sequence goes on from JAUYRX010000035.1 coordinate 310,785, forward strand.
TCACGCAGTTGAGCTGGCAGGCCGTTGTAGAAGCCGGCAATAACGTTATTGAATGATGGCCCCGATGTCAGCGGTATATAGCGACCATCCATAGACGAGTCGCCATTGCTGCTATTGTCTCGACGGCCGCCGCGACGACTGGGCTCAGGAGCATCATAGTCATCGTCATCGTCGTCATCATCGTCAACGGTATTCTTTCGTCCGCGCAGATTAGACGTCCTTCTTATGGGAGATGAGCCGGCACTTCTTACCATTCAAAAATACTCACAACACAAATTTGCTCATTGCTCGAAAATACGCCTATCTCTATCGACCTAACACTTACTTCAATTAGTTTAGACTTTCTTCAACCAGTTTAGACTTACTTCAATTAGTTTAGACTTTCTCAAACTGGCCGAAAACCCCTATAGTCGATTTTCCTTCGTCTCAGGCCTAATTGGACCCGATATAGAACTCGTCCGACCGTTTTTTCGGTTCTATGATGGTCGGGTCAGGATAAATAGCGGTCATTTCCTCTGGTTTTGGCACGTAGACTGTTGGCTCTAGATGCAGCTTGTAAAGGATCACGTTTTTCCACCAGCTGATCGGCTTCAAATCAGTAAACTTGACAAGCGGAAGACAGAGGCAGAAGAAAGTAATTGCGCTCAAAATATTAGCGGGCAGATGCCCTACCTTCCAGGCCTGTGGCACTTGCGAAAGAAGGGTGACTGAGCCAGCTACAGCTCCAACCATCATCAAGAGCTGAGGAATTGTGAAATCCCAAAGCTTGAAAGCCTTGTTGAGCACTATCACTTTGTGAACCCTTGACACCCCGGATCTCCTTGCTCTTTTGCCAGCCTCGCTCTTCTCTCTGCCCTTCTCTACTTAATTCCCTCAAAATCAATCAGATCCTCTGAGCCCATTTCAGCTAGTTTCATTAACTTACGGGCCATGGTCGAATAAAGAGCTGGCAAACGGCCTATTACTAGTTGAAAGTACTCTTTGCAGCGGGCAAAATCGCCAGTTCTGCGGCACAGCTCTCCAATGAGATATTCCACATCAGCTCGGCTAGAGTTTGGACACGAGACATCAACTAAAGACTTACGAAATGCATCAGTTGCCAGTCGTCTGTATTCCCGAGCCTGGGGAACGGCATTGACGTCATCAGCGCACCAAGCAGCATATAGGTAATACATGGCCACGCGGAAGAAGTTTCCACCCTCGCGCTCTGCCCAAATAGCGGCGTTACGATATTGTAAATGAGGCGGCTTATTGGGCTGGTTAAGCACACAGACTTCGCTCGTTGCTGCGAACTCTGTAGCCCAGGCTGATTTACCACAGCTAGGACAAGTAAGAATCAAGTATTGCTCATACTGCGGCCTGACATCGCCAACATGCTGACGCAGTTCACTGTTACGCAAACCAGTATCAACTACCTCAGGCAATTGCTTGCTGTTGAACTTGACTCCGCAATTTGGACACTTGACTCCGATATCTGCCAGGTACACTCAATTCTCCATGACGTAAAAGTCACTATTGCTGACCAGAATATCTTATGCGTTTTTCAATTACTTAGCGCCCGTTTCTCCTTAAAACATCAAATTAGCCATGGTTCTCCAGCTGTAGAGTGCTGGAGAACCATTATTAGCTATCTGCTAGCCTAGGCCATTCCATCGTTACCCGGCATATTTTGGCGTTGTTCTGCCAGCAAACGACGTTGCTCTTCATCTAGTTCAGCTTGGGTCTTACCACGACCCTTAGCCACGTTGGGATTCAGACTCTTGTTTACGGCAGCTTGCTGCGGCGGGGGAGACCCGCCGCCTCCATCTTGCTTCGCGACAGGCGCGCCGCCAGTAGGCTTTTGACCACTACCGCCAATCTTGGCGATGGCTGCTCCACCCAGTGCATCAGCTAGTCTATTAGGTCTAGCCTGCTGCTGCGGAGCTTGGTTATCGCTGCCGTATACAACTCCCGGCTGTTGCTGTTGTTGTTGCTGCTGCTGATAATAGGCATCCCCTTGAGCATGACCGTGACCATGCTCATGACTAGATGTCGTATCAGGCAACACTTCACCTACCCATGGAGCGGCAGATGCCATTTCAGCATGACCCGTGGAGCCGCTATTTACTATCGGCTCACGATATCCACCATCGGCAGAAGCAGAGAGCTGAGGCTGAGACTGGCCGAGGTCACGGAAGCCAGCTTCAGCAGAGAGCTGCGGCTGAGGCTGCCCGATAACACGATTGCCAGCATCGGCCGTATACTGAGCCTGATCAGCTCTGTACTGAGGTTGCTCGGCTCTGTACTGCTGTTGGTCAGCAGTGTATTGCGGTTGACCGGCTGCATACTGCGGCTGACCTCCACTGTAACCGCTGTCATTGACTACCTGACCACCGGTGTATCCAACCTGAGTGGGTTGGATGTCCCCAGCGCTGTATGTGTAGTTAGTCGGCGCAGCTCCTGCGTATCCAGCTTGACCAGGTTGAATGTCCCCGGCGCTTGCTGTGTAGTTAACTGGTGCAGCTCCTGTGTATCCAGCTTGACCAGGTTGAATGTCCCCGGCGCTGGCTGTGTAGTTAACTGGTGCAGCTCCTGTGTAACCAGCTTGCGCAGGTTGGATGTCTCCAGCGCTGGCTGTGTAGTTGACCGGTGCAGCTCCTGTGTATCCAGTTTGACCAGGTTGAGTGTCCCCGGCGCTGGCTGTGTAGTTAACTGGTGCAGCTCCTGTGTATCCAGTTTGACCAGGTTGAGTGTCCCCGGCGCTACCGGTGTAGTTAACTGGTGCAGCTCCTGTGTATCCAGTTTGACCAGGTTGAATGTCCCCGGCGCTGCCGGTGTAGTTAACTGGTGCAGCTCCTGTGTATCCAGTTTGACCAGGTTGAATGTCCCCGGCGCTACCGGTGTAGTTAACTGGTGCAGCTCCGGTGTAACCAGCTTGCGCAGGTTGGATGTCTCCAGCACTGGCTGTGTAGTTAACTGGTGCAGCTCCTGTGTATCCAGCTTGCGCTGGCTGGATGTCTCCAGCGCTGGCTGTGTAGTTGACCGGTGCAGCTCCTACATAACCCGAATCTACAGGCGCTGAGCCACGAGCGAGGTCTTGCGCTTGTCCTGAGCTAGTGACTACATTCGGCACTGAAGGTGCATCGATATAACCCCTTCCAGAACTTACTTCTGCTTGATAGGCAGAAACCGTACTTGTGAACTGGCTAGCTAAACCGGTACCGGCAAGAATGGCTTGACCGGCCCCAGGATCCATCGCTATAGCAGCTTGTCTAACAACTTCGGCTCCGCTCATTCCACCACCAATTGCACCACTGGCAATGGCGGCATCTTGAGCCCTTTCACTATATTGAAGTGATTGAGCAGCGGTCACCGACTGGCTCTCAAACTGCCTTGCCGTTTCAGTCGTACCGAAACCAGCAGAAGCCACTACCGCAGCACTCATATTTCCGTGCAAGGCAGAATCTACCAGAGCTGGAGAAGCGCCAATGCGCTCAGCTAGCTGCTGATATTGCTGACTTTCAGGATGAGCGATGGCGGCACGCAACTCTTGTGGAGATGTGTGCGTCATCGCCATGATGTCAGCACCCATACGCTGAGCGGAGACAGCACTAGAATCACCAGAAGGAAGGGCATAAGGTGCAGCATAACCGGCAGCATTGGCGTAGCCTCCAACTGGTGAAGGATCACCGCCAACCAGTGCTGCTGTCACTACAGGCTGTGCACCACTAGGGGTAACAGAACCATAGTCAACATTGGCAAAGCTTGGCTGAGCACCACTACTAGCGCTGTCAGAGTAAGCCTGCTGGTAGCTCTGAACTGTTGAGGCAAACTGCTGATCTAAGGCATTAGATTGCAATATTGTCTGAGCAGAACCGATGTCACCTTGGGCTGCCTGCTGCACGGTTTGTTCACCATATTTAGTGGAAGCAGTGGCATACATGTCCACAGACTGCTGAGCAGTTGATGAGCTTCCAGCGTATTGCTGGGCTGTTTGTGTTCCACCAAATCCAGTCTCAACAATGGCAGCAGCACTAGCATTGCCATGCAAGGCGGCATCAACTAGAACTGGAGAAGCACCGAACGATTGACTCAACTGAGCGTACTCTGCACCGCTAGGATTGGACAGAGCTCTCTGCAAGGTCTCCGGACTGGTGTTAGTCATTACCATCATATCGGCGGCAGAGCGCTGAGCAGATACAGCTCCGGGATCTGAGCCAACACTATAAGGAGCAGAATAGCCCATAGAAGCAGCCAGCGCTCCAGGCGCGTCAGCTCCGCCGGTCACGAGAGATGCCGTCACCGCTGGTGTAGCACCAGCCGATGTGACATATCCAGTGTCAGCTTGAGTGTAGCTTCCAGACAGAGATGACTCTCTGTAGCTAGAAACAGTCGCCGCAAACTGATTATCGAGCGTGCTGTTCTGTAGAATCTGTTGACCAGCTCCTACATTCATTTCCATCGCTGCCGACTGAACCGCAGGAGCACCATAACTGGTGGCAGCAGCATTGTACATCTCTACTGATTGATGAGCAGTAAAGGAAGTTGCAGCATTGTCTCTAGCAAATTCAGTTCGACCAAAACCAGTTTCGACAACGGCTGCAGCAGCGGCACTTCCATGAAGAGCAGCGTCCACTAGAGCCGGTGCAGCACCGAACCGTTCGGCCAGTTGCGTATACTCAGGGCTGCTAGGTTGAGCCAAGGCTCTTTGCAGCTCCGCACCACTGGTACCAGTCATAGTCATGATGTCGGCTGCAGCGTTGTGTGCTGAAATCGCACCAGCATCATTAGACACAGCAGCTACCGGTGCAACGAAACCGTTACTCTGGGCGATGCTGCCAGCAGGGCTCAACTCTCCGCTGATCATATTAGGAGCGATACCCTGGGCAACGCCACCGTAGGAGGCCATCGATGAGTACTGAGCATCAGACTGTGCATAACTACCTGTGGCTTCGCGAGCCTGAGCATAGCCACCAACAGTAGAGGCGAATTGAGCGTCCATCTGCGGTGAAGCCAGAAGCTGCGAAGCAGCCTGCGAATCCATTCCAACCGTAGCTCTGGACAACATTCCTGTATCACCGCCGGCGATCATCTGAGCCTGCGAATTGGCAGCAATTGACATACTGGCAGTATCGTTCTGAATGTTTGGCGAAGCGAAAGCAGCAGCAGTTTCAGTGCCACCGAATCCGACAGCAGTCATCACACCAGCACTGGTGTTGCCGTGCAAGGCAGCATCGAGTACCGGTGGTGCCACTCCGACAGTATCAGCAATCGATTTATAGTCAGCTCCTTGAGGATCAGCCATAGCGCGAGACAGTTGGTCGGTAGTGACACCGCTCATTGTCATCACATCAGCAGCAGTTTTCTGAGCCGAGACTGCCCCGGGGTCATTGGCAAGATTACCTGTCAATGCCGGCACATCTCCAATCTTTGCAGTGTCAAGAACCGGCTTGCCATCAGCATTGGTAGCAATCTGACCGGAAGAATCACGCAAGAAGGCATCAGAGTTGGCCTGTTGTCCAGGGCCGCCAAATACATCAGCACCAATTCCGGACTGATTGCCTTGGACCGCCGAGGCGAACGTGCCACCAAGCGAGTTTGCAGGATTATTCAGATCAAGGTTGATCGGAGAAGAGGTTGAATCACCCAAGATACCAGAGTTACCTGAGGGCTGAGCAGCGTCAAAGTTCAACACGCCTTGCGACATATTATTGACGTCATTTCCACCAAGAATGCTCGACGCCATACCAGCAGCAGCTAGAGGCGGAAGAGCACCATTTCCAGAGTTCGACGACAGATCGACAGCTTGAGTGGAATCTCCACCACCAATTCCAGTGCCAGTTCCACTGGAAGATCCACCAGAGGACCCGCCCGAACCACTGATACTCAACGTGCTATCGGAGCCACCACCTTCAGCTCTGTTAGTGACTTCAAGAGCACTAGAAGCAGTTGGCGGTGTCTGCATGCTGCCAGAAGCAGCCGCACCTAGGGCTCCGGCCGCAGCAGAACCGACATCGGCACCTGCTCCAGAATCAGCACCACCACCACCATCACCACCACCAGATGTCTGACCAGTAGCGGTCTCACCGCTGGCCGATGCATCAGCGTTTGGCGGAGGACTTACCTCTAAGCCTCTGGCATCGCCAGCTCCGCCACCAGAACCAGAAGCAGGCATTGCCGCCGACATCTGATCGCCGAGAGGCTGACTGCTGCCGCTGCCGTCGCCGCTAACGCCTACATTAGAGTCAGCGCCGCCAGAACCGGCTGGCTGCCCGGAGCTTGAACCGATACCCTGGCCCTGCGGTTGGGGCTGTTGTTGCTGCTGCCCGCCGTTGTTGTCGCCACCAGTGCCGCTGCCACCGACAGCAGATGCACCACTGGAACCAGCTCCAGACCTGCCTCCTTGAGAAGCGCCACCACTGCTGCCGCCCCCGCCGCTTCCAGCACCGCCGCCGCCACCGCCCTTACCAGCAGCCGAAGCCACCTTCTGAGCCTGAGCATGAGCGTCACTAACAGCTGCAGAAGCTAGGCCAGCGAAGTCGAAGGCCGACTTAACCGATTGCACAGCCAAGAAAATCAAAGCAGTAACAATAATGGTGCCTGAATCTCCCACACCGCGGAAACAAGCCAACAACAGAATAGTAGTATTCCAGAATAGACTCCAGAAACAGATAGTGATTACTCCGTCGACCCAGCTGGCTAGAGCAGAACGAAGTGCTTGCACAGGCCACACCCACAATGCTGCAGCAATAGGCCCCATGCACCAAAGGTAATAGAGGAAGGCCATCTGGAAGGCACACGAAATATTCCAAGTTATGGTGGCACTATCGCTCAAACCATTCATCATCAAACGATTTATGTTCTTGCTCTGAACCACATCTTCATCAGGTACGCGACTCTCTTCTATGCCCATGCATGGATCGATTCGCGCAGTGACTAAGGTATAACCCTCAAGCGGTGCCCAGTTGCCAGTTCCCTCAAAGCGAGGTACTTCCTTAACCCCGAACGAGTTTCTATTCCACTCAGGCTTATTCATCGGAAAAGCTCTAACAATGGCGCACTTGGCGTCATCGTACATATCAGATCCGAAAATATGTAAATACTCGTTAGCAATTGTGTACGTGATCGAGTTGGCCACGTCAATGCCGTAGTTGATAACCAGGAACGTTCCAGGAATGAGGAAAATAGCGACAATAGAACGAAGCAAACCGTCAAAAGGGTGGATCTCTCCAACAAGCACTGGTGAACCCTGGGCCACAATCGCTTTAACCTGCGCCAAAACAGCACCGGGAAGCAAAAGCAGAATGGCCATAGGAACGAATAGCTGATCGCGAATTCTCTGCCAAACATTGTTTGGCTCAGCGGTGAAATTAGTAAGAAACTGTTCGCAAAAATCAATAGCTGACAGTGCCTGGTTGACTGCCAAAGACGCCATACTGTTGGCTGCCGCGTTAGCGGCAGAACCGCCTGTAGCTGCAGCCATCCAGTGGGCTTTCTCTGGATCATACAATTGCTCTAGCATGATGTTGTCGTTCATGCGACTTATAAGCTGGAACTGAGTGTCAGAAACAGGATATCCAAAAGTCTGGAGCATATTCTTGGTGATTGCAGTATCTCTTAGAGTTGGCACTGGAGACACGGCAGTAGGAATAACCGTCGGCCACATCAATACCGGACCTGAGGTGCTGTGAACAACAGAACCAGGACCAACAGAGCGTTTGTCTACAACCTGGTCAGCCTTGCGGAATTCATTCATAAGCAAGTGCCGCTCTTCATAAGCCTTTTCAATATCACTGGCAGCAGTGTTATTAGGAGTAGGGTTAAAGGTAGGTTGAGCAAAAGCAGGGATTGCAGTAGCGAACATCCCAAAGGCAAGAAGAATGAGAACAATCATTCTATTTACTCTGGTGCTCAGCTTGTTTTTACTGACAGTCATTTTACCGGGCCTCACTTGTGAATCTTCATTATTGCGGTTCTTAGTTTCTACCGTTCGCATCATCCTCACCTCCTTTAAGCATTCTTAGTCTCATCCTCGTTTGCCTTAGGCGGCATAGAAACAGCTATCGAGTTAGAAGCTCGACCAGTTTGCACTGTCGACTCAGCACTTCCTGCAGCAGCGGCGTGGCCACCACCACCGGATGCGTCACCACCAGGAGCCGCAGCCGCCACGACAATCGGACTACCACCCTGGCCGCCGGCCGCACCAGCCTTACCAGAAGAATCTTCACTGCCAGGCTTGTCACTGCCAGCAGCAGCAGTCATGCCGGGGTTCGGCATAGTCATGCCAGCATTAGGACCCAGACCAGGGGTCATGGCACCGTTCGGGCTTTCACCACCAGCACTGGCACTAACAGCGACTTCCATTTTGCCGCTCTCGCCTGGTGGTTTACCAGAGGATGAATCGCCAGAACCGCCTTGAGACTTGCCTTCTGGGCCACCATTAGTTGAGATGGCAGCTTCTCGTGCATTATTGCCAGAATCGGAATTAGCAGCTGGCGGCAACGAGGCAACAGCGGTCTCTTTCTTCTCTTCATTAGGTTGACTAGAAGGTACTCTCGCAGGAGAGTCTTGCTGCTGCTGTTCAGCTTGAGGAGCAGGCGCAACTTGGCCGTCTTGGGCTCCACTGCCGCCACCGGAAGGAGTTTCTCGTTCACTAGAGCCAGGAGCGCCTGAATCACCCTTCTCACCAGCACCACCAACACCTTTACCAGCGCCACCGCCGCCGGAGCCACCGCTCTTATTGCTCTTAGCAAGACCATCGGCCTTATCAAGCCCACCATTAGGAGAGAAGACAAATGGTGATGATGGAGCCCACAAAAGAATTCCAAGGAAGCAAGTAAACATGCAAACTTCCCACTGCAAATTACTGGTGCCGCCATTAGTATAAATAAGACGTTGAGTGATAACGGCCAACACAACCATCCAGTAGAAGCGCCACAGGGAAACTTGTAGAACACCTTCAACCCAGCTGCCAAATACGTTTCTAAAGAGTTTGCGATTGCCGGTAACTTGTGGCCAGGCGTAGAAGGCCGCAGCCAAAGGGCCCAACAGTAGAAGATAGCAAATCATTACAAGTTGGTAGGCACCAAGAATTACAAGGAAAATCGATGCAGTGTTCATCATCATGTTTAGATTCAGCTGCATGACTTGAGAGAGAGCACCTTGCTCTTCATATACAGTCACTTGTTCCGGTACCTGAGCACCTAGACCGGTACCAGTACCTCCGGCCATAGTGATAAAGGCGCCCAATGATGACAGCCAACCACCAACTACACCACCAATAGCAGCACCGAGCCCACTCAAAGCGCCCCCGATACCACCAGCTGCTCCGCCGCCAGCAGCACCACCAGCGGCACCACCTCCAGCACCAGCACTGGCTCCGGGGATAGTCGACTTCAAATAGTTAGCATTATTTTCATGGCGAGTATTATAAGAAAGCTCATTGGCCCAGTTCTGAATCATGTCTGTATCAACCCAATCGCGCACACTCATCGCCATTGAGTTACCGGCATCAATAGACCAGCTCACGATTACTTGTGTGGCGGGAATGAGAAAGACAGCAACGATTGAACGCAAAATGCCCTCAAAAGGATTGGCGCCCTCGGCATATCCCAAGTTGAAGCCGCGACCAATCTGCCCCTTCACCTGACTAGCAACAGCGCCAGGCAAAAGAAATAGGATAGCCATAGGAATGAAAACTTGTTTGTACATGCGCTGCACCATGCCCACGGCTTCAGGGATAGTCTTGTACATGACCATCCCGGGATAGCCAGCGCCAGAGGCTTCATTGGCTACGTTGATAAGGCAGTTGCCACCGTCAGCATTGACAATACGGTCTAGAGCAGCACCGAAAGACTGTTCAGCTGTACCGGCCATACTATTGGCAGCAGATGCACCAGCCAGTTGCGCCGTAGCCTTTGTCAGCCACTGAGCTTTTTCGGGGTCCCACATTTGCTCAATTTTCCGTTGATTATTCTCACGGTTGATCATCTGGAATTGAGTGTCACTAACAGGCATACCAAAAGTAGTAAGCTGATTTTCGTAGATCTCGTTGTCCCGTGTCTGCACAGTGGTATTTGTGGCAGTCAGCGGCGGCTGCATGTAGCCCATATTGTTATAAACTGGCATATAGACAGGCGTCATGCGAGCGCTACCGGGGTCGGAGGCGTCCAAGTTTGTACCCGGTATCTTTCGAGCGTGGGTATCAGAGGTTCGCTGAGCGGCCTGGAAAGGATGACGTTTGTCATAATCGTCCATAATCTGCACGAATGACTGATCGTTTGAGCTGACAGTTGTGCCATTTTGCTTAGCACCACTTTGGCCAGCCGGTTGCGACAATGCTGGAGAAGCACTATTCAAGGAAATAGCCAAAACTAAGACTAGTAAAGAAAACAGACTGGGAATGCACCCAATAATCGAGCCGACAACCTCAGTTGCCTTCCTCAATGCTTTTTTCGTTAACTTGTTCATCCCTTCTCTACCTGATTGCTTAGTGTGCTCTGACCTGAAAGAAAAATATTTGCTTACCTTCGTCATCGGTGCATCTGCAGATTGCGGGTGCCATCTGACAGAGATACCGTGAGTCGGTCGTTCCAGGGTCGCCCAAAGATAGTAATCGTGCCTTGTACCTCCTGGCTGGGCTGCACCAAGGTGGTTTCGAAGTCTGCTCGCATTGCTGCTTCTGATAGTTTATGGTTATTTTCAGAAACTGCAAATGAATCTGGATTGAAAGAGAAGTCACTTTGCCCGCTATTCTTGATGGCGACTGTCAAAATAGATTTTCGAGCAGTAACGTTTACACCCTTGAGTTCAAACTGAACGGGGCTAGATGACTCAGCCGGTGCTGCAGGAGTTACCGCCACTTCACGCTCACGGGAGCTCGCCCCAGCGCTAGAAGGCTGCAAGTCACCTTTGTCAGCTGCAGCAATCGCTTTAGCTTTTGGCTTGCCTTTATCTTTGCCATTTTCTTTAGCAACAGCTTTCGTTACTGCCTTTTCGGTTTTAGCAGCCTTAGCCATAGGAGCAGCCATAGCCATTCTGGCAACAGGCTCAGCAGAGTCAGCAGATTTGGCTGGCTTAGAGCCCATACCAAAGAGCGAACCAAAACCAAAGTTACCAAACATAGAATTTTGTTTTTCTACCGGTGCTGCTTGTGGCTCAGCCTGAGTCAGAGCCTCAGCTGAAGGAGCAATGCCAGAAACGCGCCCAATAATCGAGCGAGCAGCATTGGCACCTGCTGCTGCAGACAATTCTTGCTGGGCCGATTTCATATCTTCCCTTGAGCTATCAGCTTCGTTTTGCGCTTGAGCAACATCTGCTGCTGCTCTCTGCTTCTCAGAATCAGTGCTAGCAACCTCTACTTCCTGTTTACGTGCCGAATAAGTTTGTTGAGCCAAAGCAAATTTGTTATAGGTGTAGAGATAACGATAGTAAGACTGCACTAGGTCAGCCTGCACCCTACGCACAGCGGGCTGCACTCTCTTATCGAGCGCAACAGGCTTAAAGATAGTATCTACCTGTCTCTGTCCAACGCTGAAACTGCCTTTGGTTCCGTCAGTGGGCAAGCCAACATCAACGCGGTTCAGAGCTTCAGAAATGCGGACATCTTTGCCCACAACTTGCTGCATTGCCGGAGTGGACAAGGCACCCTTCCATAATACTTTGAGGTCATCACGCTGCTTGTAAGGCGACCGCGCTTCCATGCCAGTTGGTGTAATTGGCACGAAGTTAGAAACTTTCTTGCGCTCTGGTTCATCATCATCACGACTAGAAGCACGACCGGCCTGACCAGAACCAAACAAACCAGATGGACGGGCTGGTTGTTGCGGCGGCATCATGGGCTGGGGATAGCCCTGACCACCCTGGAAGGGCACAGCGTAAGGATTGAGATAAGGATTAGCGTATGGATTAGCATAAGGATTGGCATACGGATTGGCGTATGGATTAGCGTACGGGTTATTCGGATCTTGATATTGTCCGACATTAGCTTGAGTAGACAGAGTAACTGCCGGCGGAGGCGGCGAAAGAGCACCAGGCGGCGGCGGAGGTACCGCGCCATAAGAACCATAAGAAGCGGCCTTAGAGGCATCGGCCACCAAGACTGGGTCGCCGGTGGGTTGAGTGAGCGTACCAGGGGCAGCCATATTAGAGGCATTGGGCGCAACAGCGCCATTGCTCGCAGCCGTAAGATCGGCGTTGACTGATTCGCTGCTACCAGTAGTCTGCGCGGTCGTAGAATTGCTGAGGAAACCAGCACTACCAAGCTGACCAGAAATCGGCCCAGTAAGAACTTGTGGTAGAACACGCCCCATACCGTCGCTGCTGGCCACACGCTGCTGACCCATTGCTTGAGCTTGAGCCATTTGCTGCTGTGCTCTGGCGTACTCTTCTTGCCGAGCTTGTTCAACATAGCGAGGATCAACTTTAGGTCTAAGCTGACCAAGGAGGCCACTGCCGCTATTAGGAGTTTGAGTTTTAGAATCAACTCGACCCAAACTTCCACCCAGCGGGCTACATCCTGTAACCAGGACGGAGAGGAGAGCTAGAAGTGGAAGTGGTAAGCGCATTGAACTTAAATACCTGATTGCTAAATTATTTGAGGAGAAGGTCTCGTCTCTGAATTTTTCCGGTGGCCTCAGCTGTAGTTTTTTGACTTGAACCAGCTCCCCCGACGCTGGTTTTATAGCTGCTGTACGCAGCCGGAGAAGCTGACTTACTTATCTGAGGAGAAGAACTGAAAGCGGGTTTATTTCCGGGTTTACCAATCGGCCTAACTGAAGTCACCTTTATCGCTTTGGCCTCAGCAGCCATTTGCTTTCCAAGATGGCCTTGTTCAACCCCAGGCAAATTGCGATTTAGACCAGTTCCGCCAGCAGGAATATTGCTACTGAAGCCAGCAGAGGGCAGATTGCGAGAGATGGGATTGAGTGTCACTACACCACCAGCACCACCACCAATGGAAGACGAAGCCGGAATATTGATTTGGTAGTTTTTTTCTGGCTCTTGTTTCCGGCGCACATCAGTGACAATCGGGCTTTCATCAACGATTTGCAATTGCTGACGGGCCTTGAAGGGAGTGGCTGGGTCTAGCTGATTCTTCTTGATCGTGAAACTTCCTTGAGCATATCCAGCACTAGTGGCCGCAGAAAGCACTAATGCTGCCCCTGTATAAAGGGCAGCGATATAGAGCTTACAATTTTTCTGCGGTCTAGAATTGATCATGGACACCTACTTTATTTACCAAGAAGTTTTGCTCTAACCGATGCGGAACTGCTAGAGCTTGGGGCAACATAACCACCACCACTGCCGTGATATGCAGCACCATAACTAGCTGGCGTTGAAGAAGCCATGCGATTTGGCGCAGCTGCAGCTGACTTGCCGCGACCTAAACCTATTGGTCTAGCCGAGACATTAGCTTGAGCGGCTCTTTGTTGAGCAGCATATTGCTTACCGAGCTGACCCATTTCAGTACCAGGCAGTGCACGAGCTGGGCCCATGCCACGAGCAGGCATATTAGTACCAAAACCTGATTGTGGTAGTGAATTGGGAGCCATTCTCATCATCTGCGGACCACCATTACCTAAAGGAATTCCACCTTCAGGAATTCGACCACTGGTGCCAGCTGGACCAATCGGAATTTGATAAGCCTGATCTTCGTGTGGAGCAGTGCGATAGTCGTGAACAACTGGACCATCGTCAACAATCTGTACTTGTGGAGCCGACTTGTACCAACCAGCTTGTTGTAGTTGGCCCTTTTTTAAGCTAACTGATGGTGATTGTGCTTGAGCGCTGCTGGTCAAAGCCGACAGCACAAGCGCACCGGTTGTCAGCGCCAGATATAACTTATGTTTTTTCAAACTTCTAAATGCTAGGAACATACTAAAATCCTCTCTAATCCCCTGGTCATCTCATTTCAATTGGATGACCTATACGCCACATTTAAACACCTATCTCATTGGAAATCTTGGCATCGGCATGTTATTGAGCGGCTGCAATATGCTCCGCCCAGCACGACGAGCCATTCTCTGAACCATTTTTCCGGCCTGACTGGTGGATTTATTACCACCCTTAGATTGCTTATATTCATCATCAGGCAAAGACAAATCTTGCGTAGTCGCTTGGTTAATCTGCACCGCCGCAGGAGCTTCGGGAGCTGAAGCCGACTTATTGCTCAGCCCAGGCTCGCGCCCCATGCTGTTCATTTGTCTTTGAGCTTCTGACATAGGAGCAGCACCATCGCCGCTGGAGTAGACATCGCCACCACCGCCAAAGCTGCCGGGCGGATTATTGTTAGCTGTGCCATATGGAGTCTTCTTCTTCACGAAAGCACCAGGCTGCACAGAATTGTACCCCTGTGAACTGCGCACTTCAGGGGCAGCATTGCCGCCACCACCCATACCCGGGGCAGATCCTTGGTAGCTAGAAGAGAAACCGCCAGCGCCACCGCCTCCACCATAGCCACCAGCAGGGCTGCGGGTAAATCCAGAAGATCCACCGCGAATTCCTGGCAAATCTAAGCTCTCTGGTAAAGGAGCGAAACCTACAGGAGGAATTGGCTCATCACAGACAATTGGGTCAAGAGATACGTCCGATCGAAATGGCTTGGGAGTTGGCCGCCACATTGGCGCCGACTGCTGCGGCATAACCGCTGTCTGGGGTGCGACTATCTGACGAACGGGCTGGCCGCCACCATGCCTTGATTGTTGAGTATCAGATGAATATTGGTTATCGCCAGGCTGCTTCACCCACCGCCCCATATTGACTGGCGGCAACTGAGCAAAGGCAGGCAAGCTGCTTGCTATAAGGAGAGCCACCAGAGAAAGCGATAGAGCGATAGGCGGCATATTGCGTTTATAAGACTGGCAAGAATTGGGGTGATTCAATCTTTATCCCTCCAGGGGACAAATGGCTATATAGATTCTTCATGCCCTATTTATCTAGTAAAAGAAACGCCAAAAAACAAAAAATAAGGCTTGACAACGGGTTTCTAAGCGGATTTCGCGCCCTGCTCTCCTTCACATGCGCAAGCGAAACCCCTGAACTACTACTGGGGTGACCAAAACTTAATCCTTTTCCCGCCCCTTGTCAACAGAAAAGTATGATAACACCACCAAGAATGTTAGCCACGCAACATTTTTTTGGGAATGGGGAGATTCCCATCATTAATTTTGTTAACCAAAAATAGCAGCGCCAAAAATCTGGGGGAAACCCAGTACAAATTGCCAGCGTAATTTTGTAAGCCTTATAGAATGGGTATTACCATTTTAAGAACAGCTTGGCTGCTGCTAGCATGAGCCGGTTCTGTTCTTATTACCAGCCTGGGAAGCCATGAAAGACTTCAATTACACATATCGCTCATTGGGGCAATCAACCATCGAATGTCAATTTAGAATACTTTGCCTTGCTCTCTCCCTCAGCCTGGTGAGCGCCACGGCATTTATCAGACCCTGCCCGGCAAAAGCTGCAGCAAGGCGCGGTGGAGGCATCTATCTCACTACGCCCAACCCGACCAATCCCTTAGAGCACAACAACCGCGCTGTTGAATTGGGCTCGAAGCAACTTTGGCAACAAGCACTAGAAGAGCACAAGCTGGCACTTGAAGGCGATCCTGAAAATATTACTTTCAGACGCAATTTATCAGCCGGAGAGCTAAGATACGCCGATTCTTTGCGGGCAGCAAAAAATCTACCGGCAGCGATCACACACTACAGAAGGGCCCTCTTTGCCGATCCGAACAATGCCCCGGCCGACAGTAACCTTGACTATTGCTTGAATGCTCTAGGAAAGAATCCATCAGACGCTAGTTACCGACTTAGTTTAGCCAAAGGTGCAGAAGGTACTCCCGATCACTTTGAAGATGCTGTAGTTGAGTTTCGCAAAGCAGCAAAGTTATCTGACACCGGCATTAACCACTTCTATTTAGGCCAGTGCTTAATGCGCGGCGGAAAAGTCGTAGAAGGCTACGACGAAATGATTGTGGCTCTGCGTAAAGACTGGCCCAAAGACAAAGAAAACACAGAGGCACTCTCTGACTGCCATACGGTATTGGGCGACACACTTAAAGACTTTGCTTACAAGGCCAAAGGCTATCAAGACAAGTCAGTTTTCACCCGCCGGCTCAACAACGCCGCCTCAGAATATAGACGGGCCGTCACTGTGAACCCCAGCAACTCGAACGCCATTCGCGGCTTAAGAGACGTTGGTATTGAAGCCGTGGCCATTAATCCATCGTTTAGAAATCAAATGCTTTTAGGCGGTGCTTATCTGCTTCAAGGCGATTTCGACCACGCCAAACTCTGCTACGAAAAGGCTTGGCGAGCTGAGCCGACCAATCCTGATTTGGCCAAAGCCCGTATTGCCTACCACCAAGCAGTAGTAGAAAGTGCCCTCGCTACGCCTATGCGTGTGGCCGAAACGGTGCAAAAAGTTGACGACTTGATCAAGCTCAACCCCAACGACGCCCAACTTTGGTACATATTGGCCCGCGGCCGCGACCGCCAAGGCGAAAAAGCAGGAGCGGTAGAAGCGGCCCAGAAAGCCATTGCCCTCAATAAATTTGTCAATCCTCTGCTGGTTCCCTTCTACAACAACCTCACAGGTCAAGGGGCTGATCCCTCAGCAGCAGTTGGTACAAGTGGAACAGCCGCGGCAGCCACAGCAGGCGCTCTTGGTGGCACGCCTGGTGCATCTGGTGCAACGACCGGTGCCACGGCCGCAGCCAGCAGTGCAAAAGCCAAGCCAGCAGTCGACAATACTGCCGGATACGCCAAGATTGAAAGCCTGATCAAAGAAAATAAGCTTGACGAAGCGATAAAAGAAGCAGACACTCTAGCTGGGGCTAGCCCAAGCGACGGCAAAGTCTGGCTCTTAGAAGGTACAGCCTTAGAAAAGCAGGGCAAGCTTGATGACGCTGCCACTTGCTATCGCCAAGCAGCCGGCCTGAAAGAGGCCGGGGCGGCAGACGCCCTGAGGCAAATCAACACTTCTAGGGTACAACCATTATTAAATGACGCTGAAAAGCTCATCACTGATAAAAACAACGCTGGAGCATTGGCCATCCTCAAAGAGGCGATTATTCTGGCACCAAATCTACCAAGCCTGCATCGCAAGGCAGCCCAAGTGCTAAAAGCGATGTCAGATGAGGGAGAAGCAGCAAAGGAGAACAAAAAAGCAGATGACCTGGAGAAAGCAAAATAGCTCTTTCTTCAAAGTAGTTATAGCCAGCGCCTTTTCGCTTGCTCTGCCTTTTTGCGCCATAATATATCCTTTTTCGGCCGCTGCCACCACTTTAGCCGATGCTGACGGCTTGCTTCTGCAAGCCAAACTTAAGCAAGCAGAAGATGCCTATCGCGAATTGCTTGAAGAAGATCAAACTGGCGATGCCTATGCCGGACTAGCTGTTGCTTTAGCCAAACAATCATGGCCCGCGAAGTTGCTTGAAGCAGAAAAACTTTTGAAGAAAGCCAAAGAAAAGTTTTCTGATAATCCTAATGTTATTGCTGCTGCCGGATACGTTTCTTATGTTCACTCTAAGACAGTGGCTTCACCAGCAAAGCGCGACCTTTATTTAGAGGCTGCCGAAAAACTCTGCAAAAAAGCCATAAAAGAGAACCCCAGCATTGTCATTGCCCAGCAAACTCTGGGCATGGTCAAAATTGCCCAAGACGACATGGACGGCGCCGTTGACCCTTTGCGCAAAGCTACTTCATTGGCCGAGAATAGCGTCAACCTGACTTTGCTAGCTCAGGTTTTGCTGCACTTAGATCCCCACGACAAAGAAGCAGAAGAGTTCGTCAATAAGGCTCTGCAACTTAAAAGTGACTATGGTCCAGCGCACTTACAAAAAGCTGTGGTGCTTACTAATCAGGGCAAGCATGAAGAAGCCTACATGGAACTGCACAACATACCTGATAGTGGCCGCGGATCTGATTGGCATTTGGTCGAAGGCGATATTTACCGCAAACAAGGTGATGGACCCTCGGCCTTAGCTAGTTGGGGCAAAGCAAATTCTTTAGACCCCCGCAACCCTGAGCCATACAAACGAAAAGCAGAGTACTACACCAATCGCGGCGACGGCGAGCTAGCCATATCTGAGTATCACAATGCTCTCGATATTTTGCCCAACGATTTTCAAATGCGCAATCAACTATCTGAACTGGCTCTGCGTCAAGACAAACTAGAAGTAGCAGAATCTGAATTTAAGACTATTTTGGCTGGCAAACCAGATGACCCTACAGCCATGCTTGGCCTAGCCCGCGTTGGTTTCCGCAAGTTCCGCAAAGAAGGCTCTTATCCAGCTGATTTCACACAGTTGATGGACAAGTTGCAAAACATTGTCACAGAGCAATCAGTGCAAGGGGCCGTAATCAAAAATGGCACCCGCGACTTGCAAGAAAAAATAGATTTGTCTGAGGCAGAAAAGGCGCTAACACAAAACCGTTTCAGAGAAGCTAATTCCAAATTTACTTCTATCATTGAGAAGCACCGCGAAGAGCCATTTGAACTAATCACCCTTGGTGAGCAGTGCTACCAAGAAGGCGATTATCGCGCCGCAGAAAAAGCCTTTACCTATGCTAAAGACATGAATGAAGTCTCAACCCGAGCCGAACAAGGCATGAGTCGCATCAATAATCAGCGCAACGAAGCGGCACGGCAGGTCAAACTGGGCGATGCCACCTGGAAAATTCCCGAAGTAGCAATCGATCACTACAAGCAGGCTCTCTCAGCAGATCCACAATATTCCAACGCCTACTATGGTCTATTTAGCCTCTTCACCAAGTCCGAGAAACAAGACCCTGGTCAAGCCATTAACTACGCCCTATGCTTCTTAGAAGCCTCTGAAGATGCTAACCCGTTGCGCAAAGAAGTAGAATCGAACCTAGTAAAACTGAAGAAAAAATCTGGCCCTATCAAAGGCAAAGAAAATTAAATTCTAGAAGAAGTTGGAGGTCTTATGGCTGTCGGTAAAAAAGGTATAAAAGCGGCAAAACCTTCAAAGGGGCAGACGGGCTCGGGCTTCAAGAGACCTGATCCAAAAAAAGCGGTCTTTGATGCTACGCCAGAAGAAGATGGTGCCGATATTTCACATGACGGCAAATCGGCAGGCAAGCCCCACGATATTCGTGAAACCAAGGCCTATCTTAAGGCCCAGAATGGCGCTAAACGCATGTGGTCTAACTATGTAGCCTTTCTCGGTAGCTCTTTTCGGCGCATGGATAGAGAAGAGCAAATCGCTATCATTCAAAAATTTTCAATGGTATTTAGTATCGGCATAGCCATGTTAGCAATCAGCTGCTTTTACTCGCTCTTGCCACAACAATTGAGAGTACTGGCCGTGCCAATTGCCATTGGCGGTGCCTGGTGGTTTGGCACTAAAGTGATTGCGCCGCAAACAATCAATCGCCTGGACAAATATATCAATCCAGACTAACAATAAAAATGCAAATCAACAAAGAAAAACTGAAAGTGATTGGGGGCGCGCTAATTGTTCTAGCGGCAGTAGCAGTGATGTTCAATCAGGTTTTCAACTTTGCTTTTGGCATAGTGCGCATGGTCAGCATGATTCTCATCGCCCTCGCAATTGCCTGGTTAATAACCAATGCCATGGTGCGTTTGCGCGGCAAGAAAAAAGTGACTAACACCATAGACACTAGAACACAAGCTCAATCACAGTCACCAGAGCTGGCAGCAAAAATTCCAGAAAACAGCGACAATGAAGCTGTCTAATGAAGTCTGTCAAAAAAAAGAAAGGACGCGGATAAGTTGAACAAGCAAGCAAGACCGTTATTACTAGCTGCACTTTTTAGCATGATTTGCTCAACCGCCCAAGCAGCAAAAAAAGAAGAAGTCTTTGAAGACTCGTATCGCGCCCCCAATAGCTTTCATGGCAAAGCTGTTGTGCTGCCGATCGGCACTAGTTTTGAAGGAAGAATTCAAAGCACCATTGGCTCGTCAGCATCGAGGCCGGGTGAGCGCTTTAGCGTCGAGGTCAGTGCACCAGTGCTAGCTAATGGCACAGAAGTCTTGATACCGAGCGGTACTGAAGTTATTGGCGAAGTCGTAGAAGCAATTTCA
This sequence comes from Candidatus Melainabacteria bacterium, assembly GCA_030696635.1. Classification (GTDB taxonomy): domain Bacteria; phylum Cyanobacteriota; class Vampirovibrionia; order Obscuribacterales; family Obscuribacteraceae. Next base: position 330,837 of record JAUYRX010000035.1, read on the forward strand.
TCTTCAAGGCAACCTCAACAGAAGGGCTATCCCCGGCCACTAGGTAAGCTAAGAGTGCAACTGATGAGCATCCGCATGCCCAGTGGTGTAACCTTGCCACTAGTTGCCTCACTTTCTGGTGAAACGACCGCCAATCAAAAAAGTGGCAGCGGTGGGCTCAATTCGCGCAAGTCAAGTGTCGCCTATGTTGGCTCACAAGCGGGCTTTGATGCCGTCAATCCGGCCTTAAACAATAAGCGCGATCCGCGCACAGGCAAAATTGCTGTACTAAAAAGAGATGACATTCTTAAAGACCCAATTCTGGGCGAAGCCGCCAATTCAGGCGGCGGCAACAACAATAGTTTAGTGCGCTCGCTCGTCAAAAAAGGTCGAGACCTCTATATCTATAGCGGCTCCCCACTAACAGTAAAATTAGATGCACCACTGAAAATTTCATTTGCCGCTTCAAGTGGGCAGTCTTCAATTGACTCGGCCGCTCTAGACGAACCAGCACCGACCAAAGGCAAGTCGGGCAAGCGCTTTGCCAAAGAGCGCCCAGCCCCAGAGGCTGAAGCTCCAGAGAGTTCACAGAATGCACCCGCTCCCACTGGTAACATGCCAGCTAGTAGCAACAGGCCACGTGCGACTGGCCCCGGTAGTGACTTCTAAATGATTAGCTAAAAAATCGAGATTATAACATGGCTTCTGATGATGCAATTTCTCACTCAAATCACTCAGATCAATCCAATCAGCTTCCTTTCGTAGTAGCTATTACCGGCGCCAGTGGCGCAATCTATGGCATGCGCCTGGTGCAATTTCTGATGGAAGTCAATCAACCAGTTGACCTTCTGATGTCGAAAGCGGCACTAAGAGTAGTCAAAGAGGAACACGATTTAGTCTTTGGCGAAGATTTCAAAGCTGGCCTACTGAAACATCTTCAATTACCAGATACAGTGCCACTGCGCACCCACAGCTTGACTGACTATGGCGCATCAGTAGCGAGCGGCTCTTATCGCACGAGAGGCATGGCAGTGGTGCCCTGTAGCCTCGGTACCCTTGGGGCTATCGCCAGCGGCCTGACTGAAAATCTTATTCATAGAGCGGCAGCAGTAACCCTTAAAGAGCGCAGAACATTGCTAATTTTAGTGCGTGAGATGCCTTTTGGCTTGATTCAGCTGCGCAATATGGTCACCGTAACAGAAGCCGGAGGAGTTGTTGCCTGCGCTTCACCTGGCTTCTATCATCGCCCACAATCAGTCGAAGATCAGATAGACTTTGTAGTTGGTCGTGTACTTGATCAATTCAATTTTGACAATAGGCTATTTAAGCGATGGAAAGAAGACAGCCGCCCAATCTACCAGGCATCAAAAAGAAGCTAGACCCGGTGGGTGAGGGCACCTACACCTTTGTGGTCGGGCTTGTTACTGGCGTCAAAGGCCTGAGAGGTGATTTAAAGCTCAAACTCAAGGGCAATATCGACTTAATCGACAACATCAAAACAGTACAAATCGCCACCGCTGACGGTGCTCGACAAATTGCTCACGTTCGCAGTTTTAAGGCTGAGCAAAAACTTGTTTTGATGTCCCTAAAGGAATTCGCAGATCGCACCACTAGTGAAGGCATAATTGGCGCCACATTGTTTACCGAGCGCTCGCAACTAAATGCTCTAAGTGAAGATGAATGGTGGCTTGACGACCTGGTAGGACTAAATGCTTTCACTGTCGAAGGTGAAGAACTAGGCAAAGTTTCAGCAGTGTTTGGAGAGACTTCTCAGCTCCTCGAAATTACCAAAGGCGATAAATCGCATTTGGTGCCTTTTGTCAAAGCACTTGTGCCGGTAGTCGACATCAAAGCAGGGCGAGTGGAAATCGTCAATTTACCTGGTCTATTTGAGTGACATAGGCCAACTAATATTTAGCTAGAATCTGACATTAACAATTACTCCTATTAAATCGGACGGCAGCAGCTTGATATCCGGTTACATATCTATTACATTACTGTTTATTGTACTGACGATTTTTGCCCCCGGTCGCTCATCAATTCAAAGCAACTTCTTCGCAGTTGCTGTTCTCTGGCACCCATTTTTTTCGTTCGTTCCCACCACTCCATAGACTATGAAAGCCATGAACAGCGCAACTACAACGCCGGTTCTCTTCTCGCCGATTACCCAAGAAGAAATTGAACGGCTCGAACTATTTTTACCGACAGTCAATGTCATCTCATACGCGGGTCCAGGAGTTACTGGTGGCGTTCCTTTATCGCTAGAGCCCGTGGTAAGAAGGCTAGGAACTCGAGTCAACTGGTTTGCTCTTTCTGAGCTGCCCCATGCCAATACTGATTTTGCGCCACCATCTGCTGACAGCGCAGGTAGTGGGTTCAGCTACTACGCCCCCCTGGCTCCCAAACGGTTATTTGATGCGCACCAAAACGTGGTTAATGGCTATCTATGGGATTTGCTCCATGGCTTTGTCTCTAAGAGTGCCTTTGACCCAGAAGCCTGGAAATCATTCCGCGCTCTTTGTCAGTCTGTTGCCTCTGAATGCATAACAACAGCGTCAGAAAGCTTCCCCACAATCTGTTGGCTCCACGACTATCAATTAGCCCTCGCCGCACCGGTTCTGGCATCTCAGCATGGCATTGTGCTCTCACAGTTCTGGCATGCTCCTTGGCCAAAACCCGAAATCATAGCGAGTTCTCCCATTGGTCGCGAACTAGTGCAGTCAATGCTGCACAACAAATTAATTGGCTTCCACACAGATGAATATGCGGAGAACTTCCTCAATACAGTGGCCGCATTGCTAGAGGACGCGGTGGTTGATCTCAACGGCTACAAAGCCACCTATCAAGGTAGAACCACATCTGTAGCCGTATTGCCTCTTGGCGTGGACATGCCGTATTGGCAAAAAATAGCCGCTGCCTCTAAACCATATTCTGAAGCCCTTGGGGAGAAACTAGGCCTAGCTAGTCAATTTATTCTGGGCGTAGAAAGACTGGAGTACACCAAAGGAATTCTAGAAAGATTGAACGGCTTAGAGTTGATGCTCAAGACTAGCCCATCTAACCACCGCCGCTTTCACTATGTACAAATCTCACAAGAAGCCAAGCTCGATGGTACAGCCCCGCTTGAATATGCTCGTCAAGTCGAAGCCAAAATTGCCGCAATAAATAAAGAGTACGGCCGGGAAGGTTGGCTCCCTATTATTCACCTCAAAGGAAAGCTCAACCATCAAGAGCTAGCCGCGTGGTATCAAGCAGCCACCGCACTTTCTATTAACTCTCTTAGCGATGGCATCAATGTCATTGCCAAAGAATTCGTTGCTTGTCGAAGCGATCAACAAGGAGTTTTGATTCTCTCGCGGGCTGCCGGCTGCGCTCGTGAGCTGGCACAGGGCGCCTATCTGGTTGATCCTAAAGCTCCTGTTGAAATCAGCGAAGCCTTCAAAGCAGCACTCTCTATAGATGTCGAAGAGAAGCGTAGGCGCATGAACGCTATGCGCGATGTTCTGACCTGGAATCAGCTGCATAACTGGGCCTTGAGCTTCTTGCGTTTGGCCATGGCAAAGTAATTACGGAAGAGATCAGCTCAAACTGCACTCAAAATGCACCAAAATAAACAGCACTAACCTCCGGTGGTAGAATCGGATCATGTAATGCCGGAAATCTACGCAAGGTCGGGACACTCTTCTTTGTTATGTTTGTAGCAAAGAGATTGACAAATTTGACCTTCCTCAACACTGTTAGCTGCTTCAAATCGTTATCATCTAAATTAGTACCGCTAAGCTCAAGGGAGGTTAGTTGGGTCATCTTAGCGATTATGGCAATATCACTCTTTTTCAACTTAGCACTCGTAAGCACTAGACTCTTGACGTTCTTTGACAAAAGCAATGACTGCAATACCGGCGTGCAATCACTAAGGTTAAGCAGTCCAACAACCTCTAGACGCGGCAGCAGCTTGCTATCAAACAACGCCCGGTTACTAATGTTCTTGGTATCAATAAGCAAAAGAAATAGCTTCCTGAGTCCAGAGATAGCCCTGAGGTCACTCTCGGTTATTTCAGTAGCACTTAAGTCTAAGACGCTGAGATTCTGCTGCCCCATGATGTAATCGATTAACACAGCAGATCTAGACGTCCGCCCAGCTAACTTTAGGCAATCCAAACTATTGGCGGGAAAGAATTTAAGCAATTCAGGGTGGGCCAATGAGATGGCATTAGCAGTGAATGAAATCTGACGCCATGGGCGCACCTTAAATTGCCCCATCGCCTCGTACGATTTCTGTCCACCAACGCCAATAGTTTCTATTACACCAATACTTATTTGACCAGGGAAACTAAAAGTAACTGTGCCATCTTTAGCCCTGGTGAAATAGGGCTCCTTTCTTTCCTTCATGAAAAGCGCGACGGCCTTATCAGTCTCAGGACTAGAGCTGACCTCAACGGCTTCTAACTCTGCGGCCAGTTGTTTTTTGCTTGATTCAATACTTGGATTAAGGCCGACAAATGTGGCAGAAGAAACCGCCACTTTGGGCTTAGTAGGACTGGCCCATAGCCGTGAACAGAGAAAAATTATCGCCACTATAGCTACGATACTGAAGAAAGCCGCTATTGCCAGCACTGATTTGGAGTTGCGGTTTTCTAGGGAGTTCGATTCACCAGTCTCACTATTCTCATCGGAAATGAGATCATTATCAAACAATGCCTCATTGATCTGAAGCGGCTCAGTTGAACCTAGTGGTAGCGGCGCGCCTGAGTATTTTCTTTCAATAGTAAGCAAAACGCTTGCCACTTCCGCAAGTGATCGATAACGATCATCCGGCGCCTTAGCCAACATTTTAGCGACAACAGCTTCTAATTCGGGTGGGAAGTCTACTCCAGCGACTTCAGCCAGGGATGGCGGAATGACTGTGTGATGCATGATGGTTGTTTCGGCAGCCGAGCGCCCCAATAAAGGTGGTTTGCCAGCAAGGGCTTGAAACAAAGTGACGCCGACTGAGTACATATCAGTCCGGGCATCCAATTTACTGCCAGCGCACTGCTCAGGGCTCATATACAGGGGGCTGCCAAAGACTTCGCCCTGCATGGTCAGGCCTTGACCAATCTGCTCTGCGCTATCCAAGACCTTGACGATGCCAAAGTCGACGATCTTGACTCGCGAACCAAGACCAGAAGCAAGACCCGAGCCAGTCGGCTCAAGTAGCATGATGTTGCCTGGTTTAATATCCCGGTGAATAATACCGCGCTCGTGAGCATAAGCAAGTGCGGAGCATACTTGCCGAAATATTGGCAGAGCCAGGTTTATCGGCAGCCGCTGATGCTCTTGCAAATAGTCAGCCAGGGATTCTCCCGAAAGCAGCTCCATTGTATAGAACGGCCGTCCATCAGGGGTTTGATTCATATCGTAGATCTTGATTATGTTGGCATGATCAAGTCTTGAGATAGCCTGAGCCTCAAGGCGAAAGCGTTTCCAAACATTCTCTGAAAGCTGTTCAGTCTTCAACACCTTCAGAGCCAGAATCTTATTCATGTGAATGTGTTCGACTTTATAGACCAGACCCATGCCGCCTTCGCCGATAAATTCGAGCACCCGATAGCTGCCACCAATAAGTTCGTTTAAAGCAAAGCCGCTGGTGGCCTCGTAGGGTTTGCTCGAGATTTCACCGGTATGCTGGGTCTTCTCGTGAAAATCGAAGCCAAATCGGTCTTCGCCACTGGGATCTTGGGCCATTTAGGGCTCCAGAGCTATTCAGGCACTTGCTATCTCTTCTCAGATTTACCCGATTTCGCCGCACATATTGCACAAGGCCACGGCGCCATTTTGACCTAGCCGACCTTGCTACAATGAAAAAAAAGTGACGCAAGATATGGCCAAAGATCAACAGAGCAGCGAAAATGGCGCCAAGAAGCAAGAGCAATCGAGCGGTTGGTGGAGGTGGAATCTTGGCGAATCGCCCGGCTGGTTGACGGCAAACCCTAGCGAATTTCCAGCAGAGCAAAGCAGCACCTCAAAAACTTACTTCGACAACCCGCCGCTACTATTCATGACTTTAATGTGGGCATTTCCTTACACTTACATGTATCTTTGCTTGTTTGAGGTCTGGGGTATCGCAAGCCTCTTTAAACTCTGCGGCGCCAGAGTCTCAGACTATATTTCGCAAGACTCCCTAACAGTTTTTGCCTGCATAGCACCTCTGCTATTCGTGGTCATGTTGTTAGTAAAAAGCCGTTGGTTTCTAAAAAACTTTCTTGTTCTTCTCCTGGTCTGGTTCGTCCTTATATTAACGTCAGGTCTCACCCAAGGCGCCTTAACATCAGCACTCAGCAAGGCCTATTGCGCAGGAAACTAAAGCACTAATGTTTGGTCTTCACGACTTCGCGAGTTTGACGCGCACCAAAACCTGAATTCTTCTCTACGTAAATTGGCTCAGGTACTGCGAAATTCTTATACTCTTGCCGTTTCAGTGAGACTTGCAAACTCGGACGCGCCCAATTTCCCACAGCTTCAACATCGACACTCAATGACGGTAGATGTTTATCGGGCTGCTCAAGGCGATGAGTGGCGTTGATACCCTGCACAACTTTCAACATATCGGTTCGCTCGCTCAAAGATTGAGCCTTTCCTAGTGCTACTTCTAGCATGGCAGTACGACCATCTTCTAACTGTTTGGTTATAGCGTCAGCATCAAACTTCTCAGCTAGGGGTTGCGGCTTGGAACAGTCAATCGCAGTGGTATTAGCCATGGATACACCTCAGTAGTAAATTGCGTACTGCCAATTTAACCCGATGGTTTGTTATTCTCTGGACATTTTCTTGGCAAAAATTTGGCAACGAAATATTTTTTCAGAACTCTTTTAAATGAGGTATGAATGCCTTATTCAGCTATTTTTATATCTTTGGAAATCGGCTAAAACACTACCGGCAGCGTTGTCCAAGATAGTTGCTTAAATTGCCTCAATCAATTTAAGATGAATTTGGCGATAGCAAATTGGTGAATCAGTTGTCCTGCAAAGTTTTGATAGCGGTTGACAATCAAGAATGTACGGATGCAGCCATTCAGTCGGCTTTGGCACGACAATGGGAACCTGACACTACCTTTATGCTCTGCAAAGTGGTAGAAGACTTTGGCTCAATTCTCGAAATTTACGAGAGTGAACACAATAAAGTTTTAAAAGACGAACAGGAAGCCTATACCTACGAAATGCGGCTGTGGTTAAGCGAAATGACCGCAGATTTTGCCAAGGTCCATCCCCAAGTTGAATCGTGCCTTGAATTCGGCCGAGCAGCCGAGAAGCTCTGCGAACTTGCTTACTCTTGGGGAGCCGACTATATGATTTTAGGTTCTCACGATTTAGAGTTAGCCAGCCGCTGCTCACTGGGGAGCATCGCATCGGCAGTACTACGAAATGCACCTTGCTCAGTAGAGTCAGTGCGCAGCGGCGAACTACGAAAATTATTTAGAGAAAAAGGAACGGCCACAAAACAAGAGATTGTGAAAATTGCCACTCCACCTCCAAGAACCATTATCGTAGCAACAGATCTCTCACCAGCAGCCGATTTTGCCCTCAACTGGGTGGTCGGTATGCATTGGAGTCCAGATACTATATTTCGCATAGTTACAGTGATGCTACCTAATCACAAAGACATAAGAACACATTGGTTCGGTGGTGGCAGTGTCTACATCAAAGAGAAATTACACTTAAACCAGATTGAAGCACAGCTGAAGAAACAGGCTCAGCATCTGGCTGAAAAATACGGTTACGACAAAGTTGAAGCCAACGTGGTCATGGCCGATTCAGCCGCAGAAGCAATATTTGAGCTAGCCAACAATTGCCAAGCAGAGCTAGTAGTGACCGGCGCGCAGGGAGCTAATCGCAGCCCAGAGGCACGAGCCGGCAGCACTGCTATTAGCATTTTGGAACGCTTGCATTGCTCGATGATTGCCATTCAGAGCGACTCGGCTAAGCAAGTGCATTTCACCTGGCGCTAGATTGATTGGTGAGCAGCTGCTGACGAGTAGGTGACGAGACAGTTACAATTGAGCATCAACGAAGTTCTGTGAAGTTACGTTTTTATGCATCGCTGTTTTACGGCCTGCAATCAGGCTTTTGAGTAGTCATAAAAAAATCAACAGCAAACTCTGCTTGCACCATTCTTATACTGAGTTGGCGAGCAAATCGCGCCGACACAAACTTTTGTTGCTTCAGGATACTAAATATGACGGACCTCACTAGCATAGTGGACATAAGTACAGCCCTTGAGGGCACTGGAATATCTAAGAGCCTCTTAGACAACCGCTTTCAGATTACTGTAAGTGATGAAACAATCGACCCAGTCGACTTTCGCGATAGCCGGACAATCGGCTTTGCCGAATTGAAAAGTGGTGCCGTTTTAAAGACAATCAAAGTGCCAACAAAAAGTCTCTTAGATGCCACCAGAACTTTCCGCGACGCTATTTCAGAAGGCCTCTCTGAAGGCGGCTGGCTGTCCTTAGAAAGCTTAAGTGCGGCGGCAGCTGAACGCTAAACGCTTAGAGCTTGGCAAAGCACAGCTGCGGAAATCCACCGGACTAGCAATAGGTACTACAATTCAACGACCTACTTTATCACCGCTCCCCAAGGGCGGCTGCTTAACACCGAAAGCGGTGCGAAACAGGGGGTCTATGCTGTCACACCCACAAGGCTCATCGTAGAATGAACCGGTGCGTTGCCTCAAAGAGAAAAGGCTACTCAGTGAGTAGCCTTTTCAGAAATCTAGACTCTCCAAAAAAGTCGCTAAAGAGAAACCCCTACTACCACTTCAACAGTGTGAATTTATCCATATCAACTGTCTGGCGGGCGCGGTAGATAGCCAAGACAACAGCTAGACCTACAGCGGCTTCAGCTGCAGCAACAGTGAGCACAAAGATAACGAAAAGCTGACCTTTCAAAGCCACTGGATCAACATAGCGAGAGAAAGCAATTAGGTTGATGTTGACAGCATTCAGCATCAGTTCAATTGAAAGCAGCACTCTTACTGCGTTTCGCGACTGCACCATGCCATACAAGCCCATCGAGAACAGCAATGCGGCAAAAGTGAGATAGCGCAGGAGCATTGGTTGGTGCAAGGTCAAGATAATAAACGATGCCAGCACGGTCATGGTGACGATTACGCCTTTGTGACCACCAACACTGCGCATAACCCAACCAAAGAGAGCCAAGCCTACGCAGGCCCAGAAGTCATAGTGATTGGCTACGATGATGTCTATGCCTGTGGATGTGAATAGCACCCCTGTATAAGTGCCGACAACAGCCGCTGCGAAAAGCGCATAGAATAATGCCAGATTTACTGAAGATTGCGGTTCTTTGACCGTGACTACATTTTGCACTTTGATCTCCTACCTCTGCAGCGCCAGATTGTTTTCTTGCTTCTTAGCTTCGTCGACAACAGTTAAATTATCATCGTCGTCTTTGTTCTTCGGTTCGCCTTTAGCTAACATGATCGCCCCCATCAGAGCTGCTAGAAGTAGCACAGATGCGAATTCAAATGGTATCGAATAATTAGTGACCAGAGCCTCACCCAATACTTTGACAGCATCTGGGCCCACTGGTTGATCACTAATTGGCCAATGATTTTCTCCGATCAGAGCGGCATAGATAGTGACAAAGCTCAATACTGCAGTCCACAAACTCAAGTTGCGTTTGCAAGAAGCAAAAATCTTAGCTAGTGGTGGCAAGCTCTCGTCGTAATAGACAACAGCCTGCTCACGCTCTAGACGTGGATTAGTCAACATCAAGGCAATTACTACCATAAGAGTGATACCAACTGCATAAATCATGATTTGGGCTAGAGCCAAAAACTGAGCGGAGAGCAAGAGGAAGATTCCTGAAATCGTTCCGAACACACCAATCAAAATGAAACCGCTACGTATAACCACTCTATCTGCCAGCACAGCAATAGCTAGACAAATCGACAGAGTCGTCAGTACATAAAACGCCCAGATTTCTACATTTGGTGCAGCTAGTAGAGGTGAGAGCAGATCTTGGCCCATTTTCTTGATTTCCTATTACGTTTATTACGCTTACGACTTACTCTTCAGATTTGGAATCAGCAGGCTTATCTTCGGCCTTTTCGGCAGGTTTGTCTTCGGCCTTAGCTTCGGCCTTAGCTTCCGCTTTGGCTTCGGTCTTAGCTTCTTCTGCTTTTGTTTCAGCAGGCTTGGTCTCAATTTTTGCATCTACAGCCGGCTTCGCCGCTTCCACTGCTGGTTTTGCAGCGGCAGCCGCTGGGGCTGGTTTAGCTGGCTTTGGCTTAGGCAACGGCATCTCTTTGCGTTCGAAATAGAAAGCCGATTCTTCTTGACTCAACGTCAACTTTTTCAAGTCATATATAAGTGATTGGCGACTGTAGTCAGCCATTTCAAAATCATTTGTATTAATGATGCAAAGAGTTGGGCAAACTTCAGTACAAAGACCGCAGAACATACAGAGACCATGGTCGATTTTGAAATCGATCAGCTCTAGCTTGTTAGTCTCAGGACTCTTGTGCGAAGTGATTTCAATACACTTATCAGGACAAACTCTTTCACACTGTCTGCATGAAATACAGAGGTGGTCTCCGGTTTCAGGGTTAACAGTAAGCCCCAGCCGGCCCCTGAAGTGAGGCGCCAGATTGGGCATTTCGTCAGGATAGTTTTTAGTGATTGGCTCGCGCCATGTGTGTTTGAACACTGTAGCAAGACCACGCCTCACTTCGTTCAGTCCACCAAACGCTCTAGAGATGAGGTTAGCCATGAATATTTACGAACTCCCGTGCAAAGACAACGATGATGAAAACGATCAATGAAAGTGGAATCAAACGCTTCCAGCCAAAAGCCATCAGCTGATCAATTCTGAAACGCGGCAGGGTGGCGCGAATGAGAATTGCGAAAATAACCAAGCCATAAACTTTGGCAATCACCCAAAGGGTAGCGAACAATGTCTCAGGGTTGATGATGTGCAGTGTCTGACAGAAGAATGAATCTCTGATGGCAGCCACCATCTGTGGGATACCAGGAATCTTATCGAGGATGTATGGAGGTATTGGATTATCACCACCGCCCAAGAACATCACAGTTGTGACGCTTGCTACTACGAATAAGTTGGTAAATTCTGCCAAGAAGAAAATAGCGAACTTCATTCCGCTGTATTCAGTGTTGTAACCACTAACCAATTCTGACTCTGCTTCAGGTAAGTCGAATGGAATACGGTTTATTTCAGCGCAAGCTCCAGTTAGATAAAGCCAGAATGAAATGACTAGTGAGCAGACTAGCAAGACAGCAGCGACATAAGAAGCAGGTCCCATCGGATAAGCGGCCTCTAGAGCCTTAGTCCCACCGCCGCCAATGGCCTGATTAAGACCCATCAGCGCACCACCACCAAGCAAGTTCCAATTGAGAATGCCACCAGCTTGTTGCTGAGTAATTTTCACCAAATCTAGTGTGCCGGCCATAAGACAGACAGTAACTAGCGACAGCACCAATGGAATTTCATAACTAATAGCTTGAGCAGCACTACGCAAGCCGCCGACTAATGAATACTTATTGTTTGAAGCCCAACCAGCCATAACCAAGGCAACCACAGGTATTGCACCAGCTGCTAAGACATAAAAAATACCAGTGGGCAAATTCAAGATATGGAATAGCGGATGGTCGTTAGTCACGGCAGCGAGAAGAGGAACAGCCCCAATAATGGAAGGGGCGAAGAAGAGGATTGGAGCCAAAGTATGCATGACGGCATCGGCACCTGTCGGTGTAATGTCTTCTTTCAAAAGCAATTTGACAGCATCAGCAGCTGTTTGAAGGTTGCCATCTGGACCGACTCGGTTTGGACCTTTTCTCACTGTCCAGAGAGCTAGTGCTCGGCGCTCAATCAGAACCATAAACATGGCATTAATTGGAATGAAAACTAAAATGGCAATGACTGGTGTCACCGCTCTCAAAATTTCATTGGCCAGGTTGGCTTGATCGCCAAGTTGCTGAGTAAGTAACATTGGTATCGCGATACCGACAACCCAACAAACCATCCAGACGATAGTGAAGATGATTGTCAGCCAGGCTATGGTCAGCCTTGAGATTTTGAATATTTCGTCGCCGTTTGCAAACATGAGTTCCAGTTTTACCTTGTTGAAGAAAGACAGAAAGTTCGAAATTCGAGGAGAATTTAGCGGTCTACATCAGGAAGGATTATGTCAATCGAGCCAAAGATGGCCATGATGTCTGAGAGTGGGCAGCCCTTCAAAAGCTCGGGCAATATTGTAAGGTTGCAGAAAGAAGGATTGCGCCAGCGGAAGCGCACGGCCTTTTCACCGCCGCTAGAAATTACATAACAGCCAAGCACTCCTCGTGGTGACTCCACAGCGGCGAAACCTTCACCGGCTTTAATACGCATACCGGCCATCTGCTTTTTGCCCATGATGTCGCCAGTAGGAATTTTTTCAATACACTGACGGATAATGTCGACGCATTGACGCATCTCTAAAATTCTGGCCATGTAGCGATCCCAGGTGTCGCCTTCTTTATCGAAGGAAATCACATCAAACTTGAGGTCGGGGTATACGGAATAAGGCCTGGTACGGCGCAAGTCCATATTGATACCAGAAGAGCGCAGACAAGGGCCGGTGACACCATAATCAGTAGCTACCGATTGCTTGAGAATGCCAACGCCCTTAGTACGTTTCAAGAAAATAGGATTCTGAGTGACGATGGCTTCGTACTCATCGATGCGATCTGGGAACTCGTCAAGAAAAACTTTGAGCTTGTCAAACCAGGCGGGCTTTGGATCTCTTAGCACGCCGCCAATTCGGATGTAGTTGAACATCATGCGTTGACCAGCAATTTCTTCTAGGAGATCGAAGAGTTTTTCGCGTTCGCGGAATGGATAGAAGGGGAAACCAAACATAGCGCCTAAGTCGATCAAGTAGGTGCCCAACCAGAGCAAGTGCGAAGTAATGCGGTTCATTTCAGAAACGATAACCCGCAGATACTCAGCGCGCTCCGGAACGGTGACACCATCAAGTTGTTCGCAAGCACGAGCCATGGCCCATGATGTGAACATACCGGAGAGATAATCAACCCGGTCAATCAATGCTTGATACTGAAACCAAGTGCGGTTTTGACCTTGCCACTCTTGAGCACGGTGCAAGTGACCAAGCACTGGCTCAACGTGTTTAACAGTTTCACCATCAAGAGTTAGCAGCAGTCTCAAAACACCGTGAGTAGCAGGGTGTTGTGGACCCATGTTGATGATCATCTCATCAGTTTTAAGGTCAATCTCTTGAATTTCCGTAGCCATTTTTCCGTCCCTAGTAATTCCTGGTTATGTAAAAGAATTAGCGCATACTGTGTGGATTTTTATCGTTCAAGGCGTCAACTAACTGCTTATAGTCTCTGCGCAATGGGTGGCCTTCCCAATCCCAGGGGTTGAGTATGCGCCGCAAATATGGATGGCTCGAATAACGGATGCCGACCAAATCGTAGGTCTCGCGCTCATGCCAGTTGGCTGCAGACCAGAAATTAGCCAGGCTTGGTACCGCTGGCAAATCGCCTTCGGCGACATCAGCTTTTTTGAGCAATACTTTGATGACCAGCTGCTCTAGATGCGAGTAAGACCAGAGGTGATAGACCGAGTCAAAAGTATCGGCACTGTCGACACCAGTAACTGTCAGTAGCAAATCTAGCTTGATTTCAGAGCTATTACGTAAGAGACGCATTGCTTTTTCGAGCTGATCACCAGCGACCACAATTGTTTCAACGCCACACGAATCAGGAAGACGCTCTGAAGAGATCCCGTGCTCTTTCAAGAACTGACCAAACTTGGCTGGCTCTAGTGGCACTGGCGGCGCGGCTGGCTCAGCTGGTTTAGCAGCAGCTGCAGGAGTAGCCGGCTTAGCGGCGGGCTTAGCATCAGCGGGCTTTGCTTCTGGTTTAGCTGCTTCTGATTTGACTTCTTCAGGCTTTGCGTCTGATTTGGTTTCTTCAGGCTTAGCTTCGTCTGTCATCTACTTCTAGTTCCTATGTATTTCTGCTTTATGTTTAGGTATTAGTATCGGGAGCTTTGGCTAAAGCCGCATCAGTATCTTCTTTGACCACACCGATCAAGTCTTCTAGGCAGCGACCGGTGTCATAGTCAACTTTACGCACTGACGTTTGAGCGTACATTTTCTTTCTACGCTCAACATAATTTTCGGTACGAATTTTTTGCTGCAACTTGAGCAAGGCATCAAGAATGCCTTCTGGACGGGGTGGACAACCCGGTAGATAAACATCAACCGGAATAATTCGGTCAACGCCTTGAACCACTGAATAAGAATCGTTAAACATGCCACCGGTTACTGTGCAAGCGCCCATAGCAATCACATATTTAGGCTCTGGCATCTGTTCGTACAAAGTAATAAGAGCTGGGGCCATTTTGCGAGTGATAGTACCGGCGGTCAAAATCATATCGGCTTGGCGTGGAGTAGCCCGAAATACTTCAGAACCAAATCGCGAAATATCAAAGGCCGACATACCGACACTCATCATTTCAATAGCGCAACAAGAGGTACCGAAAGTCAAGGGCCAGACCGAGTTAGACCGGGCTAGGTTAGCCCCCCAGCTGACCGCGGGGGAAATCGTTTTAACAAGAGAGTCAATCATTAGATCAAGGGATGAGAGAGTAACTGTTTCTCTCAACTCTTCTGGTACGACCGGATTCGTGTTACTCATGCTCTCCACTCACTTCTTACTTTTCGTATTTATCTAAAAATTCAAACCAATCAACAAAATCTAAAACTGAACCAATCTTGGCTCTGCTCCCAGCTCTACTCCCAGCTTTACTCCCACTCGAGAGCCCCCTTCTTCCAAGCATAGACAAGGCCTACCACTAGGATGACAAGGAACATAGAGATTTCAATAGGTCCAACCATTTTCAGCTTCATCAACTCAGCGCTGGCTGGCAACATCTGACCTAGGGCATCAGCGCCGACTAACAATCTTGGAATGCTGTCAGTAGCAAGCAGCCAAGGAATGATGAAGATGATTTCAATATCGAAGAGAATAAATAGAATGGCATACAAGTAGTAGCGCACGTCGAATTGCACCAGGGCTTCTTGCATGGGCTTCATGCCGCATTCGTAAGGTTGATTCTTGACTGAGTTGGGGCGGTGATAGCCAAGAAGTAGCTGCAAGACCCAAGCCAAGAGAATCATCCCAAGGGCCGGAAGGGCGAACCCTACTGCAACGAATAAAAATATCTCGCCAAGCTGCAACGAACTCTGATCCACTTTTGTTGCTCTTCCTTACTAATGGGTACTCCGTGGTAAAGCATAGCAGGCTAAAAGCCAGGTGGCATACGCCGTAGATTATAGCCAAGTAAGCACCGCCAATATGTCTCGGAGTATGTCTCAAGATAGGTCGATCTGCATCAGGCTAACTGAGAGCAAACTCATCAATTACGGATTGCAACTTTCTGATAATTAAATCGCTGAAATGGGCATCACTAGTAGAAATACGCACGATTGAACTAGGAAATAATGGTTAACAAAACCGGCATCTTTAGCGTTCCTCTTGTAGTCTCCTAAGTAGGTAGGTAAGAGGTACTGGAATCCCTTGAGAGCAACAGTTTCAATAACAAACGTAATTAGCGCCCCAGAACACGGCAAAAGTAATCCGATGACCATGCAACAACTCCCGCCCAAACGCTTCAAAGAACTAGATCAACTTTGTCAGAAGCTGGGAGTTACTTGTGGGCGCATGGGCTTAATCAATGAAGCCCTCACTCATAGTTCTTACGCGGCAGAAAACCCCGGTAGCCAAGACTATGAAAAACTCGAATTTTTTGGCGATGCAGTACTGAAATTCGTCATCAGCGAATATCTTCTAGAGCGGTTTCCTGATTACGACGAAGGCCAACTAACAGAGCTTAGAGCTGTTTTAGTTTCAGATCGGATATTGGCCGAAATAGGTGAGCAGGTGAACTTGAGCAAATATATTTTGCTAGGGCGCAACGTGCAAACTCGACCATCGATCACGGCAAACGCTATGGAAGCGTTAATTGGCGCAATTTATCAGGACCTTGGTCTGTTCCAAGTACAAACGCTATTAGTGCGCTTATTTGGCCATCAAACCACTGTGGTTGATCGTGACGAAATCAAAGACAACTACAAAGCGCAATTGCAAGAGTTCACGCAATCTCGCGCAGAAGGCACTCCTAGCTATGTAGTGGTAAGCACAGATGGCCCACCCCATGATCCAATTTTTACAGTAGTTGTAAAACTGGAAGGCAAGCCTCTAGCGGAAGGAACTGGTAAATCGAAAAAAGCAGCCGAGCAAGAAGCTGCTAAATTAGCTTTCCAAGCGCTACAAGACCCACGCTCAGTAATGGCATAAGAGCGACTGAGGATTACCTGACTAGGGTTGTAGTCTGAGTTAGCATAAAAGGAGCATCAATTCGATGATGCTCCTTTTTCAATTTCGATAAGTGCCCTTAGCGAGCTTAAGGTGCCAAGTCTTGCAAGGTCGGAGCGCCCGAAGGTGCAGATGGCACGCTAGAACCACCATTAGCATCAGATGGTGCTAGGTCAATGCGGCTTCCACCTGGGGTTGGTGCCTCTGTATTACTAACAGGTGCAGACACAGGGGCAGCAACAACGGTATCTACTGATTGGTCAAGACCAGCAGCATATGCCAGCTCTCTTGCTTTCGTACGCAATACCAAAGCTTGCTTGTCAGCCTGGGCTGCCTTGTATTCAGCTTCAGCGGCTTTCAAGTGCGCCTTAGCTGCTTCGAGTTGCTGCTTAGCTTGATCTAACTTTTTGTGGGTAGCTGAAACCTTAGACTCAGCCATATCTACTTCTAGGCTCGTTGGCGCAGCCACAGGAGCCGCTACTACTGTAGTCGAGCTGGACGATTTGCCAAGCTTAAGAGGATTGGCGTGGGCTGCTGGCGCCACCAAAAATGCACTCAACCCGAATGCCAAAACTGTAAGTGCTTTCCTTGTCATGAAGAATCCTCATAAATACTTTGATCTCAGACCGATAATCAACAAGTAATTATTATAAGGAATAACTTGCCAACCGCACAGCGCAAGATTGGCCACCGGTGCGCCTTCCCAGCGAAACTCAAGAGAGCCCATCGGGATATCAACAGCAATACGATGGCACCCCTTCGGATAGGCAAGAGATCTACTTAATCAATCCAGGCGCAACCAATGGATATACCTTCAAGCTGTTCACTAGAGCGATTATGAGGTGAAAATAATGCCAGACTGTAGGGCCGTTAACCCCTTATAAATGGTGAATTTATGCAAAGAAACTGCAATAAGTATAAATGTTCATTCAATACTGAAGCAGTTCTCTTGAAAGCTACATATCTATTGTTCTATATTCTCTACTTCGCCTGTGCGCGATTGGGCTTTTGACCGAAAGCTCCAAATTGGCTTTTTGCCAGTTTCTGGAGTTGGAGGGCAAGAGCGCCTGAGGGCAGTAGATTTACAACCAATCACCATAGCTTTGCACCTCGAGCGTACCCCGCTCAGAGACAACCACAAAGCACTGGCGCCGGTGAGCTTCGAATCCTTCAAATACTATTCAAGATTCGCAAGCCACACATTTAAAAGGACAAGGGAGTGACTATTTCAGTGACTGAACAGCAGCTAGAACCCAACTCGAAATCAGAATTCGAGCGACTTCTCGAACAATCTTTAAGTTTCAAGTTTGAGCAAGGGGACATAGTCTCAGGCGGCGTAGTCCGTATCGAAAGAGACGGGATACTCGTAGACGTAGGCGGAAAATCTGAAGGCTTCGTGCCTCAGAAAGAAGTTTCCAACATGCCTATCGACAAAATTGATGATGTCGTCAAAGTCGGCGAGAAGTATGAGTTCTACATTCTTAGAGAAGAGAACGAGAACGGTCAGCTAACTCTCTCACTGAAGCGTGTTGCTCAGGCGAGAGGATGGGTCTTACTGGAAAACCAGAAGAAGAACGACGAAACCATTCGCGCCAAGATTTCAAACGTTGTCAAAGGCGGCGTAGTTGTAGACGTATACGGCCTGCGCGGTTTCGTACCAGCCAGCCAATTGCGTGTTAAAGGTACAACTCCAGAAGAATTGATTGGTATGGAAATACCAATGAAGATTCTAGAAACAGATACCAAGCGCAACAAACTGATCTTGAGCCAACGTCTGGCTGTGCAAGAAGAGAAAGCTGCTCAAAGAGAGAAGATTCTATCTACCCTCGAATCTGGTCAAGTGGTCACTGGCGAAGTTGTTCGTATCGCAGATTTCGGTGCTTTCATCGATCTAGGCGGCCTCGACGGCTTGCTCCCTATCTCAGAAATTTCATGGGAACGTGTCAGCCATCCATCAGATGTGCTGAAAGTTGGCCAAATGGTCACTACAAAAGTTCTCAAAGTCGATCAAGAGAAAGGCCATATCAGCTTGAGCCTCAAGCAAATGCAGCCTGATCCATGGAAAGAAATTGAAGACAAGTTCGGCGAAGGTCAAGTTGTGAACGGAACCGTTCGCAAAATTCAGAGCTTCGGCGCCTTTGTTCAAATCTATCCTGGTGTAGATGCTTTGTTGCCTACAGTTGAAATGTCTGATCAACCTACTGCTAAACCAGAAGAAATTGTTCAAGTCGGCCAACAAGTAAAAGCAATTATCAAGAAGTTCTCTCCTAAAGAGCACAAGATTTCCTTGAGCTTGAAAGGTATGGACGTCAGCGACTTGCTCAACTAATAAAGCCGCTGAAAAGCATAAATTACAAAAGACCCGAGCCCAGCTTGGGTCTTTTGTTAACTAAGCAAAATCAGTCCTTAAATTTGCAAATTTTGTTTCAATATATAACGAAAGCTGGAACCAGCTAGCCAAGTGGCAGTCTGTGGTTTCACCAAAGCAGTCAACAATGGCAATTTCAAAACTAGCCGGACTCATACCACCAATAGAACTATTTTTCTGGGTTGCACCACTTGGTCGCGCCATCCGATTATTCTTCGGCGCCTTCCGACCCAGCTCTCTCCGCAATTTCTCCTACCGAAAATTCAAAGTAGCTTGCCTGTGGATGGGACCAGAATCATTCCACTTAGTTGCTCTTGCTGCAGTGTCCGTAGCGATAGCTCTGACCATTCAATGCGTAATAGAATTACAAAAATACCGAGCGGAAGAGCTATCTGGAGCAGTAATTTCAATTGGCTTGCTTCGCGAAATCGGTCCGCTCACTGTCAGCCTGGCCTGGTGCGCCAGAGTGGCTGCTCGCATTGCCGCGGAAGCACAAGCCTATTGCGATGTCGGCAAAAGTGAAGAATTTGCCCAACAATTTGTTCTGCCCAATTATCTAGCAACACTAGCAATGTCCATTCCACTTGGAGCTTATGGCCTTGTCATAGGTTTCATTACCGGGGCGCTTGTAGCACCAATGTTAGGTGTCTCTTCGACTTCAGAATTCCTCCACACGGCCAGAGGTGGAATTCAAATGAAAGACATCATCGTGTACTTCATAAAGCTTGTATTAGTAAATCCCACAGTAGGTTTTTTTGCTGGTTGCGCCGCTGGTGCCACTACTAATCACAGCAATAACGCGGCACCATCAAACGCTGTCACCGCTACTTTTATCGTTGGCTTCTTTGCCAATTTGGCCGTCACCTACGCTGCCTATCTAGCGAGATAATAGAAAAAATCTATGGATGAGAGAGACGACAAAGATAACGCCCGCATGATTTCAGATGGCTCACTGGGAGTTTTCACGGTGCTGGCAGTGATTCTCTTGCTCTGGGGCTACCTCTGGTTCAAGGGCACCGGAATTTTAGGTGCCACTCAAACCATCAACATTTTCTTTCATGAAGTAGCGCAATTAAATGATAACGCCGATGTTTTTTTAGACGGCATTAGAGTGGGAATGGTCGACAAAATACTATGGCAAAATGAGCGAAAAGTATTGGTACGAGTACAAATCACATCAAATAAAGTTGTCATTCCCCAAGGCGCTACTTACCGAATTTTGACCAATGGCATCGTTGGCGCTAAGTATATTGAAATCGACATTCCTCATGCGCCTGATATTAGAGCTGGTCTGCCGGCGCTGCCAGATGAAGCCGAAGTAGAAGGAGTCGACCCAGCTCGTCCAGAGCTAGCAATCAACAAACTAGTGATTGCCCTCAGCAACGTCGACCCACAAAAGCTTGTCAAAAACTACGAAGAAGATCGCACTCGACTAGTTCGAGCGGCCGATCAACTATCAATTTTGGCAATCAAGACTATGCCAGTCATAGACAACGCCTTACCTCTAGAAAAAGACCTTACTGAAATTGCTCACGACTTGAAAAAAGTGAGCAGAAAAATTAGCAACCTCTTGGACGATCCTAATTTTACGAACGATCTCAAAATCACCACAACCAAACTCAAAGAAACAGCTGACTCAGTGCAAATCACAGTGCGCGACATCAACACCACACTGAAAGATAAAACACTGAGAGAAGATCTCCTCACTGCACTGAAAAATTTGAACAACGCCACAGAACATGTGCAGAATTCAGTGACTGCCGTAGAAAAAATGTCTAAAGATCTAAAGCTACGAACCGATGTCAAAGACATGCTTCTGCAAGCACGGAAAACTCTAGACAAAGTTGATTCGCTCTTAAGCCGCCCAGGCTTTGGCTCTGACATAAAAGAAACGCTGGCTACCACCCGCGAAGCTATTGGTCATTTAGATACTGTGGCCAGGCAACTAAATCAAATTCTGGATAAGCGCGCACCAATAATGCACTTGATGTTTGGTCGCCCTGGTCAGCTAAAAGAGCTCAAGGATCCAAAACCAAAAGAGCAAAAACCAAAAGAGCAAAAAGCAAAAGAGCAAAAAGCAAAGGCAAAAGAAGAGAGTTCGACGCTGGCTCCCGAATCAGCACCAGTGCAATCAATAGCGCCACCAGATCACCCAGGTCATCAAGACCAAACTGAGCAGACTGGACTAAGACAACAGACTGGTGAATCAGGAGAATCCGGACTGCAAGAGCATAACGAAATAAAGCCTGAACTGAAATAAGAGGTGCACAAGCGGTCTCTTTTTCTATGAAAAAATGGTTTCCATGGAAACCATTTTTTTTTGCACTAAACTAGAGTACTAAGAACTAAAGAGCCAGTAGCGTTGCAGCTACTGGCTCTTTAGTTCTTAATTACAGGCGAAATTCTCGGAGGAAGTTTCTATTAGGAAACTACTCTTAGAACACTACTCTTAGAACACTTTGTAGCTATAGCTACCAGCTAATTGCTTATTGCCCTGACCTGAACTAGTCTGAATGTCTTGAGCTAATTCGTCATAGTCAGCATAAGTGTCTTTGACATGCTTGTAATAGGCTCTACTTTCAGTATCGGTTGGTGTCTTAGCCTTCTCAGCATCAATACTGGCAAGTCTATTGATAAAATCGCCAGAAGCACTAGCCGATAGCTGACCGTCAGCCTGCTCAATTAATATGCGAGCGAAAAGATCATCGCGACGCATGCTTAGGTCTTCACGGGCCGCGGGGTAGAAGATTGTTATGCCATTAGTGGCAGTGAACTTAGCCAATACAATGGGAAAGCGTGAAGGAGTAGTTACTGACTTCCCTGAATAACCAGTTACTTGCATGGTCGGAGCTGTCATAGCTGAACCTTGCAGGATTACTACCGGTCTAGAAGTAGACGTAATAGTAGTAGTTGAAACTGATGTATCAGCCATAGCTGGCAAGAATGATGTAATCGCGGCAAGGGCTGCCAACACTGGGCCTAATGTCTTTGTGGCTTTCATTTTAATCTGTCCTCCTGAGGTGACTTCGAACTCGACGGAGGGTCTTCCAGATTGGTTCCATTTTTTTCGCTGAATTGTTACAACAGAAAATTTGTATTCTAGAACTTGGAGGGGATTTTACCGGTTAGTACGGCGTGGATGAAGGCCTGAACTACATTAGGATCCCAGCCTTTTCCAGCGTTCTCGACAAATTCGCTCTGCACGGAAGAGGGATCTCTGCCAGGACCACTGCGTTTAGGTGATGCTTGCTCATGATAACGGTTGGCTAATCCAATAATCCGCGCAGCCAAAGGAATTTCGTCACCTTTCAAGCCATGAGGGAACCCATTTCCATCGAACTCTTCATGGTGAGCCCTAACGATTGGCGCAAGATGCTGCAAATCAGGGAACGACTCGAGCAACTCAGCCCCATCCATTGGGTGATTCATGACTAAAAGAAGCTCAGTATCAGATAGGTCATCTTCAGCCTTCTGCAAAATTTGAGCAGCAGCGCCGAGTTTACCCAAATCGTGGACTAAGGCCGCCTGCCGAATAATGTTGATGGCGTCTTGATCTAGACCAAGCTCTTTGGCAATTGAGCACGAGATTTCAGCTACCTGTCGAGCATGACCGTCAGCATACTTGTCCTTGGCTTCAATCTGCGAAACCCATCCATCTATGCGACCGAGCATGCGGGCATCCAGGCCGCCAGTGGCAAAAATATAGTCGGATGTCTCATTTGCAGAAGAAGACATCAACTGATCAAGTTTCTTCTGTGCCGCAGCATCGTCTAAGACTGGAGCTGGCTCAGAGGTTGGCAGTGGTGGTGGTGGTGGCGCCTGAGATGGAGGCGGTGCAGTCGAACCCAAGCGGTTCTTGAGTAGACCAGCGCCAGCCCCAGCTCGTGCCTTCCCCATCATCGAGGCCCCCAAGCCACCTCTAGGCGGTGCACCGGCTCCGACGGGAGTGGGGATCTCATCGAGCTTACCCCAGGCCGCACTATCGCTGGCGCCATCAACCGCACCACTTTTAGGCGTAGGAATTGAATCAAGGTTACCCCAAGATGATGGCTCAGCAGCGCTAGCGGCTGGCACCACGGGCGGTTCAACCGGAGTAACCGGAGTGACTACTGGGGCTGGGGCACTAGAAGCTGGGACAGGGGCAGCAGAAGGAACAGCCGGAACCTCGGTCGTGGCAGCGGATTGCACGGGACCACCCCAAGGAGTATCCGCAGGAGCCGGTGCAGCAGCCTCTGTTGGGCCAGCATCTGGTATAGAAGTGGGGCTAAAATCAACACTTGGAGAGGCACTTCCAGGTCCGCTCCAATCGAGCACACCAGCCGGTTCAGGCCCACTTACAGAAGGAGTCGAAACCGATGAAGTTGAAGATGAAGATGCAGCCGCCGCTGAAGAATCTGCTGTAGAAGTTGCTACTTCAGCACCATCTGCCGAATCGAAATCACCGAAATCGAGATCGGCATATGGATCGTTATCGACAGAGGGAGTTCCGGGCGGAGTAAATTGCACCGGTGGATAATCGCCGGTTGGCAGATTCTGCTCAATAGAAGGGTTCGACCGAACAGTGGTAAAAGTAGGCTTTAACGGATCGTTAACCAGAGGCTTCTGCTGCTCTGTACGAGCCACCGTAGGTGGTGATTTTATCTCGCCAGTAACTTCTTGAGCTTGAACTTGGGCAACCCGATCAAAAACTGGCCCACCTACAGGGCTACTGGGACTCGACGCAACTGGTGCACTAATCGAAGGTTGAGATAGCGCTGGAGTAGCCAATGGCGGTGTCACCACTGGTGGCACTGAAGCCGGAGTCGGAGCCGGTGCTGAAGTCGGAGCCGGTGCCGGTGCTGAAGCCGAAGCTGAAGTCGGAGCCGGTGCCGGTGTTGGAGCTGGAGCTGGAGCTGGAGCTGAAGCCGGAGCCGGAGCTGGTGCTGGAGTCGGATCTGGTGCTGGAGTCGGAGCCGGTGCTGGAGTCGGAGCTGGCGGAGGAGTCGGTTTAGGCGGTGGATTGACAGCCTTGGCCACTGGTGGTGGCGTGATCTGTCCCGTCTTATTCGCTTGAGAAATTACTTGTTGCCCTAGCGCGCCCTTAAGGGCTCGGCGCACATCAATTGCTGACTTGCTGGCCTCAGCCTGAGGCGTACTAACAATACGCTGATGCAACTGCATTATTGGCTCACGTGCTTTCTTCTCAGCAGGCAATTTATACAATGCCTCTGCCACTTTATCAGCAACGCTCTGCACCATATCAACTTCATTGCGCGTCCAAGCGCGACGGTAGTCGCACTGCTGCAAGATTACACAGCCGTGGGTACCGAACTGACTACGCAGTGAAACACCAAGTAACGACTTAACACCAATTAGCTGTAATTCTTCTTGGGCTGGCGAGACATAAGAGTTTTGCTGCCCCTCAAATAACCTCAGGGGTTCTCGAGCCAAAAGTGTTTGAGCCACTAAAGCGGAATCAGCAGATGGCCAGTAGCACTGCTGCAAACTTTGCACTTTCTCCTGCTGCCAGAACTCGTAGCACTTCCATCCAGCCTGCTGATCGTCGGTACAAATAAACAAACAGCGGCTAACGTTGAGAGCTTTGCCTAAAATGTTAACGACCATAAACAGCGCGTCACCTATTCCGAGAGAATAGGTCATTAAGTTGCCGATTTCGACTAAAAAAGTATCGCGGAAAGTATCTCTTTGAACTATGTCGTTAATTTGGGCTAGGCGGATGATATCACCAAGTTCTCCCAGCACCACGCGCATCATATTCAGTTCATCAGACGTTACATCAACAGACCGGCTCATGGTCATTGAGCCAAATGTACGCCCCTGCAAAACCAAAGGAAGTGTCGTAGAGCGGCCGGTTATCGGGGAACCAGTGGAGCGATACTCACAAATTGAAGTGACATTTGGGTCGAGCGGATTGCTCAGTAGAATTTGGCACGCGTCAGCCGAAAAATGGTCGCCCAAGTCCTTAACGGTGGTTTCCAGAATCCTCTTTAGATCCCGCACACCGGTCAGTTTTTGCACCAGAGGACTGTTCATACTGCTCCATCGATATCAACTAAAGGCTTATAAAATCAACCATAACATGAAGACTATAGTGGTTCTACTAGCCCAACACTGCTATGCCCATACTGCGCTGTGTCCAACCGACGATAACGTCGAGCACACAAGTGGGCCACAGGGCGCCAAAACCGGTTCACATAGCTCAACGGGCGTAGAATCACACGACTGATAATTATCACTCCAAGACCCCTGATAATAAAATCTAGCGATATCAAGCACCTAAATCAGGGAGGAAACAAACACTGCAGAGTGGTTTAGTGATAAAAACTTCCCAAAAATACTTGTAAAATAATATCCTGACCGCGCCGTTTTTAATCATCACAAATTCTAGCGAATTTTCAGGGGTTCCAAATTGCCCAGTATCGCAACCACGAACAGACCTCTATCGATTGGAGACATAGTCGGACGGGCTTTTAGAATTTTCCGAATCAATCTCAAGTTGATTGCTCAAGTACTTCTGCTGCCGACAATCCTTCTTTGCCTTGGCCGTATCGGTTTCATCCTCGGCCTCACTCACTTGTCAAAGGAAGCAACAGGACTAGCAGCAGGAATGGCATTTCTGCCAACATGGGGCCTGATTGCGCTTATTGGATGCCTACTTTTGCTGATCGGTGGTTTCGTTCTCTATTTGCGCCAAATTGCACTAGTGCGAGTGTTCACAGGCTTTGCTCCCAATTTCATTGAAGCCAATAAATTCGCCAACACAAGACTGGGCTCACTCATCGCTCTCAGCCTGGCAATTTTTGCCGCAGCAATTCTCGTCATGCTAATTTTTGCAGTAGCCATCGGGCTCAGCATCGCACTATTCGCTGGCAAGGGCATTTTTGTAGCAGCGGGCGTAGTTGGTCTGGTTATCGCCGGCAGCACTGGCTTCCTCGCCCTTCTCTTTGTCAGTGTCGTGAGCCATATGTCATTGTCGAGCATGGCCATCGAAAAAGATGATCTCGGTACTATCATCTCTCACTCCCTCTCACTCTCCTCTCGTTCCTTCATCCGCTCAATTTTGTTTTATTTATTAACAACATGCGCCATCGCTCTTATGGCTTATCCACTCTCTTTGCCCCTGGTTGTCATTCTAATTGGTTACAGCGTTGGTCAAGGTATCATCAGCGGAACACACCAGTCAGCCAGTGACTTGCCAATATACTTGCAGATTATTTCGCAAGTATGGGAGCAGTTAGTCAGCATGATAGTGACGCCCATTAGCTTTACTTGTTTTGCCCTCTACTATTGCGATCTGCGCATGCGCCAAGAGGGTCTTGATTTGATAGAAAAAGTAGAAATGATGCAGGCCGCGAATAGCGCTGAACCCGAGCCTCAATAAAAAATGGATTCAAGAAACATCGCCAAAGAAATTGCAGAAATAGCCAAAGATTATGACTATCAGCAACCGCCTGGCCTTTTGATCAAGATTCAAGAAATAATCACCAGCATCATCAGAGCCATCCACGACCTTCTCAGCCTAATCGAGCTGCCGCAAACTGGCAGCAGCGACACCAAGGTAGTCGGAGATCTCTTACAAGCAGTGGTTATTGTTGTTGCCGTTCTAGCAGCAGCCGTGGTAGCAATTGTCATAGTGCGCCAACTGAAGCAAATCGAAACTCAGCGAAAACTCGCTAGAGGCGAGCTGATCGTGAGCGAAAGCGAACTCGACAGCAAAGGCTGGCGTAGCTTTGCCGCACAATTGCTCAAAGAAAACGCAACCAAAGAAGCCTGTCGAGCCATTTACATGAGCTGCTTGCGCTTGCTTGATGAAGACAAAATTGCAGTCTTTGCACCAACGAAAACAAACTATGAGTACTTCTACACACTCAAACAAAAACCGTCTATAGCTCAGCATTTCAGACCACTTGTCGACACAGTAGAGCTCATCTGGTTTGGCAACAAAGAAGCAGAAGAAAGCGACTATATAGCCTGCCTCAACCTGCTCGACAAAATAGAAAAGGCGGCTGCTCAAATTGAGGTTGCCCCCCATCTACTGGACAAGAGTTAATGAGCACACCAGTCGTCTTCAAACGCGATTTGATCCTACAACTGCTTGCCCTCGTGGTGGTCTGTGGATTGCTCGTGTACGCCAGTTTGTCAAGCGACAAACAGCTCAATAAAATCATGCCAGAAGCTCACACCTGGGCATCCACCACCAATTTAAGACCAAGCGGCATGAGTGCTTGCTTTGACTTGACAGATAAGCTTTTCGCCCCAGAAAGAGCAGTAAAGAGGTGGGAGCTACCATATCGCATACTCGGGGGCACGAGGAAAGCAAACGAGCAAAGTAACAAGTCTGCGAAACCATCCGCCATACAGCCACTACCAATGGTTCACGGTGTGCTTATCATTATCAGTCCGGACCAGTCACTGGCCAACTTTGAAGTAGAAGAAATACTTTCATGGGTTGAGCGCGGCAACTATCTTATCTACTTAGACAGCTTTGTCCTGCGCACCTCCCGACGGCTCCTTGACAAGACAGCAATGACAGTGCGACAGCTGGAACCACCAGCGACCAATAAAAAAACTGATCCTCGCTTCGATGTCAGACTCTACGATCATCTGCGGCAGCTGACGGTATCAGCCGATCACAGCATAAAAGGTGGCAGCAAAGTTGCCACTATTGACGGTGCCTGCATAATTGCCGAAAAAGAATACGGCAAAGGCCGAATCTTAGTAGCTAGCTGCCCAAGCCTTGTCAGCAACCGCCAAATAAGCCAGGTACAATACTGGTCAAATTTTCAGTTCATGTACAACTGGCTTGCCACTACAGAAGGTGAGATTTTCTTTGACGAACGCTGCCACGGGCTTAGTCAGGGAATTAATGTCTTTTATTATTTCTTGCGCGGTCCGACGGGCTGCGTATTGGTACAACTTGGCCTCTTGCTTCTAGTGGCAGTGCTCAGCACTAGCCAACGCTTCGGTGCTGTAACACCAGTTAAGGTGGGTCGCCAGATTTCCAACCTTGAGCACATTAACGGTCTATCTAACACCTATATGAGAGCCAAAGCCAAGCAGGCAGTGATTGAAATTGTCTGGCAAAACGCCAGGCTTAAGCTATGTAAGTTCCTGCAAATTTCCCCCCATGAACCAAGCGAACGCCTGCTTGAAGAACTCAAGGCAAATGGTGGGGAGCACTTATCAATGGCCACAATTGCTGAGCAATGCGAAAAAGCAATCAACAATAGAGAGCTAAGTGATGATCAGTTGATAGAGCTCGTCGAGTCTTGCGATAAGATATCTCAAAGAACAGAAAAACAGATGACAAGCAATCAGCTAAACAGGGGACAAGATGCAGCAACCAGCAGTAGCCACCGTGAGTAACGAAGAGCTGCGCCAAGTCAAAGAAACCTTTGATCGACTGCGCTCAGCCTTAGGCGAGAACATCGTCGGTCAAGATCGGGTCATTGATCAGCTTTTAACCGCTGTGCTTGCCGATGGCCATGTCCTACTCGAAGGTGTGCCGGGAACAGCCAAGACCATGCTCGTCAAGACCACTGCGGCCTTAGTGGGAGCAAATTTCGGCCGAGTACAGCTCACCCCAGACATGCTTCCTTCTGACATCCTCGGCACCAATGTCTACGATCTCACTTCTCGTACATTCACATTGCGCAAGGGTCCAATCTTCACTGGTATGCTTCTGGCCGATGAAATAAACCGCACCCCACCTAAGACCCAGTCAGCTCTGCTAGAAGGCATGGAGGAACGGCAGGTTACTCTGGACGGCCAAACCCACAAATTACCCGATCTGTTTATGGTTGTGGCCACCCAAAACCCAGTGGAGTTTGAAGGCACCTATCCTTTACCCGAAGCTCAACTCGATCGCTTTATGCTTAAAATACTGATTTCGTACCCTGAGGGGGACGCTGAGAAACAAATGTTGCGCAACTGGCAATCAGGTCACTACACCCGTTTCTCATCGCCTGTCGAAGCTGTTTGCAGCGAAGCAGACATAATTAAGTGTCGTCAGTTTTTAGTGCATATCAAGGTTGAAGAAAGCATCTTAGACTATCTGGTTGCACTAACTAATAAATCACGCAACATGTCCGATGTCTCACTAGGAGCCAGCCCAAGAGCTGGACTAGCATGGCTGGCCGCAGCGAAGGCACATGCCGCAATCGAAGGGCGCGACTTCGTTACACCCGACAACATCAAGTTTGTCGCAGAGCCGGTCCTGCGTCATCGACTAATACTCACTGCCGAATCAGAGCTAGATGGTGTCACGGTTAGTCAAGTCATCACAAACCTGCTAAGACAAGTACCAGTGCCAAGATAATAGCGAGAAAGAAAGATTTGACCGCTAGTGCACGGCTATACCTAATACTGATACTAGCGATGGTGCCATTTAGCGCCGCAGCTTGGCTGCCGACTTTCGCCTCTCAACTGACAAAAGTCGGACTGGCAATTGACATTCTGCTATTGATTGCAGTGATCTTTGAGTATCAAATCACTCCTCGCACCACCACTATTAGAGCCACAAGAAACGTTGAAGAAAGACTTTCAATTGGCCGCGAAAACAAAGTCACCATTGAACTCAACTATACCGGGCAAACTCCCCTCAAGTGCCAAGTAAAAGATGACGCGCCTAGCGCCCTGGCTCCTAGTATTGCCAGCAATGTTCTCATGCCAATTTTTAGCTGCCAGCTTAAACCAGCTCAGAGCACGCTCCTATCTTACGTACTACAGCCACGAAAGCGAGGCTCGTACAAATTTGGCAAACTAAGTGTGCGTTATCTAAGTAGACTGGGCCTTACATGGCGGGAAATCAAGTTCGATCTTGATAAGGACATAAAAGTATTCAGCGACCTCAAGGCGCTGCACGAACTTTCAGTAAAGCTTTCGCACTCCTCTGAACTGGGGGAGTTGCATCAAAAGAAACGAGGTCAAGGCACTGAGTTTGCTTCGCTCCGTGAATATGCGGTGGGCGACGACAGCAAGGCCATCGATTGGAATGCCACAGCTCGGCGCGATCGACCGGTAGTTAGGACTTACGAAACAGAGCAAGAACAACGGCTCCTCATTTTAGTTGACGCTGGTCGCATGATGGTGAGTGATCTCGATGGCCTCACCCGTTTCGATCGGGCTCTCAACGCCGCTCTTTGCCTGGCGCTAACCGGCTTAACCCACAACGATCAAGTAGGCATCGGCATTTTTGCTGACAGGCCACTACTCTACTTGCCTCCCAAGCGAGGCAAACTAAATATGAATCGCATACTAGAAGCAACCTTTTCTGTTGAACCACGCATGGTAGAGCCAGACTATGCCGGTATCTTGTCGTACTTTGCCTCAGCGCAAAAGGGACGATCTCTTATGGTGGTTCTGACCGATTTAACCGATCCGACCGGCTCTCAAGCTCTTCTCAGTGGGCTGGCTAGCCTGGCCCCACGTCATTTGCCGTTTTGTGTTACTTTGAAAGACCGTCAGGTCGTAGAGCTAGCAAATAGCAATGCCGAAGCGCTAAAAGCAAAAGCCAGAGAAACGAAGAAAAAAAATGACACAGTGGAAGCTATTTACAAGAAAGCAATTGCCATTGATTTGCTTAGCCAACGCGAGCTAGCTCTTTCTGTTCTGACAAGAAGAGGATGCCTTGTGCTCGACTGCCCGCCCCAAGATTTATCTGACAAATTAGTTGAAAAATATCTCGAAGTTAAATCAAGAGCACGCCTCTAACGCAAGCTCGTAATGCCGACAAAGGATAATTAAGTGTCCAGAGCCGACGTATATACTCATAAAATTGCCATACCACTGACAATAACGGTCGCTCTGACTTGCTTGGGCAACTTTGACCAATTAAACGATGCTGCTCATGCAGACAATGCTAAAAATCAGAGTATGACTTTTGCCATAGGCCAAGAGGCTCTAGACAGCCAGCAGATAGATAAGTGCAAAAAATCTATATCCTTGCTAAAGAGCACCTCCAGCGGTGCGGTAGCAGGCATTGCGCTAGAAAGCAGAATGCTCTCCAAAAAAGGCCATTTCAAGGAGGCTCTTGCCGTCCTAAACCAGGCTATCTCAAGCCATCAAAACAACGCCACCTTACTCGCGGAGCGGGCTCAGGTGTATGGCTATTTGGACGACGAGGAAAAGTTGATCAAAGATTTTCGGGCAGCTTCCAAATGCAGCAATATGAACAGCGACGATTGTCTAGTTATCGTCAAAGGTCTTAGCGACTACGAGAAATGGGACGAGGCCTTGGCTATTGCCCAGATCGGTATCAAACAAAAATCGCCAAATGGTGCCCTTTACGCTCAAGCTGGTGATGTAGCTCGAAAACTGAACAAACTAAACCTCGCTGAAGAATTCATCGAGAAGGCTTTGGCTATTGGGCCAGCTAAAGCCTCAACCTTTCAGGAATTGGCCTCATTGCACAAAGTAATGAAAAAATGGCCAGCCGTAGTTAATGATTGCAAAAGACTAAAGAAGTCGATAACTAATGCTGAAAACCATGTCACCTATGCCCGCTGCCTGGAAATGAGTGGGCAAGCCAACATCGAACTGAAGCACTACGAAGAGGCCGTGGCCGACTTTAGTCGAGCATTTAAAATCTCTCCGCTCAAAGCTTCGATTTTAAAAGAACGAGCAATTGCCTATGAGAAGCTAGGGAAAAGTGAACTAGCAAAAAAAGATATAGAAGCTGCTAAGAAGATTGACAATTCGTTTTAGCGCTCAAACAAATCTGCCGGTTAAACAAGGTCGTTGTCGCAAGCATACTTGACGAGGGCTGTGCGACTCTTCAAGTTGAGTTTCTTGCGAATGCGAGAAGCGTGCAATTCTACAGTCGACTCAGTCAAGAATAAACGTTGAGCTATTTCTTTGTTGGCGAAACCTGAGGCAATAAGCTTAAGCACTTCCATCTCACGAGAAGATAGCGGCGGCGACTCATCTAGACTAGACCGTTCTTCCGACCTTGTTAGAACTTTGGGAGCTGGCGCTTTAGCTGCTACTTCAAGAGCATTAGTTAGCTGCTGAGTAAGATTACCAAGAAGATTCATATGAAAGAGTTGGTCTTTAACCTGATGATAGGTTTGGCAATGAGAGAGCGCGATAGATGCTTGAGCTGCTGTCAATTCAATCGTTTCAAGATCAGATTCGCTCCAGCAACGAGTATGGTCGCCAACCACAAGAACAACGACACCATATTGAGTGCCTTGGTGAGACAAGGGAGCCCCGGCCATGGCTCTAATACCACTTTCAAGAAGCGAGTCAACATCACGCTCACTCAACTGTCCGTTTCGGCGCAACTGCTCTACTTCGTTAACGGCGACAGTCTTCTGTTGAAAGAGAGAAAGAGCAAACATAGGAAATTGCCCAGTGCGACCTAGGCCAAGCGGAGAAAGATCCGGCTCAACATACTCATGAGTGACCATAGGGTGAGACGGACCATCGGTGCGAATAACCAGGCAGCGGGTGGCCTTAAAAATGCGACCAAGACTATCGGCCAAAGTCTGCAACAAGTGGTCGCGATCGAGCGATGAGTGCAACTTACAGACTGTCTGGCGCAGCCACCGCTCAAAGCCCATACGCTTTGTCGCCTCATCAAGATCATCGACCTCCCTATTAACTCCAGCTGTACGGTTCTGGTCAGAACGGCTTCCAGTGCTAGCACTGGCATTAGAATGCCCACTGGTAGCAGCTTTAGAATTCATACCGGCACCAGATTCAGCACCATCACCACTGGCTAGAAAATCTCGCGGTATAAACTGCAAGCGCACCAGACTATCCCCTTCACCGGTCAAAGAAACCAGTGCCGCAGCACAACCAATCTGTCTCAAGTCAGAAGCCGAAACTGAAAAACAACTACTGCCGTCAGCTCGTCCCAGGGACTGCTGCAAGGCATCAAGGAAATTCTTGGACCCCGGAAACACCTTAGCCAAGGGCTGCCCAATCATACTTTTAGCACCAGCGGTAAAGAGATTACGAGCGCTAGTATTGGCGCTATCCACGACTAGCGAATGGCGTTTCAGTAGGACAGTCGGTAGAGTTGACTCAATTGAAGGTAAAACGTGCGCCCCCTCATCTAGTGCTGGACAATGGCCGAGATGAGCGGCAAGCAAACGCGCTATTACTTGCCCTAAATCAAGTAGTTCTTCTGAAAATCCACCGGCCGAAACAGCTCTCTCCATTAGTACAAGACCAATAATTTGGTTGGCTAAAACAATAGGAAAGAGCACAGCCGCGCTATCATTCTTCACACCACAAAATTCTTCCAAGGAGCGCAGAGCCAAAGGGGTCTCATTTCCCAGACAGGTTTCTCCAAGGGGTACCCACTGTTCTTGCTGCAAGAGACTGTGAAGCTCGCTGCGAACTCCAATCTCAAGGCCCTTAGGAACCACTTTTGTCATGTCGTCGGCACGACCTTCTCTTGCAAGAACAGCCAGTCGGCTAAGCTTGAGACCATCAAAATTTGCATCCTCCATAACACGAAATAGAGCGCACGAGTTCAACTCAAGAGCCGAACAAATAGCAGCCATATCGGCCTGGAAGTCAGGTTGTTTAGGATCTAGTCCAGACTGAGCCTGACGAACATTTGATAGGCTCAAGTGCTGCAACAGTTTTACAACAGGAGTGAGATGAATCTCATGCTCATGTTCTGTGGAAATTTTTTCAGAACCACTCATAGCTTAGAACAAGCCTGCGAACACAAAAAGGAACTTAAAAAAGGGGAAGCCAACTTACTAATTCTTGATGCTGACTCACTGTCAAACATTTGCGCTTGGACGCTTGGGCGCTTGGACGATGGGATGCTTGGAAATCGGAAGAACCTCACTAACTCCAACATATCGCAAAGCTGGAATTTGCCTAGTACCCAGTAGGGTGATCTCGCATCTTGTACCAAGTATGGGCTTGCTACATCAAGCAAAGATGCCGATTTGCACAGATCAGGTATACAAAATTGCGCAGTGGTGAAGGTATGGGCCACTTACCATTGCAGACTTCAATGGCAAAAGTGCCCGTAGTGCCAGCCAAGATTTAATATTAATCCGAGGCTGCCAGGAGAAGGCAAGGCGGCCCAATCGCCCACAGATTCAACAATTCGCCCCCTTCCGCCTGACAACAAGATAGTATAGAATTAATATATGTAAATATGCTCTTTTAGGAGTCCTCAAGTACATGGCCAACGAATCTTCAGCAAAAAAACCATCCGCCAAAAGCTCGTCTTTGCGCAACCTAAAGCGCCAGTTCGGCCGCCGCATGGTTGAAACGCTGTTGATGTCACCCACCCTTGTAGACGATATTGACAAGATCCGGGCCGCCGGGGTGAGAATTAGACTGGTAGATGGGCCATGCCGCGCTTATTACGACCGCAAAAAGCGCACGATATACATTGGTCGTTGGTGCCCGCGCAATTACAAGCTGATAAGCATAGCCCACGAATTCGTGCACGCCCTTGTCAAACCCACCATTGACCCTGTCCCTGGTCAAACTGGTCGGCAAGAGTTTATCAATCGCTGTCTTGAAGAAGAAACAGAAGCCATCGTGCACGAAATTGAAATTGTCAAAGACTTGCTCAAGGCTGATATTCCAGTTGATCCCAAAGAACTAGAATGGCTCAAGCGATATAAACGAGGGGGCCGCAAGGCAATAATCAAAGCCCTTGAGAAAACCATTACATCAACAACTGGAGAAGACTATCCAGAGTATTACGGTAGCTGGTACGACGAAATCGTACCTGTTTCTCAACGCCTGCCGTAGCTCTACAACTCTGCCAACAAACTAGAAAAAGCAAAGAGCCTAGACTGAGTAAGCGAGACTGGGGAAATCTTCATTTTCTTCTACAGAGTCGATAGTGAACGGCTCCGTTGTTAAGGCGCAGGCGTCGGGAAGAAGGCGCCGAATCTCTTCAGCGATATGACGGGCCTGAACAATTCGGCTGTGCAGGTGAATCGTCTCGTATTCAAGCTTGATGCGAGTACCATCAACTGCCGTTACTTCTCTATGGCGGATAAGATTGGTAGCCTGTCTCAAAACTTCTTGCGGGGTTTTAATTACTGCCCGCGAATGAGTATGGGGTAGAAGGCTGCCAGTAGCATCATAAGTGCGGTCGATCCAGGCTTCACCGGCCACACGGATTCCGGCTCGTTCGCCAGCTTGCAATAGTGTGTTACCTGCGGGGCCAACCAAAACCAGCCAGCGGTCATACTCAGCCAAGGCCTTTGCCACAATCGTAGCGATACGAATATCGTGGCTCATCTGCCGATAAAGAAAACCATGAGGGCGAACCTGAGTAACTTCTAGACCAAAAATACGAGCCATGCCAGATAGCGCGCCGAGCTGGTAAAGCACTGAAGCTCGCAACTCGTTAGATGACAAATGGATTTCTCTGCGGCCAAATCCAGCGATGTCCGGGTAGCCAATATGAGCGCCTAGCGCTAAACCGTAGTAGCGGATGGCCTCAAGAGCGGCCTCCATCAAGACTGGGTCACCCGAATGGGCACCGCAAGCAACGTTGGCAGAGGTCACAAAGGGAAGAACTTCCTGTTCGCCCTCAACCCGATAAGGGCCATACCCTTCACCAATATTGGTGTTGACGTCTACGCCTGTTGACAAAAGAATTCTGGCATTGCTAGGCGCGAAGACAGGTTGAGCTACCGACTGTTGTTGGGTTTCGCGACCGCCGCGGCCTCGTTGATGCTTGGTTCTGCGCATCGAAAATTGCTCCTAGAATACCCACAGCATAGTGGGAAGGCTAAGTTTAGCAGTTTAAGGGTAATTCTTTAACATCCGAGTAAACCCTATAGCTTTGTGTGAAGCTAGAATTAAAATGGTGTTATGCCACCTTCGCCGCGAGCTTTCGATTGATTACATCAAAAAATCGCATTATTTCAGCTTACGCCATTCTGCCAGTGCTGCTCGCGGGCAGTTTTTTACTGGCACCTCAATCACTGGAAGCGTCGGCTGGCCCAGGTGAAAACCCTGTTCAATTGCGTTTTGCTGCTATGGATGCGATTCTGCACGGCAATAGCAAAGACGCTTTAGATTTATACGAAACCGCTATTCAAG
This sequence comes from Candidatus Melainabacteria bacterium, assembly GCA_030696635.1. Lineage (GTDB taxonomy): Bacteria > Cyanobacteriota > Vampirovibrionia > Obscuribacterales > Obscuribacteraceae. The sequence continues at coordinate 366,623 of JAUYRX010000035.1, forward strand.
AAGCTTCGCAGCAATACGGCGAGAACTCGACCTTTCTTGCTGACTTGTATTATGAAGCAGGAACAGCAGCTCTAGACAGCAGCCAATTTCCAGTGGCAGAGCGCTACCTCACTCTGGCAGTGAAGATAAACCCTTATGCAACCATGGCGAAAATTAAACTGGCCGAGCTGTATCGCCTACAAGAACGCCCAGACGAGGCTTCAAAGCAATTTCGTCAGGCCGTGCAGATTAATCCTTCACCAGTGACCAGACAAGCATACATTCGCTGGCTAGCCACCAATGGCCGCACTCCGCAAGAAAATGCCATTGCCACCCAAGAATCGCTAAAACTGGCCATGGTCACAGCCCGCAGCAACGAAAGCAGCAGGTTACTTAATCTCAATGGTAAAGGCAAACAAGCGGCAACCGGCTCACAGATGCCAGTCCTCCCTCCGGCACTTCTTGCCCCGATAAGCAAAGAGAAAGCCGCGGTTGAAAGCGCCACCGAAACCAAAACAAGCGAAAAAGCCGCCGCTATCAAGAGCGATAGCAAGCCAAAATCGTCTATCAGTCTGTTCCCCTTCAAAACAGAAAATCTAGAGAGACAGCGCAAGCAGGAGGCTGCCAAACAAGAAGCCCTGGCCAAAGCTCGCTTAGCAGAAGAAAAAGAAAAAGAAAAAGAAAAAGAGCGAGAAAGAGACTCACAAGCGCGTAAGAGAGCAATTGCTGCAGAAGCCAAAGCTAAGACCGAAGCAAAAGCTAAAGCGGCAGCTCAGCTTAAGAAAATAGATGCTAAGCCGCAAGGGGCCAAGCCTGAAGAAAAAGTAGAGAAAGTAGAAAAAGTAGAGAAAAAAGAAGCAAAGCAAGAACAGCCAAAAACTGTTGCGCAACCAAATATAGTACCAGCGCCACAGCAACCGTCTTACCCACAAATGATTTATGGCGTGCCAGCATCAGTGAAAAAACCAACAGGCAAAGCAGCCAGAACCATGGTTCCACCCCCACCGCCAATGCCGATCTTCCCTGCTATGCAACCGATGATGAGACCAGCGGTGCCAAACTTCCAACCACCGGCGACACAGCAACAGCAACCCCCCGCGGCAAAGCCCAAAGCTGAGGTCAAGCCGAAAGTTGAAGTAAAAGAGCAGCCCGAAGACAAGCCACCACCCATGACCAATCAATCAGACAACGAGCCGGAATTTATTCTTGATTGGGGCGAAGTAAAACCAAAAGGAAAGAAAGGCAAATAAGAGTTATTTGTTCTTAGACTTAACTGGCATGGCATTAAGGCTAGCAAAGTTAGAAGCAGGGCCACCGGCATTTTCAGGAGTAGGTTCAGGGGCGGTGGATGTGGTGGAGGCCGAAGCCACTCCACGACCTCGGCCTGCGACATTGGGTCTCAGCCTTCTCAACTGCTCCGCAGTCAAAACCGCTCGCATAGACAAGAAATCATTGAGCATGAGCATTTCGGCTTGATCTTGCACCTTCCGTAACTCAGAACGCTTAGCTCTAATTTGCTCAGCGCTAAAAGCAGGATCAAACATCATATCGCGCATTTCCATGCGCTTAGATTTAATTACCTGTTGTATTTCTTTAGCTTGCCCTTTGCTCTTACTACGCTGTTCTGTAATGCGTGATTTTTGCTCATCAGTTAAATTCAACTGTGAAAGATCAAGCGGGCTGCGGTTCATGCCACCACTGTTGTTGCCCATTCGCATTCTCATAGCAGCTCCAGCAAACTCGCGCTTGCGACCAGGGCCATCGAATCTAGCCCGCCCCATAGGGCGAGATTGGGCCGTTGCTGAATCATCTGGCGGCGTATCAATCTCAAGCGACTGATTGGCCCCTGCCGCCTCTTGGGCGCGACGAAAACGCTTTATCTGACGAGCCCTGCGGTTAAAACCAGAGGGATCATCGGTAGAGTCAGCACCAGCACTTTCAATTGGAGCTTGAGCCCGGGCCGGACTGCAGACAAAACCAACAGAAAAACTCGATAGCAGTAGAGTCAGACTAGCGGTACCTGCAACTAATAGGCTTTTGCCAAAAACGCTACAGCTTAATTGCATACAATCCATCCTCGTTAGTACTTATGCCAAAATCGGAGACACTATCAATAGTGTCATAGTCATAAACTGCCACTATTTCTTCTGAGTCATCAACGTTATTGCTGTTATGGTCACTTGTACCCTGCTTACTATTTGCCAACATTTTCTTGGTGGCAGTATTTTCTACTGCGACCTTAGGCGGAGTTTGCAGATCAGGCTTAGATGCCACTTTTATAGCTTCTAGCTTAGTAGTAGTAGTAGTAGTAGTAGTAGTAGTAGCAGCAGTAACAGCAGAATCCTTTTTCTCAGGAGTAGAAGCTACTTGTCGAACAGTTTCGACCTTCAACTTTGGTGTAAATTCTCTTGCCACAGGCAGAACTTCAGGCACTACTGTCTGCGCCACTTTCGTTACTGAACTGGGAGTAGATGCAAACTGACTATAGGCAAAAAACAGCGCCAGAAGCGAAGCGGCACTAGCCAGAATATAGCGCGGTTTGAAAAAACCAGTAACTTTTGACGAGCGCGCATTACTCTGAGGCTGCGACTTAGTCTGAGACCTAGACTCGGAATTTATTGAAACTATATTCTCAACTTTAGGCTCTGCATTAGGCTCTAAATTAGATTGCGGGCCAGGAGCCTGCGCCAGAATGCGAGCCTCAATAGCATCACTCAAGTCACCACTCCACTCTACCGCGGGCAAGCTCTTAAGCTGGGCAACCACCATGTCTATATCGGCCAACCTGGCTGTGCAAATCGCACAGTCAGCCAAATGCAATTCAACAGCTTCAGCTTCTTCAGCACTAAGCTCTAGATCGTAGTAAGCATCAAGTGCTTCTTCCATCTGCTTACAATTAAGATTAGGTTGTCCTTGCATATCTATCACCTGAGTGTTGCGGGCAAATTGAGACTATCTGATGTGAAATAGGGCGAGAGTAATTCTTTAAGTTTGATTCTGCCGTAATGCAGCCTTGAGCGTACTGTTCCGATATTGGCACCGACCATCTCTGAAATTTCTTGATACGAGAAGCCTTCGATGTCGTGAAGAACCAAGACTATCTTCTGTGTCTCTGGCAATTGACTAAGAGAGTCTTCAACCATTCTTGTTTGCTCTCTCAAATCTAGATCTTCTGAGGGATCTGGCCTTTCATCAGCTAATTGCGAAAGGGTCTGGCCAAAACTTCCTTGCCCTTCTTCTTCGGCCACACTCGACTGGGGATCAAATGACACCAGGGTTGTGGGTTTTCGTCTTTGCTTAACGCGCAAATTGTCCATACACAAATTGTGGGCAATGCGGAATAACCAAGAGGAAAAAGACGAGTTAGAGCGGTACTTATCTAGATTTTGATGTACTTTGACAAAAGTGTCTTGCACGACCTCCTCAGCTTCCTCGCTGCTGCCCACCACACGGAAGGCAGTAGAGTACACCCGGTTTTGATACCGTTTAACGAGAGTTTTGAAGAGTGTCATGTCTCCTTCCTCTCTGTATTTATCAATTAGGGCCTCGTCTGTAAGGTCCATATACTCCAACCGATTCGGGTGGCTCATAAGGGAATACGCTCAAAGACGTCAAAAAGTTCAAACATTTGGCACAATTTCCACAACATTAACGTTAGTTAACAAAAGCTCGTCTTTACCACTTGCCTTTGACGATAGCAGAGGCGAAACTAAAAGAGACTGTGCAATTACACACTCTATCAAGTTACTATCACCTTAAACTCTGGGATAAGCCGTGACCTTCAAAATTTTCGCACTGGCAGCTCTATCAATCGTCTGCTTCAACTTGCCTCCGACCCAGGCTCAGACAAGAAGCAACTCAGTTGACTACAAGACCCCCCATAAGAAAATTGAAGATTTACCGAACTTCCATGTCGTTCACCCCTTCTTATATAGAGGGGGCGAACCCAGTGAGAAAGGCCTACAGCAACTGCACGAAAAAGGCATCAAAACACTGATTGACCTGCGCGCCAAGAGTGCCATAACCAAGAGTGAAGAAGCCACTGCCAATAGCTTAGGCATGAAGTACATAAACCTACCAATGAGTGCAAAGGCGCCCACAGAAGCTCAACTAGCCACCTATCTTGAGACTGTGCGCGAAGCGAGAGACAAAAATGAGCCCGTTTTTCTACACTGCGCCCACGGCTCAGACCGCACAGGTTGTTTAATCGGAATCTGGAGGGTAACTGAAGATGGCTACAGCTACCCTCAGGCCTATAGCGAAATGCGCAAATACTGGTTTGGCCCTCAGTTCAAAGAGCTTTCAGGAGCTGTACGCAAACGAGCACTAACTGCTTCTAACTAGCGCTAATTAACGGAAAGTCCCAGAATTTCCGGGGATCGCAGGTGTCGCCGCATTGACTGCTGGCGTTGCACCAGTGGCGGGAACTGCTGGGGCGCCAGGCGCAACCGGCGGTGGCACCAGCTGCTTCAATTTATCTTGGGCAGTCTTAGACCAGGGATAGTGCCTCAAGATTTCTTTGAGTGTAGAAATCACCTTGGGGGTGTCGCCAAATAACTCAGACAATTTGACTTGATACCATAGTGCTTGCCAATTTGAATGGTCGAGAAAAAGAGCCTTCTCAACATAGCGCTGCATCTCAGGAAAACGCCTAGCCCTGAACAAATGGACGGCATAGTCGATATTAACATTGGCATCTTGGGGAGTCAGCTGCAAGGCTCTATCAATTGTCTGCTTTGCTGACACAGCTTGATTGCCGTCTAAATAAAGCAAGCTCCAATCGGCCAATATGCGCCCTTCAATTTCGGTAGAGCCAACTTTTTTAGCAAGATCTTGAGCGCGAACAAAATAGTCGTAGCTTGCCTTTGAATGCTCGGGGCGACCCAAATCTTTTGCCATCATACGACGCAGATTGCCAAAGCGCCCCAGCAATCTTGCCTCATTTTTCTTGTCACCACTTGCGGTGGCCGAAAGCAACGCCTTGTTATAGTTCAGCTCAGCCAGTCTAAAATCACGTTTTTGCACAAGCTGATCGTCGCCAGCCGCTATTGCCTGGTCAATAATTGAGCGTGTCTTAACTACAGCAGAAGGCCGAATCAACATGCGCTGGAACTTATAGTCAAAGTAAACGAAGAAATTTTCTAAAAACGGATTGCCTAATATTCCAAGGTTAGAAGTCTGGAAGAAGCCAGAGTCACTCTTGGGTTCATTCTTTGCGGATGCGGGGTTAGAGGGCAGTGACAGAGTATAGGTAAAATCGACACGTTTAACGGTTTTACCAGCCAGTACGACATTATCGACAATGACACGACCGAGTTTTACGGGCCTACCATCCAGGCCGGTGCCTTCAGTCACGTGCTTGTTTTCGCCAGTGCTATACCGAGCGGCGACTGCCGGCGGCAGATTGTTGAAAGCAGCACCAGTATCGACCAGCATCATCACATCTTCACGACCATTTAGCTTCACTTTCACGACTGGTGCGCTACGTCGTGAGAATGTCACAGCAGCACAATCAGTCGGTAGCACAAAACTATCAGCATCATAAAAAGACAGAGTAGTCTTGCCATAGTCGACACCAACAACAAACTTAGAAATGACATTAGTGCCAATAATGCCGCCGAGCCTGCGGCCCAAGTGCCTTGACTGCGAAGAGAGATCAAGAATGCGGGCATCAATATCGTTGACGATAAGATTGCCTAGCTCTAAGCGTCCGATGGTACTGGTATTGGTCATAACCGAACCAGACAAGGCCTGCATTCCAGCTAGGCCTTCTTTGAGCAAATAATTCTCAGCAGCTACGCGGCGGTCAATAATAGTATCGCTGGCACCAGTATCAAATAAAAAATCTAACTCTTCGCCATTGTTAAGCCGCCCCTTAACCAAAATTTCGCGCTGACCATAATCGAAAGGTACTGTTATTGTGCGACTCAAGTGGAAGGTACCACCTGGTCTATCAAACTCGCTATCTTTGATCTTACTGTTCGCACTCAAGTCAGAAGTGATGCGCACCAACTCTACTTTATCGTCGACCCTACGAACGAACCTATGCGGGTACAAGCTACCAGCAGAAGGCTGATACTGACTATATTCTAGTGACACTCTCTTCTTACTACCTTCACCAAGGTCAAAGCTAACAGCCACTACCATGTAGTTATTCTGCTCAATGGACATAGTGAAGCTGTCTGTGCCAGTAGGGCTATTAAACTGCACATTCCAAACCGGGGTGCCCCGCAAATTTGTTTGGCCTTTATAAGCAATTTGATCAACGGCATTAGTCTGTGCCAGGCGCAGGCCTTCCATAACAAAAGTGGCTGGCAAGGTAGTCTCCAAATTGAGCAGCTTAGCCGACTCAACTTGTAGATCTTCCGCTTTGCTCGAACTTCTAGCCCCAGCGTGCACCCATGGCACCTCGCCGTTGAAGCCTTCGGTCAAAGTGACAGCAGCACCATTGTTGAGAGCATTGCCGCGCTCATGATCAAGGCGCCAACGCACTCCTTTACGTATCAGACGAAAAGAAGCGTCGCTGGGCCGGCTCTCAATTTGGCTAAGATCAAGGCCAGCCCCGGAGTCTTGCGAAACATTGTCGTACTCCTTTCCGAAAATACTGAAGCCCGAAGCGAGCTGAGCGACATTCTCTTCGCCACCATATGCGGTGAGACTCTTCGCCAGCAAATCATTTAAGTCAACAGCAGCGGCGTCTGCCGCCTGAGCAGCGGCTGGTTGCATGAAAACGAGCTGCGAAAAGGCAGCAAGCGGCACCCCCGTGCCCAATGAATAATTGAGTACAGCAAGAGAAACTATTACTCGAGTCAATTTCAATTTAGCTTTCAATTGCGAATTTCTAGCTTGATGTTTTTTCACAAACTTAGCAGCTAAACAGTAACAAACTGTTTGCACTGACCAGGGGCTGGCAGGCTGATTTCAGGCATCTCTCTAACAGTGTTATAGAGCTTCATTACTTGCATAATCAACTCTTCCACCTGCCCCAATGGCACTTGATTGGCAGCATCGCTCTTAGCCTCATCAGGGTTGGGGTGCACTTCCATAAACATACCGTCTACGCCAGCGACAACTGCAGCTCGAGCTAGAGTAGGAATATATTGGCGCTGCCCACTAGAGGCGTCACCAGCACCACCGGGGAGCTGAACTGAATGGGTAGCATCAAAGATTACCGGATATCCGGTTTCTTTCATTATTGGAATGCCGCGAAAATCTACCACCAAGTTATTGTAACCAAATGTAGTGCCGCGCTCAGTAAGCATGACATTCTCATTGCCTGAATCGACAACTTTTTTGACAGCGTTTTTCATTTCTCCAGGAGAGAGAAACTGACCTTTCTTGATATTGACGCACTTACCTGTTTGCGCCGCAGCCACTAACAAATCGGTTTGCCGACAGAGAAAAGCAGGTATTTGCAAAACATCTAAAACTTCACCAGCAGCCTGACACTGCTCGACTTCATGAATATCTGAAAGCACTGGCAGATCTAGCTTACGTTTGATATCACCTAACATCGCCAAGCCCTTTTCTAAACCAGGGCCGCGAAACCCATGCACAGCAGTGCGATTTGCTTTATCAAAAGAAGCCTTAAAGACTAAATTGAAGTCATGCTTAGCTGAAAGCGCCTTAAGGTGACTAGCGGTTGTAAAAATCGTCTCCCAAGACTCAATTACACATGGCCCGGCTATGATCAGAAACTTTCCACCGGCTGTAACCTGGTGAGTACCGACCTTAACAGTCTTAGCAGCCATACGCCCCCCTTGCGATCTAAATATGTGATTGGATATTGTAGCAGCATGGCTGATAGCAGTATGACCAATAGCGGATATGCACAGGTTGTTGAAGACGGCCTGGTGCTGCGGCTCTACGTGCAGCCCGGGGCAAAGGCGAACTCATTGGTCGGTATCAAAGAGACCGGGGAGGGCTTGCGGCTCAAAATCAAGCTCAAGGCAAGAGCAATAGAAGGGCAAGCTAACGCGGCACTGGTCGAGCTACTAGCAGATTTGCTGCGCCTCCCGAAGGCAGCGGTGAATCTACACTCAGGCTCTACAGCGAGATTGAAAACCATTCATTTGCGCGGCCAAGGGCCTGAACTCTTAAGCAAGATCAGGCAATTAGTGACTAGCGATTAGCAATGTGCCGTACTAAGCGATAGACCGTGTGCCCTGCCCTTTGTGAAACAGGCATAATCAAACCTGCTCGAATTGCTTCAGCCAGCTGCGGTCGCAAGGTACGAATACGTTTCAACTGTCTGGGACCACCAGCCATTTCGGGTAGAGTCATGCCCACGGGGTTCTTATCGAGTAACTTGACCACTTTGTTTTCAGCAGGCTTATCAGTCGCTTGACTTGCTGCCGAGCCAACCGGTCGAGCGACAGGAGGTCGACCACGCTTTGGTTTAGAATCGCCCACAGCCCCTTCCGTAGGCTGCGAGAAGTTGATGTTTTCTGGTTCTTCTGACATCTTCTCGTAATTATCCGCAACAATTATTCTCTCAGCATAACTCAAACCGCTACTAAAGAATAGTTACGGTTTGGGCTTGAGCAGCTGACCGGCGAGCCTTCTTCTTGTTATATTCCTGACTGTTCTTTGCAAGTTCGCAGGCAAGTTCATAAAGAACTGACGCTCTCGGGTATCACAAAATTCATCCTCACGATGGGTTTCAAGACCGACTATGGAGCGACGTATTTTTGTACGCAGATTTTAGAACACAGCAATAAGTTAAGAGGTCAGGACGTTGAGCATCGGCTCCTTTGTATTCATGTTGCACAGTCACCTTCCCTTCTATCGCAAGGCCGGAATGTGGCCATTCGGCGAAGAAAGCGTTTATGAATGTATGGCTGAAACCTACATTCCCCTGCTTAATGCTGTCGACGACCTATTACAAGAAGGTATCAAAGCCAAGCTGACCATCGGTCTCACCCCAGTGCTCTGCGAGCAACTGGCTGACGAGCACCTCAAGCAAGGTTTCGAAAAGTTTCTTAGCTTACGTATCAAAGCGGCCAAAGCCGACGAAGCCAAATATGCCAGCTTTGGCGCCAGTCCTAATCCTGAAAACCATCATCTAGCAAAGTTTTACTTAGATTGGTTCACCGCCATTCAACGCGACTTCGCCGATCGCTGGAAGCGCGACTTAATCGGTGGTTTCAAACGACTACAAGACGCTGGTGCCATAGAAATTACAACCTCAGCTGCCACCCACTGCTTCTCGCCTCTTCTCAGCGAAGACGTATCTATTTTGGCCCAGTACAAGACCGGTGTAGCTAACTACAAAAAACACTTTGGCAAAGATCCCAACGGATTCTGGCTGCCAGAATGCGCATACAGACCGGCTCAAGGTGAACGTGCTGGAATTGAAAAATGGTTGTTCGAAGCTGGCTTGAAATATTTCTTCACTGAATCGTTTGTCATCAAAGGTGGTCAAACAGCTGAAGTACGGCGAGTAGTCGGACCTTATGGCTCGGTTGAATATGTTCCTTCTAAACAAAATGGCAATACCGGCCTCGATACATTTGAAGCGTTCTGGCTGAAAGAGTATCCAATTGCCGTGATGGGTCGTCATGAGCAAGCTGGCTATCAGGTTTGGTCCGCCGACCAAGGCTATCCAGGAGATGGCAACTATCGCGAATTCCACAAAAAAGATGACACATCTGGTTTGCACTTCTGGAAACTGACCTCCAAAAGTACCGACCTCGGCGACAAAGAGCTTTACAACCCTGAAGCTGCCGCTAACCGCATTAAAGAAAACGCCGATCACTATGTTGGCTTCTTGCAAGGTTGCTTGACCGAGCATTTAAAGACCACAGGACGCCCTGGTTTGGTTATGGTCTCATTCGACACCGAGCTCTTTGGTCACTGGTGGTTTGAAGGCGTAACTTGGTTGAAAGAAGTTATTCGCCGTTTAAAAAACTACACTGCCATAGAAATGCAGACAGCTACTGAATACTTAACAGCCACTCCACCAGAAAAAACCATTAACCTTCCGGAATCGTCCTGGGGCTCTGGTGGGCACTATCAAGTTTGGCTGAACAACGATACTGAGTTCATGTGGCCGCAAATTCATAAAGCGGAAAAACAGATGAAAGAAGTTATGGAGCTAGTAAAGGCTTCGCCAAACGACGCTGCCTTAAACAAAGCGGCGGAGCAACTGGCACGCGAACTACTGCTGCTCTCGTCAAGCGATTGGCCGTTCTTGGTCACCACTGGGCAAGCCAAAGATTACGCTATCGAGCGTTTTGATGGACACATCGAACGCTTCAACCGGCTCTATAACATGATCAAAAGTGGCCATATTCAGTTCAATGAAATTGCTGCTATCGCCGACATCGATAATTGCTTCGCCGAACTCAGTCTCGCCAACTTTCGCCTAGAAGAAAGTGAACTTGCCTCAGGCAGCAAAACCAAATAAACCTCTCAATTTAGAAGAAACCACATGAATAATCTTCAAGACTCGCCAGCGCGAGCCAGTGATAGTACAAGGAAACCGACTTCGATGAAGCACACGCGTACCAAGATCATTGCCACTATTGGCCCAGCCTGCAGGCAGCCTGAAGTCCTAGCTGAAATGATCAAAGCTGGTATGGATGTGGCAAGAATCAACTGCTCGCACTCAACTCCTGAATTCATTGAATCAGTTGTTGCCGATGTGCGCGAAATCAGCACTCGTCTAGATATGCCAGTCGGAATTCTACTCGACCTCTCTGGCCCCAAGATTCGCACCCGCAAGTTAACTGGTGATTTACCAGTAAAACTGGAGAAGGGTAAACAGTTCACTTTAACTAGTCGCAAACTCGAAGGCACTGTTGAAATTGTCAGCACGAATTATGAGCCTCTAGCCCGCGAAGTAAAACCACAAGACACAATTTTGCTTGATGATGGCTTAATTGAATTGCGCGTCCTTGAAACCAACGAAACAGATGCTATCTGCGAAATTATCATGGGTGGTGTTCTGAAAAATCACCAGGGTATTAACATTCCTGGCGTCAGACTTTCGATTCCAGCCTTAACCGAAAAAGACAAAGAAGACCTAAAAGTTGGCCTCAAATGTGAAGTCGATTTTGTGGCACTATCCTTTGTGCGCGACGCTCAAGACATTGTTGACTTGAGAGAGCAAATTGGCGACCACTGGCCGCCTGTAATGATTATCGCCAAGTTAGAAAAACCAGAAGCAGTAGATCACCTAGAAGAAATTTTAGCCGTCACCGACGGTGTCATGGTGGCAAGGGGAGATCTCGGTGTAGAACTGCCACCAGAAATGGTTCCACCAGCGCAAAAACTAATAATTAGACGGGCCAATGCTCACGGCAAACCTTGCATCACAGCAACTCAAATGCTTGATTCTATGGCGAACAACCCAAGACCAACGAGAGCAGAGGCTTCTGACGTCGCCAATGCAATTTTTGATGGCACCGATGCCGTCATGCTGTCAGAAGAGAGCGCCATGGGTGACTATCCAGTTGAAACAGTGACGATGATGGATCGCATTGCTTCTGCTGCCGAAGCCAGCCAAGACCGCTCTATACTTCACGAACATGAACTTGGCTCATCGGCTCACGCCATTGCTCACGCGGCTTGCGCCATGGCCGTAGATATGAAAGCTCGAGTGATCGCAACATTTACCAAGTCTGGCTCAACCGCTAGATTGATCTCACAGTTCAAACCACCGTGTCCAATCATTGCTTTGACACAACAAACACATGTTTATCGCCAGCTAACTCTCACATGGGGCACCACCCCGGTGATGCTAACCGAAGTATCTGACTCAGAATCAACCATGGCCCTAGTGGAAGAAACGCTACTGAAGCGCAGTTACGTAGCGGCCGGTGACACCATCGTCATCACCGGCGGTTTACCTATTGCCGCCCGCGGCCCTGCCAACTTCGTCAAACTATCTACAGTTTCACCACGAACTCAAGCAAGTTTCTGGCAGCTCAAAGGCATCTAAAATTTTAGAAATCGAGAATTTGAGAACATAGAAAATCTTAGAAGCCTTTCTATGTTCCTAATTTCAAATTTGTTTTTTGAGCTAATTACAAGACTAGTTAGTTCCCAATCCCACACAAGCCATTCCCGCTGAAAACGGCTTGACTTCAGTGAACTGCGCTTTAATTATTTAGTTAGATGTCTAAAGGGCCATCAAAAGTAGAATCAGCCGCCGCTTCTCCAGCTAAATCTAGAGGCTGGTCACAAGCGTGCACCAAGTAGGCACAGAGTGGGTCGTTGCGCAGAATATACTTTTCGCGCGTCACTTTGACGCCAAGCAAAGCCTGCATCATTTGCGGCTCCATCAAACACAACTGGCGAAACTGATTGGCCAGATCGTGCACAGCACAGTGACGCTGGTAAATAATGAAGTTACCATCAGGCAGTCCTTCCCATTCAGTCATATAGCCATCTTCAGAGAAAATCTTGGCCACTTCTTCGACTCTTTCGGCCAATGATTTATCGCTAACTCGCGACTTCAAGCGCTCAATGCGCTTCTTATTGCGAAGTGAGAGCAGCTCCATTACCCCTTTGTGACCGGCTTGCTCGTAAACAGCATCAAGCAAATCCACTGCCAGAGTAGAACCACCTGACGGAAACAACGACTCGGCCTTATCGGTCAATTTGTATTTATAGGTAGGGCGACCGCGAGTTTGCCTTTCTATGCGTGATTCAATCAGGCCTTCTTTTTGCAAACCAGTAAGGTGACGCCTCACTGCCATCGAAGTAATACCTAACATGCTGCAAAGATCGCCTACCGTCAATTCGCCTTGGCGCTTAAGGTGAAGCACGATTGCTTCTTGTGTCTTTTCAGGTATCTCGCCTAGCGGCTGTGTGATCATTTATTGCTTTCTCAAATTTTGTTAGGCAAGTTTTATCAGGTCGAAATGGTTAACGCAGTCGATTTTGCCAATCTGGCGAAAGTGGCCGCAGTTTTGCCTTAAGGAGGCAAGCGTTTTTTTCAAGGAATCTTACCTGTGTTTCCATTGTCACCCAAATTGTCCAAATCTACTACCGTAAATGTCCTGAAAAATTAAGAGCTGAAGGCGCAAAACCCTATATCTGTCGATATCCAGAAAAGGATTATAAATAAACCGGGCCGAGTTAGTCGATTTTTGATACTATATTGTCTATAAAGTGCTGCGTTGCGAACGTTGCAAACTTTTAAGGGAAGTTCCCAAGGGAACCAATCTATAAAAGGGATATGATTCACAAGCCAGCAGAATTGGGTCAAAGCAATTGGCTGGAGCAGCAAAAGGGGTTTTTCCCCGCACGAAAGCACAAAAAGACCGCAATCTAGAAATCTTGACCAGTAGCAAAAAGAGGCAAACCGGAAGATGACTTCCCCAAACACCAACAACAGTTCAGGCTCAAACTCTGATTTGAGCGCAATTCCTTTGCTCGAAATTGTTGACTTACATGTCAACGTCGAAGACAAAGAAATTCTCAAAGGTGTGAATCTGACTATCCGTGCAGGCGAAATTCACGCCATCATGGGCCGCAACGGTTCAGGCAAGTCGACTTTGTCTTATGCACTGATGGGTCATCCGCGCTACAAAGTGACCTCTGGGAAAATGCTCTATAAAGGTCAAGAAATCTCAGAAATGAGCCCAGACCAACGAGCAAAGCTTGGTCTGGCGCTGGCCTTCCAATATCCAGTATCAATTCCTGGTGTATCAGTTTCGAATTTCTTGAGAAAAACAGTGAACGCCGTTCGCGGTCGAGACATTCCAGTAAAAGAGTTTCGCCTTGAACTCAAAGCCTTAATGGCCAAACTAGGCGTCAAAGACGAATTTCTCTCAAGATATGTCAACGACGGATTCTCTGGTGGTGAGAAAAAGCGTCTTGAGATTCTTCAACTCTCAATGCTCAACCCATCTCTGGCTATTCTTGATGAAACCGATTCAGGTCTAGATATCGACGCTCTCAAAACAGTTTCAGAGGGTGTAAATGCTCTCAGTAAGGCAGACACAGCAATCTTGCTTATCACCCACTATCAGCGCATGCTCAATTATGTTCAGCCTCAATTCGTGCACGTCTTCCAAGACGGCAAAATTGTTGCTTCCGGCGGCAGTGAACTAGCTCTAGAGCTAGAAGACCGTGGTTATGAATGGGTTACCTCGGAGATGCAAGAAACTCCAGGAACTGGTCCCAACGCCAAGACTTCTAGTTCAAATGCAAGCCCAAGCCCTGCAGTCGTAGGCGCTAAGTAATTAAGATGGTTAAGGAGGCAATTATGTCGGCAGATCTAGCCCCAGCACTAAACAACAAAGGGTTGCCAGAAAGCATTAAGTCTGAAAGTAATAAAAGTGCAGGTCTGGAAGGGATCGGCAACGATTACAAATATGGTTTCTCCGATAAAGAAGACTATATTTTCAAATCAGGCCGTGGTCTAACCCGCGAAATTGTCGAAAAAATTTCAGCAATGAAAAACGAGCCCGAGTGGATGCTCAAATTCCGCTTGCGTGCCCTCGATATCTTCAACAAAAAGCCAATGCCCACCTGGGGAAATTGCGGACTGCTTAACGATATCGACTTCGAAAACATCTTCTATTACATTAAGCCATCACAAAAGCAAGAAACTGACTGGGATGAAGTGCCAGAAGGTATCAAGAATACTTTCGATCGTTTAGGCATCCCTGAAGCCGAACGCAAATTCTTAGCCGGCGTCACTGCTCAATACGAATCAGAAGTGGTCTACCACTCCATTCGCGAAGACCTTGAAAAACAAGGGGTACTCTTCCTCGACATGGACTCAGGCCTGAGACTGCACGAAGACATTGTGCGCGAACACTTCGCTACAGTAATTCCTGCTGCCGACAACAAGTTCTCTGCTCTCAACTCGGCAGTATGGTCAGGTGGAAGTTTCATCTGGGTGCCACCAGGCGTCAAGATAGAAATTCCATTGCAAGCCTATTTCAGAATTAATGCTGAAAATATGGGGCAGTTCGAACGCACACTAATCATTGCTGAGCCTGGCTCTTTCGTGCACTACATCGAAGGATGTACCGCGCCAACTTATTCAACCGATTCACTGCACTCAGCTGTAGTTGAGCTAATTGCTAAGCCTGGCGCTCACATTCGCTACACCACCATTCAAAACTGGTCTAAAAACGTATACAACCTGGTCACCAAAAGAGCAGTTGCCCACGAAGATGCCAAAGTTGAATGGGTAGACGGAAACCTCGGATCTAAGCTGACCATGAAATATCCAGCCATTTACTTGCTGGGTGAGCGGGCTCATGGCGAAGTGCTTTCAATTGCCTTTGCGGGCGAAGATCAACACCAAGATGCTGGTGCAAAAATCATCCACGCTGCCAAAAACACAACGTCGATGATTATCTCCAAATCTATTTGCAAAAATGGCGGACGTACTTCATATCGCGGCTTGATCAAGGTTTATCCGAAGGCCACCGGTGTTAAATCATCGGTCAAGTGCGACGCTCTATTGCTCGATGACAAATCAAGATCAGATACATACCCAACCATGGAAATTGACGAAAAAGACGTCAACATTGAGCACGAAGCTACAGTATCAAAAGTTGGTGAAGAGCAACTCTTCTATCTGATGAGCCGTGGCCTCAACCAAGACGAAGCAACTGCGATGATTGTAAATGGCTTCTTTGAGCCATTCACAAAAGAGTTGCCCCTTGAGTATGCAGTAGAGTTGAATCGTTTGATTCAGCTCGAAATGGAAGGTTCTGTCGGCTAAGCAGTTTAAAGATAAGACCCAACAGTAAGCGCAAGTGAACAAAATAAAGATGGAGATGGAAACAGTCATGGCGGAGTTGAAGTTAGCCAACACCATAGCAAAAGAACGGGTAGCCGATCTTGCTCAGAGAAATGGCGAACCAAGCTGGTTGCAAGACTCAAGAAATGCAGCCTGGGAAATTTATTTCCAGAGCCCCATGCCTACCACTCGTGATGATGATTGGCGCAAAACTGAAATCGACAATCTGGATCTCTCCACATTCATTACTGTTGATCCACTGAGAAACAAAGCCACTAAAGCTCCAGCAATGGAAATCTTGCAGTCGGCTTTGGCCAAATTAGGCGAACCAGCTGGCCTGTTCGTAGACGACTACGAAAGCCAAACTCAATACGCCACGATCAATCCTGAGTTGGCTAAACAAGGCGTGATTTTCTTGCCTCTAACCGAAGCAATAGAAAAGCATCCAGACCTAGTCAAGAAAATATTTGAAAACGGTAAGCCCCTAGCTTCTGATGACAAATTCACCTTGATGAACAAGGCCCTCTTCAACAGCGGTCTGCTCCTCTACGTTCCTAAAGGCGTAGTAGTTGACGGGCCCTTTGTTAGCGCCGTTAATCTGCCAGTGGGCCCAGGCGGTCAAGCAGTATTCCCCCGTGTCGTTGTCGTAGCCGAAGCCAACAGTCATGTAACACTTGTGAGCGCCTTCGCCAATGCCGAATCACAAGAATTAACTGGCACAACATTGTCTAACTCATTCATTGAAGTAAACGTCGGCCAAGGCGCCAAAGTTACAGTCATGGCTGTAGATAAGCTTTCAAATGCAGTATTTGCAGTCAGCCGTGTCCGTACCCACATTCACAAAGATGGTGTTTTCAACCTCACCACTGCTGGATTGGGCGGCAAGCAAATCAAATCAGACATCGAAACAATCATGGTCGAACCTGGCTCACACAGTGATATTCGCGGTGTTGTTCTCGGTGATGGTTCAGAGCACTTCTCTTACAACACCATCCAAGAGCATACCTGTCCTGATACCACATCTAATATCAACTTCCGGGTGGCCTTAAAAGACACTTCTTCATCGGTCTACCAAGGCATAGTCAAAGTAGACAAGATTGCCCAGCGTACAAACGCTTTTCAATCGAACAAGAACCTCTTGCTCGGTACCGAAGCAAGAGCTGATTCTATTCCACGTTTAGAGATTCTCGCAGACGACGTCAAATGTTCTCACGGCGCTACCGTTGGCCCCGTGGACAAAGAGCAACTATTCTATTTGAATTGTCGCGGCCTCAATTTGAAAGAAGCAGAAGAGCTAATTGTCCGAGGGTTCTTTGTACAGATTCTCGATGACATCGAAATAAAGGGAGCCGCAGACTGGGTCGGTGATCTGGTAGCGGATAAAATCTACAAATGAGTAGTTCCGGCTTTATTAAGGTCGCTCAAATAAGCGACGTCAAAGAAGGCACAGCAAAAGTATTTACTGTTGGAGAAGTGCGCATAGCCCTCTGCAACGTTGAAGAAAAGTTCTACGCCATTGCCGATATCTGCACCCATGACGGTGGACCATTGGGTGAAGGCGAACTGGTCGACTGCCAAATAGAATGCCCACGCCACGGTGCGAGGTTTGACGTACGTACTGGCAAAGCACTCTGCTTACCAGCGGTAATTGCCGTTCCCACCTATCCGGTAGAAGTAAGAGAAAACGAGGTATTCGTTGATTGTCAGACTTCTGCTGTAAGTTCGTAGTTCAGTTTAGAGAAGCAAGAGAGCAATGAGTAACTTAGATGTAGAGAAAATACGCCAAGACTTTCCTATTCTTGATCGCGTAATTGACGGCAAGCGTTTGGTTTATCTAGATAACGCGGCTACTTCTCACAAGCCTGTGCCAGTAATCAGAAGCATCTCCAATTACTACGAACAATACAATTCGAACGTTCACCGCGGCATTCATACGATGTCCGAAGAAGCGACCACTGCCTATGAAGGGGTGCGAGAAACAGTTGCTAATTTCATTGGCGCTAAAGAAACTTGCGAAGTAATTTTCACGCGAAACACCACTGAAGCAATTAACCTTGTTGCCTATAGCTGGGGCAGGCAAAATGTCTTACCTGGTGATGAAATTGTTTTATCACCAATGGAGCACCACTCTAACCTAGTGCCGTGGCAGCAACTCGCCCAAGAGCGCGAAGCTAAGCTAGTCTTTTTAGAGCTGACAGAAGACGGCCAAATCAATATGGAATCGGCCAAGCAGTTGATTAGCAGCAAAACTAGACTGGTTGCCGTTACCCAAATGTCTAACGTGCTTGGCACTATTACACCAGTGAAAGAGCTGGCGAGACTAGCTCATCAACACAATGCCCTAATTCTCGTTGACGGCGCTCAAGGAGTGCCCCACCTCAAGACTTCTGTGGCTGAACTAGAATGTGATTTTTATGTTTTCTCACTGCATAAAATGCTGGGGCCAACCGGTGTTGGTATTCTCTGGGGAAAGAAAGAAATACTCAATGCCATGCCACCATTTATGTTTGGTGGCGACATGATTAGCTCGGTCAGCCGCGACAAAAGCCGCTGGAATGAGCTGCCTTGGAAGTTTGAAGCTGGCACACCAAACATCGCCGATGTCATAGCTAGCGGTGTCGCCATTGAGTATCTGCAAAATCTCGGCATGGATAATGTCAGAGCCCACGAACTAGAAATTACAGAATACGCCCTGAAGCGCCTTAGCGATGTCAAAGGCATCACAATTTATGGCCCCAAAGATGCCAATCTTCGCGGCGGCGTTATTGCCTTCAATGTTGAAGGCATTCACCCCCACGATCTTGGTCAAATTTTGAGCGATAGCGGTGTAGCAATTAGAGCTGGACATCATTGCTGCCAGCCCCTGATGAAAGATTTGAAAGTAATGGGCACAGCCCGCGCTAGTTTTTATATCTACAACACTCTTGAAGAAGTCGACCTCCTAATGGCCGCTCTAAAAGAAGCAGATAAGGTTATGGGACATGTCGCTTGCAGATGATCTATACCGGGAAACTATCCTGGATCACTATCACAACCCTCGTAACAACGGCAGTATAGACAACGCCAGTGCTACCGTAGAAGGTGTCAATCCACTGTGCGGCGACGAGCTAACTCTTTATTTAAAAGTCTCGCCAGCTGGTCTAATTGAAGACGTCAAATTAATGGCTCACGGCTGTTCTATCAACACAGCCTCTGGCTCAATGATGTCTGAGGCCATACTTGGTCAGACTGTCGAACGAGCTGAAGAGATTATCGAAAGCTTTAAAACCATGATGCTGACAAAAGGCGATGAAGTTGCCTTTGAAGATGAGCTTGAAGAATTAGAAGCTCTAAGAGGAGTAAAAAAATATCCTGTACGTATCAAGTGTGCACTGCTGCCATGGAACACACTGTTGGAAGGAATTCAGACAGCTAAAATTACCATAAAGGAATAAGCCTTCATGATGACATCGTTGCAAGAAGATCTTGTTTTAGAAAATCTCCGCCAAATCGTTGACCCTGAATTAGGTATCAACATCGTCGACCTTGGTCTAATCTACGAAGTCAAAGTAGCAGACAACAATGTCAACATAAAAATGACACTGACTAGTCCAGGCTGCCCAGTCGGTGCAGTGATTCAAGGACAATGTCATGCGGCTGCTAAAAAACTACCGTGGGCTGAAAATGTCGAAGTCAAATTAGTTTGGATTCCCCGATGGGATCCAAAGACCATGGCAAGCGAAGAAGCCAAGATGGACTTGGGAATTCTCTAATGAAACTGCCTTGTCAGGACAGTAAACTTTAGAGATGCCTACACCAATTATTCACGACCATGATGGACACGTAGACGATCTGCTCAGTTGCATTTTGCTCTGGCTCAGCCCAGAAATAGACTTGCAAGCCGTTGGTATCACCAATGGTGATTGCTATGCTGCGCAGATTTTTGAAGCAACTCAAAAAATCGCTACCTACCTCGATATCGATGGACCAGAGATTGCTCTAACTGAAGATGAAGTTCCGCACCCGTTTCCTGAAAACTGGCGTCGCGAAAGTTATATCATCAATGAATTGCCGCTTTTCCGTGACAACTATCTAAAGAAGCCTTACCAACACGGCCGCCCCCGCAACATTGAATCAGTATTTTTAGATTGTCTCTCCAATTCAAAAGTACCTTTCACGGTGGTTACAACTGGCCCACTGACTAACATTGCCAAACTTTTGACCACCCAACCAGAAGTCAAAGATAAAATTCAAGAATTCTTGATCATGGGTGGCGCTATCAACTGCAAAGGCAATGTTGAAGAAGAAGGCACCGACGGCACAGCCGAATGGAACGTTTACGCTGACCCTGTGGCCTTCAAGCAAGTGCTTGATAGCAAAATTCCAATCAAGCTAATCACCCTTGATCTCACCAACGACTTGCCTGTCACCAAAGACTTCTTAGCCAAGCTTGAAGGTCAATCAGAGAACTCACGAGCCTCTGCCCTCGCTTTCAAGCTGTGGAGCTTGGTCAAAGGTTTCGACTACTATTTCTGGGACACAATCACCGCAGCGGCAGCCATTGAACCAGGCTTATTTACGTATAAAGAAGTGAAAATTGATGTTTCCACCTCAGGCAAAAGTATCGGCCGCACGGGCCCATCTCTTTTTTCTGGGCGCAAGGTGCAAGTAGCAACCCAGATAAATAAACAAGCATTCGAAGATTTACTACTCACCATTCTGGCAATGCGCTAAAGACACTCAAATCGTTCAGGCTAAGGTTGAAAAGGTTATTTTGGAGACTTGAACACTATCCAAAACCCCTCTTGACTTCCCGTCGGGCTGAGACGTAAGTTAGCCCTATGAGAAAACACACCCCATCTGAAACTCAAAATTTATCAGAGCAAGAAGCACACGATCAGGGGCAATCGCTGGCTAAGACTGCTTCTTCTTTGAGAAGCAAAATTAGTATATGGCAAAAGAACTTCAAAGAGAAAGTGCTCGACAACCCTAAAATGAAGTGGTATCGCCGCACGCTCTTCGCCTGCACACTAACCTGGGCAATACTTCTAGCCTTCCAAAGTATGCCTTACTACAACGCTATTGCAGCTGGCGAAGAAGCCTTCAAACTCGGTCGCTACGAAAAAGCACGAAAAGAGTTTGAGACTGCTTTGACCGTCTGCCGGTCGTTTGGCCCCGACTGGCAAATAGATAAACGCACAGCCCGAGCTATGAACAACTTGGCGGAACTTTATCGCATTCAAGGGCGCTACCAAGAAGCCCGGCCTTACTACAAGAAAGCAGCCGAAGCAGCCCGCCTAAGTTTTGCCGCTAGCCGCCCAGAACCGGCAGTAGCCCTCAATAATTTAGCCACACTAGAGCGCGAGCAAGGTCATTACCAAGAAGCAGAGAAGACTTATCTAAAAGCATTAGACCTCTGGGAAACACAAATCAAGCAGCCCGACTCACCACAATTGGCAAGTATCACCAACGGCTTAGCTAAATTGAGGCGCGATCAAGGTCGCTACAGCGAAGCCGAAGGCCTATATCTCAAGGCTTTGGCTATTAGCGAGAAAAAGCTCGGCCGCAGCGATGTCGGTAACGCCTATCTACTCGCTAATCTAGGTGGACTTTATCGCGATCTCGGCCAAGTAAAGAAAGCCGAGAAATACTACCAACGAGCGTTCTATCTGGATCTAAATGCTCTCGGCGATCAGCATCCAGACACAGCCATGGATCTCAATAACATAGCTGGCCTCTATCGCGAACAAAACAAACTAGGTGAGGCCCGCACTCTCTACGAACGAGCTCTCGATATTCGCTTAAAGGCTTTCGGGCCAGACCATCCGCTTACAGCCAAAACGCTAATGGGTATTGGTGACTTAGAGCGACGCTTGCAAAACTACGACAAAGCTCAAGTCTACATAGAGCGAGCCTTGGCCATTCAAAAACGTTCACTTCCGGCTACACATCCTGACCTTGCAATCACATTAGACAATCAAGGCGTCTGCTATTTACAAATGGGAGAGGCAGCTAAAGCCAAAGCCTGCTTCAGTGAAGCCCTTAAAATGAGACAAGCACTGCTGAACGCCGATCATCCAGATTGCTATGTCAGTGCCGTGAACATAGCGATAGCCAATACCGCCTTGGCCAATACCGCCATAGAGAAAGGCTCTCAAGAGACCGTGGAAGCAGCACTTGAAAAGCTCTCCGCGAGACTCGGCGCCGAGCACCCAATAACCAAAGCAGAGAGGGCTCTAGCAGCTGACCGTCGCTCTATCAGCCAAAGACTTAAGAGAAGTTAGTGCTAGCAAGCCTCAATAATTTATTAGTTTACGGCCGATCTTGAGCCAGAGCCGTTACTATGTGACTGGCAATCAAATTTGAATTCTTGAATTTTGATTTGCCCGTCACTAACTTAAACAGGTTACTCAATGATTGGCGCCAACGAAAATAAGCTCAACGAAGAGCAAATAAGAAAAGCCCTCAGTACGGTCATGGATCCTGACCTGAACATCGATGTAGTCACCCTCGGAATGATTTCCGATATCAAGATTACCGGTACCAAGGTGTTTTTCAAGCTGACACTGACAACACCGGCCTGCCCAGTCAAGGAGCGCCTCGAAGGCGAATGCCAAGACGCAGTCAAAGCCTTAGAAGGTGTTGAAGAAGTCGAAATGGAATCAGCAGCCCAAGTGGCTGGACAACGCCGCAATGGCAAAGAACCAGTGAACGGCATCAAGCAAATTATTGCCGTCACCTCAGGGAAAGGCGGCGTAGGTAAATCAACTGTATCTTGCAACCTGGCTGTGGCACTAGCTAAGCTCGGCGCAAAAGTAGGTTTACTCGACGCTGATATTACTGGTCCAAATATTCCTTTGATGATGGGAGTTGATGCCTATCAGCCCACCGCCAAAGACAACCGCATTGTGCCAGCCGAAAATCATGGCGTTAAATGCATTTCGATGGCATTCTTTGTCTCCCAAGACACACCATTAATCTGGCGCGGACCAATGCTAGACAAAGCTATCAAACAATTTTTGCGCGACGTTGAATGGGGCGAACTCGATTATCTCATCGTTGATATGCCACCAGGCACAGGCGACGCCCAGCTCACCATGGTGCAAGCCACTCAGCTTTCCGGCGGCGTCATCGTCACCACCCCACAAGATGTTGCCTTGCTCGATGGCCGCAAAGGCCTGGCAATGTTTTCACAAATGGAAGTGCCAATTCTTGGCTTTGTTGAGAATATGAGCTACTTCCAGCCTAAAGGTTCAAGCGAACAGTATGAAATCTTTGGTCGTGGCGGCGGCAAGCGTCTAGCCGAAGAGCATAAAGTGCCTTTCTTAGGTGAGATACCTCTTGATCCAGAAGTGCGCATTGGCGGCGACCAAGGGGTGCCAATCGTAGCTGGCGACCCAGACTGCGCTGTATCAAAGGCCTTTATTGAAATTGCCAAACAGGTAGCAGCTCAAATCAGCATTCAATCGAGAGCTGAAGTTGCCACTGCCGCCGCAGTTTAGACTGGGTCTGCGGTTTAGATTGAGTCAGCAGTTTAGTTAGGGTCTGCAGTTTAACTAGAAGCTATATATAAATAGGTAATAGTAAAAACTAGCAGCTGACAAAGTAAGAAAATTAAAGCCCTCTCTTAGAAATCTAAGCGGGGGCTTTACTACATGGTGATTCGGGCTATTATGTTGGCATCAGCAGAGATTTTCATCCAAAATTTCACTGCTATGGCAGAACACTACAACGACTCCATATACGGTGCATGCTAAAAAGTATACAGATTAGAGATTTCGCCCTGATTGAAAAAACTCAGGTCGACTGGACAGCCGGATTAAATGTTCTAACCGGTGAGACAGGAGCAGGAAAATCCATTTTGATGGATGCTCTCAACGCTGTCTTAGGCGGCAAAGTACCATCCTCAATCATCCGTCCCGGTGCCGACAAAGCTAATCTTGAAGCAGTCTTTGTTCCCAGCTCTCAGGTGATTGCCTGGCTGAAAAAAGAAGAGTTAATTGACGAAGAAACAGCCGAGCAAGCAGAACTTACAGTCGCTCGAGAAATTGGCAAAAGCGGTTCTAAAATTCGCATCAACGGCACCCTGGTAAATCATAATTTGCTAGGCGAGTTGCGCACCATGCTCATTACAGTGCACGCCCAGCACGAAGCACGCACACTGATGTCTTCGCAGTCACAACTAGAACTTTTAGACGGCCTGGGCAGCGACAGTCACACTAAAATTTTAGAGAAAGTACGCACACTTTACGCTCGCAAAAAACAATTGCAAGACGAGCTAGATTCGCTCACCATGTCAGAAGATGAGCGCCTGCGCAAACTTGATTTTTCCAAATTTCAATTAAATGAACTAGAACAAGCAGAACTGAGCGATCCAGCCGAAGACGAAGAACTGGCTCGGCAGGTCAGCGTTTTGAGCAATGCTATTGAACTAAAACAACAAGCTGAAGCCGCTCAAGATGCGCTTACCGGCTCCGATTCAGATAGTTCGGTCTGTGCCGTCGACCTGATTCAAAAAGCCATGTCTGAAGTAGAAAAAGCCCTGCGCTTTGACTCTAGCCTTGACTCCATTCACGAAGCCCTGAGCGGCGGCCTGGCTAGCCTAGAAGAAGCCGCTACAGCGTTGCGTCGCTACGCCGACAAGCTCGATACCGATCCCGATACCCTAATCGATTTAGAAAACCGCCTTAATTTGATAGCCACTATCAAGCGCAAATACGGGCCGCATTTAAGCGACGCCATCGCCAAGCAAGAAGAGCTGAGCCATGAACTCGAAAAACTAGAAAACGGCTTGAAAGAAACAGAAGGCTTAGCCAAAGAAATAGCTGAAGTTGCAGGCGAGCTACAAAACAAAGCAGCCGATCTATCTAAAGGAAGGCTAAAGCTAGCCAAGACCTTGTCAGCTGCCGTAGAAAAAGAATTAGTAGATTTGGGCATGGAAAAATGCCGCTTTGAAATTGCCTTTAGCCAACTGGCCGAAGCTGGCCCCAACGGCATCGACAAAATTGACTTCTTAATTGCCCCAAACCCTGGCCAACCAGCCATGCCCCTGGGCAAAATTGCCTCGGGCGGCGAACTATCACGCATCATGCTGGCCATCAAAACCATCTTTGCCGCCGCTGACCAGGTGGCCACTGTCATATTTGATGAAATAGATACCGGCCTCTCCGGCCGCGTGCTCAATGCCGTGCGCGACAAACTCTCAAAACTATCCCGCTCACAGCAGATACTTTGCATCACCCACCAGCCAATTGTTGCTTCAGTGGCTGACAACTACCTAGAAGTAAAGAAAGAACATTTAGCTGATCGCACGATTGTTACAGTCAACATTCTTGATGATGAGATGAGACTTAGATCTCTTGCCGCCATGGCCAGCGGAAACGCCAATGAAGAGGCCTCGCTTAGCTTTGCCCGCTCTCTCATAGATCAAGCGGCGGCGGTTCGCGCCCTACCCTAATATCAATTGTGCTTTATATTTAGGCATACAAGCGCAATGTTGATTGACACAAAGCCATCAACTTCAATAGAATCAACCGTTGCTGTCCGGCTTTTCCAGCCTGCACAGTTTAAATTGGGGCGTCGCCAAGTGGTAAGGCATCTGGTTTTGGTCCAGACATTCCGAGGTTCGAATCCTTGCGCCCCAGTTTCATCTTTTCATCCAGAAAAGTTCTACGAAATCATCCAAAGTTTTACCTAAGGAATTGAGCGGGTTATGGAGAAAATCAAACTAGGCGTCGCCAAACGCGAAGCCAAAACCCCGAAACAATTGAGACGTGAAGGCAACGTGCCTGCGACTCTTTATGGTCGTGGTATTCCCTCTGAGAGCTTGCAAATCAATGCTCGTGAGTTTGGTCGCCTTCCAGCTGCCGCTTACTCGCACATGATTGAGCTTGAATCTCCAGAAGGAAATGTCAACGCTATCATTAGACAGGTAGCGAGACGTTCAACTCAAGATTTCGTCTATAACATCGAACTCTACAAAGTAGACCTTCAACGCAAAGTTTCAGTGACCGTTCCAATCAAATTCGTTGGCGCTTCCATGGCTGTGAAAGCTGGCGCCAAGCTCGAAGAGAACTATCAAGAAGCCAACATTGAATGCCTACCTGCTGAAATTCCAGATTACATCGAAGTAGACCTCACCGCTCTAGATGTAGTTGAAGCAGCCATTCACTTCGGTCAAGTACAAGTGCCCGCTGGAATCACTATTCTCAACCCACACGACGAGATTGTGGTCAAAGTTGTCGCTCCTAAGGTTGTTGCCCCAACTGCTAAAGAAGCAGCTGCCGCAGCCGCTAAATAGAGCGCTGACTAAAAAATTAAAAGCGCCGGCTCTAGGGTCGGCGCTTTTTTGTGTCTAGTTTTGCCTGATTCTTGAGCAAACTATTTAGCGATGTTTAATTAAACAGTCAATCTACTGATAATTGGCAAACAAATCGCCAGCCGGCCAATCTCTAACAGCGTTGAGCAATGCGCGAATTTTATTGACGGCTACTGGCGCCGGATTAGCATCGCCCCCATTGTCGGAGGCACCACCATTGAACTGCACGCAAAAATCAACACCGTTACTCATGTGAACAATTTGACAGTGAACACCAGGTTTGGCACCGTCTTTCATGAAAGAAATTCCGGCAGGCATTTGCCGCACTGTATCCAGGCCCAAACCGAAGTGCCTACCATCTTGATCACTTTGCATTGGTGGCGGTAGTGGTGCCACAAGCTGATTGAAGGAGTCTTGCGAAATACCTTGCATGCGAGATCCATCTAGTGCTGTCAAAAATTTGACTAGGTCAATCGAGGAAGCCATCCAGTTGCCGAAACTAGGCATCAACGGCACTGTGCGCTGCCCCCCTTTGATCATGCGGGGCGGATTGCCACCATACCGATTAGATTGCCCTGGCACTACATTTGGTGACTCCTCAACCATGTCTTCAATGCCAATTGATCTCAGTTGCTTTTTCATGTAACGACCGTAAGGCTCTTGTGAAGCACACTCAATCACATACTTGATCAAATTCCACTGGCCGTTGGCATACTTAGCCTGTGTACCGGGTGGATAATCGAGCGGCGTTTGCAAAAGCACTCTCACAGCTTCACTATATGGCAGGCCATTTGGTGCCATGCGATTAATCTGCTTGCCAGCAGTATCAAAACCAGAATCATCATTCCAGCCACCAGAGTGGTGCAACAGTTGTCTCACCGTAATTTCTCGAATCCGTGGACGGGGCAGTTCGCCATCAGCTGTCCTTGGTCGACCGATAATGTCCCAGAAGGGGGTATCGAGATTGAGCTTGCCTTGCTCTTGTAGGCGCAATGCTCCAAAGGCAGAGATTGCTTTGGTGCAACTGGCTAAGTTGAACAACGTGTTAGGCGTGGCCGGCTCGCCGGTGCGCAAGTTAGCCACACCAAACCCTTTGGCATAGACCAATTTACCGTCATGCGCCACGGCACAGGCACCGCCAGGCACATGAAACTGCTGCATTATCTGGTTCATGATCTCATCGATTTCGCCCAGACTTGCGCGGCGACCAGGCGCCCGTGGGCCCTCATTGGCGTCACCCTGATCGCCTCCGGGTTGGAAGCTGTAGTCTTGCTCGCCGGCGGCTCCCAAATCGAGTGAATCGTCCCTATTGCTAGGGGCACCCTGAAAAGAGTTCGGACCTGGGCGTTGCGGTTGCCATTGCCGACGCTGGCCACCGGGTTGAAATTGGCCAGGTTCCATAAACTGCGCCTGAGCCGGTGGGCTAGAAATTAGCATTAATGAATGACAAGTCGTCGCCAAAACCAATAACGATAAAGTCTTTGAGGCATAGGAGAGGGCTTTGCCTAACTTTGCATTGAAACTCATAAATACCCCAAAACCACCAAGCCGAAAGATTCTACAAGATATTCCGGCAATTGCGGCCGAGTGCTGCCACTTCCTAAAACTGGGGTTTTTCGAGTCGCTCCTAGTGAAAATACTGAATATAGATTGGGAATGCCCGGGTATGTTGCTGTACGCCAACCTGAAACAATGAGCCTATGCACTCAATTAAAATTACCGCCGCCAACCTAGCGCAGAGTGTCATCATCGACACGCCCTGCACTGCCGACTGGAATGAAATGACCGGCAGCGAAAGTGTGCGCTTCTGCCACTCTTGTAAGTTGAATGTCTACAATATTGCGCAATTCAGCGATAGTGAAGCGCAGGAAATTTTTAGCCAAAATCTCAACGGCAACAGAATTTGCACAAGAATATACCGGCGCCCAGACGGCACGGTCATGACCGACAACTGCCCTCGCGCCCTGCGTCGCCTGCGCGATTGGCGCAATAGAACTTTCTCTACCATAGCAAAAGTAGCAGCTTTAGCTACTCTCTTTCTTTCGGCCAACCTTCCCGGTGCGGCTTCAAGCGACAAAGACAAAGAAAAAGTAGCCCCGCAGCCAAGCAAATCGAATTCGACGGCGTTGCAATCGGTAAAACCAGTTGTCTCACCGGACTATGAAAAGAATCCAGCTCCTGCACTTGCTGGCGTTCCGGCCATGCCGGATCTTACTAGTTACATGCTGCACTTAAGAACTACATTTTTCAAAGCCTGGAAACAAGCCGGTAATCCAAAACAATCGGACCAAGAGCTGGCAACTTCAGTAAGCTTTACTATCGAAAAAAACGGGGCAATCTCACGGCTTAAGGTAATAAAAACCTCAAAACATCCGGCCGTAGACGAAGAAGCGTTGAAGGCCGTAAAAAAGTCACTGCCGCTTCCTCCGCCGCCACTAAATGTCGCACCATTAGATGTAGAGTTCACATTCGATGCCAAACTGGGCGAACCTATAACCGAACGGAGATTCCATATTCAGGCCAAGGAGCAAAATGATGGACAATGAGCCAGTTTTTGTAAAATCAGACAGTTTGCTTGATCGAGCCTTCGTCGAAACACCTTGCCCCACAACCTGGGACAAAATGAAAGGCTCGGACAGTGTGCGCTTTTGCCACCTATGTCATCTCAATGTTTACAACATTGCCAATCTTACAGACAAAGAAGCCGAAGCCGTACTGAGTAAGGGCGCCGAAGGCAAAACTCAAGAGAATGGTGGAAGAGTTTGCGCACTACTCTATCGCCGCCCCGACGGCACAATCGTCACTGATAATTGCCCCCGAGCCCTACGGAAAGTTCGCGATGCTTCAAAATGGTTGAAAGCAAAAATTATTGCCGCCAGCACCCTGGCCATGGCTCTATTGACTCCATCTGCCGCTAACAGCGAAGAGACAAAAGCAAATGAGACAAAGGCCAAAGACACCAATCAGAATAGCTGCACCGCTCCTAAGACCGGAAACGTCATGGTAAAGCCGGTCGAGACAAGAAACGCACCAAGCAGACCTGACATTCCCCTGCCCGGTGGCATCAGCTTCCGCCCCAGCGAAAAAGATCAATATGCCGCCAAAATTTTTGTTAGCATCAATGCCGCTGGCAAGAAGAATGGCTTGGTTGCTCCATTCCCATCAGTAAAATTTACGGTCAAAGCAGATGGCAGTGTGGAAAATATTGCCATCAAAGAAAGTAGTGGTAACAAAAAACAAGACAAAGCTGCTCTCAAGGCCGTAAAAGAAGCAGCACCATTTGAAAAGCCACCGACATCTATTACACTGCCACTAAAAATGGAATATCGCTTTACCCAAGAAAGACTATAAGAGAGGCTCCAGTTATGAATTGCAATGACTCAGATGCAGTAGAAACATTTGCCCAACCTGGCCCACTCAAAGACCGTGCCTTCATTGAAATACCCTGCCCCACTAGCTGGGACAAAATGACCGGCAACGACAGCGTGCGATTTTGCAGTCAGTGCAGCCTGAACGTTTACAACATTGCCAACATGACAGACAAAGAAGCCGAAGCAGTATTCGCCAAAGGCACCAACGGAGCGAGTCTCTGCGCCCGCCTTTACCGCAGGCCAGATGGCACCGTTATGACTGACAATTGTCCAAGGGCGCTACGCAAAATTCGCAATGCTTCAAGATGGCTTAAAACAAAAATAGTCGCCTGCTTCGGGTTACTGGCGTCATTAGCAGCTCCAGCTCAAGCAGACAACCCAAATCAAACAAAGTCACAGGCAAAAGATGAACCAGAATTTGTTCTTAATTGGGACGAAGTAAAAGCAAAATCTAAAAAAGGAGGTAAGACCGAGGCCGATAAAACAACAAAAGGTGGCAATCAAGTTGCTAATCCAGTTGCTAATCCAGTTGCTAATCCAGGTACCAATCAAGTAAGACCAACGATGGGAGCCATCAGAGTGCCCACACCAGCGGAACAGGCAGAACTCGGCAAAATCGCAGCACCATCTGCGGTTAGGCCTGTTAAAGTGGAGCCTCATGAAGGCGAACGGAAAAAAGAAGATTCAAAGAAAAAAGAGCCAACAACAGTAGAACAAAGCGTTATCAAGTCTCAAGAAAAACCACTTGGGGGAGCTCCAATTACTCACAAGATGGGCCGGGTTAGAGTAGGCCCTGCTGTCAATCCAGCGACAGCTCCTAAAGACGAGAAGGCGAAGTAAAATGCTCAACAACGAAAATGATCAACCACTCGAAATAGCAGTAGAAATATTCGCTAAGCCAAATCTTCTCAGCCAAGCTTTTATTGAAACGCCCTGCGAAAGTAGCTGGGACAAAATGACAGGCAACGATAGCGTACGTTTCTGTGGTCAATGCAGCCTGAACGTCTACAATATCGCCAATCTCACCGACAAAGAAGCAGAAGCCGTATTTGCGAAAGGGCGCGAGCAAGGTCGAGTTTGTGCCAGGCTATATCGCCGCCCTGACGGCACAATCATGACCGACAATTGCCCGCGTTCACTGCGTAAAATTCGCGACGCTTCCCGCTGGCTCAAAACAAAAATTGTGGCTGCCTTCGCTTTAGCTATTTCACTGTTTACTCCAGCCCAAGCTGAAGAATCGAAAAAGAATCAAACGAAGAATCCTCCGCAGAAAGAAAGCACGAAAGCTACTCTCGGTGATGTCTACGTGCCTCAAAAAGCAGAGCCTCAGACAGCAAAAATGGGCGAGGTCTATTTGCCACCAAAAGCTGCCAGCGGCTCAAGCAATGCCAATGGTGTAAATAGCACGCCCGGAACGGTGCCGACCAACATGAAAGCACCAATAAAAGACATTCCCCCTGAAGTAGGACGCGCCGGTGGACTGTCATTCAGACCAACCGATTTCACTGCCTACAAAAACGAGATAACTAATTCTCTGCAACTGAAATGGAAAGAAAAAGGCATAACGGCGCCGTTTCCTAAAGTGCAATTCAAAATAGATGAAGCCGGCAAAGTATCTGCCGCCAAGATTATCACTAGCTCTGGTAACAAAGAAACAGACAGTGCCGCTCTCAAAGCGATCTCGGCAGCTGCTCCATTTGCCAGACCGCCATTGGGTGCAAGCCTACCCT
This sequence comes from Candidatus Melainabacteria bacterium, assembly GCA_030696635.1. Lineage (GTDB taxonomy): Bacteria > Cyanobacteriota > Vampirovibrionia > Obscuribacterales > Obscuribacteraceae. The sequence goes on from JAUYRX010000035.1 coordinate 397,712, forward strand.
ATGAAGTACAAGTAGGCGCTGGCGGGCAGTAGAGCTTGCAAAAGCTTTAAGCAGAAGAAATATATACCAGAACCAAAGAGCCTTAAAATAAGCGCTTCAATGGGGCGTGAAACAATGGCGACGAGAAACTGGTCAAGCGGTACTGAAAAGCAGCACACAAGGGGCCTGGCCATAGCGCTATCTATCCTTCTGCTTGTGCTCAGCTCTCCCGTCAGCCTTTGCCAATCTGCCCAGGCTGGGGCAACAGACGACAAAGACGAAGGCAAAGTTAACTTCTCAATTGAGCCAGTCACCAATTCCCCAAGCAATCCGAAGACGGCGACAAAACAGCAATTACCAGCTTCACAGCAAGAGCAAAAGCTTACCCCTAAGCAAGTTGCAGCACTATTTGAAAAACTCAGCCGACTTCCGGCAATAGACAACAAGGCGCCAAGGCTGATTTTTCCGAGCGACTCCATAACAAAGCCATCGTCCACTCAAACTCAAATTGAAGTGTTTCCACCCCTAGCAACAAGACAGAAGCCAACCGCTGCTTCTTTAGCAAGCTCGGGCCGGCCCTTGACAGTCAGCCGCATTAGTCATAGCGGAGTAGTCGACGATCTCCACCAACTAACGATCACTTTTTCTCAACCACTGATAGAGCTATCGACAGTAGGTCAGACTAAGGCTGTAGACCCAGAGCAATTCGTTACCATCACACCGCAACCCAAAGGCTCATGGCAATGGGCCGGTACCCAAACCCTGATATTTACACCTGAAGGCGGTCGTTTTCCTAAAGCGACTAATTATGTCGTCACAGTTCCTGCCAGCGCCAAGTCAATCACTGGCAATCAAATAGATAAAAGCTATGTCTATCACCTCAATCTGCCAGCAGTAAAAATTGCAGAATTCTATCCCCCTGAAACTGCTAGAGAAAATCAGTCACCACTATTGGTGGCACACTTCAATCAGAATATTGATCAAGAAAAAGTTCTAGCAAAGACTCACATATTTGTAGGCAAGCGCAGCTATGCCATTAAGGCGGTTAGTAGAGCGGAATACAAAAGCCGTCTAGAGGCAATGCGCAAGGCCAGACAAACGGAAGGCAAGCTGCCAGAGAACGGACAATCTTGGTTAACGACCGCAAGCATTCGGCAACTCCCACACGAAACTGACAACGACTTCGTAGCTTTTGAACCCGCTGAATTACTGCCAAAAGACTCGTCAATTAGAGTTGTGTTCGACAAGAACTTGCCATCAGAAGAAGGGCCATTAACGAGTGAGACAGCTGAAGAAAGAAGCTTCAAGACCTATGGCCCGCTAACACTCTTCACGAAATCACTTGATTTTGCCACCACCACTAAGGCGAATAGCCTTAATAGAGTGGATGGCTCAATGCAAAATCAGACTTTCGAATTCAACAACCCGATTGATTGCGAAAAATTCAAACCGACGATGGTAACTATTAGCCCGCCAGTAGAAAAGTTCGAAGTACAAACGCCGCGGTCAGACAGAAGAAATTACAACGACTCTCCGGCTCAATCAAAAAAACATACCATTTCAATAGATGGGCACTTCAAGCCATTTACTCGCTACACCGTCCTCTTCAATGAAAAAATTACCGATATTTATGGACAGTCGTTAGGTAAACGAGCAACTGCTCACCTTCAAACACAAGGACTGATTCCGGCCATTAGCCCATATCAAGGATTTAAAACATTAGATCCAAACGTGCCACTTATCCACTCAATTTGGGCCCAAGGTGCAGAGAAAGTAGAAGTGGCTATTCGCAAAGTCGAAGCAGAAGACTGGGATAAATTCAACAGAGATTCTCGCAGTACAAACCTCACAGTTGGCACTTTGGTTGAAACTAAAGAATATAACTTAGGGCCACTTGGGCGCAAGATAAATATAGACTTGAAACCGTATATCAATGGAAGATATGGGCATCTCATTTTGTCGTACACACTCGCAAACCCATCTGACAGACAAGCACAGCACAACTGCTGGATTCAAGTAACTGACTTGTCCTTGGATGCTTTCACTCGCGGCAAAGTGCATGTTCTGGCAAGCAATCTTTCTGACGGAAAACCAGTTGAAGGCGTAGAACTATCACTGGGTGGCACTGCTGAAAAAACTAAGTCTGACGCTTCCGGTAGAGCGTCTCTGCCTCTTTCTGAGTCAGCACATATGTGGGTACCTCTGATAGGCCGAAAGGGCGCAGACAGCAGTGTTGTCACAGTAATCAACTCCAACATGCTCAGCAGATCAAACCTTGACTCGAAACTGGTTTTGTACGCCGTCTCAGATAGACAACTCTACAGACCGGGTGAAAAAGTCCATATCACGGGCATTCTCCGCGAGCGTAAATTTCCAGATAGTGGTGCCATAGACTTGTCTTTTCCGCCGGTCAAAACGATAACTTATGTACTCGTTCAAGATAGCCGAGAGGTCCGGAAAGGAGAATTTGCAGTAGATGCAAAAGGCTCATTCTCCTTTGACTTTGATCTGCCGAAAAATATTGACCTAAAGAAAGCCCAGCTTCACTTTATTTCACGACTCCCAGGTAGAGGCCTGGTCATAGAATACGACGACGCTATAGACATAAACATACAAGAGTTTAGAAGACCAGAGTTCGAAACCAGTGTCTCGTCAGGCAAAGGAGACTCGATATTTCTCGGTGACAAAACAGTCATTACTTCCCGAAACCGCTATTTCAGTGGCGGGGCGCTAGTCAATGCAGATAATCAGTGGGTGGTAAAGGCAAGAGCGCATTCATTCGATCCACCGGGCTGGGATGGCTACAAATTCGACAACCAAGACCCGCGCAAGGGATACTACGCGTTTTGGAATGGCGCGGCTGAAAGTAAGACATTGAGTGTTAAAACCGATGCTACTGGCCGAGGTGCAATTAAGTTAGCGAGCGAATTCGGTAAAAGGCCCACAGCAGTCACGTTTGATTGCGAGAGCACGGTGACCGATCTCAACCGCCAAAACTGGACAAGCAAACTTACACTCATAGCTCATCCAGCAGATGTCTATGTCGGTATTAATGGTCGCGAGTCATTCAAAGCTGGTGAAACTTCCTACAAGAACATCGTAGCCACTGGCATCGACGGCAAGATCTTGCCAGGTACAAAAGTTGAGCTAGCTTTCGTAGAGGCCAATCAAACAGAAGAACAGCCAGCAATCATCCAGCACATCACCATAGGCGACAAACCGACAAGAGTCTCATTCAAAACAAAACCCAGTTCGACCAGTCTTTTTGTCACGGCCACAGTCAAGGACAGTAGCGGGCGACTAAATCAGTGTTGTGACTTCGATAGACTATCGCCACTCAGAGCAGCGATAGAGCCGAGCAGAAGCCTGGTATGGGGAAAAATTGCGATTGAGAGCGACAAGTCTTCATACGCTCTTGGCGACAAAGCCAAGATCACAATTAAATCCGACATCTTTCCATCGTATGGTTTTCTTGTTCTGGCCAAGGACAAAACCCTCACAACTTTGCCACTGATTCTTGAGGGACCAGAAAAAACTATTGAACTGCCAATCACCGAGAATTACTATCCTGACTTAGTAATATCTGCCTTCCTTGCCAATAACAGAACCAATTATGCCACCGGCCAACGCAGAATTTTTGTGCCCCCAATAAACAAGACCCTCACTCTAAGAGTAGAGCCAAGTGCCGGTGTCGCAACACCGGGCAAAGAAATCACTCTAGATGTAGAGCTAAAAGATAAGAAAGAACCAGTGAGAAACGGCCAAGTGGCTATTGCAGTAGTGGACGAAGCAGTTCTGGTACTGGCTGAATACAAATGGCCGGAGCCAATACCAAAGTTCTACAATAACTCTGACGGGCAAATATCTAGCGTACATTCCAGAACACAAGATTCCGGAATGAACGTAACTGTGTACAATTCTCGATTCTTGTCTAGGCTTGCTGGTAGCTCAATGGGGGAGCCGCCAATTGTTACCGGCACGGTCGAATTAGAAGAAGCACGTGGACCAGGTGATTCTTTTGCAAAGCCAACCCTAGGCTATAGAAAAGACCTAGCGGCCCTAGCCTTCTTCAAACCAGTAGTCACCACTGATGGTGACGGCAAAGCTCAAGTTAAATTCAAGCTGCCAGACAGCGTCACCCGCTATCGCATTATGGCCATAGCGGCAGCTGGCACCGATAAATTTGGTTCATCCGAATCAAGCCTTACGACAAAGCTACCTTTGATGATTAAGCCTTCAGCCCCTCGCTTCCTTAATTTCGGCGACAGTTGCGAACTGCCAATCATCATCCAAAACCAAACAGATAAGCCGCTCAAAACAGAAGTTGCACTGCGCAGCAACAACACTGAAATAAGTGAACCAGGCAAATTGGTGATAGTACCAGCCAATGATCGCATTGAAGTAAGGTTTGCTGTCAAGGCAATAAGCAATGGCCAAGCGACCTTTCAATGCGTAGCCAAGGCAGACAGCCTAAGCGACTCCACAGAATTTAGCTTACCTATTCTGGTACCTGCTAGCAAAGAAAGTGTTGCTACCTATGGTGTAATTGATAAAGGAGCTGTCATACAGAAACTGGCAGCTCCAAGTAATGTCATTGAGAGTATTGGTGGCCTGACAATCTCGACAAGCAGCTCTGCAATGCAATCGCTAGGCGATAGTTTCAACTATCTACGCAACTATCAATATGATTGCTCTGAGCAGGTTTCTTCAAGACTAATTGCCATGGTATCAATGCAAGAAGCTCTGCTCGCCTTTGGCGCAGTTAAGCCAAATGAGACAGGTGCTTACAAGAGACGCATTGAAGACGATATTGCCATTCTAGAAAAGCGCCAAAATCGCTCAGGTGATTTCGGACTGTGGGCACCAGCTGAATCAACCAAATGGCCATATGTCTCCGTGCAAGTTACCCAAGCCCTTCTTCTTGCCAAGGCAAAGCTTTACCCGGTCAATGAGCGCGTACTGAACCTAGCGGTGGCGCATCTAAAAGAAATCGACAAAGATATACCTTCTGAATATGACAAGACTGCCAAGCTCGCTCTACTTGCTCGCGCCCTGAACATAAGACACTTGGCTCACCACAGCGATAGCGCGACAGCAAGAGAACTGCTTCTAAAAGCTGCCGGTGAAAAGTTCGACGAGCAAGCCATAGACAAAATCAATTTATCAGTGCCACTAGAAATGGCGGCCTGGCTCTTACCTGTGCTCAAAACAAATCAGTCATACAGTAAAGAAGTAGCCTTCTTGAGAACGCTAATCAACAGCCATATATCCGAAACGGCCTCAACAGCTTCGACGGACGACAACGGATACGGCGACTGCAACTACAGTCTCTTCTATAGCCCGCGCAGAGTCGATGCCACAGTAACCGCTGCCTTGATAGAAGACCAACCAGACAACCCTTTGATACCAAAATTAGTGAAGGGCCTGCTTGCTGGTCGCCGCAACGGCATCTGGCAAGGCACTCAAGAAAATAGCTACGTGCTGCAAACTTTGGATAAATACTTCAGTACTTATGAGAAGCAGACGCCCGACTTCGAGGGCCAGACCTGGCTCAATGAAACCCTAATTGCCAACCACAAATTTGCAGGAAGGAGCTTAGATACGAAATCAACCACTGTGCCAATGGAATATTTGCTCAGCAAAAGTAAGACCAGCATCGATGTTTTGATCAACAAAGAGGGCCCTGGTCGAATGTACTACAGAGTAGGTCTCGAGTACGCCAGCAAAGACTTAAATTTAAAGCCAATCGATCAAGGCTTCACTGTAAGCAGAACCTACGAGCCTGTGAATTCAGATTCCAATGCAAATTCAGACGTAACCAAAGACGAAAAAGGCACCTGGCATTTCAAGGCTGGCTCAACCGTCCGTGTCAAAGTAAAATTCGCTGCACCTGGGGCGCGCTACCACGTGGCCTTGAGCGATCCACTTCCAGCCGGGACAGAAGCCATAAATAAGAGCCTGGCAGGCACCAAATCGATAGAACCGGCCAGAGAAGTAAGCGACCGCAATTCAGATGAGCAGTATCAAGAACACTGGTATGAGCACGAGAACCTTCGCGACCACCAAGCAGAAGCCTTTGCCTCAGTTCTCAACGCTGGCAAGTATCAATACAGCTACTTAATCAGGGCTACGACTCCGGGCCGCTTCATCGTTCCACCAACAAAAGCAGAAGAGATGTACATGAGTGAAACTTTCGGCCGAGCCCATACTGACAATGTAGTGATCGAGTAAAACTATTCCTTACTTTCAGGCACAACTGCTGCTGCAGCATCGAAGCCAATTTTGCTATGAGTGCCATCACAAAATGGCTTGTTAGCAGATGCACCACAACGACAAAGAGCACAAGGCTGTCTTGGAACTGCTATAGGGTTGCCATCATGATCTTTCAACTCAAATGGGCCATCCACAAGAAGAGGACCATTCTTCTTAACTGTTATCTTGATTTCAGACATATTCAATCTCCATTTCCATTGGTGTCTACTGCAGGTTAGCAGAAGCGCCGACAAAACTACCGTGTCACTGGTGCAAACATAGTGTCATTAAAAGAATCGGGCTTGGATGTCTTTTTTTGGCTACCGAAGGCAACCGCCGGAAAAGCGAGCCGAATACGCTGCTGATCTTTCGCCGAGTACTTATAGAATGACTTAGGCAGTTTGATACTGACCACGTGAAGCTTACCCAACTGCTCTAACCCTTGCACCGAAATACTGGTTTCACCTATCCATAACGTCTTTAGCTTGGCGAGCTTCAAAAGATATGGCACTGCTTTGTCATCGAGCCGGTAGTTGTAATCAATATCAAGCAATTGCAATTCTCTGCACTTACTAAGATGTTCAATACCTCTCATAGATAAATCAACTCTCACAAGACCTAGCCGTTGAAGTTGGGGAAAATCTTTCAACCAACGCAGACTTTCATTGTTTACTACTACATTGCTCAAACGGAATGCTGCCAGTTTTTTACATGCCAAAAGCTTAGGCAAACAAGTACCAGAAACCTTACTCTCGCATGCTGTGAGCATCTGCAATTGCGGCATTGCTGGCAATTGCGATAAGCCCTTATCGCTAGCATCAGAATTGTCTAAATCAATTCCCTTCAATGATGTTATATGGCCGAGATAAGGAATTGCTCGATCGCAAAAAGCATCTTCCTCATCGGCCATTGACAAGAAGCTCAACTCAACAAAATCGAAAGCATCTCGCGGCAATTTCAAAAGACATTCAGGATGCTGATAGAAAGTGCCGTTGGGGGCAAACTTGATCTGCTTGCCAGGTGGCAATTTGACCACCCCACGCGCTTCGGCAACTAAACTACCCTTGCAAGAGCCGAATACTGATGGAACACCTTGTACGGCCATTAGATTGCCAACAGAATAGCTAGGCGAAAACGACAAAATACGCTCGCCTGACTCGCCGTTGCTTCGGTCTATCCCTGCAAGAAACAGAGCCAGCAGAGCGGCTGCAGCAGTCGCAACTTTAGCAAAAATACTCAACGGAGGCTTTTGGTACAATCTTTTGCTCACCACTGTGTCAATGCTGACTAGTGCAGATTAGCAGAAGCGCGGAGAAACTCCATCACTTCCTCGAAAATATCATGATCAGATCCACAAAACCAACCAAGCTCAACTAAGGTCAACTGAGATCTACTAAGATCAACAAATGAAACTTTCGGCCGTAAGCCTTTTACTGACAATTAGCAGCCTGTCATTGCTGAGCAGCCCAGCTGCAGCCAAACCGCAGCATGAAAGTAGTATGCAGCACGAAGGCACGACTCGAATTGACGGCACCACTCAGCACGAAACACCTGCCACAGCTCAAGATACAAGCGCAGAAGAGAAAATCGCAGCTGGTGAGCATGACAGACGGCATGGCAATTATCCCCAAGCTCTACGTCAAATTAAGCTCGGCCTTAGCCAAATCCAGAACAGCAAAAATCCTTCACCAGAGAGGCTGGCCGCGGCATATAACTATTTAGCTTTGCTCAATAACAGCATGGGCCAATATGCAGACTCAGAACAAAACGCCAGAAGAGCCCTGTCTTTGGGGCGACAGGCTAAACTTAGCGAAAACATCTTAGCTCGGCATCGAGTTGTGCTCGCTAATGCACTAAGGCAACAAGGCAAATATCCTGAAGCTCAAAGCAACTTAGAAAAAGCCATCGCCACTGTAAAAACTTCAAACGGCGACAAAGAGTTATTTGCCACAGCCACAAATAATTTAGGCGCACTATATTTTTGGATGGGCAGCTATCAGCAAGCCATCACTATTTTGAAACGCGGACTAGCTCTACGATTAGCTATAGCGGCTGGCGATAAGGAAAACCTAGACAAGGAAAACCTAGATAAGGAAAACCTAGATATTGCCAACTCATATTTAGACCTAGGCTGTACTGAATTTAAACTAGGTCAGAACGCCAAGGCAAGAGAACATTTATCTCTGGCTTTAGAAATCAGAAAAAACAAACTCGGAGATGATCATCCTGAAACATTGAATGCCATGGCCAATCTTGCTGCATTGCTCGACGCTAGAGAAGCAGAACCTGACTCACAGAAATCACTAAACTTGCTGCAACAAGTTGTCAAAAGTGGTGGCAAAAAACTAGCTGCTGATCATCCAGATCTCATTCGCTATCAGCAAGAATATGCTGAAGCCCTAACCAATCAAGCCAGTCGGCTATCCACCAAAGGGCAGCAACAACAAGCACTTGAGGCCATACAGCAGGCAATTAAACTGAGAGAAACAACTAGTAAAACCATCGGACACAAAGATATTTCTTACGCCATCACCTTGACCAACGCCGCTGCGATTTTAAAACGCTTAGACCAGCCGTTGCAGAGCAAAAGCATGCTTATCAAAGCCAAAGCCGTGCTAGATGGCCTACCGAAATCAGTTCAACAATCACCTGAAGGCAAAGCTATTCGCAAAGCTTACTATTCGAGCAATTCTAATATCAAAGATCACTAGAACCTAGCAGTAAAGCCCGAGGAACCGCTATTCTCAAATCATTGTGATCCCAGCCACCACGATCAAGTGGGGCAAGTTGCTGGCTACCAGAAGAACCATCAGACGAAGCACCAGAAGAAACCATTTTGGCATTTTGACTTTGGCCATTCATTCCAGTTGGCGCGTTGTCTGGATTTTCCATGGTGCTTTCACTAGACAGTGAGAACGCCATGGGAGCATTTAGTCCAGGCACAGTGGCTCCCAACAAAGGAATGCTCAACATCGGGTGGCAAACCACTGTGGTTTGCACCACGGCAATGCGATCGGTGACGCTACCTGTTGTCTGGCCGTCGCGATAGCTAACGACAGTATGCGGATAACCCTGAGACTTAACAAACTTACCCATACCAGCCAACCACTGATCAGTAATTTCCTTGCAGACAGGTCCAGTCAAATTTACAGCATCATTCATATGTACTAGAGATGCCTCATGTACCTGAGTGTAATTAAGAACCATACAGAGGCAGTAGGAGACCCCTAAGATAAGCATATTGAGAAGAGGGAAGAAGAAGCAAATTAGCAGGATGCCTAGAGCTGGACCAAACTCAGCAATGGCGCCGCCACCGCAGTTGCGACTAGCAAGATTAGAGCGGCTCTTTCGACTAGTAGAGTCAACGGGCACGAGCGCCCCTGGTGCTTGGCTCTGCAAAACTGACATAGTCTTACCCTCTCATCCTACATAAGCAAGTTATACGGGCCAGCGAAGATAATTAGGAGGGGCAGTAAAAATTGCTAAATTAGCACTCTTTACTGGTGAACCAGGTAGATGAGAATGCGTGGAGAGGCTCCCAAGCCGAAACACTCACAAATATAGGTCTTTAGATGGTCCTGCGAAAAGCGCAGTATTCGAAGCGTATAATCTGCAAATAGGCACTTGGTGATTTAAGTGAGCAAAAATAATGATCGGAACAAATACTTACAGCTTGTCGTGAAAGGCTTTAGTGCGCCTGCGGTCGATATCGAACCTCTCGAAACCAGGCTGCGAGAAAATCCTTCCGATTGCGAAGCACGCTTCCAGCTTCTGGGCTACTATTCAGGCAAACAGTATGGTGATAAAGCTGCAGCAAAAGAGCTTTTCACCATAACAGTTTGGTTGATCGATAACATGCCTGATTGTGGAGTGATCGAAAACTGGGGATGCACCGACAGAGTAATCGACCAAGCCGCGTATAAAGAACTGAAGCGACACTGGCTAACTCAGATTGAGGCCAATAGCAACAATGCTAGGGTAATCGGGTGTGCGGCTGCGTACTTCGGTCATGAAGATGAAGACCTTTCCGAAACACTTTATCAACGCGCTATCAAGTTAGAGCCCACGACATCTGATTGGTCACGCGAGCTTGCATGGCTGTTGGGCCGCAGAGGGCCAGAACGAGCTCTGGATGCGCTCAACGCTATGAGGGAAGCATTAAGAAAAGAACCGGAACAAAATCGACAATACTACATGCTTGATGATTTGGCCGAACTTGCTTTTAATGCAGGTAATTTAGAAGAGGCATCAGAAGCTGCACTCAAATCCTTATCATTGGCTTTCACTTTTGGACAAGACTGGAACGACGGAAATGCCATTCACAATGCCAATTCCATTTTAGGCAGAATTGCCCTAAAAAAGGACGATATCGAAGCAGCCAAAAAGCATTTAGCTCTTGCAGGAGAGACCACCGGATCACCGCAACTAAATTCATTTGGACCAGAGATGACACTAGCTGAAGAATTGTTTGTCATTGGCGAAATTGAAAGTGTAGTGGCTTATTTAGAAGCATGCAAACGGTTCTGGTCCAGTGGTTGCGAACGCGGCGCTCTCGATAGAGGCATAGCTCAACTTCGCAGCGGTGAAATTCCCAATTTCGCCGATAGATTTGCTGTCCACGCATGCGATGGCGGAATGGACTGCGAGCACGAATAGAACAACGATTTAAACTAGTTCGTGTATCATTGCCCTTTCAGCCTTAGTACAAAGCGGTGGTGTTTTCTTGTTATTTCAGAAGCGCTGGCACTATGCCGAATCAATCTTGCCTGCTTCTCTGATACTAATTCTAGGACTAAGTCTTCCTTCTTCTGCCCAGACCATAAAGGTAGAGAAAAAGGAACTTGTTCAGACCAAGGCAAAAGTCAAACCAAGCGATAGCGCAACTTCGGCCAATAAAGGCACGCAGCTTAAATCGCCAGAAGCGCCCCTTAAGAAAATCGAGACAATCAAGCGCGCATTGGCGGATGCAAAGGCAAAGGACGATCTACTTGGTACCAACTTCCAGGCTCTGGCTCCTGAGTTGATCAATACACTAACTAATCCAGCGACGGCAAAAGAGTGCTGGTCTTGTGTCGAACAGTACCAGGCGATGGTAGACGCAAGTAAACAGGTTGAAGACAGAGCGTATGCTCAAGCTTTAATTGCTCGCTTTGCCAAGATTACAGGGCGGGAGGCCGTGGCTAAAAAGAATTATCAAGCCAGTATTGCCATAATGCAAGGCGCCAAGCATGAGTTTAAATTCGGCTTTGATATGCGCGATATCTACACAAATTTGCTCTACCTGAAAATATCAGAAAGATGCAAGATTGCTCTGGCACTGCTTAGTTGCAAGGACAAGAAAGTCGAAGACGCCGAAAAAACATACGTTGAGTTAATGAAGGATCACTACCATCAGCCCTGGTATGTAATTACACACGATACGAAGGCGGCTTATGCCTCTCACCTCGACGGAGTTGAAGGTGTAGCAATTATTTCGCTTGCGGCTGCAATTGGGAAAACGTATGCGGAAATGGGACAACTAGACAAAGCTGCTGCGAAATTCAATGAACTTGTCGAACTTTTAGCACCAGACAATGACGAATCTGTGGACGAAAAAGACAAGAACATGGGACGGCTGCTGAAACTGATGTTTGCGCTAGATATAAACACCGGCGAGACAGTGGAGAGATCTGACCCGTTAATTGGCCCAGAAATATCATTAGAAAAAGCATTGCGAGCCTATTTAGCTTTTTCTGATTTACATCCTGAATTGCTCAAGAAGGAAGATATGGCTTTCGTAAAGGCCAGGGTAGAACGATTGACTAAAGCGCGCTTGGCTAAAGAGAAGCAAGAAATTGCTATTCGCAATTTCAAGCCGTCTGAACATCCGAAGTCTATGACAAAAGGAAGTTCAAAGCACTAATCCGGATAATGCTTATCCGGCCGCCGCTGATCGGCCAGTTTGCCACAATTAATTTTCTTCAGACCGGCAAGCTTTTTACTCTGCTGCAGAGCGAAATTCAAAATAACTCCACACTATAGCAAGTCGAATCTGCACCAAACAAACCAGGCTTCAGCTCAAAAAAAATAAAAAATTGCATAATATTGTACATAAACATACAATAAAATGGACAAAAACCAACAAGGCGCTTGACGAACCGCGACAGAGATTGTACGATTAAATACAATATCAGTACATTTTCTTGCAAAATATGCAGTTCCGCCTCACTCAAAAAGATCTATTCGAAACACTGGATGTTTGGGACAACAATCTCAAACAAAGAGTCTTTGTCGCTGCATGTGGTGGCACAGCCTTAACGATCTACGGTCATAAGGAAAGCACAAAGGACGTTGATTTCTTAGTACCAGACCCCAGCCATTTTACGACCTTAGTGTCAATGCTGAAGAAGCTCGGCTATTCGCAGGCAACGGGAAACGGCTATCGACATCCCGATCAACCATGGATATTTGATCTGTTCCGAGGTCAGACTATATTTACTACCGATCTCCTAGATCCGGTGAATAGTCCGGGCAAACACCGACTAATCAAAACATATTCGCACCTCTCACTAGCTTGCATTAATCCTGATGATCTGGTGATCTCGAAAATTTTTCGCGGCACCATGGTTGACGAAGAAGATAGCCTGCTGATGATCCAATCAGAGAACATAGCTCTAGACCAACTTGTAACCCGCTACATAGACACTGCCGGTTACAACATTCAGCCGTCGAAGTGCAAAACAAACCTAACAAACTTTGTAACTTTCTTAGGCGAGAATGGCTATAACACAGACAAACTCAAAAGGATGATAGAAGCATGGAATCCATAAATAGAGAATTACTTCTACACGATCTTGAACGCTTCGGCTATCCGCTTATCCATAAGAGCGAGACGAAGCCAGCGGAAATAATGCTTTCCATGCTTCAGTCAAAGGAAGGCCGGATACTAGAAGGAGTGCCGGTGGTGCTCACCCATATGTTGCTAAAAAAGAGTCTACCAGCCCTTGAAGAAATCGAACAACATCTTGAGAATTCGCTGCAACGAAGATTTCGAATGCTGGCAGCAATTACATGCATATTCCTTTTTTGGGTTCCCGATAGCCAAGCAGAGCAAAAACTGCTACGAGATTATCTAAAGAAAAGAGAACCGAGCTTGCTGGAAAATATCAAAACGCGCATGGAAAGCCAAGAGTCAATGAGCATTGGCGCAGGTATTTCTGTTGATCCTCAACGGCTAGAAAACACTTTCAAAAATTATGTTGTGTCTCAACTTGTAACTACCCAAGTTTCTATGACAAAGAAACTAGATAGCGAACGCGAAAAACAATTCCAAACAGCGCTATCCATTCTATTTACAGAGAAACAAAAGCAGATTCTATTTAAGGTGTTAGAACATGGCACCCTAACAAAAACAGAACGCGAATACTATTCACGAGTCGTTAAGCCTCGTGTCAAAGCTTTGAAGAACGCTGACTTGCAGCTAGTTGCATCAACCTTACTGAGTTAGAAACTTCTACAAAATAGCTTCAGTCGTCGTCTTCTGGTGGTGGACCAAATACGCGCTCGGGCCTTGGATTAGGATTTGGAGACGGACTCGGACCTGAACTTGGAGCCGAATTTGAATTAGCGCTTGAAGAACCCGTGCCAGAATTAGCCGAAGAATCGGTGGAAGCGCTTGCTGTTGAGTCCGGCGCTGGCAAAGCAGCTAAATTAGTTGAACTAGAGCTGGCAGTCGAACCAATTGAAGCAACGTTGTTCGCTGATGATGGCTCAGGCGCAAACGAAGACTGCGGCTGAGGTTGAGCACTCTCGTTTTTACGCTCAGCTTCCGCAATACGCTCATTATTGCGCCGCTCGGATGGTGTCATCTGAGTCAATGCAGCTGGTGGTAAACCAGACTTATCGTCTTTATCGGTTACAGGCAAGCGCACTGTGAATGTCGAACCTTTGTTCAGTTCGCTTTCTAACTCAATGGCACCACCGTGCGCCTTAATGATAGTCAAAGCAATGGCCAAACCAAGTCCGGTGCCACCACCATACAAACGGCTTCTGGTGCGCGATCTCTCCACGCGATAGAAGCGGTCAAAAATACGTTGTTGATCGGCTGGAGCGATACCAATACCGGTATCAATGACGCGAATGATTGCTTGATTATTAGTAAAGCGCAGTGTAACTGTGACCTTGCCACCAGCTTGAGTAGCCTTGATGGCGTTATTGGTAAGATTGAGAAAGACCTGCTTAAGGCGATCCGAATCAGCAAAAACATAAATTGGTGTGGGCGGAATAATGAACTGAACTTCAATTTGCTCTGGAGCAATGACCATGACCGTATCTTCGACACTGGTCAATACCAAGCGCAGATCAACCACTTCTTGCTGATTAATAATCGCCTGCCCGGCATCAGCCCGTGCCAATTGAAGCAAGTCAGAAACTAAGCGAATTAGCCTTCCTGACTCGTCTGAAATGGTCTGTAAGGCCTCGGCTAGAAGGTTGGCATCAATATTACCCCCGCGCCGCAAAAGCAACTTGGTATAGCCTTGAATCGAAGTTAGCGGAGTGCGCAGCTCATGGCTGGCATCGGCAACGAATTGACACTGAATATTAAGCGACTCCTCTAAGCGATTGAGCAGCTTATTGAATGACTTTCTCAACTCCAGAGTTTCTAGGGGCTCGTGGGGGTCAACTTCTAAGCGCTGACGAATGTCTTCAGAAACAAGTTTAGTAGTAGCCGTCAATAGTTGAGTGATTGGCCGCAGAATCAAGTCTGACAGAAACCAATTAACACCAAGCAAAATCAACAGCAGCGGAATATAGAGCGGTACATAACGAAAATAATCTTCTAGTGGTGCGCCACTGTTACTAAACACAATCAAGTGGCAAATCACAATAGGCACCACTCCAGCCATTGTCATGACTAGAGCCATTCGAGCCTTTATCGATTTAGACCACTCGCGCTCCATTATTTCGATACTTTTTCTTTGACGAACATTTTCTTGAAATCTTGCATCAGGTGCTTATTTGTCACCATGCATGAACCCGTATGTACAGAGCTTCCACCAGACAAATCGAAGAAGCCGCCGCCAGCTTCTTCAACCAAGATCTTCATACAAGCGATGTCCCA
Source organism: Candidatus Melainabacteria bacterium (assembly GCA_030696635.1). Lineage (GTDB taxonomy): Bacteria > Cyanobacteriota > Vampirovibrionia > Obscuribacterales > Obscuribacteraceae. The sequence continues at coordinate 413,043 of JAUYRX010000035.1, forward strand.
GGGCTTAACCCCGACTTCAAGCATCGCTTCAGACTTACCTTCAAATACCAAAGAAAAACCGAGATAATCACCAAAGCCTCGTTGCTTATCAGTGACGCGCACGGCTTCTGTAAGCTCAGGCCAAAGCCCTCTTTCAAGAATGCGATCGGGGCCACCAAAATTGAGCATGGCTTTATCAATCCGATCAATTTCTGAAACCTTGATTGGCAAATAGTTTTTGAAAGCACCCTGGCCTTTGACAGCATAAAAAAGCTCATGCATAGCCGGGGCAACAATCATACCCAAGACAATTTCTGATGAAACTTCAAGAGCTAGTAAAGTAGACCAAATAGGAATGCCGCGAGCGTAGTTGTAGGTACCGTCAATCGGGTCAACAATCCAGGTACGTCCATTACTCTCAGCGGCACCATCCGTGGGGCCTTCTTCTTCACCTAAAATTGAATCACCGGGAAATTTCGTCGCCAAAGCGTCACGGATGTAACGCTCAACTTCTTTGTCAGCCCTTGTTACAGGGCTGCCATCAGATTTTTCCACTACTTCAATACCCTTATTGAAGTAGCTCATGGCAAGCTTGTCTACCTCTTCGCTTATGGTCAGCGCAAAGGAAAGCTCATCAGCAAAAGGATGAGACAAAAGAAAGTCCTCAAATTGAAGCTACTTGAGCAGAAGACCGACTGACTACTCTCTGAAATTACTCAGAGTTTGCCACCATATTTGATGACGAAACTCCCGGCAGCCGCAAAGCCGACGGGAGTTCCGAGTAGTTCAGTCAGGTCCAAGCTCGCGCAGGGAGGTTCGGTTAGAACATGTACTCGTAGATGGCTCTCGCCCCACGACCAACTCCTACGCCTATGTCACGGACATCAATGAATGTGCCCTTAACTAGACGCTCCCAAATGAAACCTTTCTGTCTTTCGGCATATGCTAAGCGCATGTCTTGCTCAGCATTTTTTTCCTCAACAGCTTTCATGCGAGCTTCCAAACTGTCGACACGGGCCTTCAGTTGGTTCAACTCACCACGAAATTCTTCCAACAAAGCAGCGAATTTTTCCAAATCGGCTTTGTCAGCTTTTTTAGCTAGACGCTCTTGTATGCACTGCTCATATTTATATAGAGCGGCAGCCAGTTCAAAACGTGTGGTCGATTTCTGACCACGGTATGTTCTGTCTGGGTAACCTACCAGTACATGACAGTCGCTATTAACGAGTTCCTTGAGTGCATTATACGCCCACTCATTTCCAACTACGTCTGTCAATTCACTGACATTAGTAGCACCTTGAGCATTTGCGACATTTGCATTGATCAAGGTGCTCGCACTTACAGCAACAAGTGCAGTAAGAATGGTTGCAAACCCCTTTTTCATAATAGTAATCACTCCTTCAGCAATGACCTGACTCTAACGTACGCCATCATAACCTACATATTCCAGCGGTTAGTAGTAGTGAAACCCATAAAACCATTTCGCTTAACTTAGAACCTGCGAAAAGCCGCCGGTGGTGCCTAAAGGGGGATTCTTAAAAAACACTAATATTTTACAATTTGGTCGCCCAAAATATATCAGACGCAAATCCGGAAAAGCCCGCCAAATCGGACTTCATGGCAACCCCTAGTCAAGAATTGCAACCTCCTGAAATATTCATGCTTTATCGGTCTTTTGCAACCACTATTCTTTCTATAATTTGAACTAGCCATAGCCCTCATAGAAAGCCCATAAATGGCTATTCTTGGGGCCGTTATTCAAACTTCACACGCAACTGAGACAATAGCTTGCCAAACGGTGAGACAAGAGCACACCATATATAGTGCAGTAAAAAGATCGATATACCGACTAATAAAAAGCAGAGAGACCCTTACTAAGGAAGTTATGGAATTCAGAATCGCCCACCTTTACGCCCACTTTCTCAACATATATGGTGATCGCGGCAACATCATCACGCTCAGCCAGAGAGCAAAATGGCGGGGAATAGAAGTCAAGGTAGATGCCATAGATATCGGCCAAGAAGCGGATCCTGATTATTACGACTTCTATTTCATTGGTGGCGGTCAAGACAAGCAACAAATAGTAATAGCTGAAGATTTGGTCAAACGCGCCAGCCCTCTAAAGGCAGCTGTAGAAAGCGGAGCGGTAGTCTTAACCGTCTGTGGTGGTTATCAGCTACTGGGCCACTACTATCGCCCCCACGAAGGGCCTGAACTCAAAGGCATATCGTTATTAGACGCCTACACAGTTGCTGGCAACAGAAGAATGATTGGAAATGTTGTTATCAAGCGAAGCGATGATTCAACCCTTGTCGGCTTTGAAAATCACAGCGGGAAAACCTATCTGGGCAAAGATGTGCAACCACTAGGGAAAATCGTGGTCGGCAATGGTAATAATGGTGAAGACAAAAGTGAAGGCGCATGCCAGGGCACCGTATACGGTACCTACTTGCACGGTTCACTCTTGCCCAAAAATCCGGCCTTCGCCGATTTGTTACTGAGCCAGGCTCTGAAGCGCCGTTACGGGGCTGTTCAGCTAACACCGCTTGACGATAGCCTAGAGACCGAAGCACACAAGCGCGCGCTTATTCTGCCAGCATAAAAACTAAGTATAAGAACTAAGCGTAAAACAATTCGTATACATAAGGAACGTAAAACAGTCCGTGAAAACACTTTCAATACTAATACCGGTCTTCAACGAAGAAAAAACCCTTGTCACCGTACTAGACATGGTTTCAAGAGCCGATACCGCCGGACTAACAAAAGAGATAGTTATTGTTGACGATGGCTCAACCGATGGCACCCGTGACATTTTGGCCCAGCTTGATGCCAGCCAATACAACGCTCACATTTACTATCATGAAAAAAATCAGGGCAAGGGTGCGGCTTTGCGCACGGCCCAAGGCCATGCTTCTGGCGATGTAATTTTGATTCAAGACGCCGATCTTGAATACGACCCTCGAGAATATGCCGAACTGCTTCGACCAATCCTCGAAGGAAGAGCTGATGTTGTTTACGGCTCCAGACTATGCGGTGGTAAGGTCACCCGTGCTTTTAAAATTTGGCACTTATTCGGCAATAAATTTCTCAGCTTAATAACCAACGTTCTATATAACGCCACTTTGACTGACATGGAAACTTGCTATAAAGTTTTTAGAGCCGATATTTTCAAAAAGGTAAAGATTCGCTGTGATCGCTTTGACTTTGAGCCTGAAATTACAGCCAAAGTTCTGAAGCAAGGCGTCAGACTTTATGAACTGCCAATTTCTTACTACGGCCGTGATTATGCCGAAGGCAAGAAAATTACCTGGAAAGACGGCATCTGGGCAGTTGCTGCCTTGGTTAGATTCCGTTTTTCAGACTAGAGCCAGCCAGGCCGTTTTACAAATCGATTACATTTGCCGCCCTTAAATCTGCGCCAGTATTGGTTCTATAAAGATTTGCCCACTTGTAAAGAGGAGGCTTGCGAGTTATCATCGTATCAACAGGCATCTTTGTTGCCCCTTTTTCTTTTACTAGCAGGCATTGACGGCTTTGATTAAACTACTAAACCTCCGAACCCTTGCCCCAGCACTGCTTCTTTCAATTTTCATCAGCCACCCTGGCACTTGCCAGCAAAGCTATAAAGTCGGTGGAACGCGGATGATTCAGGGTTCGAGCCTGGCTCGGCCGGCTGATACTTATATTACCCGAGGCACTCTCAGCCCATCGGCCCAAATACCTGTATATGGCTCAGCTCCGGCTCAGCCACAATCGCGCTATCCGCAGGGTTACCTGACACCGGCCCAGGCCGCCAATAACCAACAACAAGGCAGCCAGCAAATGGGCGGTTTGCCCAACGCCCGCATGGGTGCAACCGTTGGTATGCCCGGCGACTATATGCGCTCTGACCTAAACCCCAACTATAGCTTGCGCAAACAAGAAGTGCGCCACAACGGCTACGTCACTATTCCAACGCAAATTCAAACTCGGCCCAACACCAGGCCAGCCGTGGCGACATATGGCAGCGGCGGCTCTATGCAACAAAGCTCAAGCCCCAGGCCCGGGAGCACGGCAGCCAGTTCCTATGGCAGCTCCAGCAGCACAAGTTCATATAAAGGTTATTAGTCGACAACTGAAATAAATCGATGATCTCTATTTGGCCCAATCTAGCCTTGCTTTGCAGTGCTAAAATTTCGGCTATATACAGAGGCTATGCAGATGACTGAATTAAAGCGAGTAGTTGTAATTGGCGGCGCCGGGGCCATGGGCCAGGTAATTGTCAAAGATTTGCTCGAAAACCAGCAAATTGAAGTTGTGGTTGCCGACTACGATCGCGACAAAGCCGATCAATTTGCCGATTCGCTTAATTCAGAGCGCGTCAGGGGTGACTTCACCGACATAACCAATAGACCAATCATGGTCAAGATTTTAGCCAAAGCAGCTTGCGTCATTAATTCCACACCTTATTATCACAACGTCAATGTTATGGAAGCAGCTCTTGAAGCGGGCACCAACTATATAGATTTAGGCGGACTATTTCACGTCACCAAAGAGCAGTTAAAGCTGCATGAGCGCTTCAAAGAAAAGAATTTGACCGCCATTGTTGGTATGGGTGCGGCCCCAGGTATGACCAATATCATGGCCGAAGCAGGCCAGAGAGACTTAGATACTGTAGAGTCAATCGATATTTTGGTGGGCTCAGTCGACAATGTCAAAATCGATCACCCTTTCTTGCCACCATATTCAATTGAGACTTTAATAGACGAATACACTCTTAGCCCGATGGTATTCGAAGACGGTGATTACAAAGCCGAAGCACCACTCTCTGGTGCCTTGATGGTCGACTTTCCTCAGCCAGTGGGCAAGCAAGAAGCAATCTACACCTTACATTCTGAAGTTTTGACCATACCGATGACTTACAAAGACAAAGGTATCAAGCGCGTCACTTTCCGCCTCGGCTTACCCCTCGAATTTCACGAAAAAATCAAATTTTTAATGGCCCTCGGATTTGGCGAGAAGAAACAGATTGCCACCAAAGAAGGTGACTTTACTCCCCGCAAATTGCTGGCCGAAATGATTGCCAAGTTCCCCGTTCCAGCCTCCGAACCAGACGACTGCGAAGTAATTCGCGTTGATATTAAAGGCAGCAAGGACGGCAAAGAAAAATTAGTGCGCATGGAAACAACTGTGGTATCAGACAAAAAATGGCAAGTTTCTTGTGGTGCACTAGACACCGGAGTGCCACCATCTATAGCGGCACAAATGATCATTGCCAACCAGGTCGAGAAGAAAGGTGTGCTAGCTCCAGAAGTGGCCCTAGACCCAGATTTCTTCTTTAGCGAACTAGAGAAGCGCAATATTACAATTAAACGACTTGAGCCACAGCTTGCAGGGCCGCAATAGTAGCTTTTAGTGATTCGCTATCGCTGACGTTAAAGATTTTGACCGACTTGTCGATCTTTTTCACCAGGCCAGCCAAAACTTTACCTGGTCCGATTTCGACAATAGTATCGACGCCTTGAGTAACAAGAAACTCAACCGTAGCAGTCCAGCGCACAGGGCTCTCCATCTGCTTAGCCAACTTCGCTTTTAGCTCAGATGCTTGCTTCGATACCTGGGCATCGAAGTTCTGCACCACACCGCAGGTAGCATCAGCAAACCCACAATTTTCCAGAGCCTGAGAAAATTCTTTGGCGGCCCCTGACATTAAAGGTGAATGGAATGCGCCACCAACTGGTAGCGGAATAGCTTTACCAGAGCGCTCTTTCACTAAAGCACCAGCGCGAGCGACAGCTTCAGGATTGCCCGAGATAACCAGCTGATCTTTCGTGTTGAAATTTGCTACAACGACTACTTCATCTGTTGTAGAAGCTTCAGCGCAAAGACTTTCCAATGCCTCTGGAGCAACACCAAGAACAGCAGTCATAGCGCCCTTAGGACAATTCTCCATAAGAGTAGAGCGTTTATCTACAAGCTTAACTGCATCTTCTAGCGATAAAACTTGTGCCACCACTAAAGCGGTAATTTCACCCAATGAGTGACCAGCTACGAAATCAGGCTTTGGCCCACCAAGTTTTTCATAACAAGCCCAAGCCGCTAGTGATGTTGCCAAAATGGTTGGCTGAGTATTGATAGTGCGCTTGAGTTCGGCTTCTGGCCCTTCAAAACAAAGAGTGCTGAGGGCCCGACCAGCGACAGCATCGATCTGGCCGTAGGTTGTTTTAGCTTCGGCAAAATTATTGAACAAGTCTAATCCCATACCGACGCTCTGAGATCCCTGCCCGGGGAAAACACAAGCAAGCTTAGCCATGGCAATTATTCCTCTTTACAAGATGGTGACTGTTGGTTCAGCCGTATCAGTCTTTACTGGTTTTAGGTTGGTTTGAAAAAAAGATTGCTCGATTCTCGATACAACGTCAGCTTTGACCATATCGCAAGCCACACGAATAGCATTCTTGACAGCTGTATGCCTTGAGCCACCGTGGGCAATGACACATACTCCCTTTAGACCAATCAAAAATGCACCGCCGAATTCATCGGGGTCGACTCTCTTCTTTAGCGCTTGAAAAGCGGGTTTGGCAATCGCTCCACCTAGTTTGCCCCGAGGTGAACTCAAAAGCTCTTGCTTGAGCATGTGGTTGATCATCTTGGCAATACCTTCAGCGGTCTTCAATGAAACGTTGCCGGTAAAGCCATCGGTGACAACAACGTCAACCTTGCCCATTGGGTAGTCGCGACCTTCAACAAAGCCGATGAAGTTGATATCTTCGCGAGCCTTAAGCAGGCGATAGGCGTCTTGCACCAACTGGGTGCCTTTGGTTTCTTCAGCACCAATATTTAGAACACCCACTCTGGGGCGCTTGACGTTGTGCAAACCAGAATAAAGAATTGAGCCCATCAAACCAAACTGCATCAACATATGGGCATCGCAATCGGTATTGGCACCAGCATCCACAACAATGCAACGGTTAGGATGAATGGTAGGCATCTCACAGGCAATTGCGCAGCGCGAAATATTGGGTAAGCGGCCAATGTTGAACGTGGCAGCTACAGCCGCTGCGCCGGTGGAGCCGCAGGCGACTACAGCATCAGCGTGACCGTCTTTGACTTGCTTCATGGCTAAAACAATAGACGAATCTTTCTTACGAAGAATCGCCTTACTTGGTTTCTCATCCATAGCCACAACTTCTGAAGCGGCCACCAACGATATATTTAGCCCGGCAATCTCGTGGCGTTTAAGCTCAGCTTCGATTGCCGGTAGCTGACCGACCAATTGAACCGAAATGCCATATTCACGGGCAGCCAAAACGGCGCCGTGAACTACTTCACGAGGAGCATAGTCACCGCCCATCGCGTCTATGGCCACTCGAATCATGCCAGACTCCAGATTTGACTCGTTGTCAAACTAATCACACCAATGAATAACTAAGTCTAATGACCCATGTTAATTGCAATAACTAAACGACAGCGTCTCTTAGTCTGGCTGGTCTACCGCGGTAATAACCGCAGGATCCGCAAGCAGTATGACTGCGTTTCGGAGCGCCACAATTGGCACATGTGCCGATTGTCTGAGCAGAAGCTTTCCAGTGCGCTCTGCGCTGGTGTTGTTTCTGGTGGGATGTTTTCTTCTTCGGAACAGCCATTGCTGTATCGATCCTCCATATTCCGGACTAATTATTATCTACTAAAAAGCCTCTATTCCTGGTTAGGAAAGAGAGTCTTTAGGTTCTTCCAGCGAGGGTCGATTGGTTTTTGGTCTTGACTCTCTTCGGAGTCAGAACCGGAAACGCTGCTACCACGAGCACCTTCCGGTTTTGGAGGACCGGGACACTCATCGCCGCAACGACTAAATACTGGAGAAGCTAACGTTACAGCTTGATACACAACGTCACTGATGTCAATGAATCCGTCCTCAGGAATCGAATCATAAAAATCATCTTTAAGTAATTCTTTGTCCCGGGGAGCACCCATTTCAAATTCGGCCATAGCGCTTAAACGAGGCACGAAGTACTCATCGAGGTCAATGCTCAAGGCGTAAAAGTATGGTTTAAGGCAGGTCTGACACTGCAGCTTAAGTAAAGTTTTGACATTGCCCGTGAGCTTGACGCCACCGGCGGCCAAGCTCAAAACCAAATCGCCAACCACAGGCTTAACCGCCTCGTCCACTGGCAATACTTCGTTAAATTCAATATTTTGTCGCCGTTGAGGAGTTTCCTTCAAATCGTCGACTGAGATTCTAGTCATTGTTATAGATTATGCTTAAGGAAAATGAATTATAGTACATCGCCAAAACTCTTAATTAAGGCCTCATCGGTCTGGACGGCCACAGGTCAATCGTTTGCCCGCGCCAGCGTATTGGTAGAAGCTGGCAAAATCGCTGCAATTCTCAGCGAAGCACAAGGCGAAAGCTTAGCAGCAGAGCACCGAGACTTGGCCATAGTCGACCTACCCAACTGCGTGCTAACGCCGGGCCTATTCAATCTTCACACCCACCTTGATTATTCGCAAGCGCCAGCCATAGCAGAGAACATCTCTTTGTTTACATGGATGGCCCAATTAGTTACCAGCACGAGATCATGGTCGCAAGAAGACTTTGCTCGCTCAGCTCAAACGGGGGCAAAATCTGCCGCTCTAGCAGGCACTACCTATTTAGTAGATAGCTCATACAGTGGCCAAGCAGCTGAGGCCATTGCCAAAATTGGTCTCAAGGGTCTAGTCGGCCTAGAACTGTTTGGTCTAGACGAAAGCCTTGCTGAACAAATCTTTGCCCTTTGGAAAAGGCGTTATCAATCTTTAATCAGCACCGCCAGTGGTGCGCTACTCGAAGCCATTAACAGCGGTCAAGTGGCAATTACGATTGCTCCCCACGCCCCATATACAGTTTGCCCAGAGCTCTGGGCAAAGGCCAAAGAATGGAGCGCCAGCCAGGGCCAAATGCTCACCGCTCACTTGGCTGAGTCAAAGGAAGAGGCCGATTGGATTTCCGGTGAAGGCATTGCAATAGATGAATATTTAGCCAAAGTAATGCCAACCAACCCAAATAAACCATTCACTACTCTATTAAATGAATTGACTTGGCGAAGCCATGGTCGAACTCCCACCCAACACCTTAAACATTTTGACTTGCTCGATGACAACCTCATTGCCGCTCACTGCGTGAAGCTCAATCAAGCAGACTTTGAAGTATTTGCCCAGAGCGGTGCTGCTGCCGCCCTCTGCCGCCGCAGCAATGAGAGGCTCTTGACCGGACCGGCCAATCTAAGCAGCTTTGTTGACGCCAACATCGGTTTTGGTCTTGGTAGCGATAGCCTGGCTTCGAACAGTGATTTGAGCATGCTCAAAGAAGCAGCTTCTTGGCTGACACAAATAACCGCTGTTGAAGCGCTCAGCCTGATTACGATTAAAGCTGCTGAGGCTGTTAATATGGCAGAAAAAACGGGTTCAATTGCAGTAGGTAAAGCAGCCGACTTGGCAGCTTTTCCCCTCGATAGAAATCTTTGGCAAGAAGATCATGATCAAGAAGCTATTGCCCGCATGCTTTTAGAGGTCGCACCAAATGCCAGTGATCTAATAGTCGACGGCAAATTTATCGTCAGGCAAGGCAAACTATTGGCTGATGGCTAGTGCAAGAGAAGAGATTAATCTATACTGATTTGACTGATTTCACTGAATTTTGATTAGTAATTTCCAGAAAAAGGGTCTATTTCAAATGGCAGGACGCACGGACCATATATGTAGCGGAAGAACTTGTATGTTCTGTCGCGTGCTGGATAATCCACAAAGAGCCCAGCTAGCTGGCACAAGAGTCTTTATGGACAACCAGGTAATCGAGCGAGTTAAGGAACTTGAGCAACGCTCACTCTTGACTGCTGGACAAACCAATTTATCTAGCGCCAATGGCGAAGAAATCGAGAAACTTGCTCTACTTGACACCCTGACTGAACTTTATAATTCGCGCACTTTTACCAAAGAAGTCAAAGACGAACTAAAGCGAGCCAAACGTTACAAGCGTCCTGTCTCTCTTTGCATGGTGGCAGTTGACGGCTTCAGAGATATTCAGCGCTCATATGGGGCCCTCACTTCAGATGCGGTCTTGAAAGTAATCGGCGGAGTCTTACGCGGGGCAGTGCGCGACGTTGACATCCCTGCTCGCTATAGCTCAGAAGAATTTGCCATTATTTTGCCTGAAACCAATGCCTCGGGAGCAGCCATCGTAGCTGAACGCATCCGCAATCGAGTAGCCAGCCACGGTATCACCCACAACTGGCACAACCTTAAAGTGACAACCAGTGTTGGCTTGGCAGCCTTCCCCACCCACGCGAGAGAGCACGACGAGCTTTTAGCGCGCACGATTCAAGCTCTAGAACTAGCAGTACAGCGCGGCGGCGACCAAGTCATAACAGCTTAGATTTAGATGAACTGACAATATAAGAAGAAATTTCAGCGCTACCTAGCTTCAAAGCTTCACGGCAAGACTGAAGAGAAGGCTTTCAAGAGCACTTTTACGCTAGAATTTGACCTTTCGTAGGTCAATATTTAGGCTGTAATTTTTAAATCATGAGCATATTCGGACAAAAGAGCGGCTCCCACAAAGGAAGCTCAAGAGATTTCTTCCGAGACTGGAAACCATTTGCGGTTTTAGGAGTCTTGGCCTGGTCGCTATTTTCACTCTTCCAAGTTGTCCCGGAAGGCAATATTGCAGAGTGGCAAAGGCTTGCCAACCTCACAGGGAACGACCTTCAAGTTGAGGTTCTCAAACGGGTAGAAAAGCTTCCTGGTTGGGACAAAATGAACAACTACCAGAGAGAAGACGCCGTCAAAACCGAGTATGACAATGCCGGCATGGGAAATAACATCCAGGTACTAGCCAACTACAAAGGCTACTCGCTGTTTACCAATCTCAAGCTTGGTCTTGACTTGCGCGGTGGTAGCCAACTACTTCTCAAAGCCATCCCGGCACCACCAGAGGTGCCTGAGATCACCACTCCAGTAATGGACGGTGTTCTCACTGTTATCAACAACCGCATTAACAGCCTCGGGGTTTCTGAAACACTGGTACAAAGAGCTGGCAAAGACCGTTTAATTGTAGAATTGCCTGGCATCAAAGACCCGCAGCAAGCGAAAGACCGCATCGGCACCACTGCCATGCTTGAGTTTAAAGAACTAGACTTCACCTCCGAAGGCATCCCCTACTGGAAAGAAGTCGGCCTCACCGGTGCTGACTTCAAAAGAGCTCAGGGCACGCCCACCGCTGGCGGTACCTGGCAGGTCGATTTTGAATTTAAGGATCGTGGCGCCAAGAAATTTGGTGAATTGACATCGCGCTTAGTGGGTAAGTGTATTGGTATTTTTCTTGACGGCCAACCGACTGATAGAGGTGCTGACGGCCGACCGGTTCCACTAGATAGATACCAGGGTGTGCGTGTTAACGAGCCTATCATGGGCGGACGCGGCCAAATCACAGGCAGCTTCTCCCGCGATCAAGCTGTAGACCTAGCCCTCAAGCTCAATGCTGGTGCTCTACCAGTGCCAATTGAAATTTTAGAAGAGCGCACAGTCGGAGCTACATTGGGACAAGACTCTATTCATAAGAGCATGATTGCCGGAGTTGTAGGAATTGCTGCAGTTATGGTCTTCATGGTAGTTATTTACGGTCTGCCAGGCCTAATCGCCGACTTAGCCCTAATACTCTATACACTGGCTACCCTTGCCATTTTCAAAGCCATTCCAGTAACGTTAACTCTGGCAGGAATTGCTGGATTTATTCTCTCGATTGGTATGGCCGTCGATGCCAATATTCTGATTTTCGAACGAACTAAAGAAGAGTTGAATGCTGGCAAAAATCTTTGGGTGGCTGTAGAAAACGGCTTCACACGAGCGATGTCGTCAATTTTTGACAGTAACGTCAACAGCTTGATTGCCTGCGGAGTGCTAATGCTCTTCGGCACATCGCTAGTCAAAGGCTTCGCTGTAACCCTAGCAATTGGTGTTGCCGTATCAATGTTTACAGCCATTACCGCCACTCGTACTATGTTGCACTTGATTCCATCAAGCCTCGGTTTGTTTGGCCACAAGACTGAAAAGAAAGCTAACAAAGTTTTGACCAAGGAGGCCGTATGACAGGGGCAAAGAGCAAAAACATCGTAGACATAGTCAAATATCGCAGTATCTGGTTTGCCATTTCATTGATTTTGACTGTACCAGGAATTTTCGGTATTGCTGCTTGCGTTGCCAAGTACGGCGCACCACTAAAGCCCGGTATCGATTTCACCGGTGGCTCAATTCTGCAATACCAGTTTGAAAAACCAACTACATTAGAGGCCGTGCATAAGGTCTTAGAAGAATCAGGTCTAACTGGCTCACAAGTACAGCAAACATACATAGCCGGCAAAGAAGCTGTGGTGATGCGCACCAAAGCCATTGATAGCGAGCAACAAAAGACCCAACTAGACGCTAAGTTGACTGAAGCACTCGGGCCATTTAAGGCCATATCAGTAGACAAAGTAACGGCAACCATAGGTCCTGAACTTCTCGCCAACGGCCTACTAGCACTATTCGTGACCTTTGGTGGCATGGTTGCTTATATTAGCTACCGCTTCAAATTTGACTATGCCATCTGTGCCATCGCCGCTCTAGTGCATGACGTGCTTGTATTGTGCGGCATATTCGCCCTCTTAGGGCTAGCTTTTGGCACAGAAGTCGACAGCCTATTTATCTCTGCAATTTTGACAGTAATTGGTTTTTCAGTTCACGACACAATTGTTGTCTTTGACCGAGTCAGAGAAAACGCTAAGTTTGTTGGCAGTAAAGCAATCGATCCAGAGACCAAGCAGGAATACAAGAAAACCTTTGGTGATGTGGCTAACGACAGTGTTAATCAGACTCTTGCTCGCTCTCTATATACGTCACTGACCGTTATCATCACACTGCTGTCTCTCTACCTACTAGGTGGCAGCACCACTAAAGACTTCGTTCTCGCCATGTTGATTGGCATCATATCTGGTACTTATTCCTCCATCTTCAACGCCAGTTGTCTATTGGTTTGGTGGCGGGAGAAAAAACAACAAAAGCGCCAACCGGTCGCGAGCTGAGGAGCTAACGAGCTAAGAAAATAATGACACATCAAGAACCTTTATCTGAAGAGCAAAAATGGGAGCTGTTGACACGCCCGGAAAAACTTGGCGAACTATTGTTGAAACGCGGGAAGATCTCACTGACTCAACTAGAAGAACTAATTGAAGAGCAGAATCAATCGGGCGAACCGCTGGGCAAACTCATACTTGCCCGCGGACTGATGACCGGCCAAGAACTTTTGCAAGCTCTAGATATGCAACACAAAACCGATCAAGTGATAATTAAGGCGTTGACTGAAATGTATCAACATCATTCGAGTGCTGAGGCTAATGCTGAGCTAGAAGGCGAAGTAGAACCTGAGGCAACCTAGTAACTAGGCTTTTCTATACCAGCGCAAATCAACTTCGCTTGAAACCACCAAGCCCTCTACCAAATTAGCATCAAGAAAGGGCATAAAAGCCTCTATTTTCTCATTGGTGTCAATGAACTCAACCACTATCGGTAGATTAGTTGAGATATCAAGAATCTTATTGCTATGAATCGTATGGTGTGCGCCATAGCCTTCTAGCCCACGCCAGACAGTAGCACCAGCGATACCAACTTTCTTTGCTTCTTGAACCAGCCATTCATACAGTGGTCGGTTACCATGCTTGTCGCTCTCGCCAATATAAATTTTGAGCAGAACACCCTTAGCTGAATTCATTTTAGTTATCCTAAATCCTATATCAAAAGACGATTACAAAAGACGAGCCAAAACCGTGCCGAGCCATACGAAAGCCAATCCAAGGACAACCTGCAGCACGGCATTTGCTGCAGCGTATACAAATTCACCACTGCGAATTAACTGCAAGGTCTCATAGCCAAAACTTGAAAAAGTTGTGTAGCCGCCAAGAATGCCAATTAAGAAGAAGGCACGGAATTCCGGTTCCATCAAATTTTTGCTCTCTGCCAACTGAGCAAGAAAACCGATTACTAAACAGCCGCTAATATTGACAACAAAAGTGCCAAGAGGAAAGGTCCAACCGTTGCAGGCCTTCTGCACCGCAGTAGAAGCGAGGAAGCGCATTAAGCCCCCCAAGCCGGCACCAATAAAAACGAGTAAGTGAGTCATGCGCTTAGTTTAGAGTAGCTGACGGCAAAATCAACCTCAAAAAGCAAATTAATCTAGTTCTGCTGGCACTTTACCAAGGCCGGCAACTGCAAAGCTAAAATCAAAGCCGCAAGCATAGCGATAACAGCACAAGTAACAAAGGCGACTGCTGCACCAAAGTGTTGGTAAAGAATGCCTGTGAGCAAACTCGCCGGTAAAAGGGCTAGACCAACAGCAAAATTGACGATACCAAAAGCGGTGCCACGCAAATGAGCGGGTGTAAGTTGCGAAACTAGAGCTGAGAGCACGCCTTGGGAAAGGCCAAGATAGAGACCGTAAACAAGACAAAGTAAGAGCATCACGGTCTGCTCTCCGGCAAAAGCAAAGCCCAAATAAGTGATGGCATACAGAAAGAAAGCAACTGTAAGCAGAGGGCCATGGCCAAGCCTATCAGATAGAATACCGGCTGGATAAGCGCTTAAGGCATAACTGATGTTAATGGCCACAAGCACAAGGGGACAGGTGGCAATCGACATGCCGCATTCTCTGGCCTTAAGAATAAGGAAAGCATCTGAAGAATTAGCCAAACTAAAAAGCAACACGGTGGCTACCAATAAATAGAATGATGGTGGCATTTTAGTTTTAAGCTCAGTCAAAAGCTTGGCATCAAATAGCCTATCGGCACTCAAAACGCTCTTATGCTCTGGTTCTTTAACGCCAAAATAGAGAAGGAAAACTACAGCGAACGCCGGAATGAGTGCTATGGCAAAAGCAAGTTGATAATTACTCTGGGTCAGCCACATTAAAGCTAGAGCCACAAGAGGTCCAACCACAGCGCCTACTGTATCAAGCGATTGCCGCAAACCATAGGCGGCGCCTCTATTGCCTGAGCTAGTCACGTCAGCCACCAGTGCATCTCTGGGAGCGCTGCGAATACCCTTGCCGACACGATCGGCCAAACGGGCAATGAGCACAATGAGAACAGAATTGGCAAAAAGAAAGAGAGGCTTTACCAAAGCCGATAGACCATAGCCTAAAAGTAAAAGTCCTTTGCGCTTACCGATTCGGTCGCTCCAAGCGCCTGAAAAGATCTTGAGGATTGACGCCACAGTTTCCGCCAAGCCTTCTATCAGGCCAATATCAATAAAACTAGCGTGCAAAACTGACGACATAAAGTTAGGCAAAATTGAATGGATAAGCTCAGTAGAAACATCTGTGAGCAAACTGGCAAAGCCTAGAACCCAGACAGTTAGCGGTAATTTCTCTGCTCTCGCTTTAAACATATTGTTCAATTTCGAGCCTAAGATTAGGGTCAAGTTGACGGGCAAAAATGTTATCAATTGCTCGTCGACCACTTTCATTTTTAGCTTGGGCCAGAGCCCAAGCAGCATGCTCAACTAGAAGCAAATCATCCTCACGAGCAGCAAATGCAGCAACCTCGGCTAAGATTTGCTCGCTTGCCTGATGACCGCAAGCTAGTTGATTGCCCATTACCACTAAAGCATTGCGCAGGAGGCCACGGCGCTTAGGGCGCCTCAATGGTGAAAGCTCAAAACGCTGAGCAAAGCCTTGGTCACTCAAATGCAACAATTCAGGCAAGTGCAAATAATGCCCAACACCACTCTCAGGGGCAAATTCTGGCCACGGTGCTGGTCTTACTTTACTGTTATAAGGACAAACTTCTTGGCAGATGTCGCAGCCATAAACCCAGTCACCAAGCTGGCTCCGCAGAGCTAAATCAATGCCACCCTTATTCTCGATCGTAAGATATGAGATGCACAAATTAGCATCAACCATTTCTGCTTCAGCACCAACCTTAATAGCATTAGTCGGACAAGCTGAAATACAGCGCACACAGTTACCACAAGTACCTTTGTATTCAAAATCAGCCTCAAGTTCAAAATCGACGAACAGCTCAGCAATGAAGTTGTATGAGCCTGAAAGCTTGGGACCAATCACTAGCGAATTTTTCCCAACGAAGCCAAGACCATGGCGCCGAGCAAGGGCTTGCTCGTATAGGGCCGCATCATCAGTAACAGGGCGTCTGGCAATTTTTCGTCCCAATTCGCTTTCTAGTCGAGTACAAAAATCTCTCAACTTGCTTCTGATTACAGGATGATAATCTCTTCCCACAGCATAGCGAGCCACCCGGCCCCAACTACCACTAGGAACTGGCGGTGGCTGGCTAAAGTAGCTCACCGAAACAATAATCACACTTTGAGCAGCGGGAAAAGTCAGGCCTGGAGTGAC
Source organism: Candidatus Melainabacteria bacterium (assembly GCA_030696635.1). Lineage (GTDB taxonomy): Bacteria > Cyanobacteriota > Vampirovibrionia > Obscuribacterales > Obscuribacteraceae. Next base: position 429,418 of record JAUYRX010000035.1, read on the forward strand.
GCGCCTTTCGGGATCACGCTTAAGATAAGCCAGATCGGCAGCATAGCCCAGCTCAAGCCAATGCTCGTAATGCAGGCGCTCTTGTACCATGGGGGCAAGCGAGCCGATTTGCACTTGATCGAAACCAAGCTCGTGGCCAATGGCCAATACCCTCTCTTTCAAGTGAGCCATCTTAAAAGCCCTTCAATATTGACAGTACTGCTACCTTGAGAAGTCTATACTAAAGTACTCAGGTTCTTAAGATCTAAAGACCGAAAGGTACGCATGGCAGAAAAAACTCTTACCATTCAAGACTTCGAATATGATCTCGACCCAGCTTTAATTGCCCAAAAGCCACTTGATCAAAAAGAAAATGCCCGCCTGCTCGTTGTCGACAGAGCCAGTGGAGAACTTCAACACAAGCACTTTTATGACCTGCCCTGCTTGCTCAAAAGTGGCGACCTTTTAATTGTCAACGACACCAAGGTCTTGCCGTCGCGCTTAATTGCTAGGCGCAGATCTGGTGGAACAGTGAAATTACTCTTGCTCAAACCACTAACAAACAATATAGCTGTTTGGGAAGCGATGGTAACACCCATAAAGCGCCTCAAGCCAGGCCAAGAATTAGAAGTCGTAGACGAGAGTGGAAGTGCCACCACTATTGTCGTCAAAGACATTGTCTTGGGGCCCGACGGCTTTAAACGTCTCTTGGTAGATCTAGGCGCCAAAGAAAACGTATACAACCTACTCTCAAGCGTCGGTTTTGCCCCACTGCCACCATATATTACACGCGACTACCGAACCAATCTAAGCAATCCAAGCGAAAACACTCACCGCAAAGAAGACTTATTTCAGTATCAGACTGTCTTTGCCCAAACCCCAGGCGCAGTAGCAGCACCCACCGCTGGCCTACACTTCACGCCCACTGTTATAGCTGCCCTCAACGAGGCTGGCATTGACATAGCTACTGTAACTTTGCATGTTGGTGCTGGTACCTTCAAACCAATCGAAGCCGAAATCGATGAACATACCATAGAAGAAGAGTTGTACACAGTTTCAGCCGAAACGGCTGGCAAAATTAACAAGGCAAAAAGTGAAGGCAGAAGAGTAATTGCTGTTGGCACCACAAGCTTGCGCACGCTCGAAACTGCTGGTGCCAGCGGTTTAGTTGAGCCCGCGGACAATCAAAGCACCGCCTTATATATCAAACCTGGTCATAAATTTGCCATAGCCAATGGCATGATTACCAATTTTCACTTGAGCCGATCTAGCCTGCTGGTGCTGGTTTCAGCAGTAGCTGGCCGAGATTTGATCATGAAAGCCTACAAAGAAGCAATCGCCGAAAGCTATCGATTTTATAGCTACGGCGATGCCATGTTGATTTTATAAAATCTGCTCTTCTAAATAGACATAGCCTACGGCTTCAAGACACTATCAAACATTAGGGTCATGAAGGCATCCAGCGGCACCGTAGTTTTAGTTGTCTTAGCGCGCATGATGGCACCGTGCCAGCCGCTCTGAAAGAATTCAGCGAGGATATTATGGTCGAACTTAGAGTTAATCAGCTTAGCCTCTTGCCCTTCCTTAATGCACTTTGCAAAACGTCCACGCCACCTGTTAAGAACTTCTTCTAGCTTAGCTCTTAGTACTTCAGATTGATCAGACATTTCTTGAGAGAGGTTGCCGACTAGACAACCGTTGCGACAATGATTTTCTTTCAGGGCTTTTCGACCGGCATTGCAATAAGCCTTCAAGCGCTCTACCGGATTGTGCTTTTGATTCTCAAGGAATACCTTCAACTGCTCAGTTTGCTTGGCATCAAAATGCTCAATAATCTGGGTCGCGAAGTCTTCTTTGCTATCAAAATAATAGTAGAAAGAACCTTTAGGCACACCAGTAGCTTCAAGTACTTCTTGGATGCCAGTGTTGTTGTAGCCCTTGGTCACCATAATACTGACACCAGCGTCTAACAAAGACATCTTTGTTACTTCCTTCATACCACTCTGCCTGGCCATGCGCGCACTCCCGCTGCTACTTTCTAGAATCATAATAGACGAGTCGGCTAGTAATCGTCAATCTTCTCATTTTTGCCGTCAAATCACAGCACTTGCCACGAGGCCGTTATGTGGCTGTTATATAGGGGTCGTAATCTCAAACTCTAAGTTGAAATCCCCCACATCCGAGGCATCAGAAATGACTAATTTTGAGACAGCAGGCGATCCTAAGACCATCAATGAAAAGGCCCGGGATATCATAAAAGAGATGGATCAAACTGGTGACCAACACGCTCAAAAAGCGGCAGAGATGCTCAGGGCCGAGTTTGCCTCAGCTTCTATGAGTAATGACGAGAAGCGTCAACTAATAGTGGCCATTCATAAAGGTGAAGATAAAGGTGTCGGAGCCGATCTATTCGTAGCTAGCGCCACTCACTCCCAAATTCGCAGCAATCCCAAACTAGAAAATCAGCTCTATGTTCAGTTGACGACACACGACCGTCCCCTTGGTGATACCCCATGGCACGGCGCACCGCTCTTTGTCGCCAAGACCGAACCTGGTATGAAGTCATTTAGCCCGATCACTGAAATGCAAAATCAAGCCATCCATATAGCCCGCCGCATGGACGGGGGCAATCTCCACCTGGCGGCCGAAGAATTAAGAGATGCCGGCCGAAAATTGAAGCCTGCCGACTTTGAAAATTTGCTCAAAGAAGTAAGCAAACAAGAAGCCGCAAACATCGGTGGCGACTTAATTCTTACTTCTCCCTATATCAAACCGAAAAGCCCGGAGCAACTAGCCAAAGAAGAAATCATGGGCACCACCGAAGTGGCAAAACCAGTGGTGCGAAGCTACGAAATCTACCGTACAGCCGATCAAACAGCCAAAGAACAAGCCGCCTACCAGACCACTAAATCAGCCCAGTTTGAAACCATCGCCAAGAAAACCGATGGCCAATGAGCAAAACAGAATGATACTTAAAGCTTTGATTGCGAGGCAACACCCAAAGTACCTTTCCTATTTGGAGCGCACCTTCGGAGTAGTGCTTTTCTTTACCGGGGCTTTAGGCTTCAACTCAGAGCCCCAAACGGTCTGAGCGTTCTTAATAGCTGATCGCATATTTTTTACTTCCAATGCGTCCGGCATAATAAAGCCCAGCCCTTCCATTATCCACTTTGCCAACAACGGATTTCGCAAATGATAGAACACGTTTCTTCCTTGCCTGTTCTCGACAACAAGGTGATGACTTCTTAAAACAGAAAGTTGTTGCGACACTGCAGCATGGGTAATGCCAAGAATATCCTTAAGAGCCCCGACTGAAAGGTCTTCTCTTTGTAGCTCTTCGACTATCCTGATACGAATAGGGTGAGACAAAACCCCAAAGAGCTTGGCTAATTCTCCGCTCACTACCGCTCTATATGGCATTGCTGCTCCCTGTCTGATTGACGCTTGCAAAGATTAGCATATCTATATATATTGTCATTCGTCAACCCTGTCTAGCACACATTAGTGCCCCTACTAAAGCCTGCAAGTAACAGCCTTGAATGCTGCCAGCGCCTGTAAATAGTCAACATGCGCTTCGACCAGACGCATCTGTGCTTCAGCGGTTGTGCGCTCTCTTTGATTAACCAGAAACAACGTGCTATCACCAGCAGAAAAGCGCAACCGTTCGCCTGTTTCGACTTCCTTAGCCTTCTTGACCTCGACTAAGGTTGCTTCGAAGCGTTCGAACGAAGTGTTTGCAGCAGATACGGTATCATCAACTTCGGCCTGAATGCGCAAGCGCTCAGTTTTCTCATCGTAATCAAGTTTGCGCAGCTTGAGCTGTGCCGCTTGCAATTGTCCCCGAGCAGATCGCTGTCGTAAAGGTGCAGAGATAACCATTCCACCTCTCATCACTGAGCCTATACCTTGCAAGCCGGTATCGGCCCCCTGAGAGTAATATGCATCCATTACAGGCAATATCATGTTTTGCGCCAACCGCACCGCAATTTTTGTCTGCTGCCGCTCCAGCTCAATCTTCTTGAGCTCTGGTCTGCCTGCTATCGCCTGCTTCCTTCCCTCCATCCAAACAGAATCAGCTAGCTGACTCGGCTCAGGAACAAGAGCTGGAACCTCCGAAATTTTCGGCAAAGCCTTTGGATTGCCATTCTCATCCCAGAAAAAAACTGATAACAACAGAGCCGCCTTCTGGAACTCTCTTTGTGTCTTCACAAGAGTAGCCTGTCTACGCTGAATCTCTTGTTCTGATTCAGCGACATCTAGAGCGGGCGAATCACCACTTTGAACACGCATCTTGATCTGACCAACGCGAGCCTCAGCAATCTTCAGCAAGTCACTGGCAATATCAACCCGCGCCTTGGCGCCGACCCAATCAAAATATGTAGCAGCCGCCTTTAACAAAACCTCTAACCGTGTGCCACCAAATACCTGAGCAGCCAGCGGCTCTCCCAATTTTGCTTGCTGTTCTGCCGCAACCTTCTCGTTAATTTTCAATCCGCGCAAAAGTGGAACACTAAAACCAGCAGAATACTCACCAGCTCTTCCGGTGGGAATAAAGGGAGTTTTAGTGTCGTTGGGATTGAGGCGAAATTGTGTGAATACCTTGATTCCAGAGCGCGTTAGTAGATCGACTCTGCCTTCATTGTGAATAGCATCTTTCGCCTTCCCAGGATTTACAATATCTTGAACACGCTGGTATTCATGCACCGTAGAAAGAACTGGATCAAACGCGCCCGCCTTTTCTAAACGCTTAGCCCCAGCAATCAACCGCTCTGCATCGGCACTCAAAAGTTTAGGATAGTATTTATCGACGGTCTGAATGAATGAATCAAACGAAATAGCTTTCTCTGAAAGATTTGTACCCAGGCGCATCAAGCGCAATGGGGGGATATCACCACCTGAGTCCGCAGGCGCGTTTGAGGTGCTGGCGATTTTCCTCGGCTGAGCCTGAGCAGAAACTTGTCTATCCAAAGCAAAAACTCTTTCACTGTGGCCCGCTGAAAGCAACACATTGACGAGAATCGCAATAAAGATTCTGCTTCTAAAATTACGCAACGTCTTTTGTCTTGCAAATGGCGGCACGACCAAACCTTTCTCTCTAATCTCTACTTTGATTTTCTCTTACTCTCTGACTTACCAACATCAGAACCTTTATGTAATCCTAGTTCCTCTGGCTTTACCGTCGGAGGGAAGGAATTGAACTGTCGCCACAACTCAAACCCAAGAGGAACAGTATCGAGCATTATCCAACCGCTTGCCTCAGCCCCTGGACGCAAGAATTTAGAAGATGGCCATGGCTCATCTCGCCCACTAGCAATTAAATCGAGATCGGGTTTAACAATAACCCTGTAGCAGCTCTTACCGTCATCACTAGCATCAATAACCGCCACTTTGCCGCCAAAAGTACCAACGGCAATGGAGGGCCAACCAGCAAACTGCAAAGCTGGCCAACCAGCAAACTGTAATCGCACAGGTCGACCGACAGAAACTAGAGGAGCATCATTGTCACTTATAGTCAGCTCAGCCGCTAGGTCTTCGGTCTGAGGGGCTAAGACAGCCAAAACTGTTCCCGCATCAACAGTCTCGCCAGCACCAACACACATAAGGCGGACAATTCTTCCATCGCAGGGTGCGAAGACCTTTCTCTGTTCCATACGCCGCCGAAGATTCTGAAGATCTATGTCTAATTTGCAGATTTCTGCTGTAGTAGTCTCAACGGTCTCTCCAGCCGAAGCAATGGCCGCAGAAATACCACTCATAGCAGCTTCGGTATCCGCTACCACCTTATCTTGGTCAAAAATAGCTACCGTCTTATCACGAAGGGCGATGTCTAATGCCGCAATTGCTCTCTGCACGTCAGTGAGTGCTCGTGTATGGTCGAGCTGAGCCAACTCAAAGTCACGCTTTGAACGAACACCTTTATCAAACAATTCTCTTAGTCGCTGCAAATTAAGTTCGGTAGTCAATGCATTCTGCTTTGCCGCTTCGATTGCTTGCTTTGCCGCTTCAATACGATCATGAGCCTGAGCAGATCGCTCTCTGGTAGACGGAATAGCAGCCCCTTGGGATAGCTTAAGACTACCGACTTGCCGTTGCAACGCCTGTGCTCTGGCTTGAGCCGCGCTGCGACGACCAATTAATGCTTGCTTCTGAGCCTCCAGTTGTTGTATCTGCTTAGGATCCAAAAACTTAGAATCTAAATCAATCAAATCAGCTATTAACTGGCCCTTTTTGACATACTGACCGTCACGAACATGCCAACTTTGAAGTCTGGCTGGTATCTGCGCCTCAATGCTCTGCGGGCGTTCCATCGGAGAAACAATCATGATTTTGCCAATACCAGAAATAGACTGCTGCCATGGCACAAAAGCCAAAATGCCTGCCAAGGCAAGCAAAAACACAGTTAGAACCAAGGCGAGCAACAGATAACCGCGCGAAGACTCTACTGCTTGAAGAGATTTATATCTATGCGGTAGCCGCTTCATTCGCTTAGGCAAAGGAGGCGGAGAAAGTAAAGGAGGTAACTCAATGGGTGCTTGGGCAGAGATAACGGTATCAGCTTTTACAGCTTCAGAATTATCTGTTTCTGTTAAATCCACTATTGCCCACCTCCGTCTCTGGCTGTTTTGCGGCGTTCGAATGAGCGTATTTGTTTGGCCAAATCAGGAAAGAGAGTCGAAAACTCGCTCTCGTTGCGCCAAGCTAGATCTGCTGGCGATGCGGACTCAACTATACGCCCAGAAGATAAGACGTAAACTTTACTTGAACGCATAACCACTTCAGCGTCGTGCGAAATATCAAGAACGGTCCACAAATTTTCAGGCTCAAAGAGAGCATCAATAATTTTAAGTTTTGTCTTCTCATCAATACCGGTAAAGGCTTCATCAAGAATCAGCAGCCTTGGCCTCTCGGCTACGGCTCTAGCAATCAACAAGCGCTGAACCTGTCCCCTCGATAGGTTCCGACCGCCGCTTACAAGCATCGTGCTGAGGCCGTACGGAGCATTAACAAGATCATCATCGAACTGAGCCAACTCTAAAGCCCAACGAACATCTTGGTGAGTAACAAATGATCTTCCCAGACTAACATTGTCTTCAATAGTGCCTTCAAAGATCTCATTCGTATCCCCAACCAGGCCAACACTGCGCCGGAGGCTCTTCAAATCGATATCTCTTATATCGAGCCCTGCCATTTCTATGGTGCCATTACTAGCTTCATGCAATCCGCAAAGTATAGAAGCTAATGTGGATTTTCCCGCACCACTGGCACCGACAAGACTGGCTCGCTCCCCAGCCTGCAAGCGCAAGTCAACGCCGGTGAGAATCTCCCGACTTTGATTATACGAAAATCGAACTCCACGACATGCAACGCTCAAGCCACAATTGTTAAAAGGCAGCTCAATTCCAGTGCCTCTCTCAAGCGGTAGATCGGTGAGATGACCAACCTTATGCAAACCAGTTAAAAGATCGTAAAAAGTATCACAGTTTCGTATCAGCTTCTCTAAGGCAGCAAGTACTGTCAAGACAACAATCTCGGCAGCCACAAGTTGACCGAGAGTCAATTGTCGATTAATTACAAGCCACCCACCCACAGCCAGAATACCGGCGCTCGCAAGAGCCTGAAAGAAATATGTACCAAAAGCCTGCCTGAAAATTACAGCGAAATGAGACCTCCTCGCAACCAGATATCGCATAACTAGGTTGTCTGTTCGCTGGTTAAGGTATTGAGATGTCCCGTTAGTCTTAAGGCTTGTCTGACAGCGCCCCATATCTTCCAGCCATTCAGCCAGCCTATACTTGAGCACAGACTCAGCGATGCTTGTTCTAAGCCCACCGATACCAAGAACAGCTGTCGCGAACACTATGAAAACGATAATAATCAAGTCAAATGCTAACAAAAAGGGGCTGTAAAAAGCCATAAGTAGAAGCCCTACAAAAACCTGCAGAAGTGCAGTGGGCATCTCTAGCAAAAGCTTTCCCCAAGCCTTTTGCACATTGACCACGTCAAAGAAACGGTTAATCAGCTCTGGCATGTACTCATCTGTCAAAGCAGAGGCTTTGATCTCAGGTATACGCTCACTAAGCGATAGTGTAATGCGGGCAAAAATTCGCTGTTCTAGATTCTCGACCAAACAAAGCTTCATCATCCGCAAGATACTACTGAAAACAAGACCTGCCAGCACAAGCAGAGACAAAACAATGAGAGGCTGCAAGAAGATACCAGCAGCGATGGTATTGACCAGAGCTTGCGCAGCAAGCGGAACGGCAAGAGAAATAAAGCCAGTTATCATGGTATACGTGACAAGGACGAATAAGTCGCGCTTATCTTCTAGAAGCATATCCCAGAGCCGCTTGAGAGGCGAAACTCCTGATTCATGCCCCAAATGACCGAACGGCTCAGACCGAACGCCGTGGAGTGCGTGATGGGCGTCAACTACGTCATTGAGTTCATCTGTTCTCATTCTAAACACAACTCCGAACAACGCGCCCAAGTAACGCAAGAATCCTCTCGTACGGATGAAGGACCGACCGCAGTAAGCCAAGTATATCACGTCATGCATACTCATGCATGTATTTGAATACTTGAACATAAAACGCGCTATTCTTGATTACAAACGAGATTTAACAGGAGTGGGATCGACCTGCAGGTCTCGTGTTTATGCCAGAAAGAGATATTCTGCACCATTAAGTCAAGACTAACAAATAGCTTGCCTGGCTGAGCCTGGCCAATGAATTAGTGAGTTAATAAATTGATGTTTATGCTCCAATGCCAGAGCGCTTCCCTGCGGCGAAGGCAAGGCTCAGCATTCTTAATAACGCATAGATCTTCATCAGCCGTCAGCAATATTCCGCTAGAGGCCGCTCAAAAAAAAATACAAAGAGTGACCGCAGCCCCTTATAACTCTTCGCTTCGCCAGGATTAGCCAGCGCTTATTAAACAGCTGATAAAAGGAAGGTGAAAGGATAATGATTTAAAATGCAGATAATAAAGTATGCAAATCTCCGAATATATGAAAACTTTGCTCTATTCTTGTTGCACGATTACTGTATTCATGACCAATAAGGAGAAGAGAACAGCTAGCACTTAGCGCGACAGCCGCTTGACCCGCGAAGACGGAACGGCCAGCCCTAACCTAAATCTTGGCTCTGAAAATAATTTATCGATAGAAGCTTAAAAGTTCACAGCAACAAATTTCTGAAAGAAAAGGAAGTGCCACCGTCATGTCAGTGCAGATACTATTGAAAAATTGCTTGACTATATCCGTGGTCATCTCACTAACAGCTTCAGCAAAACAAGCTTCATCACTCGAGATTAATACGCAAGTAAAAGATACGCAAGTAAAGGAAGCGAAAGAAATAGTATCAACAGAAACTGAGAAGAATGACCGTCTAAGCTTAGTTGGCTCGGACAATATGTTTTCGGAAGTCAACGCGCGCACACTTCTGCTTTCAGCAAAGCAGTCAATGAGACACCACAATTACAAGAAGGCAATCATACTTCTGAAGGAAGCTGTAAAGCTCGACCCAGACGACACCGATGCAAGATGCCTCTATGCTGAGGCCCTGCAAGAGAAGCTTTCGCATCAAGTTAATAAAGATCCAGAGGTCTTCAATACATGCGTTAGGAATTGGCTAATGGTGGCAAGAAATGAGACTGGAGATGAAAAAGGCTTGACATACAAAGGAATAGGCATTGGAGTAAGCCTCTTTCAAGACCCAGACAGAGCAATCAAAGCCAAGGCAAACTTAAAAAAACTTACTGGATACCTACCAAAACCATGGGAGACTAACGAGCGCTACTTACGCCGAGTGCTTAAGCCAGCAACAACCAGTGTTACGGCTACTATCAAAGTGCCCGACGAAAATACTCATAAATAGAGATCGTAAATCCACTAACTAGTCGTTTTGCCAAAATACTCTCTTCTTGTCACGGCAACATCTGACACAAACATAACTCCTGAATGGTGACTGAAGATCGTTCTCAAGCCTGAAAGAATTGGCTCAACCTTTTCCTCTGGCACCACAGTCATTATCATTTCGAGGCTCTCAATTCCACCAAACATAAAATGCGATTCCTGCAAGCCCCCATGGCCTTTACCAGCAGTTATTGCGATGACAGTGTAGCCGCTGGCCTCAATTCTATCAAGCAAATCGGTTATCAACCCCCTCTGTTCACCGGAGACCACCACCCGCACTTCTTTCATTGGATGCAGCGATAAACTATCGACCATAAATTGACCTCCTTTGACAATAACGGTCCATTACAAACTATTGGCATGAACCATGTTCTGTTCGACCTTTGTGCAAATTACTTGCCACTGACCATCAGCAGAATAGCGATAGAATCTCCCTTCTTCTCGCTCGTAGGCGATCAAATGAACCCACTCGTTGTGATAGAAGCGCTTGAGCAATTCATGCCTACTGACAATCTTATCAATCGTCGAACGGGGGGCTTCAATAACGCTGGTTAATCGTAGAGGCTCATGGGAGACAAGATCACCATTCATGACAGTCTGCCACGGAAGGCCAGTTCTTAAGTCGCTCTTGTTTCCGTACATCACACCAATATGATCCACAACATTGTGATAGACCTTGCTGCCCGAGCCATAACACTGGTTATCTGTGACAGAAAAATAGTACTGCATATTAATCCACTGAGTTACGACCTGAGGCGCAGTCATAATTACTTCCAACAATTTTCCATCTGGGTCAGCAAGATAATCGTATGAATTTAAGAACGCTCGCCCTTCAAGGTTAACGTCTTTAGTAATCTCTCGCCTGGCAATAATAAATGACGCATTGCCAGACAAACCCCACTCGGGGCGAACCTGACTCCAGTCGGCACTGCGAGTCATCACCTCTTGAACAGCCTGCTTTTGAGATAAATTGCTAGGCAACTCAGGAAAACGAAGACAGCGCTCGGCGCTGGTAAAACGACTTGCTTGTTCAAGATCTTCAATGATACGCGCCAAATCTAGACGATGGGTTGTGGGCACATCTTCTAAGTCCAATAGCCGCACTGCATCGGTCGTAGTATCGATCCTAGCAGGAATGAAATGAGTATCACTAGGTATCTCGATTCCCTTCTTGGCCAACATCTCCCGCACGGGTAATTTGTTCGCCATAGCAGCAAATGCTCGTGAATTTGCATGCCCTTCATTGCCACCACAGGCACCACAATCTAAGGCAGACTCAAATGGATTGTTGTCAGACGTGCTACCGTGACCACACACTATGACAATACGCGCAAAATTACTGGTTAGTCCAATCATTCTCAAGGCAGTCTCAACCGTGAAAACTTGTTCTTCCAAAGTAAATCCTGTTCTGGTAATTCGCTCCATATGTGCGGCCGTACCGCGCGGAATTATGCGGTATACACGTCTCAGATCGGCTACCAACAAACGAGCTTCTTCGTTCGAGATTATGGGCAACTTATCCGTGATTGCACGGAGCAAATCTTCAGAATCAGCTTCTGCCATAGCACAGCTGTGAACGATTTCAGCTAGCTCCACTGACACCGGGCCCACCTTTGCAGCGAAACGCTCTTGCAACACACTGCGAACGATCCCCAGCTGGTTAGCAAGCACCATCTCTTTCGCCTCTGCTGGTGACAATTTATCGATAGTTAGTGTTGTCGCCACCGGCGATTCCACAAATCGCTTAAGCCAGTTACTAAAGTCTCGATAAGCCAGGGGAGCAATGGTCTTAAGGAAGAAAGGCAGACTATAGAACCATCCAATCGACTCGACGGTTACAAAAGGAGTTATGAAATGGTCTTTGAGATTATGCAAAAGAGCCCTAGCATTTCTAAGTAGCTCCGAGCGCTCTCTAAATCGCTCTACTTTATGGTGTTCATAGGGGCGAGGGACCTCGCGCACTATATTGCGAGCTTTCATAATTACTGGAAATTGATCGATTAAATGCTCACTACCAATAGGTTGATATCGAATGAAACAGAGAAAAAATCCAGCCACTCCAAAAGTCTGATTTCGACCAACAGTTTCAAGATGACGCCTAAATGGCTCTGAGCGCACGTCAATACAAAACAACGACTGCGACTGCGGACGCAGTTGCTGTGCAGAAGATTCTTCTCTGTCAATGGCCTGCTCATTATCGTCAGCCGCAGTAACCCGGCTAAGCTTAGCTATCAAGCTCTGCTGGTAGCTTGCTTCCATTGCCTTTAGCCAAACTATTCCATGACTCTCTGGTGGAAATTGATCGAGCCAGTCTAGCAAGGTGAAAAGGTCTTCAGGCGAACTGTCTAGAAGTTCTTGAAGCGACAGACCCAAGCACTTGCTTAACTCTACTAGGCGCCAAGCACGGGAAAGACAAACTATCTCCTTGCTTTTCTCTTTGGTCATACATAGATAATGCGCCGCAAGCTCTCGCCATTTATCAATATGATTTTCTTTGTACCATTGTCTGTCTATCGCGCTTGAAAGATTGACATCGAGCTTGCTCTCGGCCCTCTCTCGCAACATCAGATAAACAGAAGCATTCTCAGACATATAGCGTTTCAAAGCACTAAGTGAGGGCTCTATATCAAGCTTCTGGCGACAGGCAACGGTAACGAGATGGTGCTCATAAACCAATCTTATTGCTGCATATTGGGTTAGGTCTGCCGGGTAAGTTTTTTGCCACAAGTGATTAGAACACTCAGCGCGCCATTTTAAAAAACCTGCCCATCCAGGCAAAGCTGCCAGATGAAGGGCTAAATAGTCTTGTTCCTGAGATTCGGGAATTCCTAAGGCTGCCAAAACGCTTAGAATGCAGTCCTCAGGAGATTCAGGCAGTGACTCGAGAGTTTCGCGCCAACTTTTGGGATCGAATCCTACTGGAGGCGGAGACAACAAAGAAAGGTGCTTCCAAGCCTTATATAGAGTCTTCTTTCGCATGGGTTGTGACCAGGCTGCTTGACCCTCGTCTAAGAAGGCGGAGCACCACTTTATTAGCTCATCATCGACGAACTGACAGATTGCAGTACCAAGAAAACGATCACACCACTGACTAAAATTAATAGTCTTGCCTAAGCCATCACTATCTTGAGAAGCGACTTGCTGAGCCTTATCTTCTCCCATCGATGGTGCCGCAGCCAAACCCAGATGAGCAGAAAGTGCATAAATTTCAGTTCGCTGAGGGCTACAATCTATAAGGGGCGAGAGATTGAAGTCTGCCGGGGCCGTGATAGAGTTCAACAAACTAGCACGAAAGACTTCAGTATTTTGAACGATTCTAGCTCCAATCTTTATTGACTCTCTTTGCCATCGACAATCAAGTACTTCTTCCAAACACTGAATATTTATTAGACCCCTTCTATAGAAGTCACGGTACGATTCATTAGAAAGGTAACCACGACCACCGCGCACCCGTTGTGCTTTTCGTACGGCCTCTTCGAAGTGTAAATATTCCAGTTCACGCAAGGGATTATTACTGGTGAACGTAGCCAAAGCCCAGTAGGGTGCAACTATCTCACTAGAAAGATTGACTTTCGAACGAATAGCCAATCTCTGAGAATCCGAATAGGTAGCGTAAATTTTTATCATAGAGTATGCGCAGTGAATTGCTCAGCAAGGGACGAAAAATGATCTAAATGGAAATTGACAGTAACCGAATTTCTCTTTGTCGCCTTAGACTTCAGCATCGTACTGTGCTCTTTTTCCTGCCTAGCTTCTTGGTTCATAGGCGACGCAAAACAAGGAATTAAACCGCCAAACAGAAGAACTAGCGCTAAAGCAATCAACGCACACATATCGCTCACGCCAATGTCTCTGTACACCAAATCTGTTCGCTTTGGCCCAAAGAGCAGTTTAGGCATCAACGAGGCAAGCAAAAGAGAGCCACCTAAGTAGATGGACGTTGCCAAAAAAGCCATAGAAAACTGATTGGCTTTTAGCAACACAGACAGGAACATTGTCGATATCGCAAACGGAGGGAACCCTGCGGCGGCAATACTAAAGACACAGACCATTGCGCTCAATCGTGGCATCGACTGAGATAGTCCACGCAAATTCTCTAACATCAAGGTGCCGTAAATCGACTTCAAGTGATGAGCACACAGCATCAAACCGCTAATCGCAATAGAAACCGACAGCACATAGCATCCAGTTTCGACACCAGCTCTGCCCTCGATGCCGATACTCAACCAGGCAATCGAAAACAATACCGTACCCAAGGCAGCAACGATGCGACCTAGATCAATCTGCACAGACGCCCTGAGCATCGTAACTAAGGCTCCAATAATCGCAAGTACTGCAACTGTCGAGGAAAAGCCTTGCGGCAAGGCGCATCGCGCAACCAGAGAGTAACCTAAACAAGGTAATACCACGGCCAAAAAAGAGCCGAAAGCGCCAGAAAAACTGCCTACAGCGCTTACGAATGCGCCATGAACAGGGAAGAGCGGGAGAAGAACGCAAGCAGATAAAATAACGAACATAGCAGACAGTGGTTCTTGAACCACTGAAGAGCAAACTAAAAGGAGAGTCAAGATGCTTGAGTATAAAACTACAATCTTGGATGACCTATTGCCTCTTCCTTCACTCAGCGAGAACAGAGCAAGAAAGACCAATATAAAGACTAAAGCAACCAGCTGAACAGTTCTAGACAAAGAGTCGTTGAGGCAAGCGAAACTCAGTCCAGATATAGCAAGAATAGAAGTGACCGATTTGGAAGCACCCGTCACTCTGTGTTGACTAACTACACACACGAGTGCCGAGCCTGCAATGATCACTTGTATAATTTTGCCAATTTCCAGGCTCGCAAAAGTGGCTAAAGTTGGCATCGTAATTGATACCACAGTCGTCAAAATCAAAAAAACACATAGCAAACTCGAAGACACAATCGCTATGTCCTTCGTTAACTTAGCGTTTGACCGTAATGCCAAACAAACCAAGGCTGCTAGAAGAGCAAAAACGCTAGCTAAATAGCTGATTTCCACGGCTTAAGAGTTCCTCACGGTAGCCAATCTGGCAAGATAGCATCAAGTTTTCTCGAAACAAACACAAAAGTTCTAGCAGCACTTGCTGAGACTTGGTCAACATAGAGCCTATTCCAAAACCACAAGTAAAGTACCGGCGCGAGAGAAAGCATCCACCGTGGAGAGAGGCTTTGCTCGCTATGGCGATCTAGGTAGCTCATCGACCAACCTGACAATAGTAGAAATAGAATAATGCCGACCAATATATCGAAAAACCAAAGAGGAAAAGCTGCAGAACTAAAATAGTGAGCCGCTTCGCCAGCAACGGGATAGAGAAAACAGGTAAAGCTCTCCGTTGTCCACACATACATAAAAACAATAAAGCATGCAGTAAGAACCATTGCACCAGCTACTTTCCACGATTCCATAGACCTTAAAGAATAGAGGCTTAAAATCGCCTGCGAAGATGTTACCCAGGCAAAGAACAAAAGGATAATCGTTCCTTGAGCTTCCTTTAGCTCAACCTCAACAACTTCGTTTGCCACCAGCAAAATCACAAGAGGAAGAAGCAAAGTCATAAGCACCCCCGTAGCCCAAGGCAGACGTCTAAAGGCTTGCTGCTCTGAGTGACCAGAACTGGGCAGGTGAGGCTCTCTCCTGTTTTTATGGATAACACTACCTGCACTGAGAAATAGAGTGGCTTTAAAGATTCCGTGAGCTATCAAGTGGAAAATAGCCAAGGCGAAAGCCCCAAGCCCACACTCCATAATCATGAAGCCCATCTGCCCCATCGTGGAGAAACCCAATTTTGTCTTGATGTCAGCTCTTGTGAGCATAACTGTCGTGCCGAAGATGGCTGTAAATAAGCCCACAATGAAAATGATGTGCAACGTGACCGGACTAAGACCATAAAGCGGCGCCAGTCGATTGATCAAAAAGCCTCCGGCATTTACAACTCCAGCGTGCATCAGTGCCGAAACAGGAGTAGGAGCACCCATCGTCTCAGGAAGCCAGGCATGCAAAGGTAGCTGGGCTGACTTCGCCATGGCACCGACGAAAAGCAATAGTGTTACACATGTGTTTACGTGAATCTCTGGACCAGCAGCCCACAAATGAAGAGTCGCAGCGCTGGCAGCTGCACGTTCAAACACAGCCGGAAAGACAAGAGTTCCATAGCTTTTGTATGCCAACCAAACGCCACAGAGAAGTGCTATATCGCCTACTCGAAGAATTACAAATGTTCTGAAAGCGGCTCTAACAGAATCAACATCATCTCGATTATGACTGAGTAATAAATACAACAAAAAGCTTACGAGTTGCCACCAGAAAAGAAGCATAAGCAGACTGCCACATGTCACCATGCCTAGCAGTGCAAATGTCATAAAGCCGAGCAAACTGAAAAATCGAACGTAACCAGGATCGTCACGCATATACCTAGCCGAATACATTTGAATAACAGCACTGACCGCAGTTATCAGAACCATCATAACAGCGCTCAGTCGATCAATATAAAAGTCGACACGCAGAAAATTGGACAACAGAGCACTAGCCTGCATACAGAAGTGAACATTACCTGTTGAGGCGACACTGCAAAGTATAATCAAGGCGCCAACAAAAGATAGAGCAATACTTACAATACCAATTTCATGACTGCGACCGACAAGCTTGTTGCCGGCGAAGGCAATCCAACTACTGCCAAGCAACAATATCGTCAATATTGCGAACAATAGTGAAATGTTCATACCCTAATCCCAAGAAGCCAAATGCCCGTAATCACTTCCAAGAGGCTCTACCGTATAAAGCGTGGCATTAATAGCGCCTAGCGGCTATTTTGCAGCGCTCTCCCTTGTTGCCCTCGCGAGAATAAATTCTTGAGTATCCGGATCGAAAATTTCAAGCCTATTCTCATCAGAACGATGAACCCAGGCATGAAAGCGCAAATTACCGCTCGCAACATAATCTTGAAAATTGGGGTGAGACAATATGTTGCTTAACTCAACTAAGACACTACGCCTGCAAGCCTCCAACAATGCTTCAGCAGAGTTGCATTCGCTGTTTAATAACAAGAATTCTTTTTGATCTTGATGCTGATGTTGAAAATACCTAGAAATTAACTCCCGCTCTTCAGGGCTGTGCTCTGGCTTAGCGAGAAAGTCGAAGAACCGGCAATTGGTGTGCCCGTATACAATGATGTCGCTAACATCATTTTTTAATATGGTGGGAAAAGCGCCAACAAAGCTTGGGCCGAATGATTGAAAGATAAAGAGCCGATCCTCTGCTAAATCACTAACATAAGGCAATCGCCAACCCATATCAGAACAAGCGAAAAATGCAACCGCCTTGACACCACCGGACATCAGTCCAGTGGAAAGCTGAATGTCATCAAGATACGTCACATATGGCGAATTTATCATGTCATTACCATCAGCTGTTAATTCCAAAAATCTTCATCTCGTACTTTCATCTTGTACTTTCAATTCGTAACTTTCCTACCGAGACCTCACACAAACTTCGGACTCAATCTATTAAATCGAGTGTACACAACGGAGCCAACAGATGCAAGTATCTGAATACATCAATTTGCAAATACATACAAACTTGAAAATATTTGCAAATAAAATAGATTAACCGCCACCTCGAAGCACACGCCAGAGGCGAGCGCCAAACTCAATATGGCGCCCGCTTAAGCTCTGGCAGATGCATTTGACTGAGCAAAAAAACTAAACAACCGGCAACCGAACGCTTAACCTTCGACAAGAGCCCCGAAAGGTCTATGAAAGATCTTATTCATATTATTATAGAAGTATGAATATTCAAATATTCAAAATTTTGCAAGCGATTAAGGAGGGGCAAAAATGCGAATGATTATAAAAGTTTCGCCCTCGGGATTTTTCATAGCCCATGGTATTTCAGGAGCATTATCCCGAGATCAATTATCACTCTACGATAACCAAAGAAAATTTGGCCTGATTCCAACACCGTCTAGAATCAACTTCTTTTTGAACTTTGGCAAAGGCGATCTTCGCGACGCAAAACAAAAAGGTCAGCAGTTAAAGAACTTGAGAAAGAAGCGACTGCCCCTAATAACCGCAACAACGCAGAGGGCACTTCGAGAGCTATTTTCGAGAATACCCAAAGCGGAAGCCTTGTTGACGAGATTCAAGAAACTGCTCTCTAAAGCAGAAACGACAGTTTAGTCGACTTGACGATACCGATTCAACCAGAGAACAGCAAGCATGCGGGGGATATCTATTTGCACCGACAAAGACGAACGAACAAACGGGGGCTCGCTCTATGGCAAAAAGCTTAATAGACCTTTATCGCGATGAATACGAGTTGGCGTCTAACACTATTGTGCCATTCTTAAATAGGAACTGGGAGGCATTAGACTTAGTCGATCCCACAAGCTCCGCCAGAGACGGAAGAATAACAAAGGAAGAGCTACTTCTCGCTCACCAGCAAGCGCTAATAGAAGAACGCTCCAAAGATGTAACTATATTGAATGCAATTTTGAAGCGGTATTCAACAATCTGCAGGTCTTATGACTATATCTACTCAGTCAAGAATGCAACTAGTTTCGGATTCTCGCTAAGCGACGTCCACCAATACACCCAAATGATTAACCCAGAACTGAAGAGAAGAGTCACCCCAGAAAAGCGAACGATTACGCCCCGGCTTGACAACGGTAATGCAATTAGTCTATGAAATTCGATGCAATAGGAATAATGGAAGCAATTGGCGGGCGACTGCTTTCCGGATCGCTAACCAAAGAGCTTGGCTCAATCTGCTCTGACATTAAGGATTTGCAGCGAGGTCAATGGTTCATAGCACTTCCGGACGACAGAACAGACGGTCACGATCTGCTTCACGAAGCCTTTGATCGTGGGGCTATTGGCTGCATAGTAGTTGACAATCGACGTTATCCATTCTTAGATGTCGAAAGCCAGAACTCTCTGCCCATATTAATCGGCGTACCTAGCACTCTCCACGCCTACTACCAACTAGCAATTTTAAGCCGAAAAATTATCAATCCAAAAGTTATTGCCATAACCGGATCATCCGGTAAGAGCACCACCAGAGAGATGTTGTGCAATATTCTATCCATAGCTTACAAGACCCACGCCGCTGAGACGAGCCGCCCCGACGCAAGGGGACTAGCCAAGAAACTACTAGAGCTGCCAGATTCTACAGAGGTTCTAGTCGTCGAATTATCCCAACGGGGCAGGGGTCAGATCGCCTGGCTTGCTGCTGGTATGTCCCCTGATATAGCAGTAATCACAAATATCGGCCTGGCCCACCTGGAGACACTAGGTTCAATAGAAAACATCGCAGCGGCTAAATGTGAAATACTGGAAAGTCTATCGCTAGAAACTGGTCTAGCAATAATCGGTGATGAGAACGATCTCTTAACCGAAAGAGCAAATCTCGTTTTTGCCGGCGGTCGAATATCTACGTTTACCCAAGCAGACATAGAGGTCGTAGGGGTGAAACCGAATTCGACGCTTTTTGTAATCTCCGGCTCAGACACTTTGTTTGATCTCAATTCACATGGCGTCGCATACCTGCGAGATGCGTGGTGTGCGATAAACTGTGCTCGGCAACTTGGACTACCAGATTACAAAATAGCCGAGGGTCTAAGGCGATACGATCCCGAACGGGGCCGGGGCAACAAAACAGTTGGCAGAAATGGTGCAACTATTGTTGACGAATCATACTCGGCAAACCCAGATTCAGTGCGCTCATCAGTATGCGCATTCTTAGACACGCGCGCCTTTCCACAGTTGCGAAAGTTTATCGTACTAGGAGCAATGCTAGAACTAGGTGAAGCAAGCGCCGACATACATGCCAAGCTAGGTCAATGGCTTTCAACTCAATCTTTCGAATGCCTCATTACGATAGGCGAAACAGCGGCACAGATCACTCGCGGCGCGAATGGTGCTAACTTCAAAGCATTTGCATCAATTAACGCCATAGAAGCATACCGACTGCTTGCAGCTACCGTAGACGAAAATACTAGCGTACTCATTGACGGTTCTGATTGTCCGGAACTTCGTTTATTGGTTCAACTTCTGACCGCTGCAGACGCCGATGTTCAGATAATTGACAAAATCAGCAAAACTATTTAGTCATATCTCTAATGCGACATCAAAAAAGGTTGAAGTCGGCAGTTGCACGAAGCATTTCCCAGCGATCTTGGCTACCCTTCAGGTGCAAAAGCAAAACCATTGCCGCCGCGTTGCTGCACAAACTCACAGGCTAAATCGGCTCTGGCAATGATTTCTCGCGGATCTTCACCATGCACTGGATAGTAGCCAATGCCAAAACTTAGAGTAACGGGAATGCGGTGCCAATTGTGTTTAAGCTCAACTGATTCAAATTTTTTGGCCAGGCGGTCGCACAGAATAGCAGCACCACGACCTGGTGTTTCAGGGAGAACTAAGATATAGCGATCGTCTGACAAGCGAGCCGCCATATCAACATCTGAGCGAATGCCATCTAACAAGAATTGAATCACAGAGAAAACGACAGTATCAGCTGCGAGCTCACCATAGCTTGGTTCAACATTCTCAAAACCATCGATGCCACAAATAACCACAGTAGTAGGACGGTTGTAACGCTTCGAGCGCTTCAGTTCACGGGAGAGCCGACGCATTAAATAACGGAAGTTATAACAGCCAGGAAGACCATCGTAGAAAGCAATGAGCTCAAGATCTTCTTCGCAAATCGAATATTCGTCTTCTTCTCGCATGTGCGAAAACAGATCTGGCTCTTGAGAAGGCTTACCGTCGGCTAGATCTTGCTTGTTTCTGGCATCTGTAAAAACAGAATTGCGCACATTCGAAAGGCTACGGTGAAAAATACCGTCTCTGACAAATGTTCTATCTGGTTGTTGACTGGGTGACTGTGCCATTTCACTTAGTGACTAGTTGAAGAGTTTGAGACGAACGTCTTATAAAGAACAAAATCAAGAAGAATAACAAGAAAATGCAAGCCCTAGCCCGCCCAAATTGGTAATACCCAGATTCCCTTAGCCATAATCGCACGAAATTGCCTAATTATTAACCAGAGTATCTGGATTAATCAAATAAAGGCGCACCATATTCAGTGCTTCATTAGCTGTGCGCCAGCGCACCTCAGCCCGAGGCAACCTAGCGCCTAGCTTCAGAGTGCGACTAAAATAACGGTCTTGAGCGGCGAGACCTAAATATACAGTGCCCACGGGCTTGTCGTCTGTCCCGCCACTCGGGCCAGCGATGCCGGTTACGCTCAAGGCAATATCGCAGCCAGAAGCCTCTTTCATACCGCGAGCCATGGCCTCAGCGCATTGAGGGCTGACAGCACCATATGTAGAGAGCAAGTCTTTACTCACGCCTAAGAGCTTTTGCTTAGACATATCGCTATAGGTGACGGCATTAAACATGATGTAGCGAGAACTACCAGGTACATCAGTTAAACGCTCGCTGACCAAGCCACCGGTGCAAGACTCAGCAGTTGAAAGAGTCAACCCCTGAGACAGAAGCAGCTCTCCCACTGTCGATTCAAGAGTGGCCTGATCAACGCCATAGCAACGAACTCCGCTTTTACTCTTAATTTCATCAATAACAGGAGCAGCTAAAGCCTTGGCAGCTTCTTGACTCTCGGCCTTAGCAGCGACTCTTAAGCGACATTCCCAGCGACCGGCATAGGGGGCAACCGATGGGTTTGACAGCTCTAACAAATGAGCAAACATCTCGGCCAGCGCCGATTCACCAATGCCAAAGTGCTTTAACTCTTGCGACCAAATAGTATTACCGCTATAAGTTTCAGCTAAATAATCATAGGCTGTGCCTTGCCACATGGCCTTTAACTCAGACGGTACTCCCGGAAACGTAAGCACCGTTTTTGTCAATTCCGCAGAAGACGACTTAATTCCAGCATATGCCAGGTTTTCAGGGCTAAGACGCCAGACAACTCCAGGTGCCGAACCCACCGGGTTAGGCAAGATATCAGCACCAAGCGGCCTTAGCGCTTGCTTCTTATTGCTTTCTGGCATAGCAAAACCACGAGCAACAAAGAGACTCGTGATGAAGGCCAACAGCTCTTCATCCATTATCAGCGGAGCGCCGAAGAGGGCCGCTAAACACTCAGTGGTCAAATCGTCAGCGGTGGGACCAAGACCACCAGAAGTAATCAAGACATCGGCGCGCGCAAGAGCGTCTCTCATACAGGCCTTAATGCGCTCTGGATTATCGCCAACCGTGACTCGATAAAAACAATCAAGGCCCAACAAAGCTAGTTGTTGAGCCAAAAACTGAGAATTTGTATCGAGCACATCGCCAAGCAGAAGCTCAGTTCCGATGCACAAGATTTCTGCTTTAGCCACGACTGACCTTAGTGGTGTCCAGCGGCAGCAGGTGCTTCAACGGCATCCACTTTGTAATTAAACATAGCCCAAACACCAATAGACAAAACGGTGCAACAGAAAGCGACCATAAACATTATCATCCAAACTTGGGAAGGGTCTGTGTGTTTCTCTGCGCTCATTTCCCTGCTGATCTCCTAATATCAAAACTTTCGTCTAGTATAAGCACTTGGCTGCCTCACTTCCATCACCTTTGTTACAACGGCCTGGCCAGCCATGCTAACAATTTATCCATATCAAACGGTCGATCGGAAGGCTGCATTGCCTGCATCGTGACAATTTTATCCCCGCCCTTATCCCTCGTGATAGTACAAGCGATCAACCCTTCATAAGTAGTCTCGCCCTGCTGGTCTTTTAGCGGACCTTGCCAGTACGTAACGGTCTTACCGTTGATATCTTTTTTGCCCTTGCTAGTAATAGATTGAAACTTTGCCCAGTTGGTCGGTGTCCAAATGCCCATATCGTAGGCGCTATCAAGCTCTTGGTCGGCGTCTAAGCTTTCGCCCTGATAACGCCAGAACGAAACCTGGGTTTTATCTTTAGGATTTTCAAGAAAGATCACGGCCCTAGTCATACGAGCCGCCATTACCGGCTTAAAACCAGGCTCTGGAATGGGATCAGCAAAACCAGTGACAAAAGCGGCAGTTTCTTTCATATATTTGGGATCAACTGCCTGTATGAAGAAATTGCGCATCGAAACAATGCCAAGGGCAATGGCAGCGGCTGCCGCCACTATAACCAGGGCGGCAAAGAATGCCAAGACCTTAATTGGTCGACTAACGTTTAACTTAGCCGACCCCGAAAGGGGTAGTTCTGCTTCGCTTTTGCTTTCAGGTGCTGCACTTGCCATGCTTGTTAATTCACTTATTTAGGTCATAGTCGCAATATAAGCGCGCAATGTGTTGCTCAGCAGCATAGCGACCGTCATAGGACCGACTCCCCCAGGAACTGGAGTAATCAAGCTGGCTTTATCAAAAGCTTCTTCATATGCAACATCACCCACCAAGCGACCTTTACCGTCAGCACCCTCAATGCGGTTAATGCCGACATCGATGACCACGGCTCCAGGCTTGACCCAATCGCCTTTGACCATCTCCGCTTGACCACAAGCCGCTACCAATATATCGGCCTGGCGACAGACCTCGGGCAGATTAGCAGTCTTGCTGTGGCAGATAGTTACAGTGGCATCCTTCTGCAAGAGCATCATGGCCAGAGGTTTGCCAACCAAGTGTGAGCGACCTACTACTACCGCCTGCTTACCTTTCAAACTCACTTTGTGCTGCTCTAAAAGACGCATAACACCAAGCGGGGTGCAAGGAAATAGCCCTTTGGCACCTTGCATGAGCAAACCGGCATTGACGGCAGTTAAGCCATCAACGTCTTTAGCTGGGTCAATTAAGGCCAAAATAGTTGCCGAAGAAATATGCTCAGGCAAAGGCAATTGCACGAGAATACCGTCAACTGCCTGGTCGCTGTTAAGCTTTTGGACGGTCTCGGCCACAGCAGAAGCCGGCACATCGGCGGACATTTCAATAAGAAAACTCTCTATCCCTACAGCTTTACAAGCAGCAATTTTACTCTTTACATAGGCCTTAGAAGCAGGATTCTCGCCTACCAAAACAACAGCCAGACCAGGTTTGCGACTTTTACCCTGACTCGCGGCTGCCACTTCGACAGCTAATTCGCCCTTGACGGCTTGAGCAATAGCCTTGCCGTCAATAATTTTCTCTACTGATTGCGGCGCTGGCGACAGAGTTGATGAATCCATTTGTAATCTCGCGGTTGGTAGCTTCAGAAGACCATCAAATTTATCAGAAATGCTTAAAGCAATTGCTTAAGTTGACTACACCAGCGCAACTTTTGACACCGTGGTCTGTGGCCAAAAGTCTTACCCTGCCGCGTCCTATCTCAGGTTTACTAGCCGGCGACTGGCTATTAAGAACAACTCCAATTTTCTTAAAAGGAAAGCTTTCACCTGGCTGTGACTGGGCTTTCAGCCAATCATCGGCAGAAATAGTGGCCACCAACTCATAGTCTTCACCGCCATAAAGAGCCCACAGGTATGGGTCTACAGCAACAGAGGAAGCAAAACTAGTCATGGCCGCACTAAGGGGAATGGCTTCTATGTCTACTTCTATATCGACCTGCGACTGCTCTGCTATTTGCCAGAGAGCGTCCCCCAAGCCATCGCTAGCATCCATGAGCGCCCCTCTACTGCCCACTAGGCGCGCCAGAGCCCAGGCTTCACACAACCGAGGTGAGGGCTCAAGGTGCGCCAAGAGCAACTCTCCAGTGCCTGCAGGAAGATCGCCTTGCTTGCTTTTCGTCACTCCAGCGCCCTGAAGCAACAACTGCAGCCCCGCTGCACTGGAGCCAAAATTGCCAGACACAATGACCACATCTCCGGGCTGAGCACCGCTGCGCAGAAGTAACCCGGCTTCATGACTCTCGCCAATGACAGTGACATTAACCACCAGATGAGGGCCCACTGTGAGGTCGCCACCGACAACTTCAGCCCCAAATGACTTAGCACATTGAGTAAAACCAAGATAAAACTGCTCTAGATGCTCTTCTAGGTTCTCAATTTGAGCCGGAAGAGTCAGAGCCACAGTAAGATAACGGGGGCGGCCAGCCATAGCGGCGATATCTGAAAGGTTTACAGCACAACTCTTCCAGCCCAATTGACGCCAACTAGCGAAGTCGAGGCGAAAATGCGTACCTTCAACTAAAGTGTCACTGCTAACCAACTTGCCATCGGCCAGAACCGCGCAGTCGTCTCCAATGTAGGAGCTTTCTGTCCATTCTTTTATCTTCTTAACTAGTACCTGTTCTCTGGTAAGCATAGCCCTTGATCAAAATGCTACAATTTGGCGTAA
This sequence comes from Candidatus Melainabacteria bacterium, assembly GCA_030696635.1. GTDB lineage: Bacteria > Cyanobacteriota > Vampirovibrionia > Obscuribacterales > Obscuribacteraceae. Next base: position 454,585 of record JAUYRX010000035.1, read on the forward strand.
GACGGTAGTTTAGCGTGGTGCTGTTATGAACCCAGTTTTACAAATTTTTGACGGCGTTTTCGGGCTAATTAGTATGGCACTATTTTTGTGGTGCTTGCTCTCATGGTTTCCCAACATCAACTGGAAAGATCAACCATTTGTCACCCTCGATAATATTATTCGTCCAGTGATTGCGCCAATTCAGCGCATAGTACCGCCAATCAGTGGCTTTGATCTCTCCCCCATTGTACTGATTGTTTTAGTGAACTTCCTCCAAGGCATGCTACACACCGTATTGCACTAATGTCCTAATTTCTACGTAAAATACAGCCCTTCAACAAAAGAAAGCTCCGAAAGTTCTCAATGCAATCTAGACGCTCATTTCTCTTTGGCTCTCTTTCGTATACTTGCGGCACATTGCTGCTGCTCGATCAATTAGCTCAAGTACCAGCCTTCGCAAAAAAAACACCGCGCAGCCAGCCAAGTTTAGTTGGTCCTCATACTCTCTCTCGAGAAGACTGGGCACCGGCCATCGTACCCGATCATGTAGGCATTGCCGACAAGGGCTACCTCTGTTTTACCGATGAATTCGGCCGTTTAGCTGTGGTCGACATGCGCAAACCGGTGACGATCAAGACTCCGGTAAAAGTGGTGGCAGAACTCAAGGGCTTAGGCAATAAAGTTGTCGATTTTGCCGTTACTCCATTTGCAGCTTACGGCCTGACCTACAGAGAGGGCGATCAGTCAGAGCCAGTTGTTGACTTAGTTACAGTATCGCTAGCGCCAATAGAATCACCATCAATTGTCAGCGATATCCGCCTTGGTCGCTATACAGAAGCCGGTAGTATCGTTGCCAGTGGAGACTTAATTTGCGTTAGTGGAGTCAGTGCGGGCGGCGAAAATCTTGTCTCTATATACAGTGCCCCCAACCGCCGCTCAAGCAAAGAACCAGTCTACATAGCCAGCCTATCAGTGCAGCTCCCCGTGCGGGCTTTAGACCTAACTGACAAACAGCTGACAATTCTCTCATCAGCCAATGGTGGTCAAAAATCACAAGTAGACATTGTCAATTTAGTCAGCCCTGATGCGCCTGAAATTCAAAAATCATTGACTATCGAAGGCGACTATAGAGTAGTAACTCGCTTCAAAGAACTGATTTTGATTGCCGGACTAGACAACCCAAACAGCGCCAGCAGCGGGAAATCCAGCAAGTTTGGTCAAGCTAAGATCATAGTTGCTAGCGGTTCTCCGCACCTAACCAGCAGCATTACACTTGAACCCCTATCGGCAATTGAATCAGCAGCAGCACAAAAAGATCGTTTCTTAGTAGTCGGTCGCAACAAGGGCGAGCGCATCGTGATATCGCTCACTGTTGATAAAGGCCGCAACTTAGCTCGAGAACAAGTCCTCAATATTCCCTCAGCTAAAACTGACAGCGGCAAAACCACTTCAGTAGTGATGCGTGACTTATCAGCTTATGTTGCCACCGGTTGGTCTGGCGTTCAGCTAATGACGAGAGCTAAAGATGGCTGGACGATTACATCTTCGTATAGCATTCCCAAACTTGCAGCTGCAGGCGTTGCTGTCTGGAAAGATTTAGTTGTCTTAGCTGGTGCCGAGCTGCAGCTCTACCATGTTGGCCGCCCCGAGCGCCCGATCATGATGAATTCGGCAGCACCACAGCAAACAATTAAGGCTATGGTCGGAGCCGGAAGTTTCATAGTTTGTCTCTCTAAAGACGAAATTTCACTGCGCAAAATGGAGAAACTGCAAAGTGTAATTACTACTAGCAAGCTTACAGCCAACCAACTTTGCTTTGATAGCAGCCTAAGTAGAGCCTATGCCATTAAGTTTCTAGATAAGACCACAAAAATTCAACCAGTCAAACTATTTTCGGACAAACTTGAGCTACTTAAATCGTTTGAAGTGCCAGGCATATACAACCGTTGCCAAGCCACCAAAGGACAACTGATGCTAGGTGGTTTAAACGACATCGTCATTTACGCACCAGGCAAAACCAACCCCGACACTAGTACTGAAACGAAAAGTGAAACGAGTAAACCTGTTAACGGGAACTTGCCGTTAGAACAGGTTAGCGCTAGACATTTTGAAAATCTAGCCATCCGTGATATTGCCTTTGCTGAAGATGTTGTTGTCGTGACAGCCGTAGATCAAAATTCAAAAGGATTTTTCTTAGTGCTGCAGAGATACGACAAAGACTTGCATGTCCTAGGTTCAATTGACTTGCCCCATGACGGTCTCGCCCTCACCTGCCAAGGCAGTCGAGCCGTAGCAGTGGGTCGCGGCCTAGAGGGCAAAGATGTGGCGACAATTATCAACTTTGAAAAGACAGCGGCACCGCAAATTATCGCGACCTTGCCAGTAATCGAAGGTGTATCGTCAGTAGCCATTAGAGATCAACTAGCCGTTCTAGGCGGTCGGGGTCTCGAAATATTGTCTTTGAGTTAGAAATACTTCTTTCAGTTAGAACCCAGTAGGAAATAGTCGTGAAACTAAAAGCACCGGCGCTGACCACTCAGATTTTCATTGGTCTGGCTCTAGGAATTTTGGTCGGCTGGCTTTGGCCCCAAGTAGGAATGGCCTCTGCGCCAGGCGCAGACGTCTTTCTCCACCTCATTAAAACCATAATTGCCCCTCTGGTCTTTTCCACATTAGTTGTAGGCATTGCTGGTGGTCATGGTCATGGCGACAATGGCGGAAGTAACGCCTTCTCGGTTGGCCGGGTCGGCCTAAAATGCCTAATCTATTTTGAATTGATTACCACCTTTGCCTTAATAGTCGGCTTGGTCGTAGTCAATGTTTGCCAACCCGGCGCCGGTATCAACCTGAGCGCACTCAATGCCGGCGAGGCTCAAGAGCTACTAGCCAAAAAACCAAGTGCCGGTGATTTGATTACACACATTTTTCCTACCAGCATTATTGATTCAATGGCGCGGGGCGATGTGCTGCAAATTGTAGTCTTCACCATCATTTTTGCCCTTGGTGTAAAAGCTGCCCGGGCCACACAAATAGTAGACCTCTGCCAGAGTCTCGCTGAAGTGATGTTCAAATACACAGGCTATGTCATGAAAGTCGCCCCGATCGGGGTGGCCTGCGCCATGGCAAGCACCGTAGGCAAACACGGCTTGCTCGTACTATTTTCACTGGGCAAATTGGTAGGTACTCTCTACCTTGCTCTGGCGATCTTTATTATATTAGTGCTGGTGCCGGTTGCCCTGCTAGCTAAAGTACCTCTAAAACGCTTTGCTGCTGCTGTCAAAGAGCCTTTCTTAATTGCCTTTTCTACCACCAGCTCTGAAGCAGCTTTGCCCAAAGCTCTACAAAATATGGAGGCCCTTGGAGTACCCCGCCCAATAGTCAGCTTTGTTTTGCCACTGGGTTATACATTTAACCTAGACGGCACAACTCTCTATCTTTCACTAGCAGCCGTCTTTGTTGCCCAGGCGGCAGGTGTGCACATGCCAATTGAACAACAGGTCCTGATGCTACTTACTTTGATGCTAACAAGCAAAGGAGTTGCCGCTGTTCCCCGGGCATCTCTAGTGATTCTGGCTGGTACTCTGGCCACCTTTGATTTACCTTTAGCCGGTGTAGCCTTGATTCTGGGCGTTGACACACTTATGGACATGGCTCGCACGTCAGTAAATGTGCTCGGCAATTGCTTAGCTTCGGTAGTAATGGCCCGCTGGGAAGGGGTCTTTGAAGAAAAAGAATTACACGCTCAGGCAGAGCCAGCAGCAGCTATTGGCTTAAATCTCTGATTTAAGCAATATCTTTCGTGGCGCGCTATAAAAGTGGGTAGATCCATATCATGCTGCTACGGTTTGACAGCAGCCAACGCCTTTGGAGGTTTAATTGATGAGCTCTAGCGAAACGTCTACTCGTCGGCGGTTTCCACGTCTTTGCTCTAGTGCTTTTGAGCACCCCGCGGACAGGCAGGCTCTGGAAGCCCTAAGAAAAATTCCAGGCCTAGATAAGTTAGTACGAAAAATGCTTGAGCTGGGCTGGGAAAAAATTATGCGCGTTCAGCTGCTTGGCAGTGCTGTGCATATAACTCCGAAGCAATGCCCCCGGGTCTACAAACTTTTCAAAGAAGCCTGCGAAATCCTAGACGTCCATGAACCTGATCTCTTCCTCGCCTCAAGCCCCATCGTCAATGCTTACACATTTGGTGTAGAGAGGCCCTTCATTGTCATCCAGTCAGGTCTAGTTGACTTGCTCGACGATCAAGAACTAATGGCAGTGCTCGGTCACGAACTTGGTCACGTCAAAGCTGGCCATGTGCTCTATCGCAGTTTGGCGATGATGATTATTACTGTGTTTGATATGGTTGTTCCCATTCGCGGCTTAGCCAATATCGCGCTCCAAATTGCCCTCTTCGATTGGTCACGCAAGTCAGAAATGACCGCCGATAGAGCAGAATTGCTCGTCGCCCAAGACGTCAACATCTGCCTCAATGCCCACATGAAACTCTCAGCTGGCTCAAAGACTGTTTTTGAACAAATGAGCTGCCAGGAATTTCTTAAGCAAGCAGATAGCTATGAAGAAATGGACTACAGCACCCTGAATAAAGTCTACAAACTAATGCAAGAGCTGTTTAAATCTCACCCTATTCCAGTATTCCGCGCCAAAGAAATCAAGGCTTGGTCTGAAACTAAAGCTTTCAAAGAAATCATGGCTGGGCGCTATCCAACCACCGATCAAGAAGTAAATCTGCGGGTCTGCCCACACTGCACTAGCAAGATTGCTCCGTCTTTCTTCTTCTGTCCAGATTGCGGCAAAAACGTCAGAATTTAAAACTAGAACCTCAAAATCTAGTGCGATTTCACCAGCTCAGCAACATCTAAAAGAAGCCTCAGTCTTCTTTACTAAGGAGTTTGCCATGAATCAACTTACTCTGGAGCATTTAAGTCAGCTCTTCGCCGAACAAAAATCACCTTGCATTTCACTCTATCAACCAACCCACAGGCATGTGCCAGGCACACGCGAAGATCCAATTCGCTATCGCAATCTCTTGCGCGATTTGGAAAATTCATTGCGGCAAAAGTATTCCACCAGAGAAATCGCTGCCACAATGGAGAAGTTTCAAGCCCTTGCTCACGACGACCATTTTTGGAATCATCGCACAGATGGGTTGGCCATTCTATCCGCACCCGGCATGTTCCAGATTTTTGAACTACAGCGAACGGTGGCTGAACTACTAGTAGTTTCAGATAGCTTTCACATCAAACCACTTCTTCGTATTTTACAATCAGCCGATCGCTATCAACTTCTCTGTTTGAGCCGTCATGAGGCCAAATTGTATGAAGGCAATAGAGACGCCTTGGATCCTGTTGAATTGACCAACATACCTACCACTATTACCGAAGCACTGGGCGATGAATTGACAAAGCCACATCTCACTGTTGCTTCTTATGGCGGTGGGGGCGGAGCTTCACACCATGGCCATGGCGGCAAGAAAGACGAAGTCGACATTGACATGGAGCGATTCTTCCGTGTGATTGACCGCGCTATTCTTGAGCATCACTCAGCTCCGAGCGGACTACCTCTGATGTTAGTCGCTCTGCCTGAACACACAACACCGTTTCACGATATCAGCCACAATTCGTTTCTGATGAAGAACGGCATTCACGCAAATCCTGAGGCCTTAAGCCTGGAGCAATTACGCGAGCAAGCCTGGCAGAAAATCGAGCCTCTTTTTATTGAGCGCCTAGCCAATCTAGTCAACAATTTTAAGGTTGCCCGCGCAAAAGACTTGGCTTCTGACGATCTTGCTCAAGTAGTTCAAGCCGCCAAAGCAGGTCGCATTAATGTCTTGCTCGTGGAAGCAGATCGGCAAGTTGCCGGTAAACTCAATAGCAATGGGGAGATAGATTTCGGAGATCCTGCTCATCCTGAAGTCGGCGATATTATTGATGATATTGCCGAAGTCGTACTACGTATGAAGGGTGAAGTTGTTGTCGTACCCTCTGAGCGCATGCCCTCAGAGACAGGACTTGCCGCTACATACCGCTACTAGAATCAGTCTAGCTTGGGAAATTCTATTTCACGCTGATTATCTCGCTTGATTATTTCGTATAGTCTTGGGCTGACTTTTTCCAGATGCGCTCTAGCACTAGCGCTAAGGCGATAGAGCTTCATGCCTTCAGCGTAAAGTTCGGCAGGGTTTTCAAAATAGAAGGTTGGAGGTGTTACGAGAGCCTCTGCCATCATCTCTTCCTGGGATAGTTTTTGTCCTTCGTGCGCCGGTACAACTTTTCCACTGGCATCGACGGCTCCGCCATCGGCGCGCCAGCGCATATAGGAGTAGAAGAAGACGTTGTTCTCTGGCAAGAAAGCGGCAGGCTTTCCGTTGTCGTCTACGCTCTTGCCGACCAATAGCCAGTCCTCTCCTGAATTCTCCACATCTGTGCGTTTGACCCAGCCAATCTCGTTAGCTAACTTCTCTCCGGCAGCACTTAGCTCTGAGACGATTTCATTAACACTCGATTTCTTTTCGTATCCAAGCTTGTCAGCTGTGTTGTGACCCAATTCATGAAGAATAGCGCTCTGCCATGTTACTTCTCTGTCTCTACTGGAATATGAAATCTCTCTCTGCGAATCAGTCAGATCGTCTTCTGTGGCATGTTTGATCTCTGTTGAGGAAGGCCAAATATATACGCTACCACGCCCATTCTGATCAGTCTGAAAAGTGGCATAGGGACCAATTTCAGTGACGACCTTCTCATTGAGCCAGAAAAATTTCAAGCCCTGACCATCTCGCCCTAAACTACTTGAAGCACTCTTCTCGAGGGCAGCTCTAACCCCATAGAGATCGAAAAGTTCAGGAGCACGAGCCAATACCATATGATTAGACTTCGGACTATCTGACGAACTTCTCTGGTAGTCTACAGGCTCACCTTGTTGTGCGATGGCAATACCATAAGTCTTCTCCAGGTTAATGGCTTCTTGCCTAACCAGTTCTTTTAACTGCTCCTCGGCCTCTTTCAAACCTTTTTCTGTCGCTGGAGTTCGAATTAACTCGAGCTTCTTTCCTCCAACTTGCATAGAGTAAACAAAATCATTGCCACTGGTCTCTATCTCAAAATGATTGGCTCTGGCGAACGATTCGGCACTCTTTGCGATTTGTCGACCCGATTCGACTGACTCTACTGTTTTAGGTATTTCAAGACTGCTTAGGGCGGGCGAAAGTTCGCGCTTTGTGCTCGGCTGTCTGCCACTTAACTCACTGTTGCGACTTTCCGAATCGAGGAGCAGCGGGCTGGGAGGTGGATCACTTGCCTTATCCACGTCTAACGGCTGACTGTCAGAGAGTACTCTACTTGGTTCCATCTGTTCCGAAACCTCTCACATAGCAGCGTTGCCGTGCTGCAGAACCAAGCCAATTTCTATAATACTCCCGAACTTCTAATTTTTGAAACAAGTGCCTCAAACTTGGACTGTTTCTCGTGCAAGACTTAAGGAAGCCCAAACACAATAACTTCTTCACCATCTTGGTCCTTTTGAATGTACATGTCTACGCCTTTTGCTTTAGTTTCAAATCCACTAACTGCCCTGACAAACTCTAACTGTTTATCCATAGCCCCAATTGATGCCCCATAGAGAAGAAATTCATCAATAGCTTTGCGACCAGCCTCGGCATCCGGCGCGTTGTCCAATTTATTGGCCCAATGCTGGGGAAGAACTTTTTCAACTTTATCAACTTGGTTCATTTGTGACTCGCTCATGGCAAACTCCTCGGTAAAATTGGGTGGTGTTTTCAGGATGCCAACGTAACAAGAAATTTGTGACGAAACAATGTCGACTCAAGTCGGTGAAAGCACTAAAAAAGATCAGTCAAATTTGGGAAAATCAATTTCGCGTGTCATGGGCGCGTTTGAGGCCAGTGATTTGGCTAAGCCCAAATCGCGCACAACATGGTCCATTATATTTTCAATGCGCACATAACCTTTGGGCGTGCGGCAAGCTCGGCTTTCCAGCACCGGAACACGCTTAAGACAGTGTTCTCGCATAGTTAAGAGCGCCAGCAAGGTAGTATCTTCAAGAGTAATTGCCACTGGGTCTTTTACCATAATTTCTTTTATGGTGATATCGGCGGCCTTCTTATCCTGCAGTGACGTAGCCACTTCGATCGCCGCAAGCAAATCTGTGCGAGTAACAATACCAACCAATAGCCCCGCCTTATTGACGACACAACAAAAATCTAAGCGATGTTTATTGATGCGCTCAATGGCATTCTCCAGCGTACTCTCTGGCTGCAACGGCGCCCCGGGAAGAGCATCGGTTACCTGCGACAATGGAATAGAGCCGAGCACATGACGGTACTCATCAAGACTCTTTGGCGAAGCTCTGCGCTTAACAGCCTTAGCAACAGCATCGCGCAATGGTGACAAAGCAATTGAAATTTGAGTAAAGACACTGCGACCAAGAACTACTACTTCTACATCAGTGCGAGCCCGCACACTAGCATTGCGGGGGCGATCATTGAGCAAGGCGGCCTCGCCAAAGAAATCACCGGGGCCAAGAACGGCAACCACTTCTGGGTCAATATTTTTAGTATCACCACTGGTATTGTTACTAGTACTAAATTCAGGCGATTTTAAAACTTCCACTTCGCCTTCTTCAATCATGAAAAACTCAGCAGCAGCGTCACCTTGGTTGAAGATATAATCACCAGCAGCATAGAACGCTCGAGAAACACGCTTGCTAGGATCGGCCCTCAAGTGTGCCAGGGTGCGAGGAAAAATCAAGTCGCAACCCCACTCAAGGCCAACTTTGATTTTTTGTGAAATCGAAGGCAATTTCATCAGATAGACACCGCGCCATATGAACCAGCCGATAAAGCCAGAGATATGCAAACCGGAAATTTCAGCAATAGCATTGCGTCCGCCAATCGAACAGAGCTGCCCTTGCATCTTGAATGAAAACGGTCTAGTCGACTGCCCTTGCAAACGCCGGGCAATATTGTCGGCCACCTGCACCCCCTGACGTTCAGCAAACTGTGCTACGGTGGGACACAACTGCTGGTCTAGAGCATTGACGATGGCAGCACAATCACCAATGGCCCAAGCATTAGCATGACCCGGTATGCTCATATCAGCTTGGGCAGCAATGCGACCATTTTTCTTCGATACACTAAGACGTTCTACAATTGGCAAAATACTGGTGCCGATGGTGCAAACAATAGTTCCACCAGGCAGTATTCGGCCGTCCCGCAAAGCAATACCATCCGGGGTGGCACGGCAAGCATGGGCGTTGAGAAAAATTCTCACCCCTGCCTCTTCCATTTTTGCTTTGGCGCGAAGACGCAGAGATTGACTCACTTCTGGCAAAATTTGATCGCGAGAATGAATGATCGCAACAGAGATATCTTCAGGTTTTATATTTTCAAAAAAGCGTAGACTCTTGTGCAAAAGATCATTGATTTCACCGGCCACCTCAACACCACTAAAGCCGCCACCAACGACAATAAACGACAGATACCAGCGCTTGCGATCGAGATCATCGCAAACTTCAGCTTTCTCCAATCGCTGCATAATATGGGCCTGCAAAGCCAAGGCATCACCAATAGTCTTCATACCAAAAGCGTGCTCATCCATACCTGGCACTAGAGCCAAGTTGGGGGCATTACCACAGGCTATCACCACCTGGTCGTAATTCATCTGCCGTCGCTTGCCGTCATGGGCTTCATACTCGACCAGACTATTGTCAAGGTCAATATTCAAAATATCTTCAGTGCGGCATTGGACGTGATGCAAGAGCTGACGCAAAGGAGCACCAACGTCTTTAGGCTGAACAGCGGCCGATGCCACCTCAGCCAATAGGGGATGGAAAACCATATGATTTTCACGAATAAAGACAATAATATTGTGGCTTTCTTTAGGCAGCAAATGGCGCAGTCGCCGAGCGCACTTAACCCCGGCAAAGCCTCCACCCAAAATGAGAATTTGTTTTTTGGACACTTTACTGCTGGTCCTATGCAATAACTTTCAGGCTATGCAATAACTTTCAGGGTTTCCGAAATCTGCTGCTTGCTCGTTGGACTCTGCAATAACTACCACCTATCTAAATGCCCGTCAGCGCTCGTAATCTAACAGCCAGAACTCAGTGATATCCTTAAGGCTCCCGTAAATTAGTTAGCACAATTGGTCAAGAAGAAATGTCGAACATCTGGATAGAATTTGCCCTTTGCGCCGCTGTCATTATGTTTGCCGGTACAAAGCTAACTTGTCATGGGGACGTCATTGCCGAAAAGACAGGGCTGGGCCGCAATTGGGTCGGCCTCGTACTTCTGGCAACAATTACATCGCTACCAGAGTTAATTACGGGCATATCGGCCGTTACCCTCAATGATCTGCCCGACATGGCTGTCAGCGGAACTCTGGGCAGCTGCATGTTCAACATGTTGATTATTGCTGGGCTCGATCTGGTCTCAAGAAAGAGGCCGGTATCGCTAATGGTGCATCAAGGGCACATGCTCTCTGCTGGTTTCGGCATTGTGCTCGTTAGCTTTGCCGCCATCGACATTCTCTTCGGCAAACACTTACCAGTATTGACCTCTCTTAACTCTATAGACCCCCTCAGCATTGCCTGTGTTATCGTCTATTTAATTGCCATGAAACTAATTTACTCATACGAGCAAACTCGCCTAAAACAATTTGCTGGCGAACTGGCTGAAGCAACAGAACCAGGAGCCACTTTAGGCAAATCTATTGTGTTCTTCACTTTCTATTCAGCGCTCATAGTTGTGGCTGCCTGCTTCTTACCGGAACTAGGCGAGCGCATAGCCAAAGCAACTGGCTGGGGCGAAAGCTTCATTGGCTCATCCTTTATAGCAATCACAACCTCACTTCCTGAAATAACAGTATCACTTGCAGCGGCACGACTGGGCGCCTTCGATATGGCCGTGGCCAATGTTCTAGGCAGCAACCTTTTCAATGTAGTAATTTTGGCGATCATCGACGTTTTCTATACGAAAGCACCGTTACTGCGGTCGGTTTCAGAGATAAACGTTCTAACGGCCTTAACCGCTGTGATATCAATGGCAATCGTGGTAATTTCGTTGACCTATCGCGCCGAAAAACGACTGCTCTTTTTGGCAGGAGACGCTATAGCAATATTGTTTGTCTACGTGCTGGCCAACTGGCTGCTGTTCACGGTGCACTAGCCAGCAACTTTGGTTTGGGCAGCACTATCATCGACTATTTGACCGTCCCTCATGCGCACTATTCGGCGAGCATGATCAGCAGTATCTTGATCGTGAGTAACCACAATTACTGTAATTCCATGCAAAACCAACTCATTGAACAAATGCATAGTATCTTCAGCGGTGTGACTATCCAAGGCTCCCGTAGGTTCGTCAGCAAGCAATATACTAGGCCTATTAGCCAGAGCGCGAGCAATCGAGACCCGCTGTTGTTGACCACCAGAAAGTTGATTAGGGCGATGCCCTAGTCGAGTGGCGAGGCCAACTTGCTCTAATACCTGCGTGGCCCGACTGTACCTCTCAGCCTTTGGCACACCGGCATAAACCATAGGCAGCATGACATTATCAATAGCAGTCATACTGGCAAGCAAGTTGAACTGCTGAAAAACAAAGCCAATTTTGGCATTGCGCACTTCAGCCAGCTGATCGTCATCGCAGCTCAAAATATCAACGCCATCAAGTGAATAGCTGCCTGAAGTAGGGCGATCAAGACAACCAATGATATTCATCAAGGTCGACTTGCCTGAACCAGAAGTGCCCATAATAGCCACATAAGAGCCGGCATCTATAGACAAGGTAAGATCATTGAGAGCATAAAGAGACTCTCCGCCCATTTCATAGACTCGATTAATAGAGCGCAGATCAATTAAACTTGCCATTTACTCTGACCTCAATGCCACAATCGGATCTAGCAAAGCAGCCTTGCGGGCAGGATAAATGCCAAAGAACAAACCGATAGCCAAAGACACAAGAAAAGAGAGCACCACGGATGATGGCGTCACAACGGTTTTCCATTGACCCAAGCTACCAACCCAATAAGCGCTGCCAAGGCCAAACAAGATACCTAAGATGCCACCGGCAAGAGAAAGTACAATCGCCTCAAAAACAAACTGCATCAAAATATCGCGATACTTAGCACCAATGGCTTTGCGAATACCTATTTCTCTAGTGCGCTCTGTGACAGAAACCAGCATAATATTCATGATGCCAATACCACCGACTAGCAATGAAATAGATGCAGTTGCACCAAGCAAAAGAGCAAATACACCAGTTATAGATTGAGCGGTTTGCAAAATATCCATCTGCGTGCGAATAGTAAAGTCATCTCCGTCAGGTGACTGAATATTGTGCCTTAGCCTAAGCAAGTTAGTAATTTGAAATTGCGCCTGTAAGTCTTCACCAGCTTTAGCTTGTACCAAAATACTCTTTACAGCTCGACCAGAGACGAGATTCAAACCAAACAAAGTAGAATAACCTGTTTGAATCGGGATGAAAACTTGGTCGTCTTGATCGCCGGTTGCATTAGCGCCTTTATGCTCCATTACGCCAATAACCGAAAATAGCTCGCCACGAATCAGCATCTTCTTGCCAATTGCCTGTCCACCAGAAAAAACCTCTTCTACTACGCCATCGCCAATGACGCAAACCCGAGCACTATCATTTGCTTCTTGCACCGTAAAGAAGCGCCCTTGAGCAGTATGAAAATTACGAATATCCGGAAAAGAAGGGTCGGTGCCGACAACAGTTGTAAGCGTATTCTTCTCACCCACCTGAATCTGAAACGAGCCTGTATACTGAGCTGCCACATCTTCAGCGGCCGGGCAGTTTTCTTTAATAGCAATTACATCTTCATAGGTAAGAGTGGGTGCGGTTCCCTGCCCCATCGAAACACCAGAAGTACCTATCGAACCGGGCCTAATATAAATCAAATTGACGCCTAGCGCCTGCACTTGTTTTTCAGCTTCGAGCTTTGCGCCCTCACCAATACCCATAAGAGTAATGACAGAGGCAATACCAATAACGATACCAAGCACCGTCAAGCCACTGCGCAGGCGATTGCTCAATATCCCCTGCCAAGCAATCAAGAATAATTCAGCAAGACCCATTTAACGACCAAATCCGCGTGTCGAAACACCACCGCCGCCACCAGGAGCGCCACGGCCGCCTCGACCACCGGCAGCACCATATCCTTCAGCGCCTAGCTGAGCTTTGCTCAGACCCTTTAAGACAATGTCACCTTCTTTGAGTCCAGACAAGACAATGACAGTACGGCCTAGAGAAGCTCCAGTTTTAATTTCTTTGAACTGCGGCTCACCTTTGGCATCGGGCACGAAGACCCCAGCCTGACCCTTTCTCGACACCACACAAACAGCCGGTACAGTCAAGGCATTGTCTTCATGACCAACTTTAAAGCTAGCACTGACATTCATGCCAGCAAGTAGCTCATCCTCAGCATTCTCTAGCAGAGCCGAATGCACTTCAAAAGTTGTGACATTAGTAGTGACAATAGCGGCAGGGGCAATCTGTGTCACCCGACCGTGAAAGACTTTGTCTGGCAAAGCCGTAGCCGTAATCTCTACATCTTGCCCGACTTTTATTTTGGTAATATTGGCTTCTGATACCTGAGCCACCATCTCCAATCGCCCGGCCAAAGCCACAATCGAACTAGAAGTAGCGGAAGTCGTAGAGGATGAAGTAGTTGGAGTTACGATTGCGCCAGCATCAGCATATTTTTGCGTGATGATGCCGTCAAATGGAGCAAGAATGCGAGTATCTCGCATCAAACTTTCTATCTGAGTCAAACTGCCTTTGGCCTGGGCGGCATTATGCTCGGCAGCGGCAATATCTTCTTTTCTAAAGCCAGATTTCATCATGTTGTTCTGCTGCTTAATTGTAGAGAGATCGGTCTCACTCTGCGACTTAGCCATCTGCGCTTGGGCTAACTCACTTTCAGCCGCCAGCAAATTTGAGCGTGAGACACGGGCTTGTGTCTGAGCATTAATACGATCTTGATCTGAAATAGCACCATTATTAGCCAAGAATGCCTGAGTCAGAGCAAACTGTTCGTCACGAGCCAAAGTAGCGCGAGTAGCCTCCATCTGAGCCTTGAGCCTGCTTATATTGCGCTCAGCATTGTTCACACCTTGACGGGCCTTTTGTTCTTGATAAAAAGAAGCTGCAACCTCTTGCGGTCTATTTCCTGCTTTCATTTTTTCATAGTTATCTAGAGCAGCCAAATAGGCGCCCTTGGCTGACTCAGCCTGGCCGACTAAATTACTGTCGTCCATGCGCGCTAGAAGTTGGCCGCGCTTAACGCGCTCGCCTTGGCGCACCAGCAATTCTTTGAGAAGGCCTGTAGTTTTTGGACTGATCTTTACTTCTCTCTCTGGGCGAATAATGCCTGTAGCAACGACCTTAATGTCGGCAGCCGAGCGCTTCACCTGCACTGTGTTCTTCTTCCAGTCACTATCGACTTTACTTTGACCGAAAAAGAAATAATATGCACCTGCGGACACAACCGCCAGGGCAATGGCAGCCCATATCCAAACTTTAGGCTTCTGTTTTTTTTGCCCGCCAGCTTTAATCGAATTATTATGAGGGGAAATGCTAGTTGAATCTTGGATGGTCATAAATTCGGCCTGGCTTCAGCGGTTAGGGTAGCTACAGAAATTAGACCAGTGTCTCGCAATAATTGTGCCTGAGATACATTGTAAGCAATGATAGCCTGTGCCTGAAGGGTCAGTGAGTTAATATATTCGCGCTGAGCTTGAATAAGCTCTAAATTTATACCTTGGCCATAGCGCAAGCGCAAATTAGCAAGACGCAGTTGCTCTGTAGCTGAAACCACCGCTTCACCGGCCACATCGACTTGGGCTTCGGCAGTGAGCATATTGAGATAAGAGCTGCGAACTTGTTGTAACACCGTAATTATCTGCTGGTTCGACTGTAGCATCGCCTGCCGTGCCAAGGCCCGGGCAGCTAGAGTATTACCAGCATCGACAACACCAAAGCCATTGAGATTCCAACTCAAATCAAAGCCAGCGCTAAAAGATCTGCCACCACCACCACTGATACCAATACTGCCGCCACCGTTGCCACCGGTAGGAATAATGACAGTAGAACCAGTCAAGTTATTGTTGCCGCCGCCACCACCTGACTTAGTTACAGTTTTGGTTGTGAAGAATTGAAATGAGGGATAGAGCGGCGCTGCAGCCACTTGTATATTGCGATCGGCAGCTCTGCGCAGAAATTCAAATTGCTTCAACTCCGGTCTATATTTAGCAGCCGCTGTCTCAAGCCTGTTTACATCTATTTGGCTAGAGAAGAGCTTGGCTTCACTTACTCGTTCTTCTTCAGGCAAAAAATTGATAGCAATATTGGTATTAAGCAGAAGAGCCAGCTGCAAGGCTGCTTGCCGCAGAGCAACTTGTTGTTGTAGAAGGGCTTGCTTGTCTAAAGCTAGCTGTGTGCGCGACTGGTAAATAGCAAAATTGGTACCAACCCCAGCATCTTTGAGCTGCTGATTGAGCGCCACTTGAGCCCGGGATAGTTCAACCGATTTGACACGAATTCGCAAAAGCAAGTGCGCTAAAAGCAGATCATTGTATCTTTGATAGACACTAAACATGGTGTCATTGATACTGGCATGAAAAGCATTCTTTCCAGCCTTGGCTCGGTTCATACTAGCCAACGAATTGAACAAGACACTCCCGCCCTGAAAGAGCGGATAGCGAATCGTTGCCGAATTTGTAAAAAATGGCGTACCGGTGCCGCGCTGAGTGTCTGTGCGCTGGCCTCTGTAAGTGAGAGTAAAGTCAGGCAGGAAGTTGCCTAATGAGCCAAGAAACTGATAGCGTTGGGCCTCATAACCGGCCTGCGAAATACGAATGGGCAAATTATTACCCAGAGCATAAAGCAAGGCTTGCTTAAGACTGAGCTGTTCGTTATAAGCCGCTTCTAACTTAATCGGTGGCAACTTGCCACGACCAATGGGCAAAAGTTCAGACATATTAATCTGACCCAGTGAAATCGAGCGAGCCTTGTCGAGCTCAGCGCCAGTCAAGACCATGTCAGGAGCACTAGAAGAAAAGGGCAAACCGCCCTTGGGTTCAGGATAGAGCTGGTCCAGCGAGGCAGAGCCTGGAGTGTCAGTCAGGCCCAGAGGAGAAAGAGGAGGGATGCCGGATGGTGAGCTAGTGCCTGACGATATAGAATTCGGCTCAGGGCGCAGCTGTGCCAAGACTGGCAGGCAATTACCAGCGAGCAACAGGGCACAAAGACCCCCAATACCTATATTCAGACCCGAGCGCAGACCTAACTTCATGACTTCCTAAGTGCTGTCCTTATAGTATTGGACGCTTTGGAAGGAATAAAAGTTCAATTTCTTTTATTAGAATATTCTGGTTATAAACCAACCGCCGATAAAGCTGAAAGTTAGAATCGAAACTAAACCGTAGGCGTATGGGGCGGATCGCTATCGGGCTCCACTTCCACTTCAACTTCGCTTGAACCGGAACTAGCTTTTTTGCTCTCTTTTTCGGTATCATCAGTCGACTTCAAAGACTCACCGCAAGCGGGACAGAATGCCTTCTCGCGATTAGCGGGTGCTCCACAGCTATGACAATGGAAACCAGCCGAGGTGCTGTAACCTGCTTTAGCTTCAGCCTTCTGTGACGGGGTGGCATCAGGATCATGGTTAATCTTGATCTGATCTAGCTCAGACTGTAATACCGAGATTTCATGATCTACTGCTGAAATTTCACTGCAGCGCTCTTTCAAGAGATCATCGCTGACATCTTTATTGTTCTGATGTTTATCAAAAACGAGCCGTCCAATCTCAGCCATCTTGGCGTGTTTTTTTCGCTCCAACTCTTTGATCTGATTAGCTAAATTGAATGCCTGAATACCTTCTTGGGCCCGCGACTGAACTTTGTTTACCTCTTTGGTAACAGTGTTGATGACATTATCGATGATGCTCACAGTGGGCTCTCTCCCTTGCAGTAAAGACGGCTCTTAAATCACTTTATACCTTTCTCGGCAAAAAGCGAATCTGACTATATTTTGCTTTAACACTTAATTTGTGACAGTCTCAGCAGTGTTATCAGGTGTGTTTTCAGGCTCTGCCCCTGCGGCGCTTGAATTGTGGCCAGAGCCCTGCCCTGTAGATACTTTGACGCAATTGCGACCACCCTGCTTGGCGCAATAAAGAGCTTCATCAGCTTTATGGAAGAGATCATCAGCTGAATCACAATGCAGCGGGAAACTTGCCACTCCTAAACTAGCAGAGATATTGCCATATCCCTCGACAGCAATTTCATTGATTAAGCGCCGCAAACGTTCAGCCAACTGCTCGGCCATATCAATTTCGGTATTAGGCAAAAGCAAACAAAACTCTTCACCACCATAGCGAGCACAAAAGTCAATCGATCTCGATGATTGACGCAGCACCTGGCCAATGGCGCGAATGGCTTCATCACCGGCCATGTGACCAAAATTGTCGTTGATTTTCTTGAGAAAATCGAGGTCGATGATAATCAGTGACAAAGTATGCTCATAGCGCCGGGCACGCTCAAACTCTTTATGTAATGCTTCAGTGAAGGCACGACGATTGAAGACCCCAGTAAGACCGTCCATGACAGCCTGCCGTTCGCGCTCTTGATGCAACTCAGCATTTTCAATGGCTACCGAAAGATTATCAGCAAGAGAGCCAATCAAAGAGATGTCATCAATGCTCCAGTCGCGACTGACCGTGGTGTCTTGCAAGAACAGCGCACCAAGAACTTGATCGCGCATCACTAGCGGTACAATCAAACCGCTGCGCAAAGACATTTCTTTCAAAAATCCCCGATCATATGTAATACGGTCATCGTGTTCGGGGTCTTCAATGTTTTCAGGAGTTTCTTTGCTTAAGGCCTTAATGGTAAAGTCGCGACCGAGGTCGCTGTGAAACATCTCTTTCACCGAAGCAACATTGAGCTGAGTATACTCAAAGACATCAAGCTCGGTCAGCCTATCGTGAGGCCGAAGCAGCAAGCAGCGGCTAACGCCAAAAGTAGCACCTATTTTTTCTACGGTGGTATCAAGCACTTCTTTGATGTGCACTGAACTACGAACGGCATTACTAATCCAGTAAACTAAGCGCTCACGCTCAAGGTGCTTCATGCGAATAGCATCACGAGCGGTAATGTCATGGATGAGTTTGCGGGTCTGCTCTTCCATATTGCTGGTCTTGTCTTCGATTTCTTCATATTGACTGCGCAAGCGCTCATTCTCGCGCTGCAATTCTTTGCTTTCCCAGCCGCGTGCCAGTGCCAATGCCACAGGGTATGGGGCAATTGCTTCTTCAACAACATTCACTGCAGGCAGCTCAGCACCAGTAAAGAGGACAAAGGCCCTGCGCACACCCTGATTGATAGCCGTCAAAAGATAAACATCGCCAAGATTTTTCAAAAGCGAAGCAGGCAAAGTTATAACTTCGTTTTCTAGAAGGTCTTCAACTTTTAGCTCTACATCACCAGCATCGAAGCCTTCACAGTCATAGGCCTCGACAAACGCATCGGTCAAGGCCCGCAAATCTTTCTGCTTATCGCCCACATAAGCGCGGTCGGCAAATGTATCAAGGTCAGCGTCCCACATCATAATCGCAGCCGACTGGGCGCCACTGACCGATATGAGCAGGTTACCAACGCGTTCCATGACGTCCTCCAGCTCAAAAGCCGAAAGCAAGTCGATTATTCGTTGGTATTGTTCATGGTCAGACATATCTGCCATTAAATGTTCCCTTAATCCAGCCAGTCAATCAGTTTAGGCGATCTTTCACCTCAGTAGGGTTGATAATTACACTGTAAAATGAAAAAGCGCGCTAAGAGAGCGCAAAAAACATGCATAAAGTACAAAGGTACAGGTGGAGCCAAACAGATGCCAGCCAAGTTTCAACCCAAGCTTCAACAAAATTCAGACATGACAATGAAGGTGATGTCAGCAGCCAGCTACCTAACCTACGGCATTGCCGGACTCATATACGTGATTGCCAATGGCCGCTACAGCAAGAATATGTTTTTCCGCTTTCACTTTGTCCAAGCAATCTTGCTTTCTATTTTCAACACTTTCATAGCCTGGACGGGCAGCGCACTCGGTAACACGTTAGGCGGCATACTAGGCCTCTTTGGACCAGGAGCTGCCGGCGCCAGCGGTGCCATAGGCACCGGCTTAGGCCTCGTCATGCAAGGGGTTCAGTTAATTTATCTTCTAGCTGTCATAGCTGGTGTTGTTCAGTCAATGCGGGGCAAATATCTAGAAATACCCGGCGTTTCTAAACTGGTACGCAGCAATACCCGCTAGGTCAGTTGTTATGAACATAAGCACAAAGAGAGCAACCATCAACGTAAGCCAATTCGCTAGCTTGCTGAGCCTATTTTCATCCGCATCTTTCTCTATGTCTCTATCAGTTCTCGTGCTAACAACCCACCCTGCGCAGGCCCAGAGCATTCTCCCCCCTCGCCCCGACGCGATAGGTGGTGGCAACCCCTTTGAAGGCCTAGGCCGCCCTGACGATCCCAATTCATCCCGGATGGGCGATTTTCCCGAGCTAAATACTTCGGCTTCTTCATCCGCGCCGGGCTCTGCCGATGCCGCCCCGCAAGACCCCAACACAAACCCGACAAACACATCTGACGGCATAGGCGATACCCCTGGTGCAGCCGAAGCCCTGCTAAAAGCCCAGCAATTGGCCAAAGAAGAAGGCAACGCAGGTACAGCAGGTACAGCAGATACAACTAATACAGCAGATCCTAATGCTGACCCGCAAAAGCCCGGCCTTTTAGGACGCGATTCAACAGACAAATCAGCAGCCAACAGAAACGAAGCTAGTTTTTTCACCGTTGTCGCTGACAGCCCCATTAGGACAACTCTGGTAGATATTCGCGAAGGCCGCTACGAAGCCGCTCTCAATCAGCTAAAAACCATGTACGAGCGCAATCCTGCCGCCATTGAATTGCAATATCTAATGGCTGTTTCAGCAGTGATGCTGCGCCGCAACCCCGAGGCCATAGAGCATTACCGCCGCGTCTTAGACGACAGGCTGGCTCCTCTGCGCTTAAAGCAGCTAGCGCAAAAGGGCCTAGATAAGATACAGCCGAAATAGGCAAAATAAATAATTATTCAAGCAACATGGCACGGCCCAGTAGAACCATAAGCTCGGCAGGATCATCGGTGACAATGCCATCCACCCCCATCTTTATGGCATCGAGCCAAGCCCGCCGGCCATTAGCCGTCCACCCCGTTACCTTAAGACCGGCCTGATGAGCCTCTTCTACAATCTCTGCGCGGCAAGAACCAAAACACAAATGCAAATAATTGACACCCAAATCAAGAGCATATTTTGGCATGTCAATTAAGATAGCATCGGCCAGCATAGCCAATTGAACATCCGAATTGAGCTTGCGCAAACGCTGCAAAACATAGTGGTCGAACGAACTAACAATTACTTTGTCATTATGATTGTAATCAGAGAGCATTGCCAATAGCTCTTCTTCGATATCGACATAAGCCGTTGGCGCATTCTTGATCTCGATATTGAGCAGCAACTTTCCGGCCACCATATCTAAAACTTCAGATAGCAGCGGCACTTTTTCTTCTCTATAGCCTATATCGAACCAGAGACCAGCGCTTAATCTATGTATTTCATCGTAGGTGATGTCACCAACCAGGCCGACACCATTAGTGGTGCGACCTAAATCTTGGTCGTGAATAACTATCAGTTCGCCACTACCACAGCGTTGAACATCAAGCTCAATACCATCTACTCCTAATTCTAAGCAGTTCTTAAATGCAGCAAACGTGTTCTCCGGCGCCCATTCTCGGCCGCCTCTGTGGGCAAACACCTTAATGTCTTCAACTTTAGAGATCTAACACCTTCTGCGGATGAAGGAAGCCCATGTTAAGGGTCACTACGAGCTTACCATTCTGCACTAAAATTTTCTCAAGAGGGCACTCTACTCCATGCTCACTGCCTACCAAGCCAGCAATATTCTTTAAGACCAAACAACCCTTCTCGTGGCCCACTTCAAATCTAATTTTCTCTTTCTGCTTAATAATGAAACTGCCCCAGCGCTCAGCGGTCGGGTGCTCATTGATAATACTGATGACATTCGATTGCCGAATAACTTCACGCACATGGGAGGCAATGGCGCGGATTAATCCCGGAATTTCATCTTTCGAGCCAAAAGTCTCCATCAACACTCGATTAACAAGGTAGCCATGCAAAGAAGCCCCTTCTGGGCGCCCTTCTAAAAATTTGATTACACCCGAAAAAGGATCGGAAGCACCTTTAACCACCTTACGCGCCCCGTCTATAACTTCATTCTCGCAGGCGATAAGAGTTTCTCTAATCTGAGCATTCATGGTCTTGCGGTCGCAACAATCGCAGCTATGGTCCATGAGCATTCCTCAATAGATGTGTGCACCCAATCACATAATATGCACACAAACACACAATGTGCACCCAAACATTTTGCCCCACTGAGGCCGATAATTATCATCGAGTATAATTAAATGCTCAATTAAGGTAGAAACAGTTGAAATCAATAATCGTCATTCCGGCACGCTATGACTCTTCCAGGTTTCCCGGCAAGCCATTGGTGAAGATAAGCGGCATAACCATGCTAGAGCGCACCTGGCGCATCGCCAAGCAGTCGCTGGCCGACAGAGTCGTGATTGCCACCGATGACAGCCGCATAGAAGACCATGCCAAGAGCTTTGGCGCTGAAGTTGTGCGCACAAGCCACGACTGCACCAATGGCACCGAGCGAACTTTTGAAGCAGTCAGTCAACTAGATAACAAAGCCGATATCATCGTCAACCTTCAGGGAGACGCTGTTCTCACCCCTCCCTGGATACTGAGCGATGTTATCAAGGCTATGAAAGCTGACCCGAGTGTGCGCATTGCGACCCCGGCAGTTAAAATTTCACTAGCCGAATATCAAGATCTGGCCGCCCAAAAGGCAGCTGGCATAGTGGGCGGAACCCTGGTTGTCTTCAATAAACACCTAGATGCCATGTATTTCTCCAAGTCTCCCATCCCCTTTTTGCGCACCCTGCCAGAGGGGCAAGAGCCACCGCTGTTCAGGCATATCGGTCTTTACGCTTACACTTATCCCACTCTGAAAGAGTACCTATCATTACCAGCTGGTGATCTGGAGAAAATCGAAGGGCTTGAGCAACTGCGTGCCCTCGAGAACGCCATCCCTATAAGAGTAGTGCTAGTCGACTATAAAGGCCGCACCCACGGCTCAGTTGACAGCCCCACCGATGTACCGAGAGTGCAAGAGATAATTGCCGCTCAAGGCGAGCTTTTTGAATTGGCCCCAAACTAAATAGAAAAACATGTAATTGAGGCTAAAATGAGCTTGAAACTAATATGAAACTGATACTGGCGAGACACGGCAATACTTTCGCCCCCGGCGACAAAGTTACCTGGGTCGGTAGCGCTAACGACTTGCCTCTGGTTCAGTCAGGTCTTGAGCAGGCCGAACGGGCAGCCACCGCCCTTGAGGGCGCAAAACTAGCAGCCATTTACTGTGCACCGCTGCTGCGCACTAAAAAATTCGCCGAAATTGTAGCCAGTAAACAAACAACAATTGCCACGCCCATAATCGACAACCGCCTGACAGAGCTAGATTATGGCGATTGGAGCGGCCTCAGCGATGATGAAATCTCAGCAAAATTTGGTGACAGTCTAAAAAACTGGATCAACACTAGCACTTGGCCAAACGGCTGTCACTGGGCATCTAACGAAGCCGAAGTAACAGCAGAAGTGCAGTCGATAGTAGCCGAGCTAGAAGCCAAACACGCAGATCAAACAGTTTTGCTAGTGAGCAGCAACGGCAGACTGCGCTATTTTCTCAAACTAATTGCGGGCGAATTTGAGCGCCGTGTGGCCGACAAACAATTCAAAATGGGCACTGGAAAAATAAGTTTACTGACCAGCCAAGGTAAAACCTATTCCCTATTGGCCTGGAATCAAGACCCTGCCACACTTAAAGACCTACTTTGCTCAGCAAATTCATGATAAAAAGTGCCAAGCTCATCGACTTTGAAGATGTGCCTCAAGCCTTAAGAGGCGAAGCCCAAACCCTGATTGCGGCGGCACTGACAGAGGCCGGCAGACAACAGAGCAATGAACCACTCTTCATTCATATGTGCGGCATTCCTGGCAGCGGTAAAACCAGTTACACTCAGCGTTTTTTAAGGAGCAATGGCTCTTTTAATCTAGTGCAATTTGACAGCATAATGGAAAGCCTGACAGGCTACCAGCAAGACTGCCAAGATTATGGAATAGAAGAAGCCTTTCAGCGCTGGGAATTGCCCGCTCGCGCCATCGGCTACCATTTGCTGCAAAATTTAGTGGAGGGGAAACGGAACATTTTCTTTGACCACAGCGCCACCAACCGCAAACACCTAGACTTAATCAAAAGTGTAAAAGAGCACGGCTATCAGGTAGAAATGCATTTCATCGAATGCAGTGTCAAGGAAGCGACAAAACGAGTCAAAGCCCGCCAAGCAACAATTCGAAGGCACACCCCCCTAAACTTAATCAGCGAGCGCAAGCAGCTACTAGAAGAGCTTGTACCTCACTATCAGGGCTTAGTCGATAAATTCTTAAGAGTGCAGACTTGAACAGGCCGACTTCGATGAAAGGTATTACAATCTAGTTGGTTCTCAGGGGAAGAGTAAAGTGCAAAACAATCAGATTATCAGGGCTTTGGCTCTCACAGCCACAACTCTAAATCTATTAACCTGGTCTAGTTCGGCAGCGCTTGCCCGGCAAGATTCAACCCAACCGCGCTATGCTCCCCAGCGCACAACCTGCCCGATTGAGACCATGGACCCCAAGAACGTACCCGAGTTCCCGCCCAATGCCCCATTAGCACCAAGCCGCACATACACCCCTGGCTCTGGTTCGCGTATTGCTAGCCCAGATAACTCTGGTTCGGGAACAGCCCTGAAAGCCGACGCCTCGTCCGCCTCTTTGCCAGTGCAAACGCGCCTGAAGCTTGTCCTAGAAACAGCAGTCGATGCAAAAGCGAGCAATCCTGGAGATTTATTCGAAGCCCACGTCAAAGATGATTTGTTCTATGGCACCAGCCTACTACTTGCCAAAGGTAGCCTTGTGCGCGGCCGAGTCTTTGAAGTTACCAAACCAAGACTGCTGAGTCGAGCCGCCAAGATTGGCTTAAGACTTGAACAGATAGTCACTCCATCTGGCGAAGTCATTCCTCTTGATGCAGCCTTAGAATTTCAAAAAGGCCTGACCAATCAAAAAGGTCAACTAGATCCAGGCACCAATTTTGGCACTAGAGTAGAAGGCAACGTGCGCGCTGTCACAGGCTTGTCTTCCACCGGCACTGCTCGTGGTGCTCTAATAGCCGCCAACGTTGCCACCCTAGGCGCACCAGCCATTGCCACCGCCATTGGTGGTTCGGCCATAGCCATTTTCCGCTCAGGCGACAATGTTAGCCTAGGACCAGGTCAAGAGCTAGAAGTGCAATTAACCAACGACCTAGGTGTGCAGATTAACTAGGTTAGTTAAAAAGAACACCAGCTAGAGAACAAAAATATCTAGACCTGAACAGGTTTGCGCCGCTTGTTTCTCACCAAAAGCAAGTTAGATGAGAAGGCTTTGTTGGCAGGCTCTAGATTAGTGGCTTTAGTGAACTCCTCTTCGGCCTCCTCTAGATAATTGCGCTTAAGATAAATTACGCCTAGGTTATTATGCACCCAGGCATTCTGCGGCGACAACTTCAAACAAATCTTCAGCTCTTTCAGCGCCTCATTGAGCTTGTTCTGCTTAATTTGCAAGTTGGCCAAATTATAGTGAGCCGACATCGAATTAAAATGCAAATCAATTGCTTTGCGATAGGCTACTTCGGCTTCTTCTAAATCACCTTCTTTAGCAAGAAGTGAACCCAGATTGATAAAGGCCTCCATATAATCAGGTCGTCGATCAACAATATATTGGTAGCGTTCTATGGCTTCTTTATTGCGCTCTTGCAGCTGAAAAATAAGGGCACCTTGATATTGGGCTTCCCAGTACATGGGCTTCAAGCTAAGAGCAATGTTGATTTCTCTAAGTGCATCACTAAACTTACCCTGGCGAGTTAGACGCTGAGCCTTAAGCAAATGGGGCTCGGGATCTCTCTGCGCTGGTGGCACCGACGGTGCTGTCAATTCGCGCAAATGTGCTTCCTTTCGCTTCTTTTCTTGCTCGTCGCGATATTCACTTTCTTCCATCTCTTCAGCATCATCGATGTCTTCTTTACGCCGAGGAAATTTACGTTTTTTCTTTTCAGCAGCGGCCTCATCCTCTTCTTCAGATTCAGCATCAGCATCAGTGGCTTTAGGCTTGGCTTTAGGTTTGGCGGCAGCAGGCTCACTCTCGTCAGTTTCTTCTACTTGATCAGGGGCCATCTCAATGTTCTTATTGCTGCCTTTTTTTGCTGGTTCAGCAGCGCCCTCTTCGTCAAGCGGAACAGCTTTTGGGAGAGCAGGCACAGCCTTCTTGATTGGTTCAGGGGGCTCTGTTATTGGAGCCTCAGTAGACTCAACCCCAGATGCACCAGGAACAGGGGCAACCGGAGCATTCTGCGAGGGAATATTCTGTGGAGAAACACTCTGTGGAGGAACACTCTCAGAAGGAGCCAGCGGGCTCTTTTGTTCTAATGGCTCGGGCCTCTCGGTTCGAGCCGGCACGGGCGCCCCTGTCTCTACACTTGAACCGGGCACTGGCGCTTTCGTTGCTTCTGGAGCCTCTTCGCCTTTTGACTCAAAAATAGACTCTGGTCTGGTCTCTGACTGGGGTTCGACTCTGGTTTCTGGCTTAGCTTCGACCTTAGACTCAGCTTGTGATTCAGCTTCAGGGTTTATTCTCGGCCCAGGCTGAGCGTCTTGCCTGGGTTCCGGCTTAGGTTCAGGCTTAGCCGAATCGGCAGGCTTCGGCCCGGGCACTTCCGTTGCTTCGGCGGGCGCGGGAGACTCTTTCTTCTTACCGAAACCAAAGTGAAACTTACTTGCTGGGGGCGCAGCTTCTACGGGCTTTTCCGCAGACTTAGGAGCGGGCCGAGCAGCTTTAGGTTCTGCCTTACCCTCTGTCTTACTTTCAGCCTTATTCTCAGCAGCCGGCTCATCTTTGGCCTTTCTAAAACTAGGCATTTTCAGAGATAACGCCATGGCCGCAGACGGAGCAAAAAGGACACTTACCTCGCCACCAACGGCAATCGATACTGAAAGCGATAGAAGTAGAGCATGAGCTCTGCCTGATTTCAAATTGGAAGTCATAGAGAACCCTGACAATCGGTTAAAAACAACGAATGAGCATACAATGCCTTATATAATAGCGATGTTCTCAATCATCACTGTGAAATTGATCACATGAGAAATCGACTTGAGACCCTTACTTTAGTTATCTAAAGGTAAATCACGTTTAAGTATGCGCCTCAACAACAAACATAACTTTCCCGGCAAGCTTTTCGTAGTTGAAGGCGTAGACGGCTCTGGCAAATCGACTCAACTCGATTTATTGCGCAACTGGCTGGAATCAAAGGGCAAAAGCGTAATATTTACTGAGTGGAATTCGTCAGTACTAATTTCTAAAACAATTAAGCAAGCGAAACGCTCCAATTCACTAATTCCAACCACTTTCAGCCTATTGCACGCCACAGACTTTGCCGATCGTCTGGAAAATATTATTATTCCAGCCCTAAAAGCTGGTCTTATTGTTCTGGCCGATCGCTACTGCTATACAGCCTTCGCCCGTGATGTCGCTCGCGGTGTTGACGCTGACTGGGTACGCAGTCTTTACGGTTTTTCCATTCGCCCTGACGGCGCCTTTTATTTTCAAGTACCTGTAGAAGTTTCGCTGGCTCGCATTGCCAATAGCCGCATGCCAGGCTACTACGAATCAGGTATGGACGTTGGCTTATCAGCCGACCCCATGGAATCATTTCAAATTTTTCAATCGCGCATTATCAATGAATACGACAAAATGGTAGGCGAATATGGCTTCCACACTATGCCTGCGATAAAGCCAATCCACGAACAACAGATGCTCTTCCGCGAAATCGCCACAAGTTTGATTGGATAGATACTTAAAATAGAAAGTTAGGCAAGACAATGACTGAAAAAGGCCCTAGCAGTGGCAAAAGAGCTAAACACGAATATCCAGGAAAGCTAATTGTGCTGGAAGGCACCGATGGCGTTGGTCGCACCACCCAAGCCCAATTGCTACAGACCTGGCTGAACGTAGAAGGCTATGGCGTAACGAGAACCGACTGGAAATCGTCACAACTGATGACACGAGTAATCGACAAAGCCAAAGAAAAAAATGCACTCAACACCATAACTTTCTCTTTGCTCTACGCCACAGACTTGGCTGACCGCCTGCACAACATTATTATTCCAGCACTAAAAGCTGGTCATATTGTCATAACCAATCGCTACTTCTACACGGCCCTAGCCCGCGATGTAGTCAGAGGGGCGGACCCCTCATGGGTGCGTGAGCTCTATAGCTTTGCCGTTGAGCCAGATTTGGTTGTTTACTTAAAGATGCCTCTAGAGCCACTCCTGCGTCGCATCATCACCACTCGCGGTGGCCTCGATTTTTATGAATCAGGCAGAGACATCGGCATGTCTAATGACTTGTACCAATCGTTCAAACTATATCAATCACAGATTCTTTTTGAATATGAGCGCATGGCTGAAGAGTATAACTTCCAAACTATCGCGGCCGATGACCCCGTTGAAACAGTGCAAAAAACGCTGCGCAAAGAATTGGCCACAATTTTGTCAGACCGCAAATTGCATACAAGCGTTTAGCTGAGCTAGTGTTAAGCAGAGTTAGAACTTAGGCCAATTAAACAGGCTTGCCTTGACGGGCTTCTAGCAATATCGTCACCGGGCCGTCGTTAACCAAACTAACTTTCATGTCAGCGCCAAAAACCCCGGTGCCCACGGTTAGGCCTTTCTGCCGCAACTCCTCGCAGAAGTGCTGATAGAGCCTCTCTCCTTCAGCCGGTGCAGCAGCTTGGGTGAATCCAGGCCGACGACCTTTCTTCCAGTCAGCAAGCAGCGTGAATTGTGAGACAACTATCACCTGCCCGCCCGCTTCTTGCAGGGCAAGATTCATTTTGCCATTCTCATCTTCAAAAATACGCAGCTCGGCCGCCTTGGTCGCCAAGTAGACGCTGTCAGCCTCACCATCGCCTTGTTCTACGCCCAAAAGGATGAGCAAGCCACAGGCATGATCACTACTTGACTGAAACTCGCTAATCACCTCTCCGTTCACCACAACACTGGCACGTGAAGCTCTCTGTAACACTGCCTTCATAACTGAAAATCCTGTACTGGTCTGAGTATTGAACAATTGGGCAGACAAAATTAGCACTTAGTCACGATATTTCTTGACCGCCCCCTCGAATTATCCCATCAAGTCGTTGTAAGATAGCTGTGCGGGGTGGAGCAGCCTGGTAGCTCGTTGGGCTCATAACCCAAAGGTCGTAAGTTCAAATCTTACCCCCGCAACCATTTAGAACATTTAAAAGGCCGGTCTTAAGCGACTGGCCTTTTTGTTATTGGGGTAGTCTTCGGCCCACGCCATACCGGTTGCCTTACCCTGACGGGCAAAGTAGAAAATGGATCATTCATTCGCATTTCAATTGGTTCTCTAACTTCTATCTCTATTCTTCAGCCTGAATATCTATTTCGCTTAGTTGCCCGTCTTTACCAGGCTTTATGAGCTTTCGCTTCGTTTCCTCTGAACATCGAAACGGACTCCAAGGATACTCACATAGGTGATCTAGGCTAGGATCACATAAGGACACCAGCGAAGGAAGCCAGCCTTCGCTGCAACGCTCGCCAGCAAAACGAAATTAGCACCACCAGTAAAGCCTATGCGCAAACCGCGCAGATCTGCACCAGTATATTGCCCCGAACAAGAAGACATTAGCCGGAGACGAACGTGACGACAGTGCGCAAATGGGTGGTAGGTATATTGATGCTGATTACTCTGGCTTTGGTTCTTTGCTCGGCTGGGTATTGGTACATATTTTATACATCCGAGGCTCCTGCAATTCGGCGACTTTGGGATCCCTATGGATTCATTGATAAAACAGGTCGTTTAGTACTAGACCTAGAGAACACGCAAGATCGTTTTTTGGGCGGTCTCCCGAAACGGTTTTCAGATGGGATGTGTGTAATTTACGGGCGGCATTCGGCCATTGACTTTATTCCATTTGCCAATTATGTAGACAAGAATGGTAAACATCTTAGAAGCGACTTTAGCTACCTTTTTGCTTCTGATTTTTCTGATGGCATAGCTGCCGTTATTGATATTTCGAACAATGCGGATCGACTCCCGCGTCTTGGAGTTTGGCGACGGCCAGGGGACGACCCCAATTATCGTTGGACCTTTATAGATAAGCATGGCAAAACAAAGTCTGGCCCTTTTTGTGAGGTTCAAGATTATACGCAAGGCCTTGCTGGCGTAAAGCTTGATGGTGAGCCGTTTTGGAAATTTATAGACAAGGAAGGCAATTGTGTCATTTCTGGGAAATTTGAGAAAGTGACACCATTCTCGGAAGACAGAGCTGGAATACTTGTTCATGGGAAATGGGGCCTAATAGATCGAACCGGAAAGCTGGTGCTAAAGCCGAGTTATATCTCGCAGATACACCCTTTTCATGAAGGTCTTGCCGCAGCTGAAGTGCTGGACGCCTCTCGAATTGATTATTTAAATCGGGACGGCACCATTCGATTCTCATTGGAGAGACATTCCGAAACAGGCCCCCTCAAGAATACTGATGCTTCTGGTGGCTTTGTGGTTTTTGAAAAGAATCACAAATTTGGCTTTGCTGATCTTTCAGGCAAACCAATTATCCCGGCAACATTCGACTATTGCTGGCCTTTTTCTGACGGCCGAGCGCTCGTTTGTCAGAAATCTGCTGGCAAAGATCGATTTGGTTATATCGATCAGTTGGGAAGCTTAGTTATTCCGTGTAAATATCTCGAAGCATTGCCATTCGCAGAAGGCTATGCTGTAGTAACTACTGATACCCGTTCTAGATACTACAAATACATTGACCAGTCCGGCCGAGAATGTTTCGGAGGCAAAGATTTTCCTCGCGCACAGTCTTTTCATGAAGGTCGAGCCTTTGTCGGCAGTGAGTATATTGAGCCTTTCCCATTCTAGAGGCGATTATAGGGGGCGGAGCGAATCGAGATACCGTTGATCGTGGGTCAGCTCTTGGGAGTAAACCAGAGAAACTAACCGAGCTCTTCATTTACACCGAGGGGGTTGGGAGCGAGTCTCTCATCGCCCAAGACTTTCGGGACTTTGGAAAAATCCATCCCAACAATATCCCAACTTTTCCCCGGAAAAGATTGGCATGATAAGAAAACGTTAGTAATGCTCTCTAGAGCGATCAAGCGCTAACTAATGAACTAAGAAAGGCCTGCATTTATTGCGGGCCTTTTGTTTTCTTTC
This sequence comes from Candidatus Melainabacteria bacterium, assembly GCA_030696635.1. Taxonomy (GTDB): domain Bacteria; phylum Cyanobacteriota; class Vampirovibrionia; order Obscuribacterales; family Obscuribacteraceae. The sequence goes on from JAUYRX010000035.1 coordinate 485,106, forward strand.
TATTGATAGAGTTGCACCATATTTGGTGCTGGTTCGTTCTGCGATTTACTGAAACGAGTTGCAACTGATGCAATTAGACGAGCACCACAAAAGTGGGCAGTTTTGATATCAATGGGAGCCACGTTCAAAGATAATGGCAAAGACTACTAAGATAGAGATGTAAATCTGGCAGCTATCTCTTAATCGCTGGCGCAACATTTGGAGCAAGGTCATCGTAAGCATCATCTTGGCCAAACATTTTACCGAAACATCTCAAAAGCCTCATTTGAAGTTAGACTTTTCCATGCCTTTGACGGTCTCTAGAGCTTTTCTAAACTGTTTGTCGGCAGCGGAGAGTGGCACATAAAAAGGGTCTTGCTTTACTTCAATATCTGGCAAAATACCAAAGCGATTTTTATTAGCATCACCCGGCCACCGGCCAGCAGGCGTTCTATAGCGTGCCACCGTAACATGAAGCTCTACATCTGGTTGCAGTCCATAAGCCCCCTGCATGATGCCCTTACCATAGGTTCTTTCGCCAACGAACTTGGCTCTGTTGTTATCGCTCAATGCACCGATGAACATTTCCGAAGCAGATGCACTGTCTCCGTCTGCCAGAATTACAATGGGTTTCGTTCCAGCTAGATTTGGGTTTCTCATAGTGACCACAGCCTCACCACTACCTGTAGTCGAGATCAAATCGTTATCTCTCAAATAAGAGGTACCCGTAGAAGTTCCAGCACCTGATTTATCATTAGAACGCCCATCCTTGTAGTACAGATTACCGGACTGGATAAATAGCGACGCCGTTTCTTCGAACTCATTTACATATCCACCAGGATTGCCGCGCAAATCAATAATGAATGCCGATGACTTTGGATGGTTCTGCATTGCCTCTTTAATATCCACATCCACATTGTCGTTCATGAAATCCATGATCTTGAGATAGAGAACATTGTCATCGACTACTTGGCTAATCACTGTTGGCTCTTCGAACTGGCCACGAATTGGAGAAAGGTCTAACATTTTTCCGTCACGATCGACCTTGATTAAAGCGCGTGAGTTCGCCTTTCCCTCAAGAAGACCAATTGACTGCTCCTGACTCAGCCCGTTCGTTGACTTTCCGTCTACAGACAAAATAATGTCACCAGCCTTAAGACCAGCTTTATCAGCCGGTCCGCCGGGAAAGACAAACTGAACTAACGAATTCTCCGAGCTGCTGACCGCTTTCGTAAAATCTTTTGGTGGTACTAAATACAAACCAATTCCTACTGGGGGAGAGTCTCCTTTGACCTTTCCTGGGGCTTCAGTATTCTGTTCGAAGAGAAAAACACTCGTGTAAGGATCACCTGCTGTCTGGAGGACCTCGTTGGCCCTATCAACGGCATCTTGGCGGCTCTTTATCTGACAATTGAATTTGCCGCTTTGTTCTGAAAATGCAGCACCCTTAATTGGATCAATATAAGCGTCTTTAGCAATTTCGAGTACTTGCTCAAAAAGCGGATTAGGTGGACATGAATCTGGCTCCGCTCTCTCTTTTGGCAATGTGCCTTTGCTGTCCCTTACATCCATTTCAATATTCACCTGATTTACGCCAACCCCAAACTTCTGAAATTTAGTTTCACCGTAATTTCGTGACCATTCCATATCTGCGCAGAGTAGTCACTGGCGACGATGTGAACGGGCCTCCACTCGGCATACTCAAGGCAAAAGCTTGCCTGAGCTGCTAAACGCGAACCAGATTTAATTGATTCTCCTACTGAGGACTAAAACATTGGGCTAAAATATATGGCCAATCCGATCTTGGACAAATAGCGTGCCTGAAACCTGGGAACTCCTGAAAATCTGCGCTGAGAATTCAGCCGCCAATCAGCACTACGAAGATGCGCAGAACTTTATGTGGCAGGCTATAGACGAAGCGGCTAAAGGCAAGTCTCTACTAGTCGTAGCTCTATGCCTGGACTACCTAGGCGATCTTTATTACCAGCAGAAGCAATTCACCCACGCAGAATCGATATATAACGACTGTCTAGACAAACAGATAACCGCTCTAGGGCTAGATCATCCCGAGCTGTCGTTTATCCTCAACAAGCTCGCCCAATGCCAATGTCTACAAAACAAGTTGAAAGAGTCAGAAGATAGTTTAAAACAAGCCCTGCTCATTAATCTCATTGCCCATGGCCTGAACCATCCGCAGACACGATGGACCATAAAGAATATGGAAGAACTGTATCTGCATCAAAACAAAGTATTTGACATACAATCAATCAGCAGTTGGAGAAATGTACCAGCCCCAGAACCATCTAGAGCGAAAGAAGCCCTAATTTGCAAAACCTGCCACCGCCCATATCAGGGAGCACAGTGCAGCACTTGCACCCAACTGCGCATGGCCGCCATACCTAGCTTTGACAACGAGCTAGAACGGCTCGCTGTGGTATGCGCCACTAAAGATATTAGAGCCGGATCAATCATAATCTTGAGTTCTGTTCACATGGACTTTCGCATGGTATCAAAGACGGACTGCTTGAAAAATGTCAACCATGCGCTCGGGAAATCAGCCAAACGCTTATTAAGAGAGGGCCAAGCTTTAAAGGCCTCTGATTTAGAAGAGCCTTAAAATAGTGCTCAAGCGCAGTCTATACGACAGCAGAACTAAACTTCAAGTTCAACCCCGGTAGACTTTGCTAGCTTCTCCAGCAAGAGGTTTTGGAAATCTGTATCCAAAACTTTAGCGTGAGGCTCGGTACGCTGCTTGTGATACCAGTAGCCTCCGCTTGTCAGCGCTTCTGATTCATCACTCACTGCCAGCCACTCTTGTGTAAGGTGTCCCTGCCGCAAGTCATCAGAAGCGCTGGGTCCACCCATCTTGGTTGGTACCCAGCCTGGATCAACAGCATTACAAAAAACGTGCGGCCATTTCATTGCAATGGCACCACAAGCCACAAGGTCGTCGACTGCACTTAGGCGCTCGTTAGATCTCACGTGGACAACTACTTCATGCCCCTGAGAAAGCAGCGTTTTAGCAGCAGCATGACCAAGGCCATCGGCCGAGCCCGTTATAGAAACTCGACGCTTCTCTTTGGCTACTGAGTTAGTTAACAAACCAGGCCCTTCCTAAAGACCGACTACAAATATGGCACCAACTAATATAGCGCCCTAGGGCAATAGGTTCGTGACTGCCAAGTCAACAAAGCGGGATGAATCTAAACAATGTTGACTTGGCTAGAGGGAGGTCTAAATACCATCAGTGTTTCCATAAGACGACTGAGCATAAGAGCTCTGCCTCGCCTGCTTAGCACTCAAGTTCCTCTGGCTAATGAAGCGATCTGAGCGCACTTCTCTAACCGGCTCAACCGGCTTGACTGAGTAAACACCAACTAAATTAGCGGCATTTCTCACAGCCGCCAACTCAGTCACACTGCATACTCCGGCACGGCTTTGGGCCGTAGGACGCTGAGCACTCTGGCTGAGCATACTGAAAGTAAATGCATTAATTGAATCATCCTCAGGTGCAAAAGAATTTGCCATTATCTTCGCTTGGGGATTGCTTTTCAGATACTGCCAGATGGAGCGGATATCCTTCTCTCTCACAGAGGAATGGAGTGAGTTAATACCGAGCAGTGAACTGCCGGACAAATAAAGCAAACAAACTGGTCTGCCAGTATTATCAGCAACGGCAATCGAGCCAGAAGCGGAAAGCTCCTCAATAAATTTCATGCAGCCTGAAAGAGACAGCTTAGGGTCTTGCTCAGGGGAGGCATTGAAGACTTCACCATGAAACATTGATGCCGCTGACAGTACCACCTTTTCGTCTAGGTCATAGCTCGATATATCACTGTGAACTGAGCTAATCTCGCTCATCATCGCAACATAGCCATCCCGTCCAAACACTTGCTCAGGGTGCGCCTTGCTGCCATAAACACAGGCAATCACTCGCCCCTTATAAATAAGCACGGCTGCACGCGATTTAAAACGCTTCGACTCCATCTTGATGCAGCCAGAAAGCTTTGCTGCTTCGATACTAATAAGTTGAGGCAAAATAGGCTGCTCATTTGAAAAAGCCAACTTATTCTTACTTTTCGGCGACAAGCCACTGCTGGGAAAATAGTTTATGGCTCTACGACTAGTGCCCTCAAATTTCTGGGCGCCACCCTTCACAAGACCAAACGGCCTTGGTTTAACGCGAAGACTAGATAGCATGGTTACTCCAATGTGGTAATTGCTAGATGAGGAGAAGACAACAAATGTGGGCCATGCAAAGCACCGCCAGTGACTGGAGTGGACAAGCAAAAGTCTGCTCACCAAGCATGGCTCGAAAGCTACTCCTTATCTATTAAGTTGTTGGTAAGGTGAACTACATCGCTGAAAGTAGCGAAGTTCCGGCCGGTTAAAGCCGAGGCAAAACGGATCTCGAACTAATTTTTAGCCTCCCACCGATTCTATATTCTAAATTTCAAGTTGTAAAGCGTTTCATGCAAGAAATCAGTTTTTCGCGGCAAATTAATCAAGGTATTGCCATATGCATCGGCCCCATTGTCAGGCTAGCAGTTTCCACACACACCCTAGCTAGATTGGCCATCCGACTTCTCAACCCACAAAGGCAAGTTAGTAAGATTTTTAATTTTGTGGAGTTACCGACTAGTCTTGCCACAATAAAGTTTTACCTTTTTTTCATTCAATAGTTTCAGTCAGAGGCTGCGTCAGAGAAGTTTTAGGCTTTCACGCGAAGCAATTCGCCGGCCCCCGATTCGAAATTACTCAAACAGCTAGTGCCAGATCAATGGACCCCAGCACCACTAATCACACGGGACGTGACACGTAAAAAATCCTTAGTTGAACTTTCGACTATAAGAACTCTCACGACATAAATGCTGCCGGGCCGCATAACAACCGACCCTGTTTTTAAGGTTGAAAAATTGTGTATATTGCATTTTGTAGCATCAACCACTCCCGAGCAGTTAATCAAGGAAACTCCTGAATATGAGCGATACAGACGGGCCTCAAGAAGCTACCAAGCTAAAAGCAGAAGCCGATTCTGGCTTCCAAATATCAGAGGCCTACAATTCGCTGGACGAAGACCAGAGAAAAGCAGTGTTCAAAGAGATGACTTCATCCAGCAATACAAACAGCAGCCTAACAGACCTCATAATTACTGGGATAGACACTGACGGAGACCGCCAACCTGACGAGCTCAAAGATATTCTCGACCCAGCAACAGGAAAAGATCTCTACAACAGACCGGGGGAAGGCGACCATAGCGATGAAGCTTGGAAGACTCGCTGGAAGCCCATCATATCAAGAGACTCGGAATTTCGAGCACATTTCAAAGAGTACATAAGTGGTGGTGGAGCATACGAAGCCCCTATTGGCGGTCTGGACCCCAGCGCTATACGCCGTGATGCTCTCAAAGGGATGATCGAAAAACACGGACTTGATAGACTCAAAGAGACGTTTGAAGGCCTCGAAGAAATTGGCGGTTCAAAAGGCTTCTATTCTCATTCTCTCCATGCCGGTTTCGGTGCGGGTCGCGAAGATATAGAACGCAATATGAGCTACATAGACAGACTAATGGAGCCTGGCAAAATAGAAGCAGCGAAAAAACTAGGGCGAATACTCGAAGACGAGGGCTTCAGCAAGAATCCGAGCCTCGAAGAACTTGCAAATCCAGAATTCGTAAAAATGCTCACCGAAGACGAACAAGAAAGAAGCGCCTACAAAGAAATCAACAACGCACCAATGGGTCCAATGATAGGCTTTTTCGACCAGAACAGAGATAATCTTGATGGTCTCAAGCCCAGCGAGCAACTAGCAATGTATAAGGAGTACGAACAAAAGTGGATGCAAGAGCGAGAAGAAGAAGCTCGCCCGTACAAAGAAGAAGTTGAGCAGCATGGAAAACCACCCGTCGAAGTGCTTACAGAAGCAATGCAACACAATGACGTACTAATGATCGGAGAAAAGCACCTAGAGAAAAGCCCTCATCGCGAAGGGATGACTCCGCTCATAGAAGAGCTTAAGAAATCGGGAGCTACACATTTTGTTGTAGAGATGGAACCAGCGCAGCTTGAAGCTTACCTAAATGACAACAACATGGAGCATCTGCCTGCTGGGCTCAGACATCAGGATTATGTAGACCTTTTGAAAAAAGTACAGGATGAAGGTCTGAACATTGTAGCGGCAAACTCCAGCGGAACAGAACAAGAAAGAGACAATCACATGGCTTCAACCGTGTCGGACATTCTTGAACTAGATCCCAAAAACAAAGTCGTTTTCTGGGTAGGTCAGATGCATGGAGCTGACACTTCCAGTGGTGCCAATCTTTCCACTGCAAATTTATTGAGAGATAAGGGAGTCACGGTCGCGACCGTGATGGAACAATCACCTTCTGCCAGCGGTTTCGATTCTCTGACCCGCTATGCCAAAGTAGATAAACCAACGGCAATAAAGACGAAAGACTCCCCCAAGATAAGCGAGCTTGAATTTACTGTGATTGGCAATGATATCGAAGAGAAATACGGGCTCTGGGATATAGTGATTCTCTATCCGAAAGAATAGTCCCTTCCTAAATACCGACTACAAATATGGTAGCAACGAACCTTGCCATTAAGTTGTAATCAATAAAAGGGTTTGTCCATCAGGCCTTCGAAAAACCATCAGTTAAACAAAGCCGCGTCTCTAGCCGAAGCTACCAACCAGTTAATACAGCCTGGCGTAGCAAGTCCGCCTGTTACCCCTGCTGCACCGAACAATACCTTCTTCATGGCCTGATGAGAGCCCGCCGCCATGTGCATAAAGCCCCAGATCATAGTTGGGCCGCCCCAGGCGATGCCGAGAATCTCCATGCCGTTGGCAATGATGTTGAGGAGCGCTTCCATATTAGCTAGATTGTTCACCCGAACAGTCCCTGCTGTGTTCACCCCTTGTACCACTGTTGCTTCGATGCCTTGGGCGGCGATTGTGCCATTCGTAGCACCTTGCAGAGTTGGTGAATTGCCATCAAAAGCATGCTGAGTTTGCGAGCCCGTTGTGTAGTTAAGGCGCGATTGTGTTCCGGTAGCACCCAATGAATTCTGTGCCGCCTGACTCCCTGAGCCAAAGGCATCTTGGGCTAGCGCTGGTGCAACGGTAACGGAAAGAGCGGTCGAAGAAGAAACAGTAACGATTAGAGCAAGCCTGGTAATTAGTGATTTGGCAAACATGGTTTTACACCTTATTAGGACCTGACCGAAAAAACTATAAAACAAAGCAACCGCAGACCACTGAGCCTAAAAGTAGACTGCAGGAAATTAGATTTATACAGAATATGGTTGCAAGATTCGAGAAAGATTCGAAACGCAATTGTTATTTGCTGTTGCCGACTTGTCTCTGTTGACCCGGAAATCTAAACTAACACCGAGACCTGCACTTGTCAACTAAAATCCCCACGGGCGCATCGATTCGAAGCTTTCGCCAAACCTTCAACCGTCGTTGAAAGGAAACTTTTGACAGATAAATAAGAAGGCGTTGCGTAATAATCAAGAACTCACAAATACGCAAAGCGCCACCGCCAATAGTACTAAGCCACACACCGCTAGCACACAAACTGTCCGGCCGGATAGTAATGATCCACTTGGCGCTCCAGATCAATCTCATAGATGTTAGAATCTACAACTTAGAAACTGACAGATTTTGAACGGTGCGCCCATGGTAGCATGCAATTTCGGGTGGCGGAGACAAATGGATTCGGGATCTCAAGATTCATGAATTGATTGACTCCACCAAAGATCTTTGCCCAGATCTAGGACATCGAATGATCCTGCACAATGCCGATCTTGGGCCACAAATACTTGCTTATAAGTTTCCCAACCAAAAGCAACTGCATTCGATCGCACTAAAACACATAAGTGAAGATCTTGGCTGTGAACCGTCTCTCGAAGATTGGCTCAAACACTGCAACTTAGAGCGCCTACCGAAAATTCCTTATCGATTCAAAGCAACGGCCTTGACTAACGCAGTCGAAGCTGTAGCCAACAAGTTGCCCTTAGAGAACGCAACTCCAAAATGCTTCGGTGTCGAACCTGCAGAGGTAGCTCAAAGCACTTCTTGCTTCGATGACAAGTCGGATTTGACTCCATGGCGGGGCCTTCAAGTTGGTGAAATTTTATGGGACTGGCGAGAATACTTCGGCATTCAACAATGGAAAGGGCTCTAGGGATGAAACCGTGGCATTTGTCTATCAGTATGATCGGTTGTGGCTAGTGATCAGCACTAGTAACTGCTGCGGCAGCTGTACAGAAATAGCATATCTTCTCACCACTGAAGCGAAACTACTAAAAGTCTGCACACCAGCTCGATTTGACGAGAGACTGGGAATGAAGCAGCCTCTAGCTCTAAATCAGTGCGACGAAGCAACAGAAATACTCCTGAAGAACCAGATGCAGAACTTTCCCTCCTGCAAAGAGAACCTTTTTCTCTACGAGCGCCAGCGATATAGAGGAGCTTTACGCGCCATTCAGTAACCGTCAACACTCAAGTACCAATTCCGGCAGCTCCAGTCGCTCCGGCACAACCTCTGGATTCGACAAGCTCTAACCCATAAGCTGATTGCACGGCCACGTAAAAAAAGCCGGCAGTAGACAAATTTGCTCCGCCTTCAAACTGGAACTAATCGGCAAGTTCTCCGTCGGCTCTAGAAATCAGAGGCGAACATGAGTATAACAATGCACCAATTATGCAAGATGACAATAGCATTAGCCCTAACAACAGGGCTCGTGCCAGAAGCGGCCTGGTCCTCTGACAGCAATCATTCAAGAACAAGCGGCAAACAACTTATAGCAAGTGCAGTCTATAAGCATCCGACTTCACAAATTGCAGCTACACCGCTGGTGAAACTTCCTTTTCGCAGCTGGTTGCCGAAGACAGAAAAGCCTCGGCTGATCTTGTTCTGTATCCATGGACTCGGTCTCAGCAGTAAGAGTTTCGATGACTTTGGGCGCCGGATGGCCGTATCTGGAATACCAACGTACGCACTCGATGTCCGAGGCTTTGGCGGCTGGATGAAAAGCCCTGAAAATGCTCATGTGGACTTCGAAGCATGTTTGAGCGACGTCGAGCAGGGGCTGAAAACCCTACATCGGGCATATCCAGGGCTACCGGTGTTTCTCGTGGGAGAATCGATGGGAGGCGCTATTGCTATTCAGGCTGCCGCACGTTATCCAGACTTAGTCAATGGTCTGGTATCATCAGTGCCATCGAGTGTTGAGCGCTCAGGCAGCTTCCTCAAGTCTGGTGTGGTCATCGTGTTTGAATCTGCAGAGAATCCGACCGGACAAACCAATATGGCTCCTGTAATAGTAGACAAATCGGTTGCCAGCCCTGAAATCCGACGGAAGATTAAGCACGAGCCTCTCAATCGATCGAAACTGACCAAGGGCGAACTAGCTCAATTCAAGCAATTTATGGATGACACCCACGATTGCGCTCCACTTGTAGAACGCACACCGGCGATGGTGCTTGTAGCGTACAAAGACAAACTGGTATCACCAGATGGTTCAATAGATCTTTTGAGCGAAATGACAACTCCAATGAAGCTGATGATTGTGGACGGCAACAGCGGTCATCTAATGCTGGAAGAGCAACAAATGACCAGCGACATCGAACGCATGCTCAAGGGCTGGATGCAAGACCAGGCGGCAAAGGCAGTATTGCTGCAAGGATCTAGGGCAACCGTTTCTTCAAACGCTGATTGGACGACCTACCAACGACAGGTCAATCTAATGAAACGCATCAACCAAGCGCAGGAGACAAAGGAACTTACCCTGAAGGAAGCAAGACACTTTCGCAAAGAGTTAAGCAAGATAGCTATTGAGAAGCAAAAACTTCGCGATAGCAATCTTGGAAAACCAGAAAACATCGACATGTCTAGCATTGCAGATGATCTCACCAAAACTAGTGCCCGCATCGATAATCACAAGCTGGAGAATATTGAAGAAAGGGAAGAGTAGAGGAAAAACTTTGATTACACAAAAGACCATTTCACAGTCACTTGCTCTAGTTGTGATGGCAAGTATCTTCGCTACGCAAGCTTGCCTGGCTTCAGAAGAAATTCTAAACGAATTCCCTTGTAACGGACTAGAAAATGTCGTCGATAAAGACAATATTGAATTTGACAAGAACCAGTCTGCTGATGGGAAAGGCTCTTTGCGGGTAACGGTTAAGAAACCCTGCAGCATCACCCTTTTTGAGGTCAGCAAGCCTGACATAGGACAGGCCAGACTAATTTACCGAGCGAAGCTTCGGCCTGCAGATCCAAAAATCAAAACAAAAATCATAATGTCCCTGAGCTATTCGAAAACAAATGAGATAATTTCAGGCAGCACGCGAGCTGGCAAAAAACTTGCATCTGGCTGGATAAGCTGCTCTAGCAGAAGATTAATAACAAAGAGAGCGCAACCAGATGTGGTGGCTCTGAAAGTTAAGTTCGACGAACCAGGAACTGTTTGGGTCGATGAGGTTACTCTCTCAAAACTGAAAGTAAGATTCTTCATCCCCATACACATTGCGCAAACTCGACAGCTAAAATCAGAGTAAGAACCAGGCATTGGCCGAATATCAAACAGAGGGAACTGAATTTAAGGCCTCGAAGCCAACTCAAAGACCTAGTTTAAAATATAAAGTGGAAGGCAATGATAAGACTTTTTCATGAACAGAGTAATAAAAATCGCCTGCTTTAGTGCAATCTGGCTGGCGACCTACACTCCCTTTCAAACAATCAAGCGCGAAACCAGCCCAGCAGACACAAAGACTGTTCAGCAGCTGGTCGTATTTTTGCCAATGAAGGCGCCTCACGGATTCGCGCAGAAATGACAGGAATACCAGAATCTAATTCGGGAGCACCACCGAGACAACCAGAAAGAAATTGGGTACGGGCATTTGGACAGTCAACATTCGTGACAGGAAGAACAAACGAAGTACTACGGTTCGTACTGTTTCTCAACGGCAAGAAGCTGCATCAGCAGTCGTTCGGGCCTTTTCAGGAGAAGCAGAGGAAAGCAGTGAGATGGGACGGTAAGTCACTGACGCTTGAAGTTACGGCCAACCGACGAGGAATTTGACGGAACAAGTGATGAGCATGATCAATGCAAGACTCTCACAAAACATATCCAGCCTTAAGCATTAAGCTCGCCTTGCTCTACCAGAAAAAACCTCAATTGCAGTTCGCATAGACCCCTTGCTAGAGCAATCTTTCTGTCTTCGACGACCAGCAGTGAGCGTTTCGTCTCCAGGTAGCCACGCAGTGCCGCTCGCCAAGAAGGTTCAGTATCTAATTACCCCCCTACTCCCTCAACTATCTTGCAAAAGGTTGAGGGCACTGCAGGGCGTGTAACCCGGCAAACTGTTTCCAGTTGGCCGAATTACTCGCAGCAAAGATTCTCTCGCTCGTGCGCCAGGAAACTGCGCTCCTTCCTTGCGATAAGAAAAAATGAAAGGACGAATGTCGCTGTCTAAATCACCAAGCCTGAGACCTAATTCTTTATCAGTTAGTCCATCGATAGAGCGCGCGAAAACGGTGACTCGATTGATCAATTGCGCAAGATTATTTTCCAACTGTGAGCGAATTTGATCGAAATCAGACCAGAATTCTTCCGGCAAATCTCGGCGCATAGCATCAAGGTCATCGCCCGCAGCCAGTTTTTCCCAGATGGCCAGTGGTGTTACCTTCGACAGAAGTGCGTGCAAGCGAAGATATTCATCGCCTTTTATCTTCAATCTTGAGCCATCACTGAAGCGCACAACAAAACCTTCCTGGTCGCGCGGCAGAGCCCTTGCCGAGTCAGCCAGAGCGTGCAGAGAATCATAGTGGAAGCGCTGGGCCATTCGCCAGCCAATCTGGCTAGTCAAGTCTTGCAGAGATTCATAGTTGACTTCTACGCCAGCTTCATCATAGGCCGAAAGCATGATAAGAGAAGCCTGCTGATACTGCACAATGATGCGATTTTCTGGATAGACAGCTTCAGCCAGATAAGTAGTACCGGCCACAAGTAGTGATTGATCAACTTCATTCAATTGCGCCCGCGCCCATAGAGCCTGCGCTGAATAAAAGGCACCTTTGGTGGCACATTGCCACCGTCCATTATGATGGAAAATGACAATGAGACTGCCATCAACTTTTTCAAAAGTATCGAAGGCACCAGTCGGCCATACACCACCGCCTTCACCAAGATTGAAAAATTTAGGGAAAGGCGTTGCCACCACTTTGCCAGCCTGCGGATCTAGAATCAGCCCTCGGGCAAGCAGAGTAAAGTCATTCCAGAGTTGGTCGTAGACACACTTGGAGGAATAAACATAGAGCAAAAGACCATCTTCATTAGAACTTTCAAGCACCAACTTTTTTGCGTGCGCTTCTTTCAGACCGGCAATAAGCTGGTCAAAATCAAACAAACGTGCCGGGTGAATGGCAGCTTGATCATGCATAAAAAATACTCGCGCAATACATAGTTTGTTATCCATAGAGGGAGAAGAGAGAAACACAATTGAAACTGAAGAGCCGCGCTAATGCAGGCTACTTACTCTTCAAAATTCTCTCGTTCTGAAAACATAGGACACTCTCAATGTATTGGTTTGCAATAACTTGCCGCCGCTCGTCGTCAGCTCAATTTACAGTATCAGGAGCAAATCGGCCTGTCAAGAGGAGCAGCGACCCGCCTTACGATCGCTTCACTCCTCTCACTCTTGTAAAAAGGCCCTCAATTGCAGTTCCACCAAACTAAGCAATTTCAGGGCGAATAGTCAATCAGGCTCAGTCTTCGAACTAGGAACTAATCAGAATGTCGCCCGTCTGCGTAAAAAAGTCGCTAGCCACGAGCGGCACCGTTTTGCTCCACCCGAGCGCGATAGAAAGGCTGGTTGAATCAAGCCTAAAAATTTATCTCAAATCAAAATTTTCGCGTCCAAAACCCGCGAAGGAGTTTTCATGAGGCACCTTTCTCTCGAACATTTGACAAACCTGCGCAGCAATCAAAGGTATTGGCGGAGGCAGCAACGCTATGCATCATGGGCACGGAGGAAAAGGAGCTGGGAGAATGGGTCAAGGGTGACCTCTACACAGGGCGAATTGTCAGAGTCGCCAACAGCTTTATTTTCAAAGAGCCTATGTTCAACTATTCTGGCGATTTCCCGTACCTATGGGATGAGTTTACCATTCCGATTAAATACGGATCAGACTACCAGCTTGCAGACCAGCTGCTAAAAACTGTGGTGAACAAAGTCACACTAGACCAAGTGGATGACACCAAAGACTCGTGGAGCCAAATTGAAAGAAGTATCGACCGCAGATAAGCCTATTCATAAGAATAATGCTGCGTAGATTCTACAAAAAGCAACAACCACCAAAAGAACAATAAGGAGAACACAATGAGTAAATTCGAGATATTTGTTGGCAGCGATGAAAAATTCTACTTTCACTTGAAAGCCGATAACGGCGAAATTATAGCTGCATCGCAAGGATACACAACCAAACAAGCAGCTGAAATCGGCATTGATGCTATCAAGCGCATTGCATCGAACGCCTCTGTGCTTGATTTGACGCTAGAATAAATCCAATCTTTACTGCACGAGAGTAGTCTAAATCTTCTACTTTACTGCAGTAAGCGGCCAAAAGTACAAGATGAGAGGGACAGCTGCAAGGACAGCCAAAGCAGTCAAAATGACGCCTACTCTTAGGTAATCTGAAAAGCGGTAGCCACCAGGACCCATGACGAGGGTATTGACCTGGTGTCCAAAGGGGCTGAGAAAGACACATGAGCCACCTACAGCGACGCTCATAAGGAAAGGATCGGCAGAGCAGTCAAGACCTGTAGCCACCTTCACGGCCACAGGCGCCAGTAGAACTGCAGCGGCTTTAGTATTGACGAAGTTAGCAACTAGAATGGATGTGACGAGCAACATGCAGAGTAGATACACTGGCGGAAGGTTCCTTGCTGCTGCTAGCAGCCCGGAAGCAATGATATCGGCGCCACCGGTAGCTTCAAGTGCGTAGCCGAGAGGTATGATGCATGCAAGCAACACAATCACTGACCATTCAATACTCTCATATGCCTCATTCAATGAAATCAATCGGAATAAGATCATGCAAGTTGCTGCTAGTAGAAAGGCGATCTGAACTGGAAGAACATCCACTACAGTTGCGACGACAGCTAATGCAAAAATTGACACGGCCAAGATGATTTGGCGCGGGCGTCCGAGCCGCAATTGTCTCTCCGCCAAAGGCAAACATCCGAGGGAATTGAGAGCCGATTGGAGAGAGTCTCTATGACCTTGCAGCAATAGAATGTCGCCTGCATGAAAGCGAGCGGTGCTCAACCTTTGCTTAATTGTCTTACCATGGCGAGCCAAGGCGAGCAAGTTAAGTCCGAATGACCAGCGCAGGTTGATCCCTCGCGCCGATGATCCAATCAATTGGGAATTAGGCATCACAACCACCTCGGAGATTGACGAGGCCTCCGGGCTGTTGTCTTGGGACTGCAGGCCTTTGGGAATTTCCTTACTGCCGACAATCTCGAAGCCTTGCTCATTGACCAGCTCTTTCAATGAGTCTGAGTCGGTCTGAAGCATCAAGATATCGCCTTCGGCAAGAACTTCAAGGGAAGAACGTGGCTCGATCTGCGTATCTCCGCGGACGATGCGAAGTATCATGACACCAGCTGTAGTTGTATCTTCAAAATCTTTTACCAGCTGCCCGACTACAGGGTTTCCGGGAGGAATTCGCAGTTCGGCAATATAGTTCTGTATATCAAACAAATTTTCCTGTGATTGCGACGTCCTCTTCGGTATCAATCTCCAGCCAAGCAGAATCAAAAACAGCAATCCAAGAGCGGCTACACCAGCTCCGACAGGAGTAAAAGCAAACATACCGAATGCGGAGCCGAAATGCTCCTGCCGATACTGAGAGACAATCAAATTAGAAGGGGTACCAATCATGGTGAGCAACCCGCCCATCAGAGATGCGAAGGCAATTGGCATGAGCAGATAGGAAGGCGGTTTACCCGACTTTTGAGCCATTCTGATGGCAACAGGCATCATAATTGCAACAGCACCAGTATCGTTCATAAAAGCCGAGCAAGCGGCGACAGCACCGCACAATATGGCGACTTGAAGAGCAGCGTTGTCCTTAATGTTCGCCATACTGCTTCCTAAAACGTCAACCAGTCCGGAGTTTTGCAGGGCTCTGCTAACAACTAAGACGGCTGCCACGGTGATCACGGCAGGATGTTTAAAACCCGAAAATACTTCCTTTTGAGGGATTACTCCAAAGACCGCAAGTGTGAGCAGGGCAAGCAGAGCTACTATGTCATAACGCGGCTTACCAACAATGAATGAAACCAGCATCAAAAAGATGACACAAAACACTAGAGACTGCTTTGTCTTATCAGAGGAAGAAGTATCTGCTATTTGCACTTGAGGCGGCACCACTGATATTGGTTCGGTTGTGGTTGAAGGCGCGACAGCCGCTAGGGAAAGACCTGGCATACGAGCTTCGGTAGCACTAACTTCAGTAACCGGAATGATGCGCATGCGAAGGGTAAGCGGAATACCAAGTTCCTTAACAAGAAAATCTTGGATGTGCTTCACTGTTTCTGGTTCGATGATATTGTCTGAACTCATGACGGTTGCAGTTACACTCATCGGATCAGTGAAGCGCTTTACACTGACACTCTGAAGCTTCAGACCTTTGAATGTGTATGTCTTGTCGTTCAAAACAGTCTTAATCGTTCGATTGAGATTGCTCTCGATTAGTAATTCACGAAGACTGAGACCCAACGGAATCATAAGCGTAGCCAGTAGAACGAGTGAGACGAGCAATCCTTTGCCGACCTTTGATATCGGTACGTAACCCAAGACAAGCAAGAGCAAGGCACCAGATACAATGGCACTAACAAAATTACCAAAAAAGAGAAGTGCAGCACCTGTCCATATATCAGGTCTGCCCAAAGCAATGCCGATGCCGATAACTAGCAGCGCCGGAAAAATGGTAATCGCCAGAGCAATACCAGCAAGGTGGGTCAATACATCATTCTTCGTGACACAGTAAGCAGCCACAACTCCGGTAAGGAAAGCAACACCGAGATCAAGTAAGTTGGGCTGCGTGCGCCGAAGAATTTCCGGGGTCAAATCGAATGCCTGTAGGACTAGGGCCATGAGGCAGGCAATTCCGGCAGACAAGACGACACCAGCACAGAGAGTAATCGCCGCCTTAGTGAGCAGAGCCAAGTCAGCACTCAAAACGGACAATGAAAGACCAGCCATCGGTCTAATAAGTGGAACAACCAAAAGCGCAGCCAAGACTATGGCCTGATTGTTAAGAAAGAGTCCAAGCGTAGCAATAGTAGCTGACAACGAAGTCAGTAAGAGAAACTCAGCAGAGATGGCACTGCCAGCCCGGAGACTAGCCGCAAGGCGCTCTAACTGGCGTGGTTCGACCGTTGGTACCCATTCGGCAGAAGTGTCATCCATTTCTCAATCCACTGTCCGATGTGTTTCTATAAAATACGTACATGAACTCTCGTCTACGTTGCTGGATTCAGAGATCTAGCTAGATCCTTTGTTCCGGCTATCAGCTCTAACATCATAGAGCAAAAGGCGAGAGGAAACCGAATTCTTGACTTTGTAATCGGCACCTTTCTCTAAGGCCAAATACGATTTCGTGAGCAGGGCCCGCCGGGTTGCCAACAAGGCGACGAGAAGCAGCTCAATTCAATATTCTTCTTATTTATAGGAATACCGAATTGAAGCAGTTGCTTTGATCTGTCCTACTGGTTCTCGCAGTTAACCTTTTCACACAGCGTGAGAATGACCTGAGCGATCTCATAAACGGCATCAACACGATCAAGATTATGCACTGCCGGTAATGGCAAATTGCCCCGTTCCTCAACTACTTCAAGCGCTTCAGCTATTGGCACTATGTCTCCAGGTTGCCTAATTGGCTGGGCTAGACCGGCTTCGATCAGCATTTCAGCAGTGCCAATCTCCTGAGGCATAGGCTCAGTCAGCATATCAATAGCCATAGGAAGTCGCCGTGCGATCGCTTCAAATGTTGTCAATCCACCAGCCTTTGTGACAAGAAGATCGCATGCATTCATGCTATCAGCCACTGAATTTACATAGTCTAAAACGACTGTTCTGAGAGGCGATTTTTCAGCCAATTGGACCATCTGCACTTCGAGCTTCTTATTCTTTCCACAGGAAAATACAACTTGCAGAGGTTTGCGCACTTGCTGCAGAGCTTCGTAAATCTTGAGCATGTTGCCACCACCAGCAGAGCCGGCAGTTATTGCGATTGTTACCTCATCTGGTCTGAGCCCCAGTCGCTTAAGCAAGTCATAGCGTGACTCAGAGGGAGGCTTGAGAAACTCTGGCTGAACGGGCATACCAATCACTTTAATAGTTGAGGGTTCCAGACCAAACGAGATTAAACGGTCACGCGCTAGATCATTTGGAGCAATCGTCAAATCAGCATCAACGCAGGCCCAGCCAGTCCACAAGCGCGAATTCGGGTCTGTCAGAACGGTGATCAGTTTGATCTTTCTCGCTTGCCCCATATCCTTAAGCGTTCTAGCCAGAAAGTGGTTCACCATTGGATGCACTGAAACAATCACAGCCGGGTTCACTTCTTCAATCAATTTTCTTGCATAAGCCTTGCTCAGCCTATAAGCAATCTCAGATTCGTTCGGTTTTACCCATTCAATAAGGGCAATATAGTATTTCATCCAGTCTTGACGATCTCTCAGCAACCGATTGTACATATGCTTAAACAGTCGGTTTGCTAAATGACTCTCTTCAATGATGTCTTGCATTACTATTTCTGGTGGAGTATCTCCTTGTTTTGAAGAAAGCTCGATAATTGCTCGCTTAATGGCTTCAGCGGCGCTCCTATGCCCGGCACCTGTATCGGAGAAAACCAGAAAAATTTTGCCGTAGGCCATGGAATCAATCTCCATTCAACATTCTATTCTGTACGCTGTTGAGGGAAAAGCTTTTGCTTATTCTTCCAAATTAAAATGCCAGCGACCGGAGTGCCCACTGCAATTAAAATTGCAGAACAGAAGATCGCTGTAAGTACCAAACCCAAAAGGCGTCTCAACTCTGCGATTTCTTTGTGCAATCCACTAAGCTCTCCATCTAAATTGGAGATTGGATGCTCCATGTTACTGAGCGGGCTGCGTATCGCCCCAAGCTCACTATGCACGCCCCGAAGTTCAGTGTGCGCGCCAACAAGCTGACTATGAAGGCCAACCAGTTGTTTGTCAAGATTCTTCACCGGTGCAGCAATACCCTCAAGTGGCTGCTGGATGCGCATTATTGGGCCCTTGATTTCAGCGATATCTTCTCGCATGTCACCAATGTCGGCGCGGATCCCCCCAAGAGACTCATAGGCACCGTCGATGGACTTCTCAACGCTTCCCATACGTGCCTGCACTGAGGTTAAAGGCGTCTCGATGTTCTTTATGTGCTTATTTGTTTCAGCAATACTCTTGTCTATTGTGGTCATCTTTGATGAGACAGAATCGAGCTGACTGTGAACGGCGTCTAAATGAACATTAACGGCGGTTAGGCGCTTCTCAGTAGCATCAACCTGCTCGTGCAAACCACGAATGAGAGGCTGTACAGCCGCCAAAGGGGCGGTCAAATTTATAATCTGCTGCTCTAACCTTACGGTTTGCTCTTGCAGCTTGATCACCGGCCTAAAGAGCCAACGCATAGGGTTCAAGCTAGAGCCGCTATTTTGCCCAGGCAATCGTTCTAGCGGTTCGCTTGCAGGGACGGGCATCGACTTAGATAGCGAGGCGGAAGTCGGCGAATCCTGAGAATGCCCCGATTCGGCCAAGCAGACAGGAGAAGCTAACAAAAAAACCGAAACTAACGCGCTAATTACAGTTAGACGGTCGATTATGCTTAGAACGAGCCTGAAATTGATCCTCATATCGCGCCACCATCGCTCACTTACAAAGGCTAAATTAGGCACAGAATAGCGAACTTGACTGCAATAAAAGGTTAATTTTGAGAACCAAGAGCTGGCTTACCAATCTAGTGTTAGCAGACGCAAAGAAGGTAGACTATGCTCTAATCTGGAGACAAAATTGTGAGATGGCATACCGCCCAGTTTGGCAGCAGCCAAGAAATTAAAGAACAAGCCAGAGTAAGCGAGCAAATTGAACGCTTCTGGAAGCAGTTTGTCGCTGACAGCGAGACTCTGCGAAATAATTTCTTTGAAGACAAAACAGAAGAAACTGTTGCCTGGTGCGAGGCCTACCTCAAGCCCATTCATGAAGATTTGATGTGGGAGGTTAGCCGCGACATCCTCGAAGTCGGAGACAAAAGACTAGTCTTCACAGTTACACCAGAATCTGAATACGGCCTGCGGCCCCTAACTAAGTCAGTAATTGAAAGAGCCCCAGAGATTGCAAAATGGCGTTTTACTCAATTCAAAGAACCATTAATTGGTGACTTCAATGATTTCGAGCACAGTATGTTAAAACACAGCTGGGCCGAGGTGCAAGGGCAAATTAATGAATCGCCGTTGAAGTGTTTTGATATTACCCTACGCGACAAACAATTCAAGAAAGAGAATAAAGACGCCGATATTGCCGATGCCCTTACGGTGTTGACCACAGTACTTGGTGAAGAACCAGTTGATGTCTGGATCAACTTCGTAATGACCCAACCGCTGACTGTAAAAAAAACGAAAGCAAAGTCAAAAGCGGCTAGTGTTGAGCTATCAAAAGTAGATACAGAAACAGCAGCGGACCTGGACGAAAGTGAATATCTAGCAGAAGAAAAATTAGAGCCGCAGCCTTTTTATCCACTCAATTCGCTGCGCAATATTTTAGCCTCAAGAGTTGTCGAGCTAGTGGATGAATTACCAATTGAGCGCTGTTGGGAGAGAGAGCTTGATGGTTTCTATTCACTAAAGGGCAGCAGTTGGGAAGAAGGTCTTCGGCCGGTGATTACCACTCCGTACCCTGCCACCATTTTCGCCAAAGAAAGACGAATGCTCTTTCACTCGTCAGCATTTACTCGTCACGACGAAGTTTTTGCCTACTTAAAAATGACACAAGAACAAGAATTAGCCCACGATGTAGAAGCACGTTTTGAACTTGAAGACAAGCTTGACCGCGAGCTGAGAAAAGCTAAAGCCGGCTGCGTGCTTGGTGGGGGTGTCGGTAGCGAAGCAGCATACATTGACTTGATCATTAGCGACTTGACTGAAGCCGCTAACATTTTGAGAGAACAGGCCAAGAAAGCGGAAATGCCAGAGACTAGCTGGCTTTTGTTCTACGACACCTATTGGGTTGACGAATGGATCGGGATGTTTAAGCGAACTCCGCCGCCAGGGCCGCACGAAGGGCCAATGTGGTAGCAACTAAAATATAAAATTAGTGCGCTAACGAATAAGCTCTTCAACGCTAGCACTAAAATAAAATCGGTAAAAGTAGTCACTCCGTTACGAATGCCCTTCGTCTCATAGAAACTTGGAACTAGCGCTCGAAGCAACCGTCTCCTCGAAGGTTATCTAGAAAATCTAGAACGAATCTGCAAACCGAGGAGCAACATGAAGATAAAATGTCAAATCCAACTGATGTTATCTCTGGCTTCAGCAATGTCGCTGCTAGCGGCAGGCACAGCTCTACCAGGGCTAGCTGCTGAAGTTACAGAAACAAGTACACAGACGACAAGTCAGACTACAGGCCCGATAGTAAATCAAGGCACCAGTCAAACCACCACCCAAATTGTTCAACCAGGGTTTTCTCAGCCAACAGTAGTTGACAGCTGGATGCAGCCAGCAGTAACAAGAACTAAGAGCGTCACCAGCAGTGATGGCAGCGTAGAAAAAACTGTTGAGCCGATGATCATGGAACGCCACGAAACTGTAGTCGTGCCTACAGAGGCCAAGGTGACCACAACCACTTCAGTTACACCAGCACAAGTTACTCAAGTGACTAACTCAGCTGTTGTCAAAACAGCAGTAAAAACTGCCGTAGTAAAACGTCCGGTCGTGCGAAAGAAAAGGTACGTCAAGCGAGCCTATCACCGCACCCCTAGACGACAACAGGTTGCAGTTCGCCACACTGCCCAGACAAAAACAGTGGTTGTACGCCCCCAAATAATTCAGCAGAGACAAACAATCGAACAAAAATCGGTTCTAATTACGAGACCCGATCCTGCACTAAAGTTCAACTAAGTAGACTATTCAACTAAGTAGACTTGCCGGCGCTGAGAAGTTGTTCGCCGACTATCTCGCGCCAGCTATTGCGGCCAATATTGCCACCACAGACAACTACGCCGACGCGCTCACGTGGCTTGAAGTTTATATATTTGGCAGAAATGGCAGCAATGGCACAGGCGGCAGCACCTTCAAGCAACATTCCCTCATTTTCAAGGAAGTCAAAGACGGCCTGATGAATGTCGCGCTCTTCAATTGCCACCCATTCATCCACAACTTCTTGCACGAGAGGGAAGGTAATTGTTTCAGGATCAATATTGCCAGCAATGCCATCAGCAATAGTGTCTTGCTGCAATACCTTAACTACCCGACCAGAATGAATAGCGGTTTTCATAGTCGGTGAAGCAGCGGCAACGACGCCAACAATGCGCACCTTCGGATTAATCACTTTGGCAACCAGGCCGATGCCTGATATCAATCCACCACCACCCACAGCCACGATAACCGTCGATAGCTTGGGGATTAACTCATACATTTCTAGCCCAACAGTGCCCTGCCCAGCAATCACTTCTCTGTTGTTATAAGGAGAAATGTACAGACCTTTCTGCTCTTTAGCTAAGCGCATGGCATAAGCTTCGGTCATGTCCATATCATCGCCATGCTGCATCAGGCCGACGCTGTAGCGCTCTAGCTTTTGCTTTTTGAGCGGATTTACATTAGTAGGGAGACAAATGCGAGCTTCGCGTTCGGTTGTCACTGCCGCTTCGGCAATGCCAAGACCATGATTACCAGCGGAGGCAGTGAATACCTTGGTAAAGCCGCGCTCCTTAGCCCAGGTCATGGCATTAAGTGCGCCACGATACTTGAAAGAACCAGTTACCTGCAGATTCTCTAGCTTCATGAACACTTCGGCTTGCGACAGATCACAAAGCCAATGGCTCTTTCGCAAAGGGGTATTGGTGACCAAGCCGCTGATACGCTTTTTGGCAACTAGTACGTCACTGATGCTAAGTCTCTCTTCCGTCACCGCAAACCTCTTATCTATATAAGAATTGTCATCGCTATAGGAATTGTCATCTCTATAGGAACTGTCATCACTATAGAAATTGTCACTGCGTTTGTTATGACTTCAAAATGGAGCGGGTGAGGGGAATCGAACCCCTGTATGAAGCTTGGAAGGCTGCCGTTCTACCATTGAACTACACCCGCGTGAAATGAAGATTAGCATAAAGTGCTCGCGAGCAAAAGTTGCCAATACCACAAATCCTCTTGGCATTAAGACCCGAGAGCTTAGCAAACCTGTGTAGAAACCTAAAAGTTTCCTAAACAAGCCTTAAATGGGCCGTCTTAATTTGTGTTTGGGGGTGGTTTAGTGATAACTTTTATATCGAAGAGGAGATCGGCAGCCGAGACGTCAAAGTCGAGGTGCCCGTTAAACCTAGGTTTTGCGACTCAAAAGTGCAGGGTGACCATGGCAACATTTATACAAACTTTAGCTTCGATGTCGCAACAGCTGGCGTTGGTATCAGACCCGAAGAACACGATTCCTTTCTCACCACAGAAAGACTTGCCTAAGCGTCTTGTGCCACCCCACGTAGAAGCCCTCAAACCCTACCAGCCAGGCCGTCCTCCTGTTGAGCTCTTGAAAGAACTCGGCATGGAACGCTTCATCAATATGGCTTCTAATGAGAACCCCCTAGGACCGCCTCAATCAGCTCTAGATGCCATTCAAAAGGCATTGCCTCAAATCAACCGCTACCCAGACCTGTGCGGCACCAACTTGAGAGAAGCTTTAGCTGAGCGCTTTGCTACAAAAATCGACAATATTGCCCTTGGCAGCGGTTCCGAGAGCACTATGGCCAACATCATTCGTGCCTTCTTGCATGAAGATGATGAAGTGTTGACATCGCAAGGTACATTCATCGGCTTATATGTATTGGTTAACGCCCAGGGCATCAAACTCAATACAGTCCCTCTGAAAAACTATCACTTTGACCTTGAGGCCATTGCTGCTGCGGTAAATCCGAAGACAAAGATGATTTATCTTTGCAATCCCAACAATCCAACCGGCACAATTTTCACTCGCACAGAATTCGAGAACTTCATCAGAAAGATTCCAGACCATGTTTTGGTCATTCTTGATGAAGCCTATTATGAATTTGCTGCCATAAACCCAGAGTATCCAGACTCAATGCGTTATCGCCTAGACAACGTTTTGACCTTGCGCACCTTCGCCAAAGCCTACGGCATGGCTGGAATTCGCTTGGGCTACGGCCTCGGTCACGAATATCTAATAGACTACGTCAACCGTATCAAACTTCCTTTCGAGCCTAATCTATTGGCTCAAGAAGCTGGTTTAGCCGCCTTGCAAGACGATGAATTCTTGAACAGAACCCTCGAAAACAACGAAGAGGGTATGGCTTATCTCACCGGTGAATTAGACAAACTGGGCTTGCAGCGCATTCCTTCGCACTCTAACTTCATCATGATTGAAATGGGTTCGCAAGAGAAAGTAGCCAAAATACACGACGGCTTGCTGCGCAACGGCATCGCCATTCGTCCACTGGCAGGTTTCGGCCTACCTACTTGCTGGCGTATAAGCATCGGCCAACCAGCCGAGAACAAACTGTTGATCACAGCTTTGAAAAAGATTCTGCAGCCAGAGCAAACTAAGAAGTAGGCCAAAACGGCTGTAGGTCTTAAGCAGCGATAGCGCCTAGCACTAGTCGCTAACACTAGTAGATATACAGTAGTCAATTAAACTTGGCACTACTGTGTGAATGCAGCTATTTGTCGGCCTCTGAACACGTAAACTAGTGAGACACAAGTATGAGGTGTCCCATGGCTGTTTTCGAACCAGCAGTTCAACGTGCTATTGAGCGAGCAAATGAGCGCGCGTTAAATACAGCCAACGATCCAGTAGCGGCGTCGCCGAGCCTGTCGCAAGAAGACACTCACTCTATGGACATGGCCCTCGACTTTGCCCTTGATCATGCCATTGATGGCAATTTCGATAGCTCCATCGAAAAAATACTGAAAACCCGCTTCGGCCTCGATCAACTTCGGCCAAAACAAAAAGAAGTGATCAGCAACATTCTTGCTGGCCGTCACACCCTGGCGTTCTTGCCCACTGGCTACGGCAAATCACTTTGTTATCAACTACCAAGCCAGGTGCTTCCTGGTGTCACCGTTGTGATTTCACCATTAATTGCCTTGATGCACGATCAAGTGAACGGCTTGATTCGCCGCGGCATCAGAAACGCCACAATGCTCAACAGCTCCCTCGATGCCGAACAGCTAGATGAGCGCATCTCAGGCATCAGACGCGGTCAATACAAACTCGTCTATGTCGCTCCCGAGCGCCTAGAATCGCCAAGATTCCGTTCCCTTCTGCAAAGTTTAGATATTTCCCTTTTGGTAATTGACGAAGCCCACTGCATCAGCCAATGGGGCCACGACTTCAGACCACAATATCGCAATATCAGAAGCTACTTGAGCCTCATGCCCAAAGCCACAATATTGGCGCTAACTGCTACGGCCACTCCCCGTGTCCAACGTGACATTCCAGAATCGCTCGGCCTACCGAGCATGACCTGCGTCATTGGCTCATTTGACAGACCCAACTTGCGCTTCGAAGTTGAGCAATGCGCCAACAATGCCGACAAAGATCGTCATGTATTCGCCATGCTGGCCGAGTCAAAACTAGGGGTAGAGAAGAAACCTTCAATTGTTTACACCAGCAGTCGCAAAGAAGCCGAAGAACTGGCCCGTCGCATCAAGGCAGCCAAAATTACTGCCGCTTGTTATCACGCCGGATTGTCTCCGGACATTCGCAAGAAAGTGCAGAACAGTTTCGAGAACGACACAATTTCGGTGATAGTCTCAACTGTGGCTTTCGGCATGGGCGTAGATAAGCCCAATATCAGACGAGTGATTCACTACAACATGCCAGGCTCGCTAGAAAACTATTATCAAGAAGCTGGTCGTGCTGGGCGCGACGGTAATCAAGCAACCTGCACCCTGCTCTATCAAGCCAAAGATATTTACACCCAGAAATGGCTGATGGATAAAAACTTCCCTGATGCCAAAGAAGTGGCACACTTGCTCAAATTCTTGCACGATAATTCGCAGCAATCATTGCGGCCAATGGATTTGCACAAGCGTATGCGTATGGAAGATTCGGCCATCAACAGTGCTCTTGATTTACTCAAGCATCTCAATATGCTCGACGTTGATGCCAACGGCGTCAGAGCCCGTGAAATTTCAGGCAGTCGCATGCCCGCAATCGACATGAGCTGGCTTGATGCCCGCAAAGAAAGAGATTCACATAGACTAAACCAAATAATCAAATATGCCCAAGAATCAACTTGCCGGCGCAAGCATATACTGGGCTATTTCGGTCAAACCCTCGACAACAGTTGCACTGGTTGCGACACCTGCCACCCGGTAGAGAAGCGATTTGTCAGCATACCTACCCCAGCAAAAATGGCGGTGACCGAAGCCAGTCGCTCACCGCGTTCAGCTCAGAGCCTCTATTCTCAATCGCGGCCAGCTAAAGCAAAAGTCAAAGTCGAAGCTGATACAACTGGAAGCAGTGAACTAGAAGCTGCAATATTGGTGTTAACTGGAGAACTGAGTGGCAAAGTAGGAAGAACCACAATCGCCTCTATTTTGATTGGCAGCAAAGCTAAAAAGTTGAAAGAGAAAAAGCTAGACAAAGTTGATGCCTTCGGCACTTTCGCCCATGTGAGAATGGACGTGATCATGGACACAATTGATAATTTGATTGCCCAAGAGAAGTTGCAAGTAATTACCGGCATGTATCCGAAATTGGTTTTGGTGTAGCAGCATCGAGCACTGCCGATGGTGCAAAATCTGGACACACAATTAGGGTCTATCTTCAGGCTTTATAAGCTTGAGAGCATGCGCTTGCCGCGAAATAATCTGCTCTGCCACAACATCAATAGACAATGGCAGCTCGCAGTCTAAAAGGAAGATTGCGGTTACAGAAATTCCGCTCGACTTGTATAAGCGCGCACAGAACTCATTCATCCAACAAAAGATTTGAGTATAACGTGAACCACGAGCAAGGGTTTTCTTTAGATCAAAAGGCACAATACCCAAATGTGGCTCGATAAATGTAAATGTTCGCACTTCCTTTATTTCTTCCCAGGGAATGAAAATATCAAGGTTTAGTGAATGAATCTCGATTCCATCCTGGCGCATTGCCAGCACAGGAAGGACAGCCCGTGAAAGCTTTCGCCTGACAAAAATGTACATCAGAGGCAGCGACAAAGTGTACAAAATCAGTAACCACCAAAGTTCCGTAGAAAGAGCTTGCTGCGAAGCACTTGGTATAAATGGAGAGATTGCTGTCGTTAGAGCCATAGCTAGGATAACCACATAAAACAATACCGAAATTGGCACTATGTATTTAAAAAAACGGCCATGCAAAGCATCGATAGCACCGCTTCTGGGCGGATAGAGAATGAGCGGCTCGTCGAGTCTATCGAGCCTTGTGCCGTAATCAGCAGAAAGCGCTCTTTCTTCATCCGAAAATGATTCTATCTCGTCAGGTTCGTCTGGGTTCATAGTCGAGAAACTGTCTCCTCAAACTTACTTGTAGTTCGGTGTAGCGCTGTGCTCACGCGATGATCACCTCTAGCTACATTGTCTCACGAAAAGTCTGACCGTCGGCCTTAACAAACAGAGAACCCCAGCCAGCCCAGTTGTGCAAACAGCTCCTACGGAACAGACAAAAGCTGACTCCAGCCGGCTCCTGGTGAACTGAAGTTCGTGCCAGTATAATTGCCGCCACTATCTATCCAATGATACTTGGGACCATACTCAACTTGATAATTAGTACCAGTACTGGTATCACGCACCGTCTCTTGACCGCGAATGTAGTTAGAAAAATTATTGGCTGAGTGATCTTGCGAGGCCTGCCGGCTCCAATAACCAGATGAAATTCTATCGTTAGCGGCTTGCTGAGCCCAATAGCCAGAAGTGATTCTGTTGTTAGCGGCTTGTATATTGGCGTAATTACTCTGAATTTGTTGATCGCGCACCCTAGCGGCAGCTTGATAATTTCGCGAAACAGCGGCTGTATTAGCCACTGAACGTGCCTGCCATTCTGGTTTGATGGCAAAGGTTTTAAGCATATGCCTGATTACTTCTAGGCCCTGTTTATCATAGGCGGCCGGACAAATTTCGCCAGCAATCAAAGTTACCCACCACATACCTGCGCCATTCATCACTGTCGCCTTTGTCGAGGCCAGGAAGTATGCCACAGCGGGAATATTGCCGTACATACCAGTAAGTTTGATTGATTTCGCTTCGCTGCGCGTGGCATTAGCGCCGTTATAGCTAAGAGCAATATCTGGATGATCGGTTTCTTCGACAACCTGAATGTCGGTAAGCACCGTCTTCAATTTCTCACGCGCGTATTTCTCGACAAATTTACGCGCTGGAATATAGTCGTGTACCAGGGTGCCATTATACGTTTTTCCCGGCGTGAACCCTGTCCAGTTTAGAGTAGAGGTGGGCAAAGTATAGGGGCAGATTTCACCGTCGCCAATAAAGGCTCGGCAAGAACTATCTGGCGCCACTGCCACTACCCAGGGCCTAGTGTCAATCGCTCCGGCTCGATAGAGTCCACCTTTAATATCCCATCCTACAGGTACTTCCAGAGAAAAAGCATCCTCAATTGGATCGTTGAAAACCTCATATTTAGTGACATTGAGTTCCGCTTGTGGCGAGCCAGCACTAGCAGAGGTAGCAGCGTTGTTGAAACGCAGACTGCTGAGGATCTTGACAAAGACTTCAAAAGGAACAGCAGAAGCGCCTATTGGAGATTTGGCTACACAGAGTTTTCCCCCGCTGCCGTTGGTCATAGGATAGACTTCAAGGGCGGCCACTGCTTTTTCGCTTGCGCTGAGATACGAAGATCTCATTGCTGTGCCAATTAGTTCCGGCTTCGACCATTTTTCATCCGGCGCCAGAGTGCCAAGAAAAGCGCTAAAAAATCCAGACGAGCTATCTAATTTTTCTGGAGTATAGAAAGGCAAAATCGACAGACTGGCACCTTTTGAATTTCTAGCTTCAATTTTTCCACTTTTGGGATCGGTAGAAATCTCCCAACCATCAGGGTATTGCATAGTAAACGAAGACGATGGGCCAGTGTATGTTTGCCAATGAACTGCAGCGCCGTCGACTACCGCTGGTATATCGCTCTCTGCAGCAGAAGCCTCGTCAGCATAACAACCACTGCCTATGATGGCTGCCATCAGTGAGAATAAACTAGCAAGCGCAAGACTTTTAATCAAATTCATCCGAAACCCATCTAAAACTCTTCTAAAACACTGATTGAACGGTACATTTGCCACAAGTTTAGTACATGGAAGCCTTAACACGCTTCTCTAACTCATCTAAACGATCCAATCGCTGTGCCAGCAATTGCTTAGGCAGCTGCCCAGCTTTCTTCAAGCGCCGCTTATACAAGTAGTGCTTAACTTCGGTGTAGGGTGTATTAATTAAAGAATAGGCTTGACCAGTAGACTGCACAATTCTTCCAGTTAAGTTAAGTTGATTGCCCACCACTCTCGTGCGCTCATAATTGGCAGATCCAGAGGGAGTACTTTGATAATAGGCGACGGTATTCAATACGGAACGAGTTACACCGGTTAAACCAATAAGTGGACCAGATATTGCTTGCTGATCAGCAATGCGCCGCAATTTTCTTACATGCTCTACTTCTTTGTCGAGGGGGCCATCTAGCTCTTCAGTACGGCGAATTAGAAAGGCCAGCTCTTTTGTTTCAAGTGAAGAAGACTCATCAGCTTCTCGTGGATCATTGGCCAAATTATATTCAGCGAGAACATCATCAATTTTGCGAGGCCGCTCCTGCGGAAATACTTTGTTTAGCCGATTTCTTTCCATTTTGGCAACAGCATGACCCACAGCCGTTCTAATTATAGGGTTGCAAGTTACAAGAGCATTACCAACGAGACCAGTAATTGCAGCGCCACCGCCATATTCACGCTTACTAAAACCCTGCAACGAACAAATAGAAGAACTCATCTGGGTAAAGCCTTGTGCCGAGTCTATTGCGTAAAAAGTATTCTCAGACCATTCACCAAACCTTGAGCCAACGCTCCAATTCTTGAATTCAAAAATTAGCTGACCTTTGATATGAGCTAACAAGCGTCCTTGAAGCTCAAAAAGTTCCTTAGAGCGCAGAAGATTCTGACCAGAAAGCAACTTGGCACGCTCAGTCAATAAGCCATCAATAGTGGTGGCATACCCTTTCACGGTTTCAGTAGCCGCGGCCGGTGAATAACCATTTTTTGTAGCAATACGAGTATGGTTAAGGTTCTGTAGAAGCTGCACAGCAGAACTTGTGCCAGTAATAGCTTGGCCAATAAGGGCGCACTCTAGACCTTTCTTTTGCGCTGTCCGCGAGACCAAAGAAGGGTTCTTCAACCCACGCGCGCGCTGCCTGATATCGACGATAGTATTGCTAAAGGCAAGAGCCGTACCAACTTCACGCTGCATTGGGTAAAGCCACTCTTGAGCGAAGTTCTTGCGATTAACACCATCGTGATACAGAACATTGAAGCGCGCCAGCTTTATGCACTCAAGCATAATTTTTCGGTCAAGACGTGCGACTGCGGCTTTTAAAACCGCCTTAGAGGAAAGATCTGATTCATTCGACTGAGAATTAGAGCCGCCCTCTGAGATTAGCAACTTATCGGATGATGGTACAGGCTCCGATTGTGCCGATGATAGATCTACAGATTCTGCAGAACCTGTAGTAGCATTGCCGGCCGAATCAACAGCAGCGGCCGGAAGCGAGCAATCGAAAACAATTGCTAGAACAATGGGCACACAGGCCAAAAGCTTGAGCGCGGGTAAAAGCTTTTGCCTCGACAACTTCACAATCAATTAGCGCCCCACTGCAAAAAGAATGAAAGCGGCACGGTAGACAAGAGCAAGACTTTGATTCCAAAGTAAATAGGCCAGACAAAGACTCAAGCTTATCAGCTATTCTGGCAACCCGATTGACAATAGCAAAATCTATCATTTGCGGAGCATCAAAATGACCGAAACCAAAGTGACTGAAATAGAAATAGACAATCTAGCCGAACCAAGAATTGAGTCCGGCAGGGCCATGAAACTGGCAGGACTGAGTGAAAGTTTCAACTGCGAAAGCAGTGCGGCCATACCGTCGCTTTGGCAGCGATTCGGCCACCACATCGGCAGTATTCCAGGACAAGTTGGCAAATGCGCTTATGGTGCTAAATACGATGGCGACGGTAATGGCTACTTCAACTACATGTGCGCATGGGAAGTAGCTTCCGACTCGCCAGAGAGTGCGGGGCTTCAGTATCTAGAAATTCCAGAGCAAACCTATCTTGTATTTACGCACAGCGATCACGTTTCAACAATTCGCCAAACGTGCATCACCATTTGGGACAAGTATCTTCCACAAAGCAAGCACAAAGCGAGCAAAGGCATTGAGTTTGAACTCTACGATGATAATTTCGACCTCATCACCGGGCTTGGGGGTTTAGAACTTTGGATTCCAATACTAATCTAGACCACGAGCGAGAGAACTAGTAAGAACCTTCAGCCCTTCAAGCGACTCACGATCAATACAGGTGTGCATACCTGCTTCAATCAGCTGTCCCAATACAGCGGTATCTCTAAATCCGACGAGAACTACAATTGGAATTCTCGGAAAAAAGCCTCGAATCAGAGAAATAGAATCAGTGTCTAACTTTTCCACTGTAGCGAAATCTAAAACTATTAGATCAAACTTTCGCCGACCTGCCATTTTAAGGCCTTCATCTAGAGAACCAGCCATTATCACCTGCAGGGCATGGCCCAGCGACTGGCCGAGGGCCTCAGCCAGTCGCACAGCTACCAGTTGGTCGACCTCAAGCAATAGCAAGCTAAGAGGCGAAACTAGACCCTGTGTACTCAGCAAAGTCAGAGAATCCATCTGTTTTTCCCCTCATCTCGGCAGCGTGTAGCAGTCCATATAGCCATCATATTGGCGAGACATTCATAGGGTAATCGGGCAGATGACGGATTTAGCGGAGCAGAACTTCAATTGCACCAAGATCAAGCAAGGACCAATTGAAAATTGGGCTTTCTCTTCGAACTATATAAGTAGTAAAAAATGAAACGTGCCTCAATATTAGGATAAATCTGTAGAAAACTTTGCTAGGCAAGTTTGGAGATGAGGTAACGGCGGCCTTGCCAAGAGCAATAAATAAGCCTGCCTTAAAAGCAGCTAAGATATTTGGTTCCGCTCATATACTTACTGAGTTACCTGACCACACCGCTCCCTGGAGTATTTGAGAAAAAATGACTACAACCGTAACCACCGAAAAAACCATTGTTGAAGCTAACTGGAACACAATCAGAATCCAAGAACAAGCTTCACGCGTTTTGGGCCTTAACTGGATGACCACAATGCAACTTCTTCAGAAGTTTGGCGGAGAGAAAGCTGTTACTGAATTCAAGCATGCAATGGAAGCTCACAAAGTTGAGTATTTCAAAGGTCTCGGAGTCAAAACTCCTTTCGAACTAGTAAAAGCTATCGCTGAATTCGACGTTAACGTCTATGGCAGCAAGGTAGAAATCTGGGGCGACGAGAAATCAGCAACCCTTCATTACCTATCATGCGGCATGTTCACAGCTCTTGAACAAGCTGGCTTGATCAAAGACGAAAACAGAGAAGAAATGACCAAAGGCATGGAAGCTTGCATGACTTCCTTGGCTGGCAAATTCGACTTCACAACTGGCTTCGATATGTGCTCCAAAGAGAAGAGTGCTACCGTTACTTTCACCAGAAAGTAATTAGCGTCTAGCTCAAAAGGCTAAAAAGAATAAGAGAGAGAGTCGGTTCTGCCGGCTCTCTTTTTTTTGCAGGAATTCATGAGTAAAGAAGAAGCAGATCTAAGTTGAGGCGAAAGGCTCATTAAGCTTGGAACAAAAAAGACTTTCTAATTCGCAGCGCAATGCAAGATTCGCCGAATAGCCAGAACCATCCACAAGAATCTTCGCCCGTCGCTGAGGCTCTTCTAGTTCGACATAGCGATCCTCAGCAGGCATCCAATACTTTTCCCAAACATTACGTTTAGCTTCGCCATCGCGTTCAACACCACGCTCGAGCCGCTGACTGCGAGAGCAATAAACCCAACAAGTAAGATTGTAGAAAAACTCCAACTCATGACGAATAGAATAGATTCCTTCTACTATTATAATGCCGCTTGCTGGTACCGTGAGCCACTCTGCGAGCCTATCACTATCCCAATCGTAGCGCTGATAGCTGCAGTTCTCTCCGCGACTAAGTGGCTGTAGAACATCACGGCGCAACCGCTGCCAATCGAAATCAGAACCAATTAGAGCGTCACATTCACGCTGGGGCAAACGCTGAAATGATGGTTTGTAAAAGTCATCCATATGCACAATGTGAACAGCCGAAATGGCGGCAAGCTCTTTGCAAAGATATTCTGAAAAATGACTCTTACCTGCGCCACCACAACCATCTATGCCAATCAAAATCGATTGAGTCAACAACTGCTCTTTAATTAAAGCAGTGAGCTGAGGCAAGGTAAGTGTAGATTGGGACAGCTCTGACATAATAATCTCGATGGCAGCCAATATTTTAGAGCAAATGGTAATTTTAAATGCGAACAACTTTGGCCTTGCTACTAGTTTCTTTGTTTGTCTATGCAGGCAGCGCCATGGCCACTGAAACCAAGCAAACGCAAGCTGAACAAGCAAAGTGGCTGGTTAAGTCACTTAGTAGCCATATGCTGGAAATCAAAGAGAGCAAAGATCATAGAGAGAACATAGGGAAGGCTCAGATAGTCTCAGATGGAAAATACACAAAAGGCCAAGCCCGCGAAAGCAAATTCATTCTGGCGCCCGGAGAATCGTTTCAAGGGCCATCAGACCATCATTCTTCCTCTAACTTAACGATGGTTGCAATTGACAGCAAAGGTTTAAAACTAAGCTACGAGATGCGCTTTGACCACAGATCTTTCGGCAAAGATTTGATCACCATAGATAAAGGAACTATTGTTCTACCGCTTAATTCAGTGCCACATAAGTCAGCATTGTCGGTATCAGGGCAGCCAAGCAAATTAAGCAAGTCAGATATCTTCGGTCAATTTGAAACTTTGCGCAAAGAAATACCAGAAGCAAAAACAATTTCTGAACAGAATGGCGTTTCAATACCTGATGCTAAGGGCGTTTACTACACCTGCACCAGGCTGGCCAGCGTAGCTAACAGTTTAAAACTAACAAGCAAAGAGGATGCCCTCGCTACACTGAGCTATCTAGAAGACGACGACTACAAATTACGCTTCATCGCCGCTACCGCGCTCTGCACGACCTTTAAGACCCATCCGCACGGCCTCTCAATGTCAGACGTAGAAGAAAGGAAAAGCCCGCGCCACGCAAAACTGGTTGAGATCTACAGAGCGGCAATAGAAAAACACTTTACTGCAAAATAGAGAATATCTAAGTGTCATTATCTAGGGAGATAGTACTTTGAAAAAGAATGTGCTTGTCACAGACAGCCTATTTATATTCGATGAGCATATTGAAAAATTAGAAGCAGTGGGCATTAGCGTCACACGCCTCGACAAGCCCATGGCGAGCGAAGAAGAACTAATTGAAGCCATCAAAGGAAAACACGGCTATATTCTCGGTGGAATTGAGAAAGTAACGGCTAGAATTATTGAAGCGGCAGACTGTCTAGAAGCGCTAACATTTACAGGCACAGACTGGCTCAGCTATATTCCAGGCCATACTGAAGCCACAAAAAAGAATATTGCCATAAGTAACTGCCCAGGAGCCAATGCCCAAGCCGTCGCAGAGTTCGCGCTCACTATCATGCTTGCAATGCAGCGCAATATTTTTGAGCTGGGTCGCACAGGCAGCAAATCATTTCAAACAACCAATTCACTTTTGACTTCACATGTGGGCATTGTTGGCATGGGCACCATCGGTGCTATCGTTGCCAAAATGTTAAAAGGAATCGGCGTAGAGAATGTCTTTTATTATAGCCAGCGGCGCAAGCCCGAAATTGAAGCGAAACTAGGCATTGAATACTTGCCTCTAAATGAACTATTGCAGACTGTAGATGTAGTCACTCTGCACGCATCAAAGGCCGCAGGAGACAGTTACATAGGCGCCGCAGAGCTGGCGAAAATGAGAACAGGTAGCTTACTGGTGGACACTTCGTTTCACGGTGCGGTATCACCAGCGGCACTACTAACAGAATTACAAAGCGGTCGACTACGGGCAGCCGCTGATCATTTGCCTGGCGAAGAGTTCAAAGAGTTGCCAGAGGGTGCGTTCTACTTCTCAAACCAATCAACTGCTTACAACACGCACGATGCCAACAAAAAAGCCAGTGATATTGCCACCACTTCGATGATCAATATGCTACAAGGCAAGCCCGACAGGTTCGTGGTCAATTGCAACTAAACTTGGAACTTAGTGCTTGAGCAGAGCTTCTTGTGGGTGGGCCACAACGGGCTGGCCAGAACTTGGCTCCGAAGAAACTGAATAGAAGCGCTCAAACACTAAATCAACAGCGCGCGCAAATGATTCAGAAGAATCACCTGCAGGTGATACCGCTTTTGCTGCTTTCTTGGCGGCCTCGCTACTGACAGTCATGGCCACGCCGAAACCAACACCAGAGAGAATCTCAACATCATTCCAGTTGTCACCAAAAGCAAGGGCCTGATCGGTGTGGAAGTTCAGTTTTGGCATCAGTTCTTGTAAGCCAGTGAACTTACTGGTGGCAAGAGGCATGAATTCTAAATAGCCTGGCTCAGTTTCAATTACCTGAGCATGATCTTTAAAGCGCTCTGTCAAATGAGTCTTTATCTCAGCAATGCGGCTCGGATGCTCGCAGAAAACTAATTTCTGAGCACGATTGCCCTTCAGTTCGTGGATGTACTCATTTTTAATTGGCTTGCGCGAACGAGTACAGGCCTGATATCCAAGGGTGTATTCATTCTCGTGGGCATAGAATACAGATTCGCCGTGATAGTAGTAGATACTTACTTTATGTTCGCGACCAACTTCAATTAGCGAGTGGGCGAGGGTTTCATGCAAATTTTTCTCAAGCAAAATTTCTTCGGTCAAAGGCATTTTGATAACAATGCCGTCGCAAGAAATTACAGGGGCAGTCAATCCAAGCAGGTGATAATACGGAAGAATATCTTCATGCCGGCGCCCCGAGGCCATAACAATTTGACAGCCATGATCACGCAACTTTTTAATAGCGCGCTGATTGGCCGCACTAACTGTTCTATTGGGGCAAAGCAAGGTACCGTCCAAATCAACTGCTGCAACTTTAAACGGAAAAGACTGACTCTTTACTGCACCAACTTTCAATTCACTTTTATTAGTACTCAATTTATTAGTATCCAATCTATTACTATCCAAGCCTCGACACCCGCACAAACCCGCAAACTAGACTATAATTTTCACTATACAGCCATAATACACGCAAAACCCCGCAATTGACAACCGCGAATCCAGCACAAACCAGCAAAACCACAAAATGCTTAATGAAGAGAGAAAATCCAGAATTCTAGAAGCGCTCAGCCAACGCGGCCGAGTGCTTTCTTCTGAGCTGGTTGCCGAACTCAATGTATCAGAAGACACAATTAGACGAGATCTCAAAGATCTGGCACTAGCTGGCTCAATCAAACGAGTGCACGGTGGGGCCTTGCCGGTTGGGCAAGTGTCATTCAGCTACGAGAAGAGACAGAGACAATCAGTTGATGAAAAAGCGGCCATTGCCAAAAGAGCAGCTGCCCTAATTAGCCCCGGCCAAGTAGTCTTCATTGATGGCGGTACAACAACAGCTCTCGTAGCCAGCTTTTTGCCGAAAGATCTCAAGGCCACATTCATTACATATAGTTTGCCCACAGCAATTGCCTTGACCGAACAAAGTAATTGCCACGTGCGCCTGTTAGGTGGGCGCGTAGTCAAAGAACTATTGCTCACCATGGGCCCAGGGCTACTAAAAGAAATTGGCTCGATTCAAGCCGATTTAACCCTAGTGAGCGTAGAAAGTATCCACGAAGAATTTGGCGCGACTGTTTCACACCCAGATGATGCACTAGTCAAAAGCGCCTTCATCCAACAATCGGCAGAAACAGCCATTTTAGCTGGCAGCGAAAAATTTGGAAAAGTTGCACCATATCGCATTGCCTGGTTGAACGAAGTGGCCTCAATTATTACCGATACCGCCATTGATACAAAAAAACTCAAGGCCTGCAAGAAAGCTGGCGGGTCGATTATTGTGGTTTAGGAACCACATCAAAACTACTTTTCGCAAATCTCATTCTTAATACTAGCCGCGATGGCAGCAGATGTGGCCGCTACCGCAGCATTCAAGAGTGATTGATCGCTGCCACTTACTTTTGATACGGCACCAACTCCAACACCCCATTTCAGTGCGTTACCAGTGGGGCTGGTATGCTCTTCGCACCCTGGTTTGACCTCAGCAACTTCAGCAGGCTTGCCATTTCTGGCAATTACTTGCATATCTTTCTTGTCGATAAGGCCGGCATAGCCGTCTTTATCAAGGTCAGAGAGAACGCTAAAGTTTATCTGGGCCAGTTCGGCTGCGGCTTTCTCACTGTCCGTAAATTCGTTGGACCGCAAAACACCGCCAAGACTATGCTCGGCTAAACCGTGGTCATGATTCGGTAGTTTGCTCCTAATACCCTCAAGAGTAGCTGCTAAAGTCTTCGGGTCGTTAAGCTCAGGATGCTTAGAAAACAGAGCCGCGGCATCTGCAATTTCTTTCATACGATCAAGGCCATCCTGCTGTATCTTCCCACCAACATCAATGACAAAGCTCAACGGGTACAGCATAGAGTCTTTATCTCGAGTGTCCCAACGGTCATAATTCTGCGTCAACTCTCTGGCCACAGTCTTTTGATCGGCAGTGCTCTTGGGAGACTCACTAATTGCCGCTAGATCGGCTTTGGTAAGCTTGCCGTCAGGGTCAGATTTAAGAAGTTTATTGGCGACATTGAGAAATTTACGCGGGTCGTTCATGGGCGATGCAGCGTCTATAGGTGGGACATTGAGGTATCCATTGCCTAGCATGTCTGCGGTGGTCAGCTTGCCAGGGTCCTTCAAATGAAGACTATTGATGACGCTCAAGTCTGGCCGGAGCTTCTCCGATGCGTCTGCGCCTTCTTGAACAGGCTGTGCTGCACCTTTGTCGCCGCCTTTGTCGCCCTTTTCGACAGCCATAGCCAGTAACCCTCAGATCCAAGTGTTATAACCATACCCCAAAATACAGGCAGATAAACCCAGAGCTAATGTTCAGCGCACATTCTCAACTGCCTCAGGGGCTTAAACATAACGGAACAATCAGCATTCGATCCAACACTTGCTAATAATTCTCACATCGACAAATGCAGAGACTTATTTTACTGGTCGCTTACAGAACACAGAACTAGGAAAATCTCGATAACTCCCTTTTTCCAAAAACTCTGATGCTATCGCCGCTAAAGAAGCCTGATATCGCGTACAACCGGGCACCACAGTCAATATGGCTTGATCTTTTTTGAGACTTTCAAATCGCTGGCGGCCAGCAGAGAAATCGAATTCCCAGACTACAAAAGCAAGATAGAGACGCCCAGCTGGAGTGGCATTCTTTGAAGCCTCGTCCAATTCTTTTGTGCTTGGACACTTGGGCAGCCGACAGGCCTGTTTGTATGCCTGAAATAACTTACTTCGAGTACCCTGGTTGAGCCACTCGTACTGAAATGAGTTAGCTTGCGAAAGCTCGACTAGGCAAGGTGGAAGTTCCGCCTGAGCAGCCGGAGCCGACAGACAGCAAAGAGCAAAGACAAGAATCAGAAGAAGCATGACTAAGCGCATCGATTTGCTACCCTTAACTATCTTGCCTATTCTATATGCGCAGATAGACTATACCCGGACGATTACTTTTCGGCTCTGTGAGAATGAAAATGAAAGCGTTAAATAATCTGGCCTTTCATTGCCGAGCAAGAAAAACGAACTTAATTACTCGTCTTGCTGAGCGCCACGAGAATTCCCGTGAACAAGAGCGTTAGAACTGCTACCACGGCCCCGTTTTTCACATGCAATAAAGACGGAAGTGTCAATTTTCCTTTGTCGCCCCATGTCTCAATTGTTTTCTTAAAGTAACGAGAGCCTTCCGCGTAAATGTAAGAACCGGCAACTAAGCCGACTATGCACAAGGTCGCCAACACGTCACCTTGTCCGAGAGCCACTGCGCCAGTACCGGGACAATAACCAGAAAGAGCAAATCCTGCACCAAAGATCAAACCACCAACAATGTTCGCACCGATTTTTGTAGGCACTATGTGCAACTTTGTATCAGCATACTTGTGCAAGAAATAGATTCCGATCATGCCCACTAACACAGCAGTTAGCATCACTTTTACGACAGTGAAATCTTGAAACAGTAGCTGGCCTTCTAGCACATGATACTTACCAACGCCGCCCTTTTGCAGAAGGAAACCAAAACACAAACCAAAAACAACGGCTTGCAATAGTTTCTTAGTTTTTGCTGGTGTCATTTCCACAATCGATCAACCTTCTTAGTACAACAACCTGATGAAGAGCGCACCGCCAAGAAAAATAAATATTACGGTGATCCATGATGAAACACCGAGCTGCAATGTTCCACTTATGCCGTGGCCACTAGTACACCCACCGGCGAGTCGCGCACCAAAAGCCATAAGTGCGCCACCTAATAAACTAACAACGGCATATAACATGAAGCTATCAGCACCATGTCGCTGCGTCCACATCAAAGGCATTCCTCGCAGAGCAAATTCACCTCCCATGATGGCAGCCAAGACTGCGCCAAAAACAGTTGCTGCCACAAATACAAATCCCCAATTTACTTCTGGAGGATTTTCTTCGTAGTAAGCCAGTTTCATTGTGTGCTTAGGGGCAATTGCTTTACCTATAAAGCCTGCCACTGTTGCATAGAAAGATGATGCTCCAATTTTCTGCGAAGAGAAGTAAAAAGTGAACCAGCACAAAACTCCAATTAGGGCACCTACTACATAAGGTGACCACATGCCGCCAGTGGTCATAACAGTGATACCTCTTTCTTGCCCAATTGAGATTTGATCATGTCGAGATCAAGAGTTTGCCTTTCATCAGGACCTTCAATTAGTGGTCTGTCTCGTTTTTTCCAAGCAGTAATTCCGCCAAGCAGATTGAAAACGTTTTTGACACCAGAACGAAGCAAAATGCTCTTAGCAAGACTGGCTCTGTGGCCAACGCTACAAGTGAGAACTATTGGTTTAAAATCATCGAGTGTGCCCTGGATGTCTTTTAATTCTAAAAGAAATCCGACATAAGCATGCTTCGATCCTGCGATATGTCCTTCTTCATACTCTGTGATGTCTCGCACATCAAGCAAAGTAACTGACTTTGAATTGAGCAACTCAGAATCGACGGTAAAGGTGCCAGACTGCTCGACTTTTAGAGCCGCGTCACGCCAGCCTTCGAAGCCACCAGCTAATACGCCTGATATATTATCGACACCGACTCGCTGAAGAAATAGAAACGCTTTTTCAATGTCGTCTGGACGCTCAAGAACAAGATAA
This sequence comes from Candidatus Melainabacteria bacterium, assembly GCA_030696635.1. Taxonomy (GTDB): domain Bacteria; phylum Cyanobacteriota; class Vampirovibrionia; order Obscuribacterales; family Obscuribacteraceae. The sequence continues at coordinate 524,952 of JAUYRX010000035.1, forward strand.
ACAGCTACTTTGTCATCGGCAACCCAGCCGCCGAAAATGGGAAGACCATCCAGCCAAATGCTATACGAGCCAGGTATATGCCCCCCGGCAAATGCCTCAGGCAAACGAGTATCGATCACGATGCCGGTAGCAGATTCGCGCTCGAAAGCCTCTGGTGCCAGAATAGGAATTGCACTGGGCCTTTTGGAAAGCGGAATTCCACCTCTAAGATTTAGCTTTTCCATCAAGCGAAAATATGGCGGACGAGGAATTCGTTCTTTGAGTTTTGCCTCAATGAACTCTTCTCGTGTTTTGACAAATGCTGGATTATACGTCCGCTCAAACCCAATTGTAGAGCCATCGTACTCCGCTATGTTTCCGCCACAAGCTGACCCTGAACCATGTGCAGGGTAGAGAAGAGTTTGATCTCCAAGAGGGGCAAGCTTGGCTTTAATGCTGTCGAAGAGGATTGCTGCATTCTCTGCGGTTTTCTCGGGATCAGGGAGATCTGTGCGTCCCGCTTCTCCGATAAACAAGGCATCCCCAGTAAAGACGGCCCAAGCAATGTCAGGTTTGTCAGCCATATAAACTGCATAAGAGACGCTCTCGGGAGTATGTCCTGGTGTGTAGAGGCAACGGAAGATCAATTCGCCAATCTCAAGCTCCTCTCCATCGGCTAGGGCAATATCGCTATGCGCAGAAAACTGATGTTTGCCAGAGACGACTTTTGCGCCAGTAATTTGCCGCGCGTGGTCAGACCCAAGAACAAAGTCTTCCTGTCTGTGCGTTTCTAGTACGTATCTGATCTCGAGCTTGTTCTTGAGCGCTTCTGAAAGATACTCATCTAGATCGCGACGCGGATCGATCAGTATGCCCGTTCCTTTGCTGCCAATCAAATACGCGTTATGAGCCAAACCGGGCGTTTTGAACACTTTAAAAAACATGCTGCTCCTTAATGAACCATTTCAACAAATTTCCATTAAGGTTGTTGCTATGGGTTCGGCAAGGCAGACGGCCAAAGCGCTATTAAGTTCCACGTCGCTTATAAAGTGGCTTGGAAAGGTACGGTGAAATAAGGTAGCTAATGTTCTTCCGAAAAAGATGCCTCAATAACTTTGCCATCTTTCATCGTGACATAGAAATGAGCACCGTATTCGCAATGCCAAGAACTTACGCTCATAATAAGGATAGTTGTGTTATCCGCTCCCTGCACCTCGTCATCAGACTCAAATTGACCGAACCCCAAGAATTGTTTCACGTCTGCTTCAGTCATACCAACCAAAGAGTGATTTTTTGCGAGAAGTCTTGCCATAGCATGACGACTGCCCGATGGTCTGTCACTGAGCCAAGCCTGACGAGAAAATGGAGTCTCTTGAAGATTCTGTTTGGAGCGTTCCGCCACGAAGGAACGGAGTGCGAAACTTGCTAATCTACCTCCAAATAGGTAGACACCTACACTTAAAAGTGTGAATCCTAAGACAAGTGCTACTAGAACTCTCTTCAGTACTGACATTTTGCTCCAGCAGCTCGATAACATCGGCACCAACAATTTACCCAAAACAACCAGATTGACCGTATTGTAACTTCAATAGCCAAGCTCTTGCAAAATTCGAACTCTAGACTTTAGCTGGCAAAATTTCAAACTATCTTTTTATACGCTCGCAATGACGATTGCTATTTGAGTTCCAGTCACTATCTAAGACTCGAACAATTTCTCTCTTCGAAGCTCCATCGGAAAATCTAATTTGCCGACCTCCAGCTATCAGCTCAATGTGCGCACCTTCAGTAGGTTCTACATATACCAACATCTTGTATTCCAGCAACAATCCACCAGCAACTCGACGCTCTAGCACCAGCATTGCTGGCCAAATACTTCGTCCATACTTAGGACAGTAGGCATCGACTCCACAATTTATCTGAGCGACAACACCATCCTTCAAAGGCAACTCTTCTCTATGGTATCGGTACATTCCAGTATAGAGAAGTGCTACAAAAGCAAGCCCGCAAGTTAAAACGAGAGTGATTGGAAGAGCAATCGAAATAAATATTACCCTCCATCTGCGACGTATTCCCAAAGTGGTCAAGATCGCTAACACAATAGGCAAAATACAGACAATGCCATTAGATATTAACTGAAGCCGCCCATCGGCAAACAAGTAACCGTGCTCCGTGAATCCGAATGCAGTAAGAACACTAAGAGCGTATTGATAAATAAGAAACACGCACAAGAAAAACGCTACATATGCCAGCGGTGAACGGCTTGAATACTTTTCAAATTTAGACAACCTTCAGTCCACTCTGCCTAAGCATCGCTGTTCCCGCTCTTCGGAACACAAAGCCTCTCAACATACTATCACCGCGCCAGAAATCACCGCAGCAATCTAGCATCCGACATATACTTCAAACGCAGTAAGAGTCCAAGATATTCCTGAGTCAAATGCAAGCTGGGTTGACCAACTTGATCCACTGCTTCAAGCAAAGCAAAGCTAGTGACTGGTTGATCTTTCTCATGACCAGCATCGGTTCGAATTAAAGTCTTGCGCTCTTGCACATTTGAGCGTTTGGGCACGAAGCCTTCTCTTGTAATTTGCTGATTGAGAGCATGCATAGCTTCAGCAATGGCAGACTGCGGCAATTTACGCGAACGCTTTAAGGCCCAACGAGTAACTAGAGTAAGCCCGCGCAGAACATCATAGAAATAGAAACGCGGAAAGGCTGGTTCTAACCATGTCGAGTCAACTACTTCACCGGTTCTTTTAGAACGGAAAAGATTGCGCTCTATCAAGTAAGTGACACCGTTGTCGAGGAAAGCCAACTCTTCTTCGCTCAACAAATTGCTATCAATAGAAACTAGTGCTTCCAGGGCAGGAAGAGTGGATAGCACTGAACAGCTCGGAGTTTCTTTGAGATAGTTTGACTCATCACAATTGAGGCCGCCGCCACTGATTTGATACTTAAGAAACCAGGGTCTGACCCAATTGAGGGCGCGCTCATGTTCTGGCGTAGCATCGAAGCAATCACTAGGAATTGTCCTAGCAACTGCCGACTTACCAGCGAGAACACGGCCATCAGTCAATTTCAAATCGTGGTCAAAATTCTCTCCAGCACTAAGCAGGCGATAGAGCGAACCCAAATAACAGTGGCAAGCTATATTGAAAATTGGACTGACACCAGCAGGTATTTCTTCTTCAGTAAAAGGGAAGAAATGCAAGTAATGCTGATCAACTACACCGGCATAATGCTCAACAAATTCTGATGGAATCGCGCCAGCCAAGCCCATCTCTTCCAGCAGCAAAGCATGCCACCATGGGCTGTTCCACTTGGGCCAATAGGGCTCACGCACAACCATTTCTTTGGCTTTGTCACTGGCCAGAAAATCAATGCTTTCTTGAACGCAATTAGAAACAGAAGCAGAATCCTCGCTAGAGGATTCTGCTTCTGCACTTAATTTCCCATCTAATATCCCATCTGCTTCTTCCTCAAGTTCAAAGCGAGCGCTTAAATCAGACACATTCTGACGAACCGACGGTATATCGTCGAGGTAGCGCGAGACATCTTTGAATTTGTCGATGGGCATCAGCTCTAGAGATTGCCTCTGGTTTCTTGCTCTTTCTCGATTGATTCGAACAAGGCTTGGAAGTTTCCTTTGCCGAAACCTTTAGCACCTTTGCGCTGAATTACTTCGAAGAACAAAGTTGGCCTATCTTGTACTGGCTTAGTGAAAATTTGCAGCAAATAGCCTTCAGATTCACGGTCAACAAGAATGCCCCATTTGGCTAGTTCAGTGATATCTTCATCGATTTCACCAACACGATCTTTGAGAGTTTCATAATACGAAGCTGGAGCATTGAGAAATTCGATGCCACGACTGCGCAATTCTTTGACAGTTTTGACAATGTCGCGTGTAGTGATGGCAATGTGCTGCACACCTGGCGCATGGTAGAAATCGAGATACTCTGTAATCTGTGACTTACGCAAACCTTGCTCAAATGGCTCGTTGATAGGCATCTTGATAGAGCCGCTGCGGTTTGCCATTACTTTAGATACCAGGGCTGAATATTTAGTGCTGATATCTGTAGCATCAAAATATTGGAAGATATGGAAGCCAAAAATCTTGCTGTAGAACTCTACCCATTGATCAAGCTTAGTACTTTCCACGTTGCCAACAACGTGGTCAACAGAGACTAGACCGAGCGCGTCACCCTTTTTGTTTTTCACTTCAGTGAAGCCAGGAGCGAAACCTTTGTAGTTTGAGCGATCGAGGAAAGTGTGCACAGTATCGCCATAAGTAGCGATTGAAGCTGAGACATAAGTGCCGTGCTCGTCAGTAACTTCAGTTGGCTCTTGAATAGAACGTGCACCACGGGCGATGGCAGTCTCGTAAGCTTTACGAACATCCCGGGTGCGCATCGCTACATTCTTAACGCCGTCGCCATGCTGCATCACATGATTAGATACAGCATGATCTGGCTGCAGGGCAGCGGTGAGAACAATGGTGACTTTCTCTTGACGCAGCACATAAGAAACAGCATCGCGATTACCGGTCTCAAGACCACGGTAACCAATTACATCGAAGCCAAAGCCACGGTTGTAATAGTAACAAGCCTGTAAGGCGTTGCCGACAAAAAACTCTATGTAGTCAAATCCGTCCACTGAAATTTCTTCGACGCCAGTCTTGCTGCCAGTTTCTAACGCTGTTGCTTCTTTAACCATGAGGTTATCCCCTCTCAAGTATTCTCAGAGAATCCAATATATCCATAATAGGACATAGGGAATTGTACGACAGTAATCTCGGGCACAGTATCATCCCTTCGGTGCAGCCACCTAAGAAAATATTGGCTTGCACTGAGAATAGCCCAATTACTGAGCCACTTTGAAAGCTACTACTTGGTTTTAGTATCCGGCTCAGCCAGTTCAGTCCTTAGTTTCAGAGCCTCGGCATTGTCAGGCTTGGCAGCCAATACTTCAGCCAGCAATTTCTGCGCTTCTTCCTTAGCTTCTTTAGCGCCCTTATCACTCTTCAGCAGTGACTGGGCTAGGCCCAGCTTGACCTCAAGAAAGTCAGGGGCCGTCTTCAGTAGTTTGCGATAGAGCGGCACAGCTTCAGCATCTTTGCCGACCTTGCGATAGGCCTCGGCCAACTTAAAACTATGTAGAGAGCTAAATTCGTTGCCAATAGAAGCCTTGCGGTAGTGAACAATCGCTTCTTCAGTCTTGCCAAAATGAGACAGCACCTGACCCATCATAAATTGGATGGTCAAAATCTGCGGATAGCGCTTGTCTAAGGCCTCAAGCTCACTCATGGCAGCCTTTTCATCACCGGCACAAGCCTTGCGCCAAGCATGCAAACAACCGTCTGAAATAACAGTTTCGGCCGCCATATCAAACTGATGAGAATCTAAGGCACTTTCGGCCGAGGCCCCAGATGAGGACTGTTGTGACTCGGCAGCAACGTGACTCTTCTGCTCAAGCTTGCCAAAGCGGCCCGAGGGTGGCTCTACTTTATTCGAGCAGGCACTTAGAGACAGCAAAAATACAGAAGTCACTAAGAGGCTGTGGCAGTTACGTAAACCAAGAAAGCTATGGAAGTAAGGTCGCATGCCCAAATCCTTGCATAATTTTAGGCTCTTTTACCTTAGAAATTGAAAGATCGCGATTAAGAGTCGATTCAGGCAAGGGGGGAGGATTTGACTCCATCTGCTCATCACCGCCATAAGCTTTATCATGAGCCTGGGCGTCTTTAGTTTTAGCCTGCAAGAAGCGAATTCGCTGATTGATCTTGTGCACATATTTTTCTGGCACAGCATTGGCATAAACAAGCTCTACCAAGGTTTTACCCGCGGTATAGTTATCACCTTTCTTCTCGTAAAGTTCAGAAAGGGCAACCCGTAAAAACATGTCTTTAGGCTTTTCTTCTTTGAGGAAATTAAGCCGCGAAATCGCCTCATCGAGCACATGCTTGTCGTGATTAATGACCGAAAGTTGGTGATAAGCATGATAGAAAGACGGCTCTAGCTCTGTAACCGTCAGGTATTCATGACTAGCTTCTTTGCTGCGGCCGAGCTTACGCAGACCTTCAGCGTAAGCATAACGCACCTTCGGGTCAGAAGGTTCTGCCTCAACCTTAGCCTTGAGCGCCGCAATATCAATAGGGCTGACGTGAGTTGCAGGTGATGCCGGGGCACCGTGAGATTGAGCACTAACTTCACAGTAGCAGGAGGCAGTCAGGGCTAGTGACAGACCTAACGCTTGCAAAAATAAGGTTTTATTGTTTCCTGATACCACTGAATTGAAAGCCTGTTAGGGCCCCTCCTCAAGACAACGGTTCATGATATCCCGTTTTGGCCAAAACCGCCTGATTTTTGTAACTAGCAATATATGTAGTGCTTAAGCCGAGCTGATTATTTGGCTCACACTAGCGGCGAAATACTACGCTGCACTAGTTTTGCGGATTATTAGCCGGTGATAACCTGGCTGTTCAGCACTCAACATTTGCCCTTCACTGAGCGGCGAAAGCAATGTAAATGTAGATGACTCAATGAGATGGCCTTCACTCAAAACACTACTGCTAACACTTTCAATTGGTTCGCCACTGTCAAGCAGAACCTCAAGCAGCTCGCCAGTGGCCATTTTGTCCAACTTCAAGCGGGTTTTGACAAAATTCATAGGGCAGGCCACACCACGCAAATCAAGCCTGACCATGGACTCTTCTCCAATATCTGCAGCAGCTTCTTCCATGGTCTCCTCGCAAAAACTCTCGATATTGCCTTAAGACCTAGCCTTAAAACAAACAGCCGGTATACATCCTAGCGGATCAGGGCAAAAATCGACTGAAGCATAGCGCAGCCATGGTTTAGCAAAACACTCGCGATTGGCTATGTAGGTGGCCAAATTCTCCAAAAGCTCAGCCCTGCTTTTGTTATTGTCAGCGGCTAAACACTTTAGGCACATCACCTCTTCATCTTCACCAAGTGCCAGGTTTAATACTTGTTGCCGAAGACAAAGCTGTGCCTGGCATTTACAACAGACAGAGGACACTTCATTTAATAGTGGGCAGTTACTTGGCAATTGACAGCCCTTTTTGTCGCAGCTGAGCCCGATAATATAGATTAATTCAGCGCAAATATGGTGAAACTACGAAGGTTCATGGGACTAACACCTTATCAATTATCCTCCTATTCACCTAATCTACAGACAGGTTGAAAAGGGGTTGCCCGTGACCGGTTCTGACACAAACATTGAATCATCTAAGCCGCAGCCGACAGTTGAGGCTGCCAAATCTTCAGAGATTAACCTCGTTGGATTGATGGGTCGAGGCGACCCAGCCCTGGCTTATCAGCCCGCACCTATTGTCAAACCAGTTAAAGAAAATGACCCCAGCCTAAAACAAGCTGCCGCTGAAATGACCAGCAGTTTGGCAGCTGGCGTCGGTGGCACTGTTGTCTTCTCACTGGCGGCTGCGGCGGCGACACGCAACTGGGGTAAAGCTCTCACTATTCCAATGGCGATGCTAGCTGGTGGCACAATAAAAGTTGGCACAAAGGCTTCAATGGAAGCCGTCATGCTCGACAGCAAAGACCGCACAACATCAGCTACTGACTTTGCTTGGGGTGGAGTTGATGCACTAGCAGGCGTCGGCGCCAGCGCCGTAGAAAAAGTTGTTGCGCAAAAATATCTCACTAGCATTGGCAGAGAAGCCCTAGGCAAGACCGTTGTCGATTCGCTTGCAGAGACAGCTGGCAAGCTGCTGGCAAAAGAATCAGTCTCCCAAGGCCTGAAGACCAATCTTCTCAGAGGAGTGGTCGGTGGGTCGAGCGGTGCAGCTATCTGGAGCGCGCCACACAGAGTGAGCGAGAACTGGAATGAAATCAAAAATGACCCAGGCGCAGGCCTAGCAAAAAGCCTGATGCAAGTTGGTCACGACACTGCCATTGGTGCAGCATTTGGTGGGACACTTTCTGGCGGTGCCACCCTTATTGGCCGACGCAGTGAAGTTTTTGGTCAAATCAAAAATGCCGTTACACCAGACAAAAACGTACTGAGGCTCGACACTTATCACATCAACGATTTCCACAGTAACACTGAGCAGCTTCCCCGCATCAAGACATTACTCGACCAGCGCATGGCAGCCTCTCAGGCAAAGGGCGTAGATTCAAGATTTGTAGTGCCGGGCGACATTGAATCGGGCCGAGTCAATTTTGCTTTTACAAACGGTGGAAAGATTGAGAACGAAGCTCTTATGAAAATGGGCGCCAAAGAGTTAGTACCTGGCAATCACGCCTATGACGCACCCGGCGGCCGCTCTGATGTGCCACGCTATCCAGCGGTGATGGAACCACTTTTACAGAAATATCCTGACGTCTCGCTCATTGCCTCCAACCTAGATGTCAGCGCCCACCCTCAATATGAACGCATTTTAAAACCGTATGTGCAGCGTGAAGTTCAAACCCCTTGGGGACCTCAAAAAGTAGGCACCATTGGCGTAACCACCGAAGAAGGGGCAGTGGGAGGGCTCAAGTATATTGACCCCAAAGAAACCGTTGAAGCTGCGATTAAGGAGATGAAGAAAGAGGGTGTGTCAATCTTCCAGATTCACTCTCACTTAGGCTTAGGTGAGGACATTAAACTAGCTCAGCATCTCATTGCCAAAGATATTAAGGTTGCCGGCATCATCGGTGCACACTCTCACGACGCCCTAGTACGCCCAGTCTGGGTCGGCGCTGAGAGCAAATCAGGTCTTGCCAGACTCAACCCTTTCAATTACAGAAGCGTTTCTGGCTCAATGCCTGGCGCAGCCCCATTCGAAATACCAATTGTTCAAGCTGGGCACAGCGGCAACTGGCTGGGTGAGTTTAATCAAGCCATTCGACCAGATGGAACAGCCCACCGCTTCTTAACCACAAGCAAATTGCACCAGGTCACTGAAAGCCTGGCTGAAAATCCTGGCATTCGTCAATTCTTAGATGAAACAGCCGGTGATATTAACGCCCTAAAGAGCGAAGCCTATGACAGCCATGCGGTGAGACGCTATAGCGCAGCCGGTTCTCGCAATAAAGAAACAGAAATGGGTAACCTCTTTGCCGACGCTGTTCGCTTTGGTCTAAAAGAAAAGCTCGGCGATCAAGCACCACAAATAGCACTAGTTCACTCTGGTGGAATTCGCACGGGCATTCCTGAAAATGTTCCGCTCACCCGGCTCGAAATAGCAAATATAGTCATGAATGCAGGCAAGCGCGAAGGTGAGCAGCAAGAGTTAGCGCTAATGAATTTGACAGGCGCGCAACTAAAAGCTGCCATCGAATATGGTGTGCGCGAAAAAGTAGCAGCGACGAAGCCGACCGCCCTCAGCCGCGTAAAAAATCTCTTTGCCGAACAAGTAGAAGAACATGTGGACGAGCCTGGCAATTTTGTTCAAGTCAGTGGCATGAAGTATTCATATGACGCCACCAAGCCAGGCTTAAAGCAAGGTGGCCTGGACGGTGAGCGCATTAGTGGTCTATCTGTGCTCAACGAGCAAGGTGTGTATGAGGCAATTGATTTAGACAAAACCTACAGCGTTGCTGCGCGCTTCCACCCATTAGAAAAATGGTGGAAGTATGGAATCTTTGGCGAAAAGCCAATCGAGCAGCTTCATCGCGAATTGAATGTGCAGCCACTGAAGATTTCGCAAGTCGATTTGATTGGCGACTATATTAGAGGCAAGACTTTAGATCCAAGCAAAGTATCTCCTATAGAAGGACGCATAACCGATCTCACACCCAACTATAGCGGTGCTATGCTGCGCCCAGGCAAGTCTCTTCTTGTAGCACCAATACTCTCAGGAAAAGATCGCTTCGAAAAGAGCAAAGCCGAACAAGAGGGCCACTAATTGGCGAGAGAACTTTCAATAGCAAGGCAAATAGCTTGCCCTGTAGTATTGATCAGTAGCTCTATTGCAAATGAGCGAGGGAAAGCCGATTTTTATATGCTTAGCTCAATTAGCTATGTCAATCTTGAGCCACTAATTTTAAGCACCGCTTTTCTAAAAACAAGCAAAACTGCTTCAGCAGCACTAGCAAGCAAAACGATGGCGGTCTCAGTACTAAGCTTTCAACACCTTGCAGCAGTGTCAAAACTAGAAAGTCAAACTAGCGCAGAAAAAGACTCAACAAGTGCAAACGACAATCTGAGCCTCTGTGGCTTTAGCCCTGACCGCCTAAAATCAGGATTGCTATACATTAGCGACAGCCTACTTGCTTGTAGTCTTAGAATTTTTGAGCAGACTGAACTTGATCAATATATCGTGGTCCTCGCTAAAATTGAAGAAACGGCGGCCCACAACCTAGACAGCTCAATAGCGAGGGCAGAACCTCTAATCAGGTACAATCGCCTCTACGCTACAATCGACCAAGAAAGACTAACTGAAGGCAATGACCGCTATCCCGTTTAAATCTGCACAGACAAAATCAAAATTTGGCAGGATTGGCTGCTCAACAATGGTGTGTCTTGTGATCTACGGAGCTGGACCAGCGCTCGCCCAGACTAAAAATACCGACCCTTTGTTCGCCCAAGGCAAAGAATATTTTGCAGCTGGCGATCTAAGCCGGGCGTTGAGCTCTTTTCGTCAATATGAAGCTCTTAAACCAGATAACATCGCTGTTCATTTCTGGATCGGATTGATTCTTGACCAGACTGGTGATTCAAAGGCGGCCCTTGCCGAATACAATCAATCACTGGCCCGAGCAGCTTCAATTGGTACTGACAGTGCCGAACTACGAATCAACATAGGAAACGCGCTGGCCAAACTTGGCTACATTAAAGAAGCGCAGATGAACTATCAAAGAGCGATTGTGATCGACTCCCAAAATCCACTGGCCTATATAGGTTTGAGTAAGTGCTTAGTTGATAGTGGTGACTACCAAGGAGCCCTAACAGCAATCAATCGCTTCGTTGCCCTCGGCGGCCGAGATGTAAATGTCTCTCTGATTCGCGGTTTAGCCCTAACCGGTCAAGCCAAATTGGCAAGCGCCCGTGAGCAGCTCCAGCTTTTCCTTAGCAACAGTCAAGTGAGCTATCAGACAAACAGTCAGGCAAGCAATCAGGCACTGACACAACTAGCTGTAAAAATTCTAAGCGAAATTGAGATCATGCAATAAAGCTCATCTGCTCAGTGGGCCGCAATCTAGGTTTGCGCGCTAGACTAAGCCGATGACCACCAAGAAGTTAGAATTACGACTAGAAACTGATGCAATCGGCGCCATTGAAGTGCCGGCGCAAGCCCATTGGGGGGCCCGTACAGCCCGTTGGCTGGAACACTTCAAACAAGTTGAGGGCCGGCTCCACGAAACCGCGCATCCTCTCTTAATAGATGGCTTGTTGCAAGTTTTCAAGGCAAAACTAGCCGTCACCCGTGAAATGATAGAAGCCTCAAGTCCTATAGCCCGGGTCAAGGCGCAAGTTTGCGATGAAATGCTCAATGGCCAATGGCGCGACGAAATCATCGTAGACCCGCTTCTTTCGCCCTCCGGGGAAGCTTTGCTCGACAATTTAAATGAGGTTGTAAGCGGCCGTGCCGCAGAAATATTAGGCGTCAATCCTGGCAATCTCGCAGCCCAAGCCGAACTGCTTGGTTTTCCACCAGGAAGCTTAGACCTGATCGGACAAGATGCATATGTCGCCTCCACCAAGCTAGCCTTGCTTGTGGCTACCCGCGAGCTATCTTCAGCTCTGCTAGACCTAGAAAGGTTGCTCAGGCGCAAATCATTAGAAATAGAGAAGGCCCTTCGCGGCCAAGGCCTAGAAGAAGAACCACAGCTACGATCAGCCCGTGATTTCAATAATTTTGGCAATACTGCTGAGAGAGTAATTCGCCGCCTAACAGAAGGTAGAGACCGTCTGCAAGAAGTTTCTTTTAAGGGCGACCGCAGCCACCGTGAGAAGCTTGTGAGAGAACTTTCACTTAGTAGCGGCTTCAAGATGAGAGGTGGTGAAGAAATTATTGGCAACGGCATGCTCAATTCATCACTAGCCGATTTACTTACAGTCTCTTCAATTCTCAAAGAGCTAGCAATCGAACTGAGCAAACTCTGCCAAAACCTCTACCGCTTGAGAGATTTAAAAAATGATTCTCCAGCTCCGGCTGCGCTGCAAGCCAGTTGCCTAAAGGTTATTAGTGGTGACCTTTGTGTCAGCCTAGCTCTGCAAACCGCCACAAACGAACAAGGTGCCCCGGCACTAACCTTGGCGGCCAACTCACTTCTGCAATCTATCGATCAAATTCGCAGCGCCATCCGCGCTTTCAATCATTCTTGTATAGCAACAGTGACTCTAAAATCCTGACTTAGGGCTGCTTTACCAGAAGCTGCGCTTCTAAGTGATCAAGATTCTTAAGACGTGCTGCTAGCATTTGCTCTGGTAGTTTTCCCGCTCTCTTCAATTTGCCATTTTTAATTCGACCGGCAATCACTGTATATGGCGTTTGCACCAGAGCAAAACTTTGCCCCGCTAGGGCCGAGATTCGACCAGCTAACAACAATTTGTTAGTTGTCACTCGATCGAAGCGGTAGTCATAGAAAGCGATAGCACCAAGCACTGCACCCGGAATACTTGTCAAGCCGATTATTGGGCCGGCTATGGTCTGTTGTTGTGCCACTCGACGTAAACGCTCAATATCTTTGTTTTCACGATCTATAGCTAAATCTAGTCGTTCTGACTTATCACCAAGTGACACCGCTTCTTCTAGCAATTTTGCTGCGCTCCCGTTCTCTCGATCTACAATTTTGACCTTAAGCTCAGCTAAAGCTTCAGTAGCTAAAATCGGACGCGCACAAGCAAATTCTCTTGCGAGCTTTCTTTGCTGATACTTGCGCATCGACAGACCTACCAGTCCACAAACCAGCGGATTAACCGTCGCCACAGAATTAGCTACCACGGTAGTGACCGCGGCAGCACCACCGAGCCTGGGCTGACTAAAGCCCTTAAGACCAATTATTGCCGCAGTCATTCTAGTAAAATTCTGCAGGGCATCAAAGCTATAGAAAGTATTCTCGCGCCAAGCCTGGCCTCTTGAATGGCAACTCCAAGAGCAGAACTCAAAGAGCAATTGTTGGCGGATGTGCTCTAGCAGGTCACTTTCTAATTCAAATACTCGCCGTTGCTTCAGGTCTTGTGACATGACCGAAACGAGCCGCTCTCTTTGTTCAAACAATTTGTCTGTAGTAACAACAATATTTTTCACAAAAGCAGTCGATGCCTTAGGTGAATAGCCATTCTGGCCAGCCTGCAACATCACCCAAGTGTTCTGCGCCAACTCTAGGCTAGAAGCAGAGCCGCTGATGGCACTGCCAACAAGAGAGGCGGTGACTACATTCTCTAAAGCATTGCGCGAGATAAGAGAAGGATCATCAAGACCGCGCACTCGCTGTTTGAGATCGCTTAGACTAGCAGCAAAAGCCATAGCTGTACCAGCCTCGCGGCCAGCGGCATAGGTCAATGTGCGCCACTTCTGATGGCGATTGGCCTCTTGACGAAAGCGAATATTGAATCGAGCGAGCTTGATTAGCTCAAGCAACAAAGTTCGATCTATAGAACTAACTTCGGCAACTGTGCTAGCAATCTCAGCAGGGGCAGCAGCGCTGGCCAATTCAGGCTGGCTATTGTCTTGGCCGTATGAGCTTTGCGGACAGAGAGCAAGAATAAGCCCCAAAGCAACAAAACAAAGCACGACCTGTTTCAAATTCATACAGCAAGAACCAATCGATTCGTCCACGGGAGCTTAACGCTTCATTGCTAAAGACTCATCCTTAGTAGCTTGCTCAATTTCCTTTTCAAGCTCTTTCAGGCTGGCTCTCACTTGTTTGCTAATCGTCTTCACGCCTTTCTTCAAAGCAGCCCGCACCTTCTCTTCAACATTGGCAGCAGCAATAACAACAAGACCAGCGCAACCAGAATCTAAAGCTTCACCTAATTCTTGAAGATCGCGACGGCTCATACCGCCAGCTACGTGCCCGGCCAACGCGCCAAAGGCTGCGCCAGTTCCGGCACCAGCAGCTGCAACTCCAGCCCCAGCAATAACGGCCGCCAGCCCCGCGCCAATAGCAGCACCGGGAAAGAGCGCCAGAGCAACACCAGTAGCAAGACCTAAACCAGCTCCAATCTTGAGCCCATCTTCAGTAGGTTGCTCATGTTTCTTGACTATCTTGACCTTACCATCGGACTGTTTCTCCAGAACTGCAGCATCGAAAGTATCAATAAGCTTGAGTTCGCTATAGAGACTCTTCACTGTTTCAAAATCGTGCAAAGCCTCATCAACATTTGAGTAAGTGCTCGTGAAAACTATAAAAGTATCGTAATCAGAGATCATTGTTCTTCTCCTATCAGAATACGGGCCGTCCAAAAAGCAGAATGAGTCTACTACCACGCGACCCTTGACTTATCCACCGCGGTACTGAGCAATTCAACCGATCTAGGCAAACAAGTCGCGAAAGCAACGATATTGTTGCAAGAAATACTCATACTTAAGAATGATTGTCTTTTATTTTCCTCATAGCATCTGCTAAATTTGTCAGTGTTCGGCGTTATTGAGGCCATTATTTAGAGTGACTTTAAATAGTTGGCGGAGGAGAATCATGCCCAAAGCCCTTTTAACAACCATCTGTCTTTCTGCAGCCCTATTGCTATCTGCGCCCACATGGGCACAAGGGGCACAGCCACAAGTTTCAGTCGTGACACTACAGGTAGTGCAAAACCCTGATGGCAGCCAGAGTGTAATCACGCCAAAAGGCGACCTTGCGCCGCTTCCAGGAAGTGGCGTTTTAGGCAATACTGCTCAAATATACATGGGTGCAAAGGGCGGCTTCTGGTACACAGATCGAAACGGTCAGTCAGTCGACCTAGACAGCGCTGTTAGGCAGCTGCAGGCTCGTCGTGCTGGCGCCCAACAAGCAATGCAGGTGCCACAGTATGCGCCGCAGCCATACTACCAAGCTCCGCAACAGCAACAAGCCGCTGCTCCACCTACCGAAATCACCAATAATTACAACAGCTCTGGTGGCTCTGGTAGTTCCGGTAGCGGCGCCATGGGGGCAGTGGGAACAGCCGCTGCTGCTGGCTTAGGTGCCATGGCTGGAGCAGCTATGAGCAACAGCTACTACAATGCACCTTATGGCACTCCTATGTATTACGGCGCCAATGGCCAAGCATACGGCTATCACAACGGCGAACAGTTCGAAGACCTCAACCAAAATCAAAAAATGGCTCTGTACAACCAAAATCAAATCAAACAGCAGAACCAGCAGCAGGCTATACAGCAGACCCAGACTAATCAACAAAACCGTCAAGGGTCTATGTCAGAAAATCAAACCAATCGCCAGGCCGCCTATGGCGGGCAGCATGAGGACTACCAAAAACAACAGCAGTGGTATCAAGATCAACAGAAGCAAAATCCGCAGAGATTCCAGCAATCTGGAAACAATCCATTCGTCGCCCAAGGCGGGGGCGCTAGAGATGGCGCTAGTAATTTCGCCCAAAACCGTGGCGCTGGCGGAGAGGGAGCCTCTTCTCTAAGAGGTTCTGGAGCAGGAGCTGAAGCACGCGCTGGTGGTGGTTTCAGAGGCGAAGGTGGTGGCGGCCTACGCGGCGAAGGTGGTGGTGGTTTCAGAGGAGCTGGCGGCGGTGGCTTCAGGGAAGCTGCTGGCGGTTTCAGAGGGGCTGGCGGTGGTGGTCGCAGACGTTGATTCAGAGCTAAAATAGCCCAGCTTCAGACTAACAGTAAAAACCGCAGAGCTCTACCTTGATAGAGACAAAGCGACAATTAGTGGCAATGGTGACAGACACCATTGCCACTATATTTGGTGCTTTAATATTCCGGATCTCAGAGCATATCAGATCGATAGAGAGCAAAAATGAGTGAGGAGCTTATCAGGTGAAGAAATATGAAACTGATTTGTACAAACAAATCGTTCAAATTTGGTTACCATTAAGTACAGATTTTTTGCGGAGACCATTTCATGTTTAGCGGATACCGATTTGAAATGATTGTGGGCTGCATGAGCGCCGGCAAGTCGAGCGAGCTGATTAGACGCATAGAAAGAGCCCGGTTGGCTTACTTGCCTACGATCATCGTGCGGCCTACTACCGATACAAGATCGAGGCCTAACCATGTAGAGTCTCGCAACGGCATGGCCTCGCAAGCAATTGTTGTCGATTCAGCCAAAGACATTCTCAAATATTCCTCTCACGCCGTGGTGATTGGCGTCGATGAAAGCCAATTCTTTGAAGATGAAATCATCGACGTAATCATCAGCCTACTTAGACAAAAAAAGAAAATTATTGCCTCGGGGCTCGATCTAGATTTTAGAGGGAAGCCCTTCGGGCCAGTGCCCCATCTGCTCGCGCTGGCTGACCGCGTCGATAAGCTCTTAGCCGTTTGCCGCAAATGTGGCTCAGACTTTGCCTGCCGCACTCAGCGGGTTGTTCATTCAAGTGAACAGATTCTCGTAGGCGACGCCCAGTACGAAGCACGCTGCATACATTGCTTTGAGCCACCAGGTGAATACCAACTCAGGCTTGACCTGCCAAAGATTGAGCAGGCAGTACCGCAGCTCGTACTGGCCGCTCAAGAAGCCGTCGAGCTGGCCTCATAACAGCCATAACAAAACTCCTCCTAAATCGCCCAGTTTCCAAGTGACTAGCAATTAAGGGGTCAAACTCGAAGACAAGACTGGTTAGTCATTTCTTCACAGAGCAAAGCTGCAGCTTTACGCAACTTTACGTGAAGAACCTGACCGTTACCGCCAAGTTGCCAAGGGAATACCTCTTTTGACTCAGCAATAGTCGTTGGAGAATTTCTATGATTTCTTTTCAGAAGCTTGTAACCCCCCTAGTTCGTTTCTTTAGCCGCAATCAGGCTAATGGTAGTGATCACTACGAACTGCCCAGTCCCGATGGCGAATCAGCCAATCCATGGCAAAGCAACCTTGACCGCCTCGCCGAGCGCTCTCCAGAGCACAATGATCCGATAAGTTCTTCGACAGAGATAGAAGAGCAGTTTCAAGTCTTAATGGAACAGGCCAAAATTGAAAAAATTAAACTAGAAGCAGCCCAGAACTTCAGCAGAGGCGAGAAACGAAAGGCTGACGCAACAGTTACAGATGCCAAGGCATGGTGGGGGCAATCAGTGGCCACTTGGGAGCCCCTCGATGGTAAAAACGTCGACAACCTAGAACAGCGCAGACATCCGAGACAATCGAAGTGGTTCCACAGCTAACTTTTTCTAGCCAGGCAATGCTTTACAGTCAGGCAACCCAGGTTTGACTGTTAGGGCTCAGTGGTATGATCCACTCAACGAACTTTACTGACATGGTCACGCCTGTCACATATTCTTTTGCCTGATAGATAGTTCTGGCCAATCCAGACCACGGGGTTTCTCAAGTTGAAAAAGACAGTTTTCATGTTGTCGACCGCTGCGCTGCTTGCATGCTGTATCAATATTGATGCTCCTAGCGCAGAAGCCAAAAATAAATCAGGCGCCAGACGCGGCGCATACTTAGTACCACCACCGCCAGCCTACGCACCGTCAATACTTCCCATGACGAGAAGTGCCAGCGGCACAATCCCTTATTCAAGAGAAGTAATTGCTGAAGAAACTGCCGATTCAGCGGCATCTCCTGCAGAAGAAAAAATTGTCTATGTCAAAACCTACGGCACGGCGGCAGCAGTAAAGCCAACATCTAGTCGCAAAGGCGTGACTACATATTAGTTTTAGAGTCTACCGCTAGAATTTAGTTTTAAATCCTTTCGACAATCATGGCAATGCCCATGCCGCCGCCAACGCATAGACTGACGCAACCATAGCGCTTCTGTCTCTTTTGCAATTCCATTGAGATAGACAAGAGCAGACGAGCACCAGTGGCACCAAAGGGATGGCCTAGGGCAATAGAACCTCCGTTGACGTTGACTTTTTCGCGGTCAAGTTGCAATTCTCTTTCGCAAGCAAGATATTGCACCGCAAAAGCTTCGTTGATCTCAAAGAGATCAATGTCAGCCATCTTTAAGCCTGCTTTTTCTAGAGCCATAGGAATGGCTGGTACCGGGCCAATGCCCATAATTTCTGGCGGAACACCAGTAACTGCCCATGAAACAACTCGAGTAAGCGGCTTCAACTTTTGCTTTTCTGCATTTTTCAGGCTAGTAACAATCACAGCGGCAGCACCATCCACAATACCGCAAGCATTGCCAGGGGTAACACTGCCATCTTTGCGGAAAGCTGGTCTAAGCTTAGCTAAACCTTCAATGGTTGTATCAGGCCGCGCATGTTCATCGCGATCAATTACAACAGTGCCCTTCTTCGAAACAATCTCAATGCCTTTGATCTCTTCTTTTAAGCGACCACTCTCCATGGCTGCTTTAGCCAATTGCTGACTACGCAGTGCAAATTGATCTTGATCTTCGCGACTGATTTTGTACTTCTCTTGCAGGTTTTCTGCTGTCTCACCCATGGAGGCTTTGGCATAGGTATCGCGAATATCTAGGCCATCCCACAATTCCATGTGGCCCATGCGATTGCCCCAACGAGTGCTCCAACTGCTGTATGGAGTGCTCGATAAGTGATCAGTACCACCGGCTAACACTGTTGTTGCCATGCCATTCTCAATCTGCATGGCCGCATTGGCGACAGCATAAACACCAGATCCACATAACAAATTAAGAATAAGCCCCGGAGTATTTTCTTTCAGACCTGAGCGCAAAGCCACATGGCGAGCCAGATAAATAGCATCTTTGCTGGTTTGAATGACATTGCCCATAATCACAGAGTCAATTGTTTCTTTATCGACTTGCGAGCGCTCAATTGCACCGGCCGCCGCTTCAACAGCCAAATCTGTGGCCGTTTTAGAAGCTAATCCACCGCCGAATGCTCCGAAGGCTGTTCTAGCTCCATTGACTATGACTATATCGCTCATTTTCCTACTCTTGTATTTGGTTGTTTGTCGCAAGCAACCAGATTCTAGCAATATCAACACAAAGATTTGCCTGGCACAATTATCAGCAGCTCAGCAAAATAAGGTCGCGATAAAGGCGAATTTGCAAATTCGGTTGTCAAACAAGAAGAAAAGGCGGTTATCAAGCGCCCAATCATAAAACATCTATCAAGAGAATATAGTAACGACATATTGCGAGATAGAATTTCAATCTCTACAGATGCTTATAGAGATTAGGTTCGAATATTTGGAGGGTAAGACCTTGGCTAAGGTTGGAGTGCCGAAAGAAATTAAAGACAACGAATATCGCGTTGCCATCACACTTGCCGGTGTTAAAACACTGGTATCTGAAGGTCACACTGTCTACGTTGAGAAAAACGCAGGCGTTGGCTCTGGAATGAGCGATGACGAGTACAAGGCCGTAGGAGCCAAAATTCTTCCTGATGCAGCATCTGTTTTCGGCGAAGCCGATTTGATTTTGAAAGTGAAAGAGCCACAAGCGCAAGAAGTAGCCATGCTCAAGAAAGGCCAGCTGCTCTTCACTTACCTACACTTAGCTGCTGCTCCAAAATTGGCTGAAGATTTGGCTAAGTCAGGCGCTACCTGCATCGCCTACGAGACAGTGCAAACCGCCAACGGCCAATTGCCATTGCTCACACCGATGTCTGAAATTGCTGGACGTCTAGCTACTCAGATTGGTGCTCAGTATCTAGAGCGCCCTATGGGTGGTCGCGGTGTACTTCTTGGTGGCGTACCTGGCGTTGAACCGGGCGAAATCATCATCATCGGCGGCGGCGTAGTCGGTATCAATGCTGCAAAAATTGGTGTTGGTCTAGGCGCTCGCGTCACTATCTTCGATCTATCACTAGATAGATTGCGTTATCTCGATGATGTATTTGGTGGACAAGTAAGAACAGTGTTCTCAGTCGGTCACTATCTCGAAAGCTTACTTCCACACGCTGACTTGGTCATTGGCGCAGTATTGATTCCGGGCAAACAAGCACCAAGAATCGTCACTCGCGAAATGGTCAGCAAAATGAAGAAAGGCTCAGTCATTGTTGACGTAGCCATCGACCAAGGCGGATGTATCGAAACAATCCACGCTACAACTCACTCACAACCAGTTTACGAAGTAGACGGTGTGGTGCACTACGGTGTGGCTAACATTCCTGGCGCCGTGCCATGGACTTCTACTCGCGCATTGACCAATGCCACCATGGCCTATGCCTCTAAGCTAGCCAAAAACGGCTACCAAGCTTGCTTGGACGATCCAGCCCTACACCTCGGTGTCAACATTCACCAAGGTGAAATCGTTCACGCTGGAGTATTGGAAGCTGTCAACGCAGCAAAGACACCGGTCGGCTCTAAAAAATAAGGATAAAAAACTAGTCTTTTAGAAGTCGAAAAATAAATAAGGCGCACTTGCTCAATGAGTAGGTGCGCCTTGTTCTAAAATGTTAAAAACACAAAAGGGTTCAAATGGCTAACCTCAAACTGGTCTCGTGGAACATCAACGGCATTAGAGCTGTGGCCAAAAAAGGCCTCTACGATTGGATGGACAGTGAACAGCCTGACATCCTTGGCCTGCAAGAAACCAAGATATCGGCCGACCAATTGACGCCAGATATACTAGAAAGAAAAGGCTACAAAAGCTATTTTTCTCACGCCGAGAAGCGCGGCTACAGCGGTGTTGGCATTTACACAAGAGTAGAACCACTCTCTGTCAAAGAAGGCTTTGGTGTACAACGCTTTGATTGCGAAGGTCGCACATTAGTGGCCGACTTCGGCGATTTTGTCCTGGCCAATATTTATTTTCCTAACGGCGCCCAAAACCCCGAGCGGCTGCAATACAAATTAGACTTTTACGATGCTTTTTATAAATGGGCAAACAAAATAGTAAAGGAAGGCAAAAAGCTCACCGTATGCGGCGATTTCAACACCGCCCATCGAGCCATTGACCTTGCCAGACCAAAAGAAAATGAAAAAATCTCAGGCTTTCTTCCAGTTGAAAGAGCTTGGATGGATAAATTCATTAAAGCTGGATATTCAGACACTTTTCGTATGTACAACCAAGAGCCTCACAATTACAGCTGGTGGCACATGCGCACAGCGGCTCGCGAAAGAAATGTCGGTTGGCGTATTGACTACTTCTTTACCTCCAAAAACCTGACCGACAACGTTGTCAATGCTGGTATCCTCAATGATGTACATGGCTCCGATCATTGCCCCGTCACCCTCGAACTAAAAACATAATTCTAAGTAGCTGCTGGAGCAACGTGAATGAATGAATTACCGACCATCGAGTCAGGAAAAATCTGGGAGAATCGCTCCACTAAAGAAATTCTTTTGGCCATTCAAAAAGGCAAAAAAGCTGACTATGCCATTGCTCGCATGGCCTCTGAATTTGGCGAAATAGACGGCGAATTTCTAATCGTCAAAAGCACCTATGTTCACGGTGCCCGTCTGCTCGAAGACAAACTAACTGGCTTCGATGCTTTAGCAACATTGCTTACAATAGACCATGGCACCTACTCATTAATGGACTGCAGCGAGTTTCCTCAAGAAGCAGCCCACCTAGAAGAAGGTCTGAAGATCAGACTAAACCTGCTGGTAAATGCCTTGCCAAATCTGCCGGCCACAGCAGAAGAACTAGCTTTGACCGGAAGCGCCATGACGCGCATGCGTTCGTATGAAGGTAACGAGCTGCCCTCAAGCGAAGAAGCAGCAGCAGCAAAAAGCGCCAAGAAATTACAGGCTGAAGGAAGCGAACTCTCTTCAGTTGGTGATGCCAGAGAACGCAGCGGGCTTAGCCCAGCAATGATTGCGGCTATCGTCATGATCATAGTTCTTGCTGGTGCCGGAATCATGATGTTCGTTAAGCACTAAGGTGCAAGATAAATTGGATAAAAAGCAGAAAAAAGGCTTCAAGTTCCACCTGACTTCTGATGAAGATAGCAAAGTCGAATTGGTCAGTGATGCTGTCGAGACCGACCTCGCCGGAACGAATCAAGACCAACAACTTCAATCAGTGGTGCCACCAAATTTAGATGACACAAACACTTCAGTCGAAAATTCGCTAAGCGGTTCGATTGTGCAGAGTAATATTGCACAAGTAAAACCGAAAAACAGCGGTCACAAAAAGCTGCGCGGCTTTGCCAACATCATAATTTTTATACTGGCAGCAGTTTCGGCATTTCTAACACCAACTTTTTGGTTTCAAGATGCGGCTACATTTTATTTAGGTGTTACCGTATCAATAACTCTAGGCCTCATTGCATTGCTAGCTATATTGCTTCTGTTGCAAGGAAAAAGCCACTTTGAGAAAGCTTCTTATTCGCTCCCGCGACCAGTTCAAATACTAATACGCACTGTTTTTCTAGGAATCTCAACGTTCCTAATCTTAGCGGCTGGCTTGCCCCTATTAGGATTTACTGACTTCGTCATTGAGAAGCAAAACCTCTTGAGGAGCGGTAGCTTTGCTAAAGAATCAGCAGAAGAAAAGCATAAAAAACTGACAACCATTTGCGATAGAGCAATAACAATCAGCGCATACAATCCGATGCTGATTACGCTGTCTTCTTTTTTTATTGACGAACTGTTAAAAGATCCAGTGACAGCGCTTGAGTATTTGGACCGTCCTAGCCTGATTAGCAAACCAGGTCAATTAGGTGACAAAGTTCATCGGGCTGAGCTTCTCTATCAAATACCAGGTCATCGCGCTGAAGCGGAAGCCACCTTTAGCAAGATAGAAGCTAAATCCAACGACTGGTCATTACAGTACTCTTTGACTCTAGCATTTACCAATCTTAAACTCTACGATCGAGCACTTGTGGCCGCCAATAACTTTGTGCGACTACGTCCAGATTACTCTGGCGCCTATCTTATGCGAAGCCAAATATACAAAGCGCTTGGCGAAAACAGCAAAGCCGATGAAGACATGAACAACTACAGAAAGCATAGCAAGTGATATTGCCATAGAGCAAAGCCGCTGATAGCATTAAGCGGTTTATAGTCTCAAACTGTAGGTCAACCATGTCACTATCGCCACTGTTCTTCTGGGCCGCAGGCTTTATGGCAATAGCGCTTGTGGGCTTATTTTTATCAGCAAAAACAATCAAGATTGATCTAGCTAAAAATGGCGAATTGATCGTTGCTCTGCTGGCTATTCTCGGTACGCTCGTTTCTGTCTTGCTTGGCATGCTGGTATCTAGTGCCGACGAACAGTACCGCTCACTTGAAGAATGCGTTAGCAGTGAAGCCACAAGTATTAGTGAAGTTTTTCGTATCGCCCGCGGACTGCCAGATGCACAAAAAAAGGCAATACAAGATCAGTGTATTACCTACTGCGAAAAAGTAATTAGCGACGATTGGCCAGCCATGAAAAACGGAGAAATGAGCCCGGCAGTAACCGATATCTTCATCAATATAAGCGATGTTATTATGAAATTTCGGCCAGCCAACGACGGCGAAGCAGCTGTGCAAGGTGCACTTCTTAGTACCACAAACGAACTTGGCCAAAGTCGTGCCGTGCGCGTTGTCGCCAGCAGAAGCACCTGGACTTGGCGTCTACTGCCCCTAATTATCACCTGCGCGGTGGTGGTCTTGATCTGCTCATATCTCTATGTCGGCAAAGGCAGCGCCTTATTGCATTCAGTTTTAGTCGGACTCGTCGCTATTACTCTCGGCACCAATATTGGTGTCATCTTCTTAATGACTAGGCCTTTTTCTAGCGAATGGACGATTCAACCAGATACCTTTGCCGTGCGAGCAAAAATCATGCGGCAATACAAAGACAGACCTGCTTTTAAAAGCCTCTAAAGCCGATCTTGTTAAAAGAAACGCTTTCATTGTCATATTCTCAATTAGCTAAGGGCAATTCAAAATTGAAACGAGAACCGGACCCTTCTTTTGACTCAACCCAAATCTTGCCACCATGCAGCAGCACAAGCGCTTTACAAATAGTCAAACCAAGCCCAGAACCGCCTCTAGTACGCGATGTTTGATTGCGCGCCTGCTGAAAGCGATCGAATACAGTGTCTAGCATTTCAGGGGCAATACCAACTCCGGTATCGGCAACAGTGAAAGTAACAACCTTATTATTGCTCCTTGCCGAAATAGTAACGACACCGCCCTTTTGCGAGAATTTTATAGCATTTGAAACTAGGTTAGCTAAAACCCTCAATAGCTTCTCTTCATCAGCATCAACATAGACATTTGCAGGCTCGGCAACAAGTGACACTTTGAAATCGTTGGCCAAATTAGAAGCGTGCTCAATAGTTTCTTGAAATACTTTCTGCACCAAAACTTTTTTACGCTCTAACTCCATCATGCCAGAATTGATCTTTTCAATATCTAACAAGTCACCAATTAAGCGCATCATTCGCTCGCTACTGCGCTGAGCACCAGGCAGATATTGCTTAGCTAGTTCGCCGGGATCGCCGTAGGAACCATCAGCAAGAAACTGCAAATAATTCTGCACCGTCATAAGGGGAGAGCGCAAATCGTGGGTTACCATTGCCACCACTTCTTGCTTTAGACGCTCAGCCGCGAGGTGTTCAGTAACATCATGGAAGATGCTAAACAACTGACCCGTTTTACCTTCTTCCGGCGCCCATTGCGACGACCACAACACCTCACGCACTTCGCCATCAGCTCTCCTAATTGAAAGAGTCACGGTCCCTGGATTAGCGCCCTGAGTGACTTTAGCGAGGAAGGCACAAGCCTTTTCTGTATCTTCTGCGCCGAGATAATCGAACAAATGAGTGGCAATGATTTCGTCTTGACTGAGAGCAAAGAACTCTTCGCAAGCAGGATTAACGTTGACGAATTTCAAACTTGAATCGAACGAACAAATGCAATCATTAGCATTTTCTAGAATCGCTCTCTCTTTACGTGCGGCCTCTTTCAGAGCGGCTGCCATATCATGAAAAACTTTATCGAGCTGAGCAATTTCATCATTACCAGAAACCAGCTGATTAAGGGGCTTGTCGCTTGCCAAACGATAACTATTATCGTTCATAATCTTCAGCCTGTTGACGATACTACGCGTAAGAATAACCCCAAGAAGCAGCGTTAAAAATATGTTTGCAACGCCACCGCCAATCAACACAAACTGAACCTTTTCCCGAAACTTTCGCTGAATCTCAGGGCTAGCATCGGCGGCCGCCTTGCCAGCATCACCGATACCAAGCAGCTGGTTCGATAGTTCCAGGGTAAGGCTGCGCAGGCGAGCTATAAATTGAAATCGATCTAACCGCCCCCTCATCTTTCCGGCTCTATAGGCGTTTTTTGTGTCTTCAACTAATTTGCGCGATTGAAGCATGGCCTCGCAGGACTTCTCCAGACTTTGAGCCAGAGCCGGTTTGTCGCGAGTCAGCTCTCTCAGCTTAGAAAAATGTCTGTCAATGTCGGCATTCAGCAATTGGTACTGAATAGACGCGGTGGACTCGGGCGAAGCCAGTGGTTCAACCTCCAAATTGGTCTTAAGTGCCACCATGTCGCGAGTTATGGCAATTACTTCATCACCAATCTGACGAGCATTTTCTGCTCGCCGCGCTTCCTCTTCAGCCTGATTCTGTAAGTTCGCAACTGTTGCTAAAAGAGCAAGTTGCAAAATCAATGGAACAAAGATAAGAACTAAAATTTTGAATCTTAGACTAACTGGTCGGAACATCGGTCGAGTATCTCCAACAGCTTCCAGAATAGAGCTTACACAAGTCAGGCTGAATACAGGTAGATTTATTGAACTTTATCCAGCATTTTTCAGGCGCGTACAGACGGCACGTTTCGTCAAACGCTGAACCGCTTGGCTTCCGTCGCATCCTCAGGAATCAAACTTGCCATCCGGAGAGCACGCCTGGTTTGGTATATTTATAAGTGCCCGGAAGGTAGCTATCGAACGGATACAGAGAGAATGTCTAAAATCCTACTAGTTGAAGATGACCAAGACCTCTCAGACATGATATCTGGCTGGCTTAAGAGCGAGCGCTACACGGTTGAGGTAGCCTACGATGGTGATATCGCCAGAGAAATCTTGAAAATATCTAGCTTCGATGTGGTCGTACTCGATTGGGACTTACCGGGCTGTTCAGGCATCGAGATTCTGCGAGAATTTCGTGAAAATGGCGGTTCAACACCGGTTATCATGCTAACTGGCAAGTCAACAATTACAGATAAAGAGACCGGTCTAGATATCGGGGCCGATGATTATTTAACAAAACCCTTCAACATCAAAGAGCTAGGCGCACGGGTTAAGGCCCTGTTGCGTCGCCCAACTCTCATGAATTCATCAGTTCTAAGAGCTGGTGACATCGAACTTGATTCTTCGAAGCATCGCATTCTGCGTGGCGGTCAAGAAGTGCACCTGTTGCCCCGCGACTTTGCCCTTTTAGAGTTCCTTTTACGGCACAAAGACCAAGTCTTTAGTGCTGAAGCCCTCATCGCCAGAGTCTGGGAGTCTGATTCGGACGCTAGCCCAGAAGGTCTTCGCACAGCCATCAAACGCATCCGCAAGAAAATTGATGATGGCACCGAAGATGATCAATCATTGATTGAGAACATACCAAGAGTTGGCTATAGACTACGTTCAAGTCGTTAAAGATGGCGCCGTGATGCTTGTAACACTCTGGCGCCATCTTCTTTAATACTCTTACTTCACTTTGCGCTTTGACTCTTTCTCGTCGAAACAATCGATCTTATAAGGGCTTCCTGGGGCACAAACACCCAACTCTGGGCGCCACGGCTTGCCGTTTGGAGTATCTGGGTACTTTTGTGGATTCTTATCGGGACTCTCTGGTTTAACCGGCGGTAGAACCGGCTTAGCGGGATGTTTATCAGGATGTTTATCAGGATTCATCCAGGGTGGACAATGACCAGGGTCAATTGGTTTGGGCTTAAGCTGCTGCTGCTGAGCATCGTCAATACCGAACTGATTGAGCATTTTTTCGACTTCTTTTTTCTGCGCCGACTTTTCTGCGCTATAGTTGCTCGACTTATCACTAATAACAGCCTGCCCTGCCACCTGGTAATTTCCGACTTCAGCGAACATTCTCGACGAAGCTGATTCACTACGACTAGCAACTGCATTGAGCTGACTAGCTTCAGCTCCTTCAAATTGTGAATACACCATTGTTCTTTCTCCTCTATATGCAAATGTTTAAAACCTTACTTGCGACGATTACACAAGCGCCACAGATACAATTCAAATCGACTAGCCCGATCTTGATCAGTGGGCTCATTTGAACCATTTCGTCCAGGCACTGAAGGTTTACCGTCTCCTTCTTTATCGGTTGAAACTATTCGACCATACTCAATGCGCTGGCCTTTCATCATGCGACAAGCAATAGCACTCTTCTCTGCAGCTGCATCGTCAGCCTTAATGGCAAAGCCATTCATGATCTTATCGATCTCTTTATCGACAGCCTTAGTTCCAGTATTGTCGCCAGCGCCAGCAGCAGCGCCGCCTCTAACGCTCGATAAAGTTCTATCTTGAGCTTGGTAAGATTGCGATTCAAGTAGCATTTTTGTAGAAGCCGAATCTGATTGACTTGCAGTACCTGACTCAGAAGTTCTGAATTGAGCACTTTCGAACTGTGCGTGTACCATGATTTCCTCTCCTCGCTAGAATTGTGTGGTGTGCATGCAAACACAATAATCGAAGCGAAGCGACCGAGTGGTGACTGTACAGTGACTTGTCTGTGACTTGCGGACTAAATTTTGGCACCTTATTTAGTATCAAGCAAAAGCAAAAAAGCCTTCGAGTATCTTACTGACACTTGAAGGCTTCTCTACTTAATTCGGGCTATGAGCTCGCTATCTTCGTTCTAAAAGCGACGCAGAAACTTCGAATCATTCAAATCGATATTTACAGAACCAGATCCTTTTTTAGGCTGGCCTTCGTTGGCATCAGAACTAGGTTGAAACTCTTTGATATTCTTTGGTCCTTTAGGTGGCAAGAGACAATTCCCTAAGTCATCCTTTAAGCTACCAGTGGATGGGTTCTCTCTTCTTATGGGTTTGAGACCGCCCTGTTCTTGATTGTTGTCCTTAGTAATTTTCTTAATACCACCATTAGGATCTTCATTAATGACAAAATCTTTTAGTATTTTCTCAACTTCTTTGCCATTAAACATCTTCTTTACGGCCTCATCGCCAGTGAGCGTCTCAGCAGTTCCGATGATATTGGCTCCACGCCTTTGCTCTTGGTAATTTTGAACTTCTTTCATCATATTGCTAGATGCTGCTGACTCAGCTGAATTGAGAGCTTTGGCCGAAGAGGCTTCAGTAAACTCGGCAGGTGCGTATGGCATAATTTGGTCCTCAAGAAAGTAGTGTGTCGGTCATGCAATCACACTACTTTCGAAAAAAAACCAAGTGGTGACCATTCAGTGACCAATATGTGACCTCAAACTACTTGTGCCCGGCCCCGCGCCCAGTCAAATATTTAATAGCCTCAAGTAAATCAGGATCTTGAAATTCGTAGCCAGTTTGCTTCAACTTCTGCGGCAAGACACGCACACTAGCCATTAGTAAAGCATCAGCCATTTCGCCAAAAGCTATACGAAGAACCCCTGGTGGAACAGGAAAGAGTGTCGGTCTAAACAGAGCTCGCCCCATGGCCCGCGTAAACTCAGCATTGGTAACACAATTAGGCGCCACCACATTTAATGGCCCTTCTACTTGCTTAGTAACAATGGCATGATAGATTGCGCCACAAGCATCATCAATCGAAACCCAACTAAAGTATTGTTTACCATCACCAATTTTGCCACCGCCGCCAGCAGCAAATATTGGCAATAGCTTAGCCAAGGCTCCCGCTTTTGGACTAAGAACAGCACCGATACGAGCGAAAACAACTCGCAGGCCTGCGGCCTTAGCAGAGCTAGCGGCCTGCTCCCAATCGATACAAACCTCAGCCAAGAAACCAGAACCCGCGCTAGCATCTTCGGTCAATGGCTCCGAACCACGTTCTCCGTAGAAACCAATAGCAGAGGCGCAAACCAAAACTTCGGGCTTCGTATCAAGAGCTGCCAGCAATTGGCACAGATATTGAGTGCTCTTCACTCGACTCTGATGAATCAGCTGCTTCTCTTCTACGGTCCATCGAGCTGCTGAAACGTTTCGACCAGATAGATGCACTACAGCATCTAAATCATTAGGCAACTGAGACTCGATGGTACGGGCCATTGGGTCCCAGAAAATCTCAGTAAAACTCTCTCTGGTCGAGCCTGATCCCTCTTCAACGGCTTTATTAGCGCCGATAGCCGCCTCAGCTGAGCGCCGACTCAGTCTCACCACAGAATGGCCCTGGGTAAGAAGAAGAGCCACAAGACGCTCACCCACCAGACCAGTGGCCCCACTGATCAAAACTTTCAACGGTCTCTGCCCATACCGCTTAAGCAGAGCCATATCGCGAGCAAGCAAGGCATGTCGATAGCGGAAAAGGCGACTCAGCTCAGAGCGAATAAAACCAGACCCGGCAATTTTGCCTGCCAGCCCCATGGGCAGAGAGAACTCTACCCGGTCAGTTAGGTAAGAGTGCGCAGGGCCATCTTCTTCAAAATCGTGATTCTGTTGCCAATAGTCGAATGGGCCAGCAATCTGGTAGTCAACAAAGCGCTTACCCTTGACATAATCTTTGTGCCCCAGAACCCACGGCATCCGCACAGGGCCTTTCTCGAGCAGCAAAACTACCCGAGAGCCATCCTTAATTCCGCCTGTCCGCTCAACACACTCGACGTCGACCCACGGGGGCGAGAGACGCTCAAAAGCACCGGGCTTCTCATGCCAATCAAAAATTTCATCGGCCGTCGCATGAAAGCGTGACTTAGCAATAAATATTTCTTTCTTCACGTGACACCTACAATAACCCAACATAACCAATACTTAGAGATAATTGGACCTGGAGTTTTTACTGGCTAATTGCACCATTAGAACAGATTGAAAGCTGGGTAGAATTAACATGTGATCGTACTCGAGATTTTCTTGACATTTCACTAAAAAATGTTGTGGAAAGACCAAGCAGGAAACATACATTCTCCGATGAGCAAAAATTGGGAAAAGTTTTTCGAACAAGGCAACCAGGCCTTTGAGGCAGACAACCTTGAAGCGGCCGAGAGCTTTTTTAAAGCCGCATTAGCGGCAGCTGAAGAAAGCGAGAACGAGCTAGATATGGCCGTTTGCTCGGAACGACTAGGTGAATTGTATTTTGAGGGGCAGAGCTACAGAGAAGCCGAACCTTGCTTCAATCGCACCCTTGAAATTCGCGACAGGCTACTAAAGCCTCATGACGACCTTATCGTAGCGGCCTTGAATAACTTATCAGCCCTCTACTTCTTTGAAGGTAATCACGAGAAGGCAGAAGAGCCATGTAAACGCCTAACTGAGATTTACGAGCAAGTTCTTGGCTCAGACAACCCTGAGGTAGCGACCTCAATCAACAATTTAGCCTTGATCTATGCCGCCCAAGGCAAGAACCGCCAGGCAGAAGAGCTATTTAAACGAGCCTTGAGCGTCAAAGAAACAGCTCTCGGTCGAGCCCATCCAGAGGTTGGCGACATACTTCACAACCTGGCAAATGTTTATTTGACACTCGAGCGCTACGAAGAAGCAGAACCGCTGCTAACCGAAGCCCTTATAATTCTCTCCAACACCATTGGAGACGACCATGTTGACCTCGTTCCCGTTTTGGTAAACCTGGCAGCCGTGTCGCAAGCCAACGGCCACCACAAGAATTCAAGCGCCCATCTCGAGAAACTCTTGAGTCTAAAAGAAATTACTCTCGGGCCGAATCACCCAGAAGTAGTTGCCTGCATTACCAATTTGGCAGGCTCATACATTTACGAAGGTCGTTTTCCAGAAGCAGAAAGGCTCTACAAGCGCGCTCTTAGTATTCGCGAAAGGGCTCTCGGCAGACAGAGCCCAGAAGTGGCCGAAATATTAGCCAGCATAGCCTTTGTGCATCAATCAGACAACAAATACCTGTTGGCAGAAACCCTCTATAAAGAAGCATTGACCATTAGCGAGACAGCTCGTGGGCCAGAAAGCCCAGAGGCTGAAGCCAGGCTATGGGATCTTGCCTGCCTTTATCACAATCACAATCGCTATCAAAAAGCTGAGCCATACTGGAAGAAGCTTGTGGACCTGCGCGAGCGAAAGTTAGGCATGACCCACCCCGACACTCAGGCTTGCATCGATAGCTTGATCATTTGCTACCTGCAACTGACAAAATACAAAGAAGCAGAGCAGCTATTGAAGCAGCTCACAGAACTTCGCGAAATGAATCTTGGTCTTGATCATCCAGACGTGGCCGCCTGCTTACACTACCTGGCTGAAATCATGCGTGCAGACGGTCGCTATGAACTAGCAGAAAAGAACTACAAAAGAGCCATTGACATTCGCACAAAGTGCCTCGGACCAAATCATCCCGATGTTGCTCACTCCCTTGATGGTTATGCCAATCTGCTGGCTGCCACTTATCGAGAAGCAGAGGCAGAACACATGAGAACCTGTGCTCAAGCGATTCTCAAAGCAAGCGTTTAAAAAAATTATGGTTGGTAAAGACAAATCAGAAAGTGCGAAGGCTTTACAGCCAATTTTCGCCGCTGGATTGATTTGGCTCGCACCCTTCATTATCAGTGCCTGTAATCAACCGCCAGAATCTAGCGTTAATAGCAAAGAAGGAAAGGCACCCAACTCTGAAACGGGAACTGTGAGTAGCTCTGTGAGTACAGCAGTGAGTAGATCTGTACCATCTGCTGACAGCAACGACAGCTCGTCTGGCTCTAACGCAACTCAACCAGTAGAAATAATTGCAGTCAGCCCGGAGGCAATTACCAACGCTGGAATTAAAAGTCAGCCCATTAAAGAAATGAGCTACGAGAGTGACATCAAAACCACAGGCGAATTAAAGGCAGATGAAAACAATGTCTTTCATATCAATTCAATGGTTGCTGGCCGCATTACTGTCGACAAAGTAAACCTCGGAGATTTCATTCGCCAAGGTCAAACTTTAGCAATCGTACAAAACAAAGAAGTAACTAAGCTTATTGGCGATTATATTCACCAGAAACATTCAAACGAAATTCAAGCAGACCAACTAAGATCGCGCCTGGAACTTGCTAATAAGAATCTGGATCGCCTCAACAAACTATCAGAAGAAGGTATCGCTCCACTTAAAGATGTACTTACAGCTAAGAACCAAGTAGATCAGCTCACAATAGAACTGCGCGGAATCAAAGAACACAACGTCCATTTGAACTCTGAGACCGACGCCATGCTCTCGACCTATGGCAAGCACCTAACCAACTACGACAACCATAAGATTGAGAGCGAGAGCCCACTCACAGCACCACGAGCCGGGGTGGTAATAAAAAAATCAATTACACTAGGTGATGTGGTCAATACCTCAGAGCCACTATATGTAGTTGCTGACCTTTCTGACATCTGGCTAGACGTTACCATATACGACAAAGATCTGGCACAAGTAAAGATTGGCCAAAAAGTCACCTTTATTAGCGATAGTCTTGGCGGCCGTAAATTTGACGGAAAGATCAGCTACATTCAACCCTTAGCTGGTGACGCCAGCCGAACATTTCTGGCCCGGGCAGTACTGCCTAACAGGCAACTAGCCCTCAAGCCGGGAATGTTTGGCACAGCCATCATACACACACAACGCAAAGAATACTTGCCCTACGTAGCAGACAACTCAGTGCAACGCTATGGCAAAGATATTTTTGTCTTCGAAGACTTGGGCGCTGGCAAATATGCAAAGCGTCCAATCGAATTGGGCGAAAGATTACTCGACGGCTACTTGGTCAAATCTGGAATAAAAAGCGGTGCTCTAATAGTAAACAGTGGCAGCCTGACACTCAAAGCAGAATTTTTGAAACGCCTCAATGGCGCCCACGAAGACTAAGGGGTTAGGGAAGAATGGAAAATAGGAAAGAATGGAAAATTTCCTAGCCGGCATGATTCGTCAAAAGTTGCTGGTGCTTACTCTATTTTTTGCAGTAAGTGTTGCCGGTATTTTTTCGCTTCTCAATTTACCGATTGACGCCTTTCCTGACCTCGCTAACAATCAAGTACAAATTATCACTGAATCTCCAGGCCTAGGACCAGTAGAAGTAGAGCAACTGGTCACTATACCCCTTGAATCTGTGATGAACGGTCTGCCAAACGTCGAAGAAACCCGTTCAATTTCGAAGTATGGCCTTTCAGTTGTGTCAGTTATTTTCAAAGACAAAGTGGATACTTACTTTGCTAGACAGCTCGTTTTAGAGCGCCTTCAGAGTGCACGCTCGCGATTGCCGGCTAATATAAACCCGCAACTTGGCCCGATTTCAACAGCCATGGGCGAAATATATCAATACGTGCTACGAGGTCGGGGATATTCTGCCACCGAGCTAAAAACTATTCAAGACTGGGATATCAAATACCAACTTCGCACCGTTCCTGGTGTAGCAGAAGTTAACACCTGGGGCGGCTTAACTGACGAATATGAAGTAGAGGTATTACCAACCACACTGCAACAATATGGTCTTTCAATGAAAGACGTTTTCTCGGCCATTGAAAAAAACAACGACAATTTTGGCGCAGGTATCATCAACCATGAATCAGAGCAGTTTATTGTGCGCGGATTAGGTCGCGCCAATTCGCTGACAGACATCGAAAACATCATAGTGCGCACAGTCAATGGCGTACCAATAACTATCAAGAATATAGGCAAGGTCTATCACGGCAGCGCCTTGCGCCAAGGTGCCGCCACGCGAAACGGCCAGGGCGAAGTCGTGCTAGGCCTAGTAATGATGCTCAAGGGCGAAAATAGCCAGGCCGTGATTGAAAGAGTAAAAGAGAAATTGATAGAAATCTCGCGATCATTACCAGAAGGTATGGTGATCGAACCGTTTTACGATCAGTCAGGTTTGGTTGGCGAAACCATTGAAACAGTAAAAGACAATTTGATCAAAGGTGGCGCACTTGTTCTAATTGTTCTGCTACTGACTGTAGATAGCCTACCAGCAGCGCTAATCTGTGCCTCGGCTATTCCGCTTTCGATGATGTTCTCATTCATTGGCATGAGAATGCTTGGCGTAACTGCGAATATTATGAGCTTAGGAGCGGTCGACTTTGGCATGATTGTTGACGGCTCAATTGTCATGGTCGAAAATGCTCTGCGCAATTTGAGCGAAGCTCAAGAAGAAGCAAGACTCAACCCCGAAGCAGAGCGCCTCAGCACCCAAGCAATTATAGAAGCCTCGGCCAAAGAAGTCTTTAGGCCTATTCTATTTGGTATTGCCATCATCACAGTAGTCTACATGCCAATTCTTGGTCTAGAAGGCATGGAATACAAACTCTTTTCACCAATGGTGGTGACAGTTTCATCGGCACTTTTAGGTTCACTTTTTGTCTCGCTGCTTCTAGTACCAGTGTTAGCAGTATTGATTATCAAAAAAGCACCAAAAGAAAAAGATAACCCTCTAATAAAGTTTCTCTACAAGCCCTACGGCCTAGCCTTTGGCATGGCCATGCAGCACAAACTGGCCACCTTAGGTGCCGCAATTGCAATCTTTGTTGCCTCACTGCTACTACTGCCATTTCTTGGCACAGAATTCGTACCACGACTTGACGAAGGAGATATCTTAGTTGAAATCAAAAACATTCCTAGTATTTCACTGCCTTCAGCCTTGAAGATTTCCACCGAGGTAGAAACTTTAATTCGATCGATGCCAGAAGTAAAAACAGTAGTTTCAAGAACGGGCCGACCAGATCTAGCTACCGACCCCATGGGTGTCTATGGCACCGACTGCTTTGTCATGCTGAAAGAGCGTTCACTCTGGCCTCAAGGGGTAACCAAAGACTCATTGACTCAACGCCTGCGCGAGCTTCTCACTAAGAACATTGCCGGAGCCCAATTCAACTTCACCCAGCCCATCGCCATGCGTGTAGATGAGTTAGTATCTGGTGTTAGAGCGGACATCGCAGTAAAAATATTTGGCGAAGATATGGACTACCTGCAAAGTAAAGCCAAAGAAATTGAACAAATAATTGCCACTATTCCTGGTGCCGCTGACTTGCAGGTCGAAAAGCTTCAGGGGGCAGAACAAATTCTCATTATTCCAGACCGAGTGCGCATGGCCCGCTATGGCGTCGATATGGATGATATTAAAACTTTGGCTGAAACAGCCATTATTGGCACATCAGTGTCACAAATTTTAGACGGCCGCAAACGCTTTGATCTAAGGGTACGTCTGCCCCAGGGCATCAATATGGAACCAGCTAGCGTCTCCGATCTGCTTGTCGAAACCGCTTCAGGTAAGCACATACCGCTCTCGCAGGTCGCCCAAGTAAAACTTGAATCGGGCCTAGAGACCGTAAACCGCCAACAAGGAGCTCGTCGCATTGTCGTGCAGTGCAATGTACGTGGGCGAGATATCGGCAGCTTTGTCAAAGAGTGTCAGTTGAAAATCAAGTCAGTAAAACTCGAGCAAGGTTCACATCTTACCTGGGCAGGCCAATTCGAGAACCAAGAGAGAGCCATGAACAAGTTCGCCATTCTCGTGCCACTGTCTATCACAATCATCTTCATATTGCTAACCATGACATTTGGAACGGTCAAACACGCGCTGGTAGTTTTGCTCAACGTGCCCTTCGCCTTAATCGGTGGCGTCATTGCCCTTTACCTGCGTCACCTGTACTTAAGTGTTCCAGCAGCGATTGGTTTCATCGCCTTATTTGGTGTGGCGGTGCTCAATGGTGTTGTTCTAATATCGTATATCAACCGCTTAGTAGACAAAGGGCGCCCAGTCGAAGAAGCAGTGCGAGAAGGAGTCAAGGCCCGCTTTAGACCGGTGATTATGACCGCATTGGTAGCAGCCCTCGGATTTCTGCCCATGTCGCTTTCAAACGGGTCTGGAGCCGAAGTACAAAGGCCGCTAGCAACGGTTGTAATTGGTGGACTAGTCAGCTCGACTTTGTTGACACTGCTAGTCTTGCCTGTAATCTACTGTCTAGTCTGTCGCAGCAAAAAAAGCATCTAGTTTCTAGTTCACTAGAAGCTTGAGATTGCGCATTTTTTCATGGGTATTTTCTTGACTAGAAATGAGATCGGAGGCAAGCTCTCTGACAATCATATCAGGATCGGCTACCATCTTTTTATATTCAGAAAGACCTCTGTCTTCGCCTTCTTCTAGCATTGCAATAGCAGCTTTGTCGCCAAATAGTTTGGCTCCACCTTCCATCATTTTTGCAAATGCGCCCCACACGCCAGAGTTCTCAGAGGGTCGACCACCAAGTGAAACAATTTTTTCCACTAGAGTATCGACTCTTTTTGAGTGACACATGTGACAGTCTTTTAGAACCTGCTTCACTTTTGCATCTTCTATATTCTCAAGCACCTGCCT
Source organism: Candidatus Melainabacteria bacterium (assembly GCA_030696635.1). Taxonomy (GTDB): domain Bacteria; phylum Cyanobacteriota; class Vampirovibrionia; order Obscuribacterales; family Obscuribacteraceae. The sequence goes on from JAUYRX010000035.1 coordinate 561,286, forward strand.
GTAGGTTTCTAACGCACTTAGTTCACCCTGAAGCAAACTGTTTAATTGATCCACAGCAGTAGTAGTGAAATCAGTAGCCATGACACATTCTCCTTAACTTTAGTGGTCAGAGGGACGGGCGCAATGGTTGAAAGTTCCGAAAGTGCAGTCAAGCCCAGAAGCTAAAATCTGGCAATTATGCAATTTGAGCACAACTTGTGGCATATTGACGACAATGATGATAACGAATCCAGTGAATAAAATAACAGAGCGACGAGCAGGCACGAAATTAGCCAGCCATACTGCCGCACTAGCGCTTTCAGTCTTGCTGGCGAACACCTGGCTTGATTGTTGGGCGGCCCCTGCTTTCAGAAACTGGGGAAAAGTCAGCCTCTATATACCTAACGACGCCAATAGCGATGAAAAAAGAATCGCGACGGTGGCGGCACAAGGAAATCCGACTGAAGCACTGGCACTAACAGACAAAGCCATTAGCAGCAAAAAAGACATAGCCCGCCTACTGCTCATTAGAATTCAGCTTTGCGAAATTCTTTTGCAAGAAGAAAAAGTACATGATGACTTTCGCCATTTGCTCAACCTTCCCATTGGCGAAGACGCTCTAGTCAACGCTATCGACTTAGCAAATCGCTTAGATGAGCCAGAGATTGGCATAAAACTGGGCGATCGCTACCTCAAAGAATTTGGCACACATATTCCCCAGGCTATTCTCTTAACGGCACGCATGAATAGCAAACTAAAGCGATACAGCAGAGCGGAACAACTGCTCTTACTAATAATCAACGTTCCAGTCATGCGCAACTTCACCTACCCAGAACTAGCGAGAGCTTACGTCTGCTGGAATAAACCAGAGAAACTAATTGCCCTAACTACAACAGGCCTAAACAATCCGAAATGGTTCAGCCCGAAAACCAGAATCACCCTACTAACAATGAGAGCCAATGCCTATCGTGAAACTGGCAAATTCAAAGAATCGTTAGCTGACTACAACCTATTAATAGCTCAAGCACCAAACTTGCCTGAGATCTACAACCTACGGGCAAAGACACTGACTGCTCTCGGGCAGAACAAGCTCGCGGCCGAAGACCGGCTGAAGCAAAAGCAGCTAGACGCAATGGATAAATAAATCGGTAAATCTATCCTTTTCCCCATATAAGCCGATGGGCCGGGGTGTTACTGTCGACTCAATTGTCAAGCGAGAAGCTCGCCATCTTAATGCGCATGAGGTGTTCATGGATAGATACCCCGTGGTGATTTTGGATCGTCCCATTCGGATATTCGACTTCAAACCAATCCCTCTCCTCTGCCTCATTGCCGCAAGCTTAGTAGCACTCAAACTCTCTTTGTTCATCGACCCACACTTTCACATAGGCAATATTCCGGCCAATCTTTTCACTTTCATCTGCGCTTTTTCACTGATTGCTGGCAACGTCAAAGCGCTAGAATTAAAACCAATCAAATGGTGGCTGAAGCGACTCAGATACATAAGAGAACCGCTGCCACTCTTCCTACCAGAAAGCGAACTTTCATCAACACTAGTAGGTAACGACTCTAATTGCTCTTGTCTAAAAATCAGCAACCATGATCTAGCCAACCTAGATGTTGTACAGCGCCTCAAAATAGCCGACCTAATTGTCGACTTTGCTAATGACCAAGTCGGCAGTCTGCAAATATATTCACCACCAAGCTGGGCTCAAGCAAATCGAGAGCAGCGTGACTTTTATTTGATCAGCAAAGAGAACGCAAATTTTCTTAAACTGGCTGGCCGCATTAGCAAATATGGCCTCGGTGTAGCAGCAGTCTCTACAATTGATGTGCGCAGAATGCTCTACGCTCAACTCAGCCCCTCGCACTTAGAACCAGACATGCACGCTACTAATTCTATAAACAGTGGTAGCGACCTGCTCTCACTGTGCGTCGCCGGATTTGAGCACAAACCGCGCTACATTCTAATTGATGGAAAATATGTCTCAACCATTCACCTCACGAACTTGCCTCTCGAAGTTAACTTCGGCTTGTTCGATAGACTGCTAGACTGTGGCTGCGAATTATCATTTTCTATGTACCTACGGCCCTGCAATATGCCCGCAGTAAAGAGACAAGCACGTATTCGCCTTAACTGCGAGCTGAGCACGGCTGAAAGATACAAAGAACTGAAGACACCTGCAAATCACTTAGCGCACTTCAGAGCCTTTTGCGAGAGCGAAATGGCAGCCACTGGCATCGGCATCTCTGCCACTATTTACGCAGACAGTTTGAATGCTCTGGAATACCAAATGCTGCGAGCACAAAAAGCAGTGCATCGCATGGGTGGAACAATCAATACCTGCTACACCGAAGAGCTAGAGGCAATGATTTCAGGCTTGCCTATCTGCGAGGACATGGTAGCCCAGTCCCACACAATCACCTCCCAAGCGGCCGCCAAGTTCATTCCATTTCTATAACGAGAGACTGCAATAGAGCTCCTGCAAACGCCTTTGACAGGTTTCACACTCGTGTCACATTTGTGCCGCAAAGTGAAACCTATCGAAGCGCAACTAACTGCCCCCCCGCTAAAACAAGCGCTTCGAGTTTTAAGTTAGATATCAATGTCAACTTCAATATCTAAATCAGCTTCACCAACAAATTCAGAGGTACTGCTAAATGGACGAAGGCTACTTCATCAACCGAGACGCAAGAATGGTCGCCCGCGAACTGCGCGAAGGAGATGCCGCCAGCGCCGCCAGCCTACTGAGAGAGGACTGTCAACATATGAACCCACGCGAGTTCGCTAGACTCGTTCAAGAAGCATCACGCAACAGCGGCAACTGCACCCTAGCCGATTTGCAAATTGAAAGAGATGGCGATGTAGTCGTTCGCTCGCAAGACGGCAGACGCTACAACGCTGGCTATCTGCCCCGCGAAGAAGCCTCCCGTTTCTTCCCCCCACCACCAGTTGTAATTATCGATCGCCCCGAACATCGCAGGCCACCAGTTGTTATTATCGAACAGCCTGAACATCGCAGACCACCAGTGGTTGTTATGCCCCGGCCTGATGTTCCTTGCCAACCGCCTGTGGTAGTCATGCCTAGACCAGATGTTCATTGCCCACCGCCCGTTGTAGTTATGCCTCGGCCACATGACCAAAATAGACCACCAGTAATAATTATTGATCGCGATAGAGATAGAGGCTGGCAGCCAGATCCTTCACGTTTTCCTGGTAGGCCACAAGGCGGCTACGAGAGACGCTCAGAAGGACCTAGCGACACTATGATTGGAGTCGTTGGCGGAGCCGTTATTGGTGGTGTCATCGGCGATGGCAAAGGCAAAAACGGTGCCCTCAAAGGAGCTGTAATCGGCGGCGTGGCTGGCGGCATTCTAGGTCACGTTTCAGACGAGATGAAAGAGAGGCGCTAAGCCGTTATGTAAGGAAAAACAGTCCACAAAAACTTCCCCCTGGTGTTGACGAAAAAGAAAGAAGCGAGTGCTCGCTTCTTTCTTTCTTTTACCATTTTGGTTGAAGTGGCGAATGGCAATTGCACTTGCCTATGCAACAATAGACCGATGAAGAAGCTCGAGCCTATCCTAAAATTCGTGAACAAACCACCTCTCTGGCTTGCTCTGCGGCAAATATACCCAATGATAAGATAGGCTTATGACTCGCTTCTCTATGATTCTCGTTGTTGTTTGTGCTCTCGGCTTGGGCATCTATTGTCTTTGGAAAGGAAATGACGACATTAAGAAGGTCGAGGATAGAGTACAGAACCTCAAATATATGACAATGAAGGCAACCGTTGTATATGCCCGTCGTGACATTGAGGTAGGTTCGCTAGTTAGTTCTGACTCCGTATAGCAACGACCAGTTATGCAATGCCAAACACCGGGCCAGGCCATTTGTAATGCATCTGATGTCATTGGTCGTAGGCCAATCTACGGGATAGAAAAAGGACAAGTCCTTAGTATCTATGATTTCCTACTACCCGAACAGGAACTTAAGTACAGAAAACTTCGTGCAATCCGACCAGATAGGTAAGTACAAAAAGCCAAGGATGTAACTTCAAGTACAATTGCAGCGCTCAGGCACGGAGAGAGGATAGCCTTTATCAACAAGAACCTAGTCAAAATACTTATCCTTGTTGGCATTGCCTTTGCCATTTTTGCCTTTGCTATCGGTGGCCCCAGTCCAAGTTCTCGGAATAGACTTACTGAGACTCATGAAGGAATAAATTGGATCTATCGCCAGAACCGCGAGCCCACAGGCGAAGAAAGAAAAGCTGGGATGGTGGCCTTGAAGAAGTGGAAATCAGCAAATAAATACGAAAAGAACCGCATGGCAAGCGACATTGTGTTGAGCAAGGTACTGATTGGCTTGACTCAACTAGAAATAGTGGAGTATATGGGCACACCGGATGCCTTTACTGCCCTCCACGAAATCGGTCCACACATTAGACATAGTGGATACAACGCCATGGACGACGAAAGCAAGTGCGATTTGCTGATTGAGTTGAATGACGATGGAAAGACATCAGAGGTACATCTCGACGTATTTTGAGGTGCTCGGTTCAGCTGGGCACGTGAGATACTATGAAGCGTTAGGCCGCCAAGCTCTATGAACAATAACAGACGACAATCCAAACGAACACAAATTTACTCCCAAGGCCGAGAGAGAATTTTCTTCTTCACTGGAACGGATATGCGGCATTTCGAGAGTAGTGCCTCGAGACAAAGGAAATAAAGAGTTTCCAGGAGTCAGGCCAGACGACGAAGAATTTTCCACAATAACCCTACAAGACCCATTGATGCCGAATCTACTGCAAGCAATACTCAATTTACACGAAGCTCGGCGATACTAGAAACAATGCTGAGCGAACAGACAGAGGAAGCAAACGTGCAAACAATGACACCACTTGCAATCTTCGCGGAAGATGAATATGAACCAGGAATGCACCGATACAAAGTAAGCTTTGATCGCAAAGACAACAAGGTCGAATACACATTTACTGTTGATGCAAGAAGTATTCCTTGTGTGAGCGCTGCCGATGATCAATTTTCTAGAGAAGCCCTAACAGATCGAACAACCTCCAACCTCATGCAGGCTCTTCTGAATTTCCACGAAGCCCGCCAATCATAAGAAGTATACTCACTGGACCAAAAGAGAAATCCAAATTGCTAACCATGACACCACTCTCAATTATTGCCGAAAACGAATATAGCCCTAACTTGCATAGGTATAGAGTAAAGTTTTTGCGCGAAGGTCAGGAAATTGAATACACCTTCACCGTAACAGAGCGAGATCTTACCGGAGTCAGGCCAGACGACGAAGAATTTTCAGGTGCCACTCTACAAGATCCATTGATGCCAAAACTAATGCAAGCAATACTTTACTTCCACGAAGCTAGAAAGTAATAGAGCCTAACAAGCTAGACAATTGGCCGTCCCTACACTGGTTGTTTTTGAGTGCCAGCACGCGCCAATTAATTCACCAAATTGATAGCGGAGCACATTATCTGCCGATCTAAGAATGGCTACAGGCGGTGCATCTTTTTCCAATTGCGTATACTCAGGGAGCATACAGGAACAACCATGAGCCAAGAAAACCACTTAGTCAAAATCACCGATTTCGATACTATTAACTCATCTCTATCATGGCTACTCAGCGACCAATCAATAGATGAGGTGCGACTTCGAGCAGAACGAATTACTATCTTCTTTGTGGACAGAAGACCTGAAGATGATCCCCGATATAATCTCTGTTCTGCCTTAGTAATTTACGGAGATTGGACAATCTCTGGCATCGAAGGAGCTGAGTCTTTAAAAGACGTGCCCGGGTTTGAATGGGCTGAATTTGGACTTTTGCTTGGTAAATGGATTGAGAGCGCCCTAATCAAAGAAGATGGTAGTCTCCAAATTCGTTTTCAAAGTGGGATCGTATTAACTGTCGCTGGCGAGCATGTTAATGAGATTGAAGAAAGCTGGGATCTTTTCACCTCAAGTGACATATACAATGCTGATATATACAGCCACGCTATACCACAAGATAATCTAATTTCTGTCGATTCAACAGATGGAGGAGTCATAGCCTTTCTCCAGCGAGACCTAATTATCACAAACAAAAACTAATTTTAGAGTTACAGAGACGCACGCCGGGCTGAATCACGAATTTCGGCAGAATAGGGAGCCCACAGCCGAAGGAAGAAAAGCTGCGATGGCTGCCTTGAAAAAGCGGAAATCAGCAAATGGGTGCAAAAGAAACCACCTGGCAAACGACATAGTTCTACTCAGTAACAATGCGATGAATAGTCGAGTAAGCCTCGTGCTTGCCAAACGAATTGCTGATAGTGACAGTAATCATTTCGTCGCTGACATAGGCTTCTAGGTTATTGGTGCGGTCTAGACACTCACCAATGCCTTCCACAAAACCGTCATCAAAGGCTATGCATTTGACGTTCTTCAAATGCTTCACTTTGTCTTGAATCTGTTTATAAAACTGATCCATGTCGCGTTCGGTTTTGCGAAAAACAAAGAACTCGATGTTATCGCGCACTTTGGTAGCGATGGTATCGGCCTTCTTGGCTGATACGCTGCCGCAGTCAACCCACAGTATAATATCGCCCGCATCATTGCGCGCAATTAAATCTGGCACGACATGCCAGCCAGCATCTTCATCAATACGTGGTCGCTTTTTGATAAACATCAAATAGGCCAGAAGCTTGAGGGCAATGTGCGTACCCGCCTCATTATTGAAGGCGCCCAAAACCAGCTTCTCTGTGTAGTCTTGCTTGCTATCGTTAGCTTGAATATTGAATGAATATTTCATCTGCTATTGACGATTTGTGCGAGCAAGATTTTCTAGCTGCGCTATTTGAGCTGCTTCTTTCTGCGCTTCTTGGGTCAAAGAGAGCTTCTGGTAGCCAGCAAGCAAAGCCTTGTGCACTTCTATCCAACCAGGGTAAAGCTCAGCTGCTTTCTTGAAACTCTCTACGGCCTCTTTGGCATTACCACTGCGAAGCTGACCTTCACCTTGGGCCAAGTAACCAGGCGCATAATAAGGGTTGAGTTCAAGGGCGCGCTTGCCCGCCTCGATGGCGGCAGCATTTTCATTCTTTGCCAGAGCCACTTGAGCCAAACAGAGATAAGCTGGATAGCACTTCTCATACAAGCCCAGAGCAGCTTTGGCTGACGCTTGGGCTTCTTCCAGCTTACCTAGAGACAACTCAATGCGACCTTTTTCACAGAGCACGCGGGCCGCTATTGCGGGGCTGTCGGCTTTGCTGGCTTCAGCCAGCGGCACCGCTGGCGACACCGCCTCTAGGGCAGCATTGAGGTTACCGGAAAGACGCAAGCACGTGGCGTTATAGAGAGCATAAGACAAATTATCTTTGCGCTCATCAACTGGAATTTTATCTAGCTGTTCGCGCGCCGCGGCACTCTTTCCGGCATCAAGCAAAGCTTCGATAACGCCATAGCGGAAGGCTAGACGCCTATCTTCAGGCAAGCCGTCAAGAGCCTTGGTGAGCACTTCAGCAGAAGCTGTATTGAGATCGCGCAGCATTTTGCTTTTCGCCAGAAGCAGTTCATCATCTTTGGTGGCACCCTTATCGCGGTACACAGCAATCAAATTTTCAAACTGAGTAGCGGCGTCAGCAAATCGACCTTCGTCGTACAGCAAACAAGCTAGCGAGCGCATAACATCTAAGCGACTGGGCTCATCAGCAGAAGCACCTGGTGCCAGCTGTTGCAGTGCCAAGGCCGTAACAAAGGCAGCTTCAGCCTTAAGATAGTCGTCGTTCTCGGCGTAACAGAAGCCGAGTGCCACTAGATCTTTGACCGATCCAGGTACTAGGTTAAGGGCACGAGTATACTCAGCGGCAGCTTTGCCATATTCTTTACGAGTAATATAGAAGGCGCCTAAAGAGCGGTGGGCTGTTGGGTCAGACTGGGCTAAGTTGGCTGCTTCTTTGAACTCTGCGATGGCTTTGTCAGATTGATTGAGCATCAACAAAACATTGGCGTAACCGAGGTGCAATTCTGCCTTTTTAGGATCACGGGCAATTTGTTCTTGATACTGTGTGGCCACATCGTCATAGCGCCGCTCTTGTAAGAGCAGCTTAAATAGACGTTCGCGAGCTTGCTGATTTTCAGGGTCAACCACTAGAGCTTGCTTAAAGTTCTCTACTGCTTTATTCGAATTGCCAGCAGCTACATTCATATTAGCTAGCTCAGTCAACTCGAAGGCTTTGTCTTTACCAAGATGCACAGCCACCTGTTGATCAACGATGGCTGATTCTAGTTCGCCTTTCATCTTCTTCACCGAAGCACGGTTGCGGAAGAATTTAGCATTGCTAGCATCGTCAGCGATGGCTAAGTTAAGTTGCTCTAGGGCCTCATTTAAGCGCCACTGTTGAATATAAATTTGGGCAAGACGGAAATGACTGGCACCATTTTTGCCATCAAGAACAATTCCTTCTTTGGCTAGCTGAATCGCTCCATCAAAATCATTACGTCCAAGCTTGATGTCTATTAGCATGTCGCGACTCTCAGAACTCAATGGTTCTATTTTCAGAGCTTCGGTCAAAGCCTGCTCGGCTCCAGCATTGTCTTTGAGCCAACGCATACGGAGAAAACCAATGGTGCGGTAAGCCCAGGCAAAACGTGGATCAACTTCAGCTGTCTTTACGGAAAAATCGATAGCGCGCGCAGCCTGGCCCTTTTTACCGCATACAGCAGCATAGGCAAAATTGTAGAGAGCGTCGTTATGGTTAATTTCAGGCACAGAAGCCAAGCTTGCTTCAGCAGCATCATTTTTGCCCTGGGCAATTTGATTGAAGGCTTTTACCACCATGGCATTGCCATAGAGCTTACGATCCTGATCGGTCTTAATGTCGGCTAAAGCCACCCGCTCACGATCTACTTGATCGTTCAAGGCTTGAGATTGCTCAGGCTTGGCATTAAACATATAGGCAAAGGCCAGCCAGCCCTGACGATACGAACGCTTGAGGCGGTCAGCTTCGCTCTTGCCATTCTCGGCACCAAGCTGCTTGTTCAGCCGTTCAATCAAAGCTTTCCAATCGCCAGTATTAATTAGATGAATGGCAATTGAGTCTAAGGCAGAATTGGCAATAACTTCTGAAGCAGACGGTTTTTCAAGCTTTTTGGTTTCTTTGACTTCAACAACTTTAGTAGATTCAGACTTACCAGATTCTGGCTTGCTAGTTTCTGTGTTGCCCGATTCAGATTTATTAGATTCAGGTTTGCTTGCTTCAACAGTCTTCGCTTCGTCTGCGGCATAGGCTGCCGGTGAGAGCGCCGGGCTAAGCAGGCTAACCAGTGAAAGTAAGCTGAGGGATAGGGCAAGGCCTCTATTTAGTATTTGGAGCTGATAGTTCACTTTTCTAATCTCTTTGACCTTATTAACTTTCTGCATTTTAACTTCTTGCATTTTCACCTTACTTGTCAGCAGCTGCACGAGCAGATGCTTCAAAAATCGAAAGCTGCATCACTTCTTCCATTGGAATATTGCGCAGACGAGGACCATCTAAAATTTTAGAGGCTACACCTTTCTTCTCCATCTGATTAATCAAATAAAGCGCACGGTCAATTATTTGCATGGGCAATCCGGCCATGCGAGCCACTTGTACGCCAAAACTTCGACTAGCGCCACCAGGCACAACTGAGCGAATGAACTCTACCCGACCATCTTGTTCTTTGACTAGAACTTGATAGTTGACTATCTGAGGGAAGAAGTTAGCTAAGCCATTTAATTCATGGTAGTGCGTAGCAAAAATTGTCCGCGCACGCACTTCTTTAGCGAGATACTCGGCCACAGACCAGGCAATAGAAACACCATCATAAGTACTGGTGCCACGACCGACTTCATCGAGCAAAATCAAAGAACGATTGGTGGCAGATAGACAGCACTGTGTTGTCTCAGACATTTCAACAAGGAATGTCGATTGACCTTGAGTCAAATCATCGACAGCACCAATTCTGGTGAAGACGCGATCAACTAAACCAACATGGGCTTCTTTAGCCGGAACAAAAGAGCCAATCTGAGCAAGTATTACTATTAAAGCCACTTGGCGCAAATAGCTAGACTTACCAGCCATGTTAGGCCCGGTCAATATCACTAATTGATTGTCATCACTTTCTCCACACAAGCGCACATCATTTGAGACATACTTACCCATGGGCAAGATTTTTTCTAAAACAGGATGGCGCCCTTGCTTGATCAATAGATTTTTGCCATCATCAACTTGCGGGCAAACAAACTTTCGCTCTTGCGCTACTTTGGCCAAAGACAACAAGGCATCGAGATTGGCCAGGTGATTAGCCATTTTGTGCAAATCGGCACCAAGAGCTGCCACTGACTGACGCAGAGCCAAGAAGAGTTTGTATTCAACATCTGATTGATTTTTCTCAGCGTTGAGAATTTTCACTTCGTACTCTTTCAAATCTGGCGTAATGTAGCGCTCAGCATTGGTAAGAGTTTGCTTGCGAATATAATCGGCAGGAACTGCCCCTTGATTGGCATTAGTGATTTCAATGAAGTAACCGAAATTACGATTGAAGTTCACTTTCAAACTCTTGATACCAGTGCGCTCTTGCTCTTTGCGCTGGAAGTCTTCTATCCATTGTTTGCCACCACCAAGCAGAGAACGAATCTCATCTAACTCGGCGTTGTATCCACTGGCAAATATGCCACCATCGGTTAATTCGCGTGGTGGCTCATCGGCCAAAGCGTGGCGGGTCTTCTGACACAACTCAACTAGTGCCTGTGGAGTAGTTTTGAGCGCACTTAAGTAGGGGCTGTGAGCTGTTTGCAAAAGCTGTGACAGCTCAGGCAACACATCAAGCGAAACAGCAACCGCCGCTAACTCTTTGGGATTAATCGACTGAGAAGACATGCGCACGGCGAGACGCTCTAGATCTGAAAGGCGACCAATCACCTCGACAATCTGCTCGCGCCTTGTCGTCGGCTGCAACAATTCCTTGATTGCTTCTTGCCGCGCTCTTATTCCTTCTACTGACAGAAGCGGCTTCAATAGCCACTTACGCAGCATGCGACTGCCCATGGCTGTTTGAGTTTGGTCAATAGCCCAAAGCAGAGAACCATTGAAACTTCTATCTCTAGATGTTTCAGTCAACTCTAAATTCTTGCGAGTATTAGCGTCGAGTACTAGGTAACCATCAACTGTATAAGTTGAGATGCCCTCAAAGTATGGCTTCTGCCCGCCCTGGGTGCGATCTAAGTACTCAAGAACGGCACCAGCCGCCCCAATTGCCAGAGGCATATCCTGACAGCCAAAACCTTCAAGTGTACTCACTTCAAAGTTCTGCAAGATGCGCCTTTGGGCTGGCTCGGTCTGGAAGAACATGGCCGGACGACCACTAAAGCGGTATTGCCCAGCGATTACTTCAGGCACTTCTAAAACTTCTTTAGCTACAACTTCATCGGGGCCCGGCTTCACCAAACGCAGCGGGGCTAAAATTTCAGCTGGGCGCAGGCGGCCAAGCTCTAGAATCAAATTCTCTTCTGAGAGCTGACTAACAAAAAATTCGCCACAAGAAGCATCAACATAGGCCAAGCCCCATTGCTCTTCGGCAGCGCCAGAAGAACGGCCAGCTCTAACAATAGCAGCCAGATAATTGTTGTCACGAGCTGGCAGCAAGTGAGACTCAAGCACCGTTCCTGGTGTCAAAATACGCTTAACTTGTCTCTCAACTGGCCCCTTGCCAGCGCCAACTTCACCCACCTGTTCGCAAACTGCCACCGAATATCCCTTGGCAAGAAGCTTACTGACATAGAGTTCATACGAGCGAACGGGCACACCAGCCATGGGCACACGACCAGCTGGGTGAGATGATTCTGGTCGACCAGTGAGCGTGATGTCAAGTTCGCGTGCAGCCACCTGTGCGTCGCTATCGAAAGTTTCATAAAAATCGCCGACTCTAAAGAAAAGCAAAGCATCGGGATACTGAGATTTGATATCCCAATATTGCCGCATCATCCCCGTAGACTTGGCGCCATCTTTTGCAGCATTGGCGCTATTGCCGGGATTCTCGCTCTCCACGGCCTCGCCTTCTTTAGGAGCATTCTGTACTTTTTGTACTTTCGTCAACGCGTCAACCTCGATAGTCGCACAAGCAACCAATATTACCGTTGAAGCTCGGCTAAGTTATTAAGCTTCTGGTAATATGACTAGTCTTATATAAGGGTTATGCGGTCAAAATTATCGAGAATGCACAAGATGGTAGTCAACAAATCAAAATTAAACCTTCCCATTCTGCTTAGCCTGGCTCTAGCGTTAGCCAGTCCAAGCTTGGCCAGTCCAGTATTTGCTTATCCTGGCAGCCCAAGTGCAAAATTGGCCACCGGCGCTCAAATAGAGGGCAAAAGCACCGAAGGCCATGAAAAAACGGCCAAAGCAGCCGACAAGCCATTAGATAAAAACAAAGTTTTGGACAAGAGTAAAGACGCCAAACCTGCTGTAGACAAAAAAGAACCCGCTAAAGCGGATTCAGAAAAGAAAGAAGCAGCCAAGGCCCCCGAGAAAAAGGATGCCAAACCAGCTCCTGAGATTGTCATTGAAAACGTTATCAACGTTCCCGCCGAAGCCTTGACCGAGCACGCCAGCGAATATCTCAATAAGAATGTGCGCTTTGTCGCCAACTTCCAGGCCTATAGCTCCCTAGCACTTGACTACAAGCCGGCCATGCGCCCTGCGAAAACCCACTTGTCTTTCTTGGTCTTCCGCAATAACAGCAAAGTTCCGCTCTCAGAGCTGAAACTAGCCATGCCGATTCCGAAAGAAGATGATAAATCGCCCCAAGCCAAACTTTTGAGCGAACTGAAAGAAGGCGACCAACTAGAAGTTACCGGTAAAGTATTTGCCACCCCATTAGACGAACCATGGGTAGATGTTCTCAAAATCAAACGCTTAAAAGCAGCAGCCGATGACAAAGAAAAAGAGAAAAAAGCATCTGCTGACTCAGCACCCTCTAAATAAGCATTCAAAGCGAAATAAGCAGTTCAAATTAACGGTTTTAATTTAAGGAATAGGCTAGATGGTAACTCCAGAATCGGCTTCTCAACTCAAAAATCTTCTCAATTCACTAAATGGCAAACACGGAATTCTTGGTTGTCTTTTGGTCGGACGCGATGGTTCGGTGGTGAGCAGCAGCTTGCCACCCGAAGTTGACATATCGACTATTGGTGCGCTCTCCGCTACTCTCTTCTCAAACAATGATGTCTCCATTCAACGGATGAACAGAGGCAACTTGATACAAATGACACTACTCACAGACCAAGGTATTTTGCACTTCTACGAGGCTGCGGGCCACTTCTTAGTAGTGCTGACAGCAAAAGGTCAACGTATCAATCTTGAAGGACTGATTAGATCTGTTGAAGAACAGGGTAGATCACTTGAAGGGATACTGAGCTAAGCACCGCTCTGCGGCAGCTAACTTGAGAAAAACAGAGGCCTTTCATGCCAGCGAAGAAAGCTGCGACCATCAAAATTCTCTCTCTGGCAATAGCTTCTACTCTCGCTATTTCTTCAATTTGCTCTTATCCACAGGCGGCCTACGCGGCCCGCTTTGTCGACATGTCTGGCAACTGGACAGAAAAATACGTAAACCTTCTTTCTGACGACGGCATTATCGGCGCAGAGCCCGATGGAAAATTTCACCCCAAAGACCCAGTTACGAGAGCACAGTTAGCCAGCTGGCTGGTGAAAATCTTAGGCATAGAAAATCAGGCAGTACCAGACAAGCCAACTTTTCCTGACGTAAAGCCAACTGACTGGTTTTACAAGCCCGTCGAAATCATTTGCAAAAATAACTATATCGCTGGCTACCCCGACGGTTTTCGACCAAAGCAATTTATGCAACGTGGCGAAATGATATCTATCATAGCCCGCGCCCTTGGAACCAGCACCCCAGACGATGGCACAGTTGCCAAAACACTGACCAAGTTTACAGATAAAAGCAAAATACCTGATTGGGCAAAACCAGGAATTACTCAAGCAGAACTGGCTGGCATCTTAGTCAATCAAGCAGGCGATACCACAGTAGATGCCGCTGAAATTGCCTCAAGAGGCGATACCGCAGCCATTCTTAGCAAACTGAGCGACTATAGAAAGCGCCAAGCTATCAATCAAGCCTTGAGCAATCCGCGCAGTCAGCCAAAGTTTCAAGCTGAAACTCCGGTAGCTCAAGCCGAAGTGCCAAGTTCTCAACCACCATTTCAGGGGCAGCAACCATATCAACAGCAGCCTCCGCCCCAAAATTATCAACCACTACCTCAAGGTGGTTGGCAGGGCGGTGTTCAACATCAGAACATGGGTCAACCAGAAAGTTTCGGCTCTGTGCCGCAACAGCCTTATCAGCAGCCTCAACAACCATACCAACCGCCAGGCCCGCCTCAATACGGCCAGGCTGGTGGCTACCAACAACCTCCGCTATCAGGCAGAGTTATGACAGTTGGAGCCGGCACCAAGTTTCAAGCCTCGCTCAAGAACACGATGGACTCAGGCTCTACTCAACCAGGAGAATCTGTCGAAGCAACTTTACCCTCTCCTATCTATTCGGGCGGAGTAGAAGTGGTGCCAGCTGGCAGTTTGCTTATAGGTCAAGTAAGCAATGTGGTTTCGGCCAAACGCTTCCGCTTTGGTGCCAATGGCAAAATTGATATTCGCTTCACTGCTATCCAAACTCCTGATGGTAGACGCTTCCCACTATCAGCATCTGTAGACGGTTCTGAAGTACGACTCACTGGTGGCAGTACTGCAGGCAGAGTCGGTAAAGGCCTTCTCACAACCGGTATTGGGGCTGGGGGCGGCGCAGCCCTCGGTACCGGTCTAGGAGCGATTGTCGGAGCAACATCGGGCGGCCAAGTGGGCAGGGCCACAGGCATGGGTGCCGTGTTTGGCACCGCCATTGGTGCAGGCGTTGGCCTTGTCGGCGCCGGGGTGCGCAAAGGCTCAGAAGTTATATTTCATGCCGGAACGCAGCTGCCTGTGCAGTTAGACGAAACTATGCAGATTTCAGCAGCGGCGGCAGTAGCGCCTTATTACGCACAACCACAACAGGGCTATCCGCCTCAACAGGGTTATGCACCTCAACAACAGGGTTATCCACCACAAGGTTATGCACCTCCGCAGCAGGGCTATGCACCGCCACAAGGTTACGCACCTCCGCAGCAGGGCTATGCACCGCCACAAGGATATGCGCCTCCGCAACAGGGTTATCCACCGCAGCAGTACCCACTTCAACAGCAAGGCTACCCGCCTCAGCAGCAGGGCTATCCCCCTCAGCAATAGACATCCGCAGCGGCAATGCTTTATAGCAGAACGCTTTTATACCGACTGATGTTAGTTGTTAGTCTCCGCCCCAACGGCGATTGCGCTGGGCGAAGTCAACCATAGCTTGATCGAAATGTTCCGGCGTGAACTCAGGCCAGAGTACTGGCGTGACAAATATTTCAGTGTAGGCAGATTGCCAGAGCAAATAATTGCTCAAGCGCATTTCGCCCCCTGTGCGGATCAATAAGCCGGGGTCAGGGATGCCGCTAGTGTAGAGGTTGCCGGAAATCATTTCTTCGCTTATCTCTTCCACTTTAACTTTGCCAGCAGCAACCTCAGCGGCGATGCGGCGAACAGCATCAGTAATTTCTAAGCGAGCACCATAATTGATGGCGACCTGCAAACTAAGGCCAGTATTGCCAGCGGTGTCTTCCATTGTCTTGTTCATAGACTTGAGAAGATTGCTCGGCACTTTATCGAGCTGACCGAGAAAGCGCAAGCGAACACCGTTATCCGAAAGTTCTTTGAATTCCTCTGTCAGCACACGACCGAACAAATCAAAAAGATAGTTCACTTCTTCGGAACTACGCTGCCAGTTTTCAGACGAAAATGCATAGACAGTCAAATACTTCAAACCACGGCTGCCAACATGGCGAACCAAGCGCTTCAGACTCTTTACGCCTTCTTGATGGCCCTTGAGACGAGGATAGTGACGCAGGTCGGCCCAGCGCCGGTTGCCATCCATGATGATCGCCACGTGCTCCACAGGCAAGGTATTTGCAGCTTCAGAGGCTGCCTCTGTGCCATGTTCTGGTTTGCTAGCTTTGGAAATTTTTGTCCGGTGCAAGGCTTTCACGTGTAAACTCACTATTGCTTGCCATTTTAGCGCTAAGAGATACGCTCGTCTAAGTTAATTGCGATAGGCAAAGCCTGGTATTTTAGACTAGTTATTTAATAAACCCGGTTGCAAGAGAGAAAAAATTGTTCCTGAAACCAGATTACCTGATCAAGGGTGATATTACCGATATCGACCTCAATATGCTCAGCCAGATAGGCATAAAGGGTCTCATTTTAGACCTCGACAGTACTCTGGTTGTACCCCACTCAGCCGAGCTTTCGAGAGATGCAGCAGCCTGGCTAGAGCAAGCTTGTAAGCGCTTCAAAGTGGCTATTGCCAGCAACAATAAAGATGAAGTCTATTTAGACAAAATCCGTCAGCTCTTAAGCATTCCCGTAATCGGCAAAGCGGCAAAACCAAGCAGGAAAGCCTTTCGCCGACTGCTTACCGACTTTGACCTAAAAGCTGAAGAGGTAGCTGTAATTGGTGACCGCCCCCTGACAGATATCTGGGGTGGGCAGCGGGCGGGCATGAAAACCATCTTGGTGGGCATTCTTAAATGTCAAAAAGAGCCTGTGTGGAAAGGGCGTATACGCAAGCTTGAGAGAGTCTTTATAAGAAGCAATTAAAAATCACTAACAAGCCTATCCCACTGGCAACGGTTGAGTTGCAAGGAAGTGGTGTAATATTGACGGGTGCTTAAGGCTAAGATTGAGATGTAGGCATTTTTCTTATGAGGCTTAGTACAGCCCTTGCAGTTCTACTAGCGTCAACCTGTTCATGCCCGTCACAGGCTGAAAACAGAAGACCCGTATATCTTTCGTCTATAGCGGCGCCGTTGCCTATAGCGGTACCCGGCATCAAAGCAACGGTACAGTCTGTTCAATTTTCAAAACACTATGAACAGGGCTTAGCTTTTAAAAAGAGCGGCGACAACAATCGCGCTCTAATTGAGTTTTTGCAAGCAATTAAAGAAAATCCCCGTTGCACCAAAGCATTCTATGAGCAGGCCTTGCTCTTCCGTCAAAAAGGCTATCCAAAGTTAGCAGAATCAAGCCTTTGTCAGGCCTTGGCCATCGACCCAGCTTTTAGAGATGCACGAATCTTGCTAGCCGCCGTCAGGCTAGAGGCTGGGAATACCGGTGGCGCCGTGCAAGAACTAACGCGCTCTTTGGGTCTATCTTCACCCCAAGCACAAGAGCAAAAACCTATAGCCCCGCCAACATCAGCATTAGTAAAGGCCGCAGCAAAGCCAACTCTAGTAACAGCACAAGAAACCAGGCCAGTAGATTCTAATAAGAGTGTAGATTCTAATAAGCTGCTAGGTTCCAGTCGACCCATAGGCGGTTTACAGTTCATTCCCGAAGGTAGCAGCGTAAACAACTCTACAAGCGTACAAAAAAAAGATACCGACAAAGGCCCAGTAACCAAGCAAGTCGATAATGATGCCTGGGCCAAGCGACTGAAATATCTAAGCGTTCACGGAACAGGCACTCTCAAAGCCGGCGAAGCCTTCATGTTTTCGGAAGAGACCGGCGAAGCGGTAATCTTTTTAACCGACGGCACACGCATTCGTCGCATTATCTCAGTACCGCAAGATACCCATGAGCTAGTCAAAGCTCGGCGCCCCGACATGCTAATACCGGCAGACTTACTCTACAAACTTTCAACGCTCGGCAAGCTTGTGGCAGGCGATCCATCCGCCTTGATTGATCCCAATGCTAGCGAAAATCCTGAATCTGAACCAGCGAAGAAGAAAGAATATTTCGACGCTGACTTAGACAGCGAAGATCAAGCTGAAGATGCAACAGCCAAAAGAGCTAGAAAACAGAAACCCGAAAAAGGCACACTGGGCGAGCTAATGGATAGCAACGAAACAGACAATTCAGACAATAAATTCACTCATAAAGTTATCTTAGAAGACTCACCGAACGACAGAGCTTCCTCACCAATAATTCCCAATGATGCCACCAAGGGTCCTAACATGGATAGCACAGAACCATCATCAATGAAAGATTTCAACAAAGACCCAGTCAACGATTCAATAATGGACAAAACTCAAAAGTTGTTCGGTTGGTTCAAGAAAGCCCTACACTTGCCATAGAATTTATGCAAATGCTAGCTATGCAAAAAGATACTAGCGCAATCCATCCAAAATCCACTGATTGAAAGAATCAGGGAAAGTATCCATAAAGTTGTGCCCGCCAAGACTAAAGACTTTTAGAGTTGAATTTGGCACCTGCTTGTGAATCTTGACGGCATAGTGGCATGGCGCCACCGGGTCAAAGCGACCAGCGGCCAGATGCAGTGTGCATGCTAGTTGTGGCGTGCGGTCGATAAAATCTACCGTTTCAAAATTGAGTAAAATCTGCTCAAGAGCGTGCCGATTAGTGTCAATAAGAGTACGTGGACGCCAGGCCCACCCTTTATGCATATTGGAGCGCTTGATGTAGTCATAGAGATAGAGCATGAAGAGTTTAAAAATATACGAAACCGGCTTGAGCACACGCCCGGGCAAGCCGGCAGCAAGTATAACAGAGAACAGCTCTGGTCTTTGCTCCGCCAAGGTCACACTAATAATTGCCCCAAGCGAGTGACCGACAAAGGCCGCTGGAAATTTTATATCTGAGCTCTCTAGAGTTTCCAGCAAATCACTAATATGCACGTCTAAGTCAGTGTGTTCTTGTGGCTCAGCTGAAAAGCCGTGACCGCGCAAATCAACGACAAAACAACGATAGCCATGGTTTGTGAAAAAGCGCACTTGCCCTTGCCACATGTCAGCTGCCGAGCCAGTACCATGGATGAAGAGCAAATCGGGAAGGTGATCAATACTCTGAACTGGTTCAAATTTTTGCAGTGAAAGAAGCACGGGACTACCTGTCTATTGCATAGAGCAAAAAGCAAACCTACGGCGTGCTAGAACTTCTAGATGGTTGTAGTCTACTCTTGAAATTTGCAGTTTCAATCTCGCCAACGGCGATGCCAATCAGTGACTCTGAGATATTAAAAATAGCATTGACTTGATCGAGCTGGTGCTTAGCTGGTAGTGAGTGCGATTCAAGATCGCGCTTGCAAGCAATGTTCTCAACCACAGCGACAATATCATCGGCCCGCTCAATAGCAGTAGCAAGGCCTTGCTCAACAAGCATTCTGGCGGTGCCGTACTCTTGTGGCATAGGAGTGGTGATCATATCGATTGCCATCGGCAGCCTACGGGCCACGGCCTCAAATGAAGTCAAGCCACCAGCTTTAGTCACCATCAAATCACAAGCAGCCATAACATCGGCCATTGAATCATGGAATGGTAGCACCGCTGTTGGTATCACTGATTGGCGAAGTTCCTTCTTAAGGGTTTCATACAATTTGACATTGTGACCACAAAGAAATACCACTTGTATTTTACGTTTGACAGCTTTGAGGGCACGATAAATAGCAATCATATTGCCGCCACCGGCCCAACCAGAGTTGATGCAAATAGTAGGCAAATCTTTATCTAAACCTAGCGACTGACGAAACTCTTCCGCAGAACAATTGGGCGGACTAATAAAAGATGGATGAACAGGCATTCCCATAATGGCGATCTTTGACGGCTCAACACCAAGCTCGATTAGTCGCTGCTGCGCTAGGTCGTTTGGCACTATAGTTAAATCGGCGTCGTGGCAAGCCCAACCGCTCCAGAAGTCGCCATTAGGGTCGGTGACCACTGTGACTAGCTTGGTTTTACTGCGTAGCCCGCTTTCACGAAGGCCACGCGCAATATACTGGTTAGACATTGGATGCACAGAAACAACCAGGTCAGCTTTCATATCATGTAGCGTTTTGACCACATAGGGCCGAGTAATCATCCAGCCAAACTTAGAGTCATTAGGTTTAAATGTTTCGATGAACCAGTAGTAGTACTTCATAGCCGCCTGCTGGTGGCGAAGAAGATTATTGTAAATCTGAACAAATGTTCTGTTTATTGGATGGCTGTTCTCGACAATGCTGTCAATCTGTACTTCAACATCGTAGTGAGAGAACCTTTCAGCCAAGACCTTCAGTATTCCAGCCTGCAAAGCTTCAGTAGCGCTGCGATGACCACCGCCGGTATCGGAGAAGAACAGCCCAATTCGCGCTGGTTTAGTCTTATTAAGCTTGGTGTTTCCGTTCAAAAGAACTACATCCACTGAGAAATTAAGTAGCAACCAAAGGGGGCTGAAGGCCAAGAGCAGCACAAATATTCTGATAGAATGAAACGTCGTGAGTATTCGACTCTAGAAAACGCGTTCCATCTCCCTGACATTTCCAAGTAATAATGTACCATCAAAGTTGGCTCGCACGTAGTAGAACGAACTCCAGAACTAGCTTAGTTCATATTGGCCCGCAGTTTAAGATATGGGCGCTTAGCCTAGCCCTACTGGTCAATTCGACCACTTCACTGGCCCAAGCGAGCCCCGCACGCTTGACGACCCCGCAAGACGTTTCACACCCCTCAAGCGTACTTTATGGCTCAGTAAGCGACCGCTTCGCAAGCCTGCCAGCTGGCAAGAAACAACGCAAGAGGCCTACTGATGTCAAGATCTACGAATACGACCAAAAGCCCCTCGGAGAGCGCAGTCCGCTATTGCTTGTCCACGGACTTAGAGGCGAATACTACCCATATTTTCGCTGGCAAAAAGTAGCAGAGAAGCTAGCCAAGAGCGAAGCCTTTAGCAGCAAGTACAAAATTTATCTCGTGCGCTACTCCAGCCTCGATCGATTTGATCAGGTTCTACCAAAATTTAAAGATGCCCTAACCTCGCTTTACAGTGCGACAAAGCAACGCCCAATTACTATGATGGCCCTGAGCATGGGTGGAAATATCGCCTATGAGTCACTGACAGATCCCAACATAGAATCAAAAGTACGACTGCTGCTTACTATGGGAACACCGTTCCACGGTTCGCCGCTGTTTTGTAAAGACTGGATGAACTACACCGTCTATAAAAGACTTTCTTGGCCCTGGACTCGCATAGACCACAACCTCTCTTATCGCTTCTACTTCGATCGCAATCCTATTTTGCGCCAAGATTTAGCCTGGGATAACGCTGACGAAGCCATTCCAGAAACTGGCAAATTCAAATCTAGACTACCCTTTGGACCAAAGGGTACTCTCACTGTGGGCGATACCATTAATTCTCGACTCACCAGAGTAAATAGCGTACCAGTTGATCGCAAAAAGCTAATTACCTACGGTGGCTACATCGTTAACCCCTACTTAGCTCCGGGTTTCAAACGATACGCCGAGACCGCAGCGTTCTATCCAATGTTTCTTTTATCCAATTCTTTCCCCGCTCACTTTGGCCGCGAGCATCCCGTTTTAGAATTTCTCAATCGAGACATCACCAACATTCAAGTATCGAAAAAAATAGCTAAACAAGCAGGCACCCCGTTTGTCTATGTCTTGAACGATGGCATTTGCCCAGTTTCAAGTGCAATATTCTTGCCCAATGATGTTGCTCGCACACAATTCGTAGCTAAAGAATCTGATTTTGAAAAAGTACGCGACAAAGTCAATGTCGGCAAAGCACGAGTTTTCCGCAACGTTGACCACTTAACTTTCATTGATGGCGTCAGACCTCTTAATCCAATCATTTCGGTGGTCAATAGTCAGTTTAAAGATGAACTAAACCCACAAGATGGACAGAAAGACATTTTTGATTGGATCTTAAGCGACTTGGTCAACTCAGATCAGATTGGTGGCAGCCTAGCCAAAACCAAACAAGTACCGCAACCAGTCAAGAATGCTGCCGATGACTTAACCGAGATCAAAAGCTCTGTAGTAAAAGAAGACTCTTCTTCACAAGAAGATTCAGCTACAAAAATAGATTCATCTGTAAAGGTAGAGTCAGAAGTAAAACCAGACATCGTGGTCGATAAAGGCGCTGCTGAAAAACAAGAAGCCGCGACTGGACACAGCACGGCTCAATAAGTACTGGCAAAAATCGAAATCGGCAGCAGGTTAATCTCAGTGTTCCTATTAACTTGGTTAGTCTGCTTAACTTGCTTAATCTGCTTAATTTTTCATTGACGCTGGAAGTTTTTGCGCTTAGCATAGAACTCTTATGTTTGAGATTCTCATGTATAGAAATCATATGTTTAGCTACAAACCCGCCAATAATAATAACGACAATAATGATTGCCTCCAGAATCTGGTTGCACTCGTAAGACAATGTCGTAGTTAAGCTAAACAAAACAACGAAGAAGTCATCGACCGCAACCAACCAGGTTGCGGTTTTTTTGTTTTGGGAGAAATTATGGTTACGTCAATCAAACTAATAGAAGCGACCCAGCTTTTAACGCAGTCGACCCTCGGCAGCCCACTTGGAGCCAATGCCAATAACAGTGACTATGCAAACGAGCACAGCGACAAGATAGTGCGCATTAAGGGTCATCTGCAATCAATTCGCGACCTTGGTCAAATCATGTTTTTGATTGTGCGCGACGCCACCTCGACCATTCAAGTAGTAGTGACTGAAGCCACCTTGCAAGAGAAGCTGCGCCTGCTAACTAATGAAACACCATGCTATTTCGAAGGCTATTTGCAGGCACAGCAGTTAAAAAAGAACAGCGAATCAGCTGGTGTTGAGCTAGTTTTGACAAGCATAGAGGCCCTTGCCTCTGGTTTGCACGTACCTCCAATTGAAATCGGCAAGCAAACTAAAATCGATAACTTGTCTACTTCTACATTGCTCGACTATCGCCCCTTGAGCTTGCGCAACGAAAAAGTTAGAGCAATTTTTAAAATAGAAGCAGAAATACTGAAAGCCTTTCGTCACTATTTGAACGGCGAAAATTTCATTGAAATCCATTCGCCCAAAATTGTCGCTACTGGTACCGAAGGAGGAGCCCAGCTATTCAAAATCGACTACTTTGGGAGAACGGCCTATCTAGCTCAAAGCCCGCAGTTCTATAAGCAAATAATGGTGGGTGCTTTTGAAAGAGTATACGAAGTAGGTCCAGTCTATCGAGCTGAAGAGCACGATACTACTCGCCACTTGAACGAGTACATCAGCCTTGACATTGAGATGGGTTTCATCGAATCAGAGCAAGATGTCATTGCCATGCAAATTGGCTTGCTGCGTCACGTTATGGACCATGTAAGAGAACATTGCCAAAAAGAGCTGGCTCAGTATCAAGCCGTGGTACCGACGATAGGCACCACACTGCCGCAAATTAGACTAGAAGAGGCACAACAGCTTCTAGCAAGTAAGTACGGCTGGAAAAGTCAATCTGCCGACCTCGACGGCGAGGGCGAGAAGCTTCTCACTAGCCACTTTGAAAAGGAGGAGGGTATTGACATGGTTTATGTCACAGACTATCCGCATGCAATCCGACCATTCTATGCTATGCCGGGTGGGCCACTCGCCAGCGGTGAAGCCGGATCGAAGAGTTTCGACTTACTCTTTCGCGGCTTAGAAATAACAACCGGTGGTCAGCGTATTCATGAATATGAACAGCTGAAAAAGTCTATTGCCAGTCGGGGCTTGAACCCCGAAGACTTCACTGACTATTTGCTCTGCTTCAAACATGGCATGCCACCGCATGGCGGTTTAGCAATCGGCCTAGAGAGGCTAGCCAAGCAACTGCTGGGTCTACCATCAGTGAAGCAGACTGCGCTCTTTCCTCGCGACATCAACCGCATATCGCCATAAAGGAAAAATGGAATCACAATCGCGGCAAGCTCACTCGCTCAAGATCAGTCGCTCAGATTCAGTCGGCAGGGCTCATTCACTCAGCCTTCCGGCTTTATCTCGAGCGGCCACTTGCCGCCGCGAATTTAAACTGCCTTTGCTCAAACTGACTTTGCTCAAATTCTCAGCAATTTGATCTATCAATATTTTTCCACCAGAGCCATTCATATGCACTGGATCTTTGAAATTGCTGGCGACAAAAGTTTTACCATCATTTAAATCAAGCAAACTGCACCCTTGCTCGGCAGCCGTCTGCTTCAATAAAGCAATATATTTATCGTAAGAGCCTTGGGGCATCAAAGCCATATTGGCAGCTGTAAGTGGCATATTTACGAATAAGACTTCCACACCTTCAGACTTCAGCTGACTGAGCATGCGTTTGAAATATTCAGTTTGAATCTTAAACATAGATTCATTGGCGCCTTTGAAGCGTTTCTTATATTCACGACTATTATCTTGCCACGGATAAAAAGCATTGGGCTGCAGAGCCACCATGCCTTCCGTCACTTCATTGCCGCTAAGTGCGGCATCGGGATTGTTATCAGGCTTAGTGCCAGAGCTAATATTAGCGCTAGCATTTATTCGAGAACCAGCACCTGCACTAGAATCAGACGGAGAACTTACCACCGCAGTAACAGCCGAACTAATTGCATCGCTAGCCATAACCTGAATCTGCAATCTTTTGCCTAGCAAATAAATGTATTTGTCAGCCAAATACTGACCTCTATTGAAGATACTAGGCATAGACAAAGGCAAAAGCGAATCAATCTCGCTTTCAGATTTAAAGCGAGAAAAGTAATGATAGGCCGGAGTAGCAGCAGCGCACTCCACACCAGAATCAATGAAGTCTCTCAATGACAAACCAAATATGGCCACCTTAGGCTTGCGCTCTTGCGAGAAAAGTGAACTGACGATCATATAGTGATCAGATATCATTCCACCAGGTAAGGCAAAATTGAAACACTTCAGCTGCATGCCAGTTTTCTCGGCAATTCTCGCTTGCAGATACTGCGAATACGGATGGACAACCGGGTCAATAGTGACGTTTAGATAATCGGCATCACGACAGGCTGTCGGTATCATCATCAGAGACGAGCCAAAAAGCACCGCATCTGGTGCCTGCGCGCCCTGCATAAAATCACGTGTGCGATGACTTTCCCAGGTTGATTTTGTCGGAATGCGCTCGACAGGCATTGGCCGGAGTGGCTGCAAAGCCACCAAACCAGCATTGACCAAGGCAAACAGCCCCAAGGCCAGTAAAAACACACTGCCTTTTGCTGTTCTAGATTTTGGCCCAGTCATTTGCATAGGGCTAAGGCTACCAGCTATTTACAACTTTATTCTGAGAGCTGGCTTAGCTTTAGGGGTTAATTTAGTTAAGGCAGGCCTCGACAGCATCGGCCATTTTGGCCGAGGCCCCCTCAGCCAGCTTCAGAAACAATGACGGCTCAATTAATTCAAGTTCAAGCAAGCGCAACGCACCATTTCCGTCAGGAATGATGTCTACTCGGGCATAGAGCGGCTTTTCGTTTAAGGCAGCCAGGGTTTTATAACCAAAGGCGATTTCTTCAGCAGTAGCCATAACCTGGGCCTCCCCAGCCTCGCCAGCGACAGCCAAGTGCTGAAAAGCTGTCTTGCGAATAGCATGACTAAATTCGCCATCAATAAAAGCCAAAGCTCTCTCGCCATAGGTTTCTACTTCTGCCAAAAAGGGCTGAATCATAACGCAATAGTTACGCGCTAACTGATTGATATGCTCAAGGGCACCATCTTCGCCAGCGCCTGTACTCAAATCGAATTTTCTCACACCAAAAGTTGACAACCCAATAGAGGGCTTTACTACAACGATTTTGCAAGCTGCAAGTGAAAGGTTTTCCAGAATATCGGTAAGAGAAGAACGCGTTAGTTGCTCAGCATCCTCTTCAATGTAGTGCGTGGGAACGCAGTCAATACCTCGCGCCGATAAGTCTCGCAGATAGCGCTTATCAGAATTCCATTGCACAAGTTCCCTTGAATTTTTCAAAACACTATGGCCAGCAAGACTCTTCAGCCAGTCCATAAACTCGCCGTGGTGCAAATGGTAATCCCAGGTCGAACGCAAGACCACAAGCCGACTTGATCGGAACGGGAAAGAACTATCACGCCAATCAGCAACCGAGCAGTGATAACCTCGCTCACGCAAAATTTCGAGGGCATCAAGGTCATCGGGGTCACCCTGCTTGAGATCACCATAAGTAACGAAAACTATGTCCAGAGCGGGTTCCAAGATACACCTCCGATATAGCAGCCGAGCATTAACTGGATATTATCCAAATCAGTCCACTATTAACTTTGTAATCCAGCGTTACACGCTTATACTTCTGTTACGTGGAGTCTTCATATTTCCCTAACAAATAAAGTACCTAATCGGTGCGACATAACTGTTTGGCGTGAATATGGAAAACCTAGAATCAGTGCGATTTGAAAATTATAAAAGCCTGCTTCCCCCCAACCAAATAACTATCCACTAGAGATCCCTGGGTATCAACAATCGGCATTGCGAAATAGTCGCTTTTCTAGTGGCTGTTTTAACGCGCCCAATTAGAACAGTTAGAACTAGAACACAGCGAACTAGAACACTTTGTCAGACTGACTAGGATGAAAAACTTTGGAGGTTTATCCCTATGCGTATTGAACTCTTGTATACACCTGGTTGCAGCAACTACAAGAAAGCCCTCAGCACCCTTGAATACATCATCGCCGAGGAACGGCTACCAATACCAGTTGAACTTGTCGAGAACTACGCAAACGAAGAGGGAGAGCCAACAGTTCGAATAAATGGAGTATTGGTCAATAAAGCTGCGGCAAAATCGCAGCATTGTCTTGAGCATGTGCGTGAAGCGATCAGCCATAAGTGGCATGAAGTAAACCTGAGTCCTCTACTCACGGCCTAAAAAAACGTCGCTACGCAAAGACAGAGAGACCCGCCAAAAGCGGGTCTCTTTGCCTATTCTAATTGTCTTTTAAAGGTGCAACAACTTAGAGCCCGCTATCATTGACCTCGCGCCCAATACGAGGGCTTGGTTTCTAGTGCTGTTCGCTTTCGCATCTTCTCTTCCTAATGCTCTTCAACACCTTACAATACGCCCTCTTTCTGCCGATAGTGTTCGCTCTCTTCTGGCTTAGCCCGCAGAAATGGCGAGTCTGGATTTTGCTTAGCGCCAGCTACATTTTCTACATGACCTGGAAGCCCATATTCATTTTGCTTATTCTTGGGCTCACGCTCGGCAATTACTATCTAGGCTTCGCTGTCCATAAGTCTGAAAAACACAAAAAGCGCTGGTTAACCCTAGCGATCGTGCTTAACTTAGGAACCTTGGCCTATTTTAAATATGCCTACTTCCTTTGCGAGACGACAAATCAATGCTTGCAACCACTCGGTCTTCCTCCAGCAAGTTTGCCATTCAAAATAATTTTGCCGCTAGGCATATCCTTTTTTGTTTTTGAGTTCATTCACTATGTAGTCGATGTCTATCGCGGACACCAACCGATCAAATCTTTTCCAGCGTTCGCACTATTTGCATCGTTTTTCCCCACACAAATTGCTGGACCAATCAAACGCTTTCAAGACTTCATCCCCCAATTCCTTGCTCCTGCCAAACTTACTATCAACCAGTTTGATACCGCCATTTCATTGATTCTGCTAGGTCTGTTCAAAAAAGTTTTAATTGCCGACAACCTAAGCTTCTTTGTGCAAGGCGGCTTCTCCCAACCTCAACTTTTCTCAGGATTGGATCTCTGGATTTTCGCCTACGCCTTTGCTTTTCAAATCTATTTTGATTTCTCTGGTTATACAGACATCGCCCGTGGTTCAGCTAATCTATTCGGCTACAAGGTACCAGTCAACTTCAACCTGCCATACCTAGCTAGTAACATCTCTGACTTCTGGCGGCGCTGGCATATTTCTCTCTCTACCTGGTTGCGAGATTATTTGTTCATCCCCCTTGGTGGTTCAAGACTGAGCAAATGGCTCAACTATAGAAATTTGATCATTACCATGACGCTCGGTGGCCTCTGGCACGGCGCAGCTATGCACTATCTAATTTGGGGTCTTTACCAAGGCATTTTGCTTGTCGCCCACAAAGAGTTTCAAGCGTTCAAAGAAACACAGACTTGGCTCAAGAATGCCTTTGAATCACAGATTGGCAAGGTAGTATCAATTGTATTGACCTTCCATGTCGTGTGCATTGGCTGGGTTTTCTTCAGAGCAGAAACAAATACCCTGGCCTTGCAGATGCTAAGCAAAATGCTAACTCTTGCCCCCACAATCGAACAAGCAGCGGGGCAGACAAAAGACGTGGCCATGCTACTGCCGACAATTAACTACCCACTGATATATCCATCAGTCTTCTTACTCTTGCCACTACTTGCTTTAGCCCACATTGCCATGGGCTACATCAACAAAACCGATTTGATTGAGCGTACTCCAAAATTTGCAAAGATAGCCTGGTGCTGTGCCATGATCTTTGTTGTACTTGTCTTCTCTCCTGATAAATCACCCCGTTTCATTTACTTCCAATTCTAAATATGACTGCCGAAAAAGACAAACCAAAATCACTTCCAGCCAAGCTACTAAGCAGTTATGTTGTCTGTGCGGCCTTACTTTTCGTTGGTCTAGAGGCTATAGGCAGCGCCCTCAATACTTACTCACCCCAAACAATGGCCCTGAGCCCATATAAAAGCGCCAATCGCAGTTGGGTCTGGTGGAACGTTCGCGACTTTAGCCGCCTCAGAGCCGCACCAGATATAGTGCTGCTCGGTTCATCCTTAATGATGGCACCACTTCACGGTGGCGACGCTGTACACTTAAATTCGGCCCAGAATGTGCCGCTGCATCACAAGAGCCAATTACTCGAAGACTTACTAAAAGAGAAATTCGACCGCAGCTACCACACCTTTGCTTTTGCCCTAGGCGGCGAAATGGTATCAGATGCCTGGGCCATCAGCGACACTTTACTAAAAGGCAATAGAAAACCTAAGGTCATTATCTACGGTGTTGCACCACGCGACTTCATGGATTCAGCCTTACCTTCAGCGGCCTCCACCGAAATCTACAAATATATGAGCCGCATTGGCGATCTCTCGGCCGTAGACAAAGATGCTTATAGTTCTTTCTGGCAGCAAGGCGAAAATGCCTTGAGCAAAATAAGCTTTACCTACAAACATCGACCCGATTTTCTCTACATTCAACACCGCTGGGCCAAAGAGCTTTTTAGAAAATTGCTTGGCTACAAAGAGCTTGAACTAGTCAACTCACCATACCACGTGCGCAAGCAAGCATTTTCTGAACTACCAGAAGACAACGGTCCGGGTTCGCTCTTTGTTGATCCGCCTGGCCCTGCACAAGAACCCTATGAAGCTAATTTAGATGAATATCGCTTCCGTTATCGCAAAGTCAATCTCAAACAATTCAATACTCAGCTCTCATTTTTAGAGCGCCTTTTAGTATTGAGCGAGAAAGAAAACATTCGCGTAGTCTTGGTCAATATGCCTCTGACTGAAGACAATATTAACTTGATGCCACCGGGCTTTTACCAAAACTATCTAAATAAAGTAACGGCTTTGACTACCAGTCACAAAGCACTTCTGCTCAACCTTAACGACCCCAAAATTTTCCCACAAAAATATTTCACTGACTCAGTACACCTAAATGCTCGCGGTGGCGAACACTTCTTCCAAGTCTTGGCAGATAGACTGAAAGCAGACCCAGAGACTGCTGCGATTATTAGTCAAGCCGGGGTTGAGAGGGAAATTGATAGCGACAACGCTGGCGCTGAAATGACCCCTGAAATATCTAAAGGCAAAGACCCCGGTTCAGCAAAGATGCAGCCGAAGCTAACTCGTGCCATTTTAGAAGCTTTACCAAAGAGCGCCACAGTTCAAGACATAATCAGATTAGCTGGTCCACACCATAAAGATATTGGCTCTGGCATTCATATTTTGACCTATCCTCTAGCCGATGGAAGCTGGACACTAGTAGGCACGCCCGACATGAAGAGCATCCTGTACATTCACTATCAACTTATCGAGCCGAAGAGTGGTTTTGAGAAATAGGTGTATATACACCTATTTCTCAAATGGAAGCACCCAAGGTTCAGTAAGGATAGAGCTTTTGCAAACTAGGTGTATATACACCTAGTTTACAAAAGCTGATAGCATCAGAGATGCGGAGATTAGATGAAATCGGAGATGCGGAGATTAGATGAAATCGGAGATGTTCAGGAATTGATAGCTTGAAAGACGATGAGCAAATTAAAAGAGGAAGAAACTCAGAAGAAAACGGCTATTTACCTGAGATGCAGAGCAAGTCGTCAAAGCCGCAAAGCACTCATTTGCATGTAGCAATCAGCCTGTCCTTTCTTTGGTATCCGTTTGCATGCCTTCTAATCGCTGTTCCATTGACACTACTAACCTCGTACTTTGTTTCAGATGAAGGCCTTCTATCCGTTGTAAGCGCATACCTCATGGCGTGCTATTTAATGCCAACCGTAGCTTTTGTAGTTCTCCTGATCACCAATAGTTGGTTTAGAAAGTCTTTCCTTTGGATTCTGCTACTTTGGTTTGCCACGACCCAGATTAGTCCAATGACCCAAAGCGCATTAACTCGAACTTTCATTGAGTCGAACAAAGCGATTCGCGCGCAACTAACGAAGGTATCCACTGGTTTATTGAAATAGTTAAGTACTCAACTATTTCAATAAAAGCTGATAGCATCAGAGAAGCGAAAAAGAGCGAAAAAAAATTAAGTTTGACTTCTTGCAGGGGTTAGCAGCTTGAAAGAAGAAATAGAAGTGCCGTCTGAAGAGGTAAGCAATTCACCAGTGAGGACAAAGCAGTGGCCTTTTGACACGGCTACTTCGCCCGCACCGGCAGCAGTTAGCAATCTGCTCCAGTTGGCTATCTGGACATCCTGCCTCTGGTATCCGGTCGTAAGCCTCTATGCCTGCTGCCTTGCCACAATAGTAGCTGCACCTTTTGTATCAGCTGAACTTCTCCCGCGCTTTGCCAACTCATACATCTGGTTCTGCTATCTATTACCACCAATCTCCTTTGTAGCACTTCTATTTAAGAGCCGTTGGTTTAGAAGATGGTGCCATTGGTTTCTTCTAACCTGGATTGGCGCTAACATGTTTACAGGTATTACTGAAAGTGCTCTCACCAGTTTTTGTTTGCGAGCCAACACAGAGTTTCAGCGGCAGTTCAAGCCGACAACGAACTGAGCAGTGAAAACTTTAGCGTTCTGAGCCTTCGCTATTTAGTACGCTCCGGGTCAGCCGCCACAAGGCGTTCATCGAGTTCATCTAAAGTCTTGAGCCTGGCAGCCAGCAATTGCTCTGGCAACAAACCCTTGGCCCGCATTTTCTTTTGATAGCGCAGCTGATCTATCAACAAATAATTTGTCAGAAATAGAGAAGACGCTGAGCCAACTGTTGAAGCAATTCCACCAGCCATGTACAAATTATTGGCAGCCTTTGGCCTTTCGCGCAGTCGATTGAGGGCCACTGACGCCAATATATCTTGCGCCAAGTAAGTCCCAGAAATAGCAGGACCAGAAAGCACACCCTGCAATGCGACTTTGTTTTGATGGCGCTGGTCAATCAGGCCCTGTTCAATATATTTGTCATAACGAGCAGACCAAAGCAAATAAACAGACACTCTGTTTTGAACTGAAGCAGCGGTTTCTAAAATCGATATGTCTTTTGACGAAAGCTCACTATTGAGCTCATCCATGGCAGCTTTGGTTTCCTTTTCAGCACCGCTAAAATCTTCCTTCAAAGTTGCCGAAAGACGCTTGCGCCAGTAGCGATAAAACATATTGTATGACTTAGCACTGGCTGGCGCACTTGCTATTCCAAACGTATCGCCTACCATACCAGTATTAGCAGAGGCATTGCCAAGTTCCGGCCGAGTCAGCGATTTAATGGCAAGAATTTGAGAAGCGGTGTAGGCGCTATCGGCAACAATATCTAGTATGTAATAAACGTTGAAGCTCGCTTGGGTTGACTTAACATCGGCGTAAACATCGGCAAACTCAGACAAGCACCAATCACGAAAGCTCTTGAGCACACGGCCTTCCGCCTGGCAAACACTGATTGATTGCAGGTCAGAATTCTTCTTCATCAAAGCATCTCGCTCTACCATCATGGCGTCGATCTCTCGAATTCTTGCCACAACATTCTTCACCGCAGCACCAGGACTAGTACCATTGCGAATATTTTTGAGCGCAGTATAGCCATTAGAGCAAAGTTCAACAGCGGAGCTGCCACCATCAAGAGCAATTCCCACCAAACCGGCCTCTAGCCCCTGGCGCGAACCGCGCACCGAAATACGTTCAGGCACTTTAGTATGGCTACCACAGAGGGCGACGTTGGTAATATTAGAAGCCATTGAAGCCATGGCCGACGATACCTGAAAGGCAAAGTAGCGGGCGCGGCGATATTTAGGCTCTTTTGTGCCTTGCACTCGATATTGCAAATAGTACCGCTCTAAGTCTATTTCTTTTCGCAAAATTTCATTAGCCAACTCGTCAATACGCAGTTCATCAGAACTAATGGCTGCGGCAGAAGGAACGGCAACAAACAAAGGAACGAAAACAGACAGCAGTGAAAAACAGCAGGCTACAATTTTTCGAGCGAGGCTATTCATCAAAGTCAAAACTATCCGTACAGGGCTTTGACGATCAACTTTTGGAACTCAATGCAGAGATGCTCACTATTGGTTAGAAAGCGCCCGACGCTAGGTATACCACCAATCAATCCCCGCTGAACAGAGTTAGTGAGAATGTCATCCTCTTCGCCAACTTCTGTATTGAAATCAATTAGTTCTTGTGCCCATTTCTTATCAACGCCAGGGGCAAAATATTGCTCCGAAAATCCCTTAGCTTCATTAGGCCCCAGTGGCATCCAAACATCAATGGATAAATTAGGAAAACCTGGATTGATGTTGACAGTAAAATTTGGCCAGAGTAGATGATACTGTGCCTGCTTAACCGAGCCAGCAGCATCATAGATTTTGATTCTAGTTTTGCCCTCAATAGCTGATTCGCGCACATGACCAACCTGACTCAAGAACCACTGGTGTGAAGTCAGTTTGTAGCTATCTTGATCAACGTCAATAGCAGCAGAGAAACCAGGATGTGCCACAGCACAGTGATAACACTCTAGATAATTCTCGAGCATAGTCTTCCAATTGGCACGGGCTTGCCATTCAGTACGCTCCCACAATTCAAGTGAATTTAAATCGAGACCGCTATCAGCGATTATGTCTAGCACTGGCCCGTAATACGATTCTAGCGAATCACAATTTTCATCAGCATTGGCAAAGACCCATGGCCCTAAAGTATCTACTTTAATTGAAAGCAGTGGATAGTCACTTTTGTCAAAATTGGGCTCTCTGTCTGCTCGCGGGGCAGCCTTGAGATCGCCCTTTATATCATAGGTCCAAGCGTGATAAGCACACTGCATGATTTTGGCATTGCCGCAGCCTTTCATCACTTCATGTCGTCTGTGCCTACAGACATTGATGAATCCTTCAAGGCCATTGTCGTTGCGGATAACAACAACGGGAATTTCACCGACATAGCCCGTTATGAAATCACCAATTTTGGCAAGCTTCTGAACCGGACCAATATATTGCCACGACTTGCGAAAAATCTTCTCAATCTCTTCAGCTGTAATTGCCGGATCGGTATAAAAGTGCGCGGGGATGGCTTCGCCACGATCAAGGCCGGCGAGCAATTCATCTTTCTTCTGGCAAAGCTGCTGCATAGTCAATTAATCCTCGCCTTGAAACCCCACTGGCGTCAATCTAATACTGCCGGTCTAAATTACCAATCAGGTATTACCAATCAGATATTAGCAACACGCCATTGCCAACCCAAGATACTGACAGGCATAAAATCATAACCGATGTGACACTTCCTTTTATTAAAGTCGCGCTTGATGGTCATTCAACCAAACTCTAACCAAAAGCACATGATAGAATTTGCCATCATTCAAGAGCGCCCGAAAGCTCTTGGCTTATGCGTCTACTAGAACTATGACCAGCTCATAGACAGTTCATAGACCTGATCCTAAAACCGTTCAGGAAAGCCCAGTTTATTGTTGAAAACTCATGCGGGTGTTGCCATGCTTTATCGTCTAAACCGTCTTTTCCATCCAACTTCTAAGCGTACTTTTGTTGTGGCCGTCGACCATGCCCTCTTCAATAATGCTGCTTTCTTAGAAGGCATTGAGAACATGGAAAAAACTGTCTCCACCCTGACAGATGCCAACCCCGACGCCATGCTGCTCTCCCCCGGTGAAGCCCCTCATCTGCAAAAACTACCAGGCCGCAATAAGCCTGCCCTGATGCTGAGAGCCGATACCGCCAACTTCTATAATGATGTATTGCCATCTTCCAAACTATTTTGCGAAGCTTACGAAGAAGCAGTGGAAGTCGCAGTGCGACTTGATGCTGCCTGTATTTTGTTGAACTTGCTACAAGTCGATGAATACCCTGAAATGCTCAACCAGTGCGTGCGCAATATTCTTCGTTTAAAAAATGTCTGCGACCGTTACGGCATGCCCATGGGTATCGAGCCCCTTTCATTCAAACGCAGCAAAGATGGCATGGTCGGTGATGGCAATCCAGCCCGCGTTGTTACCTTGGCCCGCATGGCCGCGGAGCTGGGTGCTGACATCATCAAAACTGATTCAACCGAGCCCGAAGAAGAATTCCATCGCGTTATCGAAGCCGCTTCAGGAGTGCCTGTATGCGTAAGGGGTGGTGGCCGCGCTTCTAATATCGAAGTGCTTCAACACACCGAAAAATTAGTGGCTCAAGGTGTTGCTGGTATCATTTACGGCCGCAACATCATTCAACATAGCGACCCTAAAGGAATGACACAGGCTCTGCAAGCGGTTCTCCACCACGGCGAGAGCGCATCCAGCGCTATGAAATACATCAAAGAGCCAGTAGCTGCAGGCAAGAAATAGGCAGCCTGGCAAAAAGAGAGAGAGAACTAAGCAGCTAAGTGAAGAGCTGCTAAGAGGCAAATTGTCAGGAGTTATTTATGAAGCAAAGCGAAATTAATAAACTTTGTCGAGAGGCAGCAGACTGCCTTAAACAACACAACTGGGTACTGCCACCTCAGCCTGAATGGTCAGCCACCGACTTTGGTCTTGGCGACTACGAAAAAGTTGGCTTGGTCGAAGTACTTCTTGCCAACGAGCCCGAGTACTGCGAAAAAATCATGTACGCGCGAGAAGGTATGGTCACTCCGGCCCATACTCACTACGAGAAAAAAGAAGACATTATTTGTCGTCACGGTACGCTGAAAATTACTCTTTGGTCGAAAAATCCAAGCGAGCATAAAGCCGAAGGAACAGTTGAAGTAAAAATCAATCGCAAAATGGAAACCCGCCAATCAGGGGTACCATTCGAGATGTCTGCTGGATCGCGCATAACTCTGACATCTGGCATCTGGCACGAATTTGTGCCAGTCAATGGCGTCAGTGTAATTGGCGAAGTGAGCACTTTCTGCAATGAAGAAACTGACAATATTTTTGCCAACAAAGAAATCGATATATTCCAGGCCCCTCAGGCAGACGAACCAGTGGCTTTGCCTGTTTGAGATAAAGCTACGCCTGAGGTCAATTGATGTTTGAGGTAAAACAATGCTTCCCCATGCTCTAATTTTTGATATGGACGGCTTGATTCTCGATACCGAGAATCACTACAAGCGAGCTTGGACAAAAGCAGCAAAAGAATTTGGCTTTGACCTGAGCGACGAGCTTTATTTACGTTTAATTGGCATCACAGTTGCCGACGCCGAAAATGTGCTAGCCGAAGAATTTGGTGCCAGCTTTCCCAAAGATCAATTTCACCTGCGCGCCCAAGAGCTTTACGAAGAGCTGCACCACAAAGAAGGACTGCCCTTAAAACCGGGCATCAAAGAGCTTCTCCTTTGGGCCCGCGAACAAAATATTCCTTGTGCTGTAGGCACGTCTACCGTTAAAGAAGAAGCAGTACGACGACTTGTGCACCACCAAATAGTTGACTACTTTGAAGTAGTCATTGGCGGCGACATGGTAGAACGGGGCAAGCCCAATCCAGATATTTTCCTCCTCGCTCAATCAGGCCTAGGCAAAGAAGCACAACATTGCCTCATACTAGAAGACGCTCACAGTGGCCTTCTTGCAGCCCGAGCCGGGGGTATGCGCTCATGCTTAGTGCCAGACTTGCTACCGGCAAGTGCTGAATCAAGAGAACTTGCCGAAGGAGTGTTCGACTCATTGCATGAAGTGCGCGAATGGCTCAAGCTGGGTTGTCCGGCTTCGCAAGAATGCAGGCACTAATTGTCATCGTCAGCACTAGCACCAGGGATACGTCCGCGCTTACTGACATACCTTTGCTACGGCGCCATGATGAGCTTGGCCATTGGCGTCAATTTGCTACCTATATTTCTGGTCTCAATTCAACATTCTTTTACTAGCTCTTTTACTAGCTCCGGTCTAAGTTCTGGATCAGCCAATCTAGGCCTATCGCAAGAAGAGTTAGGCAGGCTCGGCGCTTTTACATTTTCTGGATTGGTAGCAGCGATTCTTCTCACTGGCCCCCTAGCCGATCGCTTCGGAGCAAAGCTATTTGCTCTAGCTGGCAATGCCCTTCTCGTGCTGGGTTTGCTTCTTACGGCTTGGTCGCCCACTTATGCAATTTTGCTCTGGGCCAACTTTGTACTAGGCTTCGGTGCTGGAGTACTAGACATGGTGCTGAGCCCCATTGTTTCAGCAATTAACCCAGAAAGTCGCTCTGCATCAATGAATTGGCTTCATTCGTTTTACTGCGTTGGTGCCACTCTTACCGTAATGGCCGGTACAATTGCGCTGCAATGCAATATTTCTTGGCGCACGGCTTGCCTGCTGTTAATTCCACTACCTGCACTGCTTATTTTCGCCCTTGGCGCAGTTAAGTTTCCCGCTCTAACCAGTGAAGGTGAAGTTCGCACTCCTTTCCTCAAACTGCTTGGTTCACTCTGGTTTGTCGGTGCTCTAGTAGCGATTTTCTTGGGCGGAGCCACAGAGCTGGGCATGGCTCAATGGCTGCCAGCCTACGCCGAGTTAGCCTTAAAATATCCCCAATGGGTGGGTGGTGCTGCTCTCTTCTTCTTCTCTATCTGCATGGCCATTGGCCGCATGGGCATTGGCGCCTTAAGTACAAAACTTGATTCATGCACAATCATGTCTTGGGGTTGCGGCCTATCGGTAGCACTGTTCTTGTTGGGTTCATTTTGCCCAGTGAGATTAGTCGCGTTAATTTCCTGTATTCTCGCCGGACTAACAGGCAGCTGCCTCTGGCCAACCATGCTAGCAATCACCGCCGACAAATATCCCAACGGCGGCGCCACCATGTTCGGTGCTCTAGCAGCCTTCGGCAATGCCGGTGGCATTTTTATGCCTTGGCTCGTCGGCATCATCGCCGACAAATACGATCTGCATTGGGGCTTAGCCATATCGGCCTTGGCGCCGCTCTTCATGCTTCCTCTAGTACTCATGCTCGGGCGCAAACTAGTAAAAGCTTAGAGACTTCAATGGCACCGAAATCTCAGCAAACTTTAAAATACGACTTTAAATTGTAGACCTAAACCTTAGGCACCACATTATCACGCAATGCAATACGCTTAGCGACATCTGCTCCAGAGTTTAAACCGCCTTCCATATAGCCTTGAAAAGCAAAACTAGTATGCTCTCCGGCGAAGTGTAGTCGACCAAGGCCGTTGTAGAGAATTGGACCAAGAGTCATAATTTGACCTGGGGCCGGAGCAGAATAACCGGCCTGAGACCAAGGGTCTGATGGCCAATCAATAAATTTACCTTGGACAAAATTGTTGGCATAGCTTGGATATATTTTCTGAAGCTCGAGGGCATAGTGCGCCATACGTTGCTCCGCTGGCCAGCCTCGGCCATAATCAGCAGCATTGCCTCCAGCAAAAACTGTTAAGCAAGAATGGCCTGTGGCCGATTGCATATCAGTGGCCTCCCAGGTTTCGGCCACCGGGCCATCACTGAGAGAGACAGGCGAGACTTTATCTTTCTCCCAGAAGCGCGTGCGCACCTCGGACAAGAACTTGACCTGATTAGCCATTTGTGGAGAAAGCTGGGGCGGCAGAGAAGGGGTAAAGGTAATACGCTTCCAAGTACCCGGTGGCACACTTAGTATCACATCATCAGCTTCCATAATTTTGCCGTCAGCCAAAGTTACTACAACTTTGTCGGCTCTTACATCCACCGCGGTAACAGGCATCTCTAAATGAATACGCTGGCGACCAATGGCATCGGCGAGCCGCTCAGCCAACTGCACATTGCCACCCTTGCAGCGAAAACGCTCGCTTTCGGTCCAATATTTTTCTACACCTCCACCCTTAACCACAGCCAGTCGAGCCAGCAAACTCTGCCAACCCGGATCGTTTGCATCTGACGCCTCAGACAAACGAATAGCTTTTTTACAAAGATCCGAGCACTTAAGATCTTCTATCCAGGTATTTACGGTCTTAGCGTCAAGCTCTTTAGCGTTTGGACTTTTCCAGGGCTGATAAGCATCAATCGGCTCTGCAATTTTATTATAGGCACTGAGATAGTGCTCAACTTCTTGCCACAGCGCTTCGGCTTTCTTTGGCGCCAGTAGCTCACCGTTGCAATAAAACGGCTGCTCACTATCAGGGTAAGAAGTGCGCTCTAACATTTCTAACTTGAAACGCTTAGCATAGGCCTGCCATGTCGGATGGTTTGCGCCAATTAGCTCTGCACCGGCCTCGACATGCTTGCCATGAATGAAATCATAAAGTGTCTGCACGCGTCCACCCACTCGGCCGCGGGCTTCTATGACAGTAACGTCGTAACCAGCAGAGAGCAATTCATAAGCAGCAGCAAGACCTGAGAAACCCGCTCCTATTACAATTATCTTACGATCGTTTCTAGCCTTGCCAAAAGCACCACCCGAAAAGCCATAGCTCAGCATTAAGCTGGCGGCCGTAGCCATCATCCCCTTGAGCATTTCACGACGAGAGAGTCGCTCATCTTCAGGAAGAAAACGGTCGTTCAGTTGATTGATGATGGAACGGGACATTTCGTTTTTACCTTTACGAGAAACAGTGGAATACAGAGGAAAAAGAGACCGCTAGTAATCGAAAGAATGTGCAGCAATTGAAGCTTATGAGCAGAGTCAGTAACAAACTCCACGTAGGCATCGACAGCAATCATACCGAGTGAATAAGAAAGATTGGATACAGCATAAGCAATGGCGTAAGAAGTAGATCCCCGCCTATCCACGGCATCTCCCAGCTCAGCAGAAGTAGGGTTCATAGTAAAAGCGTAGCCCACGGTGACTAAGCAAAGCACAACAGTAGCGAGAGTTAAATTAGGAGTTAAAGCCAGCAATGGCATTGAAACTGCCGTAACCAATAAACCGATAACTGCGGTTGGTCTCACTCCAATTTTATTCGAAACAGCATCTACAGCAGGAGGCATAAAGGCATAGATCAAATTGGAAAAAGTAAACAAGGCACCAACAGTCGCCGGCGTGGCCTTGGCAATGCGCATTACATGCATAGGAAAGAGCGGCTCCATCATCGCCCACCCGGCCGCCGCCAAGGCCACAGCAAATGCAGCAGTAAGTACGCTTTTGTCAGTGATGATGCCACCAACTTCGGCAAACGTATCTTTCCATGGGCCTTTAACTTTGGCAAGCTGCTTCTTCGAAATAAAGACAAAACGCAAGACAAAATCTAAGGCCAGGAGGCCAAGCATAAAATAGATGGTTAAGGCATAGCCGAAAATATCGTACATTTCACCGCCCACCAAAGGGCCGATAACTGAGCCAATGGTACCTCCTAGCAAAGCAAACCCCATAGCGCGAACGCGGCGCGCCACAAAGTATTCAGCCACCAAGGCAAGACCGGCTGTCCATGTGCAGGCCGCTCCAGCACCTTGTAATATGCGAGAGAAAACCACCACTTCTGGTGTGGTGCCAACTAGAAAGAGAATGGCAGAGACAAACAGCAGAGCCACCCCAACAATCATTGGCTGCCTGCGACCAATGCGATCGGTTATCAGCGCAAGAATTGGGGCGGCAATGATCAAGCCCAATGCATAAGCACCATATAAGGTGCTTACCATGTGCTCATCTTTTATATGAGCAGGCGACATTGGCGTAAGCGGGGCGACCGCCCCATATAATACCTCTTCAACACAAAGCGCGAACGAAACTACAAACAAGACCATGTTAGGAGAAGTTCGCAGTTTTTCCACCCAGCTCATAGACTGAAACCATGCATATCGGCGCCAACTGTGATTTTAGCGCCTTTACGTATAGAACACCTCTTGAGATGTCAAAATCCGCCAGATTTCATTTTGCCAGACTCTCCAAGGCGCAATCTAGAGGGATCGGTTTGCTGTTTTTGTCTACGGAAACAAGAACAAAATTACCGTGGGCGCAAAGTTGCCTCTCCCCAGAAAGTAGATTCTCACCAAACAACTCGACATTGACAGTAACAGACGAATTCCCACGTTTTATTATGCGCCCAATTACTTCTACTAGATAACCATGTTTCACTGGAGTCTTAAAATCAATACGCTCAGATGATGCAGTCACCATAGACTTGCGGGCATAGCGAGATGCCGTAATGAAAGCGCTCTTATCCATCAACTCAAGGGCATGGCCACCAAATAAGGTGCCATAGTGATTGGTCTGATTAGGAAAAACCATTTCGACCATTCTTGTCTCATATTTTGAAAAATCATTTGTACTCATACGTATCTCCCTATAGAAATAAAAAGTTCCTGACCAAAGGCAGGAACAACGAAATCTCGTATGAGCCACTGTACAGTGGCCATAGATACTTGCCTCCTTGCCTCGAAGAGGTGATGTAATAGTGCTCAAGTGGGTAGCCTGACTAGCAATTTCTTGCTTCACAGTTGCGGGACAGCGGTGGATTTTCACCACACTTCCCCCACCAGATCGCCAAAAGCAATCTCTTTATTTATTGAACACTTTCAGTTGATGTAAGCAGCTCCTCCATTAACGGCCACAATTATAGCCTATCCCAAATTCAATAGAGCCGGCCCGCCAAAGAGCATTTCGATCAATTCAAAGCTACTCTCCACAATCAGGCGAGGTAAAATGTCGGAGAAGAGAAAGACTATTTTTCTATGCAGGGCTGATGACTAGCGCGCCAGAATCACAAGAAAATGAAGCGCCTAAAGGCGATGACGAAAAGGCAACCCGTCCATCCCTGGCAGCTATTGCCGCCGTCTTTCTCCGCCTTGGCAGCACCGCCTTTGGTGGCCCAGCAGCTCACCTCGCGCTTATGGAAGAAGAGTTAGTACGGAAACGAAATTGGCTCTCACGACAAGACTTCCTCGACATGCTCGGAGCCGCAAGCCTGATACCCGGCCCCAATTCTACTGAAATGGCTATCCATGTGGGCTATAAGATGGGCGGCCTACCGGGATTAGTAATTGCTGGCATTGGCTTTATCTTACCAGCCTTCCTCATGATATCAGCCTTAGCCTGGCTCTATCTCAAGTTTGACAAATTACCGATGCTGACGGCGATACTGTATGGCCTCAAGCCAGTAGTGATAGCCATTGTTTTTCAAGCTCTGTGCTTACTAGCAAAAACGTCTCTCAAAACAACCATTCTAAAAATTACCGGATTGTGTGTGGCCGCGTTGTATCTACTTGGAATGAATGAGCTAGTTCTACTTTTCGGCTGCGGACTTGTAGCTGCTATATTTCATTTTGCCAAGAGCCCGCAACCAAGAGAAATAAAAGCACTCACAATCTTGACTGCAGCCTGTACGAGCCTATTGGGGAGCACCTATTTACTATCAGCCTACTCTCTCAAAGCAGTCAGCTACAGCCCGGCAGCTCTGTTCCTCTATTTCTTAAAACTTGGCTCGGTGCTGTATGGCAGTGGTTATGTATTGCTTGCTTTCTTACGCACAGACTTGGTTGAAAACTATCATTGGATAACGTCAGCGCAACTATTAGATGCTGTGGCCATGGGCCAGATAACTCCCGGCCCGCTATTTACCACGGCTACCTTTGTGGGCTATCTACTAGGAGGCCCAACAGGGGCAGCCACTGCCACGATTGGTATCTTCCTACCAGCCTTCCTTTTGGTAGCCTTCACCGCACCCCTTATAAAAAGAATGCGAGCCTCGACCCTAGCTGGTCATTTTTTAGATGCCGTAAATGCCGCCTCCATAGCCCTAATGGCTGGCGTTTTACTGCAACTAGGCCGGGCAGCCTTGATTGATCTACCAACAGTTATCATCGCTTCCAGCAGCGCCATATTTTTAGTACGCTTCAAGGTAAACTCGCTATGGCTGATGCTTGGCGGCGCAATTGCCGGTTTCATCTTCGCCCAGGGGAAACATTAACAACAACTCACCTGAACTTTTGAACTTTTTGGGCTGTCGACACGTCTTCACTTGTATCAACCATTTTTTGGAGATTGCTTTCATGAACAGGTTACACATTTCAGCTTTGTCCCTAGCGGTATTGCTAGGCCTTGCCAGCGCCGCGAACCAAACAGCTGAGGCTTACCCCTACGGCGTCAACAACAGGCAAGAACGACAACAAAATCGCATCCACAGTGGCATAAGAAGCGGCTCTCTCAACCGAAGAGAAACGGCCCGCCTCGGCAAACAGCAATATGCTCTCAATCAAAGAGAAGCCAGATACCGCGCCAGCGGCAATGGCATGAGCAATTCAGAAAGAGCCAGACTGCAAAGACAGCAAAATCAAATGAGCCAAAACATCTATCAACAAAAGCATGATCGCCAAGGCTACAATTCAAACAGACAGGGCCGCTCGCTATATGACGTCAACCACACCCAGCAAAATCAAGCGAACCGCATAAACCAAGGTGTTCAAAACGGTTCGCTGACAACCCAAGAAGCCGCCAGACTGCAAAATCAGCAGACTCAGTTTGCCGCTCGCGAAGCCAGCATGCGGGCCAGCGGCAACGGCCTGTCGGTTCAAGAAAGAGCCAGGCTAGACAATCAACAAGATCGCATGAGCCAAAACATCTATCAGCAGAAAAACGATGCCCAAGGCCTAAATCCCGGCGGACCAAGACCAGGTTCACCGTATAACAATCGGGGCATAAACGGCGACCAAGCCAACCAGCAAGCACGCATCAATCAAGGTGTCCAATCTGGGTCACTGACCCCTCAAGAGGCTCAACGGCTACAAAACAATCAGGCTGAATTTGCAGCAAAAGAAGCTAGACTGCGCGCTAGCGGTAATGGATTAAGCTATCAAGAAAGAGCCAGATTAGAAGCAGAACAAGCCAAGCTCAGCAGACAAATCTATAATCAAAAGAATGACGCCCAAGGTATCCCACAGTAAGGTCTAAGAAACAATCAAACAGGGAAGAAAATTCCATGTTGAGCGAAATAGAGCCAGGGTGTTAACTCAACTCCGGTCAACTTGCGCAAATCGGCCACATAAGTCTTGATTTGTTCACGGTGTTTGCGTGCTTGAATCTCTACATCTTTGGCAGCGAAATGATCGGTCTTGTAGTCAACCAAATGCCAATCGCCTGAGGCGTCTTGAAAAATTAAATCAGGGCGCCGAGGGCGAATGTCAGGGCCGGTCTCTGAAAAACTAGTAGCCGCATCAATCAAATAAGGCAATTCATGTCGTCGCTGTTGACTTTGCGAAAGCAGGCTGTAAAGCCTGCTTTCGTAATACACACCAAGCAAACGCTCGCCTTCATCAACTAGACTATTGAGCAAATCGCTGTGTGCCACCATAGTTCCTTGGGTAAAAGCAATGTCGGCTATCCAAGCGCGATCAACCTGGCGCCCTGACGGTGGCAGGTTCTCCATTAATGAGTGGAAGAACGTACCTAAAGATGCCGCAGTGACAATTCCGGCAGTAGGTGGCAATCCATCTCTAGGCGTCACCCGGCTGCGCCCTTGCTCATTTACTTTAAGATCTTCGCCAGTGCTTTGACTTTGCTCTAACCCGAAGAGACTCTGTAGGACGCTGACATCA
This sequence comes from Candidatus Melainabacteria bacterium, assembly GCA_030696635.1. Lineage (GTDB taxonomy): Bacteria > Cyanobacteriota > Vampirovibrionia > Obscuribacterales > Obscuribacteraceae. The sequence goes on from JAUYRX010000035.1 coordinate 605,198, forward strand.
CTTACACCAAGAAGCACCCCAGGCAATGGCAAATCTTTAGCCTGTTCCGGCACGGCAATACCAACAGCCAGGCTAAAGCTATAAGGAGCTACTTCCCCATCGCTGCGAGATGCAATAGTGAGATCAATGCAATCATCAGGGCCTGGCCGCACGGCGTCTTCTTTATCTAGCCCCAGCACTTGCATCAACCATTGACGATAAGACTCAGCCTTCTTAAATGGCGCCGAGAGGAAAACGCCTAGATTATCCCTAGCCCTAGTCATAGCCACATAGAGCAAGCGTTTTTTCTCTTCTCTCTCCATTTGTTTATCTAAATGACTGGCCACTTGATACCAGGCTGGCGTCTCTTGCTCTTTAAGGCGGGTGCTATTGAAAGCTACACCATAACTAGAGTGGTAAACCAAACGGTCGGCATTGCGCAACAGCTGCCCACCCAAACATGGCAATGCCACTACCGGAAATTCTAAGCCCTTACTGGCATGAACTGTCATAAGTTTCACGGCATCGGCACTATCTAATGGTGCTTCCGATTCACGCATACCAAATTCGCGCATCAAAGCCAGACGGTGAGCGAATTCCCCGCAAGAAAGATGTTCGTGCTCAGAAGCCAAATAAGCCATTTTCCAGACGTTGCGAGAGCGCTGTTTACCATCGGGTGCTGCCAACATCGCTAAATCGTAGTGGGTATCATCAATAATTTTCTGCACCAATTCACCTAGGGGCAAAAGGGCTGAGTACTCCATCAAATTTCGCAACTGCCGTGCAGCCAGAGACAAAGACTCCACCCCGGGCTCACGAGCCCGCACTACATTAGCAACAGCAGACCAGAGGGGCTGCCCCGGGTGATCAGTAACAACTCGGTGCAAAAGATCATCGGTAATAGAACAGAAGGGCGAACGCAGCACAGCCAAGAGCGAATGACTGTCTTTAGGGTTATCTAAAAAGCGAAAGAGGTTCTCAAAATCAGCCACTTCTTGGCGGCGCAAGAAGCCGCTGCCGCCGAAAGTTACATATGGAATATCGAGCTGGGCAAACATTGCCTCAAAAGAAGCAAAGTCACTGTTGCGCACAACTAGAACAGCACAATCACCATAAGTAATTGGCCGCACGCCGCCATTTTTCGCCGCAATTTGATAGCCGCCTTCCACTTTCTTCTTCAGCCAATCACCGACTTGATGGGCCTCGTATTGTGCTGGCGTCAAACCATGGGGGTCTTCTTCTATATCGATATCTAGCATCAGAACTTCAACGGCTGAAGCACTCTGCGCTTCAGAAGATACTATGCTCAAATCAGCTTGACGAGCCGGTTCGAGGGCTTCAAAAGCCGCCACATAAGGCACGACTTCTGGATCAGCGTCAAGCAAATGATCGAAAACAGAGTTGACGAAAAACACAACTTCTGGGTGACTGCGAAATGATCGGGTTAATTTAGTAACCAGTGAAGAGCCACTCAAACTAGAGCTTTCATGCTTGAACAAAGACTTCCACTTATTGAAAGTAGCAACGTCAGCGCCTTGAAACTTATAGATAGACTGCTTATCATCGCCAATTAAAAATACTCTAGTATTTTCACCAGCCAACAAGGTTAATAGCGTGGCTTGCATATCATTAGTGTCTTGAAACTCATCGACAAGCAAAGCCTGCAACTTGTCGTTGAAGTAGTTCCTCGACTGCGAATCTTCTTTTTCTAGACAAGCACAAGCCAAGCTAATTAAGTCGTTATAGTCGACAGTAGTCAGTTCGCGCTTGTACTCTTCATAAATTGCCAAAGTGCGCTCAAACAGCTGAATAATTCCAAGGGTCAGAGCAAAGCCCCGCTCATCTTCTTGATTGAGAGTAGCGGGAATCTTGCCGACAATAGCTTTGGCTTGATCGCGGCAGGTCATCAAGGCCTTGCGCAGTTCTTTGGCGTCAGGTTTGGTGCCCCCAATATTGCCAATTGCCAGAGTAGCGACTGACATAAACGCTTGCCAACGCTTAGAAACAGAATCGTCGGCAAACAACTGTTGGCAGAGATCAAGTAGCAACTCGCGAACAGGATTGAGCTTGTTTGCCGCATCAGCCATGGAATTCATACGCACATAATCGAACGACAAATTGAATTCACGATTATTAGAAAGCCCGGACAGTGCCGCACTTTGCATATCGAGTAGCACTCTTTCAGCGGTGCTGCGCATACCATCGATTGTCAGCGAGTCAAACGCCTTTATAGATTGTTTAAACTGCATTGAACCTTTGAGCAAACGGTTCAATATCTTCTTAATCTCGTCAATAGAAAATTCCTGCAAGACATCGTGCTCGCAACTACCAGAACCCGGCTCTGTCGCAGTGGCAGCGCCGTAGCGCTCAATTACAGCCTTGAGTGCCCGGTCAATACTATCTTGCAATAGTTCATTCTGAGTCAACTCATCGAGCACTTCGAACTGTGGATCGATACCACAATCAGCTGGATGGCTCTTCAAAATAGATTCGCACAAAGAGTGGATTGTACCAATACGCGCGCCATCAACTTCTGCCAAGCAATCGAGCCAACGGCCCGCTGACTCTTCTTGAGAGAGCGTGAGGAAGCGAGCCTTAAGCCTTGAACGCATCTCGGCGGCAGCTTTGCGGGTAAAAGTAACCGCAATTATATTTGACAGCGAGCAATCAGGATAGCGCCGCAAAATTTCCACATAACGCTCGACTAACACATGGGTCTTGCCTGAGCCAGCACCAGCTGAAACCAATACATTTTGGTCAACTAGATCTACAGCTTGTTGTTGTTGCTCAGTTAGCATCTATCAAATTATCCTAATACTATGCCTTATTTTCTATGTTAGTCTTCGTCATCATCACTGATACCAAGTTCGGTGATGCGGCAAACTTGCTGGTGATCGCAGTGCTGGCAAGAATCAGGGCTACTAGGTCTGACGCTGAAGTTTCCTTTTTTGATGTTTGCTACATAGTTACCAATGTGTTCTCTAGTCAAACCAACAAAGTCATTTTCACCATCTTGGAAATCAATGGTGCCAATCTGTTCGCCAGAAGAAAAGCTAAGGAAGGCGCCGTTTTTAACTTGTACGTTGCGCTCGGCCAAGATAGCATCGGTAACAGCCATAGCGTAGACAGGTAGCTGCATATTGCGACCAGCCAAAGCCTCATTCTTGCTGATGGCAGCAGAGCTAGACTTGTAGTCGATTACTTTAACGCGACCATCGCTTGATACATCAATGCGATCCACACGGCCGTGCATTTTTACAACCTCACCATCGACTCTTATCACAAGAGCCGGTGCAGAGTCAGCCTCTTTAAAGCCAAATCCTTTTTCGAAATAGGTAGGAACAAATTCACCACCAGAACGAACGGCCCGTTCTTTTTCTTTAACAAAGAAGCGACGCAAGCGGAAAGAAATTTCTTTCTGCTCGTATTGCCAAAAATCAGTATGCCTAAATTTGCGGGTCGCTTCTAACCAGGCAATGGCAGACTTGATGCTACTTTCAAATATCTCCTGCAGCAAGACATCGTCAGCGCTCAAAATAGAAAGCGACCGCTGTTTTAACTCTAAGTAGAATAATTCAAGGGCCTTGTGATAGACCTCCCCAAGCAGCCTTGAGTCCAGACCAAGCTCGGGCTCTTCCATCTTTTCGATTTTAAGTGTGTGTGACACCCAAAAGCGAAAGGGACATTTACCATAGTCATTGAGCCGGCTGACACTCCACATTTCAGGAGTTTTGACACTGATGAGGCCTAGGCTAACTTGCTCAGTCAAGCAGCCATTTAGCTCATTTAAACAATTGCCAGCACTGCCCAAACTAGTTCTAGTTGTAGAACCAGATCTAGTTCTAGTTCTTGCCTGCACCGTAGAAAACGTCACCTCCAACTTAGTTAGAAACTGCCGAACATCAAAAGGCATCCAACCGGTCGCAGCCGAATCGAGATCGCGCATGGCCTGGCGGCCACTAAGCCAGAGCCAGCCAGCTGCTAGCTCTTGGGCTGAGGTTGGCTCAAGCATGGCATAGGTACGCGGTGCGCGAAAAGTAAGAGCAGCGGCGGCTGCTTCGTCGCCTTTGGTCAAGAAAAATGAGGGAATCAATTCTTCGCCAGTCATTTCATAAATGGGGCTTGATTGACAAAGTTTATCGGTAGCGCGCTCTACCAATGAATCATAGAGAGACGGTTCAAACGACTGATGATGACGCGGATTCTCAATGTCTATACCGTAAGACATCCATTTGCGCACTTCATCTTTGCTAAGAAATCCGCCTTGCTCTGAGCGGCGTGGAAATTCACCTTCGTTCAAGCCAGCCACAATGATTACCTTGAATCTGCGGTTTGGTACCAAATCAGCACTGCAAACAGTGATAGCTTCGCGACTGACTTTCGGTCTTCTAAAATTGGCATTCTCTAAGGCCCGCTCTAAGCGCTTGAAGAAAGCTGGATAGCTAGACATCTGTGGACCATAGGCATGAGCAAGAAGGGTCTCTTCTAAGACCAAATTAGCCAATACCCTGCGAAACTCGAACAAGGCTTGGTGTTCCTCCCAACTCACTAGTGGGTCGGAAAATTCTTCATCGTTGGGCAAAATTAATAAGTCATCAATTAGATCTTCAACAAAGCTAACATGCTCGGTCAAAGTTTTCTCATAGCCACTAGCGTGAATACCAGGCAAAGAAAGTCGCTCAATTAATTTGCCGAGCTTTAGGGCCCAATGCCAATCAGATGATCCTTTTACAGTGAGAGTTGAAAGTGATTGATCATCAATTTCTTCAATTTCGCTGCTACTCAAATCGAGATAAGCCTTATTAAAAAACGGACTAGACAATGTGCGCACCACATCTTGCCTAGCAAAATCGGAAACAGGAAGATGTAGTAGGCGACTTAAGTATTTAACTAACGGCAAGCTACCAAGCTCTAGGGGCTCATCCAGAAAATAGTCGATCTGCGCCCGTTCAAAAGCCGCACGAATAGCCGTCATGTAAGGCTTGACAGAACGTGCCACCACAACAATTTGATCGGCAGAGTAGCCGGCGAGCAAGCACTTCTTTGCTTCACGAGCAACTTCTTCCATTTCCATCAAGCGATCGAGTGCTCTAAAATTTATGGCTTGCGGACTAGCGGGAGCAGAGGCCGCTTTCACTGTCTCTCTAAGTGCAGGAGCAAACGCCTCTTTTAGCTCGCGTAATGACTTATCCTTCCAGGAATAATTAGTGTACGAATAATTTGGCGGTGCTACATAATCAAAAGCGATTATGGTGCGCTCAGACTGTTTTGCAATAGAGCTTAGAACCTGCAGCTGCAGGCGATTAAATCGATCGAAACCATCAACAGCCAAGAAGCCAATTGACAATACATCAGGGTCAAGATTGTTTAAGATCTCGCGAGTCTTGTAGGCTAGCTTGCGCTCATCAAAAACATTGAGGCTTTCAAGCTCTTGCCAATAGGCCTCATAAACGCGCCCTAGCTCCATATAGCGAGCGTCACTGGCAGCCATTTTTGACAACTGACTAATAACTTCAGAGGGCGAGAAACCAGCCCGCTCTAACTCATCGATAAGCTCAAGCATATGAGCATGGGTACCAGCAAAGTCAGCAATAGAACTGAGCCCAGTTAAGCGCCCTGCTACTTTTACTTTCTCAATAGCCTTAACTAAAATGGCCGGACGAATACTATCGGGAATTAAACGAAAACCACAGCCAGCCTGACGCAAAACCTGATGGCACAAATCATAGAACGGCAGAATCTTGACACCGACGAGACCAGCTGCTTTTATACCAGCAGTGGTGGGCTGCGCCACAACTAACTCAATTAGACGTTCTTCCACCAGGCGTTTGTAGCGGTGAGAGGGCACCGTGATGATTGCCTGCTTACCGCTAAGCAAACTCTGACGGCAATATTGGGCCACCTGGTCAAGCAACCAGATAGACTTGCCTGAGCGATACGGCCCGGTGATTAGCTCTATGCTTCTTTCTGGCATATTTGCTCTGCTATTTGTTTGTCGACCAAAAATTGTGCCCGTTGAGATTCGAACTCAAGGCCTTCGGCTTCGGAGACCGACGCTCTATCCAGCTGAGCTACGGGCACGTGGCTCTAATTCTAGCATCCTTGGCAGACTACCTGAGGAGTTTACCGCTTGGCAAGCAGCTTTCTCTGGCGAGCCTTACACACACCAGCAGAACTAGCGCAAGAAAAGGTCTGGTGATACCTTCAAGGCTCTGAGAGCTTTAAAACGAGGCCTTTACCTAGACCACGCTTACCTGCCAAGAATTCAGAAAAACAGACTGAGATGACGATTCAAGAGCGCTCTGTGGTGTCATTGGTGGTGCCAACACCGAAAGATGCTCAAGTTCGTACTCTCGTATAAGCTTTCCCAAAACTGCCACATAGTCACTTTCATCGGAAGTTCTCTTTTCGACAAATAGCACCAATTCTGAAAGATATCAGCAGCGCTATCAAGAGCTTCCTCGTCTCTAATCGGCAGCAAGGGAAATCGGCTCATTAAAGCCATATACTCATCGCATACTATAAGATCGACCTTAGTTAGCCCGCACCATCTCTTCTAGTGCATTCATATTGTGAATGGTGACACGCTTCGATTCGATATCAATCCAGTGACTATCTTTGAAGCGATTGAGAATCTGGGTGACAGTCACTCTTGAAGAACCAACCATGTCAGCGATTTCTTGGTGAGTAAGCGGAAACTCTACGCGCACGCCATGGGGAGTAACTTTGCCGTGGGTGTCAGCCAGCGTAAGCAGCAAACGAGCGACACGACTTGGTACTTGGCGAAACACTAAATCTTCGATACGGGCATTGGCCTGCTTGAGGCGGTCGCCAATGATGCCAATAAAGCGCAAACCAAATTCTGGGTTTTCGCGCACGAAACTAAGGAACGATTCGCGGCTGATTTGATAAATTCTTGAGTCTTCAAGAGTCTCAGCATAACTATCGTGCTCGGCATTTTCCCAAGCGGCTTCTCCAATCATATCGCCTGGTCCAAGCAGAGCGAGAATGACAGTTTTACCTTCAGTAGAAAGCCTGGTCACCCGCACGCGCCCCTTCTCTATAAAGTAGATGGCGTCACATGGCCCCCCAGGAGAAAAAATAGTATGGTGCTTGGGTAGCTCAAGCTCTTCAAGGATGCCCAGCAGTCGGCCCAGCTCCACCGGGTTGAACGCTTCAAAGATCTCGCTGTGCCTTAAGCTGAACAGCCTTTGAGCACTTTTCATGAAGACCTCCCTTAAATCAACCCGAAATAGCAAGTGAAACCCTGAGATACTAAATTTAGGCGCCCACGGCGCTTTGAAAGAAATACAAATATTTCTCGGCTCAAATTGAACTAAGCCGGGGAAATAAACGTTATCTGTATTACCCCTCTAATCAAATATTGTTGGGTAACAACCTTTTTATACCCCCACCCCCTCTTTTCTAACTTGAACAGGTGGAAGGGTCTAAGAAAAACCGGAAGCACATCGAGTACATACAGCCTGGAGGCTCAATCGCATATACGCCAGACAGTGTGCGGGTTGTGCTTACTTTTTATCTGTAAGAGCAAGCAAAACCGCTATAATTTGCCAGGTGTAGACAAGGTACGCTAGAACAGATTTTGGTCTGAAGAGCCTTGTTTTCCAAGTTAATCGCTCTGCTGTTCTGTTGCCCGCGGTTGTCAGCTTTGCTTTTGAGCTTATCTATTTTTAGTTTATAGAGTCGAGGAGATTTAATATGGCGATAGTGACCAAAGAGAAAGCCGTGGACAAACAAGAAAAAGCCCCAATCGAAAAAGTAGCCCGTGTCAAAGACACTTCGGGCACTGAAGATAAAAGCAAAAGCCATGCGCCGTCAGCAGAGCGCCTCAAAGCCTTAGGCGCAGCCCTTGATTCAATCAAGAAGCAATACGGCGACGGCTCAATCATGAAATTGGGCGATTCGCGCAACAATCAAGTTGAAGCTGTGCCAACCGGCGCCATCACCTTAGACGTAGCTCTAGGGGTAGGTGGTCTACCAAGAGGCAGAATCATTGAAATATATGGTCCAGAATCTTCTGGTAAAACCACATTAGCTCAACACGTAGCTGCTGAAGTGCAAAAGCTTGGTGGCATTGCCGCCATTGTTGACGCTGAGCACGCTATGGACCCAGAATACGCTCGCGCCCTTGGCGTAAACGTAGATGAGCTTTTAATCTCACAACCAGATACCGGTGAGCAAGCTCTCGAAATCACAGAGCAACTTGTGCGCTCGGGTGCTGTTGACCTAATCATCGTTGACTCAGTGGCAGCTCTTGTACCGAAAGCTGAAATTGAAGGCGAAATGGGTGACAGCTTGCCAGGTCTGCAAGCCCGACTGATGAGCCAAGCTCTCCGTAAACTCACAGCAATCGTAGCTAAGACCCATACATCAATCATCTTCATCAACCAACTTCGTCAAAAGATTGGTGTGATGTACGGCAACCCAGAGACGACCACTGGTGGAAACGCTCTCAAGTTCTATGCATCTATCAGACTCGATATAAGAAAAATTGAGACCCTTAAAAAAGATGGCATTGAAATTGGCAACCGCGTCAAAGTCAAAGTCGTCAAAAACAAGTGCGCACCTCCTTTCCGCATTGCTGAATTTGACATCATCTACGGAAAAGGCATCAACACCGCTGGTTGCTTGCTCGATGTAGCTGCAGAACACGATATCGTCAAGAAATCAGGAACATGGTTCAGCTACAAAGAAGAGAGAATTGGACAAGGTCGCGAACAGGCCAAGACCTTCCTTGAAGCCCATCCTGAAATGCTCAAAGAAATTGAAGTACGCGTAAAGGCTCAAATAGCTGCTGGCGTAGTGCCAACTAAAGAGCCCAAAGAGAAAGATAAGAAAGACAGCTAGTCATTCTCTCTCAATCTAGAAGCTGGCTGATATAAGATCGTTCGAACAAAGAGAGAAGGATGGAGTGCAAATTAATTGACTCCATCCTTTTTTTGTTAGCGTTCCACAACACGGAGGACAAATCCACGGCAGCGAAAAATACTAGCGCTAAGCCTAAAGCAAAGCAGAAGAAGTCTAAGGCGCCACCCCAAGCAGATAAGCCTGCGGCAAAATGGCGGCCTAAATTAACTTGGCCGCAATTTAAATCGGCCCCAAGACAATGGCTAATTGCTGTGGCCTGTGGTGGCATAGCCGGATTAGCTGCACCCGGCTTTGACCAGTGGTATTTGGCATGGTTTGCCTTTGCCCCACTATTTTTACTAATTTACGCCAACAATTCTTACATCAAACAAATTATGCTGGCATTCACTTTTGGCCTAGCCTACAACTTGGTGTACTTGCATTGGTATCTCAACTTAGCCCCCCTTGACTGGCTTGGCTTTACTGGAGCTTTCGGCTATCTCTTAGCAGCGCTTGCCTGGCTATGCGTATCAGTACACCAAGCTCTGGCGTTTCTCTTATTCGCTGCCATAGTTGGTCGCCTGCCCCTTTCCGGTTCTTTCACGGCCAAGCGTGGTCCAAAAAAAGTATGGCTCGTCCCTGCCCTTGTTGTGCTGCCAATCGCCTGGGTTCTGGTCGTCAACAAGCTTGGCAACATGCCTGACTTAATGGGTGTGCCCTGGACGATGTTGGAATATACACAATACAAACAACCGGCATTCCTCCAAGCAGCATCAGTAATTGGAGGAGTAGGAATATGTGCACTGATCATTGCAGTCAATGTCACCATAGCCTCTTTCATTGCCACTTTTGTTGGCGGTGGGACAAAACAATTTAAGCGGCTTGCAGCCGAAAACAAAGAAACAGCCTTTTATCACTGCCTTGGCATTGCACTATTAATGGTGGCAGTATATTGCCTTGGCTGGCAACAGGCCGGTCAAGTTAAATCTACCGCCTCGATTGATACAACCCTGGTACAAGGCGGTATTAACATCGACATGCAAAAGACCGTGCATCGCTTTACCATCGAAGACCTGGTCGAAAACTACGATAAGCTGCTAATCAATAGTCGCGATTCACTGGTGGTTTTACCCGAAGGAGCCTTGCCAACTTACTTGCGAGAGCAGCCTGGCGTAAGCAATTGGCTCAAGCACAAAGCGTACGAAAAACATCTGGACATTATTGTCGGTTCGATGGATCGCAGTGCTGCCAATCGTCCTTTCAACGCTGCCTATGGCATCACGAGTAGTGGCGCGCTTCTGTCCGAGGTTTATCACAAGCGCTTCCTTGTACCAATTGGAGAATACACTCCTCTGCTCGTCAATTATTTGCCTGAATGGGTAAAGCGCTGGACTAATACTCCCGCTGGCGGCGGCTTTGCTGCGGGAAAGGAACCAGTCTTATTAGACACGCCTAGGGGCAAGATTGCCCCGTTGATATGTTTTGAATCTATCTCGCCCGAAGTAACGGCAGCCAGCTGCCGGGCTGGTGGCCAATTGCTTGTTAATATTTCCGACCTAGCCTGGTTTCACAAATCTGACTGCGGGCAGCAAATGCTGGCTTTTGCAGTGCTTAGAGCAATTGAGAATCGTCGATATTTTATCTTTGCCGCCAACACCGGACCATCTGCCATAATTGATCCCACCGGAAAAATAACTCACTACTTAGCACAGGCTGAAAAATCAAATTCAATACTGACTGGCAAAGTAGGGCTCAACTCGCAACCAACAGTTTTTGCAACTTGGTACCGCTAGCTAGCTACAGATAGAAATAACCCATAGCCGAGCCCTCTTGGACAATAAATGACAAATTCTTCTCAGTTTACTCTCTCCAGAATAGCCAATAGGTTTTTCCACATAGCGTGGCCTGGAGCAACCTTGCTCCAAGCAATATTCTGTTCTTTTGTTGTCAGCCTGGGCCCCGCAGCTGCCACTGAACCCTTTAGCGGCGCGACTATTGGCAACCAGATTAAAGAGAGCTGGGCCAAGCAAAGTGCCTCAAAAGATTCCAAAACAAAATTAGCAAAAGCAACCGTTGAAACCACTATCAAAGCACCAAAAGAATTTGTATGGAATGCTTTAACCGACTTTAGCCGTTATCCACATATTTTCCCAAAGGTTAAGTCTTGCCAAGTGCTAAAGCGAGAAGGTCAACTTGTCTACATTGAGAGTTTTCTCAAGCCTCAATTGTTTGTCAACGAGCAATGTCAGCACACAATCAATGACTTGCAAAACAAGCCAGACAGCTTGCGCTGGAAAATGGTCGACGGTACGTTTAAAGCTGTGGAAGGTGAGTGGCAGCTAAAATCGACCAATTCGGGGCGTCACTGTCTGGTCAAATACACCCTCGAAGTTGACCCGGGGCCAGCCATTCCACGGCCCATTGCGAGCATGGCCCTAAAAATGACCCAGAAAGAAATCGTTGGGAATTTCAAGCAAGTTGTTGAAAAAGATATCGAAACAGCCAATTCTGGCCGCCGAGCTTCTACTGCTGCAGTGCTTGAGCCCGAAAGCTAAATCTAGAAAAGCCGGAGATTTCTAATTGCTGTACTTAGTAGCAGCTGAAACTTCGACTGTAACCATGGTCTTACCGCTCTGGTTATCGACACTCTTGATAGTGCCCATGGCAACTTCGCCCCAGGCCGTCGAGTGAGGCGTCATGCCTTCGCCCTGTTGCATCACTTTGACGTATTCATTATTCTCGTTTTTTCGATTAAGCGAACCTTCCACTTCAATCACAAGCCTAGTTAAACCAGCCACAGTTTTAGGTTTACCTGAGAGACGGCCTTTGGCAATCTCTTCCCAGCGCTGATTAGTGGTATTTGTGCCAATTCCCCACTCAAGAATCTGAACAGGTTTGCTCAGTCTAATCATGACCTTTTCCTCTGACTTCCATCGACAGCCTTACTGCAAAAACGTTATCACATTTACGGCATAGTCTCCCAGGTAAGCGTCTAAGATAGGGCATTTCTCTAGCGTTTCTTCAAACTTGCGACGATGTCAGGTAGATAATCTTCCAAACACTTTCCCTCTAAACCAAAAAGATCATGAGCCTCTTTAGAACTGCTATGCGAATCGGTGATCAAAATCTGTGCCAATTCTAAGGTAATTGTGTTCTTGGGCAAAACCTTGGTGGCCATTTCAAAAGCCTTGCCCGAAAGCTGACTAGGAATGGTCATAGTCGTGCCAGAAAGGCCAAACTCAAAGCGAATACTCTCAAGCATTTCTACCAGCGAATATTCTTTCGGACCGACAATTTCTATCACCCGACCAGTCGATTCTTTCATATAGATGCAGTCAACAACACAGCGAGCAACTTCATCAACGTGCACCGGCATCAATACATTGAGCCCGCTGCCAACGACTGGCAAACAGGGCTTGAAAGTGACTAGAGGCTTGATCATTTCGACATAAGGGAAACGCTCACCGAACATATAAGAAGGCCGCAGAATCGTCCAGTAGAGCTTAGAATTGCGAACGATTTCATCACCGGTATACTTACTGCTCAAATATTCACTACCAGACTCTTCACGCGCTCCCAGGCAGCTAACTTGAACAAATCGTTGTATGCCGTTTTGTTCGGCCATGACTGTCAGTTTTTCAACCAATTCGACATTGAGATACTCGTAAGAGCTAGCTCTCGAACCATCGCTATTTAATCTAAAGCTACCCGAAATATTGATAATTGCATCAACGCCATCAAGAGCGCGCAGCAAGACATCATCACTCTCTAGGGAGCCAACTACAACCTCTATACCGCGCTTCCGATACTGAGAAAGATTCGACCCTTTCCAGTCACCAGCCCCGCGGGTAAGTAAGCGAATAGGAAGCTGTCGCGCCATCATTAGCTCAACAACTGGTTCGCCGAGAAAGCCAGTTCCGCCAATCAGCAGCAGCAAATATTTATTCCTTTAGAACTTAATACCAAAACCGCTGCCACCGAATCTAATACCACTACCACCCATGCCGTAGCCACCACCAGCAGGATATCCGTAAGGGCTAAAGCCGTTATTGAACGAGCTATAACCACCCATCGGAACGCCGATAGGCACTCCCAATCCCATACCCATGCCAGCCGGATAGCCAAAACCGGTACCAATAGGAAGGCCACCAAGACCGGTGCCATAACCGCCATAAGCGCCATTACCGTAAGCACCAGTACCATAGGCACCGGCAGGGTAGCCCGCAGAGCGGCCAACAACCTGGCCGGTTGTCGGATTAATCAAGTTGCCAGACATTGAATCTACCAAAAAACCAGTACTCGGGTCACGTACCATTGCTGCCGAACCCGGAACGCCATAGCTAGTTGGATACCCACCATAAGCGCCATAGCTACCGTAACCACTACCGAGCATATTACCAATCGAATTTATAATTCTGCCAAGACCACCGTTGCCGCGCGTTTGGCTCTGACTGGTCATGCCGCTACCCATGCTTCCCATAGAGCCAAACGAACTCATACTTGTGCCCATGTCGAGATCATCATCGAAGTCATCACGACGAGAACGATTAGCCCGAGCCGTTTTGGCTGGAGCCGAGGCAATTGGAACTTTCTCTACTAGTTTGGCCACACGCTCGGGCAGGCTCAAAGAAGCTGCTGAATCAGCTTTTTTCGGAAATACTGTCTCTTCTAAGCGCCCCACTCTCTCAATCAGTGGATCAGAAGCGAAGGTTTTACCAAGCACAGCATTTTCTAGAGCTGTAACTTTGCTACTGAGACCGATAGCACCACCGGGAACACTGGCTGGTGAATCCCCTGAATCTGAAGCAAATCGGTCGCTCGCGGCAGCTCTACCAGGAACAGCAGATGCTCCAGACTGAGATCTAGCAGTGGAGCCAGCAGAAGCCGTGCGACGGGGAGCAACTGGGGGCAAATCATCATCTTCCTCATCAAGGGCACGGCCAGCACTGCGGGGTGATCCGATAGAGCCCATGCCATAACCGCCAGATGCACTATTAGACCCAGAGCTACGACCGGCTGTACCAGCCATACCGTACCTGCCAGATGCCCTGCTACCAAAGGCATTCTGCATATCTTTGCGCAAATCTCTTCCACTAAACGAACGGCCGTCTTCGCCATCGCTTCGAGCCACAGGTTGTCGCGAGGCTTGCTTGGGTGCGGGGAAATTTATATCGTCATCTTCATCATCCAACCAATCGGTGCCTGGTGGTGCTTGTTTTGCAACATCAACTCGAGTCTTATCCTTTAGAGCATCAACTCGTTCGCTCAAATCGGTAAACTTTGAGGGCTTGCCGAAGACTTTGGTCTCAAGACGATTCAAACGGTCGGCCACAGGGTCAGAGGCGTAATCGCGTTTAAAAATGCTCTGTTCCAGCGCTGTCACTGCAGGATACTTGCTCTCTCCACTCAAAACTTGGCCACCGGGCTTATTGCCTCGGCTACGCTCTTCGCTCAGATCTAAGTCGCTATCACCGTTGTTGACTTGTCGAGTAGCAGGCTTAGATGCGGTAGCATCTCCCTTATCGCTATCGTCAGCGGCCACAGCGCCAAGATTTGGTACCGTATCAGCCAAATTTTTGAGGCGCTGCTCACTGGCTCCAGCTCTCGCTTCGCCAAAAATCATCTTCTCCAACCGTTCTAATCGAACAGCATCTTCGTCTTTAGGATAAGTATGTTTGAAAAACTTCACCTCAAGCTGACCGAGACGAACATCAGAGCCAACTGACGCCATGGCCGAGTGGCCGACATAGAGCCCACCGATGGTGCCAGAACCGCAACCTAAATCAAGCGGCAAAGAAAAGGCCAGTGCTAATGACAGCCCAGCAACCAGGCGACCCAATCTAAGCCTTTCTAATCTAAAACCCTCAAATCTAAGACTTACTAGGCTCAACGAGCGGCCGAGCAAATTTGTCTCAAGTTTGGCGGCAGTATTAGTCACGTTCATTGCTCTCGGAATTGAGTTCTTGCTCTTGCGAGCGCCTGTTTCAGTGTCAGCTATCCAAGTAGAGCCATCTTACCATGCTTTCCAAGACCCAGCGCCACTTTCCACCCTCATCGCTTGGCCCTTCAGCCTTGTCAAGGAAGTCAACGGCGCCAACAACTAAATTAGGACGACCAGCAAGGCAGCCTTGTTCCCCGCCCCTTGAAATGCTCCAAGCTGAAGCAACCTTAGAAGCCTGCCATTACAGTCATAATTTTCACGATAGTTATAGTTTCGAGAGCTTTCTTCGCTATTCTGTAACGTACTAATAATTACAGCGAAAGAGTCCCCATGCCAGCCAGTCAAAACCTTTCAAAATCTAACACTGCCAGCCCCAAAATCGCTCTCGATGGCTACAACCTGACGATCGAAAACGTCGAAGCCATTGCCAACAAGCAGGGCAAAGTTGAGCTTTCAGCAGCGGCCCTAGAACAATTACAGAAGTCGCGCGAAATAGTTGAAGGATATTTACAAAGAGGAGACGTGGTCTACGGAATCACCACCGGCTTTGGCAAATTTAAGGACATCTATATCGCACCAGAGCAAACAGAACAATTACAGCGCAATTTTCTTTTCTCACACGCCTGCGGCATGGGCGAACTATTTGACAGCAATACAGTAAGAGCCATTACTCTATTGCGCGCTAACGCTCTGGCAAAAGGCTTCTCTGGTATTCGCCCAGAAGTTGTAAATCTACTTATTGAGCTACTAAACCACGATATTCATCCAATCATTCCGCAGCAAGGTTCAGTTGGTGCCAGCGGAGACCTAGCACCGCTGTCACATCTAGCCCTAGTGCTGATTGCCGAAGGCAGTGCTGAATATCAAGGCAAAGTTTTAAGTGGGAAAGAGGCGCTGGCAGCCGCTGGACTCAGCCCAGTTGTCCTAAAGGCAAAAGAAGGTCTGGCCCTCACCAATGGCACCCAGGTGATGAGCGCTCTTGGATGCTTAGTAGTAAGCGAAGCTGATCGCCTAGCAAAAATGGCAGACATTATTGGAGCCATGAGCCTAGAAGCACAGCTGGGATCGCAAAAAGCATTTCTAGCGCCAGTTCACGAAGTTAGACCACACCCAGGACAAAAAGCTTCAGCCAGCAATCTCCTCAAGCTTCTGGCTGAGAGCCAATTGATGGAAAGTCATAAAGACTGCCCCATGGTGCAAGACGCTTATTCACTGCGCTGCATGCCACAAGTGCACGGCGCATCGCGACAGGCTTTCAAGCACGCTCGCGAAGTGCTAGCAATTGAAATCAACTCAGCCACAGACAATCCACTAGTCTTTCCAGACCAAGTTATCTCTGGTGGCAACTTCCATGGACAGCCACTAGCCCTGGTGCTCGATTATGTCGGTATAGCTCTAGCGGAACTAGCCAATATTTCAGAACGCCGCACCGAGAGACTGGTCAATCCAGCCCTATCAAATGGGCTACCGGCCTTCCTTACGAGAAATGGCGGCTTGAACTCAGGCTATATGATTGCCCAATATACCGCAGCAGCAATTGTCTCTGAAAATAAAGTTCTGGCACATCCAGCTTCGGTTGATTCAATTCCGACTTCGGCCAATCAAGAAGATCATGTGTCCATGGGCACCATCTCTGCTCGCAAGGCCAGAACAATCATGCACAACCTGCGCCGAGTGTTGGCTATCGAACTGTTATGTGCCGCCCAGGGCCTCGATATGCGCTGCGGTGTTATTGACTCTGTGCCCGATATTGGTCACGTCAGCAAAGGCAGCGGGAAGTTTACTCCAGGTTCCGATACTGAACACGGCATGAAAGCCGGGCTTGGCGTAGAAGCAGCTTACCGCTTTGTCCGCAATCACATTGCCTTTCTTGAAGAAGATAGAGAAATGCATTTGGATATGGCCAGAGCAGAAGAAATCATTGCCTCTGGTGAGCTTCTCAAAGTGGTTGAAAATGCCATTGGTCCACTTGAATAGAGAAGAGAAAAATCAGCTCGCCATAAACTGGCTAGAGATGGCGGTCAAATCGAAGGGAATGTCTTCGGCAAGAAACTTAGTGGTGGCCAATTCTGCACTACTAGCTAACTGGCCACGGGCCTCAGCGTGCAAGAGCAATAAGTCATAAAGAGTCGGCTTGTTGAGATCAACCATTGATTTGAGCGACAGTTGAATGCCATTCAAATTACCCGCAACATTGTTGTACCAGTTAGGGTTGCGAGTCAAAGCAATATCAACCCAGATCACCTGGCGCTCTACTAAATCAAAAATAGCCGGAATCGAAACCCTAGTGTCGCCGCTAACATCTAATTTGCCTTGCACAGTTTTGGCTTCAAACACCTCACCAGACTCAGGCTCTTCGCGGGCCATCCAACCAGCAAAGCACTCAGGCAAATCGCAAAATGGTTGAGCGGTATAACTTAAAAGCGACATCACCACATAGCGACCATGGTGCTTCAAAACTCTATCGATAGAAATATCGATGAATTCACTGGCACCGTTAGGAGCATCAACAATATCGCCACTGTGGCAACCGCCAAAATTCTTAAGGTTGTAATAAGTGAGCGCATCGATAAAGGCAAAATTCTCATCGAACACGGCCGCTGACAAATCAATGTCGGTGCGGTAGAGACCATTCTTCCACCAGGTGAAGAAACGCAGAACATTAGTATCAGGTAGAGGCAACCTACTGCCGCGCGAGGTTGTGCGAAGAGCTTTAGAAGCAGACCTTTGCGCAAACGGCACCATAAATTTTTTCAACTCTGGGTCGACCCAGCAAGTCCCCAGAGAAGGAAGCTTAGCAAAGCGCTCGAGCAAAGCTTTGCGACAGAGTCCGGCGGCCAACTCGCAAACGAGAGGCGGAAGCCCCGGTAAGCAGTCAGGTATTGCCTGCGCTTTCGCCAGCTGCGACTTAGGGAAGAAAACCCGCAGTGGCCGCGGCTGCGCCCGGTGCTTAAAATGATGCAAGACTTGCAATAGTACTGGTGTAGAAACCTTATCGACAACCTTAGCGAAAGCGAATGCAACATCCTCCTGGTGGCTACCAGCAATACGCAGCAAGTGATCCAAACGCCGAGCAAAATCTCCCGGCCTTGTTTTCAGCATGGCCACAGCAGCAGTAGCATCGCTCAGTTCTAAGGCCTTCTCTAAGCGACTATTGAAAGTATTGGAGGGCAGGCCATTTCTCAAGATGTTGAAGGCCTCAAACGATCGTGGATATCGGTCTTTAAATTCACCCGGGTGCAATTTCTCACCAAGTCGAATCCATCGCTCTTTCCATCTCAGCATATCTTCAATCAAGTTAGACTGACTCTCAAGCAAACTCAAAAGCAAACGGCGCACACTGCGCTTATAGGTCTTGAACTTGGCGGGTGCGGTTAAAGAGACATCTCCACCGCTCAAGGCAACAGCCAAACGCAATACATCGGTAGCAGTATCGACATACTTGGCCAGCAGAGCGGCACTATCAGCGGTGTGCTCCATTAGCTGCGCTAAAATAAAAGCCTTATTCTCGCGGTGTGCTATTTGAGCCGGTAAGAACCGCTCAATATCGCCATCGAAGAAATCTATATAAGCAGCAATGTCTTCTTTATCGACAACAGAAATGGAACTATTAACCGAAAGCAGTTGTCTAAATTGCAGCTCAAACTGTTCTAAGGTGGAAAGCGCAAGCGGCCGCAAATCAGGAGCTTCAGCTAGAGGGGCTCGTTGAGGAACAGGAATTAGACCAAAGAGCTTCTTTGGCTTAGCAGGCAAATATTTGCCACCACTAAAATAGTGCACCATGGCATTGAGATAAAGCTCCGCCTCACTCATATCCATCACTTGCTTAGGAAAGTCAGGATACATCGGCGTCAGTTTTTGGTGAGCACCTTTCTCTTTTGCTAAGCACTCGAATAACTGTTTCTTCAAGTCAGCAAGTTCACTTAAACTAAGATGCTTGCAGGCTGCAATTAAATCAGCCGACATGCCAAATCCTAGAGCCTCTATAGTCTTCACAACCGTCGCCACATAGTGGCTAGGCAAAACCTCATTAGTAGAGGC
Source organism: Candidatus Melainabacteria bacterium (assembly GCA_030696635.1). Classification (GTDB taxonomy): domain Bacteria; phylum Cyanobacteriota; class Vampirovibrionia; order Obscuribacterales; family Obscuribacteraceae. The sequence continues at coordinate 624,027 of JAUYRX010000035.1, forward strand.
AGGATTAAGTAAAACCTTCTTAGAGCGCCGAACGAAAATCTTGTTGGCCAATTCAAGCTTTTGCGGCGAATATTCTTGCACCATGGCCTCGCACAACTGGCATAAAAAGAAGCCGCAGAAAACGAAGACTCTAAATCATAGGTTTAGAAGGAAGAACCTTCATAGCCGCGGCATTAAGTTCTATGCCCGCTGGCCCCAACGCTCAAACTAACAAGAATCAACTGGGCTATAGCTATCTATTTGGGCAGACTAACTTTTCCAGTTCCAGAGCAAAGGGGACAGGGCCCCTTATTAATAGGCCGACCATTAACGTACTCAATTACTTCGCCCATATGGTCGTTACTCCAATATTCAGAGCCACCTTTGCCCGCCGGGTCTAGATAAGGAAAAACCATCCAAACAAGGCGATCGGGCTTGCCAGGTACGTCCATTTTGCGCCAACCTGGTGTTGAAGGCTTGAGACAATTTCCCGGACAAACCCCCTTCATGTAGCTGTTTAAGGTAGCAGCTAACCTCTGAGCACGATTCTTGACCGAAATCAGCTTGCCTGTCTCACTAACTTTTTTATACTGATCTAGGGCTTTCTGATATTGATGCATTTCGTAGAAACAGTAACCTAAAAGTATGCCAGCTTCGCCATCATCCAGAGGCGATTGGGCAGCGACCGCAAGGCTAGCTGCGGCGGCCCGATACTTTTTCTCCTGAAAGAGTTTGGCCCCATTCTGATAGGAAGTCTTGAAAGCAAGTTTTTCTGCATCTTTTTCTGTTTCTCTCAGCGGCTCAGCTGCCTGAGCTGGCGCCGACAAAGGAGAAGCAAGCGACAACAATGTAGTGACAACAAGTGCCAATGCCAGGATCAATTGTGTGAGCTTCAAAATATTGCCATTGAAAAATAGACTGATAAAAGAGGTGTCGCGGAAAGCGAAGACTCTAAATTGGAAATTTTAGAAGGAAGAACCTTCATAGCCGCGACTACAAATCTATACCCACTTCTATCACTAAGAACGACTTTAGCAATTAGGATCCTTCGGCTTTGCCAGCAAACCCAAATTTAAAGGGCAAAAAGCGTCCTAATCATCAAGCATAAGATCTAAGCGTCTCTTGTAATTGTTGAGAAAATCACGGGTGACCGAGAAATGCTCAAGATTCTCATACTTATCTTCACGCACGCCGGTTTCATCAAAAACAAGAATCTTGCTGGAAGGATAGGCTAATAAAATAGGCGAATGAGTGGCGATAATAAACTGCGAACCATCTTGCACCAAGTCATGAATACGCACGAGAGCAGCCAATTGGCGTGATGGAGAAAGAGCTGCTTCTGGTTCATCTAAGAGGTAAATACCTTTTCCTCTAAACTTATTGACCAAGGTAGCCATAAAAGACTCGCCATGCGACTGGCGATGTAACGACTTACCGCCATAAGAGTCGAGGTAGCCGACCTCGTCCATATAAGTAGCCAGGTTATAAAAGCTCTCAGCCCTCAAAAAATAACCATCTTTAGGATGAGCGTGACTCTTCTTAGCTTTCAAAAAGTCTTGCAATCCAGATGAGCCGACAGCATCATCGATCTGCACATTCTTAGTGCCACCTTGGGCACTAAAACCAAGAAGGAGAGCAATGGCTTCAAGAGCAGTTGACTTACCTGAGCCATTTTCGCCCACAAAAAATGTGACGTCCTCATGAAATTCCATATTGTCTAAATCAGCAATAGCTGGAATAGAAAAGGGATAAGACTCAATGTCAAAGCCATCAAGCATATGAATTGAACGAATATATGGCTTGTCTTTGGAAAAGCTTTTGTTTACCACCAGTAAACGGCCCAAACTAGTTCGCCATTGAGAACAAGCGCTACTGGTAGTTGTTTCTCATCGAAATAGACATCAACTTCAGTGGTAGGCGGGGCTGCACTGGTTTCTCTAGCTTGCTCAAATTGAGCCTGTAGTGCAGCCATTGTCTCAACACCAGCTTTACTAGCCGGATCAACCTTGAGTTTTTGAATATTGGTAGAAGCAGAGTTCAGCGGTGCGAGGTCGAGCTTATATCCTGGCGAGCTTTCTGAATTCCAAAACAGAAATTGCTTACCGATGCCAGTCACTGACATCTTAGTTGGAGAATTTGATTTGAGAATCGCTACAGCCCTTTGCTTGACAAGAAGCACCGATTGCAAGCCCCTGCCGACAAAAAGGGCAGCGGCAATAGGAACAACAAGCATCCAAAGAAATTCAATTTTCAAAAGCAGAGGTGCCAGCGGCAACAGACAAACAAAAAAGGCAAACATAGCCATTTTGGCAATGTGGCCCTTCGCATCAACGAGATAGCGCTGCAGCAATAGATCGAAATCTGGCGTTGTAGTCGATGTCATTTTTTATAACCAATAGTAAAAGTGGGCTAGCTAGATTTAGTCTACGGTATACCCTCGATACGTATGAAACAAACTTCAAGGTAAATACCCACAACGGTTGATGCTAGTTTTTCCGCCGAGCAACATACTCAGAGCTGTATATTCTGCAACTTCAGAATTCAGAAGCAAAATTTATGAACAGTGGCTGTGACAACAAGATGACCTGCCCAATAACCCACACCCTCGATTTGATTAGTGCCAAATGGACAGTGGAGATATTGCGGGAACTAGCGCTCAAACCAGTGCGCACAAGAGAATTTCTTACATTTATTCCGGGGCTGAGCATGAAATCGCTGCAGGAGCGCCTCAAGGCCCTGCTTGCCGCGGGCATGATTACTCGCACCGTATTTGAACAGAAGTTGCCCAAAGTTGTGCATACCATCACCCCACGAGGGCAGCGCCTCTTTTTAGTAATGAGCGAACTCAAAGCCATTGCCAGCGAAATCAGTGAGAGCGAGCAAATGTGCCAATGTCCACTTGAAGGTTTCAGTAAAGATGAGATGGATTGCCCTAAGCGCCGCCCGCTGACGCCAAGACAATTGCGCCAAGAATAGCCTATACGAAACCAAGCTATACGAGATTAGACTTAAGCTATCAGGTTTAAATAAGGCACTATGTGTGTCTTTGTGACGGGCATTAAAAAAACAATCTAATAAACACCAGCACTGGTATCAGCCAGCACTGTGCGTTTTTCATCACCTCTAACAAAGGCCGAAGTGTGAGAGAAGCTCTGGTCACCTTCAGGTAACCAGTTTTTGTCAAACTTTGGCGCTGCTAGACTCCGTTAAAAGACACTAAGCGCAGGATCAAAGCACCGTTACATATGACTAATCCACTAATAATTCAAGGGGGCATGGGCGTCGGTGTCTCCAACTGGCGACTAGCCCAAGCAGTTTCTAAAGAAGGCCAACTGGGAGTGGTCTCAGGAACAATGCTCGATACCGTTTTCGCCAGACGACTGCAAGATGGAGACGAAGGCGGTCACATGCAGCGTGCCTGCCAACATTTCCCCGTCAAGGAACTAGTAGATAGAGTATGGCAGCGCTACTATCGAGAAGGCGGCAAGCCAGCCGGCGCACCATATGTGAATGTGCCTATGATCGGAGTTCAACCAAGTCTTGCCTCTCTTGAATTAATTGTTTTGGCAAATTTTGCCGAGGTCTATCTAGCAAAAGAAGGCCATCAGGACAAGGTCGGTATCAACTACCTAGAAAAAATACAGCTGCCCACGCTGCCTTCACTCTATGGAGCAATGCTTGCAGGGGTTGACTATGTCTTGATGGGCGCCGGTATTCCCAAAGCCATTCCCGGCATATTGGATGGACTGAGCGAACACAAAGAAGTATCGCTCAAACTGAATATGCAGAGCACGGCTTCAAGCGAGGGTGGCAAAGACAACCCCTACCTAACATTCAATCCCAGGGATATCCTGCTCAACGGAAAGACTCTCAAACGTCCCGACTTTCTTGCCATAGTCTCTTCCCACACATTGGCTGCCAATATTGCTAAAAAGGCATCCGGAAAAGTAAACGGCTTCGTCATCGAAAACCACACCGCTGGTGGTCACAATGCCCCACCCCGGGGAACCTTGCAACTCTCCGCAGAGGGAGAGCCAATGTACACAAAGCGCGACGAAGCAGACTTAGAAGAACTGAAAAAACTAGGACTACCATTTTGGCTCGCCGGCATGTATGGCAGTGCAGAAAAGTTGCAAGAGGCCCTAGCACTTGGTGCGGCCGGTGTGCAGGTTGGCACGCCCTTTGCTTTCTGCCAGGAATCAGGAATCACCGAAGAAATCAAAACAAGCACACTACAAAAAGTCTTAGATCAGACTGTCACTATATTTACAGATCCCTGTGCTTCAGCCTCTGGCTATCCCTTCAAGATCACCAACGTCGATAGTTCACTTTCAGACTCAGCCGTCTACCAGGCGAGAGAAAGAGTCTGCGACCTTGGCTATTTGCGTTCGGCCTACAACCGCAATGACGGCTCCATCGCCTTCCGCTGCCCCGGTGAAGCAGAAGCTGACTATGTCAAAAAAGGCGGCTTAGCAGAAGACACAGTTAATCGCAAATGCCTCTGCAATGCCCTTCTCTCGAATATCGGTCTGGGCCAGACTCGCTCCAATGGCTATGAGGAACCGCCACTAGTTACAGCCGGTGATCACATTGCCGCCTTGAGTCAATTTCTCAGCCCCGGTGCAAACGGTTATTCAGCAAGATCAGTAATTGATCTTATCCTGGGCAAGCACTTGGTCAAAGCCTGACACTACTGGCAGTGCAAATCAGAAAAAATTCATGGCAGCATTTTCGCTAAGAAGCTTTTCGCGCATCACGCTTAGAAGAAGAAGATGATGATGAAGCCGCATGGTCGCGCCAGAGCAAGAGCGCTCGACCAGCTGATCCTTGGAGAAACTTTTGCAAACGCGTTCGTGCCAAAGTGTCACGGGCAGAATCGAAAGCTTCAGCAGAAATAACCAACAAAACGTTATCATCGGCAGCACTAGTCACTTCTTTAAAGCTGGCCGGGCGTACTAGATTGACACCTAAAGCAGAGGACCAGCCCCCCATAGAAAATCGCTCTGGCTCGATTGCCATCACAGTGGCATCACGACTATCAAGCAAAACTTCTACAGGCATGGCCAAAAGAGCACCAACTTGAAAAATACTAGCAACGGTTTCTTCGCTAGCAAGGTCTCTCGTGATAAAAATCTGCATTTTCGACCAGCGCTTTGCCACATCGCGCACCACCAACAATGGACAAGGACAGACCTTAGCCAGCTCCTCAAATAATACTTTTCGACGGGAGTTAGAAGTTCTGGCATGATAGCCAAGAATCACCATATCATAGTCAACAGCTCGCTTAGAGATCTCGCCAGCAGGATCTCCTTCGTCTATGAACGTGTCAAAAGACTGAACTTGGCCGCCCGCCTGACTAGAGTAAGAAAGCATCAAGGCTTCAGCAATACCGCGCATGATTTGAGTGATACGCTCTTTAGCATCCATGTATGGCCCGCTGCCAATAAATCCGGCCAAGTCATAAGACAAAAAGCGCCAAACATCAGCAGTATCTACGACATGCTGTGCGTCAACCTTTGAATTGGTCAAGCTTGCTAGCTGCCAGGTCAAATGTGCAGCAGAGCGAGATGCTTGAGAACCGTCAAGAGCCAACAAGTACGACCCTGTATTCATGACGAAACCTCCCCAGCGCAAAGTAACACTGGAAGCTGAAAATTCCCGAATAGAAAGAAGTCTACTGGGGGAAATGTAATGACACTATTTCCAGCTTGAGGTTAATCGTTTTTTTAGACATCAAGAAAAAGGTGGATTAAAAAAAGTAACCGCTCAAGAGTTTAAAGCGCACGCATACTCTGCACACAAATCACTTGACCAGTATTACCATTAGCTTCAGCATACTGCTGACTACGAGCCGCTCTTTCACTAGCAAGGAAGGCATACATAGTGGCCGCCATTTCTTCAGGAGTGGCACCAGATTGCTTGCGTCTCAATTTCTCAGAAAGAAAACTAACTAGATTTTGATTGTCATTCATGGTCTTAGTATTCCTAAGTTATCCCTAGATTTCCCTAATTTCTGGTCTTGGCCCGATAAGAAGCTTTCGATTTAGGCTTGTCTTTCTTGCCTGCTGATGTCTTCTTACCCGTCTTATTTGGTTTGGCTACTTTCTTCTTTGTAGTATCAAGATTAGATTTGGAGCTTGACTTGGTTCTAGCTTCTCGTACCGGCACCAATCGCGGTTCACAGACTCTTCGCGCGCTCACCACTTTACTACCAGCTGGTTTTGCGGCAATCTTTGTAGCAGCTCTCACTCGCCTTCGCAGTCTTGCTTTGGCAACACTAATTTCATCGATAATCATGTCTTCTTCTGACGCAGAAACTAATTGCGGTGCAAGTGACACAGACACGACTTGCTCTTGCTCTTCGGCTAAGGCTTGAATTTCTTCAAGACGGCCAGAACCAATATCTATCAATACAGATTCAAGAGCATCAATCATGAAATTGATTTGTGACTCAGTGATGATTAGTGGTGGTTCAATTCTAAAAGTACAGTTTGAGTTGAGAGTAGAAGCAACAATTACGCCCCTGTGGAAAAGCTCAACCTGTACGGCTTCACGCAGATCTTTGCTGGTGAATTCAAGGCCAATTAACAAACCTTTGCCGCGTACATCAAAAATGCGCTCGGGATAGCGTTCCTTCAATTCGTTCAATTTACGCATGAAATAATTGCCCATCAAAGCAGCCCGCGCAGGCAGATGCTCGTCTAACAAAACTTCGATACAGGCAGACGCCGCGGAGCAAGCCAGGGGATTGCCACCAAAAGTAGAGTTATGAATTGTTGGGTTTGGCTCAAGCACTTTCCATATTTCGGCAGAAGCCATGAAGCAGCCGATCGGCATAACACCACCGCCCAGAGCTTTAGCCAAGCAAAGAATATCTGGTACAACGCTTTCATGCTCACAGGCAAACATACGACCGGTGCGACCCATGCCAGTTTGTACTTCATCAAGAATAAGAAGAATGCCGTGCTTCTCAGTTAGTTGACGAACTTTTCGCAAATAGCCTTCTGATGGAACGTTGATACCGCCCTCACCTTGAATGGGCTCAAGAATTACAGCAGCAGTATTTTCATTGATAGCAGCTTCCATTGCTTCAATATTTCCGAACTCTACATGGCTGAAACCATTGAGCAGTGGAGCAAATGGTTTGCGGAAAACATCACGGCCTGTGGCCGATAGAGCACCCATGCTAACGCCGTGGTAAGCGTTTTTGGTAGAAATAATCTCAGTTTTGCCAGTGTAAAGTCGGGCTAATTTGATAGCACCTTCAACAGCTTCACTGCCACTATTACAGAAGAATGAATATTGCAAATCACCAGGAGTGATAGCAGCCAATTGGCTAGCCAGATGAGCCGACCAGGGATTAATCAACTCTTGGCTATGCAAACAAACTTGGTCTAATTGAAGTTTTACAGCTTCAATCACCCGTGGATGTCGATGACCAACGTTGAAAATTCCATAGCCGCCTAAGCAATCAAGGTAACGACGACCCTTATTGTCGTAGGTGTAAACCCCTTCATCTCTGAACTCTACAGCACCTTCAGCCCCTGAAAGTTTCTGAGAATAAGCGTTATTGAGGTGATTGATTGAATTGCTCAATGCATTAGACGCTATTTCTTGATAATGATTAGAGTTGCGCTCCACCAGAGGAAATCGCTTAGTCTGTGCATCTTTTTTATAAACTGCCATGATTTATACACTTGGTTGCGGCTGCGAACGAAAGGCACTACCAGCAGTGCAAACGCCTGCTGAGATGCTGTTCAAAGCCTTATAGTTATGACTTAACTGTTCTTGCTATCAGTTTTAGATTTATCTTTTATTTGCCTGATTCACTGCGACAAAGGCAATGATCTAAATGGTTGGCAAACAATTCAAAGCGCTTTTAAGCCCGCTAATGAAACGAATATTTCAGGGCTCTTGCCTTGGATACTTTAGAAAGTACTGGTGTTACAGCACGCATAATTCCGGACCGATTTCTGTGTGAGTCTTACCGGGACACCGGGTTTTTAAAAAGAGGCAACCTATTTCGGCGTTGCTTGGAGAAAAATCCGCTCTGAATCGCAGTCTCCATTACTTTTTAATGGCCCTTATACATACAATGTACACCAGGAGCCGACACAGACACAATGTGCACTCTGTACAAAAACGTCAGCAAGAATTTAGCCACACTGTCTAAGAAATAGCAGGAACACTTGACATCTACGCAGCCAAGGCTTGCCCCTGGCCCATTTCTTGGGGTCCTTATAGTAATTCTTAAGCTATTTCATTATTTGCCGGTATTTTGCCAGATAATTGGCGATTGTCAGCTCAAAGAAGCAGAATCAAAACGCATAAGAGGAACAACCTTTCGCAAAGGGGCGTCTTCGACCATAATTAAGCACTCGGCCAGTAGAATAAGCTTCACTCTAGGTACTTTCAGCAATGCCGCACTTAAAATCCTCCTCCATTACTCGCCAGGCATCCTCTCTCCTGCTCACAAGCCTGCTTGCAAGCCTGCCAGGCTTGACGGCAGTGGCCAGCCTGGGCTTTAGCAATGCCGCTCTTGCCCAAACTAACGGACCAGTTGCCCAGGTCATGCCCAAGCAGTTTCTGGAGCGCTACTATCAAGGGGTCACTTATTTCAAAGCTGGCGATTTAGATAAGGCTCTGGCAGCTTTTAGAGCTGTAGTCATTAGTGCTCCCTATGACCCCATGGTTCACCTCAGCTTAGCGGCTGTCTTGCACCAGTCGGGTGACCTTGAAAATGCCGTTGCTGAATACCGCCGAGCCCTCAGCCTGCGCCCCGCAGACGCCTTCGCTCGCATGAGCTTGGGTGGCCTGCTGCAGTCACAAGGACAGCTGCAAGAAGCCGTCATTGAGTACGACCAGGCGATAAAACTACGGCCAGACGTAGTGCTGTTTCGTCTTCCCTTAGGTATTGCTCTGCGCATTGCCGGCAATAAAGATGAGGCAATTCACGAATTAGCGCTAGTTGTAGCCGCTTATCCGGATAACCTCAAAGCCCTTTCCCAGCTGGCGGCAACCTATCAAGACAAAGGCCAATATCAGCAGGCGGTAAAGGAATATCGCAAAATTTTAGTACACCAACCACAGAATTTTTCGATTCAATTCAATACTGGCGCCTGTCTTTTGGCATTAAAAGACTACGATCAGTCAATTAGCGCTTTAACTAAAGCAGTACAGTTAGATGGCTCCGTACCTGAAGCTCATGCCCTATTGGGTGCGGCACAATCAGGACGAGGAAATTACAGCGAGGCCGTCAAAGAATTGCGGGCAGCCATAGCACTCAAGGCGGATCGAGCTGAATGGTTCAGTCAATTGGGCGAAGCGCTGAATAAGCAAAAAGACACAAAAGGGGCAATTGAAGCCTACCGCCAAGCACAAATTCTCGACCCGAAAGATGTAAACAGTGGCTACACCCTAGGCTATTTGCTGCAAAACAATGGCGACCTAGATGAAGCAGCTAGCTCTTTCGAACACGTAGTAAGCTTGAGCCCTAACTTCGCAAACGCGCACTACAACCTCGGCATCATCAAACAAAAAAAAGGCGATCTTGATACTGCTGAACACGAATTCAAGCAAGTGCTGACAATCAATCCTAGTGATGGTCAAGCCATGATCAACCTCGGCCGCACTTTCATTCTCAAAAACGACCCTGGTCAAGCTGCTGGCTACTACCGCCAGGGCCTTAGTTTAGAGCCAAATGACCCCGCCGCCTTTGAAGAATTGGCAGCGGCTTTAATTAAGATGAAAGACTTAGTGGGAGCACGCTCAGCCCTCGAAAGTGCCCTAAATCTAGTGCCAGACGACCGCACCGCAATTTTGGCCATGGCCAATTTAGAGAGCCTCGAAGGCACCCCTGGAAAAGCAGAGGCGCGCTTGCGCAACTTAGTGGAGCGCTATCCTAACGACCTGGCATTGCTTAATTTACTGGCTGACAATTTGGCCGAACAGGGTAAACAGGTTCTAGCAATTGACACCTACCAGCGCATCATTCAGTTAAACCCCAGTTCAGCTGAGGCTTACAACGATCTGGGCCTGGCCTTGCAGAAAAAAGAAGATATTAGCAGTGCCACAAACATGTTCAAGAAAGCTATTAGCCTAGACCCAGCTTTTGTCGAGCCGCATATCAACCTGGGCAATATCTACCTCACTAGCCGCATTTACAGCGACGCTAGTGCTCAATATCAGAAGGCCCTTGAGCTTAAACCTGACAATCCACTGGCGCACTACAATCTAGGCCTCACCTATACCGGTCTCGACAACCCAGAAGGGGCCATGGCCGAATACAACCTAGCGATCAAATACGACCCTAAATTTGCCAACGCCTACTATGCCATGGGTCTTCTCTATCAAAACAAGAACGAGATTGATTTAGCCGTTCCAGCCTTTGAAAAGTATTTGAGCCTTGACCCCACTGGCCCATATAGCGATTCAGTGAAAACCACACTAGAGAGACTGAAACCCGGCAGCTCGGGCACATCCACAGGCGTTGGAGACTCAAACGGCATCGCCCCGGGCGCAGGTTCAATGTAATAGGTTGCTTCAATTAGAACGTGAGATAGACGACTTGCTGTGGCATAAGACAGTAAGTGGCCGATATTATTATTGAAGGGAAGCTATGATTGGCAAATCATGTTCGCAAGTCGAAATCGAAACCGAACAGTTTGTGCCAACCAACGACTATATTAGACTTCCAGACTATGGGCGCCCACTTGTTGGAGCGGCTGTTTTTGGCTTAGCACTAGCTTGCCTAGTCAGTACCTTGGCACTTTTTCTTGGCGGCCCAATTCTGGCAGCCATGATTTTTGTCCTTTGCCTAATCATTTATTCAATTCAATTTCCTCTCGCCATACTATTTTCAGCAGCCTTGCATCATGGTCTTCTCGTATACCGCATGCGCAAATATGGTCCAGTCTGGTACCTGAGACAACGCGAGCTTGACTTACCGCAAGCTGAAGCTTTTGAACTCTGCCTAGCAGCGTGCACTCAATTTGAGCGCGGGCAGATAACCAGCTTTGATGAAAACAACGGCATCATCCATCTGCAAATCAAAGGCAATTTTTGGATCACGGTCGATCGCACAGTAGCCTTAATTGTCAGAAAAAAAGGGCCCCAGTCTTCTGTTCTGTACATAGACTCGAAAGTGAAATTGACAAGATTTCGCAGCAAATTAATTAAGCTAACCTGGGGTGCGAAATGGCACCCGATTGTATTTCGTACCGATCGCAACATGAATTACAAAGTGATGAATACCATTACTAACTTCATTGATTCGGTGCCGAATTGGGATCACCGCCATATCAGCGTACAAGAAAAACTAGAAAATTTAGCTCCACCCGCGGCAGCAGGCGACAACCTAGCCACCACCGGCGATGACATGCAAGCCGCATAACCAATTAGCCCGAGCGCATCATCTCAGAGTGCTCGCCCACAGCCTTTTGTTCTACCATTTGCTTTAAAGTTGGATAATTCGTTAATTGCGGATCTTCTTTCATAATGGCAATGGCAGCATTTCTGGCTTCTTCTAAAATTTTGGCATCTTTAACAAGGTCAGCCAAAACCAAGTCTGGAAGGCCGCTTTGGCGGTAGCCTAAAAATTCACCCGGCCCACGTATTTCGAGGTCTTTCTCAGCCACGACAAAACCGTCATTAGTGATCGTCAAAATTTCTAGGCGCTCACGGGTTGCTTGTGACTTTTGTTCTGATACCAGATAACAATAAGATTGATCAGCACCACGACCAACCCGTCCACGAAGCTGGTGCAGTTGAGCCAAACCGAAGCGATCAGCATTTTCGATTACCATCACAGAAGCATTAGGTACATCTACGCCGACTTCGATAACTGTCGTCGAAACAAGAATATGAAATTCGCCCGAACGAAACGCGTCCATCACTTCATCTTTTTCTTGAGCCTTAAGCTTGCCGTGCATCAAGCCCAGGCGCAGGTCTTTAAACTCGCCTGTGCGCAGCTTTTCATACTCAGCCGTGGCTGCTTTTGCCGCGAGGGTCTCAGACTCATCAATCAAAGGAAAAACAATATATGCCTGGCGTCCTTTTTCAATTTCCTTATGGACGGCCTCCCACATCTTGGCTTTTTGAGCTGGTTTGAGCAAGAAAGTTTCTATGGGTTTGCGACCAGGGGGTAACTCATCAATCTCAGAGACATCGAGATCACCGTGCATAGTCAAAGCCAAAGTACGGGGAATCGGTGTAGCTGTCATTGTCAGAAGCTCCGGGCTCTGGCTCTTCGCTTTTAGGCGGGCCCGCTGTTTCACACCAAAGCGGTGCTGTTCGTCAATGACAATCAATCCAAGATTCTTAAACTCAACGTCGTCTTCTAGCAAGGCATGGGTGCCAACAGCAATGTGAGCTTGCCCCGACAATATTTCTTGACGCACAGCGCGGCGTTCTTTGACCCCGTGCTTACCGAGTACCAGAGCGCACTTAAGACCCAGGGGGGTAACCAGGCGTTGAAACTGGCGGAAGTGTTGTTCGGCTAAGATTTCGGTTGGTGCCATCATGGCTCCCTGGAAGCCATTCTCGATTGCCACCATTAAGGCAAGCAGTGCAACAATGGTTTTTCCTGAGCCCACATCGCCCTGTACTAGCCTATGCATTGGTTTATTTGATGCAAGATCTCGAGCGATTTCTTGAAAAATTCGCTCTTGTGCTCCGGTCAATTTAAACGGCAATGATCCACGCAGCTGCTCGACAAAGCCATCAGGAGAGGACGTATATTTGATCGAAAGAGCATCTTCTTGCGACTCATATTGATAGCGGCGGTGTGCCATCTGCAACTGGATGGCAAACAATTCGTCGAAGACTAACCGTCTTCGAGCCGCATCTTTGGTTTCAGGATCCTCAGGGAAATGTATATGAGTAAAAGCCTCACTCATTCCAATTAAGTTGTATGTTTCTTTCAGGTGCTCTGGCAGCAAATCAGCAATGCCCGTGCCATAGGTGGCAATGGCATTGTGAATAACACTGCGCAAATGACGCAGCGATAGGCCTTCGGTCAGAGCATAGACTGGCACCAGTCTTCCAGCATGGATACTCTGTGGTACCCCCTCAAAGCCAGCTTCGCGATCTTCTTCAATATGACCACTGCCTAGCTGTTCACCCCCAGCCAAGCTAAGAATTTCCACCTCAGCGTTCTTAAGCTTAAATTTGTGAGAATAGTCGTCAATTTCAACCACGCCAGACGCCAGCACCTGAGCACCTTTAGGAAATTGGCCCTTGAGTCGCTCAAGGAGATATTTATTGCCTTTACCACCGACAAAACGCGTCACCAACAAACTTCCTGTGCCGTCTGAAATGACCACATTTAATATCGACATGTTGCCGCGCTTCGATTGGAATGCGCCAACCGAACGAATTGTGCCAAAGATGCTAACTTCTTCTCCGACAGTAAGGTCTTTGATAAACTCGCGATTTTGAAAATCGAGGTGCCGCCGCGGGTAGTGGCGCAACAGCTGATCAACGGTTGTGATGCCTAAATTAGAAAGCAGGACAGCAAGCTTAGGACCAACTCCTTTGACAAACTGAACTGGAATCTCAGAGGGATGTTTGCCCACCAATTTCTGCCCGGCTACCTGATTGGCCAGACTAGTGGCAGTGGTGCTACCAGTGGCGCTAGATAGTGACTTACTGGAAAGTGACTTACTGGAAAGTGATTTGCCATCGACCGATTTGCCGCCAGCCGTTTGGCCCTGGGGGGCTTTGCTAATTGGTTTACTGCCTGACTTACTAATTGACTTACTAGTCGTATTACTTGCTGAATTACCGCGGGCGGACTTGCTTACAGCAGAACCCGAGGAAAAATCGGAAGAGCGAAAAGAGCCCGGAGCCGCTGTCCCCGGGCTGCGAGCGTAAGCACTGGGCTCGCGAGCAGCATCAGAAGCAGACAGCGACTGGTCGTTTGGGACACCATCAACGTTGTCCCAGTAAGGAGCAATTAACTCCTCCGCCCGCCGAACAATTGAAATACGGGTAGAAACATCAACATTAGGATACTGTCGAAATAGGCTGCGAACGGTAACCCAAATGGTGTCATAGGGGAAGCGTCGCACGAGGCGATCCGCCGTAGCCCTCATAAACTGAGAGAAGGTGGAGCGCTTACCTTGAAAATCGGCATAGCGCGCCTTGCGCTCCACGGCAATGGCGAGGCGCAAACCCTTAAGTTCAGCTTCTTTTGTAGGCCGAGTTCCGACTATATTCGCCACAGATTAATTGCCACAGATAACTTCTTGCCTCTGAAGCAAATTCTACTTCAGAAAGCAGCCAAGGTTACTGTAAGCGGTTGAGAATTAGCTTTGAAATCGCTTTGAGAGTAGCGAATACACCTAAGCCTTCAGAAGCAACGGCTTCGAAACTTGGTACGCCACGGATATTCATATCTTTTTCTAGGCGTTCAATCGGCATGGCATTGGCCAAGTCGCGCTTATTGTATTGCAAGACCCAAGGAATGCTATCGAGGGTAAGACCATATTCTGCCAAGTTCTCAACCATGTTCTGGAGAGACTCAACATTGTCCTTGGCTCTCATGACATCGGAGTCGCCTACGAAAATAATGCCATCAACGCCGTTCAAAATAAGTTTACGGCTGGCGTTGTACTCAACTTGGCCGGGAACGGTGTAAAGAGAAAATCTGGTTTTAAAACCTTGGACGCTGCCCAAGTCGAGAGGCAAGAAGTCAAAGAAGAGAGTTCGTTCAGTTTCTGTGGCGAGACTAATCAGTTCGCCTCTAGTAGTAGGGGCTAGCTGGCTGTGAATGTACTTCAAGTTCGTTGTCTTGCCACCAAGGCCGGTGCCGTAATAAACGATTTTGCAGTTAATCTCTCGAGCTGCGTAGTTTACGAGTGCCATTACCTGTTTCCTGCTTCCCCTTGCCTTCTGGCTCGGTCTATTTTGAGCCTTGGCTCTCTCATACCCATCAGCGGCTTATTTTCAAGCGCCTCTGAGTTAACACCGAAAATTGATAAGAACTTACACAATAATGAAGCTACTAAATCATCCCTAAAAGTACCCTAAAACTACAAACTAAACCAATCTTGTAAACCAGCTTTTGTGTAGTTCGAGTAAAGGATAGGTCAATTCTGATTGATCTAATTGCTTGGCAACTTCGGCTAATCAGTCTGATAACACTGCAGAACAGCGCTCCCTCAGTTAGCCTATCACGATTTTTGGTGGAGTTAAGATCAAAGGCAACTATCTATAACAGAATGTACCCTTTCATCCTGAACTATTACAAACTTAGCAATTCACGGTTGACCGTATATTCAACGGGGTACAGGTGCTACAATTCCTCCTTTGCTTGTGTTCTAGAATCTACCGGGCCCCAAGGGGCTGTACGGCAGATTTCGCGACTGAATTAAGACGGGAATTATTTTATGGCTAAGCGTTGTGACGTATGCGGCAAAGGACCCCAGACCGGTGTTCAATACACCTTCTTGCGTTCGCACTGGAACCCGCATGGTAAGAGACGTTGGCTGCCTAACCTCCAACCTTTCAAGGCCTTGGTAGGCAAGACTGTTAAGCGCATGAAAGTGTGCACATCTTGCATCAAAGCCGGCAAAGTTAAGAGAGCAGTCTAACTACTCAGTATCCATTTGATTTAACTAGCTTTCCCTCGGGGGAGCTAGTTTTGTCTTGCTATATCTACGGGTCTTTTGGGTCTCGGCTCTAGCTTTCTTTGGCCAGATCTAACAGGCCTTCTTTTTCTACAAGGTAGAGCTCGTTGCAAAACTGGCAGCGCCCTTCAGCCTGACCGTCTTCTTCTGCCATCGAAATAATTTCACTGCTAGGTAGTACTTTTAAAGCTTCGACAAAACGCTCTCTTGAACATTTGCAGGCAAATGATACAGGCTTCACATCGGTTAGCGGGGTTATTTCAAAGCCGGTGAGAATGCGCTGCAAAATCTCTTCTAGAGTCATGCCTCGCTTCATCAAAAATGTGAAAGTGCCAAAAGTAGAAATATTGTTCTCAATTCTGCAAATAGTTTCTTCTGTGTGATCTGACAATAGTTGAATTATCAGACCGCCGGCTGCTTCCACACCATTTTTACTAAGGTGAGTACCGACCACAACCAGAGAACCGGTCTGGTCAGTATTGACCAAAAAATGGTTGATATCTTCACCCACTTCTCCTGAAGAAAGCTCAATAGTTGAAGTATGAGGCTGGCCAAAACCTGAATCAATTGTCACGTGCAAATAGCCGGTAGAACCAATGGCTGTGCCCACATCGAAATTGCCCAGAGAGTTGAGGGGCAGCTCAACATCGGGGTACTCGACAAAACCTCGGACCGTTCCTCGGGGTGAGGCATCAACCATGACCTTGCCGAGTGGGCCATTGCCCTGAAATTTAAGAGCAACCTGACCATCTTTAGCCAAAATTTGAGAGAGCAAAACGCCAGCCGTGAGGGCGCGCCCAAGAGCTGCCGCTGCCGTAAAAGATAGATTATGCCGCAACCTGGCATCTTCAGACAAATGGGTAGTAGTAGCAATAACGGCACGGAGTGTGCCATCTGACGATATTGCTTTTAGTACGCCATCTTTCATCTAATACTCGTTGACTTCTGCGCTCAAAGAATTTTGCAGAACAGTTCTTCAGCCACTATTAGCATATTACAAAAATTAAATAGTTTTGTCATTACTTGCAGCCAGAACTAGTCAGCACTCTGGGCCTACCACTTAGATCGTTCAAGAGGCGCAGGTCGCACCACCCGGCTTCTTCGAACAAAGCTCTGACACTAGGACCCTGACCATCACCAAATTCAACCATCAAAGCAGCATGAGATGTCGCTACCAGGCCTGGTAGAAGCTTGGCAAAATTGCGGTAAAAGCTTAGGCCATCAGGGTCACCACCAAGCAGAGCCAGCCGCGGCTCATGAGCAATTACTTCCGGCGCCAGGGTGGCTGCAACATCGATTGGAATATAGGGCGGGTTGGAAAGAAAAAGTTCGAATGAGTTACTCGCAGCTAGCTTGGCCAAGCCCTCAAGATAGTCTTCCTCTATTAAGGTGAGGCGCTCTGCCACACCATGACAAATAGCATTGACTCGACAGAAATGAGCCGCCTGAGGAGAAACCTCAAAAGCTGTTGCGGTTAGCTGGGGAAATTGCTTGAGCAAAGTAACTACTATTGCCCCGGAACCGGCGCCGACTTCTAGCAAAGTGACAGTTTTCTTGTCTTTTATATATTCAGCGGCAGCCACAACAATAGTTTCAGTGTCTGACCGAGGAATTAAAACACCAGGACCCACGGCAAACTTAAGACCGCAAAAGTAAGCTTCACCTAAGGCATATTGCAAAGGTCGGCGCTGCCGTCTTTGTTCGAGAATTGCAAACAAAGTAGCAGCATGCTGGTCTGACAATACCGCCTTAGCGTTAAGCAAGAGCTCATGAGCAGCCATTTTTGTCACAAACTGAAAAGCTAGTTCTGCTTCGCGGCGAGCTTCCCCTTGCTCGATTCCAATGGCAGTTAAGTTGCCGACAAAATGAGCCCGAGCGGCTTCATGGCTCAAATTAGATGGCCAGTTGCTTTTGTCCAAAATACTATCTAACCCTAGTTAAGTTCGTCGTCGCGCAACTGCTCGCGCATCAATTCTTGCTGATAAGACAGGATGCTAGCTTCAATTAACTTGTCCAAATCACCCTCGAGAACCGGTTGCAATGAGAAGTTTTGATTGAGGCGATGATCAGTGACACGATTATCTTTAAAGTTGTATGTTCGGATTTTTTCAGAGCGTTCACCAGTGCCGACTTGAGATTTACGTTGATCGTAAATTTCTTTGTTTTGCTCATCAATTTTGATTTTATGTAGCTTGGCCCGCAGAATTTGCTTGCCCCGCTCTTTGTTTTGCAGTTGACTACGCTCTTCTGAACAGGCCACGAACATACCAGTTGGCTTGTGGACAATGCGTACAGCAGTTTCTACTTTGTTGACGTTCTGTCCACCAGCGCCGCCCGACCGCATTGTCGTAATCTCTAAATCGCGCTCATCTAGCTCAAATTCAACTTCTTCAACTTCAGGCATGACAGCCACAGTTGCTGTAGACGTATGCACGCGCCCCTGAGCTTCAGTGGCCGGAACCCTTTGCACCCGGTGTACACCTGACTCAAACTTGAACTTACTGTAGGCGCCGTCGCCTTTGAAAGCAACAATTACTTCTTTATAGCCGCCCAATTCACCTTCACTGGCGCTTGCAATCTCAGGCTTAAAGCCAACCTTGTCGGCATAGCGCAGGTACATGCGCAGAAGGTCGCCAGCGAAAATCGATGCCTCATCTCCACCGGTTCCAGCGCGAATCTCAAGCATGATGTTCTTATCGTCGTTTGGATCTTTTGGTAAGAGCAGCACTTTGAGTTCTTCGGTCAACTCAATATGTTTGGCCTTGAGGCTCTCTACTTCAGCCTCGACCATCTCGCGCATTTCTTTTTCTGTTTCACCACGCAAAATCTCTTGCGCTTCAGCAATTTCTTTCTCAGTATCTTGCCACTGATGAAACACTTCCACCGTGCCGTGGAGCTGGTGACGCAATTTAGCTAAGCGTTGATAGTTCTCTTGATCGTTGACAATATCTGGATCAGAGAGCTTTGACTCTAGCTCTTGAAAGGTGTACTCAATTTCTTTGAGTTTTTCGACAAAATGCTCCATAGCACCCTTCTAAGCTGACGCTAAACTGTCACCATCTTCGTTCTGCCGTTAAGCAATTAAAAATCGGAGAGGGAGGGATTCGAACCCTCGCTGCGTTTTAGCGCAGACAGTCTTTCCAGGACTGCACAATCGACCACTCTGACACCTCTCCAAATGGCCGTGCCAATTATAATACGGCCGGGTTTCCATGACCCCGCTCTGAAGCAGATTGGTACTTAACTCTAAGAAGTCTTAACTAATTGACTCTTCAAACGCTTGGCGCCGCCTTTAATGAGAGGCAAGAAATCTTCGGCTTTTAGGCTGGCACCGCCAACAAGGGCGCCATCGATGTGCTCTTGTTCCATTTGCTCATCAATAGTAGAGGCCTTAACAGAGCCGCCATAAAGAATGGAGATACCAGCACCAATATTAGTTCCACTATATAAACTATCGATTTCAGCCCGAATCAGACCACAAACCCGGTTAGCTTCTGGAGTCTCACAAGTCTTGCCTGTACCTATTGCCCAAACCGGCTCATAGGCCACCACCACCTTGGCTGCATCACTGGCTGCGATTCCGGCCAAACCGTTTACTACTTGTTCTTTCACAACTGAGTCAGTAAGCCCTTGTTCTCTTTGCTCAAGCAATTCGCCAACACACATAACTGGAACTAAACCATGAGCTAGAGCCGCTTTTACTTTCAAATTAACAGACTCATTGGTTTCGCCGAAAAACTGTCTTCTTTCAGAATGACCAATCAATACATATTGCACAGTCATGGCTGTCAACATCAGTGGTGATATCTCACCGGTAAATGCACCGCTATCGCGGTAATCCATGTTCTGAGCGCCCACCTTGCAAGGACTACCCTTAACTTGGTTTAAGACCTCTGACAGACAAACGAAGGTTGGACATAAGACTATTTCAGGAAGAGCCTCGCCTTTAAATTGAGACGCCACCCCCTCGACAATTGCTTTAGCCAGACTAGTAGCCTCAGCTGGGGTCTTATTCATCTTCCAGTTGCCAGCAATTATTGTCTTACGGCCACCCTGACTAGTCATAGATACTTCTCCTCAGCGAGCATATAGATCATTAGAAACAGATGATTCATTCTACATGCCAATCAACTAGAATCACTTATTAGTCAAGCTTATTGAAGGCGTTTACATTGAAGGCGATTACTATGTCTGAACCCGTATCTGAAGTAAAACCGGCCGACTCGAAAGAGGCCAGGCGCCTGGCTATTCTTAGCTCAAGGGGGCGAAGAGAGGAAGGCGAGGGCTACGAAGAGAAGCCACTGCGACTGCCAGAATGGGTGAAGCGCTCAGTACTCAACACTGAAGAAAATCGCGAAACTCGGACAATCTTAAAAGAACAAAAGCTCAACACTATCTGCGAAAGTGGCCGCTGCCCTAACAAAGGTGAGTGCTGGGCCAAAGGAACAGCTACATTTATGTTGATGGGCGCTCTTTGCACCCGCACCTGCCGCTTCTGTGCAGTCAACAAAGGCACCCCCTCACCATTAGATGAAGATGAGCCCGCCCGCATTGCCGAAGCCTCTAAGCAAATGAGCCTAAGACATGTGGTATTGACCTCGGTCAATCGCGATGATTTACCAGACCAGGGTGCCAATCACTTTGCTCGCACGATCACGGCCATTAAGGACGCCATCCCTGGCGTTGCAGTGGAAGTACTCACCCCTGATTTCCAGGGCCGGCAAGAATGTCTTGAGATCGTACTGGCCGCAGAACCAGTGGTTTACAACCACAACGTTGAGACTGTACCGCGGCTCTACAAGCAAGTTAGACCAGGCTCAAAATATGATCGTTCTCTCAACATTCTCAAAATGGCAAAAGAAATTGCCCCCAATATTCCAACCAAATCGGGCTTGATGCTTGGCTGCGGCGAGACCTTTGAAGAAGTCAAGGAAGTGCTGCGCGATCTGCGCGCTGTCAATTGCGATTTTCTTACCCTTGGTCAGTACTTGAGACCAACTCGCGACCAGCTTCCTGTCAAGCGCTATGTCGAACCGGCAGAATTTGACGAACTTGGTCAGTACGCCTGGAGTATTGGCTTTAAAATGGTGCATTCTGGGCCATTAGTACGCAGTTCATATCACGCCGAAGAGCTTGCCAACCAACTTTGATTCACCATTTTCTCTATGGCTCTTTCGCAAATGGAGGTAGGGCAATAAGCGACGATACCAGCTTTGCTCCTCCAAGCGCTCCAGAAGACGATTCGGAGCTTGCTAGCGCACGCCGTCTTTTAGAGAATGGCCAGCTTGAGCAGTGCCGGACAGTAATAGCGAGGTACTGGCTGCAAAACCCCTACGAGCAGGGTGCAGTGTCACTCTTCAGCGACCTGGTCAAGGCGCTGGGGCGCGACGAAGTAGCTGCCCGGCTTGACAATTTTGCCGCCAAACTGGACGGCTCACTTTCACCCTACAAACACCACCAAGAAATATTTGAAGCCGGCTACGCTCTAGTTGAAATTTGCCAACACGAACTGGCCGCTATGTTGCTCAAAGAATTACAGCGAGAACTGCCCGACGACCCACTAGTAAACTACGAATTGGGCTTCTCTTTGATGTCACTGAAACGCTTTAAAGAAGCAAGGAAATATTTCGCTTTAGCCGTCAATGCCAAAGAAGACTTTGATGCCATGCTCAACTTGTGCGTCTGCGAAACCCTAGAGCGCAACTTAGAAGGTGCCCGCAGACTAATAGCCGAGCTTACGCCGCTGGCTCAAACTGATGAAGAAAAGCTCGAACTAACTCACCGAAAAGTAGTGCTCGCTCGCTTAGAAACCTTGGCTGGCAAAAAGCAACTAAATAGCAGAGATTGGCTTTACGCACTCTACGGCAGCATTTTACTGCGACCAGGTATAAAGAGCTTCTCGCCATCTAATACGGACCCTCCTGAGTTAAGAGACGACGTCAGCCAAGTAGCTTCAATGCTAGTGATTTTGCGCGGTCTGCTGGCTGGCCTATCAATTGAAACCGAAGGAGTGGAGTATTATTCACTACGCTCTCGGCCCATAAGCAACGCCCTTAGCCAATTGATGGAAGTTGAATACGATGCCTACAAAGGCCCCGATAGACCAGACCAAGTAATTTTACTGATGTGCTGGACAACCGATATTCTTGGTCCGCATGCCGCTTTTATCGAAAACTCAATGAGACGCTCTCTTTTTGCCTACGGCTTAAGCCCAGCAGCGCCACTACCAATAGTGCCCGATATAATTGGCTGCTTAGCCTATGACGTAGTCATGCCTTGGGAAGGCAAACATCAAGAGCCATCAAATAAAGATATAGCCTCAATAACTGAGCAAATTTATGCCCGGGCTTGCGATCTAGAATCAGATCCCACACTTCTGCGTGAAACCCAAGAAGCTGTTAATTACTATCTACAAAAGCGGCACTTGCTCGTTTTAAACAATCCGGAAACCTTCCCCAATCGCCCAGAATACACAGCGGAACTGCCTGAATTGAACGACCTACGAGAAATCTGATGAATATCCTCACCAAGTTTATTCATGCAACTTCTTACGTCACTATTATTCCCCTGGCTCGACTGCTGCCAACCAGCGCCATCAACGATCAAAGCTTGAAAGGCCTGGCAGTCTGCCTGCCTGCAGTCGGCGTGCTGATTGGGGCAATACTATCGGTAGCCTGCTTGATTCTTGAGATGCTGAACACGCCCAATTTTTTATTGGCAACAATAATAACCATCTTATGGCTCACACTTACTGGTGGCCTTCATTTTGATGGTTTGATGGACACAGCCGATGGTATTTTCTCGCACCGCAGCAAAGAACGCATGCTCGAAATCATGCAAGACAGCCGAGTGGGAAACTTTGCGGTGATGATTGGTATCGCCACTTTTGCCTTGAAAATAGCTGCACTGGCAGCACTGCCAACTCACATTCTTCCTGTTGTTTTGCTGTTTGCCCCCTGCCTTGCCCGCTTAGCTGAGACCTTTGCCATTGGAGCGTTTCCCTATGCTAGAGCCGAAGGCAAAGGCAAAGTTTGGCACGACACCACCCGTTTTCCCCAAGACATATTCTTAGCCGCGCTTATACCAATAGCACTGCTAGCAGCCGTTGTGTTAGGTGCACCACTTGCAGGAGTCTCGCCTGTCACACTGCTACTACCGCTGGGCCTCTACTTTGGTATCGCTAGCGGTGCCGGACTAATAAGCGCACTCTATCTAAGTAGCAGACTGGGCGGACACACTGGAGACACCTACGGAGCCGTGGTAGAGCTAACAGAGACGATTTCTTTGACCGTCATTGCTCTAATTCATATTTAAGTTTTTCTCGAGCAGGCCACTCCCGGAATCTTGAAAAAGAAGAAGGCAAAGACCGCCACCAGAAGCAAGGCATACCATTGCTTGAGCGCTGCAACTGGCAAGAACATAAAAGAGACGTAGTACAAGTTACAGCACCACCAGGTTGCTTGGCGCAAGAACTTTACTCGCCCAGCTTCTTCACCCCAGAGATGACCTTGACCAGCAATTACAGCCAAAAGGCCGATACCACAAAAGTCATAGAAGAGAAAATGCGGCAAAACCAAAGGCAAAACAAACAAGCCTTCAAGCATCACTAGTGCAACAGCAGCTCGATAAGAGCGGAGCGAACCAACAGTATTTGTAGTTGATTCAAGCTCTGGTTTGGCCGAATTAAGAATAGCTGTTCCCCGCCAGAGCGCATACAAACCAATGACAGCAGCCAATCCATAAGCCACTATCTTGGTTGCAGTGAAGCCGGGAAAAGTTTGAACAATCACCGCCGGTAGTGACACAACCATATAAGCGGGAAATTGATAACCAGCCTTAGCAAAAATAGTGTCTGACATTTTAAAACTTTTGAGCCATTCCACGAACAAACTTGGGCCAAGGGAGAAAACCGTGGCCAGGCCAAAGAGCAATAAACCCAAGGCAAGACCGATGGTCGCTTTAGGCCGCTTGCTAAGAAACAAGGCGCCACAAACAAGCAATGCCGTCGGCAAAAACTGCGGCTTGAGCAAGAGTGCCCCCCAGACCATTCCACCAGCTATCTCTCGGCCTCGACTAAGGAAGGCGTAACCCAGCGCCAAAGGCAGAAGGCCAACCACAATGCCGAGGTGACCGATCAATAGAGTATGAAAAACTGGGCAAAACAGAGCGAGCATTGAAAAATACTCAATCGCCAGCCAGCGGTCGCCGCGACTAGAAAGCCAGGCGACTAAGGCGAGCACTATTATTGAGAAGACTTGCCAAGCAATTAGGGCATGCTGTGGCGTCATGAAAGAAAAGGGCACAAAGAATAGAGCCATTAAGGGGCTATACATGTAAACAGCCACATACTGTTTCGGTAAAAACGTGAGCAGCTGGTGCACATATAAATTGAAAGGGGCATCCACAAAAGAAGTGGCGCTGGGCGGCGGATAAATATTTTGAGCCAGGCCGTCGACAACCATTTTGCCCACAGGATAGAAAGTCATGACAAAATCAGAGCCCTGCATAATCACCGCTTGCGAAGCAGCAATCAGAAGCGGCAAGAAAAGGAGAAATACAGCCAGTATTTTTAGCAAAAGAGAAACAAGCTGCACCGACTACTACCTTTTTAATCTTTAGAATGCCCATTTAATATGTCAGAGCGAAGTTCAAGTTTACCTGCAATCAAGCCCACCATATCCATTGTTTTTCCCGCTTATCAAGAAGAGAAGCGTATTGGCATGACGATGGAGAGCTGGGCTACCTACCTTGACACCCATCATCCAGGCACTGAAGTAGTGGTTGTCACTGATGGCTGCAAAGACAATACAGCAAAGGTCGCCCTCGACACATTCAAAAGCGCCAACTGCTCACTGCGCTTAATTGAAATTAGTGAAAACCAGGGTAAAGGCAACGCTGTCAAAGTTGGGGTAATGGAAGCTCAAGGTAACATTATTGTATTTACCGATTCTGACTTGTCTTACGAACCACAGTTACTCGATGAGTTTCTAGCGAAAATAGAAGACGGTGCAGATCTCGTAATCGCCCAGCGCCGCAAGAAAACACAATATCCGGGTTTGGGCCGCAGGTTACTGGCCATGCTTTCGCGCTTCTTAGTAGGAAATTTTGTTGTGCCTGGCATCCGAGATACTCAAGCAGGTTTCAAAGTATTCAAAAAAGAAAGTGCACATCAGCTCTTTCCCTTGGCCAGAACAAAACGTTTTCTCTTCGATCTAGAAATACTCGTGATAGCTAAAGAGCATCATTGCAAAATCGAGAAAGTATATGTCGACTGGCAAGACCGCGACGGATCAACAGTGCGTATTTTCATCGACACATTGCGCTCGCTGAGAGATCTAGTCTTGATTTATACTCGCATGTTGTTTGGTGCTTACAAACTGAAAGAGAAGAACTAGGGAGTATGAGAAATTAGTGAGTAAGAAAGAAAAGAAACCGACCACAAGCCCAGAAAGACTAGTTCTAGCTCTAATCGAGAATGCTCACTTCGAAGAAGCACTAGTGCTTCTCGACGAACTTGAAAGCAAACAAAAAAACGAAAACGAAGTAAAAGTAAAAACCAACAAAACAGTTTTACTCTACGCTAAAGCTTTGGCGTCTTTTGGTGCAGCAGGAGCAAACCCTAGCGAGCAAGCGCTAGCAACTGCTAACACAGTGCTACATCAGGCCTTTGCTGCCAACAATTTTGTTCTGCCACTAATGGTATCTAGGGTCAATCAAGTTTCGAACAAAACTTCAAAAAAATCCAAACACGCGACAAAAACAGTTTTGCCAACAGCCCAGCATCAAGCAGATAAGTATATAGATCTCTGGTTTGGTAGCTGGCTGCAAACAGAAAATGCCTTCGACTGGCTCGGCAATCAATTTGTTGAATGGACCAAGGCGACAAAAATCGAGCGCCTTAAGTCTCAGCACGAAAACATGCTAGCCAACAGCAAAAAACTAGATCTCGATTTCTTCTTAAATTGAAATTGCACAAGACAATTGATAGTTAGAACTTCTTCAAAAACTCTTCTCTAGCAGCCTTCAGAGCAGCTTTAACAGTATTTTGATCAGCAAATGCTTGCTCAACGTCAGCTTTGGTGGCATGTTTCAAATCAACCAAAATTTCGCCTAGCAACTTCTTGCTACCACCTTTTTGCACGGCAAAAGCCTCACCAATGTGCTCTTCAGTAATTTTTCCACCGGCCTTAAGAAACTGTCCTAACTGCGGCGTAAACTTAAACTGCAAATCAGAACCAGCCAGCTTAACTAGATGATCTTGATCAAGAACGGTTACCTTGGCTCCACCAATATCAGTGAGTTCTTTTAGAGCAGGATTTAGTGCCGCTAGTCTCTCAGCTTCAGACTTGGTGGCAGCTTCAGTAAATCTCTCTCCAGTTGTGGCCGCACGCGATTGCAGTGTCTTAGCAGCTAATTGATCGAGACTCTGACCGGCTTCGCCAATAGTTTCGCGCGGTAATTTAAATAAGTCAGTCAATCCGGCTTCATATTTTTTAGCGGTGGCAGCAAGAGCCTCTGGTGTGGTCAGAGCTGATCCTTTCTCAAGCAAAGGCCGCGCCACATCAGGAATAACAGCACCGTCAACAGTTTTGCGCTGCAGCATAGGACTTTCAAAAGTGGCTTTGACACCATTAGCTTCGGCGGCACCAGCGTCTTTCATGGTTCTTCCTATGAGGCCTTCACCAGCCTTGGCTTCATTGGAAATAATGCGAAGATCGCCCTTTCCTTTCAACAGTGCATACACTCCAACCACAGCAACACCAGCGACAACTGCAGTCTCGACTGGGTGTTCTTTGACCATGGTCACGGTCTTGTCGGCGGCACTCTTAACCTTGCTAGCAGCGCCATCATAAGCCGCCTCAAACCAATTAGTAGGCTGGCTGGGGTGCTCTGGGGTAGCTGTACGATCAAACTTCTCTATCGGCATTAATATGTACCTTAAGCGGAGGGGGTGAAACGCTTTCAGGGGGGACTGGAGCAGAATACTAGCTTGCCAAGAAGACGGTGTCATTGGTGAAATTACGAACCAAAGTACAAGCTAGACCGCCAACACTAAAACTAAAACTGGGAACAATTTTGCTATGCACTAGTCTGTTGCACAGCAGAGTGCGGAGTGCCCCATGCCCAAATTTCGTAATTTAAGAATTAGCCAGAAAACAGCTTACTTATTACTTCTATCAGCTAGCCTAATTGCCTCTACTGCTCAAGTACTAGCAGCTCCGACCGCCAGCCCCCAGGCGCCGAATCCGAAGGTTACTAAAGATCTAGGCGGGAAGAGCGGCATTGGCAAAGGCGGCAACAGCGAGGTGAACAGCCATGCAATTCCACTCAGACCGGTCAGCTCTGCCCAAAAGCAAGAAAACAAAGAAGCAGCGCAGGCAATAAACAAAGTGCCTGGCATGCACTTGGAAGGCAAAGACTTGCAGCCACCGGCAGAGGACCCCGAAATAAAAGGTTTTCATCCAATAAAGAGACTAATGGCGCCGGTGATTCGCCTGGGTAAAGGCACGGTGCAGCTACAACAGCAGATGTTGAAGCTCGAAGGGCCAATGGGCGCTATTGAACCATCAATGAATAGCCTTGGGACAAAGCTACAAAATGTCAGCAACAGATTGGGCACTTTAGAGAAACACCTAGTGTGCATGGATGACCACATAATAGATGTCAGCAAACAAATGGCCGGAGTCCGTCAAGATCTCAGTTTGATGGAAGCAGATGTGGAAGGACTCAATGGGCCATTGCTATCATTGCTGCAACCACTGACTAATGTAAAAGGGCCGCTGCACGAAATGAATGAAGTTTTGGCTGATATGAAAGGCATGATCACAATGTCTCTATTTGCCATCATCGCTCTTACATTGGGGATTGTCTTCGGCACCCCCATAGCAGCAATATTCATATATCAGTATCGCCGCAAAATCTTCCCTTATATGAAAGAGCAAGAATTTCCTACATTCTCAAAGCGACACTGTTAATTGTCCTAATTAAACCACTGCCCAAGCCGCATTCTTGTGAGCCCTGCGCACTTCTTTCAATTGACAATTATTGATGTGGTTATGATCAAGTTGCAGTATTTTGGCAATGGCGTACCAAACGCCACCATGTGCCACAATCAAAATCGGCCCAGGATTTGACAATGCTTTTTGCAAACCTTGATTAACCCTCATACCAAACTCCATTTGAGCTTCACCGCCAGGGGGATTCGAACCTGGTAGAAACAAATCTGGTAGCTCACTCCAAGGGCGTTTTTCCCACTCACCCAGATGCCACTCTCTTAATTCCTCCACCGTAACGGTCTCAGCTTTCAAAACATGATTGAGCGACTCTGCGGTCTGCCTGGCACGAAGCATAGGGCTGACACAAATAGTCTTGACACCAATGCAGGC
Organism: Candidatus Melainabacteria bacterium; assembly: GCA_030696635.1. Classification (GTDB taxonomy): domain Bacteria; phylum Cyanobacteriota; class Vampirovibrionia; order Obscuribacterales; family Obscuribacteraceae. The sequence continues at coordinate 652,021 of JAUYRX010000035.1, forward strand.
TTGAAGAGCGGTACTTTCAGCGAGCTGACGCGCCTGGGCTATTCCGGTTTCGTTAAGTTCAACGTCCCACCCAGCACCGGCAGCGAGATTACTCAAATTAGCGTGGGTTTGACCATGGCGCACGAAATAGAACTTCTCGACTTGCTCATGCTTCTCTTGCTCTGACACAAACGGCTCCCCAAATAACACAGCCCATTGATAGTACGCAACGAAGTGTACGCCAACAAACTAGAGTACGCCAACAGGCGAGTTCTAGCACTAAGTTGAAAACATGGCAACATTGTCACTATTGACACAATTCTCAATAACCAAGAAGCAAAGCATCACAATCATTTCGGGACAAATCCCACAAGCGCATCAAGAAAAAGTGCGACTAAAGCGAAACAGAAGGTAAATACTTATTGAGAATTATATGCAAACCTCCCCGCCCCCCGACTGCATCGAAGCAGCCAAACCCCACTTCTAGCAAGGCAAAATAGCAATACCATCAATACAAGCACCCCACTTGCATTAAAGCCTACCTTGAGATATGCTGCATTCATGGTTGCGAATGATTCTCAATAGTGAATTATTCTCAAAAGCAATCAATTCTCTGCCCACCCGTACTACATAGGCTAACGAGCAGAGAAAAACCAAACTTTTACAACCAAGATTCGCTTCGACAACAACCTAAACTCAGTCGATCACGGCCGTGCCACCGCCGGCAGTGCATCGCCATTCGTTCATAAACATAATAGGGAGAAATATCGTGGGCAAATTATTCTACGGCACAATGACCGGTAACACCGCTTCGGTGGCAGAGGCCATCCAAGCGACCTTGCCAGATCTGATCGACGAAGTAAAATGCATCGATAAAGCAAAAGCAGACGATTTTCGCAGCTGCGATCTGCTTGTGCTCGGCGGCTCAACTTGGGGCGACGGTGAGCTGACTGACGACTGGGCAGACTTCTTCCCCCAGCTCGATCAAATTGACTTCACAGGAAAAACCGTAGCACTTTTCGGCGTCGGAGATCAAGTGAGCTACACATACAACTTTGTTAGCGCCATGAAACTTCTCTACGACAAAGTCATTGATAGAGGTGCGCGTGTAATTGCCTGCAACTTACCAATAGACGGTTTCGAATTTGCTCACTCAGAGTCAGTGGTAAACGGCAAATTTGTCGGCCTAGCCATAGACGAAATGAACGAATCAGAGCTAACCCAAGCTCGCATAGAAGCATGGGCAAAAACTATTCGAGCCGAAGTCCTAGCAATAGCTTAAAAGCAGGTGACAGTTGAGAAATTTAGCCATAGAGCTCATGGGAGGCCCACACGATGGATACTCCATCGATTGTTTACTGACCCCTCCTCCCTATTTTCTAATCCCGGCTTCAAGCAAGAACATAGCCACCATTTATTACTTTGAAAGTGTCTACTACAGCGCGGGTATTAGCAGACTGCGCTACATATTTTGCGGATACCAAGCGATCACTGCAGAAGAATTACACGAGCTTAAAGGCCTAGAGCAGAAGAGCAATAGCTTGAGGAGCCGATAGTGACAGCCATAGCACGCTGGCTAGAGAGCCGCCCAGCGGCTAGCATTGGGCGACTAAAAAAAATAAATCAAGCCGCCACTAGCTCAGCTCACATCATACTGGCACTGTCATACGGACTGAGCGATCCGCATATCCGCGCCATAAATCGCATGATTGTAGGGCTCTTACTCTCAAGGCACAAAGCACAGCGAAGCGGCAACAAGCTCGTTGAAGAGCGCACCGAAGCAAAGTTACAAGACTTGCACGAGGCCATAAATCGGATCACCGGAACAACCCAAGCAAATTCACATGACCCTGGAATAGACGCCGGAAATGCCTGCAAAAGAGCCATACCACGCCAGCCACGCAACAAAATGGAACTAAACGCCTCCTAAACAGTCTCTCTAAAAGTGATAGCAAGAGAAACTGGTAAACGAAATGACTGCAGAGAATCAAGAACAAAAGCAAACGCTTTACCCGCAAGAGGTTGCCGTCGCCCTTGACGAAATGAACTATGACCAAAGCTTCATAGCACCGAACCAAGAGCAAGCACCGGAGCTATCACTAGAAGAGAAAGAACTGAACGCAAAAGCAGTGCGAGACCAACATGCCTACGAGATCGACCGCAGGCAACACGAAGTCGAAAGAGTGCTGGTCCACGAAGAGTCTCGCCGCTCAAGCCACGAAGAGAGCTTTGACTTTACCGGAGCAATTATGGCCTTGCTTACCATTACAATCCTTGTGGGCTTTGCCTACTTTGCCCAAAAGTACATTAGCAACATGTCAAACAAGCCAACAGCGCAATCAGGTGTAGTAATTGAGCATGCCGCCAGGGTTCCAGTTGCTGTGCCAGCCTACCCTACTGTAATGGTAAGACATTCAAGCAACCCTAGCCAGGCACCAAGTCCTATGCCAATGACTGTTCCAGTCGAAAAATAGAGTGAAGTTGTAACGACAAATCTAGGCTCAAGCTCTAATTGCCGATAGAATTACTATAAGTGCCACGGGCTAGCAACTGCCCGGCTGGAAAACGAGCAATAACTTGTCTAGCGCAACCTCGACAGCCAACGCAACAAAAAATAAAATACTCATTATTGGCGCTGGGCCAGTGGGTATCAGCGCTGCGTCGGCGCTAAAAAAACAAGGTATCGCCTATGACCAGCTCGAGAGCGAAGCTGAGCTAGGGGGCAACTGGCGCCATGGCGTCTACAAAAGTGCCCATATTATTTCGTCGCGCAAGACTACTGAATTTCCGGACTATCCAATGCCCGAGAGCTATCCCGATTTCCCTAGCGCCGAGCAAATGCTGACCTATCTAGAAAGCTATGCAAAGCACTTTAAATTAATCGAAAACATCCATTTCAACTGCACTGTCAAAAAAGTCACAGCTCTTAGTGACGGCTGGCAAGTTGACCTAGCTGATGGCAGAAGTCGTATCTATGAAGGAGTTGTAGTCTGCAACGGCCACCACTGGGATCGGCGCTGGCCAGAATATCAAGGTCAGTTTACTGGCGAGATGATGCACTCAAAAGATTACAAAGACCCAGAGCAATTGAAAGGCAAAAAAGTGCTCGTCATCGGTGGCGGCAATTCCGCCTGCGACATCGTTGCTGAAGCAGCCCGAGTCGGCCGTAATGCACATCTAAGCCTAAGGAGGGGCTATTGGTTTTTACCAAAAACTTTATATGGCAAACCAACAACAGAATTGCTAACTACTAAGATGCCAGTCTGGATGCAGCGCATCTACATGACAATGCTGCTAAAAATAGTAGTTGGCGACTACCGCAAGTATGGCTTAATGAAGCCCGATCACAAAATATTTGAACACCATCCCACCCTCAACACAGAGCTACTGCACTACCTCAAGCACGGCCGAATCACACCACATGGTGACATCAAGAGATTTGACGGAGATACAGTTGAATTCGTTAACGGAGACAATGAGCAGTTTGACTTAATTGTTTGTGCAACTGGTTTCAATGTCTCTATGCCTTTTTTAGAACCAGACCTCGTCACCATAGATGGACCGGTGGTTAAAGCCTTCTGGGGACTTGTGGCACCACACCACAAGCAACTCTATATCTACGGCTGGGCGCAAGCAAGGTATGGTTTCGGCCCGCTGCTAACACCAGCCTCAGAGCTCCTAGCCAAGCTCATAATATTGCAGCGGAGTTTACACCATCCCCTCGGTGAAGTTCTAGAATTCGCTAGACAAGCGCTACCCACAACTCATTTAATTGATCCAATGGACACTCTTAGACTAATCAAGTCAGCAAACAACATGCTCTGGTTATTACCCGCCCTAGACAAATACTTTTTAAAGCGCAGAGCGCCACTCAAAACTGCCAAAGACTAATGCTCATGTTCATTTGTTCTTTTTTCATCAATTTTAGCAACAAGCTTTTCCGCACCTACTTTTACAATAGTCCAAAATCTATTAGGCAGAAGTCGCTTCAGCCGCCAAAGAAAACGCGCATGCCTCGGTAGCACAACGTAGAGCTTCTCAGCTGCGACAGCCTTTAGGGCGATGCGTGCGACGTCAGCAGGTTCAAGAGCCGAGTGTTGCATGAGATATTGAGCACGATAACGATAAAGCTCTGGCCCCAAAGTGCCCTTGCCCAAATCAGTGCGAACATAGGCAGGCATTAACACCGTAGTAAAAACATTGCTGTCGACCAGCTCACCACGAAGCGACTCGCTGAGCGAGACAACCCCAGCTTTAGAGATATTGTATGGAGACATCATTGGAGCCGAAACAAAAGCAGCAGCACTGGCAATGTTAAGAATGTGGCCAGACTTTTGCCGCTTCATAGATGGCACAAAAAGATGACAGCCATTTATGGTACCCATTAGGTTGACATCAATAACTTTGCGAAATACTTCTATTGGAAGCTCATCTATATAGCCTCCACAGCCAAGACCGGCAGAGTTAATAGCTAAATCAACCGCACCCACTTTCGCCTCAAAATCTTCGAGTGCCAACTTAAACTGAGCATGATCGGTAACGTCAAAATTATAAATTTGGACTTCCGCTCCGGCTGAAAGCACTTCTGCGGCAGTCTCCTGCAATTTCTCAAAATTCAAATCAGCCATTGCGATCTTCCAGCCGTCTTCAGCCAGTTCAAAGGCAAAGGCCAAACCAAGACCGCCAGCAGCCCCGGTAATAAAGGCCCGTTTGCCGGGATACTTCTGTGACAACCTAAGCAATCCGTTTCTCCATATCTTCGAGAGTTACACCCTTGGTCTCGGGGAAAATAAACAAGACAAGAAAAAACTGTACCACCATCATCAGAGCGAAAAAGGCAAAGGGATAGCCACCAGACGACTTAGCCAATATCGGAAAAAGACCAGATATCACCGCGTTCATGATCCAGTGAGAAGAACTACCCAAGGCCTGCCCCTTGGCCCGCACTGGCGTAGGAAAAATCTCACTCAAATAGACCCAAATGACAGCTCCTTGTGAAAAGGAAAAGAAAGCAATATAAGCCACCAATAACCAGACAAGATAACCTTGGCCTTGTTGAGCAAAAAATATTGCTGCCACACCGGCAAGACAAATAGCACAACCAACCGAGCCCACCAAGAGCAACTTGCGCCGACCTAAGCGATCAATCATAGTCATTGCAATGAGTACAGCAACAAGATTAGTGAAACCAATAATCACCGCCTGCACATCCCCCGACATTTTGCCAAAGCCAGCTTTTTCAAAGATATCATTGAGATAGTACAAAATAGCATTGATGCCAGAGAGCTGATTGAAGGCACCAATAGTGATGGCTAAGAAAATCGGCAGACGATACTTATTCTGAAACAGTGGTTCGTTGGGCAAGGCATGCTCAGCCTTGATACTGGAGACAATGTCTTCTAGTTCTTGCTCATAATTCTCTACACCGGTCTTCTGCAATACTTCGCGCGCTTCATCAATGCGACTGCGCCGAGCCAACCACCGGGGGCTGCGAGGAATGGTAAAGAGCATGACGAGAAATAGCAGAGCGGGCAAGCCCGAAACACCCAGCTTCCAGCGCCATTCGCTCAAACCCAAGGGCATGGTGCCGAGCAAATAGTTAGAGAAATAGGCAAGCAAGATACCTAATACCACATTAACTTGAAACAGACCGACTAAGCGGCCACGCCACTTTGCCGGAGCCAACTCAGCAATATAAACAGGCCCAAGCACAGAAGAGCAGCCAATACCTAGACCACCAATGAAGCGAAAAGCAATGAGCGAATACCAATCCCAGGCAAAAGCGCAACCTAGTGCTGATATGACATAAAGAACGGCAGCCGCTCGTAGGGTTTCACGAGCACCATATTTTTCACCAGGGATACCTGAGAGCATTGAAGCAAAAACGGTGCCCCAAAGTGCACTGGAAACAGTGAAGCCAAGTGCAGTGGCACCCAGTTGATATTCAAGCGACAGAGCATGAGTCGCCCCAGCAATCACAGCCGTATCAAAACCAAAAAGAAGCCCGCCGAGAGCACCGACCAAGCTGCTTTTAAAAAGATAAAGGTAGGGTTTGAGACTCAATTGAGCTTTGTAGACCTTTCAAGTATGTTGGACGCAGTAATTCTGGCGATTTCGTGATCCAGCTCATCTCGCACCGTGCCTAGTGTAAAGCCCGAGCGCTCAATTTCGTGCTCAGTTGTCTTAATTTTGGCAGCTTAATTTTGGCGCCCGGGTCGTCAAGCGCGCCGGTTGAGCCAAGACTTTGGCACTTTTGCCCTAGCTAGCCGTCGCTGACAAAGATCTGTACCATTCAATAATTATTTAGAGGTGATTCAGCACATGGCTCAGCAACAAAGAAGCGGCATTTCTATCAGCCCGCGCATTTGGATCGCCCTTGCCATTGCTGTTTTTTCTCTCTTTTCTTATTTCGGCAGCGCTGTCTACAACCCAATAACTGAACAAAAACAACATCTCGACATGACTCCCAAACAAGAGATTGCTTTAGGCCTACAAGCTGCCCCCGAGATGGCACAACAATATGGCGGTGAAGCCACCGACCCGGCCGCTCAAGCAGCAGTCGAGCAACTGGGTCAAGAATTAGTTTCAAGAACTGATGCAGGCAAAACCCCCTATCGGTATCAGTTTCATTTGCTAGCAGACGACAGCACCGTAAATGCTTTTGCCTTGCCTGGTGGTCAAATTTTTATCACCAAGGGACTATATAAAAACCTCAAAACCAAAGGAGAATTGGCTGGTGTCTTGGCTCACGAAGTCGGCCACGTAGCTGCTCGCCACTCAGCCCAGCAATTGGCGAAGCAAAAGCTCTCGCAAGGACTGACAGGAGCTGCCGTGATTGCGGCCTACGATCCTAATGATCGCAACAACAACACTGCAGCGATGGCAATGCTCATCAGTCAGGTAATATCTCTAAAATTTGGTCGCAATGATGAATTAGAGGCCGATCGTCTTGGCGTGCGCTTTTCACAGCAAGCTGGTTACGATCCCAGAGCCATGCTCAAAGTAATGAAAATTCTTGAGCAACTAGCAAAATCGCGCACTCCTGAATTCTTTAGCACCCATCCAAACCCGGATAATCGCATCAAAAAAATCAACGATGAAATCGTCGCACGCTTTCCAGACGGGGTGCCCGACGGCTTAATACAGTAACTAACGATTTCTATTGGCACGCAAAACAACATCAAGCAGGGCATTCTTCAGGCCAGTCTGCAATAAATCAGAAAAACGCATACTACTAACTATATCTGCCGCAGCTCCGCGTCTAGTCAAATCATTGTCGAGCTGTTCAATTAACTCATCACCTTCTGGGGCCTGACCGACAGTAAGGAAAGTAATACTCATCTCGTTATGATTGCGCAAAGCGCTGGTGGCTTGAGCAATAAGCTTACCGAGGGAACCACCTTGGTTAGGCAAACCATCGGTCAGTACAACAATCAAAACCGGTTTTTTCTCATGGTCTGGATCGGACAAGTGCGAATCTATGGCCGCTGCTAGGGGCGTGCAAATATCGGTTTCACCACTAGGAACTATCTTGCTAAAGACGTCTTCGAGATCCTTTTCTGAGGCATGCTCATGCACTTCAAAGCTATCGTTAAATGGAATCAAGGTGATGCCACCACGCAATTTATTTCCACAAAATCTAGAAAAATCGGTGATCTGATTGCGACACCAGCCCCAGCGAGACAGGTCATAGGGGCCTATGCCAAGGCCACCGTTCATCGAGCCTGAGTGGTCAATTAACAATACCACCTGGTACGGCGACATTGCTTTGAAAAACTTGTCAGCAGATGGAGAATCTGGCTTCAGTACTACTTTTGGCTCAATCTTCTCGTCTTTAGGTGCTGGCCAGATTTTTTCATCGTGGCTACGGCTGACAACATCTTCATTCATCTGGGCCCGAGCTACCTCTAAACGAATCTCAAACTTAGTTTGATAGCGAACACCTTTACGCTCTATGTCGAGAGTGAGCATTTTGTCTTGCAGACTAGCTCGTAAGATTCGGTCACCTTCGGCAATAGCATTGACTGCAGCCGGAGATCCTAGCTTCACTTTGGTGACAACACCAGGCAACCGACTATCATCAAGCGATATTCCAGCAGCATTGCAAAGCATCATCAGCTCACTGACCTGACCACGCAGACGCAGAGGTGAAGCAGCTGCACGGCTCTGACTTAAATTAGCTTGCCCAGGTTTGCTTTGGCCCACCGCCGAATTAACTGGCATCAACAAGCAACTGGCGAGACAAAGAACAACTAGCCATGCGCGAAAAATCTCAGCGAGTAAATCGCTCTTCTTTCTCATGGCCGCGACCTCAATGGCCTTCGACTAGCTGGGTTACCTAGCTTACCAGGCACGGCCATGAGTGAAGCAGGAGGCGCCATTGCTGGGACCGTAAGGTTGCCTTGCGATTGATCAACACCACCAAAATTGACATAGTTGCGCACATGCATGGTGGTACCACCTTCAGAGACTTTGTTAGAGCCCACAGTAGATCTCATCTGACTCTTTAAGCTCTCGCCAGAGGTAGTGATAGAACTAAGCCGATTTTGATACAGGGCATCTAGGGCAATACAGTCTTTTTTAAGGTGATTAATTAAAACATCGAATTTCTTTCTAAAGGATATTTCAAGGTTTCTAGCGGTGCGACTGGACGAGTCGCTCAAGCTAGAAGCATAGCTAGAAGTAAAACGCGATCTAAAACTAGAAGCATAACTAGCATTATTACTAGGACTCGGCTCGGCGCCTAGGTCATCTCTGAGCTGTTTGGCTGCAAATACTACTTGTCTCTTCAGCAGCTCCACTTTGTCCAGCAAGGCAGCCATTCGCTCATTCTCAACTTTCTCCACCAGAGCTATCATGTGCGCGTCGAAAGCCATGCCATTACCATTGCTGCCACTAAAACGAGCGAGTCTATTCGACTTACGAGAGGTTGCTTCGTTTTCTATAACGGCGCGAATTCTTACTAATTCATCGACAACATTCAGATAAGAGTTGAAATTAGATTCAGTCGCAGAGAAAGGATTAATTGCATACAGCTCACTCTTCAACCTTGCACTTTCGCTTCCACTGGCAATCGCAAGCGAAGACGCAAACGAAGAACGCGAGTATATCTGGCTTTGAAAACTCGGCGGTGGCGGAGCAAAAGACGGCCTTCCGTTCGACTGAGCATAAGCTACAGAGGGAGCTGACATTAAAATTACAAAGCAACAGCCAACCAAGATTTTATGCTTCGCAGTCATGCACGACCTTCCCAAACAAATAGATGCCTTTTTATTTCGCGGCTTCGAATATTGGTTACTCCTAATATTCCCCAAATCACCTATGTCCATTGCCTACAACAAAAGGTCTGAGCTTACCAGGCACGGCCAATAGGCCAGGCGAAATTGTAGAGGCAGAGCCGCCGTTAGAGCCCGTCTCGACTCCGGCCTGCACTCCGCCAAAATTAACATAATTGCGCACATAAAAACTAGTACCAGCAGGAGTTACCTGGGAAGAGCCAACGGTTGCCCCCATCTGCCCCTTCAAATTTTGGTGAGAACTAGCAAGTGAATCAAGACGCTTACCATAGGTCTCATCTATCAATCTGAATTCTTCCTGGTAATCGGCGGTAAGTATTTTGATTTTGTACTCGGCCTTAGTCTTTATGCCATCAACAGTACTCTTATAGTTAATATTCTGAGAGCTAATATGCGCAGGAAAATAGGCGGGAGTGGCATTGATCTCTGCATCCCTCTCCTGTTCAACTTTGCTGATTTTGCGATTAAGCTCCGCGCGCTTCTCATCTAGCTTGTGATGATACTCTTTATTGACCTCAGCCCTTAGCCTCTCTAGTTGCTGATCAAAATGAACTGCCTTTGTTTGACCATTGCTCGAATGGACAGCCGCCTGATTAGTTGAATCATCCCCTTTCACACTAGTTGAATCGCCAGCTAAAGACTCGCCAGCAGACTTTCGAACAGCAAGAGCGTCAAGATTCTTCAAAGCCTGATTACAATAGTTACTTAGTTCAGTGTCATTCGAATAGCGCAAACTAGACTGATACTCAAAGCGAGCAGCAGAGTTTTGGCCCGCGCGCGCCAGACAATTGGCATAGTAATAATGGGCCTGAGCATTGGTCGGCTCATTTAACAGGACTTGCTGAAAGAGCGCCACGGCCTTATCAAAAGAACAAGCCCTATAGAGAACAATAGCCTGATCAAACTTTTCTGCCTTCTTCTGGGCCACTGACTTCTCTGCTGCTTTAGTTTTGGCAGACGCAGCTACGGGAGCTTCCTCATTCGCGGCCGGCGGCACGAGATAGAGTCGCGCCCTATATCCACCAGAAGCACCTACACCATGGGCGGTGCCCAAGGCCACAGCTGGCCCGGCTAGAAAATATACGGCAAAACTCAGCAACTCTCTCTTCAAACTTACCACCTGGCAATTAGCACAAATGCGGGTGTAACATTATCTGTTCCCAAGATGAGGGAGTTTTATGCACTAGAGTCCAAGCCTGCAGATTCTTTGGCATCCTCGCCTTAGACACCCGCCCTTACTTTAGTCATGCTTTCAAGTCATGCGCCCAAATTATACCTCCGGGTTATGCGCTGCACAGCACCCAAGGCCATACATAGATATGCCACCCTTGGCAGGAGGCTGGTGCAAGGTACGGCGGCCGTTTCAGTACAGTTCTAATGCTATGCTTATGGAGATTTAGAGAGTTCGATGCTTTCTTGGATGCTAATTTCAAATTGTCCATTAGACCCTTACTCTGTGCCATAAATGCTAAACCAGTCAAGAAACAGCACACGATTGGGCGACCTGCTCGTTCAAGCCGGAATACTAACCCAGCTCCAACTCTCTGAAGCAGCTCGCAGTGCTAAAGCGAAGCGCATTCAGATTGGTCAGGCACTGGTCATGAACGGTGTTATTTCACCCAGAGACCTGCAATCAGTCTTAGAAGCACAATCAAACTTGCGTGACAAGTCAGTCGAGCCGGCAGAAGCTCTACGTTGTCTAAAAATTGCCTACAAGTTAGGAGCATCTTTCAAAGACATTCTGGCCGAATACGTTTCTCCGAAGCAAACCCAAACCAGCAAACTAGGTGAACTGCTAGTTGAATCTGGCTTGGTTAGCTACGAGGTTTTGGCCAAAGCAGTAGAGCAAAGCTACAGTACCGGTCTGCCCTTAGGGCGCATGCTTGTTTTGCACGAGACCATTAGCAACGACCTACTCACCCTAGCTCTCGATTTACAAGTGCGGGTGCGCGATGAAATGATGTCGAGGCAAGAGGCTCTAACAGCCATTCGAGCCGCGGCAGGCATGGCACCTATTGCACCGGGAACTGAAGAAACTAAACCAGCGCCAGCACCAGAAGGACCGCGCAAAAAAGGTCTGCGCATTGGTGAGTTAATGGTGATGGCCGGTGTCCTCACCGAAACTGATGTGATGAACGCCTTAGAGTGGGGTCTAGTCAATCATCAAACAATCGGCAAAGTCTTAATCAGCCAAAATCTTGTTTCACAGACACTGCTAGATGCAGCATTGTCTCTTCAGAAAATGGTTGACCAAGAAAACTTTGAAGCCGCTAAAGCCAGCGAGTGCCTGGCACGGATTCATGGCACGGGTATTGCATTAGAAGAGGCCCTGGCCGAAATTCGCGAAGAGAAAGTGGCGAAAGACGGCGAAGTCACCTACGAGAAATTATTGATGTTAGCTCGCGTGGTCAGTGAACAAGACCTTGAAGCCGCTTTTGACATCTCAGCTCAAAGTGCCACAGTGATTGGCAAAATTTTGGTACTAACAGGCCACATGGACGTACCAACACTGCAAGCAACCCTGCGGTGCTACCAGCTCTTTTCTCGCGGCCTGCTCGGTCAAGACGACGCCGTGGTAACCCTCGACTACTCACTGCACCAAAACAGCGAAGGGCCGATCAAGTTTGACGACGCCCTTAAAGAGCTAGGCTGGAACAAAGATAGAGGTCTGCGCTTAAAAGGTGAGCCTACTCCTGTAGTAGAGCAGCCACCTAGTATAGCGGCGCCTAAGACCTCAGACAGCGCTGATTCTGCAGCCACAGAGTCAGAAGCAAAAGATACTGATGCCGTAATTATCTTGCCTGAAAGCCAACCAGTTCTAGAAGACACTGAAAACATCCCAGAGATGCCAGCCGATCAATCAGTCTCCGATATCGGTCTTTCTGCTGACGACGACGAAGATAGTGAAGACTCTAAAGACGGCGATGATTCTGAAAATCAAGATGGCAGCCAAAGTGAAGGTGAAGGGGCAAAACAGAGCACAAAAGCTAAAAAGCATTCACAAACTATTCAACCAGAAGATGCTAGGGCAAGCCGCCTAGCTACACTGATGCAAGGTCACAAGCAAGGTGAACGTGATCTCCTCGCGAATTTTGATCCTACTAACGATCCACCAGATGCCTTGCACAAAGTATTCGAACGCCTTGCAGCTAGCTACTTTACTCGGGGCAATTACACCCAAGCTCAAGTTATTTACGAGCGTATTTTAGTGCATCGCCTTAACCAGGTCGGCACAAGTGATACAGCACTGGTAGCCGATTTTAACAATCTTGCAGGCGTATTAGTGGCACAAGAAAAATACAACCAAGCCGAGCCCTTTATGCGTCGTGCTGTGTCTATTTTAGACGTGGCCAAAGAAGCAGAACCTCTAAAAGTAGCCGAAGCACTTTCACTACTAGCAACTATTTATGTGCGCCAAGACAAGCTGGCCGAAAGCGAGCCCCTGATCAAGCGAGCACTAGAAATTAGACGACAACACCTATCTAGCGATCATCCAGATGTTGCCCAAACACTTTCTGACTACGCTAAACTTCTACGCAAAATGCAGCGCGAGCAAGAAGCTGAAATTATGTACAAAGAAGCTCTCTTGATTCTCTCCAAAATCGAAGAAGAACAAAATGAGATCGATGCCAGCGAAACTATTGAATCTAGTGGCCCCGAAGAAAGCGAGTTAGTGGAAGCGGCTGCACAAGAGTAGCCTAATCATTAAAAGTAAGAAAAAGCAAAGCAAAATACTTGTGTGCACAAGTATTCATCAAATACAAAAATAGGTGTATATACACCTATCTATTTTGAAAAAGCAAAGCATTCCGGACAAAATAACTTGAAACCGCTCCAGTCGATAAAAGATATTATTAAAGACCAGCGGGCACGCCCATAAGTTGTTCAACGCGCAAGACAACTTCTTCGATGTCTTCGGTAGTAAGGCCAAAGTGAGTCACCGCTCTAATACCGAGCTGCCCTTCAACGGCCACAAGAACGCCGATATCGCGCAGACGGCGAGCCAACTCTTGAATAGTCAAATCGGCTCTATCGCTTTCAAAGAAAACCATATTAGTCCGATGTTTTGCCGGAGCAACGCGAATACCCTCTACTTCAGAGAGCCCTTGAGCCAGCTGCACGGCCAAAGCGTGATCGATGTCTAGTCTTTCGACCATGTTATCGAGGGCCCAATTACAAGCGGCCGCTAGAACACCAACCTGGCGCATACCACCGCCAAGGGCCTTGCGAATACGCCTGGCCTTGGCAATAAATTCATGGTTGCCGCAAATAATCGAACCAGCCGGAGCCGCTAGACCTTTTGAGAAGCAGAACTGTACAGAGTCGACATGAGCTGTAAATTCGTCAATGCTGGCAAGCAGAGCCCGACTAGCGTTAAACAATCGCGCCCCATCAAGGTGAACAGCTAGGCCATTCTGCAAAGCAATCTCTTTGACCATACGCATATAAGCCGGTGTAAGAGGTTGGCCGTTGTAGGTATTCTCTAAAGCAATAAGCTTAGTAGTAGTGCGATGAACATTGTCGTCATTAATACAAAGATTGATTTGCTCTAACGGCAGAGTGCCGTCGGCTTCATTAGCAATCGTGCGTAAGCTGACGCCACCAAAAGCAGACGCACCAGCTTGCTCCCAAATTGCAATGTGCGAGCGTGAACCAAGAATTACTTCGTCTCCACGCTGACAGTGGGCAAGTACGCTGCTGAGGTTGCCCATGGTGCCGGTTGGCACAAACAAAGCGGCATCTTTGCCGGTGAGCTGAGCACAACGTTCTTGCAATGAATTGACAGTAGGATCTTCGCCATAAACGTCGTCACCAAGTTCAGCCTTAGACATTGCATCAAGCATTGCCTGCGGCGGAAGTGTAACAGTATCACTACGCAAATCAATTCTGGATTTATTCATATATTCTCTTTTTAAGCACCGAAGAAATGCTTATGCAGCTGCTTGACGGCATTGTCAGCATCTTCGTTTAAGACCAAGAAACTCAAGTTTATATCAGAAGCGCCACCAGAAATAACCAAAATATTGATGTCTTTCATAGCGCTAAAGACTTCACCGGCAATACCACTACTGCCACGGAACTGTCTACCAACAACAGTAACAATGGCAGTGTTATTCAATACCTTAAGTTCGCCCCACTCGGCTAGGTCTTCTTTAATAGCGTCAAGGTTCTCGGTCGAATCTATGGTAATCGAAAGAGAAACCTCGGAAGTAGCAATTAGATCTATAGAAGTCTTATGGCGATCAAAAACAGTAAATACTTTGGCGAGAAAACCATGAGCCATAAGCATGCGCGGCGAGCTAATAAAAAGAGCCGTGATGTTTTTCTTGCTAGCAATAGCGCAAATGCGCTGGGAAAGAGGCACTTTCTTTGGATCAAATTTAGGATCAATATCACTATCAGGCACGTCTGCCTGAATCAGTGTTCCTGGGCTATCAGGCCGCATCGTGTTCAAAACTTTGACCGGTATGCTTTTCTCTACAGCTGGCTTAATCGTCAGTGGGTGCAATACTTTGGCTCCAAAATAAGCCAGTTCCGCCGCTTCCTGGAAGGTCACTTGAGCAATTACTTTGGCAGCCGGCACAATGCGCGGGTCGCAAGTCATCATGCCATCAACGTCGGTCCAAATTTCGATACGAGAAGCATCAGCGGCAACACCAAGAATCGAAGCTGAATAGTCTGAACCTCCCCGCCCAAGCGTAGTGGTAACACCATCGAGGGTGCAGCCAATGAAGCCCTGACTGATAACAGTGAAACCATCTTGAACGGCCCGACCAATAATTTCCTTGGCTCTAACTTCAACTTCAGCCCAAAGCGGATTAGCCTTGCCAAAAGAATCATCAGTAATCAATACTTTTCTGGCATCAACCCACTGTACTTTCAAGCCTCGACTGCTTGCGTACTCAGCAAGAACTCGGCTAGAGAGCAACTCGCCAATTGACGAAACAACATCAAGGGAGCGCTTAGAAAGTTCACCCAAATAGTTGATGCCGCGCAAAACTGACTCTAACTCTTGTAAGTGAATGTTCAAATCTTCAAGCAATGCCTGAGCCTTTTCGGCACTCAAAAGGCCTTTAACAGCATCGATGTGTTTTTGCCGAATCATTTCGATTTGCGCCAGGGCACCATCCAGATCGCGACGAACCGCCAGGTTAGCAGCCTCAATCAAGGCGTTGGTCACCCCTGACATTGCTGAAACTACCACCAGTGGCGGCCCATCACTATCTTTAGTTTTTGAAATCAGGGCGAACACCTGTTCAAAACGCTCTTTCGAGCCCACTGAAGTGCCACCAAATTTCATTACTATCATTGCAGGAACCCTAGAACTTACTATATCTGGTTATCTTCTCCAGACATCAGCGCCGAGGTCACGCAGTCTTTCTTCGAGCTTGTCGTAGCCACGATCAAGGTGACTCAAACCAGTTACTTCAGTAACACCATCAGCACCAAGACCGGCGATGATTAGAGCAGCTGCAGCGCGCAAGTCGCTTGATTTAACTTCAGCGCCCATCAATTTAGGCACACCTTTGACGATGGCTGAATTGGCTTTGAGCTGAATATCTGCGCCCATTCTGCGCAACTCGCCCACTTGCATGAAGCGGTTTTCGTACATGGTTTCAGTCATGATTGAAGTACCTTCAGCCACAGCTAAAACTGACATCAACGGAGCTTGCAAATCGGTAGGGAAACCAGGATAAGGAACTGTAGTGACGTCAATTGCTTTCAGTCTTCCTTCGACTTTGATCTTGATTGTATCTGGTGCGTATATTGAGCACTCAGCACCCATCTCATGAATCTTGCTGATGACAGCATAGATGTGATGAGCATTGGCACCATTGATGATGATTTCACCACCGGCTGCCATACAGGCATAAAGGAAAGTACCGACTTCAAGCCTGTCTGGAATAGTGTCAACAACAGCCCCGTGCATCTCTTCTTGAGGAACACCATCAATTACAATCTGGTAGGTTCCTGCGCCTGTGATTTTGCCGCCCATGGCATTTATACAGTCAGCCAAATTGACGATTTCAGGGTCTTGAGCAGCATTCTCGATGATGGTCTGACCTTCGGCAAGAACGGCAGCCATCATAATGTTTTCAGTGGCACCGTTGCTTGGACGGTCGAGGTAAATACGAGCGCCAGTCAACTTCTGGGTTGAAGCATAAACATAACCGTGGTCAATGCCAACTTCGGCGCCAAGAAGCTTTAAGCCTTTTTCGTGCAAATCGATTCTGCGTTCGCCAATAGCGCAACCACCTGGTAGCGAAACTTTGGCTTCTTTGCAGCGGGCCAGCAATGGACCAAGTACAACAAACGATGCTCTCAGTTGGCTAACCAACTCATAGGGAGCTTCAATTTCGGTGAGGTTAGTAGCATCGATACTAACTTCAGAATCTCTGACTTCAACTTTGGCGCCGAGGTGACGAAGCACTTCAGCCATCATGTGAACGTCAGTCAAGTTAGGTACGTTTCTCAAAACGGTAACGTCTTTGGCGAGAAGAGCAGCTGCCATCATTTTGAGCACGGCATTCTTGGCGCCGAAAATTCTAGTCTCACCGCGCAGAGGCTTGCCGCCGCGGATGATAATGCGTTCTTCGGCTTCCTGTGGCCCTTGCTTGGCTGGAGGATCTAGTCTGGTTGCTTGTGGTGGTGTCATGTTACCTGCCGCTCATCTCGGGAGCTTGATTTCCAGCCCAGATAGGGCAAATAGTCACTGACGCATGGCTCCGTTTAGCGAGGTGACTGGTTCGAATTTTGATACCGGGAAGCTTGATTAAAAGATTGGTTACTTTCCGCCTCTGTAGTAACTCTACAACGGCCAGGTAAACACAATGTTAAGCAAATTTCGGAAAGCACTTTTTGTTCTGTTACGTTTTAGCCGCATCCTGAGCTGGTCTTACTTAAACCCATTGAAAACAGTTATAAAGTAGGATGTTAAAGTGCGGTAAACTCTGGCTGCCAAGGGGGTTTTTTATGTCTTTTCGTCGCGTTTTTACAATAATGCTCTCCATTTTCGGCACTGCTATCTTGCTCGATGGCTGCGTTATGTCAGAAGAAATGAAACGCATCGAAATCGTCAAACGGGCACAAAAGCAAAGAGCCGAAGCCGGCTCAACCAACCTAAATGGCGAACAACTCTTCTTTCGCAGCTGCAATACCTGCCATCCCAGCGGAAGAGCCAACATGGGCCCAAGCCTAGAAAACTTACGCACAAACTTCCCTGACGACGCCTCTCTAAAAGCATACCTGCGCAAAGGAAAAGGCATGATGCCAGGCCAACCCGTAGAAATAATCAACGACCAAGAGATGGATAATCTCGTCGACTATTTGCGCAATCTCACTTTCGACAAATAAAACAGAAAAATTTACTGAATAATCAGCATCTCTAAAAGCCAAATCACCACTGCCAAGAAGAGCAAAAGCATAATGACGCGCGACAGCAGCGCGGGGCTAGAAAGAATAATTGGCGGTATAGGCAAATATTTGATGAACACTTTAGCTATGCGATCTCTATCGCTTAGATAGATAGACGTTATCACTAGCGGCCAGAGCTGCTTCTTGCCGATGGTGGGATGGTAGAGCACAAGTATAAGCTCTGGACTAAGGTAAACCTTCTCAACTTGCTGCCAGTTAACAGTTTTACGCTGCGGCCAGTAAGGTCCGCGATACTTAATGCCATGACGACTGAGCTGCAAACTAGAAGGGGTCAGGTAGGGGCGAAGGCCAACCATAACCGCGAGAGCGGCAATTCCAAGAAAAAATCCTTCAATGTTAAAAAGCAGCTTCCAGTCTTTTGCCAAAAGCAAAGGTGTCCAGCAGTATTTAGCCAAACCTAGGTAAGCCGAAGCAAGAATCAAGCACATGAGCATTTCGCTTGGCTCTTTTTGCTCTACGAAATTGTCCTGTGCCTCTCCTTCGGTGTCAGAAGAGCCAATATCAGCGTAAGGATCGTATTCGTCAGGGGGCTGTGCCATGCAGGCTAGAGTAGCCTAAATTTAGAGCCAGTGGCAAGTGGTAAAACCCGGTAAAAGGCAGGAAAACAAGGATATAGTCAAGAAATTGCATAGCTAAATTAGGCAAAGCTATTAGCCAAATAACTCTCTATTAGCTATTTCGGCCCGCTGGCTCACCTCCGCTTTGACCTCAGCAGAAGCACTATGAATGTCGCCTAGCCAATCGAGATCGGCCACGGCCTTATAAAAATCTTGATCAAAGGCACGAGTGCGCACCACCACCGGCATCGGTACAGCGTATCCCAAAACCAAAGCTTGTTGCTTTGGATCCATCTGAGCCAAAACCGTGCGCAAAGTTTGCGACCCCGACACGCCAGTAAAAACGGCATCAATGTCTTTATCGTCGTTGAGCAGGGCTGTTACCCTTGTACCAATTTGACTAAGTACTTCAGGATCGATACCAGACGGCCTTTGATCAACAATGAGGAGAGTGACAAAATACTTGCGCATTTCTCGGGCGATAATACCGAATATGGTTTGCTTAGCCACAGCCGGAGAAAGAAACTTATGCGCTTCCTCAATCACAATCATTAATTTGCGCGGGGCAGGAACGCGCTCAGGATCGCAAATGTAGAGCTCAGACTGACGCACATATTCAGCATGTATACGCCTGGTGATAATATTGGTGGCAAGCATATAAGAGAGCAAATTATTCTGCCGGCCAAATTCTAGTACCACATGCTTGCCTGCCTGTATTTGGGCCAAAATCTCTTCTATATAGTTGTGGCCCACTCGTGGTTTCAAATATGGTGTCTTTTGCACCACCGTATTAAGTCGACGCTGCAAAGTCTTAAGTGAAGTTGGGTGGCCCTTGAAATTCTGGCAAAATTCTTCTATTTCATCGCCCGACATATCAAGCAATGTAGCAATCCAGTCAGCACCAATTTTTTCTTTGAAAATATAGGCATTTTCAAGGGAAGCTTCGGTCAAATTTAGCTCGTTCTTGAGCAGATCAAGATCTTCTATTTCTATTTGGTTGTAGCCAATATAGAGTTCTCGTGCGTCAGGAATGCCACGAGCACGCGAGGATTCGCGATCGAGCGAGAAAACCACGACGCTGTGACCAAAGAGCTGCTTGAGACCCTTCACCCTTGGCGCGGCCTTGCTCTCAGACATGGCTTGCCAACCATATTCGTTATGCATATCAAAAACTAGCACGGAGGCTAGATCTTTCTTGATGATACCGCTCAAGAAAATGCGAGTTAGAAAAGACTTGCCCGTGCCAGATTTACCAAAAATTCCATTTGATCGCTCAATGAAACGGTTGAGGTCTACGCAAACCGGCGTTTCCATATTGAGGGGCCGACCGATATTAAAGTGAGTGTTGCTAGCATCGCTAGCGTCCTCTTCGCCAAACACTAAGGCAAAGTCAGCGGAACTCGCCTCATAAACAGGAGAAAAATGCGATGGAATAGTTTTCACCGGTCGCAATTCGCGACCATCACCTTCATCATTGCCTTTATCGCTTGAAGACTGCTCGAGCATAAGCATCGGCTGCAACTTTACCGTGCCAAAGGTTGTTACCCCTGACAAAACTGACATCAAAAATGGGTCGGTACGCGGCGGATTAAGCAAGATACTAGGATTAGCCGCTGACAGCGTGACATCAGTGAGCATGCTAAAGAAGCGCGAATTAGCGCCCTCCACCACAACAAAACGGCCCACTCTCAAGTCTTCAACGCTCTGCTCAGTATCGAGCCGCATTTCAAGCCCTTGAGAAAGAGAGCCTTGAATGATGATGCCCAGATAGCTTGGCCGCGATTTAACCACGGCTTAAGACTTAGATTCGAAGCCAATCGCTACCGCAAAAACGTTAATGGCAGTCAGCCTATCGTCACCGCCATATTCTTCGCGACGAACAATATCGCTTTCATCAGCTCCGCGATACTCGGTGAGAGTATATACAACCGGCTCATGAAGGCTCTTTTCTAGACGGTAAAGATTGCCGTTAACACCATTAGCACCAATCAAACCCCAAACGCCATCAAGAGCCTTGACAATATCTTCAATTGTATGTGGCCACTGTGCTCGTGTAACTATCGTCATTTTTCTTCTCAAGTTTAAATAGACCAACTTTGACGCGCTCTTCAGACTTGGAAAGGCTTGGACAGAGCAAAGGTTGATCTAGATTTAGGGCTACAATAAAAATTTGTCCGGAGAGGGACTTGAACCCTCAAGGCTTGCACCACACGCCCCTCAAACGTGCGCGTCTACCAGTTCCGCCATCCGGACTAGAGACCTCGCCCAGATTGCTCTGGAGAACTGTTTAGTCAAATACCATTTGAAGGGAAAGGCGGTATTTGAAAAGTTCAGGAGGCTTGAACCCTAAAGGCTCAAGGAGCACTAGTTCATCACGCGAAGGAGGTCACTGTCAATACTACGGAACATTGCCCCAGCTCTTTGCGTCCCTACTGCAGAGCCCCAAAAAAGCTTGCTATTGCTGACCAGCAAGGGGCGGAAGAACAAATTAAGTAGCAAAATTGAACGTGAAGCGAGTAGCAGTCAGGGTTTTCACCAAAGAATTTATCTTCTGACTACATAAAATCCCACAAAATGGGCATACAGAGAATAATCCTGGACCGGGAATTTCACCTTAATGATTGAAATGTTTGTATATGGAATTGCCTTTGACGCCCGCACGGGACAACCAATCGTTGTTCTGAACGATTCCACAAAAAGGCGAGCCCTGCCCATCTGGATTGGGCCTTTCGAGGCTCAAGCTATTGACAAGGCCCTCAACAATCACAAACCTGAGCGGCCAATGACCCACGACCTTCTGCTAAATACAATTACGGCTCTGGGCTACAAAGTCGACCGTATCGAAATTAACGAGCTGGCTTCTAGTACTTATTTTGCAACCATCTTGATCAAAGTCAACGACCCAGCCAAAAAGCTAGATATCACCAAGCCCCTTGACGCCAGGCCTTCTGACGCTATCGCCATCGCATTGAGGGCTAAAGTACCAATCTTTGTCTCCGCCCAAGTGATTGCCGACGGCACGATTGCCGCGGATCATCAAAAAGACGAAGAAGAAGCCAAGCAGTTCAAGTCCTTTATTGATGGTCTGAAAGCCTCAGACTTTCAAAAACCCAGCAGCTCTAGCGACTAGCTAACTTCTTACTTACAGCTACCGTGCATCTTGGCTCGCTTACTATATGTAACAGAGCGCTCGCTAGCAATAAACATGGCACCACCAGCACCGGCCTGCAGATGCCAGGTTACTTTGATGCTGGCATGACCACTAGTGCCATGAAAAACAACTTCGATGGCAGGCTTGCCACTCAAGGGGTGCTTTGCCTCCTTAAAAGTTGGTGTAGAAAAAGTCTCATCGTTCTTCAACGAACTAAGGTGCTCGTCTTTGAAGGAAGTGGCCACCTCTTTTGCAAAAGCTTCCCGATTAAGCTTCTGCCAACGAATGTCGCCTCGCTCACGCTCTACACCTAGTTCTATAGTGGCATCAGGAGCATAGAGTTCAACCAATTTCATATCGTTAGACAAATCGTACTTTTTGTACTGGTCAAAGAGCCTCTGCGCTTCGGCAAAATCTTGAGCAGTAAAGTCTTTAGACTTATGTTCTTTAGGCTGGTGCTGGCTAGCTAAAGCAGACGGAGAAACGCTCACGCTAGCACAAGATGCTAGGGAGAAAGCAATAAACAGTGCCCCAACGGCTCCTTTTCTCAAAAAAATCTTCATTTATTTAACTCTTTTTCTTCAAAGCAGATGTGAGCGCGGCTTCTAGCGTGGCAATCTTGGCTTCCAACTGCTTCTCTTTGTCTGACTGAATCTCTACAGCTAGCTTGGCATCTTGAGCTTGCCATTGGAGCTGCTTGGCTTCGCTCTTCAATTCTTTAGAGCGAATCTTCCAAATACAAAACATTGTCACTACACCTAAAGCAAAAAACTTTAGGACAATCAGAGGCAGAGGCAGCTGAAATAACTGAGATGCAACAGCATAGCTAACGCTTAGAGCCGCAGTTGTCGCCATAAAAAAGACGGTGAAAGCCACTGATAAACCGGCCAGTAGCATATACAAATATTTGGGTAGCATTGCTCAACGCCTTACTTTAGTTTCGCCAGCAGTTGCTCAAAATCTTGAGGCAGCTCAGCTTGAAATTCTAACAGCAAATTAGTCACTGGATGAATAAAAGAAAGCCGGGCCGCGTGCAGGGCTTGACCCTGCAAACCGAGCTTGCGCCTTGCTTCAAGGCTACCGGTGGTTTTGCGATTGTAAACTATGTCACCGACCACAGGTAAGTTCAGACTAGCCATATGGACGCGTATCTGGTGCGTACGACCAGTTTCTAGACGGCATTCAACGAGAGTAAACTTAGTGAAGTTTTTGACCACAAGATAGTTAGTAACAGCAGAGCGGCCACGCTGACCTTCTTTAACAATGGTCATTTCTTTGCGCTTGAGCGGATGCCGCCCAATAGGGGCATCCACTTTGCCACTTGCTACTTTAGGCTCGCCTTCTAAGAGCGCTAAATAAGTTCGCTTGGCTTGTTTGCTCTGCAATTGTTCAGAAAGCCCTTTATGAGCAATATCTGACTTAGCCACCATAATTAGGCCACTAGTGTCTTTATCAAGGCGATGAACTATACCAGGTCGAACGACACCACCGATAGACGAAAGACTGCCCTGACAGTGATAAAGCACCGCATTAACAAGAGTACCACTGCTCACTCCTGCGCCAGGATGGGTGACCATGCCTGCTGGTTTATTGATTACAAGCATATGCTCATCTTCAAAAATTATCTGCAGTGGGATATCCTCGGCAACGGCCTCTAACACCTCGGGCGGTGGCAAAAATATCTCGACAAGATCGCCTTCCTTAAGCTTAAGACTGGCTCTAGCTATGACTCCATTAACCTTAACAAGGCCGTCGTCTATGAGCTTCTGTACCCGGGCACGACTAAGCTCTTCAATATGTGACGCCAGATATTGATCTAGCCTTGAGCGCCCCGCAAAACTATCATCGGTAACAACAGTAATCTCAATTGGCTCTAGATCAGTGAGTTCATTGAGCATCAGCAGGCTTACCACCATCTTTATGCTTGTGCAAGAAAAGAATATCGACAAAAATCAATACCAAGCCAACATCAATTAAGGCATCAGCAACATTGAATATAGGAAAGTTGATAAATGCAAATTCGATAAAGTCAGTAACACAACCTTGGCTATAACGCTCATACAAATTTCCGCAAGCACCACCAATGATAAGGCCCACCCCCACCCTTTCAAGAGCGGCAAAAGCTGAAGCTTTAAGCAAGCGATTCAGGGCCCAGCAAATGAAAACAATGGTATATACGGTAGCGATTATGGTCATCAAAGGTGCATGATCGCGGCCAAGAGAAAAGGCCGCACCAGTATTATTGGTTAAACGAAACTGCAGAATTCCCGGCCAGAAAACTGAATCTTCACCAAAAATCAAATGACTTAGCGCCCAGAGCTTGGCCACACGATCTAAGCTAAAAGCAATGACTGCAGAAATCACTACAGTGAACAGCTGATAAAGCCGGCCAGTGTGCACAACTTGCTTAGGCTCTTCCTTAGGCTCTGCGTCAGGCATACATGCGGCCTAGTACAAATTGCCGCTTTACCATTTACTTGCTCTCGCCAGCAGGCGCAATAGTCGGTTTTGATTCTGGTTTTCTTTCTTCAGATCTTTGATCGTCGAGTTTTTTCTCTTCTAGTTTTTTCTCTTCGACCTTCGTCTCTTCCGGTTTCTTTTCGTCTTTCTTCTCTAAAGCCGGATGTTTACGATTCAACTTGCTGTCGCTCTCAGCCACTTGCACTTCATCTTTGTTCTGCAAAGGCTCAGCAATGACATTCATTCGTCGAGTCAAGAAAGAAACACCCATTACCGAAGTACGCATCGGATTCGTCAAAATAACGGTGGCAGTTAGCAGCTCATTGCGGTTCTCGTTGTTGGCACTCATCACCCGTTCTAAGGCTGGTGCTTCTAACGGACGGGGACTGTCAGTAGGGTTTGGCTGAGGAAAACGCAAGGGCTGACTAGTAATCGAACCAACAGCAAAAAGACCTGGAGGCAAAGATACTTCTAATTTTGCAGAATATTGCTTACCAGCTTTAACTTGCTCAGGCGCTGTAAATACAGCATTAAGCTGCTTGGCCAAGCCAAAAGCCACCTTTACTTTTTCGTAGTCAATGCGATCACCCACTATTCTCCAGGTGCTGCCAATCTTCTTTAAATAAAGCTGACCTTCCGAAAGTGACTGCAATTCACCCTTGCTGCTCATGCCAGGCATTTCTTTTAAGGTTGTACCTACAGCCATATCTCGCGATTCAATTGTGGCGAAATTTCCCTCAATTCTAATGTGCTTAGTCTTCGACACCGACTTAGCATCGGGATAAGTCTTCCAAAAGTCTTGAGTAAGAGTAGTAACAGCTTTCTTGTCGAGACCATCATTATTGACATAGTCGTCAGAGTAGTTAGCCATCACACCATCAAGGTTGTGAGCGTTCCATAAAGTCTCTATGTTCGCAAGTATGTTCTCTATTTCCTTCTTCTCTTTCTCGTGTTCTTTATTATCAGCGTCGAGAGTGAAGTCTTGGCTGCCAAGAGTAATCGCTGGCGAGGTCTCTAGCGCATTTGCTGGAGAGGAAAGCAATAGGCTGCTAGCCGTCAATACGCTAACAAACAAGAATCGAGAAAAAGCAAAAGTATTAGAGAGCACTGGTTTCATGGGTGGTATCACTGATGACCTAAAATCGGGGACGAAACTAAGAGCGTGAAATAAAAAACGAGAGCAACTGGAGATAATTTATAAGTGGCAAGAATTCAGGTTAGGCAAGAATTTAGGACAGGCAGGGGATGAACTTTCAGTAATCACCTAGCTAAGTATTATATCCGCTCATTCTCTTTAGAACCTTAGGCTGCTACTAAGACTGACACAAAAACTTTCAAGAAATTAGGAAGAGAAAAGAGAGGCCCCGTAACTGGGCCCCTCTCGTCATTTTTGGGGAGCTTGAGCCGTCAAAGAGCCTAAGCTCGCAGCACGTTCTTAAATAGCAGCCTAAACAGCGACTAGGAGCTGATTCATCAAGTCGATATTCTCTTTAATTGACTTAGCTGAGGCATTGAGCAATTCCTGCTCGTCCTTGTTCAACTTGAGATCAACAATCTTCTTCATGCCTTCACGGCCCAGCACTACTGGCAAGCCGATATAAACATCTTTCAAGCCATAAGCACCGTCAGCTTGCACACAGCAAGGCAACAAGCGGTTCTGGTCCTTCAAGATTGCTTCAACCATTTGCACAACAGACCTACCTGGAGCGTAGTAGGCGCTACCGGTCTTGAGCAAGTTTACGATTTCAGCGCCGCCATTTTGGGTGCGCTTGGTCATTTCGTCAATTTTTGCTTGGGGCAAGAATTCAGAAATCGGAATACCGTTAACTGTAGCGAAGCGAGTCAATGGAACCATCAAATCGCCGTGGCCGCCAAGAACCATGGCACGCACGTCCTGTACCGAGAAGCCAGTTTCCATGGCGATGAAAGCCTGGAAGCGAGCAGAGTCAAGCACACCGGCCATACCGATGACTCTTGATGCTGGCAACTTAGTAGTTTTCCAGGTCAAGTAGGTCATCACGTCAAGTGGATTAGAAACGGTGATGAAGATGGCATCTGGTGAGTATTTGATTGCTTCTTTGGCAACGCCTTGAACTATGTTAGCGTTGATCTTAAGTAGTTCGTCGCGTGACATACCGGGCTTTCTGGCAATACCGGCAGTGATTACAACAATGTCAGAACCTTTGGTAGCGGCATAGTCATTTGAGCCGACAACTTCACAGTCGTGGCTGGTAATGGCAGCAGCTTGCATCATGTCGAGGGATTTGCCTTGGGGCATGCCTTCCACGACGTCGACGAGACAGACGTCGGCAATTTCTCTGTCAGCCAAATACTGGGCCACGGTGGCGCCTACAAATCCGGCTCCTACAACTGTAACTTTGCTCACGAGCATTCCTCCAACCACGAAAAATCCATCCCAATTTAGACCTTGAGGTTAGCACTAGTCGGCAATTTCTTTGACGAGCTTAAGCTAGCCTTCATATACATCATCAATTACTGCCATTTTTTTTGGAAAATTCAGTTAATCTAGAAAGTAGGTACCCGAAACTAGATACTAAAAAGTAGATTCAAGTACAAACTACCGACCACAAAGCACGGATGCTGGCGATGGAAGAGCAGAGAAACATAGTTGCCAAGGCAAGTGGGCGCAAATCCCCAGCCCAGCTCATTGGTTTGGGCTTAGCACTAGCACTGACTTTGATTAATACAGGTCCATTTCACCCGCTGGCGACCCTGGCCCTAGCGGCCGACGAGCCTGTACTCAAGCCAGACGTGCCAAAATTTGACGCTGACAGCCCAGACCGCTCAACCCTGAAGGGCACGATCGAGCATCACCTCTCTGTCCCTCCAGCCGCACCGAGAAAGCCGAAGAAGCTCAATGCCGCCGCTAGTACAGGTACAAGCACAGCCAAACCCCCTGACTTCCAGCTCAGTGGAGCCCAAAGAGCCCAAAGAGATCGAGAAAGAGTACTCAAGGCCAGAGCGCAAGAACACGCCCTCAACGCCCGCCAACCTTTCACCATTGAACAATCGGTGGGCATAATTGGGGTGCGTTTTCACAAATTGCCTGATGGCCCAGCAGTAATCAACACCGTCTTTGCTGGTACCCCGGCAGCCAAGTCTGGCATGCACGTTGACGACCAGATAGTAGCGGTAGACGGAGTACCAACCCGCAACTTAAACAAGGACCAGTGCTACGACCTAATAGTCGGCTCACCAGACACCCCTGTCACTCTCTCGGTTTTGCGCAGGCAAAATTTTGACGTTAAACAGATGGTTCGCATGGACTTCAACGACATTCCCGACCCACTTGTGCGCCGCGACTATCTCAACAGCCTCTAGATTAAACTTATCGCAATCAATTTATTTGCTAAACTTGAGCAATGAAATTATGTTTTGATGCCACCAAATTTGGTAGCGGTTTAGACGGAGCAGTAGAGCTAGCTAGCTCCAAGGGCATTAAGTCTGTGGAGTATTCCTTCGCCCCTTTTACTCCGGCAAAAGCAAACAAAAAAGCAGATGACAAGGAGCGCAGCTACCTTGAATCTACGCTTCAGGCAACAAAAGAAGCGGCACTGGCACAAGGTGTTGAATTCGCCTGCCTAAATTTAGACTATTGCCTTGACGCTTCTGATAAAAAATCAGTGAAGCAGTTTACACCTATGATCGAAAAGCTGGGCCAAGTAGCAAAAAGTCTTGACTGCAAAAAAGTTTCTTTCTTCTTGAGACCGTCTAGTCAAGATAACTGGATTGACGACTTTGCCTCTGTCTATCCCTCGGTCAAAGATAGCCTTGATGCACTTGGCGTCGGTCTCTTACTGCGATTATCGACACCAATTGAATACCGCGGGGTCTCGCTAAAGAAGTGGCGGGCCATGGACCCGCAAGAGTGGCGCGATCTAATCTCTTATTGCCCCGGGCTCGCTTTAATCTATTCACCAGCCGACTGTCTCTGGCAAGGCATCGAATACTTAGCCAATCTTTCGGCCTTCGCCACAGCAATCGATCACGTGGTAGCACACGACGTCGAAATTAACCGTACTATATTGGCCGACAGCGGTACGTTTGGCCCCCTTTGGTGGCACTATCGCCTAGCCGGAAAAGGACACGTAGACTGGCGTCAAGTCATCGAAGCCCTAAAACTATACGGCTACATGGGTGCGTTTTCTATGCAATTCGATGATCAGTTTTTAGGTGAAGACGATCAATCAATGGATGAAGCTTTAGATGAATCGAAGCGCCATTTTGCCAGACTGCTGCGAGGATAAATCAAGATGGCCCAAGATCATCAAATCTTGCTCTACCTTCACACCCACTGGGACAGAGAATGGTACTGGAGTTTTGGTGCCTATCGCACACAGCTGGCACAAGTAGTTGAGTCGATTGTTCAAATGCTAGAAAAAGGCGAACTCGACAATTTTATGCTGGACGGCCAGACATGCTTATTAGAAGACCTAGCCGAAATGGCACCATCGCTAACCGCTCGCATTACCAGCCTGGTACAAAAACGCTCGCTATCAGTTGGCCCGTGGTACGTTCTGGCCGATCAACTCTTAGTTAGCGGTGAAAGCTTAACTCGCAATCTACACTATGGCATGAAAGCCGCTCGCCAATTAGGTGCCAGAGAAGAACAAAGTACTGAAGATGCAAAAGCTTATAAGGTCTCTCCGCTCACAGAACCCGCCCTAGTTGGCTACTGCCCTGACACCTTTGGCCATAGCGCTGATTTGCCACGCATTCTCCAAGGTTTTGGCATTGACAATGCCGTTGTCTGGCGCGGAGTGCCTGAGATGACCGCTGGACCATTCTTTTTATGGCAAAGCCCAGACGGCTCAGAAGTTCTAGCCACTCACCTAGCACGCGGCTACTATCAAACGGCTTTTCATGAAAATGTCGGCACAGAGAAACTGGCCGATTATCTACTGAGCTTTTTGGGTTGGCAGAAAAACAGTGTTTCGTGGGAAACATCAAACGAACTAATTGAAACCAATAACAAAGCCCTGACCTATAGCGACGAGCTACGCTCAGCCCTCGTGCCGGTTGGCGGCGACCACTTGCGCCCGGCCCCGAACTTTAAAGATCAATTGCGCGATGCTCTTGCTCTAATAAATAGCAAGTCACCAGTAGATCCACTGGCAACCCTATTGTTCGAGAACAATTTTTCAGCCGAAGCAGTGTCCCTAGAGACTTTGTTTAACCAAGCAAACAGCGCTCTCAGAGCCGACCTCAGCGCCCTGCAACTAGTGCGCGGCGAGCTGCGCGACAACCGCATGGCCTTCGAATGCGAAAGAGCCTACATGCTAGCCGGAGTGCTCTCAACCAGACTGTATCTTAAACGTGAAAATCGCTTGATGGAACACGCCATACTAAAAAAAGTAGAGCCGATCCGAACGATGATGGCCTTAGCCAACTGGCTAAAATATCCTCACGAAGAACTCGATCATAGCTGGCGCCTTCTACTAAAAAATCATCCCCACGACAGCATCTGCGGTTGCAGCATTGACGAAGTGCATGACGAAATGCAAAGTCGCAGCAAAAGTCTAGCAGCACAACTAAATGTCATAACCCGCCAGGCTCAAGAGGCACTAACAAGATATTTAGTCCCGGCCGAAAGTGAAATTCGCCTTGGCCTGCAATATATAGATGTGCTTGATCCACAGCAAGTAAATAGGGGCGAAGGCCCCTCAACCATAGTTATCAACAGCGCGACTAACCCTGTTTCAATGCCAGTTCTAATACGTTTTGCCAAGGGCAAAGAAACAGCTTTGACCACAAGCAATAAGCAGCTTTCTTCTGATTCACTGCAGATAGTCAGCAGAAAAGATGCCAGCGAAGCATTTCTTGAATTGTCTGGAGTGCCTCAATTTAAAAATGTCGAAATTATTGAAGCCTACGCCTACGCCGATAGCATTCCAGCCTTTGGCCTAGCCAAGCTTCCGGGCCTCAGCGCAACCATTAGCGCCAAGTCAGAAACCGCTGCTAATCTCAAAGAAAACTATACAAGCGCGATGAATAATCTCGCCATCCACAATCAATTTCTCATCGCTTACATCGACAAGAAAGGCCAATTGATTGTCAAAGAAAAGAAATCAGGAGACGCTAGCGGCGTAATTTCCCACAAACTCGGCCACAATTTTATCGATACCGCCGATGGTGGCGACACCTACAACTACGATCCACTAGCGTTAGATCAGCCAATTACCTCTGAAATAGTTGATGTCAGGCCAGGTATGTGCGGTCCTATTACTACTTCACTAATAGTTGAATACCAGATAACACTGCCCGTGGGCTTGAAAGAAACCGGTGTTTTAAAACGCAAAGGTGAAGCCATTGAAGCTCCGGCATTAGTTGAACTAAAGCGCTCAAGCAAAACAATTAAGCACAAAATCATCACTGAGATTATTCTCAAAGCTAACGTACCAATTGTCTACTTCGAAACCGATTTTGAAAACAAAGCAACAGATCACAGATTAGAAGTGATTTTCTCTACTGGAGCGCCACTCAGCCAAACAATCAGCGAGAATCACTACAGTTTAATCACACGCCCAGTTTCTGCCAAAGCCACTCTTCATCCAATCTACAGCGAGAAAGCTTGTATCTCTCTCGGTCATGAAGGTGCCCTCGATCGCTATCCTTGCCAGCGCTTCTTCATTGCTCACAATCAAGTCTTCTTCAACGTCGGCCTACCCGAATATGGAGCCGCCGGAAGCGAAGTCACAATTACCTTATTGCGAGCAGTAAGTTATCTCTCGCGCAACCGCCTAAGAACACGCGGCGGCGGTGCTGGTCCAAATATTGCCACACCTGGTGCCAACTCACTTGGTCTCAACCATGTATCTTACGCTTGGGCCCCCATAGCCGAATCAGAGCCAAATAAAAGCGCCGCAGCTTATGGGCTAGCTGAAATCTATGAAAATCCACTGACCGCTTTTGTTGTTCCTGATAACGAATTTGACCGCATGAGCTTCGTTGAAATTGAAAATCACTCTATAAAAATCATGGCATCATATATAGATGAAGACAATAAAATGACCCTCCGCCTTCTAAATGTGGCAGAAACTAAGCAAACATCTAAAATACTAGGCAGCCAAGATGCAACCATACACAAACTAGACGGCACATTAACAAAGCTAGCGAAGGCAGCCGGAATTGTCTGGGGCAGACCAGCCGTTGAACTGGAATTTCAGCCATTTGAGCTAATCACCGTTAAAATAGCCAATATCGAACCAAGCAAGTCGTGACGAGCCTTTGAAAATGAAAAAAATGAAAAAGCCACTCAAAATTCAATTGGTCAGCCTAAGCCTAATTGCACTCACATCGACTCTCCTGGCAATTACTAGCACAACTTTAGCTGAGGCAGCGAGCAAAGGACCTTACCCTGACTCAACCTTGCCCATCGACGGACAAAAACAACTGCAACGTGCAGTCAGTGCTATGAAGTCAAAGAACTGGACAAAAGCACGTGATGCTGTCGATGCGGCTTCTTCCTCAGCCACCGACGCCAAAGGCTGCCTCTTTATCATCCACACCCTCGACGCCTTCGGCGGACAAGGCAACAAAGTTAAACGCACCGCAGTCGAAAAGGCACTAGGCCTAGCTAAAACCAGCGATGACCTGATGGAAGTAGCAAAATATGCTCGGCAGTGTGAGATGTATGATCTCTCAAAAAAGACCCTAGATGAACTTGTTAGCGGTTCAAATTCATACGACGACTTGATGACAGTGGCACACCATGCCCACGAAGCAGCAATGGCTGACCTGGCTCACCTAGCTTTACACAAAGCTTATTCGCTCGTAAACAACGAACCAGATGCCCTCGATTTTATACGGCAAGCAAGCAACCTGGGCATCGACGACTTGGCCCGCAAAGCAGCCAAAGACTTAATTGAAGACCAAACCACTAGTGCAGAATGTACGGCCCTAACAAGCAAGCTCGAACAGCTCAAAATGCCAGATCAAATTCGAGCTGCTCTAAAACGAGCCCTAGAAAAAGCCACTACTGTGGCCGATTATCTGGCGATTTTCAACGCCGCCAAACATTTTGAAGAGGCAGACATTGTCAAAGTTGCTCAATATCGCGGACGCAAATTGACCCTCATGAACAAAATCAAGGGCGAGAAAGAATCTACTCCCGAAGCCCTTGCCGATCAATCGAAAAAAAGCAAAGAAGAACTTATCCGCAGAAGCCTGCAAAAGCCAAGTGGTTTCTAATGACAAACGCTGAAGGCAAAGCCAACCCGTTGCCGAATGTGGGCGACCTTCTCTTTGTTGGTGTCTGTCAGCTTCTGCTTTTTATGCGGCCAACTTTTATCTTCAACGATGGCTCTACGGGCTGGCACTTAGCCACCGGGTTCTACATATTGGACAAGCATGTCATTCCCCACCAAGATTTCTTGTCTTACACTTTTCCCGGCAAAGAATGGGTCGCCTACGAATGGCTCTCCGACTTAATGATGGCGGCCATAGTCAAAGTTGGCGGTCTCAATCTTTTAGCCGTGATCGTCACTCTCGCCCTTTCAGCGCTAGTACTAGCCCTGTACCAGCGCATCCGCAGTGCTGGTAGCAACTTCATTTTTGCTCTTCTATTTTCTTTTTTCGGACTCTTAACAGCGGCCATTCACTGGTTAGTTAGACCGCACATATTCACGTTCTGGGGTGTCTATCTATTCACAACCAGACTGGAAGATTTCTATAACGGCAAGCGCAGCATCAAGTCACTCTTGGCCTGGCTACTTTCTTATATGATTCTCTGGGTAAATTGCCACCCTGCTTTCCTCTTGGCCTTCGCTATCACCGGCCTGTACATGGTCGTCGCCACATTCAGAGGGCTAGTTGCAGGCGCCTCTGAGTTGCGCACGATCAAGCTTAAACAAGCCAGCCAGCTTTTAGCAGTGCTCGTTGGCCTCTTTGCTGTGAGCCTGCTTAATCCCTACGGCCTTCAGCTGTATCATTATATAGGCGAATATTTGCATGGCACTGCCATTCTCGCTCAAACCGATGAGTTTAAAGCACCAAACTTCCTCTTCAATTTTCACGCCTATTGTTTAGCTGTTCTCTTTGCTTTTCTGGCTACCGGTCTAGCTGTTGGTGCAAAGAAAATCAGCCTACCATCACTAGCGATGACGGCGGTATTCACCTACCTGTCACTATCTGCGGTGCGACACATGCCCCTATTTGTCATTGTCGCTTTACCAGTATTAGGTGTTCTCTATAGTGGCATCCAACTTTCAGCAGAGCGGCTACCTAAGCTACTTAACTGGCTCAAACCACTAGTCACGGGAGCCGCTAATTTTGACAGTGAAGAAAAAAATTCAAGCAAGCATTTGCTGCCAATACTTTATTCTTTAATTGTGATTATCATGGCCTTCACCACCGCCAAGCAAGGACCTGATGCCGTTCTCAAAGCCGGTTTCGACCCACTGGTAATGCCCAGCAAAACCTTAGACTACATAGCTGATAAAAAGCTACCTGCCGTGGGCGGCTTCAATTTAGATAACTGGGGCGGCTTAGTCTCTTACAAGCTAAAGATGCCAGTGTTTATCGATGATCGTGCTGATTTTTACGGTGAAAAATTCTATGGCGACTATGGCATAGTTTGCGAAGTGAAACCAGGCTGGAGCGAAATACTAGACCAACATAAAATCAATTGGGTACTCTTTCCCAAAGAGAGTATTCTCATTAAAAAATTGAGCGAACGGCCAGACTGGTCGAAGGCTTGCGAAGACCAAGCGGCAGTTCTAATGACTAAAGTAAAATAGCCTTAAAATATTGAAGTTGTAACTCCGAGGTCACATGGCAAAGCACAAATGGTGAAGGACACTATAGTCACAGCTAAAACTCCGCCCGGCCCGCCAGGCTATCTGTTCTTCACCGAACCGGAAGCCGTGCGCAATCAACTGCCGCTGTATAACAATGTTTTCGAGCGCTACGGCGATTTTGTCAAACTCGACGGTCTTCCTGGAATTAGTTGGTATCTAGTGTCTCGAGCAAGCGCCATCGAACACATCCTTGTCACCCATCAAAATCGCTACCGTAAGCCCGATGTCTTTAACAAAACTTTGGCCTTGCTAGTGGGTAGCGGTTTAATTGTCAACGAAGGCGAGTCGTGGCTGACGCAAAGACGACTAATGCAACCGGCCTTTCATCGAGAGCGCCTCACCAATTTAGCCAACTCAATGATTGACTCAACCAAGCAGCTTGTTGAGCAATGGCGACAACTAGACGATGATAGCGAAATCGACATTGCCGCAGAGATGTCGAATCTCACCCTTACAATTGCCGGAAAAACTCTATTTGGGCTAGAACTAAGCGACAAAGCCGAGATCTTCGGTGCCTCATTGCGACAAGCGTTGAGCCATGTTAGTAAAAAGATGAATAACCCTTTCACTTATCCAGAATGGATGCCGACCGAAGAAAACAGAAAGTTTAAAAGTGCGCGCAGCAACCTCTATCAAGTTGTCGATGAAATTATTGCCACCAGACGCAAAGCCTCTGGCGATCGAGGCGACTTGCTCTCAATGTTGATGGCAGCTCAGGATGAGACCTCTGGGGCGCAAATGAGCGATACCCAGCTGCGCGACGAAGTAATTACTCTTCTTGTCGCTGGCCACGACACAGTCGCTGCTACCATGGCATGGGTCTACCTGCTATTAGGTAGCAATCCACAGACCCAGACTAAATTGCAAGACGAGCTGCAAGCCGAAGTTAGAGAGCCGCTAACTTTAGAAGCTCTACCAAAACTTACTTTCACCCGCGCCGTGATCGACGAAGCCTTGAGGCTCTACCCTCCAGCTTGGGGGCAGCCCAGAGAGGCCATCGAAGATGATCACATTGAAGGCTATTTCGTGCCCAAAGGAAGAATAATCGCAGTATCTCAGTATCTAGCTCAGCGCCACCCAGACTATTGGAGTCAGCCTTTAGAGTTTCACCCAGAGCGCTTCTTAGCAGGTGACAGTCTGGCTAAAGAGAGACCTAAATTCGCTTATTTTCCTTTTGGCGGCGGCAGCCGCATGTGTATTGGCAATAATTTTGCCATGATGGAAGCACAAATAATTGTAACCCTAATCAGTCAGTCGTTCACCATAGACCTTGTAGGCAAGCAGGATATCAAGCCAGACCCAACCTTTACGCTGCGTCCAGATAGGCCAGTGCAAGTAAAATTGCGCAAGACAAAATGAAAACAGTAAGTCTAAAAAAATTGGAGAAACAATGTCGCGTCGTGTAGTGCTCTATGTAGCGAATAGTCTTGATGGTTTCATTGCCCGCGAAGACGGCTCTGTCGACTGGCTGTTCGACCCCTATGCTCATGGGTATGAGTTCTTTTACGAAGACGTTGACACGGTGATTATGGGTCGAAAAACCTACGACCAAGCCCTAAGCTTTGAAGAAGCGCCTTACTCATCAAAGCGTGCCATTATCTTTTCGCGCACAGCAAAACCTTCACCATACGCAGGACTGGAGTTCACAACTGAACGGCCAGAAGAAGTGGTGCGCAAATTAAAAGAAGAAGATGGTGGCATGATATGGCTAGTTGGTGGCCGCGAAATCAGCGAACTACTAATCGCCAATGAGCTTGTTGATGAGCTAATCGTCTCTATTCATCCCAAGATTTTAATTAATGGCATTCCACTTGTTGCCTCAAAAGACTGCGCTGTAGATCTTAAGCTTGTCACCTACGAAGTGTTTAAGAGTGGACTTGTGCAACTGCGCTACGAAATCGTCAAGCAAGCCAAAGGCGCCAATGGCACTAGTGAGACAAAAGACACAGTGAACCAGGGCGAAAAGGAATTCAAAGACAAAGCATTGAAAGCTGCAAAGGCAAAGGAAGCAGCTCTGCCAAAGACCAAAAAAGTAGCGAAGAAAGCGAAGTAACCAGTGAAAAGAAACCTACTCTGACATGCGAGTGAGAATAGTTCCATCATCAGCGGTAATCTTCACAACTTTGCCCGAAGCATCGACCTCAAGCTTTGCAGTGCTGCTGCCGCTGACGAAACCTTTCCAGGTTGAAGTCAAAGTGGTGCCGTCATCTGAAATTAGACAGTTTCCCACGACACCAAATTGAGGCATTGCCCAGCCACATTTTTTGCCGCTTTGCCAATAACTATATTTCAGATTATTGGAGCCCATAAAGCTACCAAGTATATTTGGTATTCCCTTTGGTGTGCCTGCTAATGCAGCTGGTGCTGCTGATACTGCAACTGGTACAACAGCTGCACCTTTGTCTTGCAAATCAAGCGAAGAAGAAGAAGAAGAAGAAGCCTGCTGAGCTGGCCGGCTGCTCGCGACCTTCACCGTGCGCGACTCTAAAGTCTCAATCACACTGGCCGGAACAGGCCTTGGGCTCGCCGGTTGAACGGCCAGAAGAAGCTCACCGCCACTCCACTTACCAGCTTCTAACACAGGGGTTTGCAGAGTACCGCGCTCGGCAGCAACCTGAGCTTCTACATTGGTCTTCAAATACTTAAAGGCATCGCTCAAAGTTGTCTTTTCGCCTTGAGCCTTAAACCCGTCTATCAATGTCTTGGTAAAAACACCATTAGGATAGTTCTTAGATTCCCAACTTGACTGAGTCTTACTACTCGAACATATTACAGCACGCCCTGTACCCTGGGCAATGGCAGCGGCATCGACGTTGGAAGTACGCACCAACCCTTTGCTATCGTTGGTATCGCTGGCACCACCAGAATGGCAGGCATCTAGAATAATCAAAGCACGATTGCAATGAATGCGAGTTTTTACAATATTAGACAATGTTTGCAAATCAATGCCTGTGCTATAAAGCCTATCAACGGTAGTATCATGGGCCACTAAATAATTAACCCCACGAAGATCTAAATCAGAGGCACTACCGTGGCTACTAAAATAAATTA
The DNA here is from genome assembly GCA_030696635.1 of Candidatus Melainabacteria bacterium. GTDB lineage: Bacteria > Cyanobacteriota > Vampirovibrionia > Obscuribacterales > Obscuribacteraceae. The sequence continues at coordinate 688,769 of JAUYRX010000035.1, forward strand.
CGACCAAATCATCAGGCAACGCCACTCTCGGCAAGAATGAATCACCCAACAAATCAAGCACATTCTCTTTTGTGGCTTGTTCGTTGGTCAAAAGCCGCACATGATCAGGGGCAAAATGACACTTGTCGACAAGAAAAGCGCGAAAATCAGTAGCATCTTTGGCCGCATACTTGAGATTGATAGCCTTGTCAGCAAACTCACTAACCCCGACCACTACTGCCCATTTATCGGCAACTGGCGTTGACACAGGGCTAGAGGCGGAGGAGCTAGCAGAATTGGAAGCTCCGGAAGCAATCGCCGAGCCTGCGGCTTTGGAGGCCTGAGCACTAGCAGATCCATCCAAGGCTACCATGGAAGCCGTGGAAGCTGTGGCAATCAACAACAATCTAAACCGCTGAAACACCGCTCTTGTCGCCCCCTTGGGAAATGCAGGCTAATTATAGAGGAAATTTGCTCCCCAATGGCAAGGCATTGCCTTCTATGCAGGAACAATGGGCTTCATCGCATGGGGTGCTGCTGGAAAAAGGTCCAGATTACATCTGTTGCATTGATCTTATTCGAAGTCTTTCCTACCATGTGTTCTGGCAACAAGCTTTTGCCGCCAGCCCAAGTATGGCCGAGTTCAGCGACAGTTATATAAGCAACACCTGTCCCGTTTAGATCGGTACCATAAGTCTCGGTGCGGACGCCGTTCACATCACTTACCTTTGCAGGCGTTGAGGTGGAGCCAATTGCTGACAACCACTTCAGTATAGAAGTGCGCACGGGAGGCTTTGCTTTTGCGCGCACGTCATCGCTAGCTCCATTTGCAAGTTTTGGTCTCCCGCCGTTGATAAGATTCAGTGGATCGGCAGTGCCAGTGATGTAGCACATCGATACTGGCCTTCTTAACTGGATCGACTCCAGCCAACAAGCGCCAGCGACAGGTGCAATTGCGGCTATGCGACTCGACAGTTCTGCACCAACGCGAAAACTCATACTGGCTCCGTTTGAAAAGCCAGTAACGAAAATCCGTTTTCTGTCTATGGCATAGCGATTAATAAGATCGTCTAACGTAGCATTGATAAAGGCAACATCATCGACTGCTTTTTGCTCAGAAAAGAAACGACCAGAACCATCATTCCAGAGCTGGGGATTTCTGCTGAAGTGACTAGCAAGTGTTGCATCAGGCGGCATGGCATTAGGAAAGGCAACCACAAGGCCCTCACTCTCTGCCTTGTCCGCCCATCCAGTTTCCCAGATGGCCGCTCTTCCCGTGCCCCCGCCACCATGCAACATCAGAACTAGCGGCAATGACTTTTTGGCATCATAGCTAGATGGAATATAGGCAAGGTATGTCCTTCGACCATCATGTGTCGCCAGCGATAGTGAACGGAAACCAGACTTCACCGCCTTCTTCTGCGCCGCGTCGGCTATTGGGAGACAGCATAAAACTACAATCAAAAGAGCGAAACCGATCTGTATAGATATTTGCCCCCTCGTTATCTTCATGGCTGAATTCTCCCAATTTAAATGCATCCCCAAAACTGATACGCATTCATGCGGGAAAAGTTCCATCCAATTGTCGCTGTTGCAATTATCTTCCTCTTGAACGATGCTGGCGAATTGTAGAGTAAATAGGGCTGTCGGTGGAACAATAGAAGAAGCTAGGAGGTTTTCATGAATCATACTGCATACTACCTTATACTTTTTCAGTTACTACCAGTAGCGCTGGCACTCGCCAACTGGGTACTGAGTCTGTTCTTTGCACCTAAAGGCAGCAACTCTACGGCTGACCTAAAACAGTTGTGGCCTGATTCACGGCCATTCTTAAAGACCCAGTGGCCTTTCCTCGCTGTCTGTATGCTGGGCTCAAACCTCAGCCAGGCCTACCTAATCTCTGGCGAAAACATCATTCCAGCATTTAGTTTTAGCCTAGTCATAGCATCACTGGTATCGTCTGGAATATTGCCCATACTAAAACTCTTCTACGTCTCCTACCTAGCGGCTCCAAAATATCCAGGTCGAGTGGCAACCATAGGCATTTGGAGCGTCGTCCTTTATGTCATGGGCGATTGGTTTATTTCCACCCTCGGAACTCTTGGTCTAGTCTTCCTTGTGGCTCCGGGTCTCGTCATACTCATTAGATCTTGTCTGTTTCTGCCAATCTATGCCCTTGAAGGCCATCACCCCATAGCAGCTTTTGAGAAAAGCTGGTCACTAACAGCCGGGCACTATTGGCAAATTAGTCGCTACTTAGGCCTGCCCACGATTTTGTTTGGAATTCTCAACCTCAGCCCGCAAGTTGCAACAGTTATAGCAGCCTCTGGTCACTATCCAATGCAATACTCTTTGCCGATAGTTGCCGCAGCTGGAGCCTCGACTCTAGCACTAAGTCTAGTTATAGCCGGCCTCACCTACAAGCTTTATGAGCGTCTGTCGACGGCAGGCGACACGATCTTGAATAACTAACCTACTTTCAAAGAAACGATTGATATAGGGGCACAAGAGATTAAGTACGAGGCGCTTCTATGGATAACTTTGAGAATATCGACCTGGTAGTTCTAGGTGCTCCAGTTGTTCTGGCCTTCAGCAATTGGGCATTGAGCCTGTTCCTTGCTCGCAAAATAGAGAACAATTTTTTCGTTGACTTAAAGCAACTCTGGCCCGACTCGCTACCATTTCTGAAAAGCCAGTGGCCGATAGTCACGATTGCCATAATCGCCGCGACCTTGAGTCAGCTTCAACCAGCAACTGACCTGACCGACAAACCAGAAGTTGCCTTACAAGTATTCTTATCCGTTTTTGGTTCGTCTGGAATTCTCTGGATCTTGAATCTCTTTTATGTCTCATACCTAGCCGCACCCAAGTATCCACACAGGGTGGCCACAATTGGAGCATGGAGTCTTGTGATGTACATCATCGCTGACATGGCTATTGTTGCCTTCGGTGCTTTAGGAACACTATTGGTTAGTAAGCCGCTACATCGGACTACCGACACTGGCGATAGTGGCGATAGTGGCATTATATGGGTATCCAGACTTGGTAACTCACTTTATGGCTGCTGACACTCGGGATTCGATTAAAAATTGCTTGCCGCTAGACGTCGTAGTGACAGCCTCTGCACAAGTGCTCAGCCTTGTTATTGGCGGCCTACTCTACAAACTATATGAGCGTTTAGCTGACAATGGCGCAGCTAAAATAGTTAGCTCAACCCAAGGAAAATAACCGATGGACAAATCCGAACTCGGAATTCTAATTGTTACGCTCTTTTTTGTTATGCTCAACTGGGGCCTTAGTCTCATTTTTTCGCGAAAAAACAACTTAGACTGGCAAGCAGACTTGCGCCAGGTCTGGCCCGAGTCAAAATACTTTTTTAAGGCGCAAACAATCATGCTGGTGCTCTGCATCGGTGGCATGACATACCAAATAACAGCAAACCCCGAAGAACTAGTTCAACCAGCCACACACTTAGGCCTGATGGCACTAGTCGCCAAATTGTCGCAAGGTATTCTGCCGATTCTTCAGTTGTTCTACATAACTCACCTCGGCTCCAAGACTAATCCGTTACTAGTCTCTACCATCGGCATATGGACAGTGATTCAATTTGGAGTTGGTGAATTCATACGAGACTTATTGTCACTTTTAGGGTTGATAGTTGTTATCGCACCGGGATTCATAATCTGGTTTCGGTCAACTCTCTTCATGCCAATCTATGCCCTTGAAGGCAGACAGGTAGGGCATGCATGGCACCATAGCTGGGAGTTAACCAAAGGCAAATTTTGGTTGGTTTGCCGCTATCTTAGCCCAGTTCTAATGGCTTGCATGGTATCAAACATATTGCCAAACTTAGTGCACTACATTTTCACTAAAGTCGCCGCTCGGTCACCGGGAATCACGGCCAGCCCATTGTGGCAAATACTGGTACCAATAGGAATAGTTGGCGGCGCCATTTCTGCAACAGCGATTATTGGTCTTGAGCTAATTTTCACCGGGCTTCTATACAAACTCTATGTTCATCTAAGTGGAAGAACTGAAAGTGCTGGGTGATCATTACTCGCTGTCATTTTGCACCACCCAAACACCATCAATGAGTCTTTTGACAATGGTGCTAGCATCTCCAGGCTTCAGCAAATTATGGGATTTGAGCAGAAACTCATAGTCCGCATCTCCAGGGGCAGAGATTGAACTCCCGTGCCCTTGTGTGCCATCCAGTAGCCATTGTTCAATGTTTATTGCTATAGTCAAATCCTGCTGCAGTTCCGCCCACTCAAACGTTGTTCCGAATGCAGCCTCACGTTCGGCTTTTAAACGAGCTGACTCTTCAGGCGTATATTGCGGCTCTTGCGACAGTCTATTTATGATTCGAGTCAGTCGGTCCTCAGCAGGTTGGTCTGATACCATCTCTAGTATTCCTCCATTAGAATCCGCAAACAGAGCGGAAAAGCAACTTTCATCTTCAATGAATAAGGATTATTCGAACTTACGCCTGTTGAATGAGCGTACAAGTCTGAAAAAACTTCGTCTCGCGCTACCGCTAGTGATTTGAATTTAAGAGATAATCGCAACTCGTCCAACTGCTCAAGGCTAAGTTCTTCCCAATCAGCCCTGAACGCCCTTATGAATTCAGGTCTGTCAGACAGCCAATCACCAAATCGATTAGCAGTGGCATTAAAGGCATGACCGAATTCGTGCCGCAGCATGAACATTAAATCGTCGTTCCTGCTCCAGTTGCCTCTATGTAAAACCTCCTCGGCAATGTAAATGACCTTTCGACTTGGTTCGTAAATGCCTGCAGTTTTGTGCTCTAGTCCAGGCCTTACATCATCAATTCTTCGTACCGGCTCAATTTTGATACCATTTCGTTCCAGATAGCCCTTCTCAAATGGGTCTAGCGACTCTATCACGCGCTCTAGCTGCGCTACAAATTTCTCTGACGGAGGGAATTTCTCGATTGCCGCTCGCGCTTCTGCATCAGAATCTCGTATTTTTGGCTTCGCTTCGACTAAGTCATCAGCTTTAGATGTAGGCGATTTGCCAGGCAATTTGTTAGCTTCACCCAAATCATCAGACATCGAGAACACTGCAGTATCTCGTGGAGATTTAGGCTCAATGGCATTGCCCGGCAACTCCCGTGGATTTCTCGGCATTGCAATGCGTTGCCCTTCCGGCGTTACGGCAATCTCTTGCGGCATCAACTCGTCAAGCATACTAGAAATGAACTTGCCTGCTTTCTCTCGTGCTCCGCTGCCTAGTTGGCTGGCATCGGCTCCTAGTTGCTCAAGTGCTTCGGTCACTTTCATACTCTTTGCTAACTTTGTTGTGCCGAAACCGACAGCCAGTCCAGCTAGATTCTCAACAGCTAGCTTGGCAGTTAGCCTGCTCTTTTCTTCCGGGCTCATGGCTTGCCAACGTTGATCTATCTGCTGGCCAAGCCAAACAATGTCTTTCAGTGCCTTAGCGTAATCGCCAGTTGCTCCGATATCGCCAAGATAAGCATCAGTGACCTGCCAAAGGCGCACGCCCCCTACCAACACCTGACCCACTACCTCACCGGCTTTCGCAGCCTTGTCGACAGCTCTCGGGTCATTCTCCATCACTTCTCTACTGAACTTGGCGACTTCACACATCGCCTTACCAAGACCCTCGACGCCTTCTGCCAAGCCGACTAACCCATCACCGACACCAGCCACTGTGCCGACAAAAGTGCGGAAACGATGATGGTCAAGTTCTTGCTGATAGGCTGCAATTCCAGCACCAACTACTTGCGCTTGTTTGCTCAGGGGCAGTGCAGCTATTTTCTCCAACACAGCCTGCGGAGTAATAGCGTTTTCTTCCACCCGTCCTTTGAGGACATAAGGCTCGTTCGTTGCTGTGCCTTCTATTGCTAGATCTCGTGCTAGATCTCGTGCTAGATCTTTCGCTAGGTCTTTCTCAGTCAGTTTCGTTTTGCGCGATACGGTAGCGCCAAAGCCAACGATTTCAATTGAATGATCTTGATCGCCTCCAGCGCTGCCAGTGTGGCGGTCAGGATTGGCATTCTGAATCTCGTTAATCTTAGAAGCATCAACATTACGCTCGGCTGCGCCAAAGGCTCTTTGCTCGCTCTTATCAGCATGATTATCCAGCGGCTTTTCAGCTTGATCTATCTTCTTTTTAGACTCAAGTTCTGACAACGGCATCTCCGGCGAGGTTGAGTAATTATACTCGCCGGAGCAGAAAGCCGTGTTGCCATCAAGATTAGTCTAAACTGTTGCTCAAGCTAACACTTGACTTAATTACTTTGCCTGGCTTTCCAGCGGGCTTGACGAAGGGTTCGCCAAACTCAATTGAATCCTCAACTTGCGGCTTCATTGGCTTTTTGATATCACCATCTAGACTTTGATTTTTGATCGGATCTTTCACTATATCTTTGATCGGGTCTTTCAAGCCACCGTCAGCAGGTATTTCTGGCTTCGATGTTGGTTTTCCTGTTGGCTCTAGCGGTGATGGCTTTCCGGGCATGTCCTGATGAGCAGTGAAGCATTTTTTTGAAACTTCACCATAAATATCGGTGATGACAACACACTTTACGTTCTGGTCATTAGGGATGATATTTTTTCCATCTGAGCTACTCGCTCTGCCGCTCCAAGCATCCGCTACCATATTATTCACAGCGCTATTATCATGCTTATCAATTGCCGCTGCCATACTGTCGCCAGCCTGTTGATAATTACTTACTTCTTTCATGATTCATACCTCTACTAAGTGTTTTCAAAAGTTGCAGGTCATCGCGTTGCTTCTTGCTTCGAGGACGTTGCCTGCTTCATGGAAACCAATCTAGACGAGAGTTGTTACGGCTATGTGATTGAGATAAACTGAGCCGAGGAGAAGACTATGCCGAATTCAAAAGGCTCTGTAGAACAAAAGCTGAAGCAACTAGGAATCAGCTTGCCCGTCAGCACTGGCCTGTTCAGCTACCCAAGCATGTACTATTTGACAGTGCCTGGTGGCGATGCATTTGCAATCTGGCAAAAACTTGCAAACAACAACGTCAAAACGGGCTTCTGGCCGCTAATCTGGCTAGACAAAAAAGAACATGCTCGGCAAAAAATAATGGTTACTTCAGAACTGCAACCGCTTCAGGCAACCTTGCGCGATTTCGGAATAGTACAAAAACATCCTATCGATATCAAAGAGCTAAATCAACGAATCGCCAATCGACCAGATCCTAAATACTATCCCTTCATGAAAGAAGCCATAGTCACTCAAGAGCAGGCAGAACGAGCCGATGCACTGCTGCAACTGCAAATAAAGCATAAGGCCGAAACAGTTAAAATTGGATTTCTTCCTGGCACTATGCCAACCAGCTCGAAGCAGATGTTTGACACGGTAAAACTAAGTCAAGTGTACTTCCCTCTGATGATGAGCATAATACGCAATGATCAAGCCCATCTGACGAACGCAGATCGACAAAACAGACTGAACGGATTGAGGCCAACAGCCAGTCAAACAGCAGAGATTTGTCGCAGAGGCGAACACCTAGACTTTCAATACTGGTTGAGAAAAACTGAAAAATCTGATACTTACTACAAAGTAGAGCGCGGCAAGTACACTGGCCCAGCAGACGCCCAAGAAGAAAGCCATGCAGCGTTCACCTACGATTATGATCGCAAACTTGCACAGTACGTGCCCCGCAAGAATGTCATAATTTTGCTTGTTCCAACCACCTATTCCTGGCAAGTTCCTGCCTATTTAGGTTTTGGCAATATTAACGCTAATCCGGAATGCGCCGTTCATGTCGCGGCAATGAAGCACTGGCACTATGCTTATGGCGCCGATCTGATCTCGCTCAAAGATGACAGTTTAGAGTTTTACGTAAGCAGACCACCAAAAGATGAAACGGCGGCGATGCAGCTTGCTCGAGAGCATTTCATATACTGTCCCGATTCTGTCTTCCAAGGAACGGATACCCTCGGCAAGCTAGCAGGGAAGCTCTGTCGTTCTCATTTCTGGAATTTTTGGTGGGACTAGCTTGCACTCAGTGGGCCGCTGAACAGAAGCACCAATACCTTAGCTGCAGTCGACTTTCGCGTAGCACCAAATATGATGATAATGAATTTTGTGTCGGTGATCTTCTTAAAATCGAAGTCGGCTGGTTTTTTCTTAAATCACTCAGATCTTGCTTTAGTCTATGGTGAGAATTATCCAGCGTTTACTTCGAAACCTCAAAATTTAGGTTGAATGGTTCAGACTTAGAATGATTCGAACTGCTGGTCAATTCAACATCATCACCAACTGTTTCAAACGAGAAATCATCCACCCAGGCCTGACCGGCTCCGTTCAGCATCAAACCAAAATCTATGTAAGTGCTTGTATCTGGTACTTCCACCACAATTTTGTATTGGGTCCAATCGGTAACGTCGAGAATTGGTCGATCGTCCATGTTATCAAAACAGTTAGGTTTGGCATTGGTGCTGGTCCAATCTCCGGCAATACGCAGCCAAAGCTGGGCCCGACCACCTTGGCAATTGCTTTTAACCCAAGCAGACATGCGCAAACGCTTGCCCAAATAAGGCTCTGGTGAAAAACCTTGACTAAGATAAGCCAGTGGCCTTGGTTCTGGCACGTCCGATTTCAGGTAAACACAACGAGTACCGCTATGCTTAACCTTCTCATCAATTCCAGCATCATAATCTTCGCTGTTTGCTGAGCTAAAAGTCCAACCTGGTGGTAGGTGTATTTTCTTTGTCTTTTTCATCAATACCGCTATTGGTCGCTATTAATTTCTGTTTGGCCGTGCCGAACAATATCAAACCACAATGTGACGCAGTCGAAACCATGTCATGTGGAAATTGATTTCAGGTTGCCGCCTTTAACGGCAAGCGATAGCGCACAGCCTCAGAAATATGCTCCATCAAAATATTTTCACTCCCTGCCAAATCGGCAATTGTGCGTGCCAGTCGCAATATGCGGTCATAAGCCCTAGCTGAAAGGTTAAACTGCGACACCGCTCTAGCCAAAAATTCTTTGGTCTTTTGCTCAACCTGACAATACTTATGCAGTTCTCTCTGACTCAAACTGCTATTGAAGTTAAATCCTCCTGGCGAACTGTTTGATATATTGCGCAGCTTTTGCCTATCCACGGCCAACTCAACTCTTCTACGAATAGAAGCTGAGCTCTCTTCTTTGACTTCGCCAATCAGCTCAGCGACATTGAGCCTTGAAACTGCAATTTGCAGATCAATGCGATCAAGAAATGGCCCAGATAGTCGCCCCCAATAGCGCTCGGCCTGAGAAGAAGTGCAGAGACAAAACTTGACCGGATCTCCTCGGTAGCCACAGGGACAGGGGTTACAGGCCGCCACCAGCATGAAAGATGCGGGATAAGTAAGTGTTTGCCCTGCGCGCGAAATCATTACTTTGCGCGACTCTAGCGGCTGGCGTAAGTTATCGAGATGGGCCCGAGGAAATTCAGTCAGCTCATCAAGAAAAAGCACACCAAGATGGCTCAGCGATATCTCTCCGGGCTTGGGCCGAGCGCCGCCACCCACCAAGCCAATTACCGAAGCACTATGATGCGGATTGCGAAAAGGCCTTTCAGCCACAATATTGCCGCGTTCTGTGAGCAAGCCCGCCACACTCCAGAGCTTAGTTAGTTCAATTGCTTCTTCAAATTCAAGAGGCGGCATAATACTAGGCAGCCGCTCTGCCAGCATCGATTTACCCGAACCAGGCGAACCCACAAGTAAAATATTGTGCCGGCCAGCTGCAGCAATCTCAAGGCCCCGCTTAGATTGAGGCTGTCCTTTGACGTCGCGAAAATCTTTGTGGTGCACAACATTTGCAGCAGCCCGAGCGAACTGTTCTCGACTGGCGCCTTCATATATGGTGCCATTCTCTAACGACTGCGCGATCTTAAACACCTGCATTAAATGCGAGACCGGATAGACCTTGAGCCCCTCAACTAGAGCTGCCTCCTCGGCATTTCCTTCTGGCACGACAATGCCCCGAGCACCATTCTGACGGGCAGCAACGGCTATCGGCAAAACCCCAGACACAGGTCGTACTGAACCGCTCAAAGACAATTCGCCAATAAACCATAAATTAGCGATGTTTTCAAAGGGCATCAAACCGGTAGCCGCGAGAATTCCCGTTGCAATTGGCAAATCGTAACCAGGCCCTTCTTTGCGAATGTCGCATGGAGCTAAATTTACAACCCATTTTTTGCCCGGTGGCATCAAGAAAGAACAAGCTTTTATGGCAGCTCTAACTCTCTCTTGTGCTTCTTTAACAGAGGCGTCTGGAAGGCCGACCACACTGATTTGCCCGAGCCCTTGACAGCAGTCGACCTCCACTTCTATTGGGTGAGCTTCAACGCCGTGTACAGCACCTGAGAATACTCGAGCAAACATAATTCTTCCTCCTCACCATCGCTCACATATGTAGCAACGGAAAGTTGGTCGATTTAGTTCAATTTCTCCGGGTTAAAATCTCAGTTTTTTTGTTACAGGTCTTTCCCTTACAAATTAGGTGCCAGGATGCTTGAATATAGTCAATCTAAATGAGGCAGGATGATGACAGAAGCCAATGCTAACCACCCAGACACCATCCGAACTAAGGGCTGCAATGGCAGTCTTTCGGCCTTCTCGCCCCTGCAAACATTCAGTAGATTCACCATGCTGTTAGCGCTTCCAGTAGCTCTGCCAATCGCCTGCACTTTGATGGCCGCCACAATCAATGCCGCTCAAGCAGAGCCAAGCAAAAATGCTCATGCAAATCAAAATCAGAATCAAAACGCAGACGCAATGGCCACCTATACCTATGCCGACAAGCAAAATGGCTACAGCATTGACTTTCCTAGCGACTGGAAGACCAAAACAGATCCAATTGTGAATCTAGTCGCTACCCCTGCCGCGCAAATCAAAGAAGCAAACTCTTTTCCTAATGTCAAAGTCGTTGCCCGTTCACTACCTTCAGGAGAAACGCTGGATACCATTTGCGATAAATCTATGAGGCAGTGGGCCACACTTTGGCAAGTGCAGTCAGATCAGCGCTCACAGAAAGGCAGAACGCCAACGCGGCGATTGGTGTTGATGCAAATAATTCCCCAAGTCAATCTTAAAACAAAGGTGCTCAAAGCCTTTGCCGTAAGTGGCGACAACTACTACATAATTTCTTGCGCTGACAAACCTGAGCATTTCGAAGAATCGAAGAAGACATTTGAAGCCATAATTGATTCACTCAAGCTGGTCGTAAAATAAGCGGGCAGCTGCCACAACTCGACCACAACGGTTTGATAACTTCATTTCACCCCCGCAAGAAATTACCCTTCCCGATTTATCGGAAGCTAACTTCTCAAAACCACGGAGAAATGAAAATGGGAATAGACCTGCAATCGCTATATTCGCTAGCCGATGGTGTTGAGGAGCCGCAATCTCAACCGGAAAGGCACCAAGCTCAATGGGCTCAATGGAATCTAGGGCTTGGATTGGCTCGAAAAATCGTTTTTCCAGAGATCGGAAGAGAGCATAACCTTAAGCAACAGGGAACGTTACCCACCCTCGAGTTGTCTGAAGAGCCCAAAAGAATGCCCTCCCTGGAAGATGACAGCACAAGATACTCGGACGGCACGCCTAAACCAGCGAAATTTCTAAAGCGCTAACGCCATTCTCAGGAAACAGAACTAGAGTCTCCAGCAGTTTTTTCGAGATCCTCTAGCGTTGGAATCTCGCGAACCAAGACGCCGTCACGCATTACCACAAACTCAGTACCAGTCTGAGCAGCCAATAGACGAGCACGCTTAGATGCTCGTAGCAAAGCAATCATCGAGTTTTCCATGTCGGGATCGGTAGAGTTCGTTTTCTTAGCTTCCATTATTTGCTTCCCTCTTCAATCAATAATGGCACATCGCCGCTATTGTTGTAAAAGCGCCAGAAATTGACTTCGTTCTTATAGCCGTTCTCAAAGTGATCTAATCCAGCATAGAAACGACGCCGCACAACTTCATCTGGCACATGATGCCCGCCCTGTGAGACTCGTGCAGCCACCCGAGAAATAGCCTCTTCAGGACTTTGCAAAGCCAAAAAAAACTCACGCGCGAAAGTAGACTTACCAGCTCAATTTGGTCCTGCAATAATCAAAATCTTCTTTTGCATAACTCAGCGAAAACTACTTATTCTTCACCGCTCGACTAGAGCCTTCAATTTTATTGAGCACCGCGCGGGCGTCAACATTGTCGGGATGCTTATCCAAAATAATTTTCAATTCGGCAATGGCATCAGCTTTGTTGCCTTGTGCATTCAAGGCCGAGGCAAGACCAATGCGAGCATCGTTATTTTCAGGCTCAATTTCTAGCGCTAATCGCTCTTCGTTTATCTGCGCCTCAATATCACCAGACAAGCCCAACACCATGGCTAATTTATGGTGATTCTTATCACTGCGATCATCCAATTTACAGGCGTTTCTATAAGCTTCAATTGCCGTGGGCAAATGACCGCGACCCAACTCCGCTTCGGCCAGCGCACAAAAGGCCCGTGGCTCAGTTGAGTCTAAGGCAATTGCTGCATTAGCCTGCTCAAAAGCCTTGTCGAACATAGATTTTTTAGCATAAGCTTCAGACAAAACATAATGGGCAATGGCATTTTTCGGATCAACTTCAATTGCTTGAGTCAGAATTGCAATAGCGTCATCGTAGCGACTACGCTCATTCAAAATTACGCCAAGGTTATTAAGTGCAGTGGCACTCTTTGGCTCGCTTAAAAGTGCTTCGCGATATTCATGCTCAGCTTTTTCGTACTCATTCATCTTGAAATATTCGTTTCCTCTTATGAGGAACGAAGCAGCAGTTGGGCGCAACTGCTGACAGCCAGAGAGCGCGGCTACACCAGTAGTAGAGAGGAGCACAAGCAATGAGAGAGCCAGACCGGTAAGTCTTGCCTTCTCATTGCTTGTTGCTTGCTCAACCATGGGTAAACTTCTCAATGAGGATTTATCTCAATCAGGATTATTCTCAATCATGCGATGCCTTAACTAGGCGTCGATACCAGCCACTACTTGGCCAGCCTGTGCTGAAACTTTCACTTTAGGTGGCTCGTTTAACACTGCTAGTTCTTTCAACTGCTCTGGTGATGCCAGGGATGGTGCCCCGGTCATTGGGCAAGCACCCGATTGAGTTTTAGGGAAGGCAATAACATCACGAATTGACTTACAGCCACAAAGCAACATGATAATCCGATCGAGACCCAGGGCAATACCACCATGGGGTGGTGCGCCTGATTCAAGAGCTTCTAGCAAGAAGCCAAATTTCTCAGAGGCTGTTTCGCGATCTAAGCCAATTGCAGCAAAAGCTCTAGATTGAAGTTCTTGGGAGTGAATACGAATAGAGCCACCACCAATCTCACAACCGTTATAAACAATGTCGTAAGCTCTCGCCCGAGCCTTTTCTGGATCAGACTCTAAGTTATCGAGATCTTCTAAACGGGGTGATGTGAATGGATGGTGCACTGCCATAAAGCGACCTTGCTCATCGTCATACTCGAACAATGGGAAGTCCACAACCCAAAGCAAGCTATGACTATCAGGGCTGATTAGGTCTAGTTCTTCTGCCAATTTCAAACGGAAACGACCAAGTACATTGGCGACACCTTTCACAGTATCTGCCACCATCAAAAGCAAATCGCCTTCTTTCGCTCCAGACAACTCTTTGAGCTTTTGCATTTCGGCAGGACTCAAGTGTTTATCTAAACCAGATGAACGATTGGCATCTTTGCCAAAGGCAACCCAGGCAAGGCCTTTGCCGCCCACAGAGCGAGTGTATTCATTCCACGAATCTAATTGCTTACGCGAAGTGCCTTCGCCTTTTCCTTCAAGCACAATACCTTTTAGTTCACCACCAGATTCGGCCACTTGCTTGAAGACCTTGAACTCGCAATTGCGAGCTACTTCAGTCAAATCTTTGAATACCAGGCCAAAGCGCAAATCAGGTTTATCGCTGCCGTATAGGCCCATGGCATCAGCATAGCTCAAACGCTGGAAAGGCGGCTTGATATCAATTCCTGCACACTTAAAGGCATCAACCAAAACACCTTCAGTGACACGCATCACTTCATCTTCATCAACAAATGAAAATTCCATATCAATTTGCGTAAACTCTGGCTGTCGATCAGCTCTCAAGTCTTCATCACGGAAGCAGCGAGCAACTTGATAATAACGATCAACACCGCTAATCATTAGTGTTTGCTTGAACAGCTGCGGAGATTGTGGCAGAGCGTACCAGTTACCTGGATTCAACCTGCTAGGTACGAGGAAGTCGCGAGCGCCTTCAGGAGTAGCTTTGCAAAGAATTGGAGTTTCAACTTCAATGAAACCTTCTTGGTCAAGGTAGCGACGAATAGCCTGACTGACACGGTGACGCATCACTAGGTTGCTATTCATCTCTGGTCGACGCAAGTCAAGATAGCGGTATTTCAAGCGCAATGCTTCATCAACCTTGTCGCCTTGATCAAGTTGAAAAGGCAGCGGCTTACAGGTATTGAGCAACTCAAACTGCTCAGGATAAATTTCGATTGATCCAGGGCCGCTTTCAGACTTGGCAGTGCCCTCTGGCCGCTTTGCAACCGTACCCTTTATGGCAATAACAAACTCATTCTTCAAATCGACGAAGTGTTTGTGAATCTCTTTATTCTTATTAGGGTCGGCAATTAGCTGAACCTTGCCTGTAGAGTCGCGCAGTTCAACAAATATGAGGCCGCCTAAATCGCGCACCACGTTGACCCAACCAGCCAGGCAAACCTCTTTCCCGGCTAACTCCGCGCTCATCTGAGCACACTTGTGATCTCGCTTAAGACTCGAGCTACTCACTATCCAACCCCCTGAACTCCAGTAAACTCAATAATATTCAACAGCCAACTAGTCGCTCCCCCAAAGGGCACGACCCCCTTCCGGCCCAGACCAAGCACACAGTAGAGAATCTACAGCAATCTGGCGCCATCTGGAGCAATCCGACAGGAAAGGCTCATTGTATCGGACTTTAGACCGGTTAAGACGGCAAGAAGGCCAGGCTGTTACGAATTGGAAGTAGTCAAAATTGAAGAAAGTTCTATACTAAATATAGTCTGTGAGAATATTTACTATCCTGCCTTGAGTCAAAGAGTCAAATTTCAATGAGTTTTCTATACGACCACCTTCCCAAAATTGCCATCGGCATTCTTGTCATCATTGTTGGTTTTTCCTTTATATGGAAAGGATGGCAAGGTTGCGTCATGGGCCGCTTCAGCTACTGGGCTGGCTTCTTGCCATTCACCCTTATATCGCCGTGGCTAGTTCACCTTCCCCAAGGCAAACGCTCTTTGGTTAAAACCAGAGAAGGCATGTTGGCTCACGTACTGATCGGCCCCTCGTTCTTCTTGTGCGCTGTGCTTTGCATCTGTGCCGGTTCAGACCTAATTGGCTTACCTGGAACCAAAACTCTTAACCACATCATCAATGGCGGCGACGAAGCCAAACCGACTTCAATTTCATTCAATGAGAACACCGGTCGCTATGACTTCCCCCTCGCCAAAAGAGCCAGCGCGAAGTTCTATAAACAAGTATTCGAGCACAGAATACAAGAAGACACAGACTTCTTCGGTCGCAAAATCGAAAAAATGCTGCCTGACGAAAGAACAAACTTAGACGGTCAGAAAGTTTCCAAGAACAAATATGACCGCTAGGTTGTAAAAAGCGTTCAATAAGAACCAGCCTCACTAAGTAAATAAAGCAAGCAAAAGAGCCCTTAACCGGGCTTTTTTCTTAGGATTTCATTGAGTTTGCCAAAACCTTAGGCTCTATTTAGTTAAGTAGTGTCGCGGAAGGCCCACCAGTGCTTGTACGCGCTAGAATCCAGTGCTACTATGACCTATTGAGATATATTCAGATATCTTCTGTATAACTACAATTTTTCAGAACAAAATCGGAGGTGAATTCGTTTGTCAGAGGTCAGAGTAGCCGAGGGTGAAAGCATTGAAGGCGCATTGAAGCGCTTCAAGAAGAAGATTCAGAAAGCCGGAATCTTGTCAGAAATCAAACGCAGAGAGCGTTATGAGAAACCAAGCGTTAAAAGAAAGCGTAAAGCTGAAGCAGCAAGAAAACGCCGCTCTTAACATTCACCCATGACCATCATTCGAATTACACATTCAAATTGATTGTTCCTAAAGCCCCGAGCAGTAAGCTGTTTGGGGCTTTTTGTCGGCTACTGCAAATTTACCATGCCAGTTTTAATCACATGACTTCCCTCCTGAAGAGTGAAATTTGGTCAACAGGGGGAATAGTTGAATCAACAAAGACTTACAAAATAGACTGACCAAGGCGCTCTGAAGCACGGTCTATTGGCGTAATCAATTAGGTAGTGGTGGGAGATTCTCAGATGGCAACTAACCAAAAGAAGCAAACTAGCAAGATAGTTTCAATCAGCACCGATACCCTAAAAGAACAACTCAATAAAGCCTATGACGGTCGAGGCCATAACAGTAAACTGATGTCCAACGACCAGAGGCAAGGGTTATTTGAGTATCTTTGGGATCTTAAAGAGAAAGCTCTGATGGAGCACAGCAAGTCTGTTGAGGTGCCGAGCAATTGGCTGGAAGAACTAAACGAGAATGGTCAAAGCCAGCGCAGCAATTAGCTGTAGCGTCAGTTTTAGTTGCAACTCTGGCCCTCTCAGTTCAGCTTCGGGCTCACAGCCAACCAGCCATGTCAAACACGGCCAAGAACCTCAAGCAGCGTCTTCTAGTGCGTGAGCTGATTCTGCTCCAAGGTCACGCCAACCGAGCCAATCAAGACCTGATAAGCAATATCGAAGCACTGGCAAATCGTTTGCCGGTGCTTCTCTCATATGCACAGTCACAAGGAACCCAGAACCTCAACGAAAATCAGGCACTGCTAGAAAAGCTTGATCAAGTGGCCGGGCCAAACCCTTTCGAGCAAGACCCTCATCTCAAAGCTGAAGTAGACCGGACTAAAATGACTCTAGAATTTGAGGGCGTGGGAAAAGTCAATGATGGCCTCAGAGAAAAGAGCACGCCAACCAAGCGCAGCCGTGTATTTTTTCGCAGACCGACCATAATCAATCCATCAGAACCACTGCGCACTGTGGAAGCACTGGCAGCAGAAGATGGAGGGCGCTGGCCCGGCACCATAAATATATTGATTGACGCCACAGGCGCCTATGTACTTTTTGCCACAGGTATCGATGGACGGCTTATCAAGCAAGACAATAAAACTGTCTACAAAAGCGGACACCTGAACTAAGTTCGGGAGGTCACCCAGTCGAGATCTAGGCTTATCCCTAGGTGATAACCATGAGCGATTCGGTACTCTCGTAGTAGCAAACCTCTGGTGGAGAACGAACATGCAATCGAATCATCTCACAAGGCTACTTGTGGGAGGGACAACTCTTGCCCTCCTGAACGCCGCACTATCAGTATCAGTAATGGCACAACCGGTATCAGCAAGGGAACTCGTCGCCGCCAACGCTAATATTAGTACTAATACTAATGCTAGTACTAGTAATCGCCAATCGAGTCAGCTACGAAGACATAAGCCCCATCAAAATCAGCTTCAAAATCACAATCAAACAGGCCTGATGAAAGCCAATGAACAGGCCGGTTCAGGCACGCTAGTAGCCATGGCCTCTGGCGGCCAATCGTTAGGAAGCTGCCCCCTCAAGCATACAGATGTCCAAACTGAAATTTCAGGCTACATCGCCAGAGTCACAGTCAAACAGGTATTTCAAAATCCATTCAAAGATAAAATCGAAGCAGTCTATACATTCCCTTTATCTGAGAATGGTGCTGTTGATGAAATGCAAATGAAAGTTGGCACAAGAGTAATCAAAGGCAGCATAAAGAAGCGCGAAGAAGCCAGGCAAATTTATGATCAAGCAAGAGCCCATGGCTACGTTGCTTCTCTTCTAGACCAAGAACGCACAAACATTTTCACTCAATCAGTAGCAAACATTGAGCCCGGCAAAGAAATTGAAATCACAATCAAATATATAGAGACCCTTCCCTACGAAGCGGGCAAATTTAGCTTCACCTTCCCCACAGTGGTAGGCCCAAGGTTTATACCTGGAGAGCCAGTGGGCAAAGCGGGCGGCGGCTGGGCAAACGACACCAATCAGGTTCCTGATGCTTCAAAAATTACACCAAATGTAGTGGCAGAAGGCCAGCGCGCCGGTCATGACATTTCAATTAACGTACACCTCAATGCTGGCATGCCGGTCTCGCAAATATCTTCAAAACTACATGAAGTACATGTGCGCAATACTGGCAGTGGTCAAGCCGATATCAGCCTTACAGACAAAGCAACTATTCCCAACAAAGACTTTGTACTAAGCTGGAATGTCGCAGAAGACAACCTAAAGAGCGGTTACGTTACTTACCGCGACCCTTCAGCAAAAGATGGTGCCGGCTACTTCACAGTCATGCTCATTCCACCAAAAAGAATCACACCAGAAAAAGTAGCACCAAAAGAAATGGTCTTTGTCATTGACTGTTCCGGCTCACAGAGTGGAGCACCACTAAACAAAGCCAAAGAAACTATGCGCTATATCTTAGATCATATGAATGCCAATGATACATTCCAAATCATTGCCTTCAATAACACCCAATCGCAATTTGCCGATAAGCCGCAACCTGTCAGCGCTGAAATGAAAGCCAAAGCACGTAACTTCATCGACGCCCTGCAAGCAAATGGTGGCACATGGATGGCCCCAGCTGTCGAGAAAGCCTGCGCAATTCCAGCTGATGGCAATCGTCTGCGCATTGTCACTTTCATGACCGATGGCTACGTAGGTAACGACTATCAAGTAATGGGCATGATCAAAAAGCTCAGAGGTAAATCACGCTGGTTCTCCTTTGGCACTGGCAACAGCGTCAATCGCACTCTAATTGATGGCATGGCCAAAGAAGGCGGTGGCGAAGCAGAATATGTTCTCTTGAACAGCTCGGCTGAAGAAGTCGGAAAGAAATTCTACGACCGCATCTCTACCCCAGTGCTAACCGATGTTGAAGTAAAAGTCGATGGAGTGACAGCTAAAGAAGTCTATCCCAAAGAAGTCTCAGACGTGTGGGCAGAAAAGCCGCTCTACTTTAAAGGCAAGTACATCAAAGGTGGCCCAGGCACCATAGTGCTCAAAGGCTTTGCTGCAGGCAAACCATACGAGCAAAAACTGAATGTACGCTTCCCTGAATCTGATACAAAAAACCGCGGTGTAGCATCAATGTGGGCACGCGCCAAAGTCGACAGACTAATGAGCGAAGACTGGTTCGGCGCCCAATCAGGCCAAGCCAACAAAGAAATCAAAGACGAAATAACAACTGTCGCCCTCGATCACCACATTCTCACTCAGTACACATCATTTGTGGCAGTTGACGAAAGCAGAGTGACCAAAGGAGACCCAGGCAAGACTGTAGATGTGGAAGTCGAGATGCCAGATGGTGTATCGAGAGAAGGAGTATTCGGTAATAAAAAAGACGGCCGAGCAATGGGCATGGCTCAACCGATGGCTTCGCTTCCTTCACCTGTAGCGCGTCGTCAAATGTCAACTAACAACATTCGCCTAAAGAGCGCCGACATGGGCTCAGCAATGATGCTGAAGCAGAAAGAAGGTCTCGCCAGCTCTGGTGCCTCATATTACAGAGCACCTCAATCACTCTCACTAGCCGAATCTAGCACCCCTGTATCCGCAGCAGCAACACCAAAGGCGAACGAGCAAAAGGCAGCCTTTGATCAACTAAGCGAAAAAGAAGCCGACAAAAAAGCTGGCAGAGATGACGCTTCTAAACTCAAACCAGCAAAAGAAGAAGTCTTCAACACTAGCAAAATGTCTAAGGCACTCGCAGCAGAGCTGATCAGTACTGGTAAGAATAGAAGCACGACTTTAAGCACAAAACGTAAAGGTAACCAATATCTGTTTGCTCTAACGATCAAAGACCTGAGCGTAGAAATCGAGAAAATATTGAAAGCACTTGGGATTGATATCGTCTCGAAAGAAGCCACCAAGATTGATGCTCAAGGTAAGAAAACAACAGTGATAAAAGCCTTCGTCAAACTCGACAAACTAGAGGCTCTCGCCAAACAAGATTTCGTTTTACATATCGACCTTGCTTCGGACCGCAAGTAGAAACTGTAATCTGAAAACAAAGGGTCGCCTGCAAAGGCGGCCTTTTTGTTGAGTCAATGTGCAAGAATAATCTAGTCAAAAGGAACCAGCCATCAAATAGTGATCAATCACTATCGAAATCCAGGAAACCCGTGGCCGAAGAATCGCCCTACGCCGTCCTAAAGCTTCCAGACTACAGATTGCTTTTGTTTAGCCGCCTGCTAGTGACTGTCGCCGTTCAAATACAAGGCATTGCTGTCGGCTGGCAGATCTACGCCATCACCAATAGCCCGCTGGCGTTGGGCTTAGCCGGATTGACAGAGGCCATACCTGCCATAGGAGTAGCTCTTTATGCTGGGCACGTAGCCGACATTGTCGACCGTCGAAAAATTGTGCTCTGGGCCGTAGCCTCTTTGGTTGTGAGCATGGCCATTCTCACCATCTGCACATTGAGCACACAGCACAATCCCACTCTTTTAATCTGCATTTTCGTCATCATTGCCCTATCAGGCATATCGCGTGGTTTCTATGGCCCAGCGATTTTCGGCATCGTCTCAGATATCGTTCCCAGGCCGCTCTTAGGTAACGCCGCAGCATGGAATAGCACCGTCTGGCAGTCATCAGCTGTAGCCGGACCAATCTTAGGTGGAGTGCTGTATGCCTGGCTGCATGCGCCTTACACCTACCTAGTTTCAACCGTGATGCTTGTAGCCGCCTTCATCAGCTTCTGGCAGGTGAAGTCACGCACAGTGATCACCCCGAAAAAGTCTGAGAGCGTCTTTGCCAATATCAAAGAAGGCCTTGACTTTGTCTTCAAGAATCAAGTGATTCTGGGCGCTATGGCACTTGACTTATTTGCCGTTCTCTTCGGTGGGGCAGTAGCGTTGCTGCCGATATTCGCCAAAGAAATATTTCACTGTGGCCCAGAAGTATTGGGCATGCTCAGAGCGGCGCCCTCACTGGGTGCCATGGTCACAGCACTGGTTTTAACTCACCGACCAATCACCCATAATTCAGGAAAAATTTTCATGCTGGCAGCGGCTGGTTTTGGTGCTTGTATGATCGCCTTTGGCCTCTCTACTAATCTTTACCTATCACTCTTAATTCTTGTCATCAGTGGTGCCCTAGACGGCATCAGCGTCTGGGTGCGCAGTACAATATTCCAACTGCAAACACCAAACGAAATGAAAGGCCGTGTCTCAGCAGTCAACAACATGTTCATTGGCTCTTCAAATGAAATCGGCGAATTTGAATCAGGTGTGACAGCCAAGTTTATGGGCCTAGTGCCATCAGTTGTTTTTGGCGGAATCATGACACTAATTGTGGTGCTTGTGACGAGCATCAAGGCGCCCAAGCTAAGACGCTTGAATATTCACGAACTCTATAAAGAGCAGAGCGAGAAGTTGTCGACTCACCTCTAGTTAACAAGCAGAGCACGCATTGCCCCTCTCTTGTAGAGGCTCAGACAATCGCTTAAGAAGCTTCTAGGAGATTTACCCAAGGCTCGCAGAGTCTCGCCATGATCAATTACAAATACACAACAGATTGCAAGAAAGACAGCGCTCCAGAAATAATAAATTGCTCTTCGAGTTAGCTTAGAAATAGGCAGCATTTCTCTGCGCATGAAGCTCCAATGAAACTTGAGATGAGCTAATTCATCAAGAACTATCGATGAAAAAATATCGCGTAGTGATTGATCGGGAAGCCTATCAGCACAGGTTTTATAGAAGCACTTACCGACAATCTCCGCGGTCAAAATAATAAAAACTTCGGTCTTGAGGCCAAGTAAATGGCGCAAGTTAACAAAGGCATAGTCTGACCAATGCCACGTAATTAAATAACCATCCATCAATTCAACAATACGTGCCAAAACAAGAGCGTGACCATTCTCTTCTTTAACAAAGAGGTCAATACATTGTTCATAGAGCGGGTCGTTCAAAGTTTTTGCATACTTGCGCAAATGGTTGCCATCGCCAGTTTCGCCAATTTGAAAACGCTGCAAAGATTTGATAACTGGGACACGTAGAGAATATGGAATATCTAAATACTGAGGCCAAACAAATACTTGTTTATTCTTCTTGTTATTCTCAAAATAAGAAAGCCAGTATGCCGATGAAAAAGTACTGCGGTCAAAACCGGCCTTAGCTCCTGCATTGGGAGCACCTCCACCAGATGGATGGAGCAATCGCTGTGAAGTCATCCTGTAATCCTCGCCCTCGCCGTCGCTATATAGGTCGTCTACTCTTGGACATGCATAAACTTTTGAGCGCTCAATACGAGACTAGCAGACGAACCACAACTGAGAGGTAAACATACGACTTGCTTTGATCGCTTCAAACAAAAAGCGAGTAAAGACAAAGAAGATCGACGTAAGCCCCGCGATCTAATTTCAGACATTGACTTAATCTACAACGGCACTAATAGGCCAGACCAAAGCCCTGGAAGGCTTTCAAAGATTAAGCAAATCTACCAGAACATGTTTATCGCACTATTTGAGATAGATAAAATTTGGAGTGCCAAGAGCAAGCCATGGAAGCCTTGACGGATGGTAACACATAAGTTACCATCAAAAGCGCAAAAGGTAATTAAAATGGCATTAACGCGTGATTTCAAAGAAACCATCGTTGCTCGCGTAAAACGCGATCCAGCTTTTGTCAGAGCGCTACTTGACGAAGCCAGCAGCCTATTTCTCAACGGCGATCCAGAAACAGCGCGCTTGATACTTCGAGATCTGGTGAATGCCACCATTGGCTTCGAAGCTCTAGCAGCTGAAATGGAAACGCCAGTAAAGAGCCTACACCGCATGCTTTCTGAGCGTGGCAATCCAAGCATGAACAACATTGCCGCCATTTTCAAAACCGTGAGCAAAAGTCTGCATGTTCAGATCAAAACCGGCGTGGTGGAAGTAACGAAACCAAAGCAGGCCTCTGCCTAAAAAGAGAAATCAAAAGACTTGCACATGCCATTCAACGCACCAAACCGGCACCGCTAAATTTAAGCAATTCAACTCGAAAACTTCGTAAATACCGAGGCGGAGAAATCGAACAGGTGAGGCATTATATTGTTCCCCCGTGCATATAGGTCTTGGCGTGGACGCTTCTGACCCATCGAAAAACTCAAATAGCGACAAAGCGCGCAGTTTTTTTGGTACTGAATGCCCAATTCAGCCAAGCCCAACGGAACTACCAACTTTGGACGTGGGAAGAAACACTCAAGGCTGCCAGTTTAGAGACTTTGGCCAGCCAGACTCTAGCTCATCAGGTATCGATATTCTCGCCCTCTACAAAGAGAAGCGACCGAGCATTGTTCAACTAAAAATGGACGGCCACAAAGACAAGAATGGCCAATCTATTCCTGAGAACTGGGGCGGCACAGCCTTCATGGTGGCAAAAGAAGCGAACAGCTGCTTAGCCATAACCGACAACCATGTCGTCAATGGTGTGCCCAACGTCAACGGCATTCCCGACAAGCGAACAGCTGTGACTCACAGCGGCGAAAGCTTTGATGCAACAGTAATTGCCGTAGACAAAAGCCAAGACTTAGCCCTAATTGAAATTGCCACGGGCGACAAAACAGGAACACTCTGTAAGCCGTTAGAAATAGTCGACAGCAAGATGGATCAAGCCAACGTTCCGGCGGTGGCCATCGGCCAAGCGTACACTTCTGGCGGCTTCTTCGTGGCCGAAGGTACTTTCGACGGAATAAAAAGACGCGGAGACGCGCAACAAGCACCGGCGCCATTGCCGGGAGAAGACGCGACTCGCGACGTACAAGTGCTGACTATGCACGTTCGCCCGGGAGTCTCAGGGGCCCCGACATTTGAGAAAGACGGCAAAGTGGCCGGCGTCATCGACATTGGCGGGCGACTTGGATTTGCCATCAGCACTCCCATAACCAAACAAACAGTTATTGATTTGAAAGCCAAGAAATAAGGTTTTACGACCATTTAGAGCTTTTTCACATGGCATTGAGCTGGCAATCGCCCAAGGGCGCCCTTATTAAAGGAACCTTTAATAGGGAATTTCGTTATTAAGGGGAAAGGCATTATCCTTTAATAAAGCTGGTCGCTTTTTGAGACTAGTTTCAACTAGATGGGTAAAGCATGACCAAATCAAAACCAATCCGACTCAAATGTTCTTTCTGCGGCAACACCCAAGAGCAAGTGAAAAAACTGATTGCTGGACCAAGTGTCTACATTTGCAATGAATGCGTAGACCTGTGCGTTGAAATACTAGAAGAAGAACTCTTCGAGGTAGAAGCCGGTGAAGGAGCCAGCCTTGGCGCTCCACTTCATGTAAAAACAGACGAACGAGACCTGCCTGAATTAACAGTTTGGAGCAGTAAATTGAGCAAAATAAAATCAATGTCCGCCGATCAGTGGCGCGGGCAAAAACTTACCGATGATACTGGCGATGAAGCAGCCCTGGTCTCGGTAGCATGTGTTGGCTTAGAAGAACTGGTCGACTACTATCGAGAGAACAACATAAAAGCTGGAGTGGAACCGCTCCTGCGAGCGCTGCTGCATTTAAAAGAACGACTAAGCGGACACGCCAGCCCTGAGCTTGTACCTTTCTTAGAACGATTGGCAGTGTTTTACTCGGACAGCAAGGAATATCATATCGCCGCTTCGTTACTTGAATGGCTTTTAGAAATTGGCTTCATTCATGAGATCATCGACGAAGCCAGACAACGGCAATACGCCTTCAATCTGGTAAAAATCTACATGCGCCTTGGCAAGACAAAAGAAGCAGACAAATTAATTGATGAACTCAGTAAGCCTGATAAGAACATTTCACAAGAGAATCAAGAGAATACATAAAAAAATCGAATAAGCCAAACACAGGCACACAGAGGCATGACATGACCAATAGTCACGACGAAATCAGCACATTTATTGAAGAAACACGACAGACAATTCTCAATAGCAAAAGCACCGCACCTCCAATGAATTCGCTAAAGGAGGAAACTGAACAATCCGGCGGGCTGCCCATAATTAGGGATCTCGGTCGCACTTGGGCACTGAAAAGCGATCTCACGGTAGTGCTACTTCACACAGAGCCCTGGGACCATCAGTGCGAGAGCAACAATCCTATAGTAATCACAAACGAAGCAATGCGATGCTACGTGATTGCCATAGCAGCAATCAAATACCCCGAACTAAATTCAACAAACTTCCAACGACCGGACGATACCAACGACTGCCCCTTCTGCCACTTACATGCACATCAAACGAAGGAAGGCGGATGCCGTGCCTGCGAAGGCCTGGGTTGGATACCTCGTGACTGGAAGGTTGAAAGCTAGTCATCGAAATCGTTCTCAGGTTCACTCAATACCACTTCGGTTACTTACAACGTAAAATCAGCATCGCTCAACTTCGGATTAAGACTAACCCGAGCAAAACTCAGCTCAGTTTCCACGTGTATCGAGGAAGGCTTACACAGCTCATAATCAAGCTCTGCCTTCTCCGCTTGGCCAAAGCTAGCAATGGTCTGGAAGATTTCAGCGGTTTTCACAACCACATTCAAAATATCTCTAGAGAATTCAGAATTGACAGGTCGGTTGGTGATTTCTACAGCATGAATAAAATAACTGATGCTTGAAACAGTTAAGCGCACAATACCCGAAGAGCCAAGATCTCCTTCCAAAAACAACTTGTTTGCTTGCTCTTTCACTTGCACCAGCCTGAAGCTATTGCGTTTGATGTACCAAAGACAATTTTCTTTAGGGTTCAAACAAAAGCGAATGAACGTAAATAACTCATCAGGAATACTGGACGCCTGAAAACCTGATAAAGAAGCCGTCAAGCCATCACCACCTATAAATCTGGCGCGCTCATCCTCCGGTCCTTTAATGAAAATCGAACTGCCAACAAATTTAAACTTGACGTCACTGTCGTGAAAAACCAGAACAATTTCATTGGGCTTACGATATGAAAGTTGAAACGATTTGCTGCTCGACTGATGCAACTTTGTATTTGTCAGCGAATGCCAATCGCTAACCCAATTTCCATGCAAGACAAAAGTATCTAGATCGCGAACAACAGCAAATGATTTCTCTAAAATATCTTGGGCGTTCATATTGCCTGCCTATCCCTTTAACTGATGCGCTGGCAAGGCCAAATAGCATGAATAATAAGTCTCGCTCTCAAAAAAAGGACCTTTCTTCTGAAAAGGATTGGTCGGCACAAGCTTTAACCAGCCAGGAAGCTTATCCACAAAAGTGCGCTGGGCAAAGCCAACTAAAGCATAGTCGCTTTTGTCGATCACAAGAAACTGCTCGCTCTTATAGATATTTGAGCCAACCAGCCAAAAATATCGATCATCACTCCAGTCAAATTTTTCTCTCAAAGCTTGGACTATCTGTAGATGGGCTGTTTTCTTTTCGTCTTCAAGCAAAAAACGATGGCGGCCGCGATAGAGGCCCTCCTCGTCATCGCGCCCTGCCAGAAAGTACCAGAGGTCAAGAAAGCTAGTGTAGGTTGCCGCAGTGAAGCGTTTGTCAAAGCTAATGCGCTTAGGAGAATATAGATTGCTAGCCGATTCTCCCGCTTGTCGAACTAAGAGACTATTAGGCAGAAGCTTAGCGTTAAAGTCACGAGCTGGTGGAGTGCTATTAGAAATGTCGACAGATAGCTCAACTGGTTGGCGAAACTCAACTGCTACGCCAAATTTAACCGGAGCAATATCAGACTCAGTTTCATAAAAGACTTCGCCGACGCCCTGTCCGCTGAAGTACTTGCCACTTCGAAGCTTTAACCAAGCCTGCTCAATAACTTCATAGGCATCTCGTTTAGTTTTACTTTCCAAATCAACCTTTCAAAAACCGACCATGAAACGATCATAACACCAGGCCAAATTGCAATTTTGCCGGGTTTGCGCATTCTGCCAACCTTCACCACACTAGTATTCTTCCCACCCATTGACCACAGTTCTGACACAGCGGCTCACTAACATGCAGCTATGGTCAAGGGCTAACCGTTGCCAATCAAACAGTAAAAAGCAATGAAGAATTAAGGGAATTAGCCTATGCGCGCAAAGCTCAGAGCACGACTTAGACAACAGCGACGTACAAGCAATGTACACAACATCATGGCGGCGCGCTTAGACGCAAAGCTAGAAGCAAAACAAGAAGCAAATTTAGGAGAAAAAGCGGCCAAAGCACAGTTCAACTGGCAGGTTCTAGCTGCCACATGGCTGGGAGAAATGTTCGACGGCATGGATGCCTCAATTTATGTACTAGTGATGTATCAATGCCTCTCTGAGCTAATCGGCTCAAGCGCCCACAGCGCAGTGGCGCCAGTCGGGGCAACAGTACTAGCAATTTTCATAACCGGCTGGGTAGTGGGTGGCATCACCTGCGGCATACTGGCCGACTACTTTGGTCGCTCCAAAATTATGCTAGCCACAATTCTCATATATGCTGCCGCCAGCGGTCTTTGCGCCCTTAGTCACAACTGGGTCGAGCTGGCCTTCTACCGTTTTCTCGTGGGCTTCGGCATAGGCGGCGAGATTGGCCTAGGTGCCGTTTTAGTGGCGGAAACCTTCAAAGGCCGCTCTCGCCTTCATGCAGCATCATTTATTGCCAGTTCATTTGCTGCAGGCTATCTGCTGGCGGCCATTGCCAATCTCTACCTTGGTCACCTTGGTTGGCGCTATCTCTTTTTATTAGGAGTAACACCAGCTTTGGTCACTCTCTACTTCCGCACCAAATTAAAAGAACCAGAGCACTTTGAGCAAGTTCAACAGGCCAAGCGCATAGGAAGAGAAATAGCAACCGCCTGCGGAGTGAAAGTCATCCGTGAGCCCTTTACCCTGCCTCAGATTTTCTCGCGAAAAAACCTAGCCAAGACTATGGCAGCAATAGGCCTTTCCACTCCTGCAATTGTTGGATACTGGGCCGTTCTAGCCTGGCTTCCCGCCTGGGTAACACAGATGGTTGGTGGAGAGGCAATCGTTGAGCGAAGTGTCACGGCTGTCGCTCTCAATGTAGGTGGTCTAATTGGAGCACTGGGCGCAGGCTTACTCGTTGAGAAAATTGGCCGAGCCAAAAGTTTTCGCCTAGCTAACTGCGGTGCACTTCTTTGCGGCCTGATTTTGTTTGGCACCATCAAAGAATATGGACTGCTACTTTTGAGTGTCAGCTTCTTTCTCGGATTTTTCGCCCAAGGTCTTTTTGCTTTGCTATTTATATACGTACCTGAGCTATATGAGGCAAAAGTACGCTGCACTGGTGTCACTACTAGTATCACAGCCGGTCGCATATTTGCGGCCATGGCAGCCCTGCTTGGTGGACAAATAATTGCTTGTCTCAACGGCTCATACGCCAGCGCAGCTATATTGTTCTCTAGTGTGTATTTCCTCGGAGCAATTATTAGTTTCTTCTTGCCAAAGCACGGAGAAGACGTTGCCTTATATGAAAGTGAAAAATTTCGAGCTGCTCCTGTCTTAGGTTAATTGAAAAGTACGGCATCACGGGCCACCGCTACAAGCCAAGAAACTATGCTGGGGACGAGCAAGCCAAACTTGATCAGAAACGCTCCTACGTGGGCTTTCCGAGCAGCATTGTAGATGGCTATCGGATCGCGACAAATATAGCGTTGGTAAGTAAACAGTCCAGCCAAGGCAAGAACCAAGCCAAAAGCCATTAGTGTTAGCTCGAAAGAATTGGCTATAACATTGAGCAAGGCCTCTAAATTAGCCAACATATTAACACGCACTGTTCCTGGGAGGCCCGTCACCACTGCTGTATCTTGCATGTCCATATCTTGCATGTCCATATCAATGTCACTCCAGCTCTATACAAAGAACATAAAGCAGGCACGGAGCAGTCAGTAGCGGATTTGCCCTGAATCTAATTCAGGTGATTTGCTGGAAGAACTTCCGGATGTCCGAAATCGCCAAGTAGAAGCACCTGTAAATGGGTAAATAACCATATAATGGCTGATCCCCCACTCAATCTATTTGTCTAATTCTGTGTTTTTTATCCATGGCAAACCCTAAGAACGACTCACCAGAACAGGCTCAAGACAAGTCACTCGACCGGGGTGCTGGCGACAGCGCACGGCAAGCATTAACTGCCGAAAGTCAGGAGCGCACGGCGCCAAGCCAGACAGCCGAAAGGAACAGGAACGGCGCTTTTACCTTGGGTGTGCCCAAAGAGAAAGAGCCAGATTTGGTTGGGGTTTTCAAGAAAGATCCAGAGTTTGAGAGACGTTTTTTTGACATGACCGGCGAAAACGGCAATGTTGTAGAAAGACCGCTCGGTGGCTTGTTCGCCCCTGACTCTTATCGCAACCAAGCATTTAGACAAATGATGGGCAAGTACGGCACAGAGCGTGTCAAAGAGACTTTTGCTGCCCTAGAACAAATGGGCAAAAAGGCCGAATGGGTCGGTCACGGCCTGCGGCCAGACGAGCCTACATTTGCTGAGCAAAACAAAAAGCTTGACCAGCTAGCCAACCTGATGAAGCCAGGAAAACTTGAAGCTGCCCAGTCAGCTGACAAACTGCTCAAGCAAGACGGTTTCACTAAGGCGCTCTCAATTGAACAAATGAATGACGAGAAGCTGCTCAAACATCTAAGCGATCCGACTCAACGCAAGGCTTTCATTGACTTCCACAACAGTGGCAGCCTCGCTGGAGTGTACCTCAAGGACAATCCTAATCACAAAGAGTTAAGCCCTACTCAAAACCTCGAAGCCTTCAGAAAATATCGAGAAAACTTCGAAGACAAAGAAAAACTCAAGGCAAAACCCTACCTTGATGAAATCAATAAAGCCGGCGAAGACCCGACCAAACACTTGAGCGATGCCATGCGCAAAAGTCGCGTGCTCATGATCGGAGAGCAACATTCTCTCGATGGCCCGATGCACAAGTTCGGTGCCGAAGCGATGAAAGACCTGAGAGCAGCAGGAGCGACACATCTCGCCGTGGAAATTCCCCAGAGTCAGCTGGATAAATACAATAAATCTCGCGATCTCAAAGATCTGCCTGAGGCTTATCAGACCAATGACTTCGGCAAAATGATGGACAATGCGCGCAGCTCTGGTATGAAAGTGATTGGAATCGACAATGGCACAGGCGACGTTAACGCCGCAGCAGCTCAAGAACGAGACAACTTTATGGCTAAGCAGATAAAACAGATTCTCGACAGCAATAAAGACAACAAAGTCGTATATTGGTCCGGCATGATGCACGGAGCAGATACTACATCTGGTGCTTACAGATCGACAGCAGACATTCTGCGCAGTCAAAAAGTAGCAATCACCACTACTATGGAACAGTCAGCGGCCACACCAGCTGATGATCTTACTTACTATGCAAAACATCTAGACAAGCCCACTGCGATATCCACCAAGAAGACTCCGCTAATAGCTGGAACCGAGGTAACACGCCTTGGCAACGATGTGCAAGAGCGCTATGGTATGTGGGACAGTGTCTTGATCTTTCCGCCAAAGCGCAAGTAGCATCAAATCATGAACCTTCGCGCCGATCAAAAAGGGGGAGGGAACTGCCATGAATGATCACGAAACCCGTATTGATAGAATTCGCGGTGCTATTTTCGGTCAAGCCATAGGTGACGCGCTCGGTCTAGGTACAGAATTTCTCTCTAAGAAAAAAGTGCAGTTTATCTACCCATCAGGTCTCTCTCACTACTCACAAATCATTCAAGACAATCATCGAGAACGCTGGAAGCAAGGCCAATGGACGGATGACACAGATCAAATGCTGTGCATCATGGACAGCATACTGAGCATAGGTCAAATCGACATCCTTGACATTGCTCAACGCATTTTCAACTGGGCAAAGAACGGAGGAATGGGCTTAGGGCAAACAGTTTGGCATGTTCTGAATCAAGAAAATTTCTTACAAGACCCACAAGGCGCTGCGCGGAAAGTGTGGGAAGATACTGGTCGCGACCTGGCAGCAAACGGTGCCGTAATGCGCACTTCAGTTCTAGGCCTTTGGCAACTAGAAAATGATCTGGCGGTTTGCCAGAATGCAGAGGCCGTTTGCAAAATCACACACTTTGACCCACGCTGCGCCGCCTCATGCGTTGCTGTATCGTTGGCAGTATCGCATTTGGTGCGCGGCCAAAACAATTTCGACGAGCTAATCGAAGAGATTACGCCTCACGTAGAAAAAATCGATAGTCGAGTGGTTCATTGCTTTGAGCTAGCCCAGAGCAAGTCTATCGCAGCTCTTCAGCTTGACGAAGGCCTGAACCCAGGAGAAGTTGACCGCATCGGATACACATTTAAAGCAACCGCTGCCGGCTTCTGGTCCATCATAAATTGTCAGTCATTTGAAGCAGGTATTCGCTCAGTTATTGAAGAAGGTGGCGATGCCGATTCAAATGCAGCAGTGGCTGGAGCGTTGCTAGGCGCCCGCCTTGGATACAAATCAATTGACAATAGACTTATAAAAGATCTCGTCAGTCGTCAAGCACTCTGGGAGCGAACAGAACAGCTTCTAAAACTACTTGAGCTACAAACAGCAGTCTAAATCAACCCCGAATTCACAATGAAGTACAACCCTTGTTGCACATGCACGACAAGAACCAGCGATTTGTAATCAATTGGAACTTTCTCCCCATAGAGGTGTCTGGAAGAAAACCAAGATTGAGCATCAGTTGTTTCTGACGAGTTCTGATTTCAAAAAAGAAATTAGTGTGCTCAATCGTACAAAATCGTAAGAAGTAGGTGAATGCAAATGAGAAGTTTGTTGGCATGTGCTGGCGCTTGTGCGCTACTGCTGATTAGCGTTAATACAGCACAAGCAAAAGCAGTTAAAGCAGATAACACAAAACAGAATATCGGCGCCTTGGAAGAAAATGCTGTAGTGGCAGACAAGCAAGGTAACGGCAAAGAACAGATCAAAATTCTTGCCAATATCCGCAAAGTAATTATGAAACAGAAAGACCTTTCTATGGACGCTAAGAATATCAAAATTCTAGTGTCAGACAGTAACTTCGCAGTTCTTCGCGGACCTGTGAACAGCGTCGTAGAAAAGGAACGCATTGAAGAGTTGGTTAAAAGCTGCTCCGGCGTCAAAGGCATCAAGACTCAACTGAGTGTTGCCGCTAAACCTCACTAAGACGACCACTCAATAAAAAAAATGCACAAATTTAGGAGAAAAGATAATGTCACAATCAGTAATTGGGTTAGTCAAGACTCGTGAAGACGCAGAAAGCCTGGTCAGCGCCTTGCAAGCTGTTGGTTTTCCAAACAGCGGGCTGTCAGTGTTGTTCCCAGATAAACAAGGTACAAAAGACTTCGCTCACGACAATTCGACGAAAGCGCCCGAAGGCGCTGCAGCTGGTGCCACTACTGGCGGCATCATCGGAGGAACATTAGGCCTTCTCGCCGGTATTGGCGCACTGGCGATTCCAGGTGTAGGACCATTTATTGCGGCTGGTCCGATTATGGCTACACTTAGCGGTGTGGGCGTCGGCGCAACCCTTGGTGGCCTGACTGGTGCTCTTATCGGAATGGGAATTCCAGAATATGAGGCAAAAATGTTCGAAGGGAAATTGAGAGAAGGCAATGTGCTTATCGCCGCTCACAGCGAAAGTAACGATGATCTCAAGCGCGCCGAGGACGTTTTCAAGGGTCACGGTGCCACCGACATTAAGCGAGTAAATAATGAAGCTGTAAAAGCTGTTTAGATTCAAAAAGAATAAAACGCAAAGGCACTCGAAATACTGAGTGCCTTTGCGTTCACTGACTATGTTGCCGTCTTTGAACCGGCACGAATATCTAGCTTCTATTAATCCCTATAACTAGCAGGAAAAATGAACCTGACAAATAGAATCAAGCAAGTACAAATCAAATAGATGCACACTGGAATACTAAAACCAGGCTCGACTACAGCTTCACTTGGGTTTGCTGGATTATATGAAACTCTAATGTTCTTACCAAGTTCAGGATCAATACCGTTATAGATATTGACCTGATGGCCTAGGCTGAATTCTGCACCATAGCGCCAAGAAGTCAGCTCTAAGGCGGTCTCAAAGCTAGTACTGTATTTCTTCGCGCCCACTTGAAAAGCAGCAGTTCTGCCGACTTTCATGTCATTCTTCACAACTACTGCGTTGGCGACGGGCCACTTAGAGCTACTCATAGCGTCATTGAAGACGGGAACGCCAAGAATGAGTGCTATTACAGCGGGAATGAAAGCAAGAATAAAACTCATATTAAGTACCTGCTACAGCTCCTTCTCTCTTAATTTCCAACTTAATTTCTACCACACGCATCGCATAGTACACCATAGCAGCAACCAGCCAAGACTGCACAGAACAGATACCAAGACACAACCACTCTAGGCCGGGTATGACTCCGGCGCTGCAAATCCCCACCGCCAGTCCAAGGTGTGAAGCAATAAAGGCGGGCCAGCGAATATTAGGTAGCTCATTCATTGGCACGACCACAGAACTATTGTCGGGCAAGTTAAAACGCGGCTTAATTACAAATTCTTCAATAATCATAATTACCGTCATAACCGGAATAATTACGCAATTAAGCGATGCAATTGACTCTAGCGAACGGCTTGAGCCTTCATGAGCAAGCCACGCAGCAAAAGCGGAGGAAGCCCCAGCAAAAATAATGACGGCAACTTTATGCGGCAGCTTCTTAAGATTTTCTAGAGCATTTATCATGCCGTACATGTTGGAATCATTGGCGGCGCAATAGTTAGCAATTAATACAAGAGCTGCGACCAGAGCCACTCCGCCGAACGAATAGACATTCATATAATTTGTAGCGGCAATGTAATCGCTGATACCAGAAAGTCTTGCCACCATCCAACCGGTAGCAGGAAAAATTATCTCCCCCACAAGCAAAGCGGCAATCAAAGAAAAGATAACAAACTTCTTGTTGGGTTTGCTGTAGCGCCAATAGTCTGGTTCATTGCCCCAAACAGCAAAGCCTATGACAAAGCTAGAAACGAGAGTCATTGCCGTCATAAAAGATACCGGAGCATGACCAGGCACTGCAGATGCTGTTAGCACCTCCAGAGGCACAGTGGGAAGCACTTTACAGAATGTATAGCCCACCCAAAGCACCAAAAGCGGTGCGGCAAAATATCGAGCGAAATTGGCCACCCCTTGAAAGCCAAAGAAATTATTGACGGCCATAAGCATCGATAAGCAAGCGGCAAATAACGGCACCGGCCAATTGATATGAAACAAGCCCTTTAGAGCATCAGCACACAACACTGCATCGATGGCATACCAAGCGGACATCAGCCAAATGGCATGAAGCGAAACCAGCCAGGTGCCATAGCGTCCAAAAGTCTGCCTGGTCAAGACTGAATAGGTGAGACCGCTACGCACACCGAGCCAGGCAGCTGGCACAGAATAAACTAGAAGAAAAACGCAGCTCAATATCGAACAAGATAAAACTTGACCCAGAGTAATTCCTTGTTTGTACCATTGAAAACCAATCAAGACCGTAGGAAAAGCTGTCACCATAGTAATCCACAGAAGAGTCATGGTGACTGGCCCGCGGCGCTCGTTTAGGGGAACTGCATTGAGAATATGATCATCAGCGCTGCTCATTGATCTTTCTCCAAAAGCTCCTGCAGCAATTTCTCTACCTCTGGCCACTCACAGTCGAGAATGCGATACCAAGCTGTATCTCGGTTGCGCCCCTTTATTATGAAATGACTTTCTTGAATTCCTTCAAACTTAAAGCCCATCCGCAAAGCCGCTTTGCGCGAACGAAAATTAAGAGCGTCGCACTTCCACTCAATTCGTCTATATCCTAAAGCGAACCCATGCTGCAAAAGCAAAAAGGTCGACTCTAAATTGGCTTTGGTACGCTGTGCTATGGGGCTGTACCAAATGTTACCTAATTCAATTTTTAAATGAGCTGGAAAATTATTGAGGTAGTTCACTACACCAATCTGCTTATTTGTAGCTAAATCAAAAACACAAAAGCAGAGTCCATTTTCGGCCTTCTCTTGGGCAAAGAGAAAAGCAGCCAGTTTGCAGCTAGTGGCAAAAGGTCCCGCCGACATATAGCGCCAGATCAGACTATCAGCATCATAACTATCTATTCGTCGGTCACCAAGCTCAGAAGGAGTACCATTAGAAATAGCGAACAAAGCTTCGTTGTCACGCTGCAAATCAATCGGTACGAGTTTAACGTACTTGCCAATTAGAGTTACAAAACTTGGCTTAAGTGGCAAAGCCTTGGTTTGCGCGATGACTTCCGCTGGCAATTCAGCCCCTAATTGATGGTCCAATTTAACTCCAATTTCAGCCACCAACAGCACTCATTTCTAGCTGTGCTTGCTCAGTAGCCTGCACTAAAATCTCAGCTATAGAATCAATCCAATCACTATGCTCATGTTTTATAAAACAAGAACGCAGAACCGTAACCGAATCCTGATCCCAGTCTAGGTTCATGTTCTCTTCTAGCAGTGAGCTAGGCAAAGTGGCAAGTGCCAGATGTAAATTATGAGCGGCAGCACAGTTAAACACTCGTCGAGATAAGGCCGAGACTTCACTGGCCTTAGGAGCCTTAATTCTCTTTGTTTCATTCGGGGCTTTCGAATCTAGCTTACTGATGGCGGGTATCGGTGCATAAATCAGAATATCTAAATCAGGTTTAAGCGGCAGGAAGAAGCCGCCACTCGAATGAGAATTAGAATGAGATTGGGAATTAGACTCAGTTATAGATTTCAGTTTGTCATACATTTGCAATGCTGCTTGTCTGCACTTTTCAATATTAGTTGCAAATTGCCCCATTTTCTCCAAAGGAAACATTTGCTGAGTGGCCCAAAGAGCGGCAGCGGATGCACCAGGCCGAGAACATTCAAGACTAATTTCACCGAGATGCAGCTCAGCCGAACTAAAATAAGTATAGGGTGAATCGTGCTTATACAGAGCGCCAACCGCAGGATCTTTGAACAAGACACAGCCGCATCCGTAGGGTTGGTAGCCGTGTTTGTGAGGATCGATTACTACAGAATCAGCTTCTTTTATCAAAGCATATGTTTCAGCTACAGCCTCATCTAAATTTCCAGCCAAAATGAAGTAGCCACCATAAGCGGCATCAACATGTATGCGAAACTGATATTTCTCACGTAACTTCAGAACCTCTTTAAGCGAATCAACAGAGCCTGTAGAAGTGGTTCCTGCTGTCACCACAACCGTTCCAACATTGCCCTGAATCAGGCGTTCTTCAAGCGCTGCTATGTCCATGCGACCACTGGCACTGACTGCAACTTTAGCGAATTGCAGACCCAAGACTGCGCTGATGCGACTATGAGTATAATGAGCCTGCTCGGATGCAACAATTATCTTGCCATGGTGCAAACTTCCAGCCACCCAGAGAGCCTCTAAATTAGCCATGGTGCCACCACCACACAAATGTCCAAGATGCTGCTCAAAACCAAACATCGCAGCAATGTTTGCCACGGCTTCCTTTTCTAAATTTGAAGTCGCTCGACCACCATCTAAAGCGTGATTGTTGGGGTTGACCCAGAGCGTAAGCATGTAAGCCAACCGTGCAATAGAATGAGGCGGCTTGAGCATTTGGCCAGCATAGAGCGGATGCTGATAGGGGTAGTTATCTTGTAAACGCCTAGCTAGGTCAAGCATGACAGCACGCAATTTGTCGACGTCAACTTCAGCTTCAAACGTTGGAAGATCGTCAAAACCCTCCTGCATTTTATTGACAGCTTCTTCTAGCAAATGCAAACTTCTAGTCTCAAATAGCATATTTAATTCACTTCTACTTTGCTCGCTGAGCCTCGACAATTGCCGCACTATTCTCATTGAGCCAGCGCTGAGCCCCTTCTTGATTAGTGAAGTCGCCCTCGCGTTGAGCT
This sequence comes from Candidatus Melainabacteria bacterium, assembly GCA_030696635.1. Taxonomy (GTDB): domain Bacteria; phylum Cyanobacteriota; class Vampirovibrionia; order Obscuribacterales; family Obscuribacteraceae. The sequence goes on from JAUYRX010000035.1 coordinate 725,704, forward strand.
TCGCGGGCAGCTTCAATTACGGCTTTAAAATGCGGCCCTGGTTTGATATTCATAGCCAATAGCATATGACCATTGACAATTGGCTTCTCGCCCAACTTGCCTGATTCTTTTAGTTCCTCTAGCTTTTGCAAGAGAAATTCTTTATGCGACTTATCCAGATCAGGGCGCTTGGTACCAGTAGCATCAGCGTGTTGAATTTCAATAAGGTCCATTACATCAGGACGCTCGAGTATTGCCGTGAGCTTGCCTGGGCGCATCACAGTGACTTCATGCATAGCCATGTGCAAGCGCACCAATTCTGAAATACGATCTTGTTGATTAGAAGAGAGCTTTAGCCTGCGTGCTATCTCTTGAGTAATCTCGGCACCTTTAGCATCATGACCGTGGTTAGAGATGCCACCATCAGGCCAGAGTTTTTGCGTAGCTGGTTTGCCAACATCGTGCAAAAGCCCGCCCATCATGCGCTCAAAATTGCCGCCAGTGAGATTCTTCAAGACCAATTTGGTATGAGTCCAGACTGTTCCTTCGGGGTGCCATATTGGATCTTGCCTACCTTTTGGCCCTTTCAGTTTATATACTTCCGGCAAAACTTGTTTCATCAAGCCAGAATCCATCATAATCTGCATGCCGCGGACAGGGTTAGAAGACGTCAGCATACCTTTGATTTCATCGCGTACACGCTCACTAGAAACAGCATGAATACCAATCGAGTTAGCTTTGAGCGCAGCCATGGTGGCAGGATCTACACTAAAGCCTTCGTACTTAGAGGCGAAGCGCGGCACACGCAGCATGCGCAATTTATCTTCAGCAAAGCGTTCTGCCGGGTCGCCGACAGAACGAATTAGCCGACGGGAAAGATCATGTTGTCCTCCGTGAAAATCGTAGATTACTCCAGTAACGGGATCTTGAAACATAGCATTGATAGTCAAATCACGACGGGCCGCATCAGCCGAAAGCGAGCTGACAAACTGCACACCGTCAGGCCTGCGGCCATCAGAATAAGTGCTCTCTGAGCGCAGAGTAGCAATTTCAAATTCTCGTCCGTTGACGACTACATTGATCACACCAAAAGCCTTGCCCACAGGAATTACTTTGTAGCCTTGATCTATAAAGAGTCTTTCTACCTGGTCAGGAGTGGCAGAAGTAGCGATGTCATAGTCTTTTGGTGTCTTGCGCATGAGCAAGTCGCGCACAGCTCCACCAGCGAAGACACCTATATGCTGTTGATCTTGCAGTGTTTTGACTAGATGAGTACCCAGCTCGCGCTGATAAGCAGACTCTGCCTCTGGAGATAAATCACTAATCGGTTTAGGCTCGGCATGATCACTATGTTCTGTATGATCTTTATGATGATCTTGCTCACTATGATCATGAAAATTTCGATTGGGTCTAAACTGCCCCTGGCTTTGCTCGAACTGTTTGAACTCTAAGGCCCAATGCTGCTCATAAGTTAGATTACCAACCTTAAGATTAGGAATTAACGCAGCAAGAGTCTCTAGTGCAGACCGACTTGAGCTTGCACCTGGTTTAACTCCCGGCAATTGGTCGCTATTCAATTTACTGTTAGCTAATTTGCTGTTAGCTAGTTCGCCACGAATTGCCGCTTCGCTGCCGCGCGCCTCAATCTCCTGACCCAATCTGGTCTCTCTATACTTCTGCCAAGCGACATCTCTATTGCCATCCTTTAAACTCTCGGCCGCCGCCTTGAACTGCTGCTCAAGAGCCAAAGGCAACTTATGCTGACTTAAATGCTTTAGTTCATGACCAAGCTCGGCGGCGTCAGCACCAGATTTCAATTCAATACGACGAGGTCCAACGGCAAGTGACTGGGTTGCATCAGTTTGCACCCGTGCCCATGGATTTTCACTCAGAATAGTTTTAAATGTGGACGAACCTTGTGCTTCAGCACTAAAACTATTGGATACCAGTCGATCAACCGGCAGACCACGACCGACTGCCAAACTTATATGATCAGCGGCATGGGTAATGGCGCGCTGCCCAAACGGCAGGGCATGATTCATCACCATGCCACCAACAGCAGCCTTAGTTAATGTCTCAGTATCAGCCAATCTTCCTTCGGCAATGGCTATGGAAGTCAACGTTTGCACACCACCACCAACAAAACCGGTGGCCGTTCGGGCAAGGAAACGTCCAGCCAGGCCACTATGGGAGGCAAGCATATTTCCAGCCTCGAACACACCGAACCCAGCAGCTCCAGCCAGACCATTGCCAAGCCTAGACTCACCCGGACGCACTTCGCGCACGGTGTCATAGGCAAATGCGCCAAGCACAGAAGCAGTCGAGCTACTTTGCATAGCCTTTGCAGCAAACCCTTCTACAGCCAAACTCGACCCTGTAGCCCGCAAAGCAGAGCCGGCAGCTTTGCCAGCAATGATATACGGCACTAGCGAACCAAGCCCACCGGAGACGGTCTGCACCAACCAGCCACCCGATAGAAACTCGGCCGGCGCCACTTGCATATGCTCAAATTTGCCAACTAACCCGGAATCTTTACTATGAGAGTCTTTAGCATGAGAGTCTTGGCCTGCAACCAAACTGTAGGCGCCATTGACTCCTGAAATCAGTGTGTTGGCGGGTTCAAGCAGCCCGGCATTGACAGCTGGAGCCACAAGATTTTCCTTCACGCTAGTAAGGGCCTCAGACACTAGATTGCCACTAGCCTGTTTGCCCGCCTCTACAAAAGCGTTGCCTAGCTCCGTGAAGCCGGGGGCACCCAATTCTGGATCACTTGGTCTAATTGGCATGCCCCTAATTTCTCTCAATCCGGACAGGGGCACAATGGGGAATACCGCCGGCAATATTAAATCGGAAATCCCAAAAGGGACGAGTTAGAATTACCAGGATAAAAGACGCAGCAAGTAATCACTTTTCAGAAATAGGTGCATATACACCTATTAAAAAAACAGGAATCAGTTGAAGTAATGCACGCCCAAATTAAAACTAGACCAGCCAGTTTAGGTCGCTCACTAGCCTCAAAATTTATAGCTACAGTGGTTGTGGCCACGATCTTAAGCGGCTTAGATTTATTGCTACTGGCCAAGCCCGCTCAAGCTGAGAGACGCACAGACCATGTCTTCATTGTCAGCTTTGATGGTGGCAAACCAAGCGTGATGAAGCAGAGCAAAATGCCCACTGTCTTTAAGCTCTCAGACGATGGCGCAACAAGCTGGACGGCTCAGACCATTTTTCCTAGCATTACACTGACTTCGCATACTTCAATGCTCACCGGCGTTGGCCCAGAGAAGCACAATACTCTGTGGAATGACTGGGAGCCAGATCAGGGCATGGTAAAAGTTCCCACAATTTTCGCCCTGGCAACCAAGCAAAACTTGACCACAGCTATGTTTGTAGGCAAACCTAAGTTCATTCACCTCTATCAAGCCCATACAGTCAATAGATTCTCTTTGCCATCTTACGAATCTAAAGCAGTAGCAGCTTGCGCCGCTCAATATATTGAGCAGCGCAGACCCAATCTCTGCTTCATTCATTTTGCCGACCCAGATGGAGCCGGTCACCAATATGGCTGGGGCTCGAAGGAACAGCAACAAGCTCTAGCCGATTCAGATACAGCACTTGACACGGTCATGAAAGCAATCGAAAAAGCTGGCATTCAAAAGAACTCAGTGGTAATTCTTACTGCCGATCACGGTGGTCACGACAAAACCCATGGTTCGCGCTCGCCAGAAGATATGACAATTCCCTGGATCGTCTGGGGTGATGGCGTCAAGCACGGTTTTAAAATCACAGAAACAGTCACCACATACGATACCTCCGCAACAGCCCTGTGGCTGCTAGACGTACCGATTCCAAAAGAGTTTGATGGCAAGCCGATAAAGTCAGCTTTTGATGCTCTGCCAGAAAAAGCTATTTAACGATGCGGTCAAGAATTTTCATAACGCGATCGTCTTCAGGATCTAGGCGCAATGCCTCAGCCAAGACTTTACCGGCCTCTGTTTTTTCACCAGTGGCTTCTAGAACGCGCCCAAGATTGTAGTAGGCATTTTCATAGTTTGGCTTTTGACTGATTGCCAATTTGTACTCTTCAACAGCCCTCTTGTTATCACCAACTCCAGACAAGGCATTGCCTAAAACAACGTGATAAATAGGCTGGCTCTGGTCAAGATTGACAGCTTGTTGCGCTTGATCAAGGGCTGGCTGCATCTTGCCTTGCTCAAAGTAGACAACACTTAAGTTTGAATGGGCTTGATGCATTTTAGGGTCAAGTTCAACCGCCTTGCGCAGTTCAACTTCAGCACTTTTCAAATCGTTGTTTAGGCGCAAGGCCCAGCCCAAGTCATTATGAGAAACAGCGTCATTGGGCTTATCAGCAACAATTTTGCGCAAAGTTTCCACTGATAGTTCATTCTTGCCTTGAGCTGCTGTAGTCCAGCTACCAGAACGACCAGCGTTGAGAGCCTGGGCATCAGGACCAGCTTCACCAGATTTAGCCTTCTTGGCATAGGCACCACTGGTGACACCAGCAGAAGCAAGCGCAACAACTAGGCTGAGCAATATGAAAGAACTTTTGCGTGAAACTTTGTGCATGGCAGAATCTAACCCTTTTAACCGGCAATAACTGACAAAAGTTTACTACGACAAGCCAAAGCAAACCCTTGATTGATTTAACCTTTCGCCGCAGTATCACCTATCAAAGAGTTCAATACAAAGAATTTTCGTGAAAAATCAGCCAGGCGGCCCATAAATAGACCAGATTACAAAGCAAAGGCCTGCGGCCACCAGCATTAGGGAGAATAGCAGGGCCTCAAATACGTTCTTTGCATCCTCAAAAGACTGAACTGTGAAGATTCCACCGCCACCTACAAAGATAGCCCCGAGTATAAAAAGCAAAATTCTCTCAATCGGTTCCATTTCCATGGGCATACCATCCCTACTCGCATACCGCTATCTTAAGCCTCAAACCGATTTTTTAGCAGGGGGCATACTACGCAAAACAAGAATGATAATCAACATTCCTACAAATCCAATTGAAACCACTAGCAGCTGTAGATACTTTTCATCGCGCTCGACTTGAGTCTGTAGATTTCTACGTCGCAAGAACTTGCGCGGCCGAGCCGGAGGGCGAGAACTGCAGACCTTTGGCAAAAATTCAACATTGCGCAAGGTGCCAGCGACTGAGTGAGCCCGGAGATCAGAACTGTGACTGTCCAGGCTGTGAGTATCTGAACCATGAGTGTCTAGGCCCTCAGCCCTTAAGCCATTAACACCAACAAGACTGGCCGAGAGCGCCAGGCTGGCAGTAACAAAGGCAAAAATAGTTAGTTTTAAAAGCTGTCTTTGCCGCCTGTAGATTGGCTTTAAGCTAAATTTGTTTCCTAGTCTCACAATCGAAAGTCCGTACGTAAGTTTATCTACTGCTCTTCCTGCCAATCACTAATACTAACAGGCATACGCTTGCGCCCCCAGCTTCCCTTGGCGGCAGCGAAAACCCCAGCAATAGCATAGCCACAACTGGAGCAAGCCCCCAACGGCCCTTCTATATTGTATTTTCCAATCTCATACCAGTTGCGCTCAACCAACAGTGCCTGACACGACGGACAGTAGGTGCTCTGGTGCCTGACATCATCGACATTGCCTACATATACATACTGCAAGCCCAAATCCATGGCAATTTTGCGAGCTCGCAGAAGAGTCGCCGGCGGGGTAGGAGGTCGCTGGTCCAAGCGAAAATCGGGGTGAAATGCAGTGAAATGCAAAGGCACATCCGTTCCGAGATTATTGAGAATCCACTGACACATGGCCTGAAACTCTCCCTCTGAATCATTCTCATGAGGGATTACCAAATTAGTAATCTCAAACCAGACATTACTTTCATGCTTTAGCCATTTGAGCGTATCGAGCACAGGTTCAAGATGAGAAAGAGTAAGCCTCTTGTAGAAAACTTCAGTAAAGGCCTTAAGGTCAACATTGGCTGCGTCCATCACCGAGTAAAACTCAGGTCTAGCCTGCGGAGTAATATATCCAGCAGTCACGGCCACCGCCTTAATGCCCAGCTGGCGGCAGGCTTTGGCCGTATCTATGGCATACTCAGCCCAAATAACTGGATCATTATAAGTAAAAGCCACAGAGGCACAACCAAGCTCCTGAGCAGCTAAAGCAATCTGCTCAGGGCTAGCTTTCTCACTTAAGAGTTCAATCTCGCGAGACTTACTAATTGACCAGTTTTGACAGAACTGGCAACCCAAGTTGCACCCGGCGGTACCGAAAGACAGCACACTTGAGCCCGGAAGAAAATGATTAAGTGGCTTTTTTTCAATTGGATCAATACAAAAGCCGGTACTGCGCCCATAGGTCGTGAGCTTGACTGAACCTTGCAAATTTTGCCTGACAAAGCAAAAACCGCGGTCGCCTTCTTTTAGTTGACAAAAGCGCGGGCACAAGTCGCATTGGACGCGCCCATCCGAAAGCTCGTGCCAATAGCGGCCGTCAACTATATACTGCTGCGCTTTTGCTTTGCTTTCCATAAACTCAGTATAAATGGCAATTAAAAGATTAAATGTGTTTTTTCCCTATCCAGAAATTACGGCTGCCGCATATACACAAGAGTCGAAGTTACCAGTTGTCTTTTTCTACGATCCACCGGAGTCCAAAGTGCCTTTAGACGTACCCCCAAAAAAAGACGTTACTAAGGAAGGCGACAAGCCTCAAGAGCATGGCGTTGACGCTCAACAGAGCCGCCTGCTTCTCTCCCTTGAAGCCAGCAAAAAGCCAGAGCATAAGCCTGAACAGAAAGCGGCAAGCAAAGCCAGCGACGAAAGTATGGCAGCCTATATATCGAGCGGAATCGACAAAGCCTCCTCACTTCTCACCGACGCAGCAGCATTACTGCCCACACTTACTATTGGCGACAAAACTAAACCAGTATCAACCGACAAAGTTGACATCAGCAGCTTCCTCAAAGAGAACTGCAAAACCGATGCCAAAAATGAACTCTGTAAAGCCACTACAGTTGAAACAGGAATTGGCGACTTCGTCTTTAAGACCGATAAGCCTTTAGTAGAAGACAAAAAAGTAGGTGCTAGTCTTAGCACCGCTGAAACAAAACTTTCGACCAGTGATTGGAACAAACTATTCGCCGCCTACGACTTACAAGACCCAAGCAAAGCCAATCAAGTTGAGAGCACCGCCAAAGGCCTCATACATCGCGATGCCACAGGCAAAGTCGATGTAGTTAGAACAGAAGAAGGCACAATCTTGAGAACAACCGACGGTGGAGTGCTAAATGCCTCAGACGCCGGCGACAAAATTAAAGTCGGACCAGACGGCAAGATCCAATTCACTCTCGACAAAGACCGCAACTTCACAGCCGCACTAGACGGCGGCAATAGCATTGTCATTGAAAGAGGAAGCGAGCTCGCCTACTTCGTCGACGCTAAAGGCAATCGATTTGGTCAAGTCTTCAACAGAAAAGACGGTGGATTCCAAGTATACGGCGAATACAAGAATGGCAACCTCGTTGTCACTAACGAAGAAATGAAAACCAAGGAAGGCTTGGCTAAAATAATAGAAGCTGCCACCCTTGAAGCAGTAAAAACCGGCAAAACAGTAGTAACACAAGCTGATGGTGGCATCGTTGCTGTAGCAGCCGACAAGAGCTTCGTCGCCTTGCAAAACGATGGTTCATCAATTGTCTCAATGCCAGACGGTCGCTACCTCGTTCGCAACAGCAAAGGCGAACTATCAATCTGCTCACCAGATGGCAGTACAGAAGAAATCTCAAAAGAATTTTTAGCTTCAATTCGTGAAAGCAAAAAGCCAGAAATGTTAGCACTACGCAAAGCTGCAGCACAACTTATGCAGTTCAGCATCACCCACACACTTCACGGCACTGACGGCAAAGCCAGTTTATCGATGGTCGACAATATTCTTAGTGGAAAAGTGGCTGAATCATTTGACACTACACAAAAAGACGGAGTAACAACCACCACTAACCTGGAGAGTGGCGTCACCCAAACTGTAGATATCAAAGAGAAAACAGTAGAAAACAAATCTGTTGACGGCACGGTAGAGAGAATTGAAGCCAAACCAGATGGCCAATTTAAAGTACAGACAAAAAACTACACCTACGATTCTGGCACCATAACTACCAAAGAAGGCGATGTCATAAGCGCTAATCACGTCAGATTGACTAACGGTACTGAAATTGACAGCAACAATACAGTAACAATGGCTGATGGAACCACAATGAGAGCTGACGGTTCTTATAGTTCTCAGTCAAGAACAAGAATTGAAATGGTCATGGCTACTAAAGCAGCAGAAAGCAAAGCAGCAAGCCTGGCTGGTTATGCCGAAGGAATGGCTGGAGCAATACGCAGCAGAGCCGCCTCAGGTCATGCCACCGCTAGCGATATCGCCTCACTAGAATCAGTCTTTGCCGGTTTGTGCGATGCAGTTGCTTCCCTTGGTATGGTCGGCGACCCTTCTGTATCTTTCAAACTGTACTCAGCCAAAGGCACTGTCTCAGAATCAATCAGCACCAGCTTGGCCAAGCTGAACAGCAATAAGGCAGCCTAAAATTGAGTATCTAATTGATGCTTAGTTATCCAATTGATACTTGGCTAACATGGGCTGCCACAGCCCACGCGACTTTAATACCAACTCCGCCACCTCACGCAAGGCACCACTGCCACCAATGGCCGTTGTGACGTAGTCAGCGCGGGCTTGCAACTCGGGCCGACCATCCCCAACACAAACACCCAAACCGCTGCGCTTAATTAAGGGAAAGTCAGTAAAATCATCACCAATGAAAGCGACACTCTCATCAGTCAAGTTTTCTTTCTTCAAAATCTCTTCGTAAGTGGCGATCTTTTCTAAAAACCCCTGATAGACATAGGTAATTTTGAGAATGCTCGCCCGCTCGGTCACGGCTGGAGAATCGCGACCACTAATCAAACCAGTTTTGATTCCGCTCCAATGAAGCATATGAAAGCCCAGCCCGTCTTGAGAACTAAACCCCTTAAATTCGGTGGCTTTACCGTCTGGCCCAGGAAAATAAAATAGTTTGCCATCAGTCAAGACACCGTCAACATCCATTAAAATCAACTTGATCTTAGAGGCACGCTTTCTTACGTCATCGCACACCGTAGACATAATGGCGTCGTTTTCAGGGGTCTGCATAGATTAATCTCCAATTTGCCGTTGTTTTCAGCAAAAATTTTTGCACATCATTCTAGCTTAGCGAGTCCTTGCCCTGAAGATCTAAGCTATGTTCTCCTTAGTAAATAGCATTAGTATGAAACCATTAGTATGAAAGCCTTAGAACAATAACACTAGTAACGCCCAGCAGCTGCAAAGAGGACAAACCTTAGAAGCCCATGCACAGATCATTTTTCTACCCCGAGTCCTCTTTAGACTCAGAGTCATCAAGCAAATCTGAATCTAGACCAGATCAAGCTATCAGTTTCGAAGTTCTCGACATTGAAGCAGTCAGGGCAGAACACGACCCTAGCGGTAACAGTACTGACAACAAGAATGTTGATACCGCCATTAAATCAATTGCCCTCACGGCACCGCAGATTCATACATGCGACGTCCTAATTGCTGGTGGTGGCATGGGCGGAATAGCTGCAGCCATAGAGGCGAGCAAGACCCTATCAACTATATTGACAGAAGAGACAACTTGGCTAGGGGGTCAAATGACCAGCCAAGGTGTTTGTGCTCTAGACGAAAATAAATATGTCGAGACAACTGGCGCCAGCAAAAGTTATCTCGATATGCGTGAGGCTATTCGCCAAGCCTACAGAGAGACAGGCAAACTGACAGACGCAGCCAAAAACGATCCACTACTGCATCCTGGCACATCGTGGGTAACAAGGCTGGCTTTCGAGCCAGAAATGGCGTTACCAGTGCTCAAGAACATGCTTTCACCAGGAGCAAATAGCGGCAAACTAAGCATATTGCAGAGACTAAAAGCTGTGGCAGTAGCTAGGCAGAGCGCTATTCAAGCAGTGCTTTTCGTTGACTTAGATAGCGGTAACTTTCATGAGATACAGCCGCGCATAGTTATTGATGCAACCGAACTCGGCGACCTGCTTAGCCTAGCAAAGATACCATACAAGACTGGCTCAGATAGCCGCATAGACACTGGAGAAAACCACGCTCCACTTGAAGGCGACAGCGAGAACGTACAAGATTTTGTCTATCCATTTGTGCTGGAATACCATCCAGGCGAAAGCTTCGTCATAGACAAACCAGCAGACTACGACAAGTTTCTAGCCGATGGTAAATTTTCATTTTATGGCTATCACATGTTCGAAGAGGTTGATGACTTCAGCACAGGCGAGAAGCGACACCTATTGCCATTCTGGACCTATCGACGCTTAATTGATAAAGCGCTATTCAAGCCAGAAGTTTACAGCTCAGACGTCTCAATGATCAATTGGGACAGCAACGATCTACGCGACAGAAACATTATAGACAAGCCAGCTTCTGTCCAGAGAGATTATTTAGCTCTAGCAAAGAGACTGAGCCTAGGTTTTCTCTACTGGCTGCAAACCGAAGCTAGGCGCGACGACGGTGACAACATTGGCAAAATAAACAATGACAAATTAGCCAAAGGATACCCAGAACTAAAACTGGTGAAAAACATTCTCGGCACCGCCGATGGTTTATCCATGCACCCATATATTCGCGAAGCCCGCAGGCTAGATGCCAAAATAATTGTCTGCGAACAAGATATTGTCGAGTCATGTAACAGTAGTGCAAGGGCAAGACTTTTCGACGACTCAGTCGGCATCGGCCTCTACCCTGTAGACATTCACGGGCGCCAGGAGGTACCTGGAGCAGCACAATCTGCCAAGCCTTTCCAGATTCCTCTTGGCGCTTTAGTCACTGAGCACTGCTCTAACTATATTGCCGCCTGCAAGAACATTGGTGTCACTCATATAACCAATGGCGCCTACAGACTGCACCCTATCGAGTGGGCTATTGGCTCAGCCGCTGGCACACTAGCTGCTATTTATTTGAGTCGCAATCAATTCAACGAACAGCAGCTGCTCTCCGCCAAAGACCTCTTAACAGTGCAATTGGCACTCACAGCCCCAGGATGTGCCTCTCCTATCTTCTGGTATGACGATGTGTCGCCCTCTCACGAACACTTCCAGGCAATTCAAATAATGTCAGTCACAGCCATAATCGAACACGACGAATCTAGCCTTAGCTTTGAACCAGACGAGGTAGTGACAGCTAAAGAAGTTGACCAAGCCGTAGCCCGCCTGAGCAAATACTGTAATAGCCTAAATCACAGTCTGAATCTTAAAATTAAAGTCGGCAGCCAACTCTCCCGGGCCGAACTAGCCGATGTCCTCATGCGAGCACTCAAACTCGCCTTGCAAATTTAAAGACTGTGCAAATGCACATATGATCGCCCTGGCAAAATACATAACATGGTGTCATCAGCCACCAAGCCAGGAGAGAAAGATTATGAGAGCAGATTCGACAGAAAGACAAGAGCAAACTAAAACACAAGAATCACATAAAGCACCCTACCCTTTCCATTTCAGCTCCCACTACCCGCCAACAGTAGAAGCAAGAACACCAGCCATAAAGCAGGCAGAGCAGGCACTGAAAACCGCTTCAGACAATACACTAACCACAACTTTTGACCAATCACAGACGCAGTCTTTTAAAGACGCCCCTGCTTCTTCAGGCCTACCTAAACTTGAAATTCACTTAGACGACAAACTCAATTACTTTGCTGAACATAGCCTGCTCATCAACAAGGCCAGAAGAATTGACTATGACTTTGAACACAACCCCAAAATTGCAAAAGCTGTCTGGGGCGGAGGACTCGTGACAATGGCGGCAGCAGCCATAGGCATTGGCATACTAAAAACTCCTACAGCGGCGGCTTACATAGCAGGAACCGGATCTGAAGCTTTGGGCTTTGGTGCGATAGGCGGCATGGCCGGAGGCTCGGCAATGCAATGGTGGTACACGTCAGCCCAGCTAAGAGATCAACTTCCATCTAGCCGACTGCCCGAATTCAAAGCAGTAAGAATGCACAAAGAATAACAATACCCGCCTAGATGCAAAGAAGGAGCACGGCTGCATTACCGCTTATAATGCTGGAAACCCTGAATATAGCTAGCGGAAGGCATATCCGAAAGAGATAAGGAGGGGGCATGAAAGAGACTGCTAGATTAGAAACACAAATTAGAGGCCGCGAAAGAGCAGCGGCAAAAAAGAGGAAAAATGATTTCAGACATTGAGCAAGTCGAAACTGAAACAGTGCGCGCCGAAAAGCTGTTGTCGATCAAAGATGCTGCTGCCATTCTAAACCTCGACAAGAAGTCAGTCCGTGAGCGCCTCTTGAACGGCCAACTGCGCGGGGAGAAAAAGCTAGTTGGCGATCGAGAAAAATGGTTTGTTCACAGCCACTCCGTCGAAAGCACGTTAGCAAAACGACGAACGGCTTATCCCGGCCAATCTGATACTAGTAGAAATACTGAAACAAGTAGAGATACAGAAGCGACTCATAGTCACAACTCAAGTCCGCTAGATTCGGCAGTTCCGATTCTCAATGTGATAACGGCTACTACGGTTGAAGCAGACTTAGAAAGTAGCCTCAGTCAAGGCTCTAGCTTCCCCATAAGACAGAATGCCTCAGAAATACTACGTGGTGAGTGGTATCAACAAGAAAAAGCACGGATTGAAGACTTCATCGAGCACGCCATCAGCGAACAAGTGCTTCAGCCTCTAGTTGATAGACTAAGCGCCGAGGCTGCCAAACAGATTTCAGCCGCTACCAAAGCCGCAAATGACGAACTAGAAATTGAACGACTTAAGGCAAAACGACTTGAAGAGCGCGTTTTTGAACTACATGAAGAAAAAGTAGAGCTCGAAGTTTCAATGCATCAAGAAATAGAATTGCTTCAGCTCGAAAACGCTGCCAGAGAAACTACAGTGGTTGAGCAACTAACCGCCTTAACGCACAAGTTAGAAAACCTAGAGCGGCCCTGGTGGAAAAAACTCTTTGGCAAATAAAGAGTAAGCAATAGCGATTTGAGAGATTAAGCCAAGCGTTGTGGTGTTAATCTGTGCATAACTGCATATACAAACGAATATACCGAAGGCGCAAGCATGGTTCAGGTGCTTGGCTATTAGATTAAATATCCACAGCAAGTCTTGAAGCGATCATTCGAATTGTCAGCAGATATGCGAAGTATTTTCATCGGGGGACTTCCATTAGATTTCGTCTCGGCTATACTAATTGCATAACCGGTGAGCACACACCAATAAATAAGTTGTGTGCTTTGAGCCGAGGGGTTAAGTGGAAACGTCAGGTCTGCGCAGACCGGAAATTGTAGCGATAACCCGCTAGCTGTGGATTCTGACTTGAAGCAGCAAGAAATATCGAGCCTACGCAATAGGCAGTCAGACGATAGTGAA
>JAUYRX010000005.1:0-5377 GCA_030696635.1 Candidatus Melainabacteria bacterium
CCTCAGGCAGAAAAGACGACCGCCCTGGTCTAGAGGCTTGCCTGAAAGCGCTGCGTGAAGGCGATACCCTAATTGTTTGGAAGCTCGATCGCCTGGGCCGCGACCTAACTCACTTAGTCAATCTCATTCAAGACCTGTCGGTGCGCAGAGTCAAGCTAAAGGTGCTAACCGGTCAGGGTGCCAGTATTGATACCAGCACAGCTTCCGGTAAACTGATTTTCGGAATCTTCAGTGCCCTAGCTGAGTATGAATCGGCCTTGGTCTCTGAGAGAACACTGGCCGGGCTAGCCGCCGCAAGAGCCCGTGGACGGGTCGGTGGTCGACGCTACACAATGACGCCAGCAAAAGTGCACATGGCCAAGGCAGCAATGGGCAAAGCCGGTACAGTGGTCAATGACCTATGCCAGCAACTGGGCATAAGCCGCCAGACTCTCTACCGCTATGTCAGCCCGACTGGGGCGTTACGGCCTGACGGGAGGAAGCTTCTCAAGAAGCGGTAAAAGGCAGAGCCTACTTGGCACACCCGGCTGCATGCCATGCCTAGCAACGAGATTGCCCTATACTGAGTGTTTTATGCGGGTTACCTTAACGGTACGATTTCATCGTACCCAATTTGACAAATTTTTAAGAGCTGGCAGAAAGCTGCTTCGATTTATCAGCAGCTTTCTGCCAGCACAAGGGGAGGATAGCTGAAATCGCTCGCTGGCACCCCTTACTCCAAACCACTAAAACACGCATTGTTTCAATGGTGAAAATCAGGAAGCTAGCCTAAATCGTTCATTTACGGATAACCTCAACCCAACCTAAAACATTCTATAGTAGAAAAATTACAAAAAACTAAAAAAGTGCCACCGTAGAAGGTGGCACAGAAAGTCAGTCGCTCCCCGCATTTTTGAAAGGAGCGACTGCAAAGAAAGTTGTGTGACGGGAGCTTTATGACAGAAAGGTTATCGTCGCTTGTCTAAATCTAATAGCCCGCAACTTTTAACTGTGTATAACCGCCATTTTTTCTGCTGTTCCGCGATTTCGGAAAATCTTTGTTCTCGAATTAGCTCTGAGAGTAGAACACATCGATTCTCAAGTTCAATTGTCTTATCTTGTTTTGGTATGAGTTCACCAGTCGTCAAATCATAGCCGGGCTTGTTGCATATCTTGACTGCCTGCTCAAACAGCATAAGAGCTACTTCAAATTTGCCGACAGCAGAACAAGCCATGCCTGTTTTTTCTAGGTCGTCCAAATTAGTGCTTTCCGAATATTGAAGGAGAAGTGCTTCTGCCAATTTTTGCGGTTCTCTGATGGACACGAAAAAAGGGACTAGCACCTTGCTGGTAAAATCTACTATTTCGTCTACAGCAGCGGGATTTTCGTAGCTCCAACGTGGTTGCCCAGTTAACTGTTCAAGAATCCGATAGTGAGAAGAATGTAGCTGAAGATGCAGAGGAATTCTACAGAACGGAAATCTATCTACTGGTTTCGCAAGCGGCCAGAGTAACACACTGACTTCAAATTTTTTATTACGTGGAAAACACGGTTCAATAATGAGACCTCTAGCTGAATCCCCGAGCGGCAAATCAAGAAAAATGTTTCCTTTTCTGGCGAGAGCGGGCAATTGTTTGGCCAAGGCACTCATCATTTTTTTATGATTATTGTTTCCAGCGTCCGCTTTTATCGCTGACAAACTCTTGTTGAAATCTGCCATGATCTCTTCAAACGTCATAAAGAAATCACAAAAAACTAGTCCTCCTGCGTGTTTAGCTAATGCAGCTGCAGCACCGTAAGCACAGCAAGCACTCCATTCGTCCGCAGAGAAGCTGAACGCAATCATTTTCGTGCGGTCGCCCAGTTCCCCAGCCAACTCAGGCAGTTCATCGAAACTGTAATCCTCAATATAAACCTCGACTCCTGATTTGAAGTCGGCAAGCCGCATTGCGACAAAACCACTATAATCTTTTACCTCTAACGATTTCGAAAGAGTTATCGGAATCTGCTCCAAATCCAAAAATTCTTGCCAGTCACTACGTGTCGGTATTTCTTTCAAAAAAACCATATATGATATTGACAAACTGCTAACCCTCTTGCTAAGTAGAATTAAGCCACTAAAAATATCTACCAAGCGCACCACGAGACTGAGTGTTTTTTGATTTGTTGACCAAACTAGCGGTGCTAAAGCATAACTTTCAGTCTACTGAATAGGCATCAGGACAAAATTCTCAACATCTCAATAGGAACTACATGAATTCTAGCGGCGTAGAATTTATATACGGCAGAAGTCTAATAGCTTATCAGAAAAAGTTTTCACTATTTGGAGATAAGCGTTTCCAAAAGGTCGTCAGGCAAAATTCATGTAAATGAGCTGCAGGGATAACCCAAAAACCGGAAATCCCTGCAGCAGTGTTTCTAAATCATGAAGCAGTGTTGAATCACAGTTCCAGAATCGGAATACCTTGGAAGCCGCGAGGCAAGTTGTTTCTTATTTCAGCAATTCGACCAGGTGTGAGATATCCATGGGCTCCCGTCTTCCAGTCGAATATGGCTATTGGGTCGCCGTGAATGTTATAAACAACAGCGTCAAGTTTGACGTTTCCGTAAATAACCTCGGCTTCAATCGCATGATAAGGAAGACTCTGATCGATAAGTTCGGCAGCAAGTCGGTGAAATTCTATCCCTCCTGGTGAACCTAAAGCCGGTCCATTAGCGTCAATCAATCTTCGACCCATTTCTTGCAAGGCCTTTTGTAGTGTAAGCAACGCAGCACTGACGGCAGCAGTCGCAGCGATAGCCTGGGAGCTTGCTAATGCTGCCTCAGCAGCGATATAAGCCTGCAGCGCAACTCTAGTTCGAGCAATTGCGGCGAGCATGGAGTTGTATGATGTATTTGAACCACCACCAGGTCCACCAAGTCCACCCCCACCGTTACCAAGACCACCACCTCCTCCATTGTTGTTATTGGTGTTGGTATTCGAAGTGCCAGGGTAACCACCCCCGAATCTGCCCGTATCTAAATTAGGTCGCCCAGATATCATTTCCGGACCGCTCGGGGCGGGGGCGGCGGGGGCGTTATTCATAGTCGCACTACCGTGCAATAAATTGCCTGGTCGGTAGTGGCTGTTACTGTTATCTTGCGCCGAGAGACCCAATGGGTCTCTAAAGTTCATAGGGTCATTACCGACATAGGCGTAGAGGTTCAAGTCACCTCCCGCATAACCAATCGGGTCAGTTTGCAGGAAACGACCAAGAGTGGGCGAAAAATAACGAGCCTTGTAGTAATACAGGCCAGTTTCAGAATCATACCGCTGGCCGGTGTAGCCAAAGATGGTTCCGCTCAATGCTGCACTTTCACCAAATGGTGAATAGGTATATTTGTTGGTGACTGCTCCCGAATTGTCGGTCAGAGCGACAATTGAGCCTTGAGAGTCTCGATGGAAGAAGCTAAGAACTCCTGCTGCAGTCACTTGGATGGCTGGTTCATCCATGCCAGGCCCATGAACATAGCGGTTCTGCAAGACTCCGGCACCATCATAGGTGGCAATCAAATCGAGGCCATCATAGATGAAACGGGTCTTGTTAGCACCAACAGTCTTTTGTGCCTGCCTGCCACTGGGGTCATAAACATAGCTGGCAGAAACTGCACCAGCCGCTGCCGTTAACAGGTGGTTTTCTGTGTCGAAAGAATAGGTCCAAGTGCCATCAGAAGTGAGGTTCTTGTTCCCGTCATAAGTCAAGGAAGCAGCACCAACTGTCGGGTACTTGTTCACGTTGTCAGCGGTTCCATAGCTGACAGTGCCTGCCGCGCTCGGATGCCAGACAAAAGTGTTGTCACTCATGCCCACGCCAACAAGCTGGTGCACATTGTTGAAGGAGAAGGAGTAGCTGTTCGAAGAACCGACAAAGTTTTGGTTGAGTGCAGCCAAATCATTGTTCAAGCTGAATGCGTAGCTTGTGCTCGCACCATTGCCCATCGCGACCGACGAGCGCCGCGAAAGCTGATCATAGGCATAGGTCAGAGAACTTGAACCTGAGCCGTTCAAGAACACATCGGTCAGCCGATTGAGTTGGTCAAACGCTCTTGTCACGTAATAACCATCAGGCCAAGTTGTTCTCGTTCTGTTGCCATTGCTGTCAAGAATGTGCGTAACTGTCTTTCCATCAGGATATTGCTCCTGATTGAAGCGACCAGCTGTATCGTATGAGCGCTGGAAAGTGCCAGTTGATGGGTCGCCCGCAACAGTCGGCTTCGACACCGAAAGCAGGCGATTAGCAAGGTCATAGACATAGGCAACCGTGCCTTGACCGGCCGGGGCTTTGGTCGAAAGGCGATTCAGCGCATCATAAGTCATTGTGATTGCACTGCCTGAGCGCGTCGCCGCAGAAAGCAAATTGCCGTTGTCGTCGTAAGAGGAGAATTGCACTGTCGTCGAATCAGCAAAGGTCGTCACACTGGGCCGGTCGAAACCATCATAGGCGTACTGAGTCAGGTTATTCTTCGCATCCTTGGTGCTTTCCTTGAGCCCGTTATCCGTGTACGTTTCGGTATCGCTAATGGTGCTGCTTGGGTCTGTGACCATCGAGATGCGATTGAGCGCATCGTAAGCATATTGAATCACGCGACCTTGTGCATCAGTCACAGACTGCAAGCGATCGGCTCCGTCAAAAACCCTAGTTGTTACTCGACCGACGGGATCAGTTACAGTGGTAACTTTGTCTGTCAAACTGTAGCCGAAGCTAGTCGTCTGCCAGGTCGGAGCACTGGTCATCTGACGCTGGGTAGTCACGACATTGCTCTAGGAACTGTCACGACCGTGATACCACAAGCATTTGCTGTCTCATGTAGACACATTTGTAGATCTACAAAGATCTTTCAGCGATGCCTCATCTCTGAAACCGCCGCAGGGGAAGGTAAATGCAGCTTTCGATTGTAGTAAACTTGTAGACAATTTGTAGACACCGAAGAGCAATTGATCTCTTAGCGCTGAACTTTTATCCTAGCTGCGCAACTGTCTCTAGACCGGCACGAGATTGACAGCAGCCATATAAGAAATGAAAAGCAGTCAAAAAAAGCTAAGCTGACCGAAATCGCCCAGCTAGCTCACCACACTAAATCAATTTCGTGGTTAATACATATCGTACATTTGTGAATGTTTGGCACCAGCGCGCTAGCACTGACTCCTGCGCAACGCCTACACGGTCTCTGTAATGCTTACTGCATCTATGTCGTAAGAGTTCTAATTCTAAGAAAACCATCAACTGATTTTGTAGACAGAAAATGATGCCTACAAATTATCTACAAATGCGCCTGTAGAAAACCTCGCTGTGGCAATGCCTGTGGCAGTCCTATTTGATCATGCCACCAGATCGCTGGCGTCGACGTCTACAAAT
>JAUYRX010000008.1:0-225835 GCA_030696635.1 Candidatus Melainabacteria bacterium
TGAGCCGAGGGGTTAAGTGGAAACGTCAGGTCTGCGCAGACCGGAAATTGTAGCGATAACCCGCTAGCTGTGGATTCTGACTTGAAGCAGCAAGAAATATCGAGCCTACGCAATAGGCAGTCAGACGATAGTGAAAAAGCCGCCGCAGATTTATCTGGGTGGCTTTTTTGTTAGTGCGAATCCTAAAATCTGTTTTTTGCACCTGCACGCGCTAGTGAAAGAGATATTGAAAGAGTTAGTGAAAAACCTGATTAATGCGCTACTGAGAGTTCAAATATCGTTCAAGCGCCTCTAAACGTCCACGCTTACTGGCCGTTTTTTTAATGCCATCTATTGAACGACAAAGATCGGTTATATCTTGACGACATTCTTTTAGCCGATCAAAAGTGGTGGCACACTCAGCACCAACAAAAACACCCTCGTCTATCAAGAATTCAGGAATAACTTCTGGTGACTGAGAATCTTCAACAGATTTAGCCTTTTTCGGCTTTGCCTTGCCGCCACCCGCAAGAAAGTCTTGACCTAAAGCCAATTGCTCTTTCAATGTAGCCTTAATTGACACCCACCGGCGCCCCTCTTGCAACATCAGAATGCGACCCATCGGGGAGTTAGTGTAGTCCTGAAACTCACCCAAAGTCCAAGTTCGAATCGATTCGGCAGCCTTATGCCTGGAAACGAAATCGCGCTCCTCCTGTGTCTCAGGCATGGGGCGAGCAAGTAGCATTTCTTCTTGGGTCCACTGATGATGGTCGTCTAAAGGGCCACTGCTCACTACAGTATCGGGATCAGACAGACCAGAGGCACCAGTTGAACCGTTAACGACACCAGAACCAACATACGGTGCAGAAGCACCACCACCGGGGCTAGAGCCAGCACTATCGCCGGAACTCACACCCTGTATCCCGCCTGGGTTGTCAGAACTGACACTGGCATCGGGATCAGCGCTTACACCAGCGACGCCGCTAGAATTTCCGTCAATGCTTCCACCAGAACTTACACTAGAACCTTCGTCTCCGCGAGATGCAATCGGCCGAGACTGCTTGTCGGCAGTTTCAGCTCGAGCTGAGTGACTTGGTGAATTGCTGCAACCAGTCAGCACAAAACCCGTTAGTAAACAGGCTGTCAGTGCAGACAGACTAAGCCCAAAAGTGGTATGCACGACCAAACCTATGGGCAAAGACGATCCTTGCGACGTAAATTTAAAACGTCTAATGTTCAAAGCAGGCAGAAGCAGCAATGGTTCTGACGTTTTGCTATACATAATCGCTCCCGTCGCTTTTCTGAATCTTAGCTCGAAAAAAGCAACAATGCTAGCAAGGCCAAAATCGTATGGCTATGCTAAGTCCTGAGCAAAATCTGCCACGGGAGCTTCGCCAAGAGAGCCTGCCGAATCACGAATCATGCACCTTTCACAATCGCTAACAAGTTTCGCAAAGGTCAAATTCAATCCACGAGCGATGCTCGCCACCGAACCGAAACTTGGTTTGCGCTTACCTTGCTCAACATTGCTAATAAAAACACGGTCGATTCCTGATGCACTAGCCAGCTGTTGTTGTGTCATTTTTAAGCTCTTGCGTTTAGAGCTAACAACCTCGGCTAGAGACTTATAAAGAAGTTTGTGAGTTGTTTTTTTGTCTTCCATCGCTTTTCTCCTTGGATCACCCTTGACGTAATAACCTCCATTTGGTTTCAATTTTTTCTCGGCAGTGCCCAGAGGACTCTCTGGCTTCTCTGTCGATTCTCGTTGGCTTCTCACTGGCTTCGCGCAGCCTGCCGACTATTAATTACGCCATATAGTATAAAGAAAGTCATTTTTTTTAAGCCGACAGATAAGCAATAGAGAGAAACAGGAGAGTAAGAGACTCTTACTCTCCTGTTTCGTCTTAGACGGCTCATCTACTTATATGCGCGGCGGAAAAGGAGCAGAGCAGAGTAAATCAAAAACGCCGACGCAGGCTCTGCATAACCAACATCTTGTTGAGCTGGTTGGCTAACACACGGGTTGCTTCGGCTTCAACAGGCATGCCCAAATAGTCTTGCTTGAAGCCAAGCTGATGAAGGTTGGCAATGCGCTCGTATGAAAGCGGGCGCACCTTGGCGTAGACAGTATCAGCGGCCTGGTGGAAAGTATGAGCACGCTTGTGGTCACCAAGGCGACTTTGAACCAAACCACGCAGATGCAGGGCCTTGGCTACACGTAGCGAGTATGGACCAAGTTTCTTGACGAAGCAGAACTGGCAATCACTCAGCAGAGCTTCCGCCTGCATGCAGTCGACGGAATTGCCTTGGTAGTAGCTCTGAGCCAAGGCATACTGGGCGTCGGCTTGCGAAACATGGTCAGCAGGCAACCAGCTCTGGCGATGCTCAAGCAAGCGACGCAGAGTCTTCTCTGCCTTCTGCCTCTGACCGAAAGCTCCTTGCACTGCCGCTTGCAGACTCAAGGCTGCATCAATCAAAGCCAGACCAATCCTAGCTTTAGGCGAGTATAGTTTCATAGACAATATCCCTAATCTTTCTTCTTGATGCGCAAACGCTCGATGGGCTTGCCGCCGGCAACGAGGTTTGCAACGATTTCTTTGGCGTCGTCCGCAGTAACGCGACCGTAGGAAATTTTGTCGGGCATGGTGACGACTGCCGGACCCTTTTTGCAAAGGTCCAGGCACTTACTGCCTTTCACAGAGACAGTGTCGCCGCAATCAAGTTGAGAAACAGCCGTTTCGAAAGCGGTGCAGACGTCATCGCTTCCTTTCTTCGGACATTTCTTCCCCTTGGTGCAGACGTAAATTTTGATCTTGTCAGACATATTTAGTCAGCTTTCTTGGGGTTTTCAGAGAGGACCGGCGGCAATAGAACCGCCTGGTAAGAAAAGTTCGAATCAAGCCCTTCGTCGAGCTTGAGGCCGTGGAAGTCGTTGTACCACTCGCGGCAAAGGCGCACGTGAGTTTCACGCAGCCGCTGCAGGTAGAGCTTCCAGTCACGGGTCTGGGCGAGCAAGGTAGCGAGCACCTTGTCGAACACTTGAGCCTGTTCTTGCTGGAAAAGCTCAAGGGCTTCCGCATTTCCTTGCTCGAAACGCTTGAGGTGCTTGGAGAGCGGAACGAAGCCCAGCAGCTTGTCGGCAGCAACATGACCAGCAATAAACTGCTCATCTTCACTGCCTTCTACCTTGTTGCCGAGAACATAAGTCTTGTCAGCGAGAGCCGGCAGAAGCTTGATGAAATCTTTGTAGACTTGCACCGATTTCTCGGTTGGCTCCACCACAAAGACATGCATGTCATAGGCAAACCAGAGCGAGGTGGCGACAGCGTCAGTACCAGCGGTATTGTCGGCAACAACAATATCGGTGGGACCATCGAGCAAATGGTGCAAGATGCTGATGGCACCTGAGAGCTTCGAGTGGTAGCAGGCAGAGCCGACGTCAGCTTGTTCATACTTACCGACGGTGAGCAGAGCAATTACTTCCTGTCGACGACCGTACTTGCTGATAAGCGGGTCATCGAACTGGCAGCGGATAAAGGTGGACAAGAGCGAAGGAGGCGTGGTCATGATCATGGGCTTTTCACCCAAGTCAGTGCGCTTGCCTCTGAGATGCTCTGTGACCGGCGTGATGAGTTTACCCAGGTGTGGCTGCTCGCCTTCGATAGCGAGAGCTGCGCCAAGGTGAGCATTGACATCAGCATCGAAAGCCAAAACAAATGAGTTCTTACCAGCGGCATGGCGAATAAAGCTTGCGGCAGTGGTGGTCTTACCTGATCCACCTTTGCCAAGAAATGCGATTCTCATTGTCGTTCTCCTGATTTGGTTTTCACAAGCGCCAGCAGCCAAACAAGACAAAATGCCGCAAACAATAAGACAAAAAAACAGCGAACAATCGCGAAAACGATTTTCACTTTCTTTTGCCTTAAGTCGGCTTAGTCCAATGAAGACAGTTCTTGCAGTGGACGAGTTGCTTTCTTGTTTGGTTGGGTTTCCTGAAATTTTGCGCGGATGGAAAAGTAGAACTACACCTTATTCATTTAAACCAAGGAAATTCAACGATAAACGAGCGCCGACTAGAGCTCGAAACATTGAATATTTGTGCCATTCTCAAATCTGTCGCATTTGCTGTCAATTAGCTTATTGCAACTTACTCGCAATCAGGACCACAGGCACATCGCGCACGTAGCACAGCTTGACATCAAAGATGTTAAGCGATTCGGCAGTTTTGCCAAATTTGCCAGCTTAATGCGAATGTTATTCAACTACGAAATTTACCAGCTAGAAACCACAAATAGGCACAGATGGGAACTTAGGTTAAATGGGCACTGTCAAGAATTGATACTATTCGCATCTAAGTTATGATAATCAGGTCGCAATTGAGAATAATTCCTAAGTGTTGTCGGCCAGGCGCTAAATCTCCAAGAATCGCCAAACCGAGTAGCACACAGTAATTCTCAGCATATTAAGCAGAGGCCAACTGACTCAAAGGAGCAACATTGAATCTTGAAATCAATGACAGCAGCGAACTCAAACTTCACAAACCAGTTGAGAACCAATCGCACCCAGTGCAGGGCAATGTCTTTCTTGGTTTTTTCATCCCCGGCCAGTATCTTCTCTTAAGGTCAACCGCAAATGAGCGCAATAATCAGCCACCACCAGTGGTTACATACAAAGTTTCCAATCTCTTCAACAGAGAAGAAAATTAGTAATGACTCCCTAGCTCCCGCAAGCTCTCAAAACCTTCGAGGGCGCCGCGTCTGGTCTAAGTTCGCCAGCGCGACCATAGCAGCCAATGTCGGTGGAACAATTGCCTTTCATGACCAAGACAACGACATGATTGTGCGCTGGGACACCGGCCTCGTCACCATGCACAGCAAAGATAAGCTTCTGCGATCAGCGTTTCTCATTGGTGGTCATCAATGCCTGAAAGACCATATCGATTGCCTGAGCAACAGATGTCAATGCGCCAAAAGAAGTTGATTCAAGACCCTATGACCGAAGACGAAAGAAACCTACGAGTAAGATTGCGGGAGCTAATTACCACGAGCCCCAGAGGTCAAGAGATCAGCCCCCTAGAACTGATGGCTTTGGCCAAAAAGAAAGGACTGGCAATAAGCGAACGGTCGATTTACCGTTTGTTGGCCAGATTTCGTAAAGAAGGTGACCTTCCACCGAGCGGAGTGGCGGCAAAGTTGAAAAAATTAATAGAAGCCCGTGATGACGGCAGCCACTTGACAGCGACAGAGCTGCACGATCTTGCCAAGAAGGAAGGGGTCAAAGCCTCTCTATCGACCATATATCGGGCAATAGACAAGTTGAGAGCAGAAGGTTTTGTCAACTCTGTTAAGCAACCCAAGGCCCAAGCTTTTGAAACTTCAACTAATAAAAGGGCCCATGATCACCTAATTTGCTTCAAATGCGGCAAAACTTTAGAGGCAGAATCGATATTTTCTGATTTAGGTTCGTTAATAGCAGAGCGAAATGGCTTTGATTTTTCGCACTCAGAGCTTATTTTAAAAGGGTACTGCAATGACTGCCGCGGCGCTTCAGTCTAGCAGACGCCCGAAAGGCACACCTGATAAGTGTTTTGGCGATTTTTTGCCTTTTCCAGGGAATTGCCAAGAAACCAACTAGGTGACCAAAACTGCGATCGAACTATATTAAATCTCTATACATCAACCATATCCACCATATTTAAGGAGTAATCGTGCGGTACACGAAATCAATTTGTAAGCGCTGCAGGTCAGTAGGAGCTAGTCTTTGCGGAAAGCCAAAATGCGCTTTCATTCGCAAACCCTTCGGCCCAGGCCAACATGGTCAGGACAGAAAGAAAACTTCAGAATACTCTTTGCAACTCAAAGCTAAGCAGCAAATTCGCTGGACCTATGATGTCAGCGAATCACAGTTCTATTCTGTCTACGAAGAAGCTACTCGCGCTAAGGACGTTACCGGTACTGTCATGCTGCAGATTCTCGAATCTCGCCTTGACAATATTCTCTACCGTTCAGGCCTGGTCGGCACAAGAAGACAAGCCAGACAGGTAATCACCCACGGCCACGTACAAGTCAACGGCAAACGCTTGAACATAGCTTCAGCCAGAATGCGTCCAGGCGACGTAATCACTGTCGATCCTAAGAGTGCTGCTTCCGTCAAACCAATGAACATCGGCTTGACAAGCGTAACTCCAACCTGGCTCAAGACAGATGCTGAGCAGCTAAAAGTTGAATATGTACTGGTTCCAGATCGCGAATCTTTAGACCAGACGTTCAAAGAGAACTTGGTAATTGAATACTATTCAAGATAAGTAGCGAACAGCAACCCTGTCTGGGTTTTCGGTTATACGATAAAACCATGTAGGCACTGTGTAAGCAACATTTAGAAGAGAGGCTAGTTTTTCTGGCCTCTCTTTTGATTTTCTCGACTCTTCTGCAGTTTTGCAGTTAAAACCCTGGCACGGTGAATTCACTGATCAAGCAGTAGCTTGCTCTCGCGCTCAGCTTCAGGAGTGCGACCCAGGTCATTGAGAATCTTGATGTGAGCGCCGTAATCGACCAGAAGCTGGGCTCGAAATCGTTCAGACGAACTCCGATCAGCCAAAGTAAACCCCTGAGTACCCACATCAATGCACTCTTTTAGAGCTTTCTCCGCAATTAGATACTTACCATGCCGCTGATAAAGTTCAGCAAGGTGATGCAAGCCTTTAGCCAGAGCCTCTAGGCTTTCTGCCGCTGCCTGCTTGTCGGAATTAACTGAAGCAAGAGCTACCTTGGCTCGTTTTCTGTAAAGACTCACAGCACAGCGTACATAAGCCTCGGAGAGGTGCGCAAAATGCCACTGATACTCATAAAACTTTGCTCTGTCAACTATCAGAGCAAGCGCCGCGGGTGAAGGAAGTTGGGGCACCCCTGAGTGCCTCCCAGCCAACTCCAGAAAGTAGTTTTGAAGCAGGCGAGCTGGCGCTTCCTCTTCCGTTCTTTGTGCAGCTCCCGGAGAAGCCCCAGGCACTGCCGAGGCAGTGGCCACAAAGGGCCAGCCTAAACTAAAATCTCCAGCCACAGCGGCAGCGCACTCAGCCCAGTTCTTTGAAGCGCAAAAGGCATCAAGGCGACCTTCAAGCTCATTCCAGTAAATCAGCAAAGACAAAGAAGCAAATAGACCAAAACCCAAGGTAGTTAGCAGTGTCGCTATTAGCTGGCCAAAACGTGAGCGTGAAGACATAAGGCTAGACGCTACTTCTTATATTTCTTGATCAAATCTTCTATCTGGCTTGGGTCAAGACCGCCGAGTCCAGCCGGAATCTTGTCTTTTAAATTATCCGGAATCTGACCACCAGCTCCAAGTTTGTCTTTCAAATTAGCAGGAATCTGATCGCCATATTTTTCTTGCAGCTTGCGAATGAGATCACTAGTACCTCCTCCTGAAGAGCCTCCACCCCCTAACCCGCCAGCAGGGAAGCCCGATGCAGCAACTGGTGGCGCTGGTCTCTGTGTTTTCAAAACAGCACTGCGTTTCAATTGGTCGTCAAGGCTGCTGTTAAGCGAGTCGATACGCTTGTTCAAATTAGCCTCTGTCTCGCCAGTTTTGACCGAATTTTCAAGCATGGCAAAGGCATTTAGGTAAGCGTCAATACCAATTCCTTGGGCTTTGGCATTGAATATGCGCAGAACTAATGCTGTGCGCTTCGCCTCAGCAGGGCCAGGTTCAACGAGAGGACCGTCATTAGCGGCTGCGCTAGAAACGGGGGCAGATGGAGCTGGAGTCGAGGGTGCCGCTGACACTGGGGTTGAAGGCGCAGCAGGAGTTGAAGGCGCAGCAGGAGCTGCCTGCGAATTTGGAACTGCTGTCGAGGTCGCACTAGAACCCGGAACCTGCGTCGCTGACGAACTTGTAGCCGCCACATCTTCAGCCAAAGCTGACTGGGCCACTAGCCCTAAACCAAACTGAACAGCCAGCAAACAGCCTAGCCGCTTAGCCACCTGGCATCTCTTGTTATCAGCTACCGCCCTTACTGTTGTCATTTAAATCGTCCTCATCAGCTCTTATTATCCTACTACCCAGCCTGTTGAACATGCTATTGCCACATTCACTCATCGCCATTAATTCGCACAGAAATGGCAGTGCTAGACTAGTTGAAAGAAGAGACACTTCGTAGGCAGAAAAGGCCAGCTATGCCGAGACAGGTCAACAAAAAACTAATTACCCCTTCTTTCGTACAACTCTTAGCGATCATGGCGGTACTAGCGATGTTAACAACGGAGCCGTCGCCAGCTCAGACTCAGTACGAGTGGGTGCCTGGCTCTCGCCAGGCGCGTGTTGTGCCAAGCGGTCAGAGTCAGCAACAATTTCCCCGGCAACAGCGCTATCAACAACAACAACCACAATACCGGCCACAGACTACCCAAACCTATCAAGCTAATCCGACTTCAGCGGTCTCCACGCCGGCACCCAGTCAACAAAGCCAACAAAAAGGCAAGTCATACCACTTTGTCGATTCAGTAATGGTAGACGGTCTACAGCGTCAATTTCAGGTGCATGTACCACCTGGCTACGACCGCAGTAAGCCCATGCCTGTAGTGCTGATTTTTCATGGCTTGCACATGAACAGCACAATGATGATAGGAATGACAGGCTTCAACCCAGTTTCAGATCGCAATAATTTTATTGCTGTATATGGCGATGGTGTCAACAATCGCTGGAGCGACGGCCGCACCAGCTCTGGAGTTGATGACATTGCTTATGTCACGAGCCTGCTAGAAAAACTAGCCAAAGAAGTAAACATTGACCGCAGACGAATCTACGCCTGTGGTATCTCCAATGGTGGCTTCTTTGCTCAGGTTTTAGCGTGCAATATCCCAGACAAAATTGCTGCAGCTGGTGTTGTCGCTTCGACTATGATGGATCGCACCCAAGCAATGATGCAAGGCAGCAGAGCAGTACCGATTGTATTCTTTCTAGGCACCGATGACCCCCTACTACCTTGGGCAGACGGCCGCACCAAAGACATCGGCAAACTAGGAGAAGCACTCGGCTTGAGTTCACTAGGCTCAATTGACAATGGCCTGGCTCGCTACGGCGGGCTGATGACCGTGCCCGAGACAATTAGTTTCTGGACAGGCCACAACAACTGCTCGGGCAACCCACAAACTAGACAAGAAGCAGACCGAGACCCGCGAGATGGCACCACTGTCAGACGAGAAAGTTACGGCTCATCCTCCAACCAAGTGGTGCTCTATACCATTGAAGGTGGCGGGCATACCTGGCCTGGCTGCCCAAATCTAACTGCTATTTCGGGCCTCACTGGCAAAATAAGTCAAGACATCGATGCCAGCAGCGAGATGTGGGAATTCTTCAAAACCCGCAGCCGCTAAAAGCTTTGTTGCTTGGCCAGCTTTTCGGCCTCAGCGAGCTTCAGAGCTACAGCAGCGTTGTTACTAAGTTTCAACGCTGCACGATATTCAACCACGGCTCCTCTGTAGTCTTTTGCCGACAGGCAAAGCTGAGCCTGGTTAAGACGACTGGCGACGCTTTCTGCTATCTGTAAATTAAAGAGACAACTAGAAATGTTTTTCTCATAAACAACCTGCGCTCCATCAAAATAACTGGCCCAACGAAAGTACTTAAGAGCTTGCACAGGCTCAGCAATGTTGCTCAGACCCATATCGTTTAACTCGCAAGCCAATAGCATCTGTCCATTCTTATTGCGGCTATCAATTTTTAAAACCTGGGCAAAGCACTCTAAGGCTTTAGCAGTGTCATTTTTCGCTTTCGCTTTGCTAGCCTCAGCAAAGAGCAATTGAATTTTACCTTTGTCTGTCAATTCAGAAGACTGGCTGTCAAAGGCAGTGGCACCACCAATTTCATAAAGTTTATACAAAGTAGCAACGTCGCGCGAAGTGATACCACGTTGGTTAGAAAGGGCAGGAAACATCACATCTTCTTCGTAGGGGCTATGCCCAGTCAGACCAAGAGCATGACCAATTTCATGCACAGCAATCATACGCATAAAGTCTTTGGTCATGAGCTGATCTGGAAACGGAGAAATGGTAAGGAGTAACACGCTGGCGTTGTCCACCCCCTCCATATTCCCATGCAGTTGCGCCTTGCCGGCTTCAGCGCGTAATGCCGGTGCATGCAAATCATCAACAAAATTGACAGTGATATCAGCATCGGCTGCCGAGTCAACAATCTTCAGACCAATCTTTCCATGACTGGCTTTATCCCAGTCATCTATCGATTGGCGAACAGCCTCTTCGTACTCTGGGCGATATGACTTCAAAGCATCAGCGCTGGCGATATGAACACGCAAGGGAAAACGGCTGAGAGGCCAGCGAAAAAGCCCTTCTGAGACTGCGTCTTTAAAATAGTCAGCAGCACCACCAACGCTAACTAAATACTGATTAGGCCTAGCTTTAGCAGCATCAACCTGCGAGCGAATAACCCCAGCCAAAGCCTCGTATTGCTCGCGCTCGTCACCCTTAGGAGCAACCTTCAAATAGGCATCATAACAATTCAAACACTTATCTAGGTGCCCAGTACGGTGATAAACCTTAGCGCAAACCAACCATGACGCCAAGGGCATGGCCGCAGAACTTAACGCTCCTGAAGACTCTGAAGCACTCAGAGTTGCAAAATCTAGCATGCGACTAACCTGATCTAGAGCAGCATAAGCCTTGTTTTGAGCCAGCAGACAACTAGCAAGGCCAGTCAAAGCAAGCATTGACTGGGGATAAGCTTTTACCGCTGCCCTATAAGCTTCTTCTGCCGCTCTCACCTGTCCCTGCAAAAGCAACTGCTCACCTTGTTGGCAAGCCATTGCAGCCGGATCTGCCACCACCTTTGAACCAACTGGCTTGGCTGAGGCGGACCAGATAAAAAGCGGATCGGACAGCATAGCGACAACAGCTAGACCGGCATAGACCATGAGGCGAAATTTTGCTAGCGGAATTCGCGCTCTCACCAGATGTCAGGCCCGACCAAGAAGAACCTTAGCCCTGTTGTAGTGCTTCTCAGCTTCTTCTAGCTTACCTAACTTCTTAAGAAGCTTAGCAAAGTCGCGCAAGCTGTCAGCTAGTTCAGGGTTATCGGCGCCCAATTCTTTCTCGCGCAGCACAAGCGCCTTGGCCAGCAGCGGTTCTGCCTTATCAAAGACACCTTGCTGAAACTGCAATCCAGCTAAGCTGGTAAGGTTCTCGGCTAACTTCAATGGCTCTGGCACTTCAGCATGCTCAAGAATAGTGACGGCTCTTAGTATCAGCGGCTCAGCCTCAGCAAATAGCCCCTGAACGCACATTACACCAGCCAGATTGTTGAGATCATCGACAACTTCTGGATGGGAGGCACCAAGCTCACCCTGACGCCACGACAGAATGCGCTCGTAGGCACGTTGGGCTTCGGGATAATTT
This sequence comes from Candidatus Melainabacteria bacterium, assembly GCA_030696635.1. Taxonomy (GTDB): domain Bacteria; phylum Cyanobacteriota; class Vampirovibrionia; order Obscuribacterales; family Obscuribacteraceae. Next base: position 11,382 of record JAUYRX010000008.1, read on the forward strand.
TCTTGCTCGTAATGCATCTCTGCCATTTTGGTTAACGCAGAGGACATGGTGGCAATTTGGGCAGCCTTAGCAGCGGCAACCTCAGCCTCATTCATCTTTGCCAGACGCGAGCTTGAAGCGCTTGGCTTCATATCTGCGGCAGGGGCAGGAGCTGGAGAAGATGAAACTGGAGCTGGAGCTGGCGCCGGCGTTGGAGCTGGGGCTGGAGCTGGAGCCGGCGTTGGAGCTGGAGCTGGAGCTGGGGCCGGCGTTGGAGCTGGGGCTGAAACTGGGGCCGGGGCAGGAGCGGGAGCTGGAGCTGGAGCTGGAGCTGGAACTGGGGCTGGAGCTGGGGCCGGCGTTGGAGCTGGAGCTGGGGCTGGAGCTGGGGCTGGAGCTGGGGCCGGCGTTGGAGCAGGCGCAGGAGCTGGAATTGGTATTTCAGCCGTGGCTCCCACCTGAGGTGTCAGCTGCGGAATTACAAGCGCGGAAGATGAGGCAGTAGGAGCAGCCGGTGCCACTGAAGTTGAACTGCTAGCTGCTCTTGTTGAGTCACCCGGCCTGGCAGGCTCAGACTTGAGGCTAGAAAACAACGAACGCATATCAACATCATCTTGGGCTATAGGTGCAACCTCTTTTGGCGGCTCACTTGGCTTTGGTTCTGGTTCTGAATGTTGTTCTGGCTTTAGTTCTGGCTTTAGGTTCAAATTAAATTCAGCGCCAGTCAAACTACCCGAAGAAAGGAAATCGGAGCCATGGAGCGCATCACCAGCAATACCAAATTCTGAATCACTAATATCGGAAGCACTAAGAGCAGTTGCACTTGACGAAGACACATTTGAAGCAGTGCCCGCACCGTTGTTTACGACTCCTTCCAACTTACTGAGAAGACTATCTAGCGAAGTATCTTCAGAAGCAGCAACATCAGCAATTTTGTCTACTTCGGCTTCTGCCATCGAACGAAAGACTGCTGTTGTTTGGAAAGCGTCAGGACGATCTGCAGAAGCTTCAGCTTCTGCGCTAGCTATGGCTGCATCAGGAATCTGGGCCAGAGAAGCAATCAAGGCCTCAGCCTGAGATGCAGCCAAAGCTGTTTTATCATCCACCTCTGAGATTTCAGAACCATCTTCGCTCAGTCCAAACAAACTAAGCAGATCAGCACCTTTCTCTTCCGTAAGAGGTACAAGAATGTCAGTAGCCTTGCTGCTGCTGCTATTATCTCTGGGAATATCTAGACTATCTAGCAAATCCGAAAGTCCAGGTGCCTCACTAGATTGAGTCACCACGGCCTGCTCAACAGCAACTGGAGTAGCCACAATAGACTGAGCAGCCATTGCCTGCGCTTCAATTACTTTCGACTCAGCAGCCTCTGTAGCTAACGACTCTTCTACCGCGAAAAGTTTAGACTCTAAACTAAATGGCACAGCGGCTTCTACTGCCGCTATAGACACAGGCGAAGGCTCTGCTGCTGCAACCGAAACAGCCTCATTAGCTTCTTCTTCGGCACTGACTTCTCTGGTCCAACCCAGTTCAACCAAGGCCTGTTCAAATGTAAGATTGCGCAAACGTCCCTGATTTATACAATGGTCGAGAACTTGGGCGGCATTGGCCAATGCGAGATCACCTTTCTCCATCAACAAATTGCTGTCTAGGGCGGCCTGACGACCGACGTCGGTGAGAAAGCCGGTGACTTTCAAGATATCGGCCAATGCTAGCGGATTCTGACGTGCCATCAGCAAAGCCCTGTCAATATCATCACTAGAAACTACTTTTGCCGCAATCAACAAATCTTCAAAGCTGTGTTGACTACTAGAACCACCGTCACCGCCATACTCTTTAGATGAATCTTTAGTTAAATCACTACCCGAGTTATTCTCGGAATTTGTACTCGAGGATCTTCCGTTATCACCTGAAGACTGTGCCACAGAAATGTCAGCTAGCGGCTCATCTTTTAAATAATGAGCTTCGAGTGCTGCCAAACGTGACAATGTATTGCCTGGATTAGCCAAACCAGTCGGTTTAATTTCCGTATTACCAACCACAGAAGCCATCAAAGACTCAAGAGAAGGTCCATCGTCTGAAGTAGCGGGGGCATTAGCAATGGCAGCGGCCTGCGAAAACTCGGTCTCAAGTTCCCCACTGCTCTCAGCGACATCGTCCGCGGCAGGTTGGTTAGCCTTGTTGATCCGACTTTGGACCTCGGGCAAAATCCTCCCAGTTTCCTGCATCTGCTTGAGGGCGGCCCCTGCTGATTCGCGGTCATACAGACCTTCTTCAATCATCTGCTGCACCGTCAATGCAACATTAAGCATCTGTTCTGAGACGTAACCCTGCTCTACCATGACTGCGCCAATCGGGCGTTCACTCAAGAGACCGAGCTCTAAGCAACTCATCACATCAGTTTCATTCAAAAAATTGGCCATGACAAGCAATTCGCCAATGCGTACAGTCTTCTGCAAAGTCGGTCTAAGTGAAAGATCAGCGTATAAGCCCTGATTGCCTGATAGCGAGGCACCAGCTTTTGTCGCCTCATTTCTCAGAGCATCAAGAGCCTCCTGTCGAGCCATCATGTCGTCGCGAACTCGCACCTGTAGCTCAAGAGCAACGCGCAAAAGTGAATCAGGCATCGAACCATTGAGTACAAGAATACGACCAAGAGGAAGGCCAGTAGCTAGAGAGCGCTGCATTGCCGCACCGAAGACAGCTTTGTTAATGATGCCAGAGTCCATTAGCAGCTCTCCCAAGCGATTAGTTTGGGTCGAAGCCTGCTGCTCAATAGCCAGTTCTTCCTTAACCAGATCCTGGAAATTAGCACCGCTCTTTACCGAAATCTTCAAACAGCGAGCTGCCAGATTCATATCAATAACTTTGTCGCGCAACATAGACTGAGCATCAACTGCCGACTGTAGATCCCGATGGTTAATGAAACCTGACATCGTCAGCATTTGACCGATATGTAAATGCTTGGTTCCGGCCGAACGAGCAGTATCATCCAGCTGCTTCTGGCTAATTACCCCGGCCTTGACAAAGAGCTCGCCGATTAAAATATCGGTCGGATAGCTTCTTGTTGTAGCGTTTTTCTTCAAAAAATCGAATGGCGGCACGGCTTCCCTCGGTCTACTCCCAGCATCAATTACATATACGAACTATAGCAATACGTTCCCCCACAGAAGGCCTCTCTAACTCTTAGCACCCCTTGCCGTTGCAATGTTTTGCACAATTGGTACAAGATCTGGCAACCCCTGCCTAAGATTAAAAAGCGATTCTATATTAAACGATTTGAGAGGGTAGATAAAAGAAGTTAGAAACGCAGCGAACAATTATCAGCAATGACCAATTCTCAGAACACCAACCAGTCCGAAACCGCGCTAGCCAAAGTACTTATAGTAGAAGACCATCATGCGACCATGGATGGCCTCTTCCTTGGCCTTTCCCATGTGCCTGGCCTGACGGTGGTAGGAACAGCTAGCACTAGCGACGAAGGACTGAGGCTAATGCGCCAACATCAGCCAGATGTCACAGTGTTAGATTTGCACCTACCAGGCACAATGGGCCCCAAAGCAACGATTGAAGCGTTCAGAGAAGCCGCCGGCGAGCAAACCAAGTTGATAATATTTTCGGCGGAAAGCCGCATGGCATTTATTCAATCGGTTTTAGCAATGGGTGTTTCAGCCTATCTACTGAAATCTGAACGCGTGGCAAAAGTGGCCGAAACTATTCAAGCAGTGCTATCTGGACAAAGTGGTCTAATTTCTGACGAAGTAACCAAGACCTACAAAAAAATCACAAGGGCTGAAATGGAAGTCTTGACCATGCTCGGGCGCGGCATGAAATATCAAGACATTGCCGACCATCGCTTCACATCTGTAGCAACAGCCCGAAAACAATGCGAAACCCTCCTCCTCAAACTGGGTCTAGAAACCCGCGAGCAATTAATTGCCTGGGCTGTGCAAAACGGCTTCGGCAGCGTTGAAATGGAAAATTGAGCGCCTGATTCACTATGAATGACTTTCTCAAACAATTTTTTCGTGCACAATCAGGCCAGGAGCTGCCTGAAGACGGCATTCTACCCGGCGCAAAAGCTCGTCAAAATTCCGAAAATCAAAAACGATTCACAGAGCAACGAGCCATCAGTGATGAAGTAAACAGCGACTATCTACAAAAGCAAGCTGAAGAATTATCGCGAGCCCTGAGAAACCATGCTGCTCAATATATACAGACACTGACTGAATCAATGCCAAATTTGCATTTAATAGTTAGCGAACCCCAACGAGTGCCCGAACCAACAAACTGGCTACCGCGAGCTGAACAACGAAACCTGCAAAACAAAAACAGCCCCTCTTTCTACAATCGTTGGAAAATTTCGGGCGGCGGCAATGTTCTATCAGTCAGAGCGACCAAGGGCCTAATCGAATTTTTCGTCGTCCCCGACAAAGAAGTGCCACACATTACCATGAGCGAATTTGGCTCGCGCTACCGCGGCAAATTTCAATATGTTGAAACCCGGGGTGGCAATGCTAGTGGCAGCGGCAGCGGTATGACCTGGAAGCACGAAGGGGTCAAACTCAACGCAGAGCAGACTTGCAAATTTGTTGAACATCTAATAGACGAATTAGCCGTAGGCAAAGAGCGCCTGCGCAATAAACCATTTCCTGAAAAAATTCTACCTAGCCTTGAAAAACAGTTAGAGATCGAAAAAAACAACCTACTTTTCAAACTTCTCAATCAGCAAGAAGAACTGAAAAACCAATTAGCACGCGACTTACACGATAGTGTTATTGCTGACCTAATGATGCTCAAGCGCTACTTGGCAGGCGACAAAAAGCTCTCGACTGAAGAAACCATTGAAATTGTTGACGAAGTTGTCGTGCAGTTGCGCGACATAGTCAACGAATACTCCCCAAGGCAGCTACAAGAATGGGGCTTACAAGTAGGAATTGAGGACTTGCTAGAACGTATTTCAAGGCGCACCGGTTTGACAGTTGATTTTAACTTCAGCGGCGAATTACCTAAATACCCTGATTTGGTCAGCCTCCACATCTTTAGAGTTATACAAGAAAGCCTCAACAATATCGAAAAACACGCTGGTGCTTCAATAATAACAGTGAACATCAAAGCTTCTTCACATGGTGTTAGTACTTTCAAAGTTAGTGACAATGGCACAGGCTTTGACGCTGCTCAGGTGCGTATGGAGGCAGATGGCTCACACAGTATGGGCCTAGAAGGCATGCGCGAAAGGGTAGAACTAATTCGCTGTTTCTATCCTTGTCAAATTTCAATCGAGTCACAAAAAAATCACGGTACCACAATTACTCTCAGCGTTTCTCAACCAAACTAAAATTCTCAGTCAAATTCAAATCACAACTTTTATAAGGTCCAAAATCTGTGCATAATCCGCAATCTAAACAAGTGGCACTGATCGCCACAGCTCTGTGCCTGACAGTCGGATATTGCCTCAATTGCATAACAACGCTTGGTATTTCGCCCGCTCAAGCAGCACCAACTAAAAAAGATTTTGGACCATACATGAAACTAGTGCAAAACAAAATCAAATGGACTCCTCCGGCCAAAACAACGGTCAATAGTGTTTCAGTTACTTTCACTGTCGGAAAAACTGGTGCGATTAGTGGGGTAAAAATTAAAGAACCAACGGGCGACACGGCAGTCGATCAATTAGCCATCGCTACAATTCAAAAATCCGCGCCTTTTCCACCACTGCCTGCTGGCGAAACATCACTAGAAATAACCTTTACATTGCCCTGCCAGCGCGGTATTACGACCGATGGCGTTGACATTAATCCATATACTCATGAGATTTATAAGCGTATTCGCGAGTGTTGGTGGGTGCCAAAAAGACTTTTGTTTATGCAGGTCGAATTAAGTTTTGAAGTCAACAAAGACGGCACCCTCAGAAAAGTTTCAATAGAAAAATCATCAGGAGATAAAAATGCCGATCGGCTTGCCATGATAGGAATCAAGCGAGCAAGCCCATTCAAGCCCTTGCCAGAAGGCCTAGAGGCACCGCTAAAACTCGGTTACAACTTTGGCTTCAAAAACGATCACGACAAAGATTTCGCCATTTTCAATGGCCAACGCTATAACACCGGTGAATCATACACAACTGCCGGCGGCAGCCAAGTTGGACATAAAGATAACACCACCGAAAAAGACAAAGCATTCCACTTGCGCAAAGAAGAAGCCTTAATCAAAATGGCTGACATCGATGAACTAATAGAGAAAGAACGCAAAGTTAACCCGGACAGCATCAAGCTAGTGCCACTGCTTATTCAGTATGCCGGACAAAACCGGCTTATAGAAGAGCATGCCGACGGGTTAAGCAAGCTAAAACAAGCTCTAGCAATCGCTCGAAAAACCCCCCAGGGCAACGAAAAAGAACTAAGCCAAAGCTTATGCGCTCTAGGTATAGTTGAATACAATCTCGGCCATGTACAAGAAGCAGAACCACTACTGAAAGAAGCGATAGATATCAAAGAAAGTGTTCTGAAAAGCCAAGACAAAGAACTTAAAGAATTGCTTGAAACCTACGGTCGTCTTCTCTACAAACAAGGTCGCATAAAAGAATATGACGAAGTTAGCAAGAAGGCACGCGAAATCACCACAATCTGATTTCTGCTAAAAAATATTCTTTACCATTTGGATATCCTTGCAGAGCAAGCTGAAAGATAACAGACAGCTTAGTCGTATTTAATGGGACTATCAGGAATTTTAAATCTGAATCTATCGCTTATCTGCCGCGTCGGAGAAGCACAGCCGCTGCCACTGGAGACAACGACTGCATGACATCAAACACAGCCCAAAACTCGCAAACTAGGCTTTCAAAAGAATTGTCTGCAGCAGTTTTACTGCTCTTAGTTGCCCTTCCGCTCAATATTGGTGTTGCCATCGCCGCTGGTGTACCAGCAGAGATCGGACTATTCTCAGGCTTCATCGGAGCGGTGATAACAGGCGGCCTGTCACGCTGCCCCACCTTAGTATCGGGGCCCGACGCTGGTATTGGCGCCCTAGTAGCCGAGATGCTGCACAAACACGGAATCGAAGCCCTCGGACCAATCGTTCTAATCGCTGGACTAATGCAGCTAGCGATAGGACTGAGCAAGCAAGCACGCTGGTTCCGTGCGGTATCACCAGCTGTAGTCAGCGGTATGCTGCTCGGCATGGGCTTTTTGATAATCTTCTCGCAGTTTCACATAATGCTTGACGACTCGCCAAAAGAATGTGGCTTCGCCAACCTGTTTATGATTCCCCAGGCTTGCATTGACGGTATGAACCACACTGCCGCACTGCTCGGAGTTGCCTCCATATCAATTGCCTACGCCTGGTCAAAACTTAAGTTCCCAATTGCCAAAGTACTACCACCGGCCTTAGTGGCGATTGTAGCGGCATCGCTCATAGCTGAATTGATGCACCTGGGTGTGCAAAAAGTTCAACTCCCTGCCGACCTAGGCATAACTTGGCTGCACAGCACACCAGCCTACCTAAAGCAGTTTCTCGACCCAGCCATTTGGATATCAGCTATCACATTAACCTTCGTTGTAAGCGCACAAACAACTATCACAGTCAAAGCTCTTGAAACCGCAAGCGATGGTCAAGAACGCTTCAACTACGACCGTGAGCTGATCTCACAAGGTACCGGCAACCTGCTCAGCGGGATGATCTGCGGACTACCAATAGCAGGGGTATTGTTGCGCAGCTCTGCCAATAGACAAAGCGGGGCAAAAACAAAAATTCCCAACATGGTACATGGCTGGCTAATGCTAATAGCCGCCATTCTTTTTCCCCACTTACTAGAATACATTCCTACCTGCGCCCTGGCCGCCATACTAGTCTTCATCGGCGTGCGCATGGTAGCTGAGATCAAAAAGACAATTGTCGACTATCCCGACGAAGAAAAAGTAATTCTCGCCTTAACAGTGTTCGCCGTCCTCGCCACCAATCTCTTTACAGGGGTGATAATCGGACTAATTGCCGCTATAGCTAAAGAGCTCTACAGGCTCATGCATCTCAAAGCGATCGTAGAGCCATGTGATGCGCGCGGAACAGTCAACCTAAAGCTATCTGGAGCTGCCACCTTTGCTCACATTCCTCACTTACTTAGCCTAATGGAAGAAGTGAAAGATAAAGAAGAACTGCATGTTCACTTAGAAGAAGTGACATATTTAGACCATGCTGTTTTGCAAATGTTTATGGAATGGGAAATGGAACACCGCAACAAACTCGTGATCGACTGGAGTACAGCTGGCACTGCGACGGGACAAAGGCGAAAGCTAAGAAAGAGCCTAGAGCTGCCATACCTGTTCGGCAAGAAGCCACAGACCGATAGCTAATTAAGCAGTAGCCCAAATTCAAATGGGAAATTTAAAGTTGGAACAAAGAGGAAAATGGATGAAAAAAGAAAACACTAGTAACGATCCAACAGAAAGAATAGAAAACGGGACTATCCGCCTATTGGTTCCAATAAAAAGCTTTGACTATGGCGTCACGGTGCAAGACATTTTGTTTGCCAACAAAGATTTGCCTTTTGAAAGCATTACTTTTTTACATATAGTTGAAAATGAGTTGCTAGATACCCCACTCTATACCCACACAGAAGCCATCAGCAGACTTAGAGGGCAAGATAGAAAGCAAGGAACGGCTCGCGCCTTTCTGGACGAAATTGCCGCCAGAGTGAAAAGCTTCGTTCAGGCAGAAGTGCGCAGTGACGTCATCGTGGCCGAAGACATATCTGATTGCATAATTGAACAAGCAAAACGCTGGCAGTGCAATCTAGCAATTTTACTAGCAGACACATCATCACTAAACGAAAGCTGGTTCAGCAAAAGCGTCCTAAAAACCGTGCTAAAAAAAGCACCCTCAGACTTGCATGTTCATGTAATTCGACCAGCAGCAGGCGACGGACTGTCTTTTGGCCTTAAGCTGCGCTAAATATGCTATAGATACACCTGACAAAATGGAAATGTCGGGGGCGATATAGTGTCAGTAGCAGAAGAAGTAGCCAGCGAATGGTACGAAGAGTTCTTTCAAGGCATGTCGCTAGAACTATGGCGCCGAGCTATTCCTATTGAACAAACTGAAGAAGAAGTGGCTTTTTTGCTAGAGACTCTCTCAGCGCCACAAGGTAGCAAATTGCTAGACGTACCCTGCGGCAACGGCAGACTCAGCCTGCCGCTTTCGCTCATGGAATACAAAATCACTGCGGTGGATTTCTCTAAGACTTTCATCGAGCAAGCCAAAGAGTCGGCTCGGGCACACAAAAGCAAAATTGACTATATTCAAGGCGACATGCGCAAACTGGCTTTGCCGCAAGAATTTGATGGCGCATTTTGTATGGGCAATAGCTTCGGCTATTTCGATCGCTCAGGCACCAACCAATTTTTACAAGCAATCAGCAAAAGCCTAAAAAGCAAAGCACGCCTGGTGATTGACTCGGCCATGATAGCTGAGTGTTTTCTCCTCAATGGTGGCGAAAAAGAATGGCTACAGGTAGGCGACATGTACATGCTCATAGAGAATCAATATGACTGCCAAACTAGTACTGTAGCGACTACTTTTACGTACATCCAAAATGGACAGCAGGAAGTACGCACAGCCAAGCATTGGATTTATACATGTGGTGAACTGTGCGACATGCTAAGAGCCGCTGGTTTCTCGGTACTAGAGATGCTGGCATCAACTAATATAGAAGTGTCAGAGACATTTACTTTAGGTGCCGAAAAATTGGTTCTGGTGGCAGAGAAGAAGTAGGTTCTTCTTTGCCAGGTGCAGAGAAGAACCTGATTACAGTGGGTCTACTCCGCTCGGATTAGACTTGACTCGCTCTAGGGCCTCAAGCCATCGATCTACCCGAAACTCCTCTTTCAAAACGGCTAGACATTCCATTTTTTCAAGCCGTTCTCTCACTTCGCCTTTCAAACCTAAAATAAACACAGACTTATTGCCTTTTCTAAAACCACCAACCAAGTCTTCGAGGTAATAGCAGCAACTCTGGTCGATGAAATGCGCATGTTCGAAATTGAGAATCAAATTTCGGACACTACCAGCGCCGTCTCCTTGAACTGCACTCGCCAAGTTTTTGGTCACTCCGAAAAAAATCGGACCATCAAAAGTATAAACAAAAGTCTGGGCCAAGAGATCGCCTGGCAGATCATCAACAAGATGACCCAATTCAGATATACTGTCAAGTGTTCCGAATTCAGAAAGTTGCGCATCGGTAATTCGTTTGACAAACAGCACGGATGCAAGCGCCATACCAAGGAGCACCGCTGATATAAGATCGATAAAGACGGTCATGAACAGAACAACTGCCATGACTATGACATCCGAGCGCGGTGCCTTAGTAATATGTTTGATCGATCGCCAATCAACGATTCCTATTCCAAGAACTATGAGAATAGATGCCAGAGCACTCATCGGAATCAGAGCTGCGACTTTACCCAATCCGGTGATCACAAAGAAAATAATAGCTGCATAGACAACGCCAGAAAGCGGCGTCCTGCCGCCTGCATCAATGTTAGCCAGAGTCCTCGTGGTCGAACCGGCTCCAGCTAACCCGCCCATCAAGCCGGTGGCAATATTGCCTATCCCTTGCCCGACAAGCTCCTTGTTGCTGTCATGATTGCTATGGAGAATCTTATCAGCAATAAGCGAAGTAAGAAGCGAATCGATTGAACCTAGCATAGCTATTGTGACAGCACCGCTGAGAATCACTGAAAGCATGGTCAGATCCACTATCGGTAAAGCCGGAACTGGTAGCTGACTGGGAATCTCGCCTATACGTGGAATATTGAGATTCATCACCACACTGACGGTACTCGATACGAGAAGCGCTATGAGTGAAGCTGGCAGTTTCTTTGAGATCAGTTTCATTCCGTAAATAAGAATGAAAGTTAGAACACCAATTGCCAGGGCGGCAGAATTCATATCGGTGGCAATATTTGGGAAGCTGTTTATGTTCTCCATAATCTGCTTACTTCCCTTAATCCCGAAAAGCGGGTTTACATGAAGAAGAATAATGATGAGTGCGATTCCAGTCATGAAGCCTGAAATGACAGGATAAGGGAGATAGCGCACCAGCACTCCCCAACCGAACTTTCCAGCAGCGATTTGAAGGACACCACCGAGAATAATGGCGGCAAAGACAACAGCCAAATTGCCATTGTTTGCAACAAGTAAGGAGGCAATTATCACGGCAACTGGCCCAGTTGGTCCAGACTGCTGCCCCTTGGTGCCACCAAAGAGCGCTGCTAACAAACCACAGCACATGGCTCCATAAAGTCCAGCAGCTGCACCAAGCCCAGATGCAACGCCAAAGGCCATTGCCACCGGTAACGCCACCACTGCCGTCATGATCCCACCCAAAAGATCACCGGACCAGTTTTGAAATATGTTTGGACGCATCTCCGAAACTTCATTCATTCATTCAACCCTCCGGCTTAACAAGCGCGGTTTTACTATTTGGACAAAGGTCTCTTAACCGTTCATTAGAGGAAGAAGAATCACTAGCCTGTTACCGGAGAACAGCTTCTCTATGATATTTGTGGCTTCTGTTTTATGTTCGACAACTTCATGGATTGCATTCCAAGCCAAGACAGAGGCAAGTCAGTTGAAGGGTCTGCGCAAGCCCACTCTCGTTGGTTGAGATTGACCCTTGATACACATTTACAGGCCTCGAAGAACGACTGAGAATATACATACCAGCTTAAATTGCCCGTAGCAAGCCACGCTTGAACAGGTTCCCCTACCTATTTATTGTTTTCATGGCACTATTAGCTACTTGATGGAAATCCGCCATAAGGAAGCTTCTAAGCGCAAAACCTAGCATCAATTCAAAAACAAGATTTGACTCAAGCCGAAGTTTACAATCCGTCATCACTTGGCTTGCGCTGCAAGACTCTAGGTAGTCTGGAAAAGCCTTACCAATTAGTCCGCCGCCTAGCATCGCTTGACAGAAACAAGCAAGGCAACCACCAGCAACTGATCCTCAGCTCGAATTATTTCGAATCCAGCATGACCTAGTCTGGCACAGAGAATAGTGCACCCCACACCAATCACTGAGCCATCAGCCTGAAAGTTGCAATCCCAGGTAATAGACAGCTTGCCTCCAGGCATCGGTTTCGGATAATTTGGGATTCTTCTTTTTTACTTCTGAATACACTGCGTCTCGCTTTTTGGATATGGCTTGTTTAGACACCTTCAGGTCAGTGTGATTGCTGAGTAATATGGCGCCGTCCATTGGGCTCCAGAGCAGCCTTAGAATCGAACGCCGGTTGCCACATTTCAGCAGGAAGGAGTCTCTAAAATAAAACTTGAGCGGTTCTTTAACGTGCAGATATTGTTTTATATACGGCGCGTCCGCCTTGCTGGGCTGGAAGATCACCTGATTGACAAATAACTTCCAGAGTGTCGGCGCCGACTCTAATTGTTCTGGACTTAGGGCCAGAATGACCCGCTTGCCTCGCTTATTGGCGGCGGCGATGATTTGCTTGAGGTACTTTGCGCCCTCTGGGCAGTCTAAAAATATTGAGACATCTTCAATGACGAGAATTTGCTTCTCATCAGAAAACCACCTATTGATGCTATCTTTCAATGTCATCGCAGTCTGACTGTTTAGCTTTCTCGTTGACCTGCAGTCAATCCAGGTGTAAGGAAGGCGTGAATGTTTAGCCTTATCTAACAGACCATCCCTTTTTTCGCTGACGCTTAGTCCTGGCCCCAGAAGCTCGTTGATAAACTTTGCCGATTGCGCAGAACCAATAGCTAACACGTTGACGCCAGCGCCGAGGTGGTGAAGGGCTAGTAGAGAAGTTACAGCTTCATTCGTCCGGCGGTTTGCTCCGACGATTAAGAAATTCGTCGATTCTCGTGGCGCCACCATAAAGGGCTCTCGTGTGCTAACGGCATAGCCAATCGGGACACCAAGCTTCTGTGGCGGGATGGCGCTGATGCAGGGCCAACAGGTGGCTGCGACTTCTGTTGTGACGAGGTGGCTCAATTGCAATTCATCTAGACCCAAGGGTAAAGTAGAGCGAAATGTTTTAGCCTGCAGCCCCCGCCCCGTAGAAAACTTGGCTCCACCGCGCTCGTAGTGCTCCTTGAGCGCGTCCAGATTACTTTTGAGTTCGCCTGGCGTTTTGCCGAAGCTAGAAAAATACAGCGATATTTCGACGGTCTTTATCGCGCTCCTGGCGCCGACCGGCTTGCTAGGACGTACATGCAGCGACACTGTCGACGGTGAGGTCACAGTCAGGCCGGATAAGAGCCAACCGAATTGCACCTCGGCGGGAAGGTAGGAGATGTGGCAACCACCGTGCAGGAGGTCAGAGATTCTTAGGTGTTCGTCTGCTTCTTCAAAGGGCGGCTCCATAAGTGTAGAGGCAGACTTGCATTCGGCGAACATACGTATGTCGGCACGCTCTGAAGTTTCGGGCGGCAGGACAAAGCCTTGCAGTATCAGCGCGCGAATTTCCTGGCGATTGAGGGGCCGATATGTTTGCCCCAGTTTGTTCAGATTGGCCAGACATATATCCAGAGCTTTTCCATGTTTGGCTCGTGTAGTGACCACAATAAAGTGGCGCCGCTGCGGCAAGTAAGTGCACTGTGTAACCCTGGTAAACCATTTAAACTGATAGTCGGCGTACCATTTTAGATAGTCATTTTCTGACAGCCCTACAGCTTCGTGATACTTCTCGCCAGCACCGAGCGGAAAGATTCTATTTGTAGCGATTAGCTGAATATCGCAGTCGAGCTGCTTGAGCAGATGGAGAAAATCGCGGTGCAGTTTTTCGATGTACTCCGGCGAGGCGGCCATATCAACACCATCCAATTCGTACACGTGGCGGTAGCGGCCGTCTGTCAGTTGCAGCAAGCCCGAACTTACCGAATCAGAATCAGAATTAAAATCACAGTTAAATTTGATTGCCGGCAGCAGCGGCGTTGATTTTTTGCGCGCACGGCCCTTAGTTCTGCTTTCTGACTGCAGACTATCGGCTAAGAGGACGACTTTGGTCGAAGTCTTGTTTCTCATCTTCTACGCCCTCTCGGGAAAACTCACTGGCATGGCACTTCATCACAATACTTCTTTATGCCCCTAGCTCAAGGGGGGAAACCCTGGATCATCGGGCGCATGCCTTAGGCGAGCGGCATGAGGCAACGATTCTAGTACGCGCATAAAAGGCTTGCTCTAAGCACGCTGATATGATGGAAATACATCTGTGGAGAAAATAACTGTGACTATAGCTCTTCGAAGAGATGGTGAGCCAAATGTTTGCTAAGAATGACGCTCTCGTGAGGGCAACGGTCGAAGAGTGCAAACAAGCACTCAAAACCGAATTGGCCAGAGTATGGCTGGATGTTGACAATTTAGACAGTGCCCACCCAGATCTCTCTGATCCACTTTTTTTCGCCAAACTGTCTCCAGCTGAGCATGCGGCCTTGAGAGCCATGGCACGACAGCTAGTTAATTTGGATACTGCGCCGCTTACTCTGATTGAGAGGGGCTTGGTACTACAAAAGCTACTTGACGATACTTTGGGCTTCGGCCCGCTGGGTCCATTGCTTCGCGATCCATCCGTTGACAGAGTTTTGGTTAGTGCACCTGATATGGTGTTTGCTACACGAGATGGCCAAGGGTTCGCCACGGATGTGATCTTTGCTAGCAAAGAAGACCTTGCTGAGCGTATCGCCATCATTGTTCATCGGTTTACCCAAGTCGCGTCAAACGATCTTCTGGCCCGAGCCTCCTCAGACGGGTTGCTTGCCCGAGGCTTAAATATTTACACCGCTGCTAACGACTGGCTAGTTCCGAATTTCGTTTCGGACGCATTGAAAGGAGAAGCCGTTGCATTCAAAGGCATGCCGCTTGTGATTGTTGCAAGGCCTCGGTGACAGTGAGCTGTTATTCGCACCGGATATGGCACCACAACAATGACTCTTAACTGACGCCCTATATTCACAACTGAGTACCATCTACACCAGGTCACTCATCAAACTGAATCTTTGCATGACTAAGGGTTCTCTGTCAGCGCTAGCCCGATCCTGCGGAAGGTACCAGGCTAGCTTTTCAGGGAAATCGCTTGCAAGCAGCTCTCTAGTGCACAAGGCAATATACTCTCTGATTTCAATAGCTGACTCTTTAAGTTCACCCATCAGCTCACGTCGTCCATCAACAATGGCCACAATATCTTCAAGGTCCTTGTCTTCGGACTTTCCACGATCTTTGTAAGCAATGAACTTTGTACACATGAATAATGGCGCATTGATTATGTTGATCGGTTTTTGAGCGGTAAGCAGATACACCAGAGGGGCCGCTGGAGCTTGCTTCAACCATTTATTTCCAAAACCAAGGACATCCTCGGCAGAGGGTATGACGTCCAGAACAAGGTCACCGTTTTTATAGCGGCAGAGAACATTGTCATTTGGATCTAAATGAAAATTGACTGCCGCCAGCTGCTTCTCGATATTGTGGTATTCACCCCGGGTCGCCACCTGAACTACTGCATCTACGTCTTTTGTATTTCTCGCATCAGCTGCTGCTGGGTCTGTCACTAATAGTGGTGCCACCGAACCGCCCACGAATACAAAGCTATCTGCTAGGCTCCCCAGCAAATCAACAGTTTGAGCAAGTCTTGCTATTACAGTATCTCGTCGTGCCATTGTTTCTAGTTACCGCTCACTATATCTGAATATGCTTTAAATCGCTTTTTCAATTCTAATACAGCGACGCTCTTCACCCGCGGACCACCTTCTCGCACAGCGTCAATTAAGGTAAGTAGCTCATAGAAATTGCTATCGGCAGCAGCAGCGTCAGCAGCTCGTTTGTAGAGTGGTTCTATTGAGTAACCTCGCTTGGTTCCCATCGGATGCGACCAAACTGGCGGAGGATCCGGTTCGTCAAAATGCGTTAAAACTAGAGGCGGTGCCGCTAACGACGTTGGCATGCCTCTAGTAAGCGCACCCTCGTTTGCGAGAAAAACATATTGGAGGCCATGAAATACAAACTCCTCAAGAGCCGGTATTTTCACTACTCTTCTATTTGGATCAAAAAGTCGTGCCTTACCCGCTCTCTGCAAGGCGGCATAAACGTCAGATGGATTCAAGTACATGCTCACGGCCAGACTTGCGGGGGTCCATCGCTTAAAAGCCAATTCCTGCGCCCCGACCGTCGCTATTCCAGGACTTTCAATGGCAATTATCTTTAGCAAAACTGCAATGTCTAGTGGTTTAAGAGAAAGCATATAGTGTAATTATACCCAAAATTATTAAAATCTCAAATTTCCCATTAAATGGCATTCTGTTAACTTCCACACTACACCTCCATTCGAAATAGAAGACATTAGTGAAATCGGCCAAAAATCCCTAAAATACAGTTACAGCAATAAATAACAAGACAAGACTAGCCAAGAGATAGATTAATCTGTATGATATCTCCATACGCGGAGAATTTTTCGTATGACAAATGACTCAAGTGCAAGGAAAGCTGAATCAAAAAGTGGGCTAGTTCAATTTAGAGCAGACGAGAGACTGCTGGCAGGGCTAACCGAAGTTGCGACTCGACTGAGCCTACCCGTTGGCGTTCTCTCTAGGCTCTGGGTGAGCGAGAGGCTGGCTCAAGAACTATCTTTTGACATAAGCACGATTGAAGCTTGGCGCGAAAAGCGTTACCAAGTCATTGATAAAATCATTGAAAAAGATTTCAACCCAGGACCAATAGTGGTTATTCACTTGGTTCCTTTTCAAAAATCAATAGAACTTGATCTCGAAGACATACGCCACCACGAAGCTTTCCTACCTCCAGTAGAAAGAGTCGATGAATTTGTTGGACGCATAAACTTTGACGGATATCAAACAGTCAAGCAATTTAAAACTGAAAGCAAGCTTGCAGGAACAGTGCAAGTATTTAGATCCGGCCAACTAGAATCAATTCGAGAAGTAGCTACAGACGAGCATTTTACGATCTTCGCTGACAACTTTGATGATGATATTATTCGCGCAGTTTGGTCTTATAGTTGCGCCCTAGAAGCACTACACATAAAGCCACCAGTAGCATTGTTTGTAGGGTTTAAACGATTCGAGGGAGCTAGTCTCAAGTCTAAAAGATTCAGCGGAGCGACAGCAGAAATCCAGAGCGGTGACTTTAGAGTGCCTGGAATTTCCATTAATGACTGGAATGACGTCAATAAAATTGAAAATGCCGCTAAAGCACTTAAGCGTGTACTAGATCGCTTTGCCAACGCAGCTGGCTTACCCCGCTCAATGAGCTACTCGGCAAAGGGAGAATGGTTAGGCGCAAAACCCAAACACGAAAGCCAAGTGCGAAAAGTAAAGCCCATGCCTCGAACAGACGTCCTTGAACTTTTGGGCACTAATCGAACTTCTGAAAGAGTCGATGTTGTCATGTTTGATAGAGATACAGATTTCAAACTAGGAAAAGTGCGCCCACCCTACCTTGAGCCAACAGAAAGCACTCAATTTAAATTCATAGTAAATCAAGACGAAATGAGCGAGGGCGCCAAACAACGGCTTGTGGATCACTATAAAGACAATCGCCCGGTTGCGCTTGCTATCGGCACCATCAAATTTACCGGAAAGGTAACACGGCTTGAAGAGGGTTCTGTTAGCGGTTCCTTCAACGACATCACTACGCCGCAGCAAATGACTCTAAGGTTTGATGTTACCCCAGAATAATATTCACGAAAGCGCAGTTCGCTGTTCGCAAACAGCGAACGACCAGAAGCATGTTAGATAGAGAGCATGCGTTATGCTTTCTTGTCATCCATTGCATCCAGCCCTGAACAAGCAGATCTGAATTCTTCTAAAAGCCTCCGACATAGCAATTCTGCGGCGGCAAGCTCTTTGTCCTTAGCCTGGGAGTGCACTCGGTTCCACTCGGCGCGAGTGCTGCTGCTTCAAATTGTCTGGTGATTTCGTCAATTGGTAATTGATTGTCGTAAAGGAATGCTTCACTAAGAGCTTTAGCGGTTTGGCACCAGGCATCACGGAGATCATCAAATGGGTCATTCATGTGTTTGCAACCGGGTCCTGCACTTAGTTAGAATCAAAGGGTGGTCAGGCATCAATTCAGTATTGGAAATTGCGTGTAAAGATAACAAGACAGTGACTTTCAGCACAGCTGACTCTTACCCCTCCAAACCTGACTAACCGCGATTATACGTAAGCGAGTGAGCTTACACTGGCATAATCCCCTTTCTGGGTATATTGATTGAGCTTGAACCTTCAAGGGCAGTGATCCTATGAAAGAACTAGACAAGCCATCGACAAAAGTGGACTCCACATCAACCGGATTCTACAATCCGGCAGCGGAAAGTTTCACCGAAATGCGTACGCCTTCAGCATCGGACTTAAATTCTGGTAAAGTCGGGGCACTAAACATTGCTCAGCGCACATTGGATAGACAATTCGGTGAAGCACCAACCTTAACTGATACTCCGTCTAGCGAAACCTTTGAGAAATTGAGTTTTAGTAGGACGCAACAGATACAGCTGAAGGATGGAGAGACCAGTGAGGCGCTTCACGAACGATTAAGACCAATTGCCGTTGCTGGCTTCCAATCGGTGAGGAACTCAACTCAAATTGACACTCCAAGCTGGTACACATTTGATGCTAGCAAAACACTTGGCATTGAGAATGCTGTCGCGATTATAACGTCAACTTGCAAACACGAGCTGCCTTACAAAGTTTTTGTGGGTATCCGCGGAGCCGACTGGGACACTAGTGGTCGTTTGCCATCTGGAGAACAAGGCCACCGCTATAAACTCCGCGACCTAGGCAGAGAGTTGACAGAGCAAGAGAAAAACGCAATTTACGACAAGATGTAACCATGTGCCCGGTAAGTCAGGCTTGCTTCCGCTTAAAAAGATATGCTCAGCTGCCACGGCACCAAGACTTTAGTTTACAACCATTATAATTGTGTACCATTGTCTGGCCAGGTAATCTGAATGGCCGGTCGACTTTATTGCCATGAGAGTTTTTGATGTTTAGAGCAATTAACACAACAATCATTCTTGTATTGTGCCTAGCAAGCATAAGGCCTGCTGACGCTGCCGATGCCAACAGCAACAAAAGCAGCAAAGGCAACACAGACAACAGAAACAACGAAAGTATCAAAGGCATTGCTCCAACGAGCGTCAAGGCCGCAAGCGGAGTTGTCTATCAACTCTTCCCACAAGAAAAATTTGCAATAGAATTTCGCACTAAGCGACCTTCTAAAGCAGATAACGACATCGTCTTTTGCATCCCCGCAGCCTTTACCGGACACGACAACAAAATTGATGGAGTTTTCATCTGCAATGGCGCTATCGGCAATGGCAATGCCATTAACCATGAACTAGGTGGTGCCATGGTAATTAAAAATGGCCAAGGCCAATTGCTCTCCACCAATAAAGGCGCAACACTAACGCAGCAATTTCTAGAGTCGGTGCAGAAAGCCAAAGGTTCGCTGTTCCAGCAATTTTTGATTGTACACAACGGCAGCCCTGCTGTGTTTCGCGATCAGAGCAAATTTCAGCGTCGGGCTATTGGCCTAACAAAGCAAGGTACTTTTAAAATCTTTGAAAGCGATAAAGCAATTACGTTTAGTACCTTCAACAATGACCTTGCAACCCTGGGTGCAACAGAGGCGCTATACTTCGATATGGGCGCCTGGGACGAAGGCTGGTATCGCCACGCCACCACCGGTAAAACTATTACAATTGGTTTAGACAAATCGCAGACCCACCGGCAAAGCAACTGGTTGGTTTTAAAAAAGTGAAGAGTATATGAGTTCACCAGAGAAAACTTCAATAGAAAAAGTACGCCGCTACAGATGCCCCGGATGTGGTGCCGATTTGCTCTTTGAGCCCAAAGATGGTGCCCTCACCTGCAACTTCTGTCAGCACAAAGAATCAATTGCCGAGAGCAAAGAAGCTATCGTCGAATGTGATTACGAGCGCTACTTAAAACTTCTGCCGGAGCAGTTAACAGATTTAGCGGCCGACACACTTGAAGTTGACTGCAAGGGCTGTGGCGCTAAAGTGACTTTCACGCCACCTGTCACGGCGAGCCAATGCAGCTTCTGTGGTACAGCCCTCGTGGCCCAGGCAAAATCGCCAGATCCAATAGTGGCACCGGCTGCAGTTCTTCCCTTTCGCGTAGAAAAAGCTGCCGCCACTGATGCCATCAAAAAGTGGATCGCTAGCCGCTGGTTTGCTCCCGATGCCTTAAAACGCTTTGCTGTGCCTGGCGGCATCTCCGGTGTATACATTCCATTTTGGACTTATGATTCGTACACCGTCAGCCACTATACTGGCCAACGTGGCCAGTACTACTACGAAACCGAATATTACACGCAGACCGATTCGAATGGCAATCAGGTACAAGCCAGCCGACAAGTGCGCAGAACGGCTTGGTATCCGGTTGCCGGTACAGTGACCCGTTGGTTTGATGACGTCTTGATTGCTGGCACCAAGTCACTACCAGCCCGTGCCCTGGCTGAGCTGGAGCCCTGGGATTTACCAGAACTCAAGCCATACGATCCGGCTTTCCTGGCGGGCTACAAAGCTGAGCGCTATCAGGTAACTTTAGCTGAGGGCTTTGAAAGGGCTCAGAGTGTCATGTCTGGAATAATCGCAAATGATATTCACCGCCAGATCGGTGGTGATGAGCAGCAAATATTCTCAGTACAAACCCAGCACTCTGCCATTACTTTTAAGCATATTTTGCTTCCGGTCTACGTTGGCGCCTACCACCTGCAAAACAAACTTTATCAAGTAGTCGTTAACGCCCGCACCGGAGAAGTGCAAGGGGAGCGGCCCTACAGCTGGATCAAAATTACTCTTTTTGCAATACTCGTAATTTCTATACTCTATTTTCTTTGGTGGGCAATTCAGAGGCCATGAGGGTCTTTAATCGGTTGATTGTCTTTGAGCCCTTGAAAAATCCATAATTTCTCCAATATTGTATGGAAAGCTAGAGAAAACTAGAGGAGCCTAGAGAATACTAGGATGCTGCCGAGGAAAACTTTGCCATGAAATTATCAACATGTGTGCTGCTTTTGTTCGCCTTTTTGCTGCCCCAAGCATCACTGGCGGCAACAACAATTGGCTGGATACCAACATGGCAGCAAGGTCTTGAAGAAGCAAGGCAAACAGGCAAGCCAATTTTACTCTTCTCTGGCGCCCCCAATTGCAGCGGCGTGCCTGGCGTCTGGTGACCAGGCAAACAAAGAGCTGACGGGAGTTACCTGTCTTCGCCTGAAGTTGTCGCCGCCTCAAGAAAATTTGTATGTGTGCGCTTAATGACCTACGAAAGCGCCAGTGAAGCGGAAGTTCTAAAATCGTACTGGCGCCCCGGCGCTGCCTTAGAGAATACTCTTTTTGTAATTCTCGACCCCAACGGCCGACCACTCACCAGAGGAAGCCGCGAACCAAGCTGGCAATATAGAGATGCACACGAGATGGCGCTAGGCCTAGATGATATAGCCAAGCGTTATTCTGGTCGCGGAGAAAACCAGAACCTACCGGTGGTAGCAACTGTGCGCCTAGGCCTCAACGTTGCCGCAGCCGACAAATTGCCGCTGGCCATTGTTGTCAGCGACCGTTCGCAAGAGCGGCAGGCAATGGAAAAGAAGCTGGCTCCTCTTTCTTGGCGCAGCGAACTAATCGGCAGGCTGACCTATACCTCGGCAACAAGAAATGAACTGAGTGCCCTTAGCGGTGTCAGCATTGCCCGTGGCTATGTCTTCGTTACCCCGAACGAATTTGGCACCGGCGGACAAGTTTTGGCACAGCTCAACGCTGACGCTTCAGCAGCCGATCTTGAGCGGGCCTTGAAGCAAACCATCTATCAACATCGCCCTTCGAACACTGAGTACAGAGAGCACATTCGCACGGGCATGCAAGAGGGAATCAAATGGACATCGGCTATTCCAGTCACCGACCCGGCCTCTCTGCGCCACGACCAAGAGATGCGCAATAGACCAGGGCAATGGCGGCACTGAGATTGCGTCAACTGTAATTTACACGCGGCGCTCAAAAATCAGCCGACTTTATAGTTCTCAGTAAAAGCAAAGTGCAAGATATAACTATCGAAATGGAATTGACAATTTCGAGCACAGCAAAGCCTGCACCGGAATTGTTTGAACTACCAAGCAACTACCAGATAGTCTCGCCATAGGCCCTCACACTATGGAAATCAATGCACCTGAGCGATACTGAGACAGGCAAAATGCATAGGGTAGAATGATGATATGCACATAGAACCGCTCCAACCAGACGACGAACAACAACAAGAAGCAGGGAAGGTTTTTGGTTTACGCTATCACCAGCTAATTGTTGTTCTTCTGAGCCTAATCGCCGCAACGCAACTGTATTCGTGGATGAATCCAATCCAAGTTGGCGGGCATGATATTAGACTGTATCTCTTTTTATTCATTGCCCTAATTGGTCCAACTTATTGCTTTTTCTACCGAAAGGAGGCAATGGACATAAAATCGATCTGGCCGCACAAGTAAAAATGCCCATCTAGCTCGGGGTTGCGCCACCATCACACTGATTTGAATGGCCAACATAGTCACATGGGACAACTACAGCCTCGTGATCAAGCTCACAATGGTTCTGTTGCTAATCCAGCCCCTTTTCAGGCTAAGACTTTCAGTGGGAAAGATCTCGGTGTGGATTTCACCTTTCCGTCCAAAATATTGAACACAGCACAATTTGCGGCTGGCCAATCCGCGTTTCTATTGCACAGCCTGCACCTTGCCTGAAAACGGTCGAAACAGTCCGACCTAAGCTGACTTTTCCAAATCTACATGTTCAGCTGGCTCAGCTTCTTTCTCAGGCGAATTCGAAGTCACTTTGCTATCTGGGCGACCGATCTGTCCACCGATTTCTTGCACATCTTTAGCCTCTTCGACGTCAGCTTCATTTTCCGCCTTAGGCTCATCTTCGATTTTATCCTTTGGCTTCTCGTCGATTTTATCTTCCGCACCAGGAGCTGGAGCAGCTGCTTCAGCCGGTTTGGAATCGCCTGGTTTAGCTTCAGCTGGCGCTTGCGCTTTCTTTGATTCAGCTGTCTCACCTTCTTTAGGGGGAGCAGAGCCATCAAGCTCATCTTCAGCACCCTTGTCCATCGGTGAAACTTCGGTAGTCTTATCAACAGCACCTTGAGCTGCTACTTCGCCACTAGCCTTAGGCGCAGACTCTGCTACAGATGTAGCCTTAGCAAATTCTGCAACTGAATTATTTGCAGAGCTTTTAGCTTTTTCCCCGTTCTTACTATCTTTGTCTTCCGCATTAGCCATGTTCGCATCTCTCCCGTGTACCTCGGCTGGTGGCGATGTCGACTCTACCGCCGAGAAGGCTTCTAATATCTTGTAGCGGTGGCTGGAGCCCTTTGGTACGCTCCAGGAGTCACCCGCGCTGAGCAATACCATCTGACCTTCAATATGAAGTTCGGCTTTTCCTTTTAATACAAAACCGATAGTCTCATAATCTCTTTGTGACTCGGCCTTGTCACAGCTATCGGGCTCACAGTCCCACAAGCGCATAGACATAGCCTTACCGGAAGCGAGATATTTTTGACCGGCCTCGCCCCGTGGCGAAAAGGCGGAGTCTATCTTTGTAATAGTCTTGTCGGTCATAGCGCTTCCCTCATTACTCACACTTTTGTTTTTCCGAGGGTGGCGACGGAGGGTGACCCAATTAGTTCCAAGGGGAATTCGCTGCTGTAAGCGAATTCCCCTTGGATTGAACGACGACTGCTTGTTAGCGCTCTATTTTTCAGTCTTGGTTTCCGACTTTGACTTTGACTTAGACTTGAACCCAAAGAAAGACTTAGACTTTGGCTTAGCTTCAGACTTAGATTCAGAAGCAGATTCGCTAGTGCTCTCAGTCTTAGTTTCTGTACTTGCTTCAGACTTAGTTTCAGGTGCAGAATCTGGTTTTACTTCCGGCTTAGCCTCAGAGTCGCCCTTTGCAGGAGTTTCAGCGGGTGTCGCAGCAGGAGTTTCAGCGGGTGTCGCAGCTGGAGTCTCAGCAGGTGTCGCTGCGGGAGTTGCGCCCGGTGTCTCGCTAGGTGTTGTAGATGGCAACTTTTCACCAGGGGCTACATCACTTGGCAGATCTTCTGGTTTAGTCACATCGGGCTTAGTCACATCTGGCTTGGTCAGATCTGGTGCAGCAACAGGCTTCTCAGCTAGCCCTTTCTTTACTACATCCCATGAGCTTCTCGCCTTACCAGAGCTGCGACGCAAACCGAGAGACTGCATAACTTGGCGATAGTTTTTACTGTTGATGGTGTAGTGCTCAGCCAAATAATCACAAATGGCAGGGGTCAAGTCATGCAAAGCAAAGAAATTAGCAAATTCAACTTGTGGGTTCTTGCGTATTTCTTTGAATGCTAACTCCATAAATTCAGCCTGATTCTTATCAGATGAACCAAGCTTGGGAGAGCTTGGATAGCCAATTTCTTGAAAAACAATCGACTTGCCGTTCGCGACTTTAGTCAAAGTTTCCATATCTTGTTCTATTTGCTGCGGTTTCTTAGGCTTATAGTTTTCCATCGGGTAGTAGTTAAACATCAGCACATCGCTCTCATCTAAAAGCCTTTGCGCAAGCGCGGAAGGCGCTTTGCCATTGAGAAGATTTTCGGCGCGGAGAGTAATACCGACCTTACACCCAGGGAATGTTTTGACAACTTCTTTTTTAGCCAAAGCAAAGAACTTCATGAAGGTATCAACTTCTTTGGGATGCTTGGCCAAGTAGACATCGGCCTCGTTGCCAATAGAGAAGTAGGCAATATTGCCACCGGTGGCTTTCTTCAAACGCACCATTAACTGGCCGAAACGGCTCACGACTTTAGGGCTATCAAGCTTCGACTTGGTCAAGTCGCTAGGCATATTCTTGGTAGTGATATCAAAAACTTGAACGCCCAAGAAACGCTTGAGTTTAGGAGCATATTTAAGTGTCTTACCCAGCTGAGTAAGCGAATAAGTACCTTTGGAAGGCTCTAAATCGGCCCATGTTCCACCGTAGAAAATACCGGTAACTCCAGCATCAACACACATCTTCATGGCATTAGTCTGGTCGCGAGGAGTAGCGTTCTCTCCACCTTTGGGAAAAGGTGTCACCCCGAAGCTAACAGCTTGAACAGGCAAAGAGCAAAATCCTATCGAGATTGCCATGAGGAAAGAAGCGAGGCTGACAAGTGGCCTGCCTTTCATGACTATATCTTTGTTCGCGCTGAATGCACTGATGGCGCTAGATTTGGACTGCATTCCGTACCTCCTAACAACTAATTACGCCGAACATTAAATCAATATCTTGACTAGATTAAGGATACCGCCACCATTCTGACAGCAGGGCATCAATATTTCTAGCCATCTCTATTGCGAAGGCACAATCGTAGCCTGGACGGCTTTGTCACCATTGCGGAAAAGCCATGGCGGTATCGGATGCGGTGCGGCCCACAGCCCTGTTCTAGCAGCTTTTGCCTCAGTTTGCAGAGTCTGCAAAACTGCATCTCCAGGTGCAAATTTATCACTCCACCATGCCAGTCCCCGCTTTACTAACTCATGATTAAGGTCAGCACCGTCGCTCAGGTAAATCTCGGCCACCAGACGATTGAATTTATCACGGCCCTTGAGGTCAATGGTCACATCTTTGCGAGAGCAACAGGCTTCAGTAAACTGCTTGGCCTGAGCGCCAAATTCTTGAGCACTCTCAGGGCAATCGATACCATACAAAATGACTTTCTCGCGCTTACCACCATGGTCTACCAACAAAGTATCACCATCAAAGGCAGCCAGCACTCGCACATTAGAGCGCTCAGCCTGAGCAGACTGACCGACTACTATGCTCGAAATCACGGCCAGAACTGCTATTGACCATATTCTCTTCTCTTGCAATTGCCTTTCCTTTGTTGACTTACCTTACAGCTGTTTAGGTTATTATGACTGTCAGTATTTAATATAATACTTAAGCCACACGCTGGACTGAAGATGAAACGCCGAATTGCCTATCAATTAAGCCTTGCTCTAAGCATAGTCGTTCTCGGCAACTTCTTTTTTCAGTTGCTTGCAGAAGCTGTCGAACCAGCAACGAAAAACAATTCTGAACACGTTGAGCATGAATGGATAGTTTGCCAAAACCATAAAGATCTTGGCAGAACAAAAATCTATTTTTCAAAAAACGCAATCAAAATTTTCAACGAATCATGGGGCTATTATATGCTCTCAAAAGCGCCCGATTGGTCTGTTGTCACCTATCGAGATGACGACAAAATCGAATGGAAGACTACTCGCAAGCAATTCTACAAGGCATATCCAGTTGACTTGGCTGGTATGCCAACTAACCACATTGGCCTCAAGAAAACCCGGGCGGCTGATGCTACTGGCGCCAAGAGCAGCGCCTACCAGATGGGTACTCAAACGTTCTGGTTTATCGAGCACCTTAACACAGCTCCAGAAGTCGATGCCACAATATCTGGTTACTATGGAATACGGGCGCAAAGGGGCATTCTCACTAAGTATGCACTTATTCTCGATCAACCAAAGACAAAAGACAACAGTTGGTTTGACGGTTTTCAGCGCAGCGGCTATGTGGAATATCTAACCACCCATTCGTTTAAAGAGCTACCGTACAACCCCAAAGACTTTGCCGCACCAGTTGGCTACAAAACAGCAACAGACCCTTATACCATCACTACTTCAAAAGCACAAAAAGCAAATGGCGACTCAGCCCTGATGGAACTTGGTCTTGGTGAGAAATTAGGACACTAGCCGAAACTTACGGGAACTAGGGGTAAACCACCCCGTCGGACGCTCCGTAAACCAAGGAGAGAACTAATGAAAGCCCGCCAACTAATTGCTGCTATGGCCACAGCCATGGCCCTTTTCGGTTTTGCCACCATGATCAACCCGGCCCTAGCCAGGGATTATGACAGTAAGCACTATCGAACTTCTAACTACACGAATCGGAACGGCCATGTCAATGTGCGTGTGCCAGACAATAATCGGGGACGGCACGATAACAACTGGAACCGCGGCCGCAACAACAATAATAGGAACTGGAACAACGGTAGGCACAACGGCTGGAACAATAATCGCTCACAAAGCCGCAACTGGAACAACAACCACCGTAACAACAATGGCTGGAACAGAAATAGGAATAGGCATAGCGCGGTATACAATCACCGCAATGGTAATCGAAACAACCACAACTATAACCATCGCTAAGCGGGAAATTAGTTACACACATATCTACTTGCGAAGCGAAAACTGCGGCCAGGTCCACGAAAAACATTGCGCGTTGAAGAGAAGTAGTGTCACTAGTATTGACACCACTTCTCTTTGACTTTAAAACGAGTGAGCAGCAAGATTGCAAATCAGTACTATTTGAGAATATTAATACAAGCGTGAACGCTGCCCCTGACTGTGATACAAGCTTTACACAAACCAGTGAAAGCTTGATGAAAGCCAGGCTCGGAACATGAAGTCTATCCCGTCGTCAGCCTAAATTGTCACCATAGGAGGAAACACAGATGAACGCCCGAAAATTGATAACTACCGCCGCGGCAGTAGTGGCTTTAATCGGCAGCTCCTTTGCCGCAGCACCAGCCAACGCCAGCGACTTTGAAAGACGCCTAAACCTACAAGCTATGCAGAATTATATGAACCAGAGAGGTGGATACACCAATCAATACTACGGCAACGTCAACAATATCGCTCGCAATAACTCCTGTCGCAACAACTGGAACAACAACTGGAGCAATGGCCGGAACAATGGCTGGAACAACGGCTGGAATAACTACCGAAACAATGGCTGGATCAACAACGGCAGAAAATGGAACAATGGTCGGCAGAATGGCCGGAACAAGAAATGGCACCACCGACGGGGTCACGGCTGCTAAAGCAAGGCCCAGTGACAATTGAAACCATTTTCATTCTCGAAAAGACAGAAGAACTCGCGACAATGGAAACGATTTTCATACCCTTCAAAAATCTTCGAAAAGCCCTTTAGCACTTGAAACCCAGACTATTTCACACCCCAGGAGCGCACCAGCAATGCCACCACCAATTCAACAGTTGACAGAGCAGCAGTAAGACGTTAAAACGATAAGAGCCGAAGGAAATGTGATTGCTAGCAATTACTCCAATCTATTTGATTCAATTCGTTTGGTTCAATCTCGGCTTTACCCATCTGAGCTTTTACTAGTTCAAAATTGGAGCTTAAATATGTCTTGCGAAACACACAATAGCCATGACCACAAGCACGGTAGTAATTGTGGCCACCTAGCCGTCAAGCACGAAGATCACGTTGACTATGTACACGATGGTCACCTCCATCACGTACACAGCGATCACGTAGACGAGTGCAAATTGTCTGAGTCTGCGACCAACCCGGCCACCTGCACACCCGAGCACAAGTGCGAAGGCCATGACAGTGCACACAAACACGGCGCTGACTGTGGACATGCAGCTGTTCCTCATGGGGATCATGTCGATTATCTCGTTAATGGCCACCTCCATAGTCCATGCGGAACTCATTGCGATAACCACGGGACTCTAGTCGCCGCCTAAGTGCCCGTTAGGGTTGACCCAGTCAGCTTGCAGGCTTATAGATTCATGGCAACTTCATAAA
This sequence comes from Candidatus Melainabacteria bacterium, assembly GCA_030696635.1. Lineage (GTDB taxonomy): Bacteria > Cyanobacteriota > Vampirovibrionia > Obscuribacterales > Obscuribacteraceae. The sequence goes on from JAUYRX010000008.1 coordinate 40,010, forward strand.
GCGCAGAGAAGCTCTCAATATTCTCTGCGCTTTTGCATGTGGCGACAAAGCTGTGGTATATCAATCTAAACTATGCTTTCTGTCACAGATAAAATTCAAATTCCACTGAGCGAATTTTCGTTCACCTTTGCACGTAGCGGTGGCCCTGGCGGGCAGAACGTCAACAAAGTGAACAGCAAAGCCGTGATGCGCTGGGCAATTAGCACAAGCCCCAGCATTAGCGATGAAGTAAGGGGCCGCTTCATGAGCAAATATGCCAGTCGCCTAACCATTGAAGGCGACCTGGTATTAACCTCACAACGATATCGCGACCAAATTGGCAATATCGATGACTGCCTCGCCAAAGTGACCGAAATGCTAATCTCTGTAGCCACAAGACCAGTGGTGAGAAAGGCAACCAAGCCAACTCTAGGTTCAAAAATTAGACGGGTCGAAACCAAGTCGCAAAATTCAATCAAAAAGCAACAACGTCGCAGACCATCTGCAGACGAATAAGATAGCGATGAACAAGCTAGTTGCTATATCAGGCTATTGATGATTCTCAAACTATTTGAGAGCTGCTTCAATGTCAGCCGATAAACTCTCAGGGCTTGCCATTGAGCCATAACGCTTTAGCACTTTGCCTTGCTTATCTACCAAAAATTTGGTGAAATTCCAGCGAATATCACCATGGTCTTTTGTACTCTTCTTAAGATAGACATAAAGCGGATTAGCCTCTTTACCATTGACCTCTATTTTGTCAAACATTTGGAAATCAACACCATAGTTCTTTGTGCAGAATGAAGATATAGCAGCCGCATCACCGGGCTCTTGGTGGCCAAATTGGTCGCAAGGAAAACCAAGAACTTTTAGACCTTGAGCTTCATACTTCTTGCTCAGAGCCTGCAAACCAGCATACTGAGGGGTGTAGCCACAATGGCTAGCTGTATTAACTATGAGCAGAACCTTGCCCTTATAATCGGCAAATTGAATTTCGTGACCGTCAAGTGCATTGGCTTTAAACTTGTAAATCGGGGCATCACTAGGATCATCAGCCTTCAAATCAACAGTATCCGAGACCGCAACGTCACTCTCAGCGGCGGCGACTCCAGAGTCGCCCATAGCACCACCCATAGTGCCCACGGCGATAACAGCTCCGCCCAAAATGCTTAGCAATAACCCAAATACCAACTTAGAATTCTGTGCCTTCACTTTCGCCATGATTCCTTCCCTGAGTTTGGAATAGCCACCATGGCAAAAGTGTAGTGCAAAACCACTAGTCTTTACCCGTGAATTTCTCGGCACAGTAACAATTTCTAGTCTTCGAGCTTGAAGCCGACTTTAATTGTCACCTGGAACTCTTCAACTTGGCCGTCTTTGATAGAACCACGCTGATCAACAACTTCAAACCAGCTCAAATGGCGAAGGCTCTTAGAAGCACGCTTAACGCCTTCTTTGACAGCATCAGCGAAACTCTCAGTTGAGGTTCCAACAATCTCGGTCATCTTATAAACGCCTGGCATAAAAACTCCTTAAAAATGGATCACCATTTAATGCCTTTGGCAACTAACCGCAGTCAGTTAATCTATAAGCTGTGACAAACAGTTACCGCCAATCTATAGATTTCGCCACAAACATGACTGACAAATATTGCATAAGACTAGCCCACAAGGGCGACATGAAGGCCATCAAAGAAGTAGAGCTACTGGCAGCCACCCGCTTCAAGGGAACCGGCCTCATTGATGAATTACTCGATCATCACTTCGAACAAGAATTATTGAAAGAGTTAATTGGCTATGGCCAAGTCTGGGTGGCGGAACAAATAGCAATTGGAAACCAGGGTCACTCCCCGGGCAAGGCCACGCCCAACAGCGGTGTAGGCTTCGCTATCGCCACTGTACTGGGACAGCTGGCCTACCTTGAAGAAGTCGACGTTCTGCCAAGCCATGGTCGCCAAGGGATAGGCCGCCGATTGGTAGAAACTGTAGCCGAATGGGCCAGAACTAAGGGCTTCCCCCACCTAACCCTTTCCACCTTTGTCAATATTGCCTGGAATGCCCCGTTCTATTCCACCATCGGCTTTGAAAAATTGCCCCAAAATCGTTGGGAGAAGGAACTGGAAGAAATTTCAATGCTGGAACAAAAACTCGGCCTACCGTTGGATCAGAGAACTTTTATGCGCCTCCAACTTGAGTCGAACACAAAAGCGAAAAGAGCCAATTGTTAAGCAATAGCAGAGCAACCAGTTAAGGGCTCTACTGCACCGGGTATATCGACTCGTTCGGGTATTTTTAGAGCGGGGCAAAAGATGGCAGAGTTTCAACTTGTTGTTCCCTATAAACCTATGCAAACCAAAGTGCAACTTATAGGGGTTTGCGCCATTCTGCCGATTTGGTCACTGTTTGCACCGATGGCGTTGGCATCTTTCATAGTCTTTCTAGTCAAGTTTCCCAATGAGTCCTACCTGTTCTACAACATTCTTATTTCTCTCACCCTGGCAAGCATAATTATTGTCGGTCTGTTGACTTCAGCCCTAAGTGAAGACAATAAAATACATATTTCAAAAAACGGAATGAGTTTCCCACCTTTTCTTCTACCCAAGCTTGGCCTAAAGCGCAATTGGCAATGGACTGAGCTGAGAACGGCCTCAATAATTGACGGTGTCAACGGCCAACAGCTTGTGCTCGGCTTTCAACCCAATATACTGCTGCCTCTCAACGTTGCCGACCTGCCCAAAGGACAACTCGAAGAATTTCTCTTGGCGCTAGAACTTTGGGGCACTAACTGCCAACGCTCAGATGAGCTAATCGCATTTCAACGGACCATTCAGAGTGGCAACGAGCAACTTAACCTAGGCCACACAAAGATGTGGCAAGACGAGCTAGGAAGACGCTTTACGGTGACAACGTTTGTACCACTTGAGCCTGGCAAAACCTTACAAAACGGCAAGCTAAAAGTAGTGCGGCAGCTAGCTTTTGGTGGGCTCTCTGCAATCTACCTTGTGCAAAAAAACGAAACTGAAATGTTTGTCTTAAAAGAAGCAGTGGTGCCGCCAAGTGCAGAGCCAGAAGTAAGGCAAATGGCAGAGCAACACTTAGTCAGAGAAGCGAAGATGTTGTTTGGTTTACGCCACCCAAACATCGCCCGGGTGCTCGATCATTTTGTCGAAGAAAACCGACACTACTTACTGATGGAATATATTCACGGCCAAGACTTGCGTCAATACGTTAAACAAAATGGTGCCTGTGCCGAAAAACCAGTCTTAAATTGGGCCATTAGAATTGCTGAGATTCTTCATTTTCTGCATAGTCAAAATCCTCCAGTGGTACACCGCGACCTCACGCCTGATAATTTAGTCTTGAAGAATGACGGCACGGTGGTGCTCATTGATTTTGGTGCTTCGAACGAATTTGTCGGCACAGCCACGGGCACATTAGTAGGCAAACAGGCCTATATTGCCCCGGAACAACTACGCGGAAAAACAGTTCCCCAAAGCGATCTTTATGCTCTTGGTGGCACATTACATTATTTGTTAACAGGCAGAGACCCTATACCGCTTTCACAAGCAGACATTCGCACTATCCTTCCAAATATTTCAGATGACATGGAAAATCTAGTGATGCTTTTGACAGCATTTGAGAAACAAGATCGCTTGGCCAGCGCTGAGCATCTACTGGAGCATTTGCGCGCCATAGAAGCAAAACACAATGTCCCAGCACTAGCTGCAGCAGCAGCAAGCACAGCTTCCTCCAGTGAGGCTGCGTCAATCTCTACAGCAGCTAGTGACGAGGCAGGCGCATGAGTAGCAAATCAGACAATGTACAAAGCAAAAAGAATAGAAAAGGACCAAAGATAAAGCTAGCAGATGCGCCAGAACGCCAAAAGATTGAACTGACAGTTGAAGATGCTCCGATTGTTGACGTCGACCTGACTGTTGAAGACACTCCCGAGAAATCACTGCCAGAAATAAGCGCGACGCAAGCACTAAGTAACGCGCCCGAAAACGAAGAGGCAACCGCCAGCGAGTCATTAGTTACAGAGGAGATAACGGCAGCTCAGGTCACGCCAACTCCCGAAGTCACAGCTAGAGCAGAACAGCTCCCACCTCTACCGAACCTAGGCATTGGTATTCTCACAGCAACAGTCTCAATTCTTGCATTTCTGCTTATTCCTTCTGAACTCAATACCAGGGTTGCCCCCTACCACCCGTCTACACTAGCCAGTTTTTTGACTGGAATAGTTTTCTACGTACTCCACTTAGTTTGGTTTTTCACAAGCCAAAAGCAATTAATCAAGAACACAGTGCCGCTCCTTCCTCAATGCGCAAAGGGTGCCAACACCAGAACCGCGTTACTCTCCCTCTTACCGCTGTCATGGCTGACCTTGATAGGCTATTACTTCAGTCAATTGATGTTCCTCAGCGCATACTCGGTACTACAAGTGCTGCCGTGGCTATTGCTGGTTTCGCTAGTTTACTTCGTTGCGGCTCTTAGCTACTGGCCATCCAAACTAAAGACACTCTGCTCAGAACAGCAAAAAAGAGATTTTCCCAATAAATTCAGAGCAGTCTTTCTCGGCTGCTTCATGACAGTGCCCTACATTTGGTATTGGCGAAAAGCGCTGATAACAGTCAATCAAACAGATAAAGCCGGTACATTTAAGCTACAAACCAAAGTAATTGACCGCGACAAAATGGTTATTCGCTACAGACCATTCATCGCTATAGAGCGCTGGTTTAAACACAGACACAAAACCACTAGCAGAAAGGATCGCATCATCAATGCGTCTATTGCACTGACAATAAACCTGGCCTTGTTGATAATTTTCTGCACCAATTTTCCAGATATAGCTGCAGCAATAGGCCGACTTCTCGACCCTAACGGGCCAGGCAGCCAAGGGGGGTCTCAAGTAGCTGCGAACATCTTTAGGATCTCCAACCAGACTTTTTTAGCTTTGATTGGAGTTCTGTCTGCATCCTTCACCGTAGCCGCATCATATTTTGTTCTCAAACAACCAACAAACTATGAATTTACTCCCCTCGGCTTTAAATCATTTCGCTGGCTTGGTGCCAAAAAAGTAGAAAGTGAGCTAGTGCCCTGGAACTCGCTCACATCTATTGAGCTCAACACCAAAAACAAAAGAGGTCAAACAACTGCATCAGAACTGCAATTTAATCGCAACAACGGCGTCCCAGTAAAACTAAGTATGGGGGCGATAGAATCAGTCGAAGACCGCGAGATAATTCTCGATGCCATTGAGCGCTGGGCACCAGGGGTGAGCCGTTCAGCGGCCTTAGTGCAAGCCCTTCAACCGCCGGTAGATCATAGCTACACTGAGATGTGGTTGCAAGCACTATCAGCGCCACCACAGAGAGATCGCCTCCAACCGCTTACTGAGGACATTGTACTCAATGAAGGTCGCTACCGAGTGAAACGCTCCCTTGGTGTAGGCGGCCAAGGTGCAGCCTACTCTGCCTACGATCATGCCAGTGGAGACACTGTTGTACTAAAAGAGTTTCTCTTACCGATCTACGTAGACATCAGTGTTCGTAAAGATGTCTTAGAAAGTTTTGAAAGCGAAGCGCGAATACTGAAGCATCTCAATCACAATCAAGTAGTTAAGTTGAACGACTTTTTCGTCGAAGACCATAGAGCCTATCTAGTCTTAGAGCATATTGACGGCAAATCGTTGCGTGAGATCGTCGCTAAAGAAGGGCCGCTACCAGAAGAGCGGGTGCGCGAATTGACCCGACAGATGTGTGCAATCTTAAGCTATCTGCATAGCCAAGAACCACAAGTAGTGCACCGTGACTTTACACCAGAAAACTTGATACTACGCAATGACGGCATCCTCAAACTCATTGACTTCAACGTAGCTAGACAGGTTGAATCTAATGCCACAGGGTCGGTAGTAGGCAAACCAGCTTACCTTCCACCTGAACAATTTCGGGGCCAGCCAGTCAGTCAAAGTGACATTTATGGCATGGGAGCAACTCTTTCCTTTCTCCTAACCGGTAAAGAACCAGAACCAATTAGCGTTGCACACCCTAGAGAAGAAAACAGAACAGTTTCTCGATCGATGGACAAAATTGTTGCCAAAGCCACAGCTATAAACCTAAAAGACCGCTATGCTAACTGCGACCAAATCATAGAAGACCTAGATGCACCAGCGAGCGCCAACGACGATAATAATAGCGACGACCATAGCGATCGCAATGGCAACAATAATGGCAACGACAGCACCAAGCACAGCAACAACAATGATGGCTCTAATGGTCACGCAGCAAGCATTCCAACCCCCTCGCCCGCGCCTACCGCGGACGACAAAGAGACTCCTACAGAACTATTAAAAGAACTTCTAAGAGAAAATACAAAAGCGCCCTTCTCAACAGCCGCTCAATTCAAGCTAAATGAAAGCACCGCCGACAATATCACTCTCAAAGTTGTAGACAGTGCCAATCTCGTCAGCAAAGGTCAACTAGCACTTTCGCCGTTGCAGGGCGACGGTTATGAAAAAGCCGGCAGTTCTGAAAGCCTGGCCTCAGACCCATCTTCACTGAGTCAATATGACTATCAAAGCGACCAAAACAGCAATCAAGTAAAACCTACAAATTCATTGCCACTCAGTTTAGACTCAGCCAAATCGATGACTGGCCTTTGGACTGGCATTCTAGCCCTCGTTGGCGTCTTTACTTCTTGGCTGGTAATCACCATTGCAGTAGCCTGGGCCCTGATACCAGGGTCGCCGGCCTGGCTTGACAGCAAAGCAGCCCTGCATAACCATGGCCATGCTGCGATGGTTGCCTTTTTCAACCAAAACGGTGACAAAGCACTAGAAGAATGCAATAAATGCATTGAAATTGATCCCAACTGTGCCCTAGCCTATTTCGGCAGAGGCCTTAGTCACTCTATACACAAAGATGTTGGCTATTGCTTAACTAAAGAAACCTCAGAAAAGGGTCTCCCTGACTTCAAAAAAGCAGTCGAACTTGCACCTACAGACTATGCCATGCAAACAACCTATGGTGTGGCCTTATCTGAAACCGGACACTACCAAGAGGCTGAATCTGCTCTGAAAAAATCTGTAGTGTTAGAGCACTCGGCAATTGTCCCCGGCATAATTGAACAGTTAATGCAACCAAGGAAGAGGTATCAAGAGAGACGCAAGTATGAAATTGCCAAAGCGCAGTTGTTCCAAATGAACTATCAAGATGCAACTGCATTCTATGACAGCCTGAAGGCCAAGGGAAACTACGGCTACGGCTGCGAAACAACGGAACAGATAATAGCCTATGAATTGGCTCATCAGCCCCAAGAAGCTCTAACTCGAAGCGCACGGCCAATGCAATACTTCAAAACTAGAGAGGGCGATAAACAGTCATTGTTTCCCATCATGATGCACCGTGCCGCCCTAGAAAGAGCCATCGCCACAACAAACAAAGATAGTAGCGCTCAACCAGGCATGAACCTGTTCTATGATGGCCTTGGTCTGCACGGCCTGGGCCGTTATGAGCAAGCAGTAGAGAAACTGAGCCAAGCGATTAACCTCAAGCCAGGCTACATTGACTATTATCTCTTTAGGGGTTCATGTTATCGCTACTTGCACAAATACGATCTTGCTCTTGTTGACTTTCAAACTGCACTACAGCTGCAACCAACCAACGAGTATGCCCAATATATGAAACAACAGGTACTCGAAAATATCAGTGGCAAAAGTGAACCAAAAACCATGAACTGGAGAGAACTAGAATAGCTCAAACTCGACCTATGAACCGTACCAATTGCTAGTGAATTCTGACTTTCGGCAGAGTCCTACGAAGGGCAAAATAATTAGGATCAGAACTGCCACCAGATAGAATCTGCAAATCAGCAAGAGACTTGAACTGCTTCAGAGCTGGAATGGCATCTATGGCAATCTTGCTACCTTTGACCTTAAGCACGTTCAACTTATCCAGGGCACTTAAGGCAATGAGGTCATCTTTAGTAACCATATTGTCCGACAGATCAAGGTACCGCAGATTAGTCAACTTAGCAATCAACAAATAATCTTGGTGACTTAAGTTAGAGGAAGAGAGCTGCAAAAATTTCAACTCTGGCGATGACTGCAACTTCTTAAGAAATGGCGTTGGGGCGTTAGCACAATTCCAATGCAAGCGCTCAAGCTTAGACCAACAATTTGCACTGGCGAAAACCCCACCGCTTAAGCTACTACTAGATGCGTCGAAACTTCTAAGATTCTTGAACTTGTTAAGAGAATCAACAGAAGCCGCCGTAAGCTCAGAACTAGCCACAATCGAGAGAAACTCTATATTGGGAAGAACGGTGACTGCCCTCAAAACACCGTCATCACCACCCCTGTTGTACAGTACCACTCCATATAAATCATCCTGCTTGAAGCGCTTCATATACTGTGGATACTCACCAACAAGACGAGACGGCATAAATGTCAAACGATTACCCAATCGGCAATCTATTGTTCCTTTGGCGTCCATGCCGGCATCATCAAGCATTGTGTAGATTCTTCCGATCACTACATCAGTAGGAAATTTGAATGAAATCGTAGGCTGACCATTAACGACACTAATAGTAGAAAACTGAGCAGTCTCAACTTGCGACCCCTTGGGCGCTCCTGGCGCGCCGAAATAGGCCCCCATAGTGCGATCGGCGTCACCAACCATCATAACAAAAGAATCATAGCCGCTATCTGCTGCAGCGCTCGTTTCTGCAACGACCTCCTTCTTCTGTGCCGCCGCAATTAAAGAAGACTGGGTTGAGGGAGAGAGAAGAGAGCGTGACTCAGACGGCACATCAGACCATTGATCTGGCAGAGATGAGTCAGCAGCAGTTCTTACCTTAGAAGTCTTAGAGCCAACGAAAGGCTCAGTAGCGACTAGTTGAATAGGCTTCCCTAAAATGAAATAGAGCGCAAAGGCACCACCAATTAAGAGAACAGAAACAACACTCAAGAGGCGAAGGGGCAAGCCACTAGCTTCATTGACTTCGCCCTGTTCAACGGCAGAAGAAACGCGATTGTAAATAAGAACATCTTTGCCGTCAAGAATGCGTTCAAGATCTAAAGACAACTCTTTAGCTGACTGATAGCGGTCTTGAGGCAATTTAGCCAGACACTTGGCCAATACAAGCTCAATAGAAGAGGGAAAATCGCCGTCGGCCAAGACTTCAGAAAGACGCGGAGGCTCTCTATCTTGATGCATAGTAACTGTTTCAACAGAGCTGCGGCCTTCAAAGGGCACAAACCCGCTCAAGACTTCGAACAAAGAGCAGCCAATAGAATAGATGTCAGAACGAGCATCAACCAGATCGCCAACACACTGCTCTGGGCTCATATAATAAGGACTACCAAAAACCTCACCGGTCGATGTTAATGACTGAGTAAGATTGTCACCAAATCCAACTAATTTGGAGATACCAAAATCTAAAATCTTGACTTGGTTGGCACTACTTGCACTATTTGCACTATTTGCAGTGCACAACATAATATTGCTAGGCTTAAGATCGCGGTGAATAATGCCGTTACGATGGGCGTAGGCCAAGCCCTCCAATACTTCAATAAAAATAGACAATGCTTGACGGAGAGGAAGTGGTCCATCTGCAATCAAAACTTCTTCTAAATTGTGACCTTGCAAATAATCCATCGAATAGAATGGCAGCGAGCGCTCATGAATACCAAGATCGTACACTTTTACTAAAGTGGAATGACTGAGGGCTGCCAACGTCTTTGCTTCGGCCTGAAAACGCAACCAGCTCTTTTCGTTGACAAACTCTGGCGCGAGCACTTTCAAAGCTAGTTGCTTTTTCAAAGAGATTTGTTCAACCAGATAGACTACCCCCATGCCACCTTGGCCGATCAATCTTATAACTCGAAAAGCGCCTCCAATGATACTGTTGACTGGCAAAATCTGCTGCGAGCTCGATTGACCAGGCTGCTCTGAACTGCCCATACGCATCTGCGTAAATTGTTTTCTTTGAGTCAGTCGCTGAGCAGTGGCAGTACGATGAGAAGAAATACGAGAGCTCTTCTTGACCACAACTGGAGTCTGACACTGGCAGCGCAGCTCCTTGAATAGAAACGAGGTGAAAGAACCAACTTTAGAACCAAGGGGCAATGACTTGCCACAATTGGCACAGAGCTGATTTTGGGCCAAGGCGCTAGGCCTAGTGCGGTTGCATTGACAATAATTATGCTGAAAGAAATAAGACGTGACTGAACCGGCCCGATTGGCTAATGGTGGCTTACCGCAGATTTTGCAGAATGAAGGCATGGTCACACAAAATAATAGAAGTAGAATTACGAGCCTTAAATCAATATACCTTAATCGTCCGTAGCTCCTTGCTCAGAGCATCGCTCTGCGCCTTCTGATTTGGTCCTGGAGTGATAACAACAACCGTACGCAACTGCGGAAAGCTCTTCAGCCCAAGTATTGCCTTATGGTCAAGCCCACACATTTGTAGATTTAGATACTCTAGATGTGGCAACTTAGACAAAGTTTTTAAATCTCTCACCGTGATTTTGTTTTGACTAAGATCGAGACCGCGCAAGTTAGAAAGAGTCGAAATGACTTCAATATCGCGGCTAGTCAAATTTGTTTTTCCTAAGGTCAACCCCTCTAGTTCAGGGCATTTTTTCAAGAGTTCAATTAATGGCTGCAAGCCATAAACTTCTGACAACCAGAGATACTTAATCTTCTGCCAGCAATTAGCTTGGGCCAGTGCAGCGCCACTGACACCAATTGATTTTGCATCAAACTTACTCAGCGACTTAAATCGGCGCAAAGACTTAGCCACAGAAGAGTCAGTAAATCCGTCAGAACCACTGAGCTTCAAGGAAATGACGCCCGGAATATAAGATACGGCATCTAGCACTTTGTCTCTGCAGAGATCCTCAACAAGACTTACCGAAGTAACATCACCAGGTCGAAAACGCTTCATGTACTGAGGATAGTCTTCAACACAACGATATGGTGTGAACGTATAGTCATACTTGAGATTTAAATCAACAGTACCATGGGCTTCTTGAGCCAGATCCGGTCTATTTACCCTATCGGCTTCAAAGCGACCAATAGTGATATCGGTCGGAAACTGAAAACGACGAAACATACCTCCGTCAATTTTTAGAACTTTTGAATACCTAAAAGTTTCATGTTGGGACAGAGATGGCGGCTGGCGTTGCCCGCCAAACTCTTTTGAAAGTTTAGAATTTCTCCGAGCTTTACCTTTGGAGCCACCAGAGTCAGTTGCCTCAAGATCGCTATAGTCGGTCCCCCCTTTTCGAAAGACCCCTACTCCGACATTGGCGTCAATTTTTCCCAGGTCAGTAACCATCGTGCTTTCCGGCTTAGGCGCAACGGCACTAGTCTTCACAATCCAATCAGGTTGTCGAAAAACAAAAAATAGAGCCATGGATACAACGACTGTCACTGCTGCCAAGCCCATAAAAATAGACTTCATTGCTCTAGCCGTTTTTTCGTCAGGCTCTTCATCAAGTTCCGGAAAATCCAGAGCGCTGCCATCGGAAGATACAGTGGTCGACAAAAGCGGTCCACCAACTGTCGAGGAGCCAACCCGACCAGCACGAGTATCAGCTAGAGCGTCAACAGCGGCAGAATCGCCTGCGCTTGAGCGGTGCTCAAATCTTCCTGTATCAGAAAGCCTGTAAGCACCTAGAGCTGGCTCCTGACCTCGAGCTATGGCCGCTAAATCGGCAGCCACTTGCTCCATCGTCTGATATCTATCCTCTGGCATTTTTGCCATCATCTTCTCAACTACTTGTTGAACTTCAGGAGGATAGCCAACTTCAGAAACACTATTGATAACTGGAACAGGCTCACTCTGGTGCATCATCATTACTTCAACAGCTGAATTAGCAATGAATGGTGGATCACCAACCAACGCCTCAAAAAGTGTTACTCCTAACGAATAAATGTCAGTGCGCGGGTCTAGAGCTTGCGCCATGCTTTGTTCAGGGCTCATGTATAACGGGCTACCGAAAACTTCCCCAGCAGTAGTCAGCTTCTGAGCACCGTATTGCGAGTCGGTCAACTTAGCAATGCCAAAATCCACAATCTTGACGGTTGCCCCAACAGCATCTGGCCTGTTGAGCAAAACAATGTTGCCTGGCTTAACGTCACGGTGAATCATCCCCTTTGAGTGGGCGTAACCAAGACCGGCAGCAGCCTGTTGAAAAATTGACAGTACGATTGATAGCGGTGGAGTGCCGTTGTCGCGCAACCGCTCCATGAGATTGCTGCCCTCAAGCAAATCCATTACATAAAACGGAATGTCGGCCTGACCCTCGCGATGATGCAAGGCAAAGTTGTGAATTCCTACCACATTAGGGTGAGCCATTTTGGCGATTGCCTGAGCCTCTATCTGAAAGCGGCGCCAAGAGGTGTCTGAAACTTGATCGCCACCCAGCGTTTTTAGAGCGTATTCACGGCCAAGAATGTTGTGCCGAGCGCGATAAACAAAGCCCATGGCGCCCCGACCTAAATAATCAACTATTTCATAAGTGCCAGCCACGAGAGTGCCAGCGACAAACTCTGCTCCCGGCGGTATTGGCCGGCCATAAGCCCCGCTTTGGGCTGGGGGCAACTGTTCATTTTCACCAGATGAAATGGTTGGGTACTCTCGTTACTGACAAGCGGATGGCTACTATCATAGCCGAAAGCCAAAACTCTCAATCACTATGTAAGTGGGCTACAATTGCTGAGTTCCCAGAATTGAGCTAACCATGCAATTAAAAGTCTCGGCCAGTACCTTTCGTTCCCTTTTTCTCAGCTTTTCAATTCTCATAGGCTGTTGCCCTTTCGCCCAGGCCAACAGTGCTGGCGACACCAAAGAGGCAGCCTCCACTAATGCGGCTTCAAGCACTGAGGCAAAAATAGACGCCAAAGAAGACACCAAAGCAGACACGAAGTTAGACGTTAAAGTAGATCAGCTTCTCAAAAAAATGTCAGATTTCTATGCTGGCCTCAAGTCTTTCAAAACTGTCCTTCAATACAAAATAACAGTACGCCAAGGAGCAGAAAAAGACGAACGCAAAACGGCTTTCAAAGTTTCTGTACAGCGGCCAAACAAACTATCAATTACCATAGACGGCAGTGATCGTGATCGTTACAACGGCAGCGAAGTTCGTATGGACGGAGACAATCGCTATCTATACAATCCACGCCTTGGTTACATCAAAGACAAAGCCACCAGCACCTTCTTTGAATCATTCCGCGACCGCGAATTCTTTTATGCCACTGGTTTCAATTTCGGGGGTCTCAATGCCCTAGAGTGCCTGCTTGCAGAAAACCCTTATCAGTTTATGCAAAAGGTCTACGGCATCAATAATAGCAGCGTGGTCGGTAAAGAAACAATCGACGGCGTTGAGTGCGAGCATATCAAGATAGAAGCTCCCAAAATGGCTTGGGACATGTGGATAGAGAACGGCAAGACACCTTGGTTGAGACGAATTTCGCCAGGTCTAGGCAAAATGATCGGTGACCAAAATATCTCGATCGTGTTCGATTACACCCAACTTTCAGATGCAAAAATTGCCGACAGCGAGTTTAAATTTGCACCACCACCTGCGGCCAAAGAAATTAAAACATTTTTTGGCGATAAACAAGCAACAGACTCTGGCCATGCAGCAGCGGCCGAAGCAGAAGAACACCCCTTACTGAAAAAGGAAGCACCAGCAATTGAACTTAGCACCTTGGATGGTGGCAAGTTCAATCTAGCCGATCTAAAAGGCAAAAATGTTGTGGTCTTAGACTTTTGGGCCACCTGGTGCCCTCCTTGCCGCCAAGCATTGCCAATTTTAGCTGAAGTAACCAAAGCCTACGAAAGCAAGGGTGTCAAATTCTATGCCATTGACCTGAGGGAAGAACCAGGCAAAATCGAAGCTTTTCTAAGATCGCAAGGCCTAAGCATCAACGTCGCCCTTGACAAGGATGGCAAGGTAGCGAATGCCTACAAGGTTGAGGGCATCCCGCAATCGGTGATAGTCGGCAAAGACGGCATTGTCAAGGCTGTTCATGTTGGCTTCGGCGGCGACTTGAAAACCAGACTGACGGCAGAGCTAGATAGCATTTTGAACGAAAAATAGCTCAATTATTAGTCTTCGCACTCTTTGGGTACAAAGAGTTAGACTCAGGAATCAATCTATGCCAATCAGCGCACATTCCAACGACAAACAAAGTTCTAGCGATCGGGCACAGGGCCCCAGCCAAGTAAGTTTACTAGATGGAGTGGGCGATGCTTTGCATGCAGCAGCCTACACTGCAGTCGAGCAGCCACTGGCTGGCACAGCCCAGGTCATCAGGCACACAACCTCATTCAAGCCAGGAGCACCTGACTTAATAAGCAAACCCAGCCACGATAGCAATTGGACTAAAGCCGGTACAATCGCTGGCAGCGTGGTCGAGTTCGCCGTTCTCGCCAAGGGAGTAGGCGTATCGAGAGCAGCAGCATTTGGCAGAGCGACCACGGTACCAATTGTCGAATCAGCAGCTGCTGGTGGGCTCTATGAACTGACAGTGCCAATAGCAGACAAAGATTTTGGCGTCAACAAATTACGCAACATAGCGATTGGCGTGGGCACGTTCGCCACCATGGACGGTGCCTCCCTCGGCCTGAAAATCATTCCATCACTAGCTAAGACTGGCTATTTGAGCACTGTAGGAACAGCGACAATCGCTGGTGCCGCTGGTGGCATAAGCCATGCCACCCTAACATCAGCCCTAAATGATCGCCCCCTCAACTACCATGAAATTGGCAAAGATGCAGCCTCATACGCTGTCTTCGGGGCTATGTTCGGCACCTTAGGTTATGGCACCGCCGCTGGCAAAGAGGCTATTTCAAGCCGGCTGCAAGCCCGAGTCAGCGAAGGTAAGCCATACTTCTCTCTAGGTCCAATTGAGGTTCACCCTAAAGGTTATTCTGAAAGGGCCAAAGAATTTGCCTTAGTTGACGGCCTCACCGGGCTGAAAAACAAAACCGGTGGCCAAGAAGCACTGCGCACCGAAGTAGCTCGTAGCGGACGTGAAAACGAGCCGTTATCAATGACTTACCTTGACCTAGACAATTTCAAGGCTGCAAACGATAACTTTGGCCACAATGTCGGCGATGCTGTTTTGAAAAAAGCTTCCGACATGATCAAAGGTCACTTCAAGCGCGCTACCGATATTCATGTGCGCGAAGGGGGCGACGAATTTATGATCGTCATGCCCAAGACAGACCTGCCCCAGGCTACTCAGCTGGCTCAGAGTATTGAACAGAAAATGCGCATTGGTGTGGCCAGAGAGACCCCTACGCCTAGACAGCTAAGTGAAAACTATCCAGCCGAAGTGACCAAACTAAAGACGATACCCCGCTCTGTCATCGCCAAAGAAAACCAGACATTAGAGGACCTAGCCGAAACCTTACTCAAGGCCCGGTCTAACATTACTGGTGAAAAAATCGACGCTGCCAATATCAACGCCGAAGTAGCCCGCTTGCAAGAACGTACTGGTCTTAAACCCGGTCAGATCACTAAAGGACAAAAACTAGAGGTGTACAACGACCACGACATAGCCGCCCTCGGTGACAAAACCGCCTATCGCTTCTTACCCCAAATTGGTCAGCTTCTCAAAGTGCAGGGTGGCATTAAAGAAGAACAAATTCAAGAAGCACTAAGAATTCAATCACAGCAGTCGCCAGAAAATCGCCAACTGATTGGTCAGATTTTAGTCGAGAAAAAATTTGCCACTCAAGCTCAAATAGACCAAGTATTCGAAGGGCAGAGGGCCGCCAAACAATGGCTGAGAGAGCTATTCCACTCTACACCGGCAATGACTGCAGCCAACGACAATGTCGCACCAAAAGCGCAAATTAATCTTGTAGTTGACGCCCAAGGTATGCTGACAAATGTTCCACAAGTCCCGCGACCAAATCTAGATAAATCTGGTATTCGCCCGCTCCAAGTCAATGAATCTCCAGTGAAAGGTGAGATTGTAGTTGGTGTTAGCGCGGGTGTAGTACAGCTAAATCCTAATGAGGGCTTGGCAGCATTTAAAGGCCGCGGTGATGCCAAAATGTTTGAACAGAAACAAATACGCAAAGAAATGGGTCTGCGCTACGACCGCGCGCACTAAATTTAGCGCGCTAAACTAATTTTCTGCAACTATGCTTCTAAATCACTTTGCAATAACTCAAACAGCACTAAGCTGCGCGAATTGAGGACAAACTTTGAACCAAAATCAAAGCGCATTTGGTCTCGTGACTGATCAAAAGTATCAATCAACAAACTCCAACGCCCTTCTTTGCACTCCTTACTCTGGGCCGTTCTTGCCGGAGTACAGAAGGAATCGTAGTGGGCAGGCATAACGTAAGTTATGTCATGAGCCGAGGCGTTTAGTAGCATAAAGAGAGTATTGCCAACAATTGGATCGCCCGTTTCATCAACTTCGGTAATACCAAAACCATCAATCACCATGCCAAAGCTCTGCAGACCCTGGTTCGTCCATTCCTTAGCAGTGAGTTCTTGCGCTTTGGCGTTAAACCAGGCTACATCTCGGTTTCCCTCAAGACTTTCTAATCTTCCGCTTAAGAACTTGCGGCGCAACAATACCGGCTGAGTCTTACGAATATGCGTTACTTTGCGGACAAACTCAAGAAACTCTTGCTCCTCTTCATTCAACTGCCAGTTGTACCAACTGATGTCGCTATCTTGGCAATAGGCATTGTTATTACCTCTCTGGGTACGACTAAGTTCATCGCCACCGCTTATCATCGGTACACCCAGCGAAAGCATCAAAGTCGCCATCAAATTACGCTTCTGCCTTGCCCGCAAGGCCCTAACGGCAACATCTGTAGTAAAACCTTCGACCCCGCAGTTCCAGCTGTTGTTATGGTTCTCTCCGTCGTTGTTACTCTCTAAATTATCTTTATTGTGCTTGTGGTTATAGGTAACTAGATCGTTGAGAGTAAAACCATCGTGGCAAGTGACAAAGTTAATACTAGCGTGGGGAGAGCGTCCACTGTGCTCATAGAGGTCACTACTACCAGATAGTCTCGTTGCCATTTCACCAGCGACACCGCTGTCACCTTTCCAGAAGCTGCGCACAATATCTCTGAATTTACCGTTCCATTCAGTCCACAATACCGGGAAGTTGCCAACCTGATAGCCGCCCTCGCCTAGGTCCCACGGCTCGGCGATTAGTTTAACTTGCGAAATCACAGGGTCTTGAGCAATAACATCGAAGAACGACGAAAGCTTATCAACAGCATAAAGTTCACGGGCTAGAGCACTGGCCAGGTCAAAACGGAAGCCATCGACGTGCATGTCTTCAATCCAGTAGCGCAGACTATCCATAATCAACTGAATGACGCGAGGATGAGTGACATTGAGAGTGTTGCCACAACCTGTATAGTCGACATAATAGCGCTGATCGTCGGCATTGGTGCGATAGTAGGCACTATTATCGATACCACGAAAATTAAGCGTCGGACCCAGCTGACTGCCTTCACCCGTGTGGTTGTAAACTACATCGAGAATTACCTCTAACCCAGCAGCATGCAAGGCGCGCACCATCATCTTGAATTCGCGCACATGATCGACGGCCCCATCTTTCCAGGCTAAGCGCCACTCAGGCGCAAAATAACCCAGGGTGTTATAGCCCCAATAATTGGTCAGGCCCTTATCAAAAAGAAAGCGGTCATTAATTTTGACATGCACAGGCATAAGCTCGACAGCTGTAATACCAAGGCTCTTCAAATGCTTAATCACAGGCTCGCAAGCGAGCGCAGCATAGGTTCCACGCAAATGTTCAGGAATATCGAGATTCTGAAACGTCAGACCTTTGACATGGGCCTCATAGATAACAGTCTTATGCCATGGCGTCTTCGGGCGACGATCATTACCCCAAGAAAAAGCTGGATCAACCACTGCACACAGTGGCGCATACGGTGCCGAATCACGAGTATCAAAACTAAGGTCTTTGCTCGGATCTCCGGTTTTGTAGCCAAACAAACTGTCGTCCCATTTGACCTGTCTGACAATAGACTTAGCATACGGATCTAGCAACAACTTATTGGCATTGAAGCGCATGCCCTTTTCTGGATTATACGGACCGTAAACTCGATAACCATAGAGCTGACCGGGAAGTACATGGGGCAAATAGACGTGCCAAACATTGTTATTGTATTCAGGTAAGAGTATGCGCTCTGACTCTTTCTCGGCATCAATTGAGTCGAAGAGACAAAGTTCAACTTTGGTGGCATTCTCGGAGAAAATCGCAAAATTCACTCCCAATCCATCCCAAGTAGCTCCCAATGGATAGGGCTCACCCGGCAACATGCGCATGTACAATCCTCAGGAATCCAACGGTCAAAATAACTGCTTTATGCAATTTCCTAAAACAAGCACAGCTAATTATACAGGGGTCAAAGGCGATACTGAGTCAAGCAGGTATAACTGAGCTAGCGGTAAGAGACTTGCACAGCTCCACCACTCATCTTGGCAAGCTCGCCTTCAGTAAGAAATTTAGAAGCATCAAGCAAGCCTTTTACATAGTGATCAAAGAAGGCCAAAGTTGAGAGCTGTACCCATTCTACATGGCTGTCATTAGCTGGCCCAGATCCAAAAAACTTAGTGCCAGTAATACCGCCAAACCCATGGTAGCCGCCTTCAATTACCATCAAATACTTGTCGTCTGGAGCCCCATACTTAAATGCTTCAGATCGCCAGATATGATCTTGACGCCGCCTACCCTTGTCTTCAGTACCAGTGACAATCATCATTGGCCGTTCAAAATCATCCCAAGCTGACTGATTAAAATCTGCTGTTTCAGTCAACGCTCGACCGCTCCCTTGCGGAGAAAGAAGAAGAAAGGCCAAAGGCCGTTCATCTCTGAATCGCTTGCCACCAGCATTGCTTCTAGCGCTGGCGCCACCAGAGATATTACTATTAGCTATACTGCCGACATTGCCACAATTGCCAAAGCTATTGGCCGAAAGCTGGGTGCCCCCGATGAGCATGGCCGTATGCGAACCGAAAGAATGGCCACCCATACCAATGCGCCCGTGGTCAAACTTGCCTTTAAAACCAAGCAACCGACTTTCAATTTCGGCCAACTGATCGAGAATCAAAATAATGTCATCGGGCCGACTTTCCCAACCGACGAACATTGGCGTCAAGTCACGTAGTTCTGTTAAAGTCGGCTTACGAAAGGCAGCCGAATCATAATGTGTCGGCTGAATAACGACGTATCCGTTGTCTACCCAATAGCGCACGAGGGGCTGGTAGCCGTCTTTGCTGCCCAACAAACCATGGGAGAAAACAATAACAGGGTAAGTATCGACACCGTCAGGATAAGTGACTTTGATTTCAAGATCTTTGTCTCTGACTTGATCATGCAAGATCAGATCTGCTGCCTGCAAATTCAAGAGCCTCCGGTTACTTAGTTGGTCACCTAGTCGGTTACTTGAGCAATGATAGCTCGGATGGCACCTATGCTCTTTTGTAAATTAGGTGTATATACACCTAATTTACAAATTGCGACTATCTCTGTTTTAGAAAATACTTGAGTACTCAAGTATTTCGCATAAACCTAAAGATCAACTATTTCATCGCCAGAAAAAAAGCCCCAGCTTAGGCACAGGCTACTTCGATGTGAGTGAAGCGCGAGTGACACATAACCATCATCTCTTAAAACAAATCAAGAGCACAAAGATGGTGATAGGCGCTATCAGAAACTGCTGGGGAAAGACCAGGATAACGAGCGCTCATGGCAGACCAAGCACCAATCAGTAGACTGGAAGCGTTGCGACCTTCACTGTAGCTCATAATTTCTTGGAAGCTTTTTCCACTAGTTCTAGCTCGTGAGGCTTTACCAAAGAAAAGTATTTGCTGATCAAGAGCGTTGATCACGCCGTCACGAAACCCTTGCAGACCAGAAGGAAGGGGCTCTGCCATTATCTTCTGGCGCGCTTGAGTGGTCTTGGCATAGTAAGAGCTATAAGCTTGACTAAAGCCACCACTATCAGCACGCAAAGTATCAATCATCATAGTCTTTGCTTGAACACACTGCAAAAGCATGGCATAAACATGATTTACGAAAGCCTTATCTGCTGCGGGAATGCCATCAAGATTAGCTGGCATAGCAGTAAGAGCGCAAGGATAACTGTGCCCGCTAGGCAGAGAGATATCGCGGGGATACCAGTTTTGATAGTTGCCTTGGGCTAGCACCAATGGCGGCAAGAAGAGTGAGGCCGATAAGGAAACAGACAATGAAACAGACACGGAAACAGACACGGACAATAAAGCAGTAAGGCATTTAGAAAATTTAGTTCGTCCCATCGATACTCTCCAATATAGACAGCCCTAGAGCAAGGCAAGCGCTAAATTGAAAATCTCAAGATTGAAAACCTCAAGATTGAAAACCTCCTATATCGCTTAAACACAGCGGTAAATTTGATAGAAGTTGCAGAACAGACTGCGATCAAGCCTCTCCGCTTCGTCACTGAGCACTCGATCAAAAGTTAACTTTACTGAGTGCGAATCTCGCTGAACAGAATCTACGCCAGGACTATCAATACCACTAGTATCTGCCCCTAGACTTCTCTCCTCAAACGCCTCAAACACTTCAGTTCGCCGCTTAAAAATTGCACGGACACAAACAATAGCCCCAGGTCGGCCACATCGAACAATTTGGGCGTGCAGCTTAGTGGCGTACTCTGGCGGCAGTAATTCCAAAATATTCGACAAGCCAAAATAATCAATTGAGGCAGCCGGCTGCTTCTCCAGCCAGGCTACTGTGTCTTCGCAAACAAGATTGAGCCTTTCAATATTGGCTTGAATCAAAGGTCCAAAAGCCCTTTGCAAATAAGGCGGCAAACAAGCCTCGCTGCTATTGTACTGAGAGAAAAACGCCTGCCACAAATATGGGTTGGTGGCGTTGGGAAAATCAGTGAACGCCCGCACCAATCGCTTTTCCATAACAGCAGAAAAGTCATCTGGCACTAATTTCTCTGCGGCCTTTCCGTGCACAATAGTGAGAAACAATCGACTGAAAGCCACTTTCATAGCGAGCTTCCACTGCCAATTACACCACTGCTGATGAAAAAACTGGCGTTGTTCATTGACATCATCAAGACCGAGGAAATACTTAGTATCTTTAATACTATGCACAAACAAATAAAACATTTTTGTCAATTGGTGCATCCTTTGATCAACCCAACCACAGTTATTCAAACCGCTCTTAAGCGACTCTCCTTGGGCGTCTATGATTGCTTTTGCCTGAGGTGCAAGGAAAGCACTCACTTGTGCAAGTAGGCCACGCGCATCACCAATACATGCTTCTTTGGCCGCGACAAAGCCACAATGCTTAAAAAGAGCCGCTTTCAGCTCGACCAAAGCAATTTGCGCCTGACTAATATCGAGAGCATCAACATTGCACGAGTCAACCGTCAAAAGCGAAAGAGCTGTACAGCCGCCAGAAGCAATGACAAAAAGTCGAGAGGGTGACTTTATCCGCTTAATCAAGAATAGATCAACAGCCGCGTCTTCACGCACTTGGCCAAACATAAGGCGACCTTGTTTATGAAACAAATCAGGCTTGGAGTGTTCTTCTACTGCAACGTCGACTTCAACTTTTGCTTCAACTTCCTTGTCGTCTTTCGTGTCACGTTTCATCTTTAGGACCACCCAATCTCAAAGCGAAGGCCCCAGGACCATTAGCAGCGACAACAAGGGCGCACATAATTGTAGGCAAGTTTGAAACGATCAAACCAAAGGGATGAGCGATTGCTCCGCCACCGCCAACAGAGCCGATAAGATTCATGAGCAAAATAATGAATATCTGAAAGTAAGAGACAAAGCGATAGAACAAACCAGAAACAATTCCTATACCAAGAAGGGTTTCGGCACCACCAATCAAGCGCAGAATGAAAGAGGGTTCAAGGCCGCTTCCGGTAGAAACAGATCGAACAATGTCTAAGTGATGGGCATCAAGAGCAATAACTTTTAACCACAGGCCATTGTAAAACCACACGGCTGCAAGTGCTAGACGAATGGCAAAAATTAGCTTAGGGTTCATGTTATTTTATATCTCTTAGTTTCTCGCCCTTAGTTTTTATCTCTAGTTTCCCAGCAGGCCAATCTGATAAACGAAGAGAACACCAAATAGTACTGTGAGGAAGAGCCACAAGAGTGTACCAGCAAGGCGCAATGATTTTTCTAAGCGAGTATCTTCAATAAAAGCCGAAGTGAACACGACAAACTGAAAAATCAAGCGCGAAAGCCAGCACATAGCAAAACATAGAGCCGAAATTGCGCCCAGAGTTGATTTATTCGTTAGCTCAGCTGGATAAAAAATACAGACAATGCCGAGCATGGCCATGCCTATCGTTAGAAACACGGTGTGGGCAAAGAACACTTGTTGATTGATAGGTTTAAGGCTCTTAAGATCGCCCTCCCAATCAAGCAAACGGGCAAAGTAAAAATGCGCCAGGCAGAGGAAAATCAACGCAGTGCCCGCAACTTGCAAAAGTAGATTGAGAAGGGGAGCTAATGACATAATTCAAGCACCGCTACTAATGGCGTAACACTATACTGCTTTGCAATCTTGAGGTTACTCTGGGCTGCACATCTAATCCATTCCACCAAAGGCAAGAAGTGCATAAAACCCGGACCAAATGCCACAAAGTTGGCAAAGTCTCTGACATGCTCAACCAGTATAATTCGCCCATCTGGCTTAAGTACCTGGCGCGCCTGCTGAAATAGTAATTCTCTTTGCTTAGAGTCTCTTACTTCGTGAGCGGCAAAAGCAATGAGGATCAAATCGATAGAAGAATCGGCCAGGGGCCAACCACTAACAGTTTCACAGATACTTTGCACCCTTGGTGGATATAGCTCTCTAGCTCTCACGATGGACGGCTCTCGTCGCCCCAGCGCTGGAAACAAATCAATTGTTGAAATATCAGCTTTCTCAAAAAACTTATGCAAAACTCCGCTGGTTTCGTCATAGCCAGAATGAACATTGACTATGCGCAGACTAGATTCAACATCGGACTGACTGCCTAGGCCCGACTCACCGCTCAGGCCCAACTTACTGGCATTGACCGACAACTGCGCCGGGACCAATTCAAGAAGAAAACGCCAATCTCTCAGAGCAGAGCAGTCATACACCCAATGGGAAGCTAGTAAAGATAGTACAGTTTGCAACAATAAAAGAGCAGCGACAACCAAGAAAACTGCCCGCAAGCCGCCTGCAAGCATCGGTTGCGACGCCAGCCCAACTAGTAGCAACTCAACACCCATTGCTGCAGCATACAACGGCCAATTAAAACGCACTACACGCAGCATGCCTTCAAAATCTCTTCTGTCTTTTCCCCCACCTTCTTTCATTGAGTGCCGACCCGAGGGAGCTTCTCCACTATGCCAGCCTTCCAAAAATAGGGGACGTTCTGCAAAAAGAAAGCACTACAAAGAACTGGTTCAGCTTGCGAAAAAGGCAATTGCTGGAAAAATGATATCTTACCGACATCAACAGCGACTGGCTTAGGCTGCCAATTTTGCCGCACGCCCTCTACGCGTACAATAGAGTTGGTCTCGCGTTCATAGTCGAAAGTAAACGGCATCGGTCCGGCAAACTTCAGGGCTTCCCGTACAGAAGGAAACGGGGTGCCTTCTGGTAAATAATCATCAGCAGAATCGAGATTAGCTGTCACTATCAACTCGCTCTTATTGTCAAAAGCTTTGCTAGACAAAGTCAATTTTTGCTCACCATAAGCGTACTTCATTGCCGCTCCATGAAAATGATAGTGAGTAAGCAAGTTGCCTATCGCAGCCATTGAATGGCTATCGGTATCAGAGCGCAAAATTTGCAAGCCCCGCAGATGTCGCCCCTTAAGCATTTGATAGCGCACAAAAATGCGATAACCAATCAGCAAATAGTCTTGACCAAGAAAACTCGGACTTCCTTTTGGTTTCATGCGTCGAGTTTGCACCGCTGCCACTGCAACGAAAGCCAGATCGCCGTATGTATCCAACTCTAAGCCAGGCGACAGCAGGGGCTCTAAGAGCGCCGTTGGAAAAGCATAGGTCAATACTAAGACGAAGTCGAAATGAGCCTCAACCACAACTGGATGACGTTTCAAGATATAAGTCGGTAGGAGACTACTGATTTTGTCGGTCAACGCTGTGCGCTCCCCAATTTTGTCTCAAGAAAACTTCTATCTAGCAACCAGCTCCCAATAAACCTCTTCGTCAAGGTCTTCCATGGTCCTGTCATGGACAAAACCAGTAAGTCTGCGGCCAATCTCAACAGGAACGTCAAATAGATAGTCGCATGGATTCTTATCATTTTTAAGTTCGGCCAGCAGGCCCTCATGCACCTCTTGAAAGCACTCAGGCAAGACACCTTCGGTCTTAATATCTTCAAGACC
Source organism: Candidatus Melainabacteria bacterium (assembly GCA_030696635.1). Lineage (GTDB taxonomy): Bacteria > Cyanobacteriota > Vampirovibrionia > Obscuribacterales > Obscuribacteraceae. Next base: position 64,420 of record JAUYRX010000008.1, read on the forward strand.
GCGCTCACAATCGTGCTCCACGAACCACTCGCGTTTTCCATTTCGCCAACAGCAGGCGGCACTATACATCACATGCTCTTCAACAAATACAGAAATTACTTCCCTATCTGAAGAAAGCTCAGCTAGCCATGCGACCTTGGACTCCATCAAGCAATCGTGATTGGCGATAATCAACCGCCAACCGTTCATGCGATCAAGATAGCAAAGTTCTTCCTCCGGGCACTCCGAAAACTCACCAGTTTTCTCAACGCCAACAGTCTCAAAGAGCTTTTCTACGGAAATATCCTTTACCGCAATCCATGACAAGCTAAAACCCATTGCCGCTCTCCAATGTACCAATTGACGCCGATTTTAGCAGATGGCAGAGACTCAACCATAACTAGCGCTATGACATGCTCCAAATAAACTTTGGATACAGTGGCAATTGGCTCACTAGCGCTTCACTGTAACGCTGGAAGCAACCCGGCTCCAGATCTGGTGAGCTTCATTATAGTTGACCCCAGCCGTGCTTAGACAAACAGCGTAGAGATTTTTATCGACCATAATGTAACCCGAGAGGTGATGCATTTTGACACCATTGGTTTCAAAGGTTGATTCGCGAACTATGCCGGGTACACTACCGCCAGAGCCCATTGAACGCTGCTCCTCGCCAATCTTCTGGTAATTTTTCAATGGCAAGAAATACTTCTCTTCCAGCATAGTAGACAGTTCGCCAAGGCTAACATTAGGCGCGGCATCGCCGCGATAAACATCCAAACCAATCACCTTACCAGGCTGCTCACAAGAGGCTTTGAGCAAATGGTCATCGCCTTCGACAACAGCTTCTTTGAGAGAAGAAGGAAAAGCAAAAGACAATGTGCCATCTTTAGTATGCCAGGCATGGTCACCACCAGCAGTATCAGCACTCGAAGAAGAAGAAGAAGAAGAAGAAGATGAAGAAGATGAAGAAGATGATGATGATGATGACCTAACAGCGCTAGCCTTCGCGCTCCCAGCGGAAGACACTTTGGAAGAATTCGAAGAAGTCGAGTTGTTGGAATGCGAGGCGGTCGCAGCTGGGTGGATGGAAGCAATGCTATTCACAGCCGTATTCCAGATTGTGCCAGAGGCATGATACTCACTAAGCGGACAAGTCATAATCAGACTGTAAGCCTTTGAACCGATTTGAAAAACCAAACAACGCTGACTAAACATCACTCCCGATTGGCGAAAACTTATCTCTTTCTCCACAGCAGCCTGAGCGCCAGGAAGACGAACAGACTTTTCGAGCGATCCTTTGTACTCGGGCAACTTGCTCCAATAGGTTTCTTCCATAACTTTGATAATCAAACCGGGGCTCATACCCGCCTGCGAGTTTAGCAGCGAAAGCTCTGCCCAACTTTCAGCTGCCCCGGTCAACTGGCCACTTACCTTCAATATATTGTCGTGCTCAGCAGGCTGACTGCCAATCATAGTCTTCTTCCAAGCAGCCGGATAAGTGAATTTCAGCCCTGCGTCTTCTAGATTTGAATAAATCCAGCCGTTTGCCTCTCTTTCGGAGGCCAGCGCAGTAAGCAATGGTGTTTGCGCCAGAACCAAGCCAAAGATACCCGCCACTATGGCTTTATCGAAATTCAAGGGTCACTCCTACCTGCGTGGGGCTAGGGGGTCATTATGCCACGGCCAAAACAGATAGAAACTAACAAAACGGTCAATAGATCAGCCAATAAGTCAGCCACTAGACAAAGCACTGATCGGCAAGACCCAAGACTTCAAATCGGCTATCTCATCACCCCTATTGTTTGCCAAAAGCAGTTGCTCATAAACTTGCAAGACACCAGAAGATGACGGATGGTGGGGATTAAGACGAACAGCAGCGTATGTGAATTGAATAAATCGCTCAGCAAGATCGTACTGCTTTCGCTCGAGCAAAGCTTGCACTAGGCTTATCTGCCCAGGAGAGAGCGCAAGAAAGAATCCAGACTGAGAACATTCTGGCAAAAGGCTCAGAAGATCCACTAAGCTTTCTGTCGCATCCTGATCGTGTTCCGGCCCCAAGGCAAACTTACAGAGTGCCCGACAAGTCAGCAAGGCAGTCATATTGATTTGCTTGGCTATAGGCCAAAGAGCTATTGAAGAACTTTTCAGAGCTTGAAGCTGAATAGCTTGTTCTAAGGTTTCCACAGCCATTTGGAAATTAGCTTGATCAGCATGCTCTGCTCCCGCCAGCCCTAGTCTATGAACCTTAGTCCAAATTGAATCTTCCGGCTGCCAGAAGTCTAGTTCATTTTGAACCAACTCAAACGAAACCATTAGACTAAGCGCACAAGCCGCTCTGACATCACGGGCACCAAAGGCATCGTAATAACTCAAAGAGTCAATCAATCCAAGCTGCGGCTGCAGCATCTTCGCTAAGTGAGTGTTCCTGTATTGGGCTCTAGTTGGCACCATATCAACCAATTGCTGCAAATGAGCGATAGCGGCAAAATCATCTCCGTCACACAGCTCTAGACCCGCCAAATCAGTGGTTGCCGAAATTAACCAGGTATATTGCATAACCGGCAATGAGGCAAGAACACTAAACATACGCGTATACGAGTATCTCAACCGAGAGACATCATGACACTTCATGGCAGCCAAACGGAAGCTCATTGCCAACCAGGCCGTACCGAAAGTCAAAAGCCAAGGAATGGCGAGTACGAGAGCACAATGGAATATCACACCACAAAGATCGTGCTTTGCCATTGCACCCAATAGCCCGAATAATGCAGCGAACCACGTGGACAACACCAGAGGCGCGGAACAGACGCCTAATATCCTTAGGCAAAATAAACGGCTTGACGCTTTTCGGCCATCATCTATCAATACTTGCAGAGCATTTGGCATAGAGTTCCTGTGAATGTCAATCAGACAATAAAAGTCCGAGCAGTTGCCGAAAGAAACGAATTTAGGTCTAAGCGATTTTAAGCTATATAATCAAATATTCCCGAATTCTGTGGTGTTATATGGAAATTCAGCTATTTCGAGCCGCACTGGCAATTTCAGCCGGTCTTATCGTTTCTTCAGGCATAGTTGCATGGGCAGCACTGAATGTCAGAGGCTCAGAACAATCAATCACAGTAACGGGCTCGGCAAAGAAACGAATTAAGTCTGACCTAGTCATATGGAATGCTAAAGCGTCACGTCGAGCCGACAAACTCGTGGACGCTTATAAAGCGCTGTCACTAGACATCCCTGTGGTGAAAAGCTATCTAATCAGCAAGGGAATTAAGGAAGAGGAAATTCAAGTCTCCTCCATAAACACGACTGCTCTGCATGGTAGAGAAAACTATGGTGCCGAAAGCAATGCCATTACCGGCTACAACCTAAGCCAGAGCCTAGAAGTGCGATCAAAAGATATCGAGAGAATTTCCTTGATAGCCAGAACGGCCACAGAATTGATAAATAAAGGAATCGCCATTGAAAGCAGCGCGCCAAGTTACTACTGCACCAGCCTTGGTGACATTAAGATCGGAATGTTAGCTGAAGCGGCCAAAGACGCTAAAGTACGGGCTCAAGCCATTGCCACTAGCACCGGCAGCACGGTTAGCTCTATTCAATCAGCAAAAATGGGAGTGCTTCAGATTACACCAGCCGACTCCACCGACGTATCTGACCAAGGAATTAGCGACGTAACTTCAATCAACAAAGATATTACAGCGGTAGTGAACCTCTCATTCGCGCTGCGATAGTGAACGAAAAGTGAGCAAAGAATATTCTATGCTCACTTTAAAGCTCCCAAACTACGATGAACTAAATATCGAGGCCTAACTAGATATTGATGAACAGTTCGTCTTTAGGGAAACGCACTTTTGTCAATCCTGCATATTTGTCATCAGCAGCTCTGTAACCGAGAGCGCATGCGACAACGCTGCTGCATCCCTTTTCCTTCAACTTCAAAATGCGATCAACATCAGCTGCAACAATGCCTTCCATTGGGCAGTTGTCGATGTGCAGAGTAGCTGCAGAGGTCATCAAATTGCCCAAAGCAATATAGGTTTGACGAGCGGCCCACTCGGCCAACTTTTCAGGAGTAGAACCAGAGACAAAACCGCTCATCATGCCATGAAGCGGCTTGAGTGATTCAATAGACACATTTCTGGTCTTAGCGATCAACTCAACATATTGATTGACCGTCTCAACGGTAATCTCATTGTTTCTCGCAAATACAACAAAGTGCGAACACTGGGCTACTTGCGCTTGGTTCCAGCAGGCAGCGACCAACTCATCTTTGATTTTCTGGTCCGTGACAACCACAAACTTGTATGGCTGCATGCCGAAGCTTGAAGGTGTAAGACGCAAGGCTTCTTCCAATACCTGCCAATCGCTGGCAGAAATCTTCTTACTAGGGTCAAATTGCTTAGTGGCATAGCGCCAATTTAGGACTTCGACAATGTGGTTGGTAGTTGCGGCTTTAGTATCAGTTGGCACGTATCCTCCATTGAGCTTACGGCGGAGTATTTCTCGGGGCCTCGGCTCTTTTTAAGTCATTGGGTAAATGCTAGCAAAAAACTGAAAGAATTAGACCGGTCGTCTTGAAAAATTAACAATGGCGCCTCGTTCTCTACCCCAACGGCTGGAAGAGAAACTCTAGGTCGGCCTCGCTGAAACTAATAGAAGCGGCCGACTCAGCATCAAAGATGGCTTCGCACAAGGCACGCTTGCGCACTTGCAGCTCAAGCATGCGCTCTTCAATAGTGCCTCGGGCTATGAACTTATAGACAAACACTTTCTCTGTTTGGCCAATGCGGTGAGCACGATCAGTGGCTTGGTCTTCAACTGCCGGATTCCACCAAGGGTCATAGTGCACAACTGTATCAGCCGCAGTTAAATTGAGACCTGTTCCGCCAGCCTTGAGGCTAATAAGAAAGACACTGACTTCACCGGCCTGAAAACGAGCCACCGGAGTGACCCTGTCGGTGGTGTCACCACGCAATTGCACGAACTTAATTTCGCGAGACTCCAGCTCAGGCGCGATCAAATCGAGCATGCTAGTAAACTGAGAGAAGACCAATATTCTTCGACCATTTTCAATCAATGGTTCCAGCAAATCAATTAGAGCTTCTAGCTTGGCTGAATCAGTTATTGAAGGAGTTTGCGACACGGCTAGCTTCACCAATCGAGGATCGCAGCAGACCTGACGCAGCTTAAGCATGGCATCAAGAATAGCTAGCTGGGCACGGTTTAGGCCCTTCTTATTGATCTCCTCTAACACCTTCTGAGCGCTAACAGTTCGCACAGTTTCGTATAGATCGCGCTGCATACTGCTCAAATCAAGCTCATGCACAATCACTGTCTTATCTGGCAAGTCACGCGCTACCTGTTCTTTGATGCGACGCAAAATAAAGGGACTAAGTCGCTTAGCCAGTAGCTGCCTGATGTCTGCCCGTTTTTGCTTCTCAATTGGCGTGCGGAAATGTTTGCTAAAGGCTTTGACATCACCAAGCATTCCCGGAGTAAGAAACTCAAATAGCGACCACAGTTCGCCAAGATGATTCTCAACCGGGGTGCCACTGACGCATAGGCGGTAATCAGCCTTAAGAGCGCGAGCAGCCTTGGCGGCCTTCGTGCCAGCATTCTTAATTGCCTGCGCTTCATCTAAAATTACGGCCTGCCAGTCTACGCCTGCCAACTCTTTGGCGTCACGAATGAGAAGAGCATAAGTAGTGACAATCAAACTGGGCTGAAGCTGTTCGCCAGCCAATAAACTCTGACGCTCACCACCATGGTAGGCAACTGCATTGAGTTGCGGTGCAAAACGCTTGGTCTCAGCCAACCAGTTGTGCAAGACAGAGGTCGGGCAAACCACTAACACTGGCTTCTTCAGCAGACCTTGCTCGTGCTCAAGGGCGAGGTGGGCCAATATCTGCACAGTCTTACCCAGACCCATGTCATCAGCCAGTATGCCAGATAGTTGCGCCCGGGCAAGGCCCTGCAGCCAAGATAGACCATCTAGCTGATATGGCCGAAGCTCTGCATTGAAATTTTTAGGTGGTGCCACCACAGGTAAGCTAGCGAGTTTTCGTATCTGCTCTAAGCGATCTGTCAAAGAAGGAGAACCAGTAACCACCAGCCCCGTATCTTTATTGTCTTGGGTGACAGCATTGATTTGGGCCAGGGAAAGCCTTAGCTCGGTTGCTTCACTTACTTCACGACTCAAAAGCTCAACCAAGTTCGTAAGAATGGCTTTCACGCGAGAAAATGGCAAGATCAATATGCGGCCATCTTCTAACCGTCCGAAAAATTTACCATCGCGGCCAAGACTGTCAATTTGCTTGGCACTATAACCAGTAAGCTTAGACAAAGCTCGCTGTAGCACTGGCAATAACGCAATTGTCTCGCCTTCGACTTCGATACCGAGACTAACACCAAACCAAAATTCTTTGCTCTCGTGAATATCAATTTTCCAGACGGCATTGCTATCAGAACAGCTGGCACTGCTGGGATCACTTAAATCAATCACACCGCCACGATATGGCTTGGGCGACCAATCTTTAGTTTCATGTTCCGATTGCATCAAACGAGGCGACGACAAGCCAGAAGAAGATGAAGATGAAGAAGATGAAGAAGAAGAAGAAGAAGAAGAACCAGGCGCTGTGGCAAAACCCGTAGCAGAAGAAGCAGAACTAGCCAGCCCAGAACTGAGTGTTCCAAAATTTACCGGTCTAGCACTTGCTGGCAATAGGTCAGACTGTGAAGGAATCAGATGGGCCTTGCCTGCTTGATCTATCTTGAGATAGCCACTGTCGCCAACAATGGATTCTTTTACTTTATCAATTTGGCTGCGAGCAACGGGAGTGCTGCCGCCTTTCTTGAAATGCAATCCACCAGGTAAAGCGGCTTGATTGCTAGCAGATTTGGTAGGCAGAGCCGAACCAGGAAGTATCTCTTGATTGTCAAAATCGAAGAAAGCGTATATCAAGGCAGCGCCGTGCTTACAAGCCTTACGCTCATCGCAGGTGCAAAGCGACCAACTAACGTCAAAACCGCTGGGCTTGAGAAAGACACTAACTACATAGGGCTTGGGCTGGCTGCCGTGAACCTTTCCACTTATTGAATTATTCTTTTCATCATAGCTAAAACTGATCACTCGGCCCTGGCTATGGCGCTCAAAGCCCTCATGGAGAGCCACTTTATCAAAGTATTTTAAACCTGGTCGTTCCATAATAGTTATTTGTTCACAGCCTTAAATGATTGATCCTTCGTAATAGACTTTGCGCGCCTTGACTTGCACAACCTCTAGCTCAGGGTAGCGTAAGGCTGACAGATAGCCGCCAAAAGAGCAACCCGTGTCAACGTTGTAAACCCGTGTACCTGATTGCGAGACAATGGTCTCGACTTCTGCCACCACTGAGTGCCCGCGAACCACTGTAGTGTGCGAACCAGAATAGCCACGCGCCCAGTCTTGTAAGCGAATGGGGTAGCCGCTAATTGTATCTGTTCCACCCACTTGACCATAGAGGGCCCACTCGCGATCACGCTTGGACTGCTCGCCAAAGCTCACGGAGCCTATAGTTGTAGAACCGGGATAGACAGCGCCATGGACGACAAGCAAGTCTTCGTCGGCAAAGCGGTATGGAAGCTCAGTGAGAAAGTTGCAGACCTTCTCCATAAATACTTTGCCACGGGGCTCAAGTTGCTCTAATGTGCCTGCCAGCATGTGGCCCACCCGTACGTGTTTGCCCTGCAAATAGCGCTTCAGTTTCTCGTCGTGATTGCCGAGGAGAACAATGGCGCGGTCCTGCTCACATAAGCGCATCAAGAGCTCGAGCACTCCGTCACTGGACGGCCCCCGGTCAACCAGATCGCCGACAAAGATGAGCTTGCGCTCGCCGCTACTACCGCCTTCACTACTACTACCGCCTAAACCAATGCGGCCACCATCGTTGTCGTAGCCGAGCTTCTCCATGAGCTCTAAAAGCTCATCGAGGCAGCCGTGCACGTCGCCGATAATGTCGTAGTTCATCTACTGCCTGTTACCTAGTGCCTGCTATTTGCCTGTTATCTATCGCCTGCAATCTACTGTTCATATGTTAACTAGACTCCTACAGTTTAAGACAAAAGCGCCCACTCTTGCTCAAATACCACTTCTTATTACGCTTGAGAGCAACAATCCGCGAACTGTTGCGAGCCCCTCTAGATTTTTCTGGGGCGCTCGTAAGCTAACTGAGTGAACCGCAGACAACTTAATCGCACACAAATCATCTGCGCATAACCTAACCGCACACAACGTAACTGCACAAAAGGAACTTTCTATGAAAAGCATTTATTCACTACTTCTGACCGGCGCCATCGCCCTTTCTATTTCGTCGGCTCCGGCCCAAGCCAGCAACTACGGCGAACAAGAGAAGAGCAGCACGGTAGACGCCCACCAATTTCTTACCGACACCGCCATGTTGCCAGTTAGAACTGCAGCCGTTGGAGCCTCGCTAGTTATTGGCACTCCAATTGCCATCATGCGCTGCGAAGCCAATCGAGTAGGCCAATATGCTGATGCAGTTTCGACCGAACTAACCGACAAAGACGGCTCTGCCCCCTTACTCCTGGTCAGCATTCCAGGCCAAGCTATGAAACTAGTTGGAACACTTGGCGAAGGTCTAGTTAAAGGTGGCCAAAACGCTATAAGTGCATGGGATAAACCTTTCAGCGAACAGTCTTTTAGCTTAGACTAAACTGTCAGCCGAGTATTGCTAACCTAGTATTGCTAACCACCGGGGCCAGCAATACTAGGCCCGCCGGTTCCTGGTCCAATTGTGCCGTCGAGTTCAGATGCGTTTTGAGAATGCCGCTTGCTGGCGCTCTCTATGGCATCAACGTGACTAAATGGCCCTGTAACTAGCTGGTCAGCATCAGGCTTAAGCACATGTGAATTGCCGTAAATATAGCGGAAGAACTTATCCAACCAACCGCGCTCAAGCATAAACGTCAGTACCGCCACCAAGCAAATACTGAAGAGAATCACACCGAATGCTACTTCGCGAATAGTCTCAGCTCCATTCACTCCAGACTGCAAAACCAAAGAGGCCAATACTGCCGCCGCTAATCCCTTTGGCACCATAATCGATACCAATGAGCGGTCATAGGTAGATAGAGTTTTGTCGGTAGCGAAGCGAACAACAACCAAACGTACAAGTAAGGTCCAAACGGTTAGCAGCATGGCCATTCCAGCAAGATGCCATGAGTTGAACTGCATCGACAAGCCGACATAAACAAAGAACAGAGACTTGAGCAAGAACACTAAAGCCGCAAAAAATGTCTTTTCTTGATAGGTCAAGCTCACGGTCTGGGCCTTAGGTACATTCTTCAAGAAGGTCAAATCTTTAATATTGCCCAACACCAAACCGAAGACCAGGGCGGCCACTGGACCACTGTAATCAAAAAGCTCGGCAGTACCAAAAACAATGCAAACAAAGGCCGGTGTGCAGAAAATGTTGTCTTCAACGTGGCGCACGACTTTGAGCAAACTAGACCAGACGACACCAGCAGCGAAGCCAATCATAGCGGCCATAATGAAAGAGGCAATGATATGGCCAATCATGGCAGTTGGCTGAATATCACTCTGTGTGGCAATCTTGATGAAGGCCAAAGTGGTAACAATTCCTAGCACTTCGCAAATCGTTGACTCAAGAATGAGCATGGTTCTAGTCTGCTCAGTGGCCCTCAACTTAGCCAACATTGGTATGACCACTGGAGGCGAACAGGCAGCAGCAATACAGCCGAGAATGCAGCCCTCTACGGGCCCGAGACCCAGAGCCTGCATAGCAAGCCAGACCGTAGTGGCAACCGTAACAACAAAAGTAATCAGACCGAGCTTTAGAGCTGGTAAGAACGACTTCATCAATAAGTTGAGATCAAGCTCCAGCCCGCAGTTGAATAAAATGATTACAAGAGCCAGAGTGGTAAAAACTTGACCAACCTGGCCAAAGTCGGAGGGTTTGACAAAATGAAAAACTGGTCCAACCAGAACTCCTAAAATAACCAGCGGCAGCACATCGGGAATGCGCGTCTTCTCAAAGCCCACAGCAAAGAGGTGAGCGAGAAAAACAATCATACCGACTACTACGACGGCCACAGCCGATTCCATCGAGATACCCTCTTACAGACAGTCAGGCCCTATTGAGCGACAACTTTGGGCTCTTCAAGCTTAACGTTACTAACACAGTCTTTAGTGCCACGTACTTGCAGTTGCGTGACAATTACAGCCGGATCTAAGTCAAAACTGCGGCTAGCAGCGCGCATCTTGCGAGCATAGATAGTGAGATGTTCTGGTGTTTGAATGACGTAGAGATAGAACGGGGCCTCTCCGCTTTTGGGTGCAATTTCAAAGGGCTTAACTGCGGTGATGCCGGTGAAAGCACTTGCTGAAAGCCCTGTTTCTTTGGCAATGCGTTCATTGGTGAACTGCACTTCGCGCACGCGATTAGCAGCCATAAACTCTTTGCTGAAACGGCTAGAACCAAAAGATCCAATCTTGCCAACGTCATAGACTTCAATCAAAATTTGCTCGGGCGCAGCTGTCATTTTGGCCGAATCATAGTCTTCCCAAATCTTGACCGCCTTGTCAGGAGAAATCTTGAGGAAGGCAGAACTTGAAGTGTCTTGCAGTTTGGCTTTAACTGGCACAAAAGTTTTACTGTTGTAGCGAACAGCTAGGTCGCAGGTGGGAAAAACAATAACGTCATGGTCACCGTCATAAGTCAGACCCGTCACTGGCTGGGCAGCACCGGCACCCAAGGGGAATGTCGCCAAGAAAACTAGGGACATGGCCAAAAGAGCAGGCACCAGCTTGACAAGGCGCAATTTGGCTGATTTATAAGACATTGTCTTCCCTTGCATTAGTAATAGCGACATTCTACCGTACTCTGTGTATGAGACACCCTGTTGCCAAGAACAATCGCGAAGAACGATAGACGCAAATGGCCAAACGAAGAAAAGACAATAAGAACAATGAGCTACAAATAGATTGGCGCACAAACGGTCATGCAAATCTTCAGGTAGACCGATTAGCAAATACGAACAAACCGACGCCACTTACAGCGCTCTTCGTGACAGGAATTGGTTTATATCCAATTGCCATCGGCCTGAAAATTCTCCCTATTTCCGCCCACTCTCTGCATGTCCCCTACTGGGTAATCACGGCAGTAGGAATCACCTTGTTCTTCTCAGGTTTAGCTATTGGCCTACAATGTCTCGGACAAGCGAAATCACACCTTTACAAAATAGTTGTAGCCATAATCTTACTGGCAATTCTTACTCCCTTCGCTTGGCTCGTCTTCGGTGACAGCCACTTGAGTATGTTCTTTAGAATTGCCTTTGCTAGCCCATTTGCGATAATTTTGCTGCTCTTGCTACCAGGTGGAAAATCAAAGATTATTGCCAACCCTAACGGTAAGCCGATGAGTGAACTACTCAAAGAGCGACGCAATGAGAACAGCGGCAGGCTGCAAAAGAGAAAATTGAACAAGGAAAGCAACGAAACCAATGAGAGTTAAAGTTCCTATATCTGCGCAAATCTAACCAACATCGCTCCTGGTCAACTAATCTTCTAGCTTATCGAAGGAACCAGGCCATCCCTGAGTCATACCACCGCGTTCGGCAACGACGGCTGCTAGCTCTTCAGGTGACGTATAGCCAGAGCATCCAAAGACAACTATGACGCAAGCTTGATCAGAATCAGCTCCTTCTTCTGCAAAACTTACCTCAGACTTAATTACATGCATGTCGCAACCCACAGGGAGCAACCATCTAGCCAAGTGATCAGGACTAACCCACATCTCAAAAACATTATCGATAGGCGCATCATACAGCTGTTGCATTTCACATAGCGCTCATAGCAATATGCAACCAATGGGTTGCATATTGAGGTTAACCATCATGCCAGACAAAATCGTAAAAACTATTGAGCTAAAGGCCCCGATTGCAAGGGTCTGGAGAGCCTTGAGTGACTACAAAGAGTTCGGACAGTGGTTCTGCCTTGATATCAAAGAGCCCTTCACGGTTGGCCAACCAATAAAGGCCACTCTGACATACCCGGGCTACGAGGGCCTGCTCTGGGAAGTTCATATTAAGAAAATACAGCCCGAGCAGCTCTTCTCATTCACGTGGCACCCAGCGGCGATCGACCCCAAAGTAGATTATTCCGTGGAAGAACCCACACTTGTAGAATTCAAACTTGAGCAAAAAGACTACGGCACCTTGTTGACACTGACAGAATCTGGCTTCGATAAACTACCAGAGTACCGCCGCTTCGAAGCATTCCGCATGAATGACGACGGATGGGCAGAGCAACTTCAGAATATAGAAAATTATGTCGCAAAAAACAATGTCGCCACAAAATAGACACGCCAGCGTTTTTGCCGCACTAGGTGATGCGACCAGGTTGTCGATAGTGAAAAGGCTATCGGACGGACAGCCTCACTCTATCTCCGAGCTGACAAAAGGCACCAACTTAACTCGCCAAGCCGTTACTAAACACTTACGAGTGCTGGAAGATGTCGGTATCGTTAATGGTGCCAAGTCTGGGCGCGAAAATTTATACAAGTTCGATCCTACACCTCTTCATCAGGCCAGGGGTTATTTGGACTTATTCTCGGCGCAATGGGAACAGGCTCTAAACAGACTAAAGACTTTTGTAGAGGAGTGAAATATTTTTTCTGCTTTACACTTCAGCCCTAAATGCTTAATTTGGCGCGTCACTCGCATTCGAAAATCTAGCATGACCGTAATCATCTTTGTATCACACTACACTTTTCAACAAATCAAAAGCAAGTTATTCAGGCCCCTCTGCAAAATCCGACGAAACAAAGCAACTATTTAGATACTGTAAAGCTCATACAGAATCCTTTACAAACAGCTCTAGATGCCATTTGACAGAGTTCGTCCTGCGTGTTCTTATACTGTCGATGAAGCATACAGGACACCCTATGAGAAAAGCAGCAAGCTTGTGCTTAAGCACCTTAATTGCACCAGCGCTAGCAGTGACAATAGCGCTCGCAGTCACGGAAGCAAAAGCAGTCGAAGTGAAGGCCAGCGAATTGTCGGCAAAAGAACAAGAAGAACGAGAAGTACGAGAAGTAAGCGAAGTCCAACCAACCAGAGACTCTGACGACCTCTTTACCGAAACCAGCGCACGCTCGCTACTGATGGTGGCCAGACAATGTATGCGTCACCACAATTACAATAAAGCGATAACACTTTTAAGCAGAGCCGTAAAACTAGACCCAGACGACCCTGATGTAATCTGCCTTTATGCCGAAGCACTCGAAGAGAAACTCTCACACCAAGTGGAAAAAGACCCCACTGTATTTAATTTGTGTGTCAAAAACTGGCTAACAATACTGCGCAACGAAGCCGGCGAAGAGAAAGGCGCAACCTACAAAGGCATCGGCATCGGCATGGGCTATTTCCAGGATGAAGAAAGAACAACACGAGCGAAACTAAGGTTAAAAGCACTAACAGGATACATTCCCAAACCATGGGAAACCAATGACCGCTATCTGCGCCGCGTGCTAAAGCCAGCGACAACCAGCGTGACCGCGACTATCAAGGTACCGGAGGAGACAGGCCCTAAGGAGAAAGCCAAAACACAACGCTAGCAGATGCTGGCTCCCCTGACCCAGATATGATCGTTAACCTCTCACTGGTTACACCATGGCAACAAAAAGTAGCAACCGGCTACAACGGCGGCCGAACAATTACCGATTGTGACTAAATCTAGGGCTTCGAGCCATAAATCCTACTTAAGAAGTGCCAAACTGTCCGTAACAAAGTAGAATTCCCCTACAGTAAGAATTGCACAAATCGGGAGAATCGCATGAAATCGGCATTGTTGTCCACTTTGGTAGTAGTCGCTTTGGCTTCCTCGTTTGCCCTCACTTGCTGTGCCGCTCCTGAAACTGGCAAAAGCGCTGGCCCTGATCTGGTGAAGGTTTCTGGCGATGCTAGCTTTAAAAAAGACGTGCTCGAATCAAAATTGCCGGTTGTAGTCGATTTTTACGCCGATTGGTGTGGCCCCTGCAAGATGCTGGCACCGATTGTGGAAGATTTGGCCAAAGAGTATGACGGCAAAGTAGTTTTCTATCGTGTCAACATAGATAAAAACGAAGCCCTAGCCACTAAGTTCGAAATTTCATCGATTCCGGCCATCAAAGTCTTCAAGAATGGGAAAATCGTGGGCGATGCCCTTGGATTAAAGTCTGCTGAGCAATTGCGTCCAGAGATACAAAAAGCCCTTTAGCCTTCTTGTATGGCCTTTTAGGTTGAAAACAGCAACGTCTCGTTACGAAGCGGTTTCTGCTCGTTTAAGGTGTTACGATAGTTGAGTAACTACAATTTGTAATCACGCGACTACAAATTGCCTAAAAAGCGCTCGAAAGACCCGCAAATTGACAAAAGTAGCTGACCAAAATGGCTGAAAAGACAACTAATATAAGCCTTCGTATTCCCGAAGAGTACAGAAAACGCCTTCAGCTCCAAGCCGACCAGAAAAGTTTGAGTTTCAACGCCCACGTTCTACGCGTACTTGAAATCCACTTGATGAGCTCGGGTTTTGGTCCAATCTCCCAAACATCAAGCACCGGCCGCCTCTTCCAAATAAGATGCGAGCCATATATAGACAATGTTGATGAAACCACCTGGGCATTCTTCATCGACGAACCAAAGTTTGAGAAAGAACGCGCCTATTACTCTATCGGTATAGGTCGTACAATTCTCAGAGACTGGCAGGTCAAGGACAAAGCCACTGTTTCGAAAGAAATTGGGCTGGCACTCTTGGGCTACTACAATCGCAAGGGCATGGAACTCGACCGCCTGGTCTGGAACCAATATCCAGGGCCCGACAACGATGGCCGCAGAATACTGCAAGTGGCCGAAGTACCGGAAACATTAGAGCAGTTTTTGGACCTGCTCATGGCTGACCAATGGACCGATAAGTTCGTTGAGCAATCAGAGAAGAGTCAGGACATCCGCCGAGGAAGACCTGAATCTGCTTTGTACAGGTAATAGTGCACAAGCCTGTACGAAGACAATGAGAACCACAACGAGATATTGAGAGTTCACCATATGCGGTGCCATCAATATGCTCAGAGGAAAAAACTATGCTCGAATTCATTCTATTGTTTGCTGCCTTCTACGTCTGGCATGCCTGCGGCATCACCCTCGGCTACCATCGCGGCCTTTCCCACAGAGCTTATAGCTGCCCTAAATGGGTGGAATATTTCTGGGTCTTGCCAGGATTTTTAGCTTTTGAAGGTTCGCCAATTTGGTGGAGCACCATGCACCGTGCCCATCACCACCACGTAGATACAGAATTAGATCCACACTCACCACGCTACGGTGTCGCCTACGCTCACCTTGGCTGGTTGGCCAAAATGAGCTATCCATCGCACATTGATCCAAACGTTCAAGCCAAAGATTTGATCAACGATCCAATTTACGCTTTCCTCGAACAGGGTGGAAACTGGCGCAAAGCCCACACACTTTCTTATGCACTTAACTTGCTCTTCCGCGTTGCCATCTTAGCCGCCTTCGGCTGGGTGCCAGCGTTAGCAAGTCTGTTGGCCGGTTTGGCCGTGCAACAAATTCCTCTTATGCTCAACGTACTTTGCCACTTGCCTAAATGGGGCTACAAGACCTATGCCGGATACGACGACAGCGTCAACGTCTGGTGGGTAGGCCTGCTGGCTATGGGCGAAGGCTGGCACAACAACCACCACGCAGCTCCTGGCTCTGCTAGAAGCGGCATGGCTTGGTGGGAACTGGACGTGTCTTACATGATTCTTGTTGTCATGAAAAAGCTTGGCCTGGTTACACGCATGAACGTTGTTTCGCACGAACGCATGATGGAAATTGCTTCTAAGTACAAGCCAGAAGTGGCAGAGATTGCAGCTCCTGTAGTAGCTCCGATATTTGTTCCAGAATTGGTTCCAGCGATGGCTTCAGTAGTTGCACCGGCAACGGCAGCAGTATCAGCTTCTATTTCGGCAGCCAGTGGCAAGTACTCAGAAGTGATTGAATCGCTAGAAACAGCGGTGAAAAACTCGAAAGACTTGGCTGTAGATATCAGCGCTAAGCAGAAACAAAAAGCAGTTGCTTACACAATCTCGCTGTAACTCCATCTCTTAAACCAAAAATCTAATAGGGCAGGGGCAAAGAACTAATTTGTCGCTGCCCTTTTTAATTGTTAGAGTAGTTTGTACAAGCGAAAACTTGAATCTAAAACTTGAATCTCGCTCTGGAAACCCACGCAGGCTAGACATTTGCCCCAACTACCCCAAGGAAACGAGCAGAGAAGCGATGCCGCCCTAAAAACGGCAGAACTTGGCGCGCCCAAAGAAACACAAGCAGCAGCTGAACAAACAACGGCAGACAAGCTTTCTAGTGAAGCAAACCTTCTTCTAGGAGCTCTCAAGCGTGCCCCGCAGGCCTTTGTGGACCGAGCCAAGGACGCTACCGGCGCCAAGCTGAGCGACACCGCTGTGGAAGTGGCTGCCAGCGTCGCCATCGGTGCTGCCTTTGCTGTCGCCTTGAAGAAGCCCCAGGTGTTTGGAAAAGCAGTAGCGCCTTACGTCGAAGGCGCCGCCCAAAATGCAGGAAAAATCTTTGGTGCGGTAGCAGCAGTGGATGTCGGCACAAAGGTAGGTGTGCCGGCCTATCAGGTCTGGAAAGATCCACGCACCCTAGAACACAACAAAGTGCAGCTGGGCAATTCGCTGGGTGGAATGGCTTTTGATTATCCCGTGATGGCGGCTTCAGGCCTTGCCGGATTTGGTGCGGGCTCGAAGTTAGCGCGCATGGAAATGGGAGCCGGGCTTGGCCTCGGCAAGAAAATAGAGCTGGGGGCAACTCCTCACACTTTCGAAAAGCTTTCCACTCAAATGAAAGGCGCAAAAGCCACCGAGCAAAACATTGTGGCCTCGGTAAAAGAAGAGAACTTCCTTGGTCGCGGCAGCAATGGTGCGGTGTACAAACTAGATTTCAGCAACGACTTTGTCGTAAAAGTGCCAGAGTTTGCCAAAGGCAAACCGCCAACTGGAAAAATCGAAGAAGTGGCAGACTTCATGCCTGGTCACAATGTCGGGCAGCCTGTAGCAAAACTGGGCGACTTTGAAATTCTCAAGAAACAAGATGGTTTCGCCGCTGGTAGTCCGGGCTACAGAGCGCGCAAAGAGATGGGGCCAGAAGCAGCTGAAGCTGCCTTCGCCAAAGGCGTGAAGGCTAGCGCAGAGATGCCGCAGTCAGCTTATGACGAGTTAGCTAGAACAATGATGGCAGTGGAAAAACATGGCCTGCAATTTGATCCATCGAAGCCAGGAAACATCTTGATTGACCCAGCTGGTCAACGTTTCAACCTTGTGGATATCTCCAAAACCAATGCCACTCGACCTCACGAGCACTCAGTGTCAGACATAATTGTTCCTCTTGCAGACAATTATTTTGTTGGTTCGGTGCTGGCGAATAAAGGTGTGCCATACCAATCGTTCCTTCAGCAGATTATCGCGAAAGCAAATATCGCAGCGAAGAATGCTGGCATGCATGAACGCCCACAACTCGATCCCAGCCTCAGTTATAGCTACAAATTAGCCGGGTTGGAAGTTCCTGGTGAGTAAAATTCTGGAACTGCAATCAGTCCAAAAGCCGATATTGAGCAGAAAAGAATTAGTTGCACTAATAGCAAGTTCAATGACACTGGGCTTCATCCCAATCCTCTGTCAGCTACTACTCAGAACACCAATACACTGTTACTCTTGGGCCTGCCTAAACCAAATTACAAACATCGGCGCAGGCATGCTTCTATTCTTTGGCATAGGTCATGTATTCGCATCACCAATTGAACTCTTATTTAGAAACAATCGGCGGGACGCACAGAGAACGCTTTTGATTGGTCTATGCTTTGTGAGCTTTACCCTCTGCGGCTTGAAAGTCAGATCTGACATTAGAACAATGCAGTTGGAAGAACTCGCTGACCGATCAAAACCGCTCATCGCTGCAATCACACACTATCAAAAAGATCACGATGGGCCGCCAGCTAAATTAGAGCTATTGGTGCCCAAATACATCGACCAGATTCCTAACACTGGACTGGGCGCCTACCCCGACTATGAATACAGCACACCCGGCACCTCTCTGGGACAGGAAGCTTCGTGGGAGCTTAGCGTGGACTGTCCCGCAGGTTTCTTCAAATTTGATGCTTTCTACTATCTACCAACTGAAAAATATCCCGAGGATGTTTTCGGCGGTTATTTGGAGCCGATTAGAAATTGGGCATATTTTCACGATTGAATTAGGGCGTACAGGCCGTGGCGAACGCATTGGGAATGGCACCATTGCTAGAGCCTTGGAATGCAGTCAGAATGTTTCTGCCACGATCGAAAAATTTGTCCTGACCGAATATTCAACTTGCTCTAGCAATTTCACCTCTCGGAACTGATAGAAATGCATGAACTGATCAGTATTGAAAAATCGAAATTGCTACCGATAGCTGCCGTTATTGCACTGCTAGCTGCTGCAAACTGGACGAACACCACCAGACAAGAATTGTTTGAGATCAATCATGACATAGAACGAATGGCCTATGTTTCCAAAGAAGAGCGCGCAAGATGGAGCGATCTAGATGGTGTAGCCTATAAAATAGAGTGCAACAGCGCTTTTAATTCGCGCCACGGCCTAGTTGGGCCGCCGAGAACATGGACTTCTCTAACTATTAGTAGACTCATTCTGAACCTGCCACAGTCAGCTACCACCAGTGACGCTTCGCAGCTGATTAAGATTAGAATTGCCAACTTCAAGGCAACAGGTTGTGATGATGGCAAGCAACAAGCTATGGCAGTGCTTGGACTCCGCAAACCTATCGACACCAAAATACTTTTAACAAGATTACACATTCTAGATCGCGTACTCTTAGATCTTGACTGCAACCATCGCTACGGACAAGCCCACGGCATGGTCTATAGAATTTCACACTTCAAACTTTTGAACGAGATGCGAGCAGAGGCAATAGCGAGAGCCAAACTCATCGACGACCTTACCTTTGGTTTGCTATAGGGTTACACCACCTAAGCGCTCTGCAACCGCCACAGGAACAAGGGATTTGGAAATTTGGCACACCAGCAATACAATCAATACATGTATTACTGGTAAGCACCTATGACTACTTCAGTTAGATTCACCCCAGAAATAGAAGAACGTTTGAATATCCTTGCAAAGACAACAGGGCGCGCCAAAAGCTTTTTCATCAAGCAAATGGTGGAAGACAATATAGACGCTATCGAAGACTGCTATTTGGCTGAAGCTACTTTTGAGCGCATCCGCTCTGGCAAAGAACAAAGCCACACCAGCGCATCGGTGAGAGAACAGCTTGGCTCGGGCGATTAACTATTCAGATACGGCACTCAAAGAACTAAAGAAACTTGCCAGCGGTGCTGAGCAATTAAGTTTTGCTGGTCTCATCCCGATAGAGCCAACAGAGAAACAAAACCAAACTCCAGCAGGCAGCTACCGATAGAATTCCTTCTGGTTCTAAAATCATACCCTCAAAGCCAATCAAAAGAGTTCCAACGGTAGTTAAACCCAATAGTAGGCAACGCGCTAACACACAGACATTGCGATCAACCTGCTGAGCCTTTTCTAGCTCGTGCAACTCTTTCTCTAGATTCTGTCTCTCCAACACAACGGCGGGATCTGTTCTAAATCGCGAACGATTCAACTTTTCCCGATTTCGCAATAATCGCACCTCGGACCAGTTAACAACACCAAAAGGAAACAGCAATTCGATATGCTCCAAAGACATTTTCCAGAACTTCGCATCTTTTACCAAGCCACGCGCTAGACAATCTTCGTAGTGACGCTCAATTTCATCCACGATATCCTTGACGTACTCTGCATCCATGAAAAAGATATTTCTGAAATTCATCAATAAACGCCCTTAATCGAAAGCACCGAGAGAATGTCTCTGAAATAACGGCGCACTCTTGAAAGCGGATGATTAGGGAATTGCACGTCGTGCTCCGGTGCATCAGGAGAATAGTGCCCTTTAGCTGTGCCATGCTCAAAGCGCGTTGCTGACTCAGATAATTCGCGGATAGAAACACCAGAAGCAATGAAGCGGTCCATCACTATCGCCTCGCGAATGCCAGTGATACCGGTCTCCATGCACATCAGCTGCAGAGTAAAAAAACTATCGGTGAAAGGCAATATCAAGCAGCCTGAATATACCATGCCGCTTGGTGCTTGATTTTGCTTCAGTATGTACCACAGCGCCGGCACTCCAGCAGCACCGACAACATCGACAGAGACCATGATCTGGCCCGCCCCGTCAGCGATATCGCGCACGGCCTTACGCACACCCACATGGTCGTCTAAATCAATTCCCTCAAGCGCCTCTGGCTGGTATGTGAGCAAGAGCGTGCTGGCAAACTCATCGCCCTCAGCATCTCGCATCCACTGCCGCCGTTGGCTATCAGCGTGCACGGCAGTCCAGCCCTCAAGGCGCAAATTAATTGCATCGAAGCCTAACTGTTCAGTGACCATACAAATCCCACTACTTTCTAATCGCAAACTCTAACTGCACTTTCTAATTGCACTCACTCACATTCTCTTTATCATTCATATTCTCTTTACCCGGCGCTCGGTAGAAACAGCGCGAGTAATCAATTTTGGTTGCCCAAGTTGGTCAAAAACCTTGACCGAACTATCATTCTTCACCAGGCCATCGCGTATCAAGGTGTAGCGGTTAAGCTCTTCGTCTTGATAGGCCTCGACCACTCTCTTGTCTTTCTTGCTTACGACCTGATGGCTGGCCTGCACTTTAATTACAGCCGAATTCTTACCATCTAAAATCATCTCGTACTTTTTGACGCGATGATAGTCGACTGCAAACCCTCGATCGACAGCACCACCTGCGCCCAATGGAACAATCATGAAAACGTTGCCACGCCTATCTTTGTAGGTGCCAAAGACATCAGTAACACGAGCAACTTGTTTGCCAACTGCTTTAAGTTCTTTGCCGCTCGGCAATTCCTTGCGCGATAGCTCATTGGTTTCAGTACGTTGCCACTGGCCAGCTAACCAAAACGGAACCTTGATTTGCACCCGAGTAGGCCGTCTTGACGTTGTAGCTAGCAAATTTTGTTCCGCTGCCTCACGCAGTCGTTTTCGATAAAGCGCTTGGCCAGGATCTATATGAGGGGTGCGCGAATAATACAGCGAATTCTGCTGTGGCGACTGAAGCTGTGCCTGGGGCTGTGCTTGAATCTGAGTCTGAGATTGAGGCTGTGTTTGACTCTGGGGTTGAGGCTGCAACTTTACAGCGCTGCTGCTCGCACTCGAATTGCGATATGGATTGACTAGTGCCGGTGGAGTATTGGCAGGCGGAATATTAGAAAGAGAAGCAGCGCTGGCATTGCTACCTTGAACCACACCAACTCTTTCGCTCACTGGCAACGGTTCAAGAGAATCGCTGTGCGAAATTCCACCAGACAATTTGAAGGTGGCTTTTTCTTGGGCTTGAATTGGCAGCTCAATAAACAATGGCAGCGCAGCAACACTGAGAACCAGAGCAGCTCCACCAACAAAGAATCTCGCAGGCATCACAGTCTTAAACAGAAACGCCAGCCTTATCGCGAGCGTTATCCGCTCGGCGCTGCTGCTCCAGAAGCACCATCAATACTGAGATATCAGCAGGGCTGACACCACCGATGCGTGAAGCCTGACCTAAAGTCATGGGGCGAATTTTGTTCAATTTCTCTCGTGCTTCTTTCGACAAATGGTCCGAAGCTAGATAATTGAAATCAACAGGAAGCTTGAAGCCATCGAGCTTTTCAGTTTGAGCAATAAGCAAGCGCTGACGCTCGATGTAACCGGCATATTTGATATCGGTTTCAACTTCCAAACCAAAAGCAAAGCCTTCTTCTGATGCAGGAGCAAGCTTGTTGATAATTGAATATGGCACTTTTGGACGGCGCAACAGCTCTTCTAAAGTAGCCGACTGCTTCATCGATTCATCGTAGGGTGCAAGCGCTTCTTCCCACTCTGGGTTGGGATGAATGCGCACTGATTTAACTCGTTTTTTCTCAGCATCAATCGCTTCTTGTTTGGCGACAAATAACTGCCAACGATGATCGTCGACCATGCCCACTTCGCGACCAAGTGGAGTAAGGCGCATGTCAGCATTGTCTTGCCGCAAGAGCAGACGATATTCGGAGCGAGAAGTCATCATACGATATGGCTCGCCAATTTCTTTGGTGACCAAATCATCAACCAAAGTGCCTGTATAGCTCGATGAACGAGGCAAGATAAACGGCTCGCGATCAAGGGCATAGAGAGCAGCATTGATACCAGCCATGATGCCTTGAGCGGCAGCTTCTTCATAGCCAGAGGTGCCAAGAATTTGGCCAGCAGCGAAGAATCCAGGCAAATCTTTAGCCATTAAAGCATGGTTGAATTGAATGGCGGGAAGATAGTCGTACTCCACAGCATAAGCTGGACGCACCATCGATGCGTTTTCTAAGCCAGGCAGCGAATGCACTATATCGTGCTGCACAGCCACAGGCAGACTGGTAGAGCAGCCTTGCAAGTAGACTTCGTAGGTCGAGCGACCTTCTGGTTCAAGGAATAGCGAGTGGCTATCTTTGTCAGCGAAACGCACAACTTTATCTTCGATTGATGGGCAATAACGGGGCCCCACGCCATGAATCATGCCTGAATACATAGGCGATTGATGGAGATTGGCACGGATTAACTCGTGAGTTTTCTCATTAGTGCGAGTCTGGTGACAAGGAATTTGTGGCAGCACAGGCCGCTTGTCGAGGAATGAGAAGAACTGCAACTGATCATCACCTGGTACAACAGGCAATTGCGAATAATCAATAGTGCGACCATCAATGCGCGGAGGTGTGCCAGTTTTTAGGCGACCAGTAGTGAAGCCCAGAGCCCGCAAGAAAGCAGACAAACCAACAGCAGGGAACTCACCGGCCCGACCAGCTGGCATAGTTTCTTTGCCGATCCAGATAGTGCCTTCGAGGAAAGTTCCAGCGCAAAGCACAGCAGACTTACAGGCGATTTGGTCACCAAAAGCTAGTTCTATTCCTGAAACCTTGCCGTCCGTGAGCAGCAAGTTCTTCACCATGCCCTGTCTCAAGGTGAGATTGGGCAAAGACTCCATGTACTCTTTCATCCAGGCGGAATACTCGCGCTTGTCTGACTGAGCACGCAGAGACTGCACCGCGGGCCCGCGGCTAGAGTTGAGCATGCGAATTTGCAGGTAAGTAGCATCGGTGGCAATGCCCATAACGCCGCCCAGAGCGTCAACTTCACGGGCAAGGTGAGTCTTGCCAGGACCGCCAACGGCTGGGTTGCAAGGCATAGCGCCGATAGTGTCGAGATTAACTGCTAACAGAAGGGTGCTCAAACCCATACGGGCGCTGGCATTTGCTGCTTCACATCCGGCGTGTCCGCCGCCTATAACCACTACGTCGTATTGCATAGTCACTTTCTATATCTCTTACCAGATTGCTCATGATAACAAATCCTCTTGAAAAACATGTCAAAAGACCCCAGCTGGCGAAGCAATAGCGCAACATCGCAGCAATATCGGCCGCCATTATCTATAATCTGTTACATAGTTGGCCTGGAACAGGTCGGAATCTGAGGTTCAGTTAATCTATGTCCGTGGCTCCCCAGTCTTTGTCTCTCATAGCGAAAGGTCCAGTTAAGCCCTGGGCAACTCCAATAAAGTCATCGCTGACTAGGGTTCAGACTTTGCTAGTAACGTTGGCCGCCGCGGCAACGCTTGCTTGGCCAACCGCTTCGGTGTTCGCAGAGACAGCAGCGACCCCAACGCCTGCACCTGTCGCCAGTCAAAAGCCAGAAGCAAAAACCTCCGCTGAAACCCCAGTAGCCGCTCAAGCGACCAGCGTTAAGCCGGAAGACAAACCCACTGACAAATCCAGCGACAAATCCACCCCTCAGGCAAGCGGGAACCCCAGCGACAAAGCCACTGACAAATCAAGCGTTCCAGGCGAACCTCCAGTACTAGACCCTAACAAATTCTTTGGCCACGCCAAGTCAGGCTATGCCGCCGCACAACTCTGCCCAGAGATTTGCGCCAAGCTCTTTTGCTACTGCGGCTGCGACATGACTGATGATCACGACAGCTTGCTCGATTGCTTCACCACCGATCATGGAGTCGATTGCCATATCTGCCAAGAAGAAGCGCTCATAGCGCTGAAAATGAAGCGCGAAGGCAAAACCATGAAGCAGATTCAACAAGCCATCGACATCATGTTTGAGAAAGAATATCCCTTTGACGAACCTAGTGCGGTGATTCAGAAGTATCGCAAAAACAGACTATGGCAGCCTGGAACAGTAAAGACCTTGGGCAAAGCAAGCAGTGCTGCTGGAAAAGCCAACGGTGCGCAAACTGGTAACGCTATCGAGAAATCCACCCAAAGCGCGAGCGGCAAAGCTGCACCTGCTTCGGGCAAAACAGCAAGTAGCTCGTCCGGCAAGCCGTTGCTTGGAAGAAATGGACAGCCGGTGGGCGCTTGCTGCGCTGGGCATAGCAAAGAAAAGAAGTAAATGGCTACGACATTCACATAAGTACCAGCCCGGCACCCAAAGAGCGCCCTGTCGGAACCGTAGTAATGGGCAAACGAAAACTGGTTGAAGCTTGAAACAGTTTATAGCCAAAAGGAAAGACGCCCATTCTCCGAAATTCAAATCCTTAAGAGGATCATGCTTGGGGTGGGCGTCTTTGATGTATTTAGAATATCAATTTACCGCATCGGTGCCATCATCCTCTTGGTTGATTACACCCGATCTTAGGGTGGATTCAAAAAGGTAACCAGTAGCGCACCTTACTTACTCATATGCAGAGCCTTACTGACATTATTAGCAGCCTGAACAACAGCGGCACGACCCAAAATAGCAAGACATAAGCTATCCGGAAAAAAGTCCGGAAACCCTGGATTTTTCATAATTTCTTCTGCGTGATTGAGCTTACTTCCTATGCCAAAGTCTTTCTGATCCATTGCTTTGGCGCTGGTCATTCCTTGATCAAGCAGTTCACCACTCTTGTCGTCGAAAATCTTGACCCAGAGATAGTAATAGGGGTAGCCGACACCAATGTGAATAGCATCCTTCTGCAAGAGTTCATAAGTAGTTCGAACTTTCCGACCCAATCTCTCTGTAAAACAAAAATCGAGATCTCGCTGCAAGTACTTATCGAAAAGCTCCCCAGGTGGAGTATTAGCGACAATATGAGAGCGATGCATATCTTCTAACGCCTTGATAAAGCGCTCGTTGTCTTGCTGACTCATTTCTGGCACCCTTGGATTTTCAGCAAGGCATTGAAGCGCCAGCGGCCCGGAAAAGGTAAATATTATGGATCCTGCAAACAAAAGCTGAAGCAATTTCATATTTGTTCCTGCACGTAAGCCGTTTACATGAGAACATCTTAGACCGACCAATGTATCCCTATTGTCAAAACATTGGTCAATTCAGGTAAAACAATTCAGGCCAGCAAAGAAAAGCACAGCAGAGTAGACATGGATATGACGATGGATTCGAGCAAAACTAATTCCAAAACAAGTAATGCGGTGAGTAAAGCAACTAACAAAGTGACTAGCAAAGTCATGGTTAAGCAACCGGTACTTCCGGCAAAAGCGACGGCACCGCTCAACCGACTTGAACTAGCTGATGACACTGAATATGGTGACTTTCTCTTAAACGGACAGAGCCTAGTCGGCCAATCCTTCGAGCGCGTCACCATCGAGCGTGCCTTGTTTAAGCTTGTGCGCTGCTCAGCACTAAATCTGACCAAGTCGAAACTAGTAGACATTCGCTTCGAAACCTGCGATTTGTCAAACTCTGAGTTTCAAGACAGCAAATTTACTCGCGTTGAAATGGCTGATTGTAAAATCACTGGTCTGCATATCACAGACGCTGACATCGGTGATTTGCTGCTGCAGAGCTGCACAGGCGAACTCGTTCACTTCCACGACAGTGTCTTTAAACGTGTCATATTTCAAGGCTGCCATCTTCGTGGCGCCGATTTTCGCTACTGCAATTTAGAGGGCGCTATTTTCAAAGATTGCGATCTACAAGAGGCTGAGTTCTACGAAGCTAAATTGGCAGGAGCTGACTTCCGCTCATCTAATATCATGGGAATTAAGGCTCATCCAGCCGATCTAAAGGGCGCCATAATTGATTCCGACCAAGCGGCACTTCTTGGCCGACACTTCGCTACGCTTCTGGGAATGGAAGTGAAGGAGAGTTAAGTCACTCGGGCCCGTCTCCTTCGCTTGAAATTCAGCACCACCGCAATCAATACAAAGCTACACGCCCATGAAAGAAAAATTTGTATAAGCGGCGTGGCATCCAAGCAAATATTGGCCCATCGAAAACTATACTTTTTGTGCCAGCAATCGTGAAACATTCGATGATAGAAACCAGGCGGAACAAGCATATAGCGACGATTCGGGTCATCAGTCAGATCCACTTTTGAAATATCACGGCCCCAGAAATCAGTAAGTCCCACTTGTAAGTACAGGCGCTTGACTCGCTCCGACGATCTCCCGCTCTCTAATATTTTGGTGAACTCAGAATACGGAAGCTCCGTGCGCCCAAGTGTAGGATCAAAAATGAGCCGAACGGTCAGAGACACGCTAACAACTATGAGGACAGCGATTAACGCTGAATTCAACTTAAGTAGGTCAGCAATGTGCAAAGACTTTAGCCACATACTAAAAATCTGACCTCCCGGCTAAAGAAAACGCGAAATAAAATGGTTTCCATGGAAACTATTTTATTTCGAAGAAATGAGAAGCCTAGACCTATGATAATTTCTTTGATAATTTCTTTGATAATTTCTACGATAATTCCCAAATTACCTGTTTGACCTGCGACTGTCGATACTGCTGTGGTACTCCGTCAGGCCATCAATGCGCTTCTGGCAAGCCTGATTGATATCATCTTTTTCTCGCTCGAACTCTTTCTTCAGCCGGTCCACTCGCTCTTCATAGTCGGCCTTGACCTGGGCTTGATACTCTTGTCTAAAATAACCAGCCCGCCTGCCGCGAGGGGCATTTGCCATCTGCTGCTGCATGACCCTTTGTTCTTGCTTAATCCGGTCATCGAGGGTGCGCTGCTTCACCTCTAACTTGTCTTTGGCGTCCTTTTGCAAGCGTGATGTTTCTTCTTGAACATATTCTTCACTACTGTGATTAGTGCCAGCTGTAGGACGGGGCAGGGCCGGACCACTAAGACTGTTGCTTAGACTATTGGTTGAACCGGTGGCCATCCGACGTTGTTCATAGATCTGCTCAAGAGCTTGATAGGCATTGACTGCTTCCGAAGAATCTTTGCCTCCGCGCAGGCAGTACTTATAGGCGGCTTCGGCCTCAGCTACTTGATTGAGCTTGACGCAAATATTGCCTAGTAAATAATGTGCCGTGAGATTTTTAGGATGCGCAGCCAAAAGAGATTTACAAAGCTTCTTTGCCTTTTCGAATTGATTGTCAAAATACTGATCAAGAACAGCCTTGATTTGACTCTCTTCGTCAGCCGCTACACAGGGAAGCGCCGCCTGAGTTGCTAAAAGCAGAAGGGTTATGAAGGCCGCTCTGAACTTGACAGCCGCGTTAAATTTGAATTCGCCCGCGGCCCGGGCTGGCACACCCGCCCCGTTGGCAATTCTGGAAAGAATATGATTTAGCATACGCGCCTTAGACTCGATCTACTTACTACTAAATAGTCTACAGCTTGCTACACAGCGAGGCCAGCATCAACCAAGGCCCCGGGCTTATATGCGTTTGCAGTCTCACAGACATGGAATCGTCACAACTTGGGCCATATACTCGGTTTTACTAAGAGTCCAAAGTTTGAGGCTCTAATTGCCGAAGTTTTATCAGCAGCCGTTTTCTGGCTGTTGGTCTACTTTGACTTGGCAATAACTTTTTTTCAGCAATTCGATGTCCCCGAGTGCGCTTAAGCGTGAATAGAGGTAATTATGCAACTGATGCTTTCACTAGAAGCAGGCTCTACAGGTCCTTTGTATAAGCAGATGGCCAACGCTATTTGCAAAGCAATTGAAAGTGGTGCGCTGCGTCGGGGGCAAGTTATGCCTTCCACTAGAGAGCTTGCTGAATGCATGTCGGTATCAAGATTGACAGCACGACGTTGTTATGAAGAGCTGATAGGACAGGGGTATATCAAAACGCAGAGTCGTGGAAAAACTTTTGTCAGCAATTCTGTTTCTGTGTCTCCGGCCCCAGTATCACTGTCAGCTGACAATAAGAAAATTGATTTGTCTGCTTTCGGAAAACGAATTTTGTCATACAAAAATGAGTCATCTGAGCCCAAACCTAATGTCTTTGCTGTTACACCACACAGTCTTTTGCCTGTAGCTCGCTGGCAAGAGTCATTGTATGAAGCGGTACGAGATGTTGGCACCGAGCAAAGTCTATTTGAATCTGATCCATTTGGCTTTCTTCCTTTGCGTGAGCAACTGCAAGCCTTACTGTCACGCACTAGGGGCATAGTATGCAGCCCAGAGCAGATTGTAGTTTTACCTTCAACTGAAGGTGGCCTTGATCTCTTGAGTCGACTAATTCTAAATGAAGACGATCTTGTCGCCACTGAAGATCCTGGTTTCTCTGGAATTCGTGGCAGCTTGAAAACGAGCGGTGCTAAGGTCTGTCCTATTGCCCTTGACCATGATGGCATACGCATCGATTTGCTGGCTGATATGCCTCAGGCACCTCGCCTGATCTACGTGACACCATCGCACCAGGACACACTCGGCATGCCCATGTCGAGATCTCGCAGACATCGACTTTTGCAGTGGGTAGTTTCGAACAATAGCATTATTGTTGAGGATGACTACGACAGTGAATACAGGTACGGTGAAGAACCAATGCCAGCGCTCTTTTCTCAAGATTTGTCTGGAAGCGTTGTCTATAAGTACAACTTCTGGAAGTCACTATATCCTCTTGTGAAACTTAGTTTTATGGTCATTCCAGCAGCTCTCATTCCTTCGTTCCGCCAGACACTTAGTGCTATTCGTCCTGAAATGCCTTTGCTTGAACAAATCGCTCTTGCCAGCTTCATTCGCAAAGGTCACTATGAGCGCCATTTGCATCGTTGCCGCAAAGCTTATGCTTGCAAGCGCGCCAGCCTCATTCATGCACTGACAAAAGTATCAGGTAATAAAGTCAAATTTTCTCATCAGACAGGGGGAACAAGTTTGTTGGCACAGTTCCCTGCTCATATCAGCGAGAGTGCCATAGAAGCAGGCGCTGAGCAAGCTGGAATAACTATGCTAGCCACTAGAGAAAACTATGCAGTTTCAGAGTCTCCTAAAAATCAATATCTGATTTCTTTTAGCGACATTGACGAAGACAAAATCGACATTCAGATTAGTCTGTTTATGCAATTGCTTCATGTTGAAGACTACGCCATACCAGTGCCGGCCTTTGTTTCAGAGCAAATGTGGCAGAAGTCTAGCTAATTGGCTGTCAGGAAACATAACTAGTTTTATCTAAATTTGAAAGGTGAAATCATGCCACGAGAAATTGCGAACGATACGGCAGAACGATCCTTGAATGTTGAAAGTAGCTCTGTTTGGCAGCAGATCAGCCAGGAGCTTTTAGTTCAGCAAAGAGGAGCTGAAATTGCTCAGATTCCTGCAGCTGCTGCAGCTCCTGCAGCTGCCAGCGGAGACGCTGGGCTTCCGAAACCCAGAGAACTCCCTAGGCCTATGCGTACAGCATTTCCAAGTCCTTATGAGACAGAAAAAGATAGGTGGCCGGATTTCTTTCCCCCTGTCTAGCCACGAATGCACTTGCTTGCTATCGTAAATTAGGTCGTTCTATTATGCTCCAAGACACGCAGCCCTTAGCCATTCAGCTCAATTATCAACCTGGATACATTGTAGACAGGGTCTATCTGCTGAAAGAGCTGATTGGTCGAGGTGGAATGGGCTCGGTCTTTCGAGCTGAACATCTGGTTCTGAAGAAAGAATATGCTCTCAAACTACTTGCTTCTGGAACGCTACAAAGCGAACAGTGGCAGCGATTTTCGCTTGAGGCAAGAGCGATTGCCAAAATCAATCATCCGGCCATAATCAAGATTCATAATATGGGTTTGGACTCTGATGGCGTGCCCTATTATGTTATGGATCTTTTGCCAGGCACTACTCTGTTCGATTACTGCAAAGAAGACAGTGTTATTTCAGTAGCAGAGACTATTGATGTTTTCAAACAAATCGCTTCAGGGCTAAGTTATGCCCACGGTCTCAGACTGGTTCATCGCGATATAAAACCATCTAACATTATGCTCTCTAGAACTAAAACTGGCTTTGATGTAAAAATAGTTGATTTCGGTATCGTCAAGCTTTTAAGTGACTCTTCACTCAATTCGCAAGTGCAGACAAAGGCCGGTCAAGTAATCGGCTCGGTTTTATATATGAGTCCAGAACAAAGCTTGGGGCCGGCCTGTGATCAGCGTTCAGACATATATTCACTTGGTTGTACGCTCTATCAAGTGCTAGCGAAACATCCACCTTTCGAAGGGAAATCAGACGTCGAAACCATTTTCATGCACCAGTCGCAACCTGCACCAGCGCTGAATGCCACTTGTCTGGATGCGAAGTTCACTCCTGGGCTCAATCACCTAGTCAGTAAAATGCTTGAGAAGAATCCCAAACAGCGCTATCAGTCAATGAGCGAAGTCATTCACGACCTAGAGCGCATTGAGCAAGGCAAATCAATTGGTACAGGCGCTGCAAATACCGCCAGTGATGCTACTTACAATATCGAAAACGGTGCTGCTAGTCAATCATCTGCCATTAGGCGCGGACCTGATGGCGACAGTCTAGATTGGGTTGTCGAAAAGGAACAAGGTAGCCCTTTCTTCGCTAACAAAAGGCGCGTCTTTTTAGGAGGCGGTGCAACCCTGCTTTCAGTGGCACTAGCTTCCGCTGTTGTCAGTTATTCTGCAAAACTTTGCCTTACAGATGAGAAGGGAAGCCAAAAGCAGATCGGCGAAAACTTGTCGCTAAAGCAAAATGAACAAAAGAGAATAGTGCCGTCGCCGTTCAGTCGCGCCAGTATTATCGCTGATCCTAACGATGAGAAAGCACTGTCTGTTTTAGAGCAAGTAGTGTCAATTAAAGGTAAGCTCGTTCGCACAGACGAGGAAGAACAGATAGTCATTAACTTTCCCAAAGAACGAATTGGTTACTTTGATTACTTTGGCCGAGATAAGCAGCATGTATGGAGAAAAGCGCAAAACGATTGCACTGTGCCGAGCGATAGAAGTATTCGACTGATCGTGTCTCCCGATGCTCTGGTTGCTTTCTTTCATCCGCATGTCTATTCAAAAATTGATCCATCTCTATTCAACAATTTGAAGGTTAGCGGTAAGCCAGACGAAACAGAATTTTTCTTTCCTGAAGATTATTTGCCAAAATGCAGTGCTCAAGCATTGCGCATCATTGAAATTGCTAGTGACTGGGAGCAGCTCAGAGTGCTAGAAGTTGATGGCGTCAACTTCAGCAGCCTTGATGATCTGTCTTGCTTCAACAAGTTTGAACATTTACGTTTGCTTCGCTTGCGTCAAATCTCTAATCTGCCAGGCCGAAGCTTAGCCAAACTTAGAATCTTTGACAGCTTGAAAGAATTACAACTAATAAGCAGCTCGCCAATCGATGATTTCTTCGCGAATATTTCAAGCCGATCGAAGCTCGAGAAAATAGTTCTAGACAATATCACTCTTAGTGAAGCAACTTTGGCTGACCTGGCAAAACTTAGTCATCTTAAGTGCTTGACGATTAGTAGCGTTAAGCTCAACGATGGTGAAATCAAAGCTATTGCTAAACTGAAACAAATTGCTTACTTGTGTATAACAGGCACCACGGTTAGTGCCCGACAGTTCGCTTGCTTGGTGTCAATGCCACAGCTAAAAGTTCTCTCCATCGGTGGTGTCGATTATAAAGTTGCTTCAGGTAAAGCCTCGAGAATTAAGGCCAATCCCTGCCGCTGGCTCGATTACAACTAACGCTGATAGATGACTTCATAACTTCACTTCTTTGGCTGCTTGAGAAGATATGCCTTCGAGAACTTGGAAACGCTAAAATCGCATCCCACTGTTTTCTTGTCATATTTTTCGATTAGCTGGTTGAAGGTAAGGAAGTTGCGGCGGTCTAGCTTTTGCTGAAATTCGTCATACTCCTTTGCTGCTTCGAACTTCTGTCCTTTATCCAATTTCTCTGCAACTGATTTAGCGTGGTTCACCAACTCTTCTTCCGGCAATACTCTGTTCTTCAGCCAAAGCTTAGCTTTAGCTCCGAAGTTAGGCTCAGAAGTCGGTCCTACTTTTTCCGAGGTAGCAATCTGATACTCACTAAACAAAGCTGCCGCTGCTTGTGTTGCTTCTGCGTCCATGAGAACTCTATCGGACGGATCTTCCATTCTTAGTGGCAGACTTCCTGACTGAGTTTGTTTGTTCATGGTGTCAATATCTTTGCTCTTCACTAACACTTTCAGGTAGTCTGCATGCAAGCCAAGTTTGTTAGACTTACAGCTATTTCTTTAGGGGCGGTGCAGGAGCTTCAGCTGATGCCCCGTTTCGACTTCCAGAATAGAGATCAGGTCCAGGCTCAGGCCGACGCGCGGTCGGTGGGACTGGCCGCTGAACTTCACGAGGTCGTGGGGTTTGGGCTTGATCTGCAGGCGTTGCTGATGAACTACGGCCCGGAGTGCCTGGCACAGGCGCCTCACTTGGTGCTGTTTTCTGCTCAGGCAGTTTCAAATCAGGCAGTACATACTTACTTCCGGCATAAATTAGATCTGCGTCTTTGATTTGATCTTTATTGCGGGCTACTATCTGCTCGATATAGCCTTTGATACTTGCAGCAGAAGCAACACTATCTTTAGGACCCGCAGCTTCTATTTGAGCCTTTGCTATGTGCCAGAGAGTGTCGCCGGGCTTTGCCTCATATACAAACTCTTTGACTTGCTCTGTGGGCGCAGCACCAGGATCAGTTGCTTGCTTGGGCTGCTTTGCCACTGCCGCATCCATACTTTGAGCGATAGCCTCGCTGGCTGACTGTGGCGTTAGGCCTTTAGCCTTTACTGCCTCCGTCACATCTTCATTTGACAGTACTTTTGAAAAATCCTGAGCCAATCTATGCTGAAGATGATTTGTTTTATTGTCGTATACAACCAATGATTCATATTGTTTCCCACTTTGTTGGTCTGTAACTAGCTGCTGACCGACAAGAGAAAGGTCGGGGAATTGCTTTTGCAGAGCAGCATTTGCTTCGGTGCGATCACGTTTCTGCTCTTCGGCTGTGCTGTTATTGCTCAGCTCTTTATAGACGGCTGAAAGATCTGGATTTGCTGCGTTCTGTTTAATGGCAGCTTCAGTTGATTCTTGAAGCTTGCCCGGCGCGCTAGCTGCTGCCTTGCCTGCGGGTGAGGTTGGTGCTTCACCCGATTCTTGGCCTTTTCTCATTGTTTCTGGACTTGCTTCACTTGCAGAAGGTGTTTGTGGTTGTGCTCTTTCTGGAGCTGGCGCTTGGCCTGCTTGGGCTTTTTTCGCCACGGCTTCGTCCATAGTTTTGCCAAAAATCTCACCTGCGACGGCTGGTGTTACTTTCTCCTGTGATATCTTTGCAGACATGTCTTCTTTCTTCACGACCACCGAGAAATTTTCTGCTTGTCGAAGCTCTATATTTTGGGTCTGCTTATCGAACACAACCAGGCCATTGTTTGGTTTGCCGCTCTTGTCTTGATACACGTCATTGCCAATCAGACTCAGGTTGGGAAACTTCTTCTGAATGACCTGGTTAAAGGCATTTCGCTCTTGGTTTTGCTCTGCGGCAGTGGTGTTGTTGCTCAAGAGTTTGAAAGCTTCAGAGAAGTCTGGCTTGTCTCCAGCCTTGTTAATGGCAGCTTCGCTAGTCTTTGTAATCTCATTTAGTTCAGCGGTCATAGCATTCTCCTGAAAATCTGTTTGAGCGCACTTCTCTAGTCGCCATACTCTGGCATTTCCTGCGCTGACTTCTACAATCTAGCTTTTGATTTGTGACGGTTCCATGGCGGTTTAGTTTTGATACCGAAATATTCTCTTCGAGTTGACCGCACCACCAGAAGTGCTTCTTTTGCTTTAAGGCATGGAATCGTCACGAGTTGGTTGCTAAGTTGATTGCAAGATTTCTGCCTATATAAGGAGCGAAACGATGGTTGGCAATTCAAATAATGTCGCACTGCACGCACAGACCGCTGATGCGAACTCAAATATGAAAATTGAGAATAGCGTTTGGGATATCATCCATAGAATCTCAGGCGATGCTGGGCAGTTATTCTATTTGCGTTATATGAACCTAGCATTTAAAACAGGAGATGTGACTTTGGCCTCGCAGATGATAGAAGAGCAGATGAACAGTTATGCAGCAAATTCTTCCTGGGAAGAGCGAAAGGGAATGGTGCGGGGATACAATATCTCGGCAATGAGCTCGGCCACTAATGACGAGAGTCAAAAAGTGTCGACGGCACTGATTTCATTAGATGGAAGCATATGGGTGTTGCCACTCACTTTGCAGTAAAACAAAAGCAAACAGACCGGTCTATTAATTATTTCAGAAAAAGGACAGGTGGCTGTCCTTTATAGAAAATGCAATTCAAGCTTCTAGGCCGTCGACAGAAGCCTGAACTAAGACTTGTCTATCCGCACAGAATCGAGCACTGAACCATCAAGGCCTAGTTGATTGAGGCAAAGATAACTTTCGGCAAAAGTCAGCTCAGTGAATGAATGCTCTTGATCGATAAGTACCACTGATGAGGCGCAAAGAGTGCCTTCGTTTGGCTTGGCCTCAACGCTCACAAGTTTACCGCTGGCGCCCGTAACTACGTAGAGAACACCTTTAGGGCGAGTATTAACGATACCGTCAAACTCATAGTCAATGACAAACTCTCCAGGTACAGTGCCGTTTGTCAAAGGCTCTTTATGATCAGGTCTGTAACAGAGAGGACGATGCCGCTCATAAAAGTGACAGTGACCATTGAAGACAATGTCAACTTGTCCAGCCTCCAGAATCGGGCAAACAAGCCGCATTCGTTGTTCTTGGAAGTACTTCTTGTCGCTATTAAAGCCCGGTTGATGAAATACGACAAACTTCCACTTTTGCAAGCGAGCCGCTTCAAGATCCTTGGCCAACCAGTCCTGCATTTCAGGATAGCTCCAATCAGCATATTTGTTGGCGTCAAGAATTATCCAGTGCTGATCTTTCCAGTCAAACGAAAAGTTGGTCTGCTGAAGAAATGACTTGCCATAATCAGCTAGCAGTTGGTTGGCCTTCTTGCGTTTGCCAATCATAGCTTTGATGATTGTTCGCTTTAAACGCGGGCCATTGCTGGCGCCTTGCCAAAACAAGAAATATCCAAACAGGTCGCTGAAAAGTTTGTCGTCGAGCCTATCACTTTGTTTGGGCATACCAACATCATGATTTCCAGCTGCTGCAACAGTAAGAATCGAGCGCAAAATTGGTGCACCGATATCTTTGTGAATAGCATCGGCATTGAGAACCGGAAAGAAATACTTGAGATATTCGGAGATTCTGCCGTGATCATAGACCAGGTCTCCGGCAAGAACGATCATTTCTGGCTTTCTCTCATGCACAGCCGCAGCAACTTCTAAAGCGGCCTGATTACCATCGCCGAAGTCACCAAAAACGACAACTTTGCTTTGGTCTGAGATTTTAGGAATGCGAAAACTGCTGCTAAAGACTGGCACATCATCAATGAGAATTCGATATTGCGGATCTTCAACAAGCTCTGAGCAGCTGCCAGCATTGCTGTTCATTGGCAGAGCGACAGAAAACTTTCTTACCGAAAGACCATTGAGTCTTGCTTTTTTCTTTTTTCCGCCTTGGACGTCAACAGCTGTCCATGGTCTATTAGAGCCATTTCTATACTCTGCAGTCCAATATTTTCTGCCAATGGCGCTAAACCAAAGCAGTCTAAGTTCGTCCGAATCACTGCCAAGCTGCAAGTAGGGCTCGACTGCAAATATTTCATTTTGATTGCTACCGCGGCAAAGGCTGGCAACAACACTCTTAACCAGTGAAGTAAGCATGGGGGGCTCCAGATTTATAATTTCAAAAAGTCAGCAATCTTGTTCACGAGAGCTGAGTTTCAAGAAGAAACTAAAGTTGGTACTTGAACTTAAGAACAGATTTGGTAAGTGGTTAGTGGCCTGATTATGAAAGGTACGGGAAAAAGATAGTATGAGACTAGCAATTTGAATATAGGAAACGAAAGGCAAGAGAGAGAGAAGTCGCATACTATTGGCAACAATTGCAGAACGGACTAGATCTGGTAATCATCCCCAACGTTGAAGAAAAATCCAGTTGTCAAAATAGAACAAACTTCGATATTACAAGATGATAATTCTCGGCAAACAGACTCAAGTAGGCATAGCGCAGCTACGCCTACTTGAGTCTGAAAAGCCTTACCACCAGCGGGTTATGGCGAGGTTAAGATGACGTTTGAGCTAAGCTTTATTGGCTGCTTCAAGTATTTGAGCAGTTCTTGCTGCGCTAATCGGCTTACCACCCTCTGTTAGCGCTGTTCCTGACTCAAGTCTTTCTTTCAAGTCGCTGAGCATCGTGGCTTTATTCTTTGTTTTTCCACCCTCGCTCTGAGAAATTCCGTTCTCAGAAAAAAGTTTTCTTAGCTCAACCACTCTCAACGGCATGGCCTCAGCAGCAAGAGCAGTTGGCTCTTGACCTCGATGATTGGGCTTAGCTTCAGGAAGCACGCCACGTTCTACCAGCTGATTTGGAACGCTTGGAGGTTTCGCTTCAGGCATCAACTGTTCCTTGATTGCTCCTACAGTTCTTTGATCATTACGGAAGGCAGTGATTGGATTACTCAGATCAATTGCAGATCTACCTGGGTTCATAGAGGCCAACTCTTTCGGTGAACCATGAGCCATTGAGACGGGCAAACTTGCTGCTTCCGAAGGAGCGAGAGCTAGCACTTCGGTTGTACCTGTTGCTGATACTGTAGTTTTTGGATTTTTGTAATCTATCCATGCTTGTCTTGCCCTCTCAATGCCAGCCATCAGGCCGTTCTGCAATTGCGTCGCTCTCTCAGTAACCACTGGAGCAACCGTTTCTCTGATGTTGGTCACTTGTCGGCTAACTTGGTCGCTGACAGGACGCGCACCATTGCTCTTTGCTTGCAGCTCGTTAGCGGTGATCTCTAATTGCTTGCGCGATTGGGCATCTTGCTTGGTGCCGTCTGTTATGCCCTGTCTCAGATTGCCTAACTTTTCTCCAAACCAATGAGTTACTTTGGCTCGCGCTGCCGCATCCCTCTCTGCTCCCGCTTTAACGAAATCGACAAGACGACCAGTTGCCCAAGCATGCCTCTCTGGTCCACCGGCGACGAAAGTCTCTGCACCGTCTAGAGCAGAGTTGACCGCATTGCCTAAGGTCCGGCGAAGTTTAATATCTTGCAGGCTCAAGAATCTAACTGCATCAGAAGTGAAGTTTGTAGCTTCAGTTCCCTTTTCAATTAGATAATTTCTGGCGACTTCATCTCGCGTTCTGCCAGCTTCTACCTTGCGAGACCAAGCAGCTCCTTCAGGCACTTCAAGCAGTTTTCTAACACCTTCGTCAACAATCAAGCCGCGATTTACTCGTCCCTCCCAGTAAGTTATGGCAGAGCTGCCGCCTTCTTTTGCACTGGCCTCGACCCCAGCCAAATTAGCCCTAGTGTCTCTTGCCCTCTGCTTCCAATCTGAGGTAAAGGTACTAGCCCCTTCTCTTACACCTGCAATTCTTGCTTGGGCAGCTTCAGCCATCTCTGAGGCCTTAGCGTCCCAGTTGCCTCTTCTCGCCTCAAGGGCGCCAGGCAATGCCTCTATCTCACTTGCTTTGAAAGTAGTTCCCTTTTTAACAGTCATTCCAGTTGAGTCAATTGTTTTACGTCCAACTTGAGTTAGATTTATGGACTCCTTGCGCCATATCGGTAAAGCTCCTTCGAGTAGCCGTGCAGTGTGAGTTCCTGCTTCGGTTCTTACTGCTACTGTGCCGCGCCCTAATGTGTCAGTTATGTTTACTTTAGCGGCATTAAGTGCGTCACCAGCCTGATGAATTACTTGTCTACCCGCAGCAATACTGTCAATTGCAGTTTGTCTTAGTTGCGTCCCAACTTGCGTGGGAGAAACCACGCTTCCTTCTAGCAGTTTGACCAATGGTCTCTCAAGACTTATGGCACTTCCAGACAAGGACGGCATTTCGTGATTACCGCTTCCCTGCTTCTCAATTGTTGGCTCGACTATCTTTGCTCCAACTGGTGTTGCTTTGACGTCAACTGTCATTGCCGACACTGGCCGATCGCTAGCCTTGATCACACCATTAGGTTCAGCTGAAGCGAGCCTCGATTGGGTAGGAGTTGTTACTTCTACCACTTCAGCAACATGCACAGTGCTCTCAGAAGCTTTGCCTTTTGGTTGTGTCTGTGTTGCCTCCAATCCAATGTTTTGTTTTGCCCCTGACTCAACCGGCAGCGTAGGTCTGGCTGGAGCCTGTGGCACGATGTCTTTGCCAGTTGTGACTGTTACTTGCGGTGCTATTGTTTGGCTGTCTGTAACAGGTGCGGCTTGGTTGGACTTCAATTCTGGTGCAGCGGCTTTAGTTGCCCTTGTCCCCGCTTTTTCGCGGCCAAAGCCGCCCGAGCCCTTAGCACCGCTTGCGGTGCTCCTGCCAGCTTCTACTGACTGTTCAGCTCCGGACTTGGTTGTTCCGTCCTTGCCGACTTTATTTTGAGCTAGCCACTCTAGCCGTTTGCCTGAGTTTCCTTCTCTTCGCTCACCTTTACCTCCTGTACCTTGTCCGCTGCTGAGTTCTCGGTCGCCTCTACCGACGTTCGTCCCCATACCTCTGTCCGGAGGAGTTGGTGCGTCTTGTCTAGATGGAGGGCGTCTGACAGGACCGCGACTCGAAACTATTTCAGGGCGAGGGCCATACCCCTCTCCGACGCTAGATCGTCTACTTTCTTGGCCAGCGGGCGAAACGCTGTGTTTTCTAGCCAAAAGTTCTGGGCTAATGCCTACATGGGCTAGAGCTGGTGTTTCCGGAGCCTTAACTAAAGGTTCGTGCAAATTCGCTGCGGCGTTCCCAGCTTCAGCCAATTTCCCCTTACCGCCTGTAAAATTACTCCGCTTAAAGCCCTCGCCTGCCCCACTAAATAGCGCACCAGCAGCGGCCCATTTGATAGCAGACTCGTTCACAGTGCCCAGGTCAGCCTTGAATCCGCTTTGAATGCTAGTGTCTACGATTCCTCCTGAATAACCTGCAATTGCTCCATCCAGGCCCCGTTGTGCTATGCGGCCTCCAATTGCAGCAATGCCAGCCGTTGAGCCCGGCAATATGGCTTTGCCGATATGCCCCCCGATATGCATCT
The DNA here is from genome assembly GCA_030696635.1 of Candidatus Melainabacteria bacterium. GTDB lineage: Bacteria > Cyanobacteriota > Vampirovibrionia > Obscuribacterales > Obscuribacteraceae. The sequence goes on from JAUYRX010000008.1 coordinate 103,908, forward strand.
TGTCTACACCTGCCATGGTGGCAAAGGCAGCCGACATACTTCCCGTCTGCAGTGCTTTCTTCTGCCAGAACGCACCACCTGTGGCGGCCTCACCTTTATTGTCTAGGGTAGGCGTGAAAGCAAATCCTGTTATTGCGCCACTAGCTGCAGCTGCTTTCATGCCGCTAAAAGCGGCGCTACTTTCTGCACCCACAGAGCGACCACGGGTGAGAAAGGCTGTTGCTGCCATGGGTATGGCGAAGGCCGCGCCGCTTCCAAGTTGTTGAGCTAACCAATTGCCAGTGCCAATATTGGCCTCGTGCGACATTTGTGCTGGCTTGAAGTCTTTAAGCAGCTCTTTATTGCCGGATGCTTCTCGAGCTATCTGAACAACAGCAAAACCCATATTATGGATTGAAGATGTGAATGATTCAGAAAATGCTCCCATAGGAGAGTTAGCTTTTGATTTCTCGGATACTACAGGCGGTTTCGAATCACTGCTGAGTTTATCGAGGGCCTTTCGAGATGCTAGTGCATGAGAATTAGCGTCGCTATCGGTAACAATAATTCTACCGTTGTTAGCATCATTAACAATGGTGCTAACCAGGCTTGTATTAGGATTCCTTGGCTTGTCGCTGTGCAGCTCACTCATGGTCTTCTCCTTGCGAAACGTAGGGAGATTTTGCATTTTAAAGTGTTACGATTCCATGTCTGTGCATTCGTAGAATTCCCACAGAACAGAAAAAGACTCTAGCACCGTATGCGGTGCCACTTTATATTATATGCCGTAGTTAATCAAAGCTATTTTTTTTAGTGCTGCATGCTATTTATTAGTTTTCTTTGCCTTTGTATCGACGTAAGTGATTACGCCTTTGGCATTCATGGTAACTTCTTGATCAATCGTGGCTAACATGCGACCATCAAGAGTTCGAACTATGACCTTCACATCAAGTAGCTGAGCAATCCGTTTATGCCGCTCATCTCTTCTCTGTTGCTCTTGTATAGTCACTTCGAGGGCGACAGAATCACCAGTAGCTCCAAGAGTTTTGGCTATTGATTGATCGCGCAAAATATAATTGCATCTGTTCGTACCACTGTATGGTACTTCGCAATTTGCTCTTTGTCCGGCGGGCTCGGTGACTCTCATTAACTGCCCTGCTTGATCCCGTACATCTCTATAATTTTCGTCACGTCTTGGTTTAGTCACCGCAGGCTCAAATTTCCTAATTGTCTTGCCGCTAGCATCAATTTGCTCAATTGAAAGCTGCCCTGTTCCAGGGTCAACCAGTTGATCGAGTCGATTTAATTTAGTCCCTACTTTTGTAGTCTCGACGCTGACTTTGCCTTGCTCTGATGAGACTATCTCGACATGGCTTAAGAAAGTGGGGGCGAAAACATTGCCGCCCGGCAAAGTATTTTTAGTCTTGAGCAACATGATGTCATGCTGGCCAGAAGGATTGACAGTATCGACTCTAAGTTGTCCATCTCTTTCAGTTGCTTTACTCTCGCTAGAGAACTGGCCACTTTTTGATTTCAGCGCCTCAAGTGCATCAGCTTGAAGATGAGAGAGTGCCGTAGCGTTTAACGCTTCAGCGTAAGTGCGACTTTCGAAGCCAGCACCTTTTGGATTCGTCCTGCCTTTATCACCGATCTCTTCTATTGCCATGGTTGTCAAACCTAATCAGCCGAGTTTCTCAAAATTCACTGCCTAATGTTTATACCCAAGAGCGACCTTTTAGACACTGCTTTATCCGCTAAATTTCGCTAGCTGGAAGCAGGGGAGCTCACCAAGATGGTTTCGCTCCCTTACTTCTTTTGCGTGAAGACCGATTCTAGCTTGAAGCCAGATTCTAGCCTGAAGGCCAATTCCAGCTTCAAGTCCCGGGCATTTCTGCCTCATTCGATATTCGATTCAGTTTGCGGCAGTGCCAGTGCTGACCAATCAATTGCGGAAGGATACTGCTTGAGCAGATCTTGCCATTGATCGGCTAGCACGGTTTCTCTCTCCATCAGAATCTTCACCAGAGCATTGATGCGCTTGCTGTCGGCTTTGACGATTGCCACAGCCGCCTTGTAGCACATATTGGTGATGTAGCGAACTTCGCGGTCAATCTCGTTGCCGAGGTCTTGACCAAAAGCAGAACTACCACCACCACCAAATGGTCCTTGAGCTTGTTCACCCACAGAAATGGGACCAAGGCGCGACATGCCCCAAGTAGCGACCATCCGACGAGCCATATCGGAGGCTTGCTGGAAGTCGTTGCTGGCACCGGCATCGACAGTGTTGAGGAAGACCTCTTGAGCAGCTCTTCCAGCCATGGCCATAACAATGCGCGAGAGGGCCTGTTGCTTGGTGAAGCTGACACGGTCGGTGTCAGGCATGGTCTGCACATACCCAAGCGCCATCGAGCGGCGCATGATCGTGATTTTCACCACGGGGTCAGCTTCAGGCGCAACCACAGAAGCCACAGCATGACCAGCCTCATGGAAGGCAGTGTTGATTTTGTCAGTCTCCTTCATGCGCGATTGCTTGTCAGCATCGCTGCTGCCATAGCGAACGAAGTCGACGGCTTCATCAAAGTCTTCGTTAGTCACCTCTTTTACAAGGTGAGCCTTGCACTCTTCTGCGCTCAGACCGCTGAGCTTCAGGGCCTTTCGCTGAGCAGCGTAGCGCTCCGCTGCAATAACCAGGGCGCGGTTGCAAACGCCTTTGATTTCGGCTCCACTGTATCCAAAGGTGCGCTTGGCCAGACCAGCCAGGGTTACCTCTTTTGCCAGTGGCCGATTCTTGCAGTAAATGGCGAAGATTGCCTCGCGGCCAGCGGCGTCGGGTAGGTCGACAGTAACTTGGCTGTCGAAGCGGCCTGGACGCATCAGAGCTTTGTCCAGAATGTCAGCGCGGTTGGTGGCGGCGATAACGATAATGCCGTCATTGTTGAGGACGCCGTCCATCTCAGTGAGAATCTGGTTAAGGGTTTGCTCCCTTTCGTCGTTGCCGCCACTAAAGCCGGTGCCACGCTGGCGACCGACAGCATCGATTTCGTCGATGAAAATGATGTGGGGATGGTTGGTCTTAGCGGTCTGCCTGCGACCCCTTTCGAAGAGTTGACGCACACGGGAAGAGCCAACTCCCACGAACATTTCAACGAACTCAGAACCAGAGACCGCCTCAAAAGTGCCTGAGGTTTCGTTTGCAACAGCTTTGGCGAGCAGAGTCTTCCCGGTTCCGGGTGGGCCTACGAGCAAAATCCCCTTGGGCAGCGTAGCCCCAAACTCGGCGTAGACTAAAGCATTGAGGTGGCCTTCGACAATGCGTTGCAGTTCTTTGACCGCCTCGGGGCAACCAGCCACGTCTTTGAAGCCAACTTTGGCGATACTATCATTGGCCGTGGCGTCTGCTGAGCGAGATTTACCCATGCGTGACATCCCGCCCATTTGATTTCTCTGCCTTGAGCCCATGAAAGCAACGTAGCCTAAGACGACGGCCAGAAACAGCAGAGGCGATAAGGCTGCAAGCAGCGGCGACTCGTATTTTTGCACTGTCTGGAATTTGATTTTAGCCTTTTCCAGCTTGGCCAGAAGAGCTTCTTTGCCGCCAGCATCAGAGACCGTTACTTTGGTTTGCTGCTTGTTGCTCAGTTCGATTTTTACATCATTTTCGCCGTTGACGAAGACTACGTTAGTGATGCAGGCTGGCTTTTCGTCAATGAGTTGGTTGAGTTCGGAGCTGGTTAACTTGAGTTGATTCTCCCGCTGCGGACTGACACCGCTGGTATCAGAGGGCGCTTTTGGAGCCTCTGGGCACGACGAAACCGCATTCGATTTGATTGCGGGCGTAGCGACTTTGCTTGCTGCCGCTGCTTGGTCTGCCAGGCTTGGGCTGGAGATGAGAACAGTATTGGTGATGGTGCTCAAAGCGATGAGCAGTGCTCCAAGAGAGATCTGGAGCCGTTTCTTTTTCGATTTCATAACACTAGTAGTTTGAAGTTAGTAAATCGGACTTGCCTTAAAGATCGACTTTTCGAGCGTCCAGATTTCTTGTTGAAATGACAAAATTGCTGCCCACTCCAATGCATATTGCGCCAGACAGAGCCAGCGCCAAAGAGGGCCCCAGGCCATTGGCGAGCAAGCCAATCAAGAGTGCTCCAGGCGCTGCCGTTCCCATGCTGAGAAAGACGAATAGCGAGAGCACTCGGCCGCGCACCCTCTCATCGCTGATTAGCTGCTGCAGGAGAGCACTAGAACCACTCATGAGGAAAGTTTGGAACAGTCCTAGCGGAAGAGAAATCATTAGTGCTAAGGAAAAACTCGGGGCAAAGGCAAAGGCTATCAGTGATAGACCAAAGCCTACTTCGGCAAAGCCAATACCCTTTGAGAGCAGTCTGACATTAGCGAAGCTAGCAAGAAGCAAACTAGCGGTTAACGAGCCAAAGGCCGAGAACGCCAAAATGGTTCCTAAGGCGCCCTCCGCCAGGCCTAGATGCAGCTTGACGAAAGCCGGGAGAATAACCAGATATTGAAGACCCAATAGACCCATGACCACATAGAGCTGAATCATGGCCCGAGTGAAGGGCTGCTTCCAAACTCTATGCACAAGGCCCCTGAACCCAGTGCTCATGCCCCCCGGGGACAGCACCTTTGCTACCCGAATTTTAGCAATCGTGAATAGCGAAAATAGATAGCTGATGGCATTGATGAGGAAACAAATCGGCGCTCCCCAGAGAGACAAGACCATGGCAGCCAGGGCCGGCCCGGCTATGCGTGAGATGTGAAGGAGGGAAGTCGTGAGGCTCAGCGCATTTACCAAATAGCTCTTATCAGGCACTGTCTGACGCACAATCACCTGCCTAGACGGCACCTCCAGAGCATCGAGAATGCCTTGGAGGAAAGTGAAAGAGTACAGCATTGGCAGTGTGAGAGTGGCAGTGCTAGCCACCACAAACAACACCAGTGCAAGCGAAAGAGCAATGGTCTGAGTGACCAGAAGCACTCGTTTGCTGCTCCAGCGGTCAGCCAGGCGACCGCCTTGGTAGGAGAGAAGCAATGTTGGCAGAGCCGAAAGAAAGATGTTGAAGCCAAGATTCAACGCTGAACCAGACAGGGTAAAAACCAACCAGGAAAAGGCCATGGCCTGCATGGACGTTCCCGAAATGGATATCACCTGCCCAATGAAAAGTAGCCTGAAGTCTCTAAAGCGTAAGGAGCGCAGGGCTCCGCGGAAGGGCGAGGCGACCCTGCCAGATGGTTTAGGCATAGTCACTAGTCAAAGGATTTTGTTGCCAGCTGGCGCTTTGGCGTGTTCGCGTTCAGCCGCCGAATGTCATCCAGTCGGCGATTTCTCTCTCTCCGTTGTGCTTCACAGCTTCTGCCAAGAGTGGCTGATTGACGGTGTTACGAAACTCATCGGTAGAAAGGTGACCGTTGAATGTGCCAGTAAACTGAATGATCGAAGCACTGTTGATCTTCGGTCGGCGCCATTGAATGGTCGGGATCTGAGCGAAATTTTCACTCAGGACTTTCTTCCACTGATCCTGAGGCTGGAAGCCATGGCACCAGATATCCACCCGGTTGTAGTTGGGCGTGTTGGTTCTTTGAAAAGCGAATTGCAGGTAGGGACTTTCGTCGACAGATTCTTTTGTTTTGCGCCCCTGTGCTTTCACTGGCGGCGTCTTCGCCAGCTTGACGCGGCCTGCGCTAGGCTGCGCAGCGGCCCCAAAACTGGGCTTGTTGGTGCTGGGCTTGACAGCAGGCTTGACGGCAGGCTGGATGCCAGATTTGATTCCAGATTTGATACTGGGCTCGATCTTCTTTGCCTTAGCAGGTGTGGTTGAAATACTGCCTGAGTTGTCGAGCTTTTTCTTGCGAGCTACGGCAGCTGCTGTAAGGCTGGTCGCTACAGCGCCACCAACTGGAGCCGCATAGGGCTTATCACCAGCTTGATTGAAAAGAAAATGTCCAGCGGCAACGCCGCCTACGACAGAAAGGCCAAGCCGGGCAAAAGCAATTGCCAATCGTTTGTTGATTTGCATGGTAATTCAAGAGGTTGATTAATAGCCGCGCAGTCAAGAACCTACCGCTCGAAAGCAGTGTATGAATTTCATACTGAAGGTTACTCGTAGGAAGTTGGTCTCAAAGTTCCTTGTGGAAAAAAAGCGGCGATACCTTTGTCTAACATAAGGCCTATTGAAAACGCACCGAAGTTCTGTCTTAGGTTGCGCCCAGCGCCAATGCTCCTAGCGCAGATGGTGCTAGACCTCTCTTAGCTGGCCGAACTGAGAAGAGCTGAAAGATTTTTCTGCTACGGCATGCACCCGAGCGTCTATGACCAACAATCTGCACTCTCCAATAGATATGGTTCCGTCATAAATTTAGAAGTAACCTCATGTTGCAAGCAGATTCAGATTGCAGCCTTCAAAAGTTGCAGTATTGGATAACTAAAGGAGGTCTGATGGATAGAGCGGGCAAGCCAGCCAATGACAGGAAATCGCAAATCAACGCTCTTCTCGATTCTCAGCCAGAATCAATAGAAGAAAAACTTGGAGTTTGGGCTTTGGTCATAATGGATGATGCTCGGCAGATTAAGGTCTCGCCCCGAAGCGAAAAAGCTTTGCCCGGAGGGGAATTACTGCTCACCAAAGATGGTGCCATTGAGCGACCAAACAAGAAATATATTGCTCACGACCTTACTCCAGAAAAACAAGGTCCTAGTCAAATTCAGATTAGATACGAAGGCAAAGCTCTGAACTTCAAGCAGATTGAAACCCTTCAACAAGTAGAAAAGTATGCCAAATTCTCGGGACAGGGCTTTTCCCTGCCAGCTCATGATGTCTTTGCCTGGCAATTGGTGAAAAATTTTCCTCAGCGGCTGCAAAAATCTAGAAGCATCTTTTCAGATAAGCTGGAGCAACCGTCATGGCCATCGGCAACTGACAATACATTTGGTTCAGGCAAGGTGTTAAAACAGAGGCCGATCGAAGAATCACTGGGTCTTACTCGTCTTCCTGAAGGATTACTTGCTCCTAAACGTGTAGCCGAAGCTATTAGAAGAGCCGAAATTGATGCTGGCTTCAACATTGATGTAACATCTGCCATTCGCTCTCCAGCCAAACAAGAGCGCTTATACAGAGAACTTAGAGATAAACAAGATGTTGCTCCTCCAGGTTCTTCGTATCATGATATTGGTCGCGGTGGCATTGCCATTGATGTGGCTAACTGGTCTCGCGCTAAACCTTATCTCGAGCGGCAGGGCTTTGTGCATGGCGAGCCTGGCCGTGGGCCGCTATGGAACGATCCTTGGCACTTTGTTTTTGCAAAATAGAACCTACCGGTCGTCAAGCGCGGCGAGCTTACAAATAAGCCTTCCCAGCAAAGTTTTAATCTGAACGTAAATGCTAAACTAACCTGTTTGGGGTTCTTTGTTTCTTACGGTTGCCATTGCCTTGCGGAAGCTTTTGCTTGCTCTATCAATGCTGTTTGGTTTGTCGGCTTCGACATGGTCTTGCGATGCGGCTGAAAAACCCATTATCTTGCAGTTTCCTCGGCAGATTTCTGTAGGGGTGCTGACCCGCTGTCGTCTCAATGAAGATAGCTACAAGACTGGAAAGTCATTTTGTTCCGAAGAATCAATTGCTGCCGCCCGTGGCCGTATAGCAGTTCCCAGTGGTTCACATCTTGGCCTGCAGCCTAATTCTGAGTTTTATAGAAATCTAGAATTTCTCAAAGGTCTTCCCACTGACGCTTTTGAAAAAATCACAGTTCGGTTTCGACCTGCTACTGACGATGAAGACATAATTTTTGCTCAAGCGCTAAAAAATGTCAGTCGGTTAACGGGCTTGAAACAGCTAGTCCTCAAAAATTCAGATGCTTCCGATGACATTCTCTTACCTCTCAGCAACCTGCGTGAGCTACTTTGGCTTGATGTTAGCTTGAATGACGTTGATGGTAGGTTTCTCTCTAAGCTCAATAATCTAAAAAAACTAGAAGTATTGATTCTCGATGAGACTTCGTTCAAGCAAGAAAATTTGAAGTATTTGAGTAATTTTCCCTTGCTGCGTCGTTTAGATGCAGGCAACTGTTTCATTAGTGATTCAGGACTGGCTCTATTGATTGCCAGCTGTCCAAAATTATTCTCTCTTGAGCTCAACGGGAACCAGAAAATCACGGATAGTGGTGTAGCAAAGCTCACCAACTTAAAAGGCCTAAAGCAAGTCTCCCTGGCCTCTACATCTGTCACGATCAAAGGTCTTAAGCTCTTATCAAAGCTAGATCTCGAAGGTCTCTGGCTTTCTCAGAAGAGTTTTTCTGAGCAAGAGATTGCTCAAATCAAAAAGCTTTTCCCTCGCACGAAAATACATTTCGCCTCCACTGGCAAAGTAGATGATTTCAACAAGCAAATGTTTGCTCCACTGCATTAAGGAGAGGCACCATATGCGCCACCAATTTTATTTATTCCTCGATCAAAAGTAGTTCAAGCTTTACCCATGCATCTCAATCTATCGACTAAAGCTCTTACTCTAATCGCAGTGCCTCTCCTGATGGACTTGATACTTATTGCTGTTTTGTTTTTCGCCCTTCAGCGCGCCGATTTAGAGTCTGCCAAATTGAACAATTCTAGAGCACTTGTTGAAAAGACAGATCGCATCAGCCGTCTAGTTTCAGATGTTGCTATATTGACCTTTAGAAAGAAATTTGGCAGTGGCTTCAATGAGGGATTGAACAAAACTAGAATTTCTGAAATTGAATCGATTGAGTCAGAGATGACCGAAATGGAGAAGTTGGCGCAGAAATCACCAGCCCGTGACTCGTATTTGAAGGCATTTACGTCAGCTCGGGTCGTACTTGATAAATTCAAAGAGTCATTTGATTCCGAAGATGGTGGTTTGCTTGAGGCTTACCGCTGCATCAATCAGTTAACTCCTGCATACAGCAAAGTTCTCACTTTGTTGACTGAAGCCAGTGAGTTAGAGACGAAAACCGTGCAAGAGGCAGTTGTCAGAGAAGCCCAAATCAGACAAGAAGTTCGCAACTTGATTGTCGTTGGTTTTGTCACTAACGTGGCTCTGGCTCTAATTTTGACAATCGCTTTCAATAGAGGCATCAGCCGCAGGCTTGCGGCCTTGATGGATAATGCAGCCAGGCTTCCTCAAGGGCTCAGATTTGGCCCGCCGCTTAGCGGTGATGATGAACTTAGTAAACTCGATAATATTTTGCGGCAAGCTTCAGCAGAACTCACTGAAGCAAGAAAGCAAGAGCGCTTCCTCATAGACAATATGCCCGTAGCTCTTGCTCGCTTAAATGAAGACGGAGCAATCGATTTAGTTAATCCTGAAATGGAAGAGCTGTTTTATTGTTCGGCTGATGACATGCATGACCTTCATCTCTCTGATCTACTTGCTCTTCCGAACGAGGCGGAGATAGTGCCGGGTCGGCCGATGGAGCTTAAGCTGAAGGACAGTGACGAAGAAAAGTTTGTGGAACTTGTGGTTAAAGAATTTGGTCACACCAGACTAGCAGCCATTATTGACATTACAGAACGGTTAGCGATACAGCGTTTGAGAAGGCAATTTGTGGCCATGGTCAGTCACGATTTGCGCACACCGCTTACTTCTATTCAAGCATCGCTAGAGATGGTTTTTAATGGATTTTTCGGAGAAATTTCCGAAGAAGGAAAGAAACAACTGACCCGTTCCGAACGCAGTGTCGACCGCATGATACTGCTGATAAATGATCTGCTCGATCTAGAAAAATTAGACAATGCCGGATTTAAGCTCAATCAAAGCACTATCGATATTGCCGATGTGATTGAGCGGGCCTTGGAAGCCACTATTTTTAATGCCCAAGATCGAGGGGTGACACTGAGCTACCAAAGAAAGACCTTCCAATGTTGGGCCGATAGTGACAGAATCGTTCAGGTTTTGATTAATTTGATTGATAATGCTGTTAAATTTTCTCAGCCAGGACAAATTATCAGCCTCAACGCTGAACTGAAATCAGGACATCTCGAAGTACAGGTAAAAGACCAGGGACGTGGCATCCCAGAAGAAATGAGAGAGCAAATCTTTGAGCGCTTTGTGCAGGTGAGCAAAGAAGATAAAAACAAGCGCCATGGCACGGGTTTAGGGTTGGCAATTTGTAAAGCGATTATTGTGAGTCACGGTGGTCAAATTGGGGTATCTAGTAAACCAGGAGAAGGCAGCACCTTTTGGTTCTGGCTTCCGTTAAAGGAACCAAATTGATGTCAAAGATCCTTTTAGTTGAAGACGATGATGATCTTCGTGAATCATTGAAAATCTGGATTAAAAAAGAAGGCTTCAACATAGAAGCCTGTCGGGATGGTGAATCGGGCTTAGAACTTATGGCAATGTCAGAGTTTGACGTGATCATTCTTGACTGGCAGCTGCCTGGCATCGCGGGAATCGATGTTCTTAGACATTACCGCATGAAAGGCGGCCAAACTCCCGTTATCTTTCTCACCGGGAAAGACCAGGTTGATGACAAAGTCATCGGCTTAGAGGGTGGCGCAGACGACTACCTCACTAAGCCATTCAAGATGCAAGAGTTAACGGCGCGATTGAAAGCCTTGCTTCGGCGCAATCGGGATATTATCGAGAGTGTTATTACTTTTGGTGATTTGCAATTAGATCCCAGCGCAAAGTCACTACGACGTAAGGGTGAAGAGTTAAAGCTGCCTCCTCGTGAATTTTCGCTCTTAGAGTTCTTGATGAGGCATAAAGAAGAAACATTCCCGGCCAACGACCTATTGCGGCATGTTTGGTCTACCGATTCGCAAGCAACCGATCAGACGGTCAGAACCTGCATTAAAAGAGTCAGGCAAATCATCGATACTCCCGACCAAGATTCTTATATTGACAATATTCACGGCCATGGTTACCGCATGAATTTCGAACTTTTGAAGAAGAAGCAGTAAATTATCAGTCACTTACCGCAGTCTAGATTTGACGGACAATGTAGCCTAGTGCGGCTCTTCTGGCCTAATTTTGTAGCCCAATTTTTACTTCGCGGCCAATCTAGTTGGTGCTAGCACAGCGGCAGGGGAATAAATTTTCTCTGTCTCAATACCGTCTCGGTTTTGGGCGCTAGAGCTGGCACTAGGTTTTCAAGCTGTCAATGAGGTTTGGAGGGGCTCTAGGAAGATCTATGACCGTGACTCATGAGTATTTAATTCGGTAATAAGCCAATGCTAGTTTGGCAGTGCATATCTTTTCACACCATAACTTCGGAGCACCTGAGAACAAACCCGTTTAACTACCCCTACGAGGATTAGACCAGTTTGGCTCAGTTTCTCTGTGTATCGGCTGAATCGATGTGTTTCGACCAAACAAACAACCCGAGTAAATCTCATGTCCTTCGCCCAACAAGTTCAACGCGCTCAACAAGACATCGCTTTCATCGCTCTCCCCGCTGAAGTTGCTGCTCTCTTGCACCAGACCAGCGCCCTCGTTCTGCTTCGCACCAAAGAAGCCAAACTGCTGGCGCATGGCCTGCAAGCTCCCACTTCCGAAAGGCTTTCCCAAGCCCACATTCAAAACGTCAGGCGCGAACTCGCTACCGCCAAGACCCGTACCGTGGCCCTGATTGCCAAGCTCGAGCAAGCTACTTACCCGACCTTCCTGGCTCGCGGCAAAGCTGATTCTCTTGCCGAGCTGCAGACTCTCAACGCTCACCTCGATGCTCTGGCCAATTTCCCCGAGCTGACCCAAGTTCCCGCTCCCGAGCCTACCCCGGCTCCCGCTCCCGAGCCTCCCGCCGCTCCGGCTCCGGAGAATCCTCCTCAGTCCGCTGACATCCTCCCCACCGCCACCCCTGAAGATCCTCAGCAGCTCGGCTGAGTTCAACGCTGATAGGTTGGGTGGCATCTCCCAATCAGTCTTTTTTGATTCGGTAGATGCCTAGTTTCACCTAGCGATAACCTAGCGATAGGAATCGGCAATGAGGTGCGTTCTCTGCATCTTGTTGGCGTTTCCTTCGCTAGGTTTTTTTCACCTCTTGAGCGTTCTTACAGCCGCGTCTGGGAACTCTCTAGACCTCTTCTGATAAATCAATACGAGTGCTCTTCAGTATGAGTTACCCATCAATCCCAAACCTACCTACAAGACCATTTCCACCCCGCTTCCCGTCTCAACATTCACCGACTGGACCGCTTGCCGATATTGCTTTGCAAGTGCCGCTTTCACATGAGCTGCCAACCTGGCTTTTTCTGGACAACTGGAAGACTCTCTTTCGCGCTACCTATCCTGAGCCGATTCTGCAATTCCAGAGGATTTGCCGCTATAAGCTCGACTCTAAAGCTGATATTCCAGACCCCGAGTTCATGCAGGTTTGCCTGACCACAGCAAGCAAGCGAGTTAAGCATGCCCTGCGCTTCGATGGCCTTGTGGTTGAAGAAGACCCGGCTGAATATCTCTGGATTGTGGCAAACAAGCTCCAATTTGACATACCCCATGGTGCCGAAAATGCACTGGCAGAGCTGGTCGAAGATGAGAAGAACGGTCTCTGTCAATTCCTTGACGTTACGCCGCAGTTGCAGCATTTTCGTGACATGGGTCTGAAGTTGGCCATGCTTTCCAATGCCTGGCCCTTTCCGATGCCACAGATTTTCAATCAAGCCGAGGGTGGTTTGGCACCAAGCGCTTTTGACCAACTGATAATGAGCTATGAAGTTGGCTCTGCCAAGCCATCGCAAGCTTTCTATCAAGAGGCACTGCGCCGATGCAGCGCCGCCCCCGCCGATTGCATGATGGTCGGGGACAACCCTGACCTGGATATCCGTCCAGCTCTTGGCTCTGGCCTCCGGGCTGTTCACATTGACCGCTATGGAGACTGCCACGACTTTGTTCAAGGTGTTCCAGTAGTGAAGAAACTGAAGCAACTCTTCAGGACCGATTGACTCTCGTCTGATTGTCTAAGGTTTGCCTGGGAGAGGCTTCAGCAAGCATTTCGACTATCTATTTTGGAGTAAACAAATGACACTGAAGATCCTCCCTGAGGCAAATATATTTTCTCGTAGCAAGAGGGTGTTTCAAATTTTCCTCTTGGTCTACGGCTTTCTCAGACAACGCGCCGCACAATCGGGCAACTCGGCCTTAAGTGCCGAAGAAAAAGAGCACCAATTGGCTGCCTGGGCCAAAGAGCAATTCATCCGCCTCGGTCCAACTTTCATCAAGCTGGGGCAGATCATCAGCACCAGAGCAGACCTCTTTCCCCGCATTTGGGTAGAGGAGTTCTCGACCCTTCAAGACAAGGTCAACCCCTTCAGCTTTGATGAAGCGAAAGCTGTCATCGAAGACGAATTGGGGGCACCGATTGGTGAGCTTTTCTTGACGATTGATCAAGAGCCAATTTCGACTGCCAGTCTTGGTCAGGTGCACCGGGCCCGGCGACGGATCGGTCAGGAGATTGTGGAACTGGTAGTGAAAGTTCAGCGCCCTGGAGTTGAAGAGCTGGTTAAGCTTGACCTCTCAGTGCTGCGCTCGATCGTGCAACACTTGTTTTTCTTTCCCCGTTTCACAAAAGAAGCAGACCTCTTCGGTTTTCTCAATGAACTTGAGACTACTTTTTTTGCTGAGCTCGACTACAAAATTGAGGCAGCCAATACCGAAGAGTTTCGCTTGATGTTCCCTCAGGATGATGCTGCATCGGGCGTGATCATTCCCTGGATTGATTACGAGAGAAGTCGCAAGAGGGTTCTGACACTGCAGTACATGCCCGGTACCAAGGTCTCGAAGTTCACCGGGAGCAACGAAGATGTTCAGGAGGCCGCGGCAATTCTCATCAAGGCCTTCTTGAAGCAATTCGTTACTGTCGGGGTGTTTCACGCTGACCCGCACCCCGGCAACATTGCTGTCACCAAGGTTGACGGCAAGGTGAAAGTGATTTTTTACGACTTCGGCATGGTCGGCCGCCTTTCAGAAGGCATGCGCGATTCGATTTTGCTGATTGCTGGCAACGCCATCAAAGGTGATGCCAGAGGCCTGGTTGAGGAGTGTGTCAAAGCTGGAATTCTCAGCAGTAGTGCACTGGAAGACCAAGATGTGCTAGGAGTTTTCGAGCGTTTTACCGGCAACATGGACAAAGTCTCGGCAGAGACCATCGGTGTGTTGCAACAGCAACTGTTCAAAGCATCAGAGTCAGGTGGCGTAGCCTTCCCTCGCGAACTCACTCTGGTAGGCCGCTCTTTGATTTCTATTGAGGGCAACTTGAAAGCGCTGCAGGCGGTCTACCCTGAACTCAATTTGGGTAGCGTAATTTCAGGCGAGACAACCGCTCTGGCCTCAAGGCTTCTGGGTGAGCCCCTCGACCCACTGGAGCGCATTCAGTACGACTCTGAAAAGCTGAGGCGAATCGGCTTAACTCTTTTGAAAAAAGGTCGAGTCTTGTTCGACCAGATTGAAAGAGGCGAGCTGCAAATCGCAGTGAAAGATGTTGGTACAGCCAGCGCCGTGAGAAAACTGCGCTTCGGCGCCAAAAGTATCTCTGCTGCAATACTGTTTGCCACGTTTTTCATTCCAGGAATTTTGTTACTCGAAATGCGTCGAGACTTTCTTGTCGGTCTGCCGCTTCTGGCTCTCTCGATCATCTTTCTCGAGCGTTGGTATCTGGCCGAAAAGCGCCTGGATAACTGATGTTGATATCGGCTGGGCAAAGAGCAACACCACAGTTGCTCTTTGCTTTGGCTAAAATCGATATTTTGCGTAGCCCGGAATTAGCCTGAAACTAATGGCTAGTTCAGCTGCCTGATAGATATGGAACCGACACAATTGAAAATCTACAATTCGTTTTGTTCCCCCCACGGAGATGAGACGATGTCAGAGAGAGCAATTTTCAGCAATAACGAGACGAAGCAAGGAACCCGCAGTAACTTTGTTGAGGATGCGTTCCACTATCGTGATCCGCTGATTAATACCGCAGCCAAACTTTGGCGTGAAGCGCAGGCCGAGTTGTCTGGCAATCTGTCAGCTCGAGGGAATATAAAGCAGACTTTTAGACGGCTTGCCGAGTGCGGAGAGCATCCGGCTGTCAACACTCCTCTTCCAGCCGTTCTGAAAACGCTAGATAACATGGACAACATGATTAACAGAACAGATGCGGGGCGCGCTACTTATGGCCTGCCACGCGTTGGCTTAACCTACGATAATACTGATAAACCTACAGCTTCAAAGGTTCCGGTTGGCTTGACGTTCTCCAGAACAGAGTCAAGCCCTACTCCGGTTTTGCACAAAATCTTGCCGTTCTTGCGCATTGACGGCTCGGCTTATGAAGTTCCTCGCAGTGTGCCTGGTGGCCTCGGCGATGTGTGCATTCCAGATGGTCCAAAGAAACCGCACGGCAAGTCTCTCGCCCCTCGTGGTTAGAGACGCAAGCCAAGCTCTCAAATCTTAATCCCCGATCCGCACGCCTGCGGTGGGGCTGGTGCAATTCCAGTGCTGGCCGGGTGAGGATCGCTCCCGACTGGGGAATTCTCCGACTAAGCTCCGCTCTGTTCCAACGAACAGATTGGGGCTTAAGCGTTAAATCCCATTGAGCAATTTCTCGCGAAATTCTCTTTCAACATTCACTCCTGACTCCAAACAATCATGGCAAAAACTGCAAAGTCGAACAGCGATACCAAGACCAATCAAATCAAGCAAATTTCAGCTTCAGGGCAGGTCGCTGCGAAAGGCACGAAGCAAGGAACGAAGCAAATTTCAGGGAAAGGCACCAAGAAAGTCAAACTGCAACCTTCTGCTCAGCTTCATTCTTCCGGCAAAGTCGGTCCGGGCCTTCCTCCTGAGCTCTTCGAAGACCAGCTACCCGAAGGCGTAGGCCCTGAGTACTACAATGGCTAAGAATCGCTTTCGAGGCCGTCGTTGGAGGTGGCCCTGGAGGCAGGTAGACATTGACCGCGTCGAAGGACAAATTCAACGCTGGGCAGCCAGTGTTGCCACCTTTCCCGAGGGCACCAAAGCTGCTGCTGGTCCCAACACTCAATATCACATTGTCGTTAACTACAGGTCGTACAAGACCGATGGCGACAGCCTCAACGCTGCCTACTTAGCCACGGCCAAAGTCAACGACTATGTCATTCTCGTTGTGCGCCGCGCCAAAAGAGGCGATAAAGACATGAATGACACCATCGTCGATGTGCGCTCGATTGAATATCGAGATCCTGTCTCAAGCGTCAGTGTCTTTGACATGGTGCGCTTCTTCAAACGGCTCATCGCCCTCGATTACCAATGACCTTGCAGCAGGCCACTTGAACAAATCTATCCCCTCTATTCACCATGGAAACAACTTACCAAGATGTCACGTGCATCTTAGTCATCACCATAGTGTTCTTTGCCTTTCTGGCGAAATTCACTGGGGTGAACTTTAATCATCCAGCGACATATCACACCACGGATGATAGCAACAGCGATGTCAATCTGCAGCTCTATCGCACAGCTGTCGCTCTCTTTGAAGACGAAGACTACGAGGCGGCGGCAGCCACTGCAAGACTGGTCTCGTCTGACGACATCTTTCTCAACCTGGAAGCAACCAAGCTGCTCGCCCTTTGCCATTACAATTCAGGCAATTGGGACCTCGCGGTTGATGAAATGCAACAGGGCTTGCAGCTAATTGCTACCTCTGAAAATCCAGATTCATCTGAGCTGAGAATGTTCAGGCTCACCTTTCTCAGCCGCTTAACTGAGATCTACTCGCAGCTCGGCAATGATGATCTTGCCTGGCGCACACTGCATCAAGCACAGCCTCTGGCTGATCTTGAAGATGCGACGAACCAAGACCCCCAATTCAGGAAAGGTGTTCTAGCGTCAATTCATCACAACTTGGCCCTGCAATACCAACGCTCTGAACAGTGGTCGCAAGCCGTCAGGCACTACGAGTTGGCTTTCAAGGTGTGGCAGGAGTTTCCCGAATGTGAGGAGCTTTACAAGGCTAGCCATGCGGCATACATGGCCTGTGGAGCAAATGCTCTGCGGGAGATGTTTAGCGGCTCTGACTGATTCAAGAAAAATCGCACTAAATCCAATGACAAATCCAAAAATCAAGCTCCCTACAGGCAAAAGGCTGATTGAAAGCGCAAGGCCTGTGAGGCTGATCAATTGCCGCCCTGGTCAAGACTGGCCCAATAGTCCGGCAAGGCAGCCGGGGCGACTTCTGTCGAGACCGAGCGGTGGGCAGATTTGCAGCGAGCCACTGATCATTCTTCCAGGTACAGGTCGCAAGACCTTCAAGATGCCTAGCACCGAAGAGCTGATTCTGTCTTGCGTTTTGTACATCAACAAGCTTGGTGAAGAGCAAAGGGCCAGGCAAGCGGCCGCCCGTGGCTCAAGGCGCCGAGTGAACAAGAACAAGGCTGAAGCCGGAGAGCAAGAAGGACCAGCGAAACTGGACCAGAAACAAGTCAAGGCGTCCGCCGACGATAACAAGTCTGACAATGGTGTTAGCGGTGACAGCGCTCCTGCTCCTCTCGCGTCTCCCGCCGCAGGTGCGGTGGCGCCTGTGGTAAACCGCCACGGTGGCACTCTCTTTCTTGCCGCCGGTGGTCTCAGTGCCTCCATGCATGCTGGTCGGTTCGAGGAGCATCTCGCCCCCATCTTTGACCCCAGCCAAGGTATTGAAGATTGGGCCGCTAAGCACATGCCAGCCAAGTATCAAGAGACTGTTGCGAGTCTGCGTTTTCACTGGGCGTTGATCAAGGAACTCTTCGTTGGCGACGAGGAGCGCGCTCACTTTCATGTTTTGGGAGCGCTACCCAGCGTCATGCACGCTGTATCGGCCAATTTCACTGGCGCCAGCGAAGAGGAGGTCATTTCTCTTTCGGTTAATGTGATCAGCGGCGCCCTGAGGCAGATCATGAGTGTTCTGGAGATGTGGGACTCTAGCTTCGCCCAGCAACGGGACGGTAAGTACTTCGAGCTGATGTACTTGACCTACTCTCTTGAGCAGGCCTTCAAATTGATGACGGCGGGCGCTGAGACCATGGTGATGCACGTCGGCGATATTTACATGCCGCGTTACTCTGGTGGTGGCCCTGCTACCATCCCTGGTGCCCGTGGTCCGCTCAACGCGCACCTGATGATGGTGCCGTTCAACATGCGCGGTTCTCTCCTGATCAACATGCCGGTTTTCTACCATGAATTCCGCCATGACGTATTTGCTGATGTGCCACTCATGCATGAGCAAATGGCAGAGGCGGTGATCGATGCCATTGATAGCAATGCCAAACACTTCAATCTTTCAACCAAGACGATTACGATCGCGGGTCAGAAGGTAGCAATGCTTGATTTGATCAGGCAGATCTTTGTACAGACATTGACCGAGACCGATGCCGACGTTGCTGGTGGTGTACTTTTCACGGGCCCAGCTTTCGGTTTTTCGCTGATCAGTCTTTTCAGTGCCCTTAACTCTGCCGAAGAAAACCTGCTCACTACAGACGCTCTTCTGCGCAGCGAGGGCTACTATGAGGTCGACAACGACGGCGAGTTCGTTGTTGGTGTGCACATGCCTGATTACCCTCGGGCCTATGTGGTTGCAGAAGCCATGAATCAGCTCGGTTTTTCTGCTGCGGCGGGCGAGTTGAGACTGCTGGCCGATCAGGCTGCAGGGGAAAAGAAGCCGACCATGGTGACCTGGCACAACGCCAACCCTGACGATAGGCGCTTTCGCTTCAAAATCGAGGTGCCTTTTGCTGACCTGATGGAAGTGGCGCCGGTAGTGGTTGATGCCATCATGAACACTCCTTTGGAGTGCTTGGGCAATCGCTCCATGAGAGATCTGGTTTTCTTTGATGACGCTAAGCAAAGCAAGGTTGAGGAGTTGACCGCCAATCTCCAAAACGGGGTCTATAGCTTTCGCGCTGACATCGGCGACGTGCACCCCAACTATGTTGGTGCTGCAGCCTTCATGGCTTATTGGAAGCTTTGCATGAGCGGTGTTCGTCCACCCATCGCACTGAAGAAAACTGAGGCCGGTGCCCGGCTGATGATGGATGAAGTGATCCGTCGCAACGCCGGTGGTTTTGACACTGACAAATTGGAACAAAAAGAGTGAGTGAGAGCGGAGAGCAGTCATGACAGATGGAGGATTCGATGGAGGCGGTCACGGCTCTGATGGATCTGATGGACACGATGGCTTTGACGGCAGTGGCCTAGGTCACTTCGATGGCCATGGAATTCACGGTATCTTTGACGGAGTCTACGATGGCATGGACTTCGGTCACAGCGGTGACGGTGATGCGGTTTTTGACGCGCTAGTTGTAGCTCACTCATTTTATGACTACGACTCTCATTCTGCCGATATCGACAGCACTGTCGATATCGGCCAAGGGCATTTCGCTGGCCACGGAGATCTTGATGCCCCTGATGCAATTGATGCTATAGGGGCGACTTTCTCTGGGGTGTTTGACCCAAGCAAAGAAGCCTTTGGCGTTGCGGTCTCTGGCCATTGCTATATCGACCTCAAAGGTGTTGTCACTGCAGCCCTGAGAAACCGTCAACTAATGGAGTTGTATACTCCTCTGGGCGCGCGTAAACGCATACAACCAGCCAACTTTGAAGGCATACTGCCTAAGCGAGCTGCCACGAGAAGAATGCCAGCTGTCATGCCCAATGGCTACTACCCTGGCGCCACCGGTCTGACCTTTCAATGGCGTTCTTTCTGGCAACGCGGCAAGCAAACATTCTGGGACAAACTTTTAGGCAATCCTCTTTGCCTCGATTCAAAACGTCGCTGGAACATCGACGTCAGTATCAGACAATGGTACTTCAGCGAGGCGGACGACTACGAAACCGAGATTCTAGCGAATGTCTGGTGTCCGCACATGGGCCGAAACCCGTACAGTCAAGATCGCTTGGAGCAACTGGCCATAGCTAAAGATTTCATCAAAGAGATTGCCGAAATTTTAGGCCGCTGTGCACCGACAGAGCGCTTGCTCCGATATCGAAGAAAAACCTTTCAGTAAGTTTAAATGACTCAACAACAACAACCAAAAGATAAAGACAACGTGACAGAACCAGCTCACGATAGGGGTTTGAAGGCAAAAGCAATGGCTTTCTACAAAGCCTCGTCACAGTTCGCTTCTACTGTCAGTTCTGCCTTTGGCTCTGCGCTTAGCTCTGTGCGCAAAGCGGCTGGCCAATTTAGGCTTCCAGTCAAACCGGCGGGTTCTTTCAAGAAAGAGCGGCTTCTGCCTTTTACCCTGATTGGTGTATCAGCTCTCTACCTTGTTGGTGTGCCTCTGGTCCAGCCATATCTCGTCAAAGTTTGGCAATTGGCACCAATCTGGTTCGTGCCTATTTTGACGGTGCCTATTGTGCTTCTGATTACAAAAAAATCCAGGGCGAAGTTGGCCAAGAAGAGCGCTCTTCTCGGTGGCACAGTGGCAGCTAGCGCTGCGCTCTGCGCTTTGCTTCTAGTCGCCAATACAGCACCCTGGTTTGTGCAAAGTCAAATGGCCGCTTCACTCAGGCCTGTCAAACTGAGCGAAATCTCGCAGACTGAGAATTTGCGAATTCTTGGTCAGGGTACCGCTTCTTGGTACCTACACAGCAAGAACCGTGACAACCGACTTGAAACAGTTGGCCTGCCGCAACTGGCACGTGAGTGCAGCGATAACTCTTGTTCGCTGTGGTGGCAGAGTGCCTACAGCTTCAAGACTGGCCGACTGGGCAGTTGGCTTCCCCGCCTCCTTGGCTCCAGCCAGAGCATTCTCCGAATCAACGCTTCTGAGCTTGAGACGAGCAGTGAAGCAAACAGTGGCGCCAACACGAAGTTTCTCTTCGGCGAAGAATCTGCCATCACTGAAACCTTGTTTCGCCTGCACCATCCGCTTTCTCAGCGAGTGGAAGCAACCTATTATCGCAGCCCAGAAGATAAGTGGAGTCTCCTCATTCCCTACATCAGCTACCGGCCAACTATGACAGGCACCATGCTGCCTGTTCTTGGTGGCGTGATGGAAGTGAACCAGTGGGGCTGGATCAGCGATCACACCGTGGCTGATGCCGCTCGGCTGTTCCCTGGTTCAGTTCTCTACCCCAGTGTCTTGGCCAGGCAATATGGCGAGGCATATGGTCACTACCGCACCGGTCTGCTCAACGTCTGGCTCAACGAATCTGGCATTGATCAAATCAGCGAAGATACACCGAAGGCCGGCGAAAACCAGCAACCCTATATTCAATCATTCGTCGACAGCGCTGGCCGAGCCACCCTGCAAGAAGTGATTGCCCTTGAACCTGCTGGTAAGCAGAGCTTTGGCTTGTCCGAGTTGCTCTTCTTTGATGCTCAGACCGGCAAGACGCAAGTTTACGAAGTTCCGGCGGCAAGCGATCTCAATGGTCCTCGTCGAGCTTTGAAGCAAGCAACAAACGCTGACCCTGAGACTGATTGGACGGCATACTCTGTGCAAGAGCCAAGGCTGGTGGTGCGCAATGGCGATAGTGCCGGCTCCGTGAAGCGCTATTGGCTCATGACTCAAGTCAAGAACGAAGGCGATGATCACACCGCAGTGCGAGTGATTCTCACTGACATGGAAACGCTGAAAACCATCGGCTTTAACTCGCGCAGTGAAATGGAGCACTTCATTAGCAGTGCCAGCACCGCTGAGTGATTGCTAGAGCGATTGCTAGCTCGCTCTTTCTTAACCCATAACACCCCAATTCGAAAAATGTCTACCAACAGTTCACCAGTTACGTTCAAGCTCATCGTCAAAAGCTTGGCAGCCCTTCTTGTGTTCATCTTTCTCCTTGAGTTTCGAGTGCACATTGGATTCCTGCTGCTTCTGCTGGCCATCAAGACTCTCATCCTGGGCCTTGTACTGGCTTACCTAGGCACTTTCAAGCCTGAACTTTTGAAGAAGTACTCGGAGCAAGCAGCTAGCTCTTACGCCTTTTTGAAAGGTCTGATTGCAAAGACTTTCAATGGTGGTACTACTTTCAATACCGTTCCCGCGGAGCAAGAGGACAAGACTGACAACGAGAGCTAAGAAGCCGGCTTCAATTGTTATTCGCTCTGTCAACTCTGCCTCACACAACCGCCTGCGATTCTGCGGGAGGTTGTGCTTTACCAACTTCAGGAAAAACCAATGAAACTGCTCAATTTCTTCAGAAAACTCAGTGTGCGTCAAGTTCTAACCATCGCTGTCATTCTCGACGTACTTTGGGCCACGCTGGTCGCCACTTTCAGCGCTAGCGTGTTCCAGATTCTTGGTGTTGCTGGCGGTGCTGGTGGCACAACTCTTGGCGTTGGCACAGTGATTGGCTGGCTACTCGCATTCATCGTCGCTCTCTTGCAAGGGGCCATCTTTATGGTCGTGTTCGCAGTTTTCGCAACACTGATCCTGTCGTTTTTCTTTAGCAAATAGCCTTGAGCAAACTTCAATCTTGAGGAGCTAAAAATGGCCTACGGAAATTGGAAAGAAATCCTGGAATTCGCTCGCTGGGCGCCTTCCCCTCACAATATTCAATCTTGGCGCTTCAGAATCGACTCTGAAGACCAAGTTACGGTCATGTACGACCCCTCCAGACTTCTGCCCGATACCGACCCCACCGGACGCTTCTGCACCGTTGGCTTCGGCATCTTGGTCGAGCTCATCAGAATCGCCGCGGCACCAATGGGTTTTTCCGTCAAGGCGCAATACTTTGGCGTGCCCCTTGATGCAACGAAGGAGGGCTATCAGCCTTTCATCACTCTCACCCTGGTACCAGAAGCAGAAGCTGTCAATGAACCTCTGCAGCGAAAGCTCATTCTGGAGCGCCGCACCTCTCGCCTTCCCTACAACGACGAGCCCCTCGATGAGGCTGTGCTTAGTGAACTAACTCAAGTAGCTGCCGACTTCGGTCACAAGCTTGAATTCTCACAAGACCAAGATCAAGTGGATTGGGTGGTTCGCCTCAATGCCGACACCATGTTTTATGACATGAGCGAACCTCTTTCTCGCAACGAAGTGGGCAGCTGGATACGTTTCAGTATGCAAGAAGCGAAGCGCAAAGCCGATGGCCTTGCCGCTTACGCCATGCACTTTCCGGGGCTCCTGATGCGCCTTTTCGTCAAGCATAACTGGCTCTTCCATCTGCCCGGCGTCTATCAACTGACGCGCTCGATTTACATCCGCTCCATGAAGGGCACTCGCACGGTTGCTTGGCTCTCTGGTGCCTTTGTCACACAGGAAGAATGCGACCAGGCAGGGCGCATGATGGCTCGCCTCTGGCTGACCATGACCAAACACGGGGTTTATCTCCATCCCTTCGGATCGGTAATCACCAATGGCAAAGCTCACGCCGAAATGGTTGAGCATTTCGCCAGCGCAGAGCGTCAGCACGATCTCTGGCTTCTGCTGCGGCTCGGTCACAGTGACTTGCCACCCCAAGCGCATCGTCTCACTCTTGAGCAACTGTTGATTGATTGATTCACTGATCGACTGATTGATCGATCGAAACTTCTAATCGTAACTACCCAGTAAACTAACATGAACATGAACATCAAGAAGCGCTTGATCTTCTCTTTTGTTTTCATCGCCGCAGTTGTTCGCAGTTTTTCAATCCGTCGCAAATTCGGCTACAAGCTGCTTTTCATCGAGGCGCTCTCCGACTTCCGCACCCTCATGGGTAAGTGGAAAGCCTGGTACTGCTTCGAAAAAGCGAAGCGTGAATGCCCGGCTTACGCTGCTTTCGTCGCCGAGCATGGTGGTGACGTGGTGCTCAATGGCCTGGTGCCAGACTTGAGCGGCTTGCCAGCGATGGACAAGTCGAACTACGTCAAGCGCTACTCGATGGCAGAGCGCTGCCACGGTGGCGAGCTACCCACCCGCGGTGCGGTGATTGACACGTCCTCTGGCTCCACCGGCAAACCCACTTCTTGGGTGCGCGGTAAGCAAGAGCGTGAGGCGGTAGCGCAGGTGATGCAAATTGCACTGCGTCAGCTCATCCCCGACAAGCAGATTCTTTTTGTCAACGCCTTTGCCCTTGGCCCCTGGGCAACCGGCATGTGCGTAAGCCATGCGGTTTCGGACGAGTGCCTGCTGGTGTCTGTTGGTCCTGATGTAGACAAGATCGTCGATGTACTCAATGACTTCGGCCCAGATCAGTTCTTGTATGTGATCGCTGGTTATCCACCGTTCTTGAAGATGCTGGTAGACAGCAAAGCGGTGGACTTGAAGAAGTTTGACGCCATTGCTTTTTACGGCGGCGAGGGCATGTCAGAGGCGATGCGGGACTACCTGATGGGTTCCTTCGCTGCTGTTTACGGCGACTATGGTGCTTCCGATCTGGAAATCAATATCGGTGCCGAAAACGATTTCACCGTCGCTCTGCGGCGCCTGATGGCCTCAAACGAAGAGCTTCGCCTCAAGCTCAATAGCTTTGTCGCCGACCTGCCCGGTCTTGAGCGTCTGCGCCATGGGCTGCCTCACATCTTCCAATACAACCAGCTCGACTACTTCGTCGAGTCTAACGACGAAGGTGAGCTGCTCGTCACTCTCTGCCGCGCGGCAAATGTGGCGCCCAAGATTCGCTATAACATCCACGACAACGGCTTTGTGCTGCCCTACAAAGAGCTGCTCGCCATCCTTGTTGAACTGGACATCGACCCAGCTTCGCTGCCCCCCGTGATTGCCGGTCTGCCCCTGATGTTCCACTATGGCCGCTCCGATCTGGCAGTCTCTTACTACGGCTGCAAAATTCCACCGGCGGCAATCGAGAAGATTTTCTTCGAGCTGCCACAGCTGGCGCAAATCTTCAACAGCTTCCGTCTGATTACCCGCGAGGATAATCAGCACGATAAGCACCTGACGCTGGCTGTGGAGCTGACAAAAGGAGTGGCTGTGCCAGGCGAAGACGAAATTGCACGCGTCAAAGAGCTCGTCTTTGATGCTCTTGCCCGCGACAGTCAGGACTATCGCGAGTCTTCGCGTATTGCCCTGCAACGCGGTGTCACTCCCAGCCTTGAGTTCCATCGCTTTCGTGAAGGGCCTTTTCTGGGCTCGGACATTCGCATGAAGGCCAAGTACACCGACGAGAAGTAATTTCAAACGAGAAAAAACAATCATGGACTTTGCAAGAAACTCCGCTACCGACTCTGCCGAATGGCAGGTGAAAAAAGGCTACGCCGTCAAGGTGGCCGCCGGTGCCCTCAGCACCGAACATATCGGCCGCGGTGTGATCGAAGTACTCTACCGCGATTCCGAGTGGTTATATCTTAGTGGCTTCACGCCTCGCGCCGACGGAGGTGTTGATGTCGAGTATCTCACCGTTGAAAAACTCAAAGTTGACGAGCGGATTGATGGCAATGTGCGAACCGTAGTCAGCGGGACGAAAGTGAAGAAGCACATCGTGTCAGTACCAGAAGCAGTCGAGATCACCATTTCGAACCATTTGGTCGCTCGTCCTGTGGGCAAACGTGTCACGGCGGTTACTACCACCACGGTGGAAACTCTCGAAGACGAATTGGCATAGTCACTAGCTTCAGCTAAATCTTGCTGGAAGACGAGTCGAAGTTCTGCTTCGAATCGTCTTCTGGCGTTAACCACAAAACAAGAAGCAAAGGGAATATTCATCGCACTCTTTACTGTTTACCAAGCAGCAGAGAGCACAAATTTTCTTTTTTGGATAATGATAATTGACCGGTCTACTAATTATTCTCTTTTTTTGTAGGGGTTAAGGCCAGGCCTCTAACTGTGGCATTGAAGGCTTACCTCAAAAAGACAATATTCATCCCAATGTTCACGATGTTCTAGACATAGAAGCGTCACAAAATAGCCTCTATTGTTTGTGCAGTTAACTACGAATTTTAAATACGAATCTCTTCAGAAGAAGGAGCAGAAAATGCCACAATTAGAAGGCAACGAGCATCACGCTGGCAAAGGAAAAAAGGAGCCCGGTGCTCATAATAAATTGCTAGATGATAGCTTGAATCTAGTCAAAGAGCACAAGACTGAAGTTGCGATTGCGAGTGCAGCTGTTTTGGCTGTTGGTTCGATTGCTCTTCTCAGAGGGAAAGCTCTTCCAGCCGTAGGAAAAGAGCTTGGTGCGGCGGCTAAGGCTGCTGAAGAAGGCCTCGTAGCAAAAGCGGCCCAACATGCAGATGGCTTAGCCCCAATCGTTGACGATATGAGGGCTGCAGGGCATCATTTGTTGGGCAATGAGGTGAACCCTCAGGTCGTGAGAGCAGCGCAAGAGACCTTCGATGCTAGCGTCCCTAAGAACATTGCATCTGCCGCAGATATATTCGCCGGTGTTCCACGAGAAGGCTATAGGCATGTGCCTTACAGAATCCCAGCTGCGAATATTCGTATGCAGCAGGGTGCAAGTCTAATGCCTGATGCGGTGCCAAACTCATTTACACGAGAAGCAGATAGAGTCATCAACGGTCTCTCGCCAAAGCCAGACGTTTTCTCTACCTTTGATCAATCAGCTTATCGGCACGTGCCATTCAGAGACATGGCTGCGAATATTCGCGTGGCACAGGGCCCTGCGTTGAGGCATACCGACGGACCGTCCCGTATAGTTTTTGGAGAAGACAACTCTGTTCAGCATATATTTTTAAACAGATCGTTAACTGACGCACAAAAGGCAGAACAAGTGATGACAGCAGGCTACGCCGAATTGATCAAGAGTGATGTCTTGGCTGCTAAGGCAGCGGGCAAAGTTAAGGGACAATCGATTGGATTTTTCCCACAGGAAATTGAGCGCATGGCAACTCCAAAACAGATGCAAGAAAATGCAGTAAATGGCGCTAGAGCCTATTTGCGCATGGACGAATCGGGCGCCAATGGGTTCACTAAATATTTGACAGAACTGTATGGCCCCATGACCAAAGAATCACAGGACTTGGGCAGGCACATTATGACAAACCCAGGGTCTGTTGAATCTGGTTGGAATGCTCTTTCTCGCCCGGCAACAGAAATTCTCACAGAAGCTGGATTGCCCATAAACCCCCTGAATAGAGCTCTTGCCGCCCACCCAAGCATCGTGCAGTCTGCACCTTGGATGCGTGGGCCATATATTGAAGATAGTGCTCACTACTTAAAATCAAAATTTAGCGCGGAAATGCCGCAAGGGTTGGAAGGTATTGCTAGGCATGCTTGGTTTGACAGAAATGCAGCGGCTTTAAAACCTGAGGTGGTGAATGCCATTAGTGCAGTCACAAGAGGGTTGGGAAAAGATGTTGCCCGAGATTTTAGGAACATTGAGCAAGCGGCAGAAATTGTTGGAGCTGGTCGCCGTCCATCAGATTATATTGCAGCATTTCAAGCCCTCAAACAGGGCAAAACAGTAGTGGCCAATCTGATTAACCAGGCTAAAAATTTAGGCCCGTAAGTATCATTCAGCTATGAGATCACAGCGAGAAATGTTGCCCCATCGGCATCACGCGGCACCGCCAGTGTTAAATGCAACCAAGTTTACTGAAAGGATAATAAAATGCCTGGTTTCGAAGATTTCAATTGTTACTACCCGAACACAGAAGCAGAAAGAGAGACTGCGCACACTCGCTTTTTAGACGACGTTCGCGAGTATACAAAAAAGAACAAAGGTGACATCACCTCAGCGGTTGTGGGTGCGGTTATAAACCCTGGAGCCAACGTCATTTCCGTTGCAGCGAGAGGAATTGTTCATCTGGTTCAAGCTGCAGACTATTGCCGCAGAGACAAAGAAGAAATGGATTTTTGGGGGAGACAAGACCCGAATCGTCTTTGACGAGTGCTGTCACTTTCTCTCTCTTTCGCAGTGATGTTTCCCGCGGGATCAAATCAGATTGTCATTGGCAAAAGGGCTAACCATGGAAGATTTTGATTGCTTTCAGATCTTGAATATCTGGAGCAGTGCTATTGCATTGGCCTTGTTTCTTACCTGCATGCTTGTCTTTCTTCTTCGCTGGAAGCCGCTACGCGACTTTCTTGGCTTTGAAGATAATGAAGACGATGACAACGATGATGATCATCATGGTGGTGGCATGCTGCAATCATTTGACTTAGTTTGCGGGCTCAAGTAAAAACTTTTGAGAATTGGTGTTGCGCAGCCTCGAGCTTGAAAAAGGCAGATAGCGAAATCAGATGATCTCGCCATCTGCCATAGGCAGCAAATTTAGTTCACAAGCAAAGTCAATTCTGCCGTGCACTGGCAAAACTTTCTCTCAGCCATTCAATGATGACGGCCGGGTTTTCTGTTTCGAATTCAGAGACCTCTTTGGCAGTTCCAATTGTGACGACAGCACCGCCGCGCCAGTGAAATGCCATTTTACCGTAACCGCCTTGGGCGCTTGGAACATGGCGCTTGTTGTAATGAATTTGAGCTGTCAACAGATAGACAGGTTCTTTGCCATCCAGCTGCTTACTGGCACCCAGAGCGATTCTTGGGGCGCCAGATTTGAGTGTTCCAAGTATGCCATCAGAATTAATTCGTCCTTCAGGAAAAATTGCCAGTGCCCTTTCTTGCACCAAAGCTGCAATAGCAGCAGGCATGACATCGCGGCCCTTAGAGCGGTCAACAGCAAAAGCACCACCGGCAGCCATAACCAACGCACGGATACCGCCAAGGCCAGAAAACTGGTCGTGAGAGGCCATATATCGAGCAGGGTAAGGCACTATATCAATGAGAATCAAGGCATCGAAGTATGAACTGTGGTTGGCGCACAGCACAACCTTACCGGGCACGAGCAGCCGTTCTTTGCCAACCACTTCGATGTGGCCCACCTGAATATAAACCCAGATGTGGGCGATGAGCCTGAGAAAACCGCGCAGAAAAGGCATTTGGGGTGGCATCACCCCAGGCGTAGAGCATTGTGCGACGAGTTTACTGTATCCAGCCGTAAGCTTATTGAAGGGTCCGCCGAGGGCGGGCCACGCTAGTCTTTTCATTGGTCTTGTTTTGATTGTTTTGGTTCAGCTGGCGCAGCGTCGCTGGGGCAGACTGAGAAATTGAAAGGGAAAGAAAGGAAAGGAAAGAAAGGAAGAGCGCTATTGGCAATGCCAAAAGAGCCGCACGCGGGAGTGCAGCTACGATTCTAAAAAAGCTAAGTTCGGGGGTGTCTGATTAGGTTAGAGATTCAGTGTTGAATTATGATTGGTAAGCCTTTCACTAACACATCCAATGTGACGCGCACCACTAGATGACTGCTCTTGGTAGCAACTGAATCGCTATCATGGTTACTTGAGCTCAATCTAGGCTACTTGAAAAACTTCAATCTGGTCTGCGGCGCTTTCATTGGAAATTGGTTTTCTTTGTGTCAGATAACCCTTAACTTTTTTCGCTAGTTCTATTTGTTCGGGGCTCTGCATTTTTTGATCTAGCTCTGCCAGAACCTTTGGGGTTACGTTCTCTTGTATGTATGCAGCGCGTTTGGCATAGAAGTTATGTAAGGGGCTGCGGTTATGGGCCGGAACTTGAGCTAAAGACTCTGTCAGTGATCGCCCGAGTACTGCACTTCTCATTGGTGCAGTTCTAACCATTTCAACGAATTGGTTACCAGAAGGTGTAAGAACGCCCTCGGCTGAGTAAATCGCCCAATGCTCATCAAGATTGCTCAAGGGAGAGTGACGTTTTAAATAATTTTTGTCTTCTAGACCTACAGCAGCGTCAAAAGCATCACTAGCAGTTTTATTTCGCCACTTGCTCAGGTGCGACCACTCGTGGTTCATTATGAGATTCAGGTATCCACCATCTGCATCTGTTGCTGCTAACTTGTGTGTGGCGATGAAACCACTTGGACTAGCACTGGCTGGAGTAGCGTCGAGCGCTTTTCGTGATTTGCTGTAGAAGGCAGCAAGAGGCCACTCCCAGTCGCTTATTAGAAGTCTACGTGTGTATGATGCATTTGGTTGGCGTTCGAGAAGCTCTATCAAATCTTCTGGTAAAGCTCGGTAGCCATGTGGGTGCTGGTCTAGCTTGAGGAGCGCTTCTTGAGATTCTTTCCCCCTTGAGAAAAACCCACGCAGACCGCTTGGGCCTTCTGCTTTTAGTCTCAACGCTCTTACTTGATCGAGAGACTGAGCGTATTCTTCTGGCACATCGATTTTCGTTTCTAAGCCCTTAACTGTATATTCTCTCACTGGGGCGGTTATCTCTGTGAGAGCACGCTTTTTATAATCGGTGAAATCGGCAAATGGCCCCAGCTCATTTTCATTACGAGTGACAAATACTTCTTGTCTTGTCTTGTAGCCTGTTAGCCTGTTTTGCATCAAGCGCAATGTTGCTGGCTCTTTAAAAGCGTACTGCGGATGCGCTAAGTCTAGGGTGACGGCATCGCCTGAAAGCCCAAGCTTCTTTGTGCACGATAGGTATTCTCTGGTTCTAAATGTAGCACTGCTGAGCTTGCTGGTGGTCAGCCCACCAGCGGTCATTAGTGCACTTTCAAAAGCAAAGCGACCAAGGCTACTTTGAACTACTGAAACATTTTGCTGCCAATTTCGATCTGAATTCCAAGTGTCTTTTAGTGCCCCAGCGATTTGGCTGCCGTTGACTGTTGTTTCTGCTAGGCCAGCAATAGTCATGCTGGCAAGACCTGTTCTGGTTAGCGCACCAACGGCACCTTTCATTGGTGCGTAGCGAGCCATAACTAAACCCAGGCCAGCCGAAAGAGCGACTGTACCTAATGTTGCTGGTAGATTCTCTGGTTTTGTCGCATCTTTTGCTGCGTTGATAAAGCCTGGGCCAGCTGATTTTAGCAGCTCAGCTTCTCGAGACAATTTCTCGGTCCAGGGCTCACTGGTTTTTGCCGATGCATTGACTTCAGTGTGGCCGTCTTCAATCATATGTTCAGTCCAACTATTGAAACATCTTCGTGACTGGATTTTCGAGCGTCTAGATACAATCTATTTGCCAGTTTCTCTGGTCAGCAGAGAAGTCTTCGTAAGAGAAACATAGATCTTTGTACTCTGCCAACGATGCTGCGCGAAAAATGAAACCAGGCTGTGCTTGATAGTGAAAAGGATAAATAGCTGCATGAGTGCGTTCGTCTGCTCCGGCAAATTTGACGGCAATCTTTACAACTGTTTCGTCGCCTCTAAAATGCACGATGCCATACTCCCAGCAAGAATCACCAAGGCTGTTGAAGAAAATTACTCGACCGTTGAAAGCTGCAAGGCTGGCGCTGCTGTACCATTCAGTGCTATGGTCGCTTATCTGTGCACTTCCTACGACGAAATTTGCGTGAAACTGACAGCATACATCGTTCATCAAATCATTCCTCTTAGAGCTTCGTAAATGCTTTGCTATTCAAATGAGAAATTAGAGTCCGGAGCTGCATTCTTGAAATTGCGGCTCAGTCTAACTTAACCTCACGCTCGTGACAGTTCCATAGCTAAAAAAAGTAAACGGCAAGTATTGTTTATGGCAAGTTTATGCTTGAGTGCTTATTGTCTTCCACGAGCTGAATAATATTCGCGCTCTTCATGGTCACACGAAAGTGGTGGCAAGCTGAATGTTAGATCTTTGTTTCGGCCCGCGTCCCGGCGTTTGCGACTTTGGTATCGATTTTCGTTCAATCGCTCGGGTGAAATAATGGCTCCAGTTACTGATGAGCGCTTAGTATATAAGAGCACCACAATCGA
The DNA here is from genome assembly GCA_030696635.1 of Candidatus Melainabacteria bacterium. Lineage (GTDB taxonomy): Bacteria > Cyanobacteriota > Vampirovibrionia > Obscuribacterales > Obscuribacteraceae. Next base: position 135,424 of record JAUYRX010000008.1, read on the forward strand.
AAAACCAAGCATTACTGTGCACGTGACGAAGATATCGAAAGATTGATCCATAGACGAACCCTCCAGCTTTACTGCAGTTAAAGTGTTTAATGTGATGCCTTAATTGCTATCGAAAGAAGTCGCCTAGCCTAGTTCGCGGCTCAGAGCGTCTAAAAGTGATCGTCTGTCTCTGTAGACACCGGTCTAAGGCGAATGGGATCTTGATAGTTATTATTTTGCTCTGCCACCACGCAATCACCACAGCTTTCGTTGAAGATGCGTATCGCAATTGAGACAAAGTCTTTGGGGCAATGCACGTTGAGATAGCACTGAACTTTGAAGATAGATTTATCTGAGTATGGTTTTGGATATGTGCGGAGAAGCTTAACTGCTGAGTTAGCGGTCTCAATAGCATAGTTAATAGCGGCACTACTGTTGCTAGCAGGAGGCGCTGCAGCTGGTCTGTCTGTCTTATTATCGAAGTTGTTGGCGACAGCAAGAGCTTGGAATTTATCTACGAGCATTATGTGACTCCAGAAAGTGTGATTATTCAACGCCTATTTTTCAGAACATTTGTTGGTTATTCGAGCAGGATCTAGTTTGTGACTTGATCCGAAAATCTCAGAAGAGAAGAATAAAAAATTTGATTGATTGACAGTAACATCAATAGTGTCACCCCACCACAAACCGTCTCGATAAGCTGATTTTGTGACGTTGAATTTTTCTCTTCCTAATTCTGAATTAGCGAATGCAGTTGCTTGCTTTAGCACGGCAAGCTGTTGCTCTACAGGCATGCTGCCGACTTCGTCAATAAGCTTGCAAGCCTTGCCATCTAGCAAATGGCCAGCCACGTCTTTGGCAATTTGTGAGTCTGATTTTTCCATCGATAGCACTCCGAAAAAATTGTTCTTTCTGTTTTAGGCAAACGGCTACGGGTGATAACTCCCCCAATAGTCACTTTCGACAAATTTCCTTCGGCTGCAAAATCCACGTCTTACTTGATGTACAGGTATTGCGAGCAAGCTGATGAAACTGAGTACGGCTACTGAGAGGAAGATGATGTCTAAAGATTCATCCATCGTAGTGGTCCTTTTTAAAAGCTTTCTAGTCTGAGATAGAGAGCAACCGCCTGATTAATTGATTGGTTCCGCTTCCTTTATTACATTCAGTTTGGCAATGATTTTGTGACGGATCCATTGCTAGCACAAAAGACTTTTCAAAGGTGAGAGATAGACCCAGAGCTGGTTGCGAGAAGAGGCCTAGCTGGAATAACACCTTGGGCAGCTTGGCACCAGAGGTGGCGCTACCACAATCTACCAAGTAATTTTTCAGCAGCGCCCTGCCTATTGTTACTCTAAAAGAACTGCCCACAGATTAAAGACAGAAAAAGCGATCCGCTGGATCGCTTCTCCTACTTATCCCCCCGGATAACCTTTGAATCGGTTGTTTGATTTAAGCCAGCTATCAATATCAACCTTTAACTCCTTCACTTTAAACAACCAATTGTGACGGATCTATGACTAAAAACAAAATTCAAAACCAAAATTTCAGTTAGTTACGATGACAGGCAGACCCAGAATAGATAATATCAGGAAGCCTAGTTGCATCCGCCATGAGCGAAAAGATGGTGCTTGAGACTAAAAGCTAGCTCATTGAAAATCATAACTACCTACTGCCTATAACTTGAAACCAAGACGATTTCTAGCTCTTGCCTTAACGCGAAGTAGTGCAACAGAAGTATTCCAGTGCAAATTTAAAAGCATTCTACTTTGCAACCCAAAGCCACTAAATGTGAGGCTCAATTTGATCATCTCTTCTCTTTAAAAACCAAGGTACATTCCACACAAACAATCTAGTTTTCCTTCATCCGGAACTTTTAGTGCATCAGCTTGATGCAACGAAACAAACCTAACTGAAACCGAAACATGAAAAACCGAACTATCCCAGCTCTGAGCGCCTCACTGACTGCCGCCTTGATGCTGACAATTACCGGCTGCGCCTCATCCACCACCAATACAGGCGTTACTGGAGCCAGTCCTCAAGACAACGATCAAGCTGACATTGTTCTTTGCGCTGGCTCTGAGCACAGATCTCTCGAACCAATTTTGCAACAGGGTGCTCGCAACGCTGGCTCTACTCTCAGGGTTGAATACATGGGTTCAGTCGACATTATGCTCGAACTGCAAAACGGAAAGTCATCAAAGTGTGATGCTGTGATGCCGGCCGACAGCTTGTGGATTAGCCTCGGTGATCAGCACAAAGTCGTGAAGAACAGTGAAAGTATCTACCGCACGCCGGTTGTGCTTGGTGTGAAGAAATCAGTGGCCGAGGCGCTTGGCTGGACCAAGGGCAACGTCAAGGTCAACGACATCCTCCAGGCTTCTCAGTCGGGCAAGCTGCGCTTCATGATGACATCGGCCACCCAGAGCAACTCTGGCGCGGCGAGCTATTTCGGCTTTCTCTATGCCTTTGCTGGCAGCCCCGATATGCTCTCTGACGCTCACCTGGCCAAACCTGCCGTAGTGGCCAAAGTGAAGAGCATCCTCAAGGGTGTGAACCGCACCGCTGGCAGCTCCGGTTGGCTCAAGGACCTCTTCATCGATAAATACGATTACTTCGACGCCATGTTCAACTATGAGTCGATGCTGATCGAAGCCAACCAGAAGCTGGTGCAGCAGGGCAAAGAGCCCCTCTTCGCTGTCTACCCGGTTGATGGTCTGGCCATCGCTGACGCCCCCCTGGCTTATGTCAACAAAGGCGACAGCGCTAAAGAAGAGATTTTCCGCAAGATTCAGGACTTCATGACTTCGGCTGATGTGCAAAAGCAGTTGATTGCCTCGGGTCGTCGCGCGGGCCTCGGCATCAACCTCGACCCGAAGGCTGCGCCTGCCTTCAACCCTGCTCTCGGCTTCGACGTAAGCCGCGTGCTCAGCCCTATCAACATGCCTTCGGCAGAGGTGATTCACAAGGCTCTCACCCTCTACCAGACAACACTGCGCAAGCCCAGCTTGACTGTCTATGTGCTCGACTATTCGGGTTCAATGGACGGCAAGCCGCTGGAAGATCTGAAGAGTAGCATGCGTGTGATGCTCGACCAGTCGCTGTCCGAAAAATACATGCTTCAGTCGTCGCCGGATGACATCACCATCGTCATTCCTTTCGATGACAACATGCGCGGCATCAAGACCGTAAAAGGTAACAACCCCACCGCACTGAACGACCTCTGGTCGTGGGTTAACTCACAAGACGCCGGCGGCGCAACAGACTTCTACACGCCTGCCTCTGCCGCCCTGCAAGAAATCCGCAAGTACGACCACGAGAAGTATTCGACTGCCATTATCTTGATGACCGACGGTCAGTCGGACGGCAGCTTCGATGCCTATGAGCAGAACGCCATCACCGCGAGGCTCACCGGCGTGCCGGTCTACTCGATTATGTTCGGCGACGCTGACCCCAGTCAGTTGAACAACATGGCGCTGTTCAGCTCTGGCAAGGTCTTTGATGGTAAGAACGACCTGATCAAAGCCTTCCGCCAAGCCAAAGGCTACAACTGAGCTACCAGGCTCTACTTTCTCGCAATTCTCTATCGGAGAGACAAATGTCCAAACTTAGTAACAACGGAGATGTGGTAGCTGGTCTCACCGCTGGTGGTGTAGCCGTAACAAGCATCTCGGCTTGTGTTTTCATCCTGCAAATGCCGATTGCCGTTAGCCTTTTGCCAGCAGTCTTGCTGGGCGCTGGGGTAATGCTGCTCTTTCCGGGCACAAGCCTGGCTGAGCGCACCACACCTAATGAAAAAGAAGAGGCAGCAATTGCTGCTGCTCGCCTCAAAATCAGATCGCTGCAAGGCTATGCAGCAAAGATTCCCGAACAACGAACAGTTGCTATCGGTCTGGTTCGTGACATCGCAGCTGAGGCCTCTCGCATTCTTATTGCCATCGAAAGTGACAGCAATAAGTTCCAAGCCGCCGAACCTTTTTTGAATCAGTACCTGGTGCCCATCGACAGCTGGCTGTCGCGCTACCTGCTCTTGGTCGATCGTGATATCGAATCAGCCAAAGATTTCATTGCCTCGGCTGAGCGCAATACACTGCCAGATATCAAAAGCCAACTGACCAATCTTTACGAGAATCTGCACGTCAACGACGTTGCTCAGTTTCTTGCTGGCAGTATGGGTGGCATGAGCTTTCCTAACATCGAACTTAAAAACGAGCAATGATCATGAAAGACAAAATGCGCTACATGGTTGCCGCTGGCTTGTTTGCACTCGGCCTGTTTTCAGTGGCGGCCATCAAGAATTTTTCTGGCGATAGTGGCAGTGGTAATAGTGCCGGTAACGGTGCTCTCGTTTCTGTGGCTCAAGTAGAGGTCAAAGGCTATTACGGTGGCGAGAAAGAGGAGTTCCTGAACAATCCTGCTGTTCAGAAGATTCTCAGAGAGAAGTACAAGCTCACTGTCAACGGCAAAAAGGCCGGTTCAGTAAGCATGGTGCGCGATACTCAGCTCAACGCCGACGATGACTTTCTCTGGCCTTCTAGCCAGCTCTCACTGGCCATTTACAATGAGGGTCACGGTCAGATCGTAGCTTCGGACAACATCTTCAACTCACCCTTGGTCATTTACACATGGAGCGAAGTTGCCGACTTCTTGCAGACCGCCAAGGTTGTGCAAAAGCGGGGTGAGGTCTATTACATTACCGACATGCCGAAGCTGGTAAAGATGATCGCTGACGGTACTAAGTGGAAAGACCTTGGCTTTGACAAGCTCGGGGGCAGTGCCCGTATTGGCATCCGCACTTCAGATCCGCGCATTAGCAACTCCGGCTTCATCTTCGCGGGGCTCCTGGCCAGCACGCTTAACGGCGGAGATATCCCTGATGACGCCACTGTCGCGGCCGTGGTACCCAAAATGTCGTCGGTCTTCAACCGTCTTGGTTACATGGAGCAGAGTTCGAAAGACCTCTTCCAGGGCTACCTCACTCGCGGCATGGGAGCCTATCCCATGATCGCTAGCTATGAGTCGCAGCTTCTGGAATACATGCTGCAAAATCCGGCCAGCAAAGGCGAGATTCTTCGCACTCGCCGCGTGCTTTATTCTGAGCCTACGGTGTGGAGCAATCACCCTTTCATCGCTCGCACGGCCAAGGGCAAGCGTTTGCTTGAAGCCCTGAAAGATCCAGCGCTTCAAGAAATCGCTTGGAGAGAGCACGGCTTCCGCTCTGGTTTAGCCAACGTCGTCAATGACATTAAGGCCCTTGGTGTCAGTGCTATGCCCAAGACCATCGACAATGTCGTTGAGATGCCGAGCCCGAGTGTGATGGACAGAATCCTCAACGGTCTTGGCACAAAGCCCCAAAGCCCCTGAAGCCCAAAAGTCTCCAAGATTCATTAAATACCCGGTATAGGCCGGCCAAATCGTAATGTCTGAAACATCTTCGGTCGAAACACCAACGATCAAAACAAGCGCGATTGAAACAACAAACGAAAAGCGAATGCAACAACTGGTTGGCATTCAAACACGTCTGCTCAATGCACTAGCGCGAATACCAGATGCTCCGGCCCTTAACGTTGAGGGTTCGGCGCTGTGCCAGGCTATGGCACAAGAGTGCTTGGTGGAAATTCTTACTGGTGCTGCTACGTTAGCCAATCAGCAAAGTGCCTTTCTCTCTTCAGGTGGAGAGATTACCTTCCGCTTTAAGGACGATCTTTCCTTCGAGAATACTGCTCTCTTTTGCAATGTAGCGAAGCAAGCAAGTGAATGCCTCAAGAAAGATTATGGTTACGATGTTTCTTGGAGATATGTGAGATACGCCGACGAGATTGAGTTCGTTTTGAGAACTACGATTCGCTCTAGTTTTCTCAATTGGCGGCTTTTCTTTAGTCCTGCACCGCCAAGCCGAGTGGTGAAATTTCCCAATCAGAGAAAGAGCAGAAGGACCCGACCGGGTCCAGATTTCCTCTGAGCTTGAACTTCGCCGTTTGTTAGTTGGGCATATTCGGAATGAGCCAGCCTTTGAGCTAGCTGTGCGGCAACTGTCCGTTAGCTTGCTTGCACCAAAGAGCTGAACCCTGCCTCACACTGTAACAAACTACACACAGAAAGAGGAGCGGCTGTTGCCGCTCCTCTTTCTATCCTTTGTTGTCGTTAAATTTGCTAGTCCTTGTAATTTTGATATTTTGCTTTTTCTATTTACTTTTGGTCTTTCCTCCTTTGTTTTTCAGCTGTAGCCGACCAGTCTATTTTGAATGTGAGTTATCGGCAAGAGAGTTTGAAAGAGAGTTTGGAATAGCGTTTCTCAATGAATTCAGCGACATGTAGCGACCTGTTCTAAGTTCTCTAATTGCTGCGATATCCCATTTATTTATGATTTGTTCTTCAATAAATGCCTTTGTTACAGGATCAATCATGGGGTTCTCGGCGAAAGCTCTAAAATCGTGCACATCAATGAGATTATCTGTTCGAGCCCTTAGATTGGAAGAGCCGGCATAGTCTACGCCTCTAAAACGCAATGCATCGTCTGCCAGCAGTGTCTCGGCGATACGAATAGCTATCTGTCGGCTTTCAGTCATTACTTTAGCTTCCGCGGTGTATGCTTCTTTGGCTTTTTCTGTGGTTTTATCCTCTGTCTCAGCGCCAGCAGCAATCTTGTCTAAGTCTATATAGTTACCGCTCATGTAGTTGCTCTTGAAGGTGCGATCATTCATCTTATCGATCAACTTAGTTTTAATTTCTTCTCCCAATTTTTGGTCAAAGTCAGGAGAGCTAACCAAGGCTTCTAGGTCTGCTTTGTTCACTAGTTTATCTTGGCGCTGATGCAAATCCCCTGAGCCAGAATAGTCAGCGGCACTGAAAACAGTGGCGTCCTTACCAACTTTTACAGCAAGAAGATCTCTAAGCTCTTGAGCTTGCTTGTTTTGCTCGGTAGCACCATTTGTAACTGATTCGGCTGATGTACTTGCAGTCTTGGTTTTATCGGATTCAAGTTCTCCGCTGGCTCTTTTCAGTGACTCTACAGTCATCGCGCCATTTGAGGTTAGATATTGCTTTTGGAATTCTGGATCATCCCATTTGGAAATCACCTTTTCTTCAAGCTCCTTTCTCTCATCAGCTGTAATTCTGGGATCCGCAGCTAGAGCCTGGAAGTCATGCTTCATAAGCTGGCCGTCAGTTTTGCCTACCGGATCGGGCGCGCCGGCATAGTCGGCTAGTTTAAATACTGATGGCTTGCTAGGTTCTCCAGGTTTTCCAGGTGTTTCAGCAAGAAGATAGTCTTTCAGGCTAGTAGCTTCTTCCCGTTGTAAAGAAGTAATGTGAGCTTGAACTTCGCTATTTAAGTCATTTTCCCGCGCCTTCTCGCCATTGACAATTGCCGTTTGCAGGTCGCTGACGCTAAAGCCGGGATTTGAGCCGCCTCTCAGGTTAGCTTTGGGCACATTTTGCTCTATTAGAGCTTGGCTCATGGCTGTTCCTAGCACACCGGGTCTACCAGTCGCCTGGAATGTCTTTAGTTCTGCAGCGGTAACGTGTCCATCACCACTGCCGCTAGCAGCTACTTTCTGATCGATTTTTCCAAATGCTCGGTGGCCAAATTCTAAAGCCAAAGTTGGTAAGAGCTTCTCTGTTTCTAGTTTTTTTACAACAGCGTCTTCAAAAGCTTTACCTTGTTTGCCAGACGGGTCCTTTTCTTTCAGCTCTTTTCTGGTTGTATTAACAGATTCAATTAGTTTGTTATAGGCACCGTGGGTATCGCCGCCAGCCTTACTTTCAAGCTGATCCCTTGTTGCTTCAACTGTTTTGCTTGCTGCTTTTTCGACTTCTGTCTTTGGTTTCTCTACCTGTTGTTCTGCTGATTTAGCCATGATAATACTCCTGCTCTACGGCGTGTAAAAAGAGAGCGTCACTACAGATGGTGTCGCGTCTGCTCGGGGGTGTTAGCGAAGTTGCACTTCGTTGTCGAACTTCATGATGCCAAGATACCCCAGTAAATGTGACGAAACAATGTCTATTTTGTAGTCGATTTGCAATTATTAGGCTTCTCTATAAGCCCTCTCTTGAAGGGTTTCAGCGCTAAAGAATGCTAAAAAAAATTGCGAGAAAAACAGGAAAGGCGGTCCGCTGGACCGCCCTACCCACTTTACCCCCCCGAGTAAATCTTCAATTATCGATCAGTGACACTAGTCGCTTCGAGAATGCCGTTCTCGTTAGCCGCAAATTTGATTTCGCGGGCCTTACCTGTTGGGTAGAGCATTGTGTCTGTTTGAGTGGCTGCTGTCCATTGCTCGGCTGCACCACCTTTGTAAGCTTTACGGTAGCTGCCGTCTGGCTTTTGCTCATAAACCTGCGGCACCGGATAGATCTTAGCCATTCTAAAAGTACCGTCTGCACTCATTTCAACATTGCCACGGAAAGAATCGGCGGTGATAGGCGTGTCATAGCGACCATAGGCCTGCCAGAACGGCGCTTCGCCAGGTTTGCCAGGTTGACGCTCAAGGCGAGAACCATCAGGATTGACTACGGCCAATATTTGTCCATCTTTATCGCGCAGCACTACTCTAGAGCTGCCGTCTGGATAAGATACTTTTTGTGTTCTATCTTCTATTGGCTGTTTCTCGCTGTTATGCGCGATCACTTCACCAGGATGTTTTCCAACCGGCCAAGTCGGCTCGAATCTCGCTTCACCAGGATCTTTTCCAACGGGCCAAGTCGGCTCAAAGCTTACTGCACCATCGTCGGCTCGAAGACTAGGGTGTTTTACAACCTTCTTGTCAGTGATCTGACTTACCTGTTCCGGCGATAGAAGCGGTCTGTCTTCACAACCATCTCCCTTACCACCATCTGCACGAAGAACCGGCCGTTTATCATTTCTATCGGTGAGAGCACTTAATGGTAGGTACTTGCCTTTATGATCGGCGTGGTCATTATTAATGGTGACATCGGGCAAACTTTTCTCTGCACATGTTGATGCTTGAGGTAACTCTTTGCATTTAATACCATCGACATTTTTGACTGGAACACCTACAGAATTCTGCCTACCATACTGCGTGCGTTCCGCATCGGTGAGCATGGCTCCAGGAGCTGGCTCTCGATCGTTCCAGATGGAAGCGTAAATGTGCTGAATTGCCTCAGATGTAGCTGTTCCTTGCTCAACTTGCTTCCAAGTATCTTTTGCATTTGTAACTTGCTCTGCTTTCTGACTCATCTTTCTTGACTCCAAAAAAATGATTGATTATATGAGGGGGTGTTGAACGCGGTGCCTTTCAATGTCGTTAGCTTATGCGCCTTTTTGTGACGGTTCCATGTCGAAATTGAAAATTTTCTATTCTTTTAGCGCGCCTAAATATAGGAATGCTTGTTACGGCTCTTGCGGATCTTCGCCTGCTTAGCTTCTATAGGTGTACTGAAACAAAATCAGCAGGCAGGGTATTTCAAACAGCAAGGCAAGGAGAAAGCCGATCAGTGTATCGAGCTTGTTTTCGGGATCTTCCTTTAGTTCATCGTAAATATCGATAGCTGTGACAAAAAAATAGGACAGAACGATCAACGGAAAACCATAGGCGAAAGCTGAGATCAATTGAGGGCTGCGAATCTCAGCCAAGAATAAAATCATACCTACTAGCGAAAGAACACTACCAAACAAATCGATTAGTACAAGCCACCAAACGTACTTGCTACGCAGGTCTGACCAGATCCCGCCGGCAGCTACCGCAAGGTAGCAAACTATATAGGCAATGAAAAGGAACTTGACCAAAAGTTTTCACCTTATGTAGAAGAACGTCGAAAATAACTTTTTACCAAAACAGTGCCAGATTATCGATGTCAAGTAACCTAGTTTAATCCTCGTCAGGTCATCCTTGGTGCCGGGCAGAACAGCTACGCGCGTCTTAGTCTTAACTAACTAACTTCTGTTGTCTATGATTACATGACCCTGCTAGAACTAAAACTGACCCTTAGCTCATTCTCCTTCTTCAGGAAATTTCACGCCTCAGCTTTATCAACAGCTCTAGCCAACGACTGGTTCAATAACTTGCATCGCACTTTCTGAGCGATGTGACGCCTGGTCCTGAGATTCATGAGCTGGCAAAGTTATCCTGGTTCCTTGATTGGCTCTTTGGTTGGAGTGTTTGCCGGAAGGCTCTAAACAGCGCTTAAGCACCAAAATTTCAAAACAAAATCACTTGAGGAAAATGACAAACAAAACACCGTTTCATCTCATTTTTGGAAAATTCTACGGCTTCATTCAACAGCAGCGCGCTGAAGCCGCTCTTGAAGAGCTTCAACCGCTTGTGCGCAGAGCAGAAAAGCTTGCCTACAAAGGTGCCTTTGATGGCTCGCGAGTGCTGCAAGAGTGCAAGTCTCTGCAAGGAAGCTACGACCTCAAGCTGCTGACCAACAGCCGCATTGCCAGGCTCTTGAGCTCTAACTCCGCTAACACTTCTAAGGTCGACGCCTGTAGCCGGTACTTTGGCACTGTCTTCTTTGATGTCACTTCGTTTTCTCGGCCGTTTAGACCACGCGTATTTGACTACTCAAACACCGATGTGAAGAAAGCTGCGGCTAAGTTGCTTGCGGCGTTCATTCGCACTTGCCAGGGCCGCACCATGGCTCTTCAAGGGCGCATCGAAGCCCTGAAATATCAAGAAGAGCTCGTCAATCTTTGGCTTGAGCACCCACCTACCCTGCCACCGAGCAAAGATCAGACCAGTGAACAGACAGCTGTGGCAGTCTATCGAGGTGTTTCATATCGGGTGAATAACCTCGAGGGTATCCTCACCTTCGCAGCTCAAGCGCAACATCTCGCCAATGGCATGAAGAAGCTGGTTGACGCTGGAATTGCACAAATTCAAGAGAACGATAAATCTTCCACTTCGCCAGGCCTTGTCGCAACAAGAAGCAAGATTCTTCGACTGATCAGCTCGGCACCTCATTCGCTGCGCGAAACGCTTGCGGCAGAGATTCTGGGCATGGCTGAGCTGATTGAGGCTCGAGTAACGAGATTCTTTCAGTGCGAACAAGACCTCGGCAATCTGACGGCAGAGGAATTCAGCCGAGTACTCGAGGCCAGGCAGCACTTGGCTGCGGCCTATATCGACTGCCTTAAGTGCAGTGCCGTCGCACACAAAGCACAGATAGATTCAACGCAGCAACTGATTGAACTCTCGCAAGCGTTGCTCGCTAAGGCCCATTAGGCAACAAGCGCTCTGTGTCGCATCGGCACTTAGAGGCTTTGTTGCGAAGAAGACCAGTGGCTTCCGCCCAGAGTAGCCTAGCGCACGCTAGCTTGGGCTGCTCTAGTGCTTGCCACGGGAAGTCTCAAACTTGCTGCCTTGAGGCAGCTGCTGTAGCACCGCAATCATGAATAAGAAATACGAATGTTGTTCAAAACCAGTGAATCACTTACTCGCTATCTGCGCGTCCACGCGCCCGAAAGACTTACCCTGACAAATTGCCCTTTCGCAGAACTTCCCTCACTCCCCAGTCAATTGAGAGAGTTGGTTATTGTTAGCTGCCAGTTCACTTCAATTTCCACCGAAGGAGCCGATGAGCTCCTCAGCCTGCAGATTACCAACTGCCATCAATTGAGGCACATAGCAGAGCTTCCAGAGAGCTTGTTTTCACTAACGGTGGATAATTGCCCACAGCTGGAAGGCCTGCCTATGCAATTGCCCGACTCACTCTACAAACTCACTCTCCGCCGTCTGCCTGGAGTCATTGAGTTGCCTCCAGTTAGCAAAAGCATGCAAGTTTTGATTGCCAGTCACTTGCCTAACCTCACTCGTTTGCCTCAGGCGATATGCTCACTCGACACCATCTTGCTCTGCGGCCTCGCTAGGCTAAGTGGAACATTGTATCTGCGCGAATCTCAAACTGATGTTCGCGTAGAGGATTGCCCTGGACTTGGCCCCATGGTAATTGAGCGTGTGGCTCCGCACTTACAGGGCCGAAAGCTCACAGTTTCGCTACTCTAAGCAGACTTTCCCTCACTTGGATTTCCTGGGATAAACATTCAACACACTCACTAAACTAGACCTACGAACAATGTTCAAAGATCACCTTGTTTTCTCATCACCAGAGAGTCTTCGTCTCCATAGCGCCGCAGTCTACCTGATTATGCTTCGCAACTTTGCTCAAGCAGTTGATCTTCTACAAAGGGTAATCGAGCTTGAGCTGGAAGCTGGCTGTGATACTACAGTTCTGGTAATGCTCTACCTGCAGCTTGCTCAAGTAAACAGCTTGGCTGACCAACCGCTGCAGGCTGAGCACAGCTACAGACAAGCACTGGATCTATGTCGTGAGTACCTTACCAATGCGTCAATACATGCACACACACTCCTTTACTTGTTCACTCATCTCTGCTTCCATCAGCGCTTCGCCGAAGCTAAACAGATTGGTGAAGAACTTCTGCAAGTGGATCAAGGTCATGAACATCTTGGTCTTCAGACGCATACCTTTGTCCTCATGCAAATTGGTCAGCTCAGTCAAGTACTGAATCTAAGGGCTGTGGCCAATAGCTACTTCCAAAGAGCAATCATCGGCTTTGATGAACTCATGGGTGAAGGCAATGGTTACTCGCAAGCCTTGAGAAGAGCCTGCATCCAAAACAGCTGTGCCTCGCCAGCTGACTTAAACGCCTTGCTAAAACAAAGCGCCGCTGACGATTCTAGTGACTTGACTTGACTTGACTTGACTTGACATACATTTCTCCCCCTCAGGGCTACGATCATGAAAGCATCAGATCTCTTTGTAAAAGCTCTCGAAAACGAGGGCGTTGAATATATCTTTGCCATTCCAGGTGAAGAAAACCTTGACCTACTTGACTCACTCAGTCGGTCCAGCATCAGGCTCATTCTCACTCGACACGAACAAGCCGCGGGCTTTATGGCTGCCACTGTTGGCCGGCTCACCGGTAAACCTGGTGTCTGCCTATCCACTCTCGGTCCTGGTGCCACCAACCTGGTGACCGCCGCGGCCTACGCTCAGTTGGGTGGCATGCCCATGGTTATGATCACTGGACAAAAACCAATCAAGAAGAGCAGACAGGGCCAGTTTCAAATCATCGACGTGGTTGAGATGATGAGGCCTTTGACCAAATTCACAAGGCAAATCGGAGACGCAACGACAATCCCGTCAAACATCAGAGAAGCCTTCCGCCTGGCCATGGAAGAGCGTCCTGGTGCCGTTCACCTTGAGCTGCCCGAAAATGTGGCCGCTGAAGAGGTTGAAGCTAGCTGCCTACCCCTAGCCATTCACCGGGTGCAAAGGCCCTATCCAGACCCAGTTGCTCTGGAAAAGGCGACAATGATGATTCAAAACGCCAAAGCACCTCTTCTCTTGGTGGGCGCGGCCGCTAATCGCAAACGCACCCGGCGTGCCCTGACCGATTTCATTGATAGCACGGGCATTCCTTTCTTCAACACCCAAATGGGTGTGGGGGTAATTGATGAAAGGCATCCTCTCTACCTTGGCACCGCAGCTCTTTCCGCCAATGATGTTGTGCACCAAGCCCTTCAGCATGCAGACCTGATCATCAATGTCGGACATGACATTGTTGAGAAGCCGCCCTTTGTCATGGAGAGAGACGGCTGCAAAGTTTTGCACATCAACTTCTCCTCGGCCATGGTCGATGCTGTTTACTTTCCCCAGCATGAGGTAGTGGGCGACATTGCCAACACCATGCGGGAATTGTCGCAGCGAATGAGCCCGTCGGAGCATTGGGACTTCAGTAATTTTCTCCGGGTAAAGAACTACGGAGACAGCCTGATTGACAAGCAGGCTTTGATTGGTAGTTTTCCTTTGACGCCACCACGATTAGTGGCAGACCTACGAGAGGCGATGCCCGATGACGGCATTGTTTGCCTTGACAATGGTCTCTACAAACTCTGGTTCGCCCGCAACTATAGGGCCCATAAGCCCAATACTCTGTTGCTTGATAATGCCCTAGCCACTATGGGGGCTGGTCTGCCGGCTGCTATTGCCGCCAAGACCATTAAGCCGGGAGTGAAAGTAGCGGCTGTCTGCGGTGACGGTGGCTTCATGATGAATGCCCAAGAACTTGAAACCGCAGTGCGTCTTGGCCTTGATCTTGTGATCATCGTTCTCAATGACTCCGCTTACGGCATGATCAAATGGAAGCAGAGCGAAGGACATAAGGCCAACTTTGGTCTCGATTTTACTAACCCTGACTTCGTTGCTCTGGCTCAAGCACACGGCGCCCAGGGTCACCGTGTTGGCAGTTCTGATGAGCTTCTCCCCCTGCTGACTGACTGCCTCAATAGCAAGGGTGTGCATCTGATTGATGTGCCTTTTGAGTACGAGAGCACCAATGATCAAATCAAGGTAAACTCAATGGACGAGGTTTTGCCTGAAGAAAAGACAACCGAAGCTGCGGCAAAAAAAATGCTCTCTGTTTACTCACCTCATGACCAAAGCCCAATTGGTCAGTTACCTCTGGCAACCAACGAGGAGATGTTAGCCGCTCTGGAGCGCGCCCACTCCCTTTATCTCAACCGAGATCAGTGGCTGCCAGCTCACCGTCGCATTACCATCTTAGAGCGCCTTGTTGGCCTCATGGAAGAGCATAAAGGCGAACTGGTAGCGACTGCCATCAGCGAAGGTGGAAAGCCCTATAACGATACAGTGGTTGAGGTGGAGAGAGCAATCCAGGGGGTAAAGCTGGGGATAGCCGCCCTGCAAAACCTGCATGGTGAGCAAGTACCCATGGGTCTGACCCCAGCAGCCGACGGGCGCATGGCTATGACCTTCAATGAGCCCATTGGCGTGGTCGTCTCTCTTTCGGCCTTCAATCATCCCCTCAACCTCATTGTTCATCAAACTGTTCCGGCTCTCGTAGCTGGCTGTCCGGTGATAGTCAAACCAGCCGGGGCAACGCCTTATAGTTGCCTGGCCTTCGTCAAGCTCTTACATCAAGCTGGCTTGCCGCCAGAGTGGTGCCAGGCTCTAATTCTTGAGCGCAAAGATGCGGAACAGTTGGCTACTGATGCCAGGGTTGCTTACCTCTCTTTCATCGGCTCGGCCAAGGTTGGCTGGCATCTGCGCTCTAGGCTCGCTGCCGGAACTCGCTGCGGCCTTGAACATGGCGGAGTCGCCCCCGTGGTGATTGACCGTTCTAGCGCAAATCCCGAGCAGCTCGATGAGCTCATTGCACCGCTATTGAAGGGTGCCTTTTATCACGCCGGTCAGGTTTGCGTTTCAGTCAAGCGCATTTATGTGCCCAAAGAGTCAGCGCTGGAATTTGCCCAGAAGCTCGCCAATGGCGCTAATGCGCTAGTGGTTAGTGACCCTGCCGACAGTGGCACTACCGTTGGGCCCTTGATCACCATAGAAGAGGCTGAGCGGGTTCATTCTTGGGTACAAGAAGCTGTCGCCGCTGGTGCTCAACTTCTTTGTGGCGGCAAGCGAATCGCAGATGCGGCGGGTTTGCCCACGAGTTACTACGCTCCAACCGTCTTGCTCAATCCGCCCAGCGACGCTAAGGTCTCTTGCGAAGAAGTCTTTGGCCCGGTGGTTTGCGTCTACTCATATGAAGAGTTCGAAGATGCAATTGCCGCCAGCAATAGTCTTCCCTACGCCTTTCAGGCTGCGGTCTTCAGCAAAGATCTTGACGCAGCAATGTATGCGGTGACGCGCCTCAAAGCTACAGCCGTGATGGTCAATGACCACACAGCCTTCCGGGTTGACTGGATGCCCTTTGGTGGCAGTGGCGTTTCAGGCCTGGGCCTTGGCGGTATTGCCCATAGTGCCCGTGAGATGAGCCAAGAAAAGCTCATGGTGATTAAGAGTCAAGGTTTGCGCTAAGCAAGCCTCTGGCAAAATTTCGAGCCGGTGAAAACCGGCTCAATTCCATAATTCAACAAACTAATCGATCAAAAGATCATCCAAAAGATCATGAATAATGAAAATGGATTGATGAAACTCCTTAGAGTGTTACTTACGCCCGTTGTCGCCCTTTACCTGGTCATTCGAGAATCGGCTAAATATCTGTCAGAAAGAGCCTATGAAGGGGGCTGGGGCATTGTCAACTTCTTGGTCGGCCTGGCAATGTCAGCTATTGCTGCTTTTGCCACTAGCAGCTTTGCTCTAGCCAATCATGTCTCTTTACTGTGGTGGGGCCCAGGAGCTGTAGCAAGCTTCTTTCTCACCCTCGGTATTTTCTGGCCGCTGCTTATCTTAGGCTTGTTCAAACCCCTTTGGCAGCTAGGGGATAAGATGCTTGCCCTCACCGGCAAGTTGACAAAGAATGTTGCTGCTCAAATTTTCAGCGGCCTTGCCTCGCTAGCCAGCAAACTGCCCGGCGCAGAGCAGCTTTGGCGCAATATACTCGACGAACCACCTGGCGACACACCACGCAACCGCTGGGTTGTCGAAGTTCTTTCGGCGGTGCTCGCCATTGCCACCTTCGCCTTTGGGGTCTTCGTTGCCTATAGCAGCTACACTTACCTGATTAGCGCAGTAACCACTGTGCTCTGGCACCCCCTCGTTAATCAGGCACTGGCTGGTTTGCTGGCTCTGACAGCAGCAACCTTTGTTTTGGGTCCACTCTATCAACTACAGATTGAAGGCAAAGAAGGCTACCTGGTTGCGGCACTGAGCGGTAGTGCCACTTGGCTTACGGTGAGCAAGACCGGTCTACTGGCCGGTTTGTCCGGTGTGAGCTTCTGGGCGGCCACGGCTATGCTGCTGGTCGTCGCCTTTGCTTACATCGTGCCAGGAGCGATCTCGCTCGTCTCTGGCAACCTGATCAAGAGTATTCTTCGCTTCTGGGGAGAACTTCTGGGCCAAGTCTACGGTGATGAACCCAATAGAGACTTTAGAAAGTTTTACCATCACCTGCTCAACATCGTCATTGCCGTGCTCTCCTCGGGGCTGGCTTATTATGTCGCTCTGCTGATCAATTTACCAACGGCTCTTGTTGGTGTCGTGGTGGTTAGCGCTTTGCTCTATAGCTATGTTGAATCGCTTAGAGAAAATCTGGACACTTACGCCGGTAATACGCTGATTGGCATCTTGCTTTCTCTGGTTGCTGGTTTCGTTTCCTTCTTGGCGCTACCCTACTCGGGCTTGGTTGGTGCAGACCTCGCTGATGGTGCTCTGGCTGCCCTTTGTGTTGGTATCACTTTCGCCTATGGCTTGCTGATTCATCCTTTTGTCTACCTGCTCACTCGCAAATTGACAGCCTGGGCTTCTGCTCCCCTCGGTGCCAAGCTGGCAACAATCCACACCAGTGCTGCACTAGCTTATGACCGACTGCGTGATGCTGTGCGTCGAATTCAATATAGAGCAGCCAGTGACAACAGTACTTACGCTGGACTCTTCGGTCACGGGCTCAGCCTTGCAGTAGTTGGCCTAGCGGCCTGGACCGCTCTTCCTCTTGCCGTGAGCTACCTCAGCTTCGGCTTCTGGATCAGTCTGGCCTTAGTGGCTTTCGTTGCCTTCAATCTTCTCGCTATCTGCGGCAGGTTCTTCTACTACTTCGGTCTTGGTGCCTTCGCCTATGGTGGCGGCTTGCTTACCTTGCTTCTCAGCGGCCATTGGGTATATGCCGCCTCTGGTGGCAGCGTGCTAGCCACATTGCTAGTAGCCCCAGTTGTTGGCTATCTGTTCAAATCTGTCTTCGCTCCAGGCTTCTATCTGGTCGTTCGCTCGCTGACAAATCGCCTCTTCACTAGCTGGTTGGCACCGCTGATGAGCAAGCTCTTTGCTCTAATCTGGAAAATCTTTGATGCTTTCTGGCGTCAGTTTTTCAGGGTCTTGGTCCGCGTTGAGAAGGTCTGCGCGAAAATCTACGCAGCCATCTACAAAGTTGTTGCGCCCATTCTTCGCTCTCTCTACCAAGCGATCTATGGCGTCGTTGCGCCAGCGATAAGCGCGGTCTTCAAACTTGCTAGCTCTGTCGCCAAATCCATTGCCACTACTTGGCAGAGCATTCTCGATCGCTTCGGCGGTTCCAAATAACTTGTCGGCAAAGGTAGGTTCTTACCAAATGGGCAGATTCGAAATAATCTGCCCCTTCAAAACCACAAAGCCGTCCTTTGCGGGGCGGCATAACCCCTAAAAAATTATGGAAGACTCAACACGATTCATTGGTATTTTCATTCAGTCTGCATTTTACATTCTTATGTTTGCCTTTCTGATCACGGCAATCAAGAACATGCGCAAGCAAGGCAGCATCACCGATACAAAAAACTCTAAGCACAAGCTCTTTGAGCCTGAGGCTGGTCGCATTACATTTGCCGATGTGGCCGGTCTTGATGAAGTCAAGCAAGACATGCAAACTTTTGTTAGTTCGCTCAAAGAAGCGAGCACCTTGGTCGAACTCGGCGGGCAAGTACCCAAAGGGATCATGCTGGTGGGGCCGCCTGGCACAGGCAAAACCCTGCTAGCCAAGGCTGTAGCAGGCGAAGCCGGTGTGCCGTTCTTCTACGTTTCGGCCTCTGAGTTTGTTGAAATGTTCGTCGGCGTTGGTGCTTCACGGGTGCGTGACCTGTTTAAGGCCGCACGAGAAAGTGCTCCGTGCATTCTCTTCATCGATGAAATCGATGCGGTTGCTCAACATCGAGGAGCTGGTATCGGTAACTCTAACGACGAGCGCGAGCAAACTCTCAACCAGATTCTCACCGAGCTTGATGGCTTCAACGGTCGCGAAGGAGTGATCGTCATGGTTGCCACCAACCGCCCTGACAAACTCGACCCGGCTGTTTTGCGCCCAGGTCGTTTCGGCGATATCAAACTGACCGTGCCTCTGCCCGACAAACACGGTCGCCTGGAGATTCTCAAGCTCTATGCCGGTAAGGTTAAACTCGCTCCGGGAATTGATCTGGAACTGGTTGCCAATCAAACTGCAGGTTGCAGCGGTGCCGAGCTGCGAAACCTTCTTTGTGTGCATGCCCCGATGAGCGCCGTACGCCGCAACGGTAAGGCAACGGAAATCACAAAAGAAGATCTAGACCAAGCAGTCTGGACTCAGCAGTTGGGCGCCTCCAGCGAAAGCAAATCACGTCGTCTGTCTGCTGATGTGAAGCGCTTAATTGCTTTCCATGAACTGGGTCATGCTTGCGTTGGTGAAACGCTCTTCCGGCAGAATGCTGGATGGAATCAGCTTTGGGGTGATGCCATTTCGAAGATCACCATCATCGGTGTTGGCGGCGCTGGCGGTTACACTGCTTCATTGACTGAGGAAGATCGCTCTTTCTACACCAAGGAGCAGCTGTTCGGCCAAATTACCATGCTTCTCGCTGGCAATCAGGCGGAAAAGCTCTTCCTCGGTACTACCTCCACTGGTGCCGACAATGATTTTGAGCGGGCCTATGAGCTCGCCAAAAGGATGGTGACCCGTTGGGGCATGAGCGCTCTTGGTCCTATCTCTGTGGGCGGCAAAGAGCAAAACCCCTTCCTGGGTCGCACCATGGGCGTCGAGCAAGGTTACGGATTGGGTCAAGAATCGTCAGATCAAATTGATCGCGAGATCAAGAAGATTCTTGACGACTGTGGGACAAGGGCCGAGGGTATTCTCAACGCGCCGAAAACGCGTGACTTCATTGAGAACCTGATGGTGCCGAAACTGATTGAGAGCGAAACAATCTTGCGCGATCAGTGGCTAACCCAGTGGGAAGCTCATTTCGCCTGAGCTAGTTGTTCCGGTAGCTGCTTGTTCTGGAAGCTGCCGTCTCTTTGAGGCAGCTTCTTGGCAGTAGCTTTTGATCTCTGTTCTTCCGAAAATTCTCCGATGATTCTTGCCATCTCACTTACTCTAGGCCTTACTCTAGGCCTGGTCTCCTGGCTAGGCCTCTCGCCTAGAGTAAGTCCTGTTATCTACAATCGCTTTATCTTTCAGCCCCAAAGATCCAAGGGCCTTCCCGAAGACATTTGTGCCCTCGTGGAATTCCACGGTGGAAACGAGTGTTTCTTTCTCAACGACCAGGGAAACAGCCTTCATGGCTGGTTGTTTGGCTCAGGCCATGAGCGTGGTGCACATCAAGAAGAGCGCCTTTTGCTTTTCTCTATGGGCAAAGATGGAGACATCGCCCGCAGAGCTACTCTGCTCAGCCAGTTTCTCAACCGGGGTTTTAGTGTCTTCATTTACGAGTACCGCGGCTACGGCCAGAGCGAGGGCAGCCCTAGCCTTGATGGCTTGGTCAATGATGCCCTGAGCGCCTACGACTTTGTCACTCTAAGGCTGGGTTTCAAGCCAGAGCAAATTGTTCTCTTTGGTGAGTCGCTTGGCGGCGCAATCTCGTCACAGCTGGCATTGAAGCGAGAGGCGGCAGGCTTAGTTCTCAAATCGACCTTCGCCAGTCTCAATCGCATTGCCAGAAAACAGCTGCCGCTGTTGCACCTCTATCCTGACAGCCTCATGGCTGCACCTAGCTTGGACAACACAAAGGCTATTGCTGCCTGCAACATGCCCGTTTTGGTGGTGCATGGTGAGGCCGACCGAATGGTGCCTGTTTCTCACGCTCGTCTTCTTGCAGCGCAAGCAGGCGAGAGCAGAATAAGCGGCAGAAACAACGTAGATCTCGTCATTCTGCCGCAGTCAAGGCATGGCTTCATGAGTGATGCAGACAGTAAGCAGTTTGAAAACAGCGTTGTTGCATTTGTTGAAAAAACTACCAGGACAAAAAAATGAAAACAATCCATGAAGACCGCCCTTGGGGTGGTTTCGATGTGCTCTGCGACCAGCTCAACACCAAAGTGAAAAAGATAGTGGTTTTCCCAGGCCAACGTATGAGCCTGCAAAGCCATAGCTTTCGTGACGAACATTGGATCATCGTCCAAGGAAAAGCCCTGGCAACCATTGGGGACCAAACCGTTGAGCTGACCTGTGGACAGCACCGCTTCGTCAACAGGGGAGTCAAGCATCGCCTTGCTTGCTCTGGTGATGTTCCCCTTGAATTGATCGAAGTGCAAGTGGGTGATAGCTTCGCTGAAAACGACATCGTTCGGTATGAAGACGATTACCAGCGAGCTGAGTGACCGCCTGAGTGCTGGCGCTGGTCCAATTTCTGGCGGGATGGCGTTCAGCCATCCCCTTTCGTTTCAATATCATTAAAAGGAGTGAAAATCATGTTTAGTCTTGCCCGTCAACTCTTTGGCCAAAGTCAAAATCAAGAAAGGCCAATTCGCAGAGAGAAAGTTGCCAAGGGACCCCGCTATACGCGACCCTCCGGATTCGGTTATCAGCCAGAGGCTGTAGAAGGGCGCGGGGAGCCAAATCCACCACCACGTTATCCTTGATTTTCTTTCAAAACCGAGCGACGCAATTGCGTCAATTTCAGCTTGGTTTTTCCAATAACAAAAAAGGAGTCAAATCCGTGAATCGCAACCTCTTAAAACCAGACCTAAAAATCGAAATCAATAGCGAAGCTCAAGCTCGCAAGTATACACGCCTACTCATTGCCAAAATCGCGGTACAACTCATCATCATTGCCGCTCTGCTGGCACTCGCTGGTTGGAGCTTGAAGCTGTTACTGGTCGGCGCAACCGTTGCTACGGCCTGGAAGTTCGCTCCGAAGTTGTGGCGTAAGTTCACGGCTCGTTAGTCGCTGATCAGGAAAAGATTAGATTAGCTTATGGCCGTATCCAAGGCTGCAGCAGCAGCAATTCACCTTTTGGGATGCGGTCTCAGCTCTGTCCAAACTCAAAACCAAATCTTCTGCATTTGGATAACAATCTCTGCGCACACGCTTAACGGGTGGGTTAACAGGCTTGCGCCAAACGCCACAATTTTTCTATCGCGGCGCACGCACTCGCACCCAGCTTCTTTCCGTGCATAAGTCAACCGGACCCAAGTCAAGAACACGCGCACACTTCGCCTTAGAATCCAGGAGCCCGGCACTGAAAACAATCTCTTCAGCGTTTCCACTTTTGCCATAGACCACCTTAACCTGCGGAAGATCGCTCAGCCCCAGCGGCGCATTTGTTTTTTGAAGACTGCGAGCGACCTGATTGAACTGCTCTGGTTTGATGCCCAGGAGGATGCTCAGGTTACTGACACCGTATGTATGCAGATCACCTCTCATCGGTCGCTGCGCAAAATCTAGCTGCGCAGAAATTCGCAATATCTCTGCCGCACTCTCGGGTTGATCAAAGATCGAGTGGAAAATATAGCCATCACTTTCCTCAGGACTTCGGAACCGACTCCCATTGTTATAACCCCGAGAATCATCACGTGGCCAATTGCTGTGCCTTTCTGCATAACGATAATCGGATGGAGAACCATATCCTTCTTGCATAGCCGACTCCTCAGATTGTGGTGGGTACCTTGTCGTGTCGCTCGCAGGAATTGATCGAATTTGACACGAATTCAAGTGAAAACATAGTACTGCCCCAACTATGACGAATCCATATCCAAAAGCACAAAACGTCTCCCTCTGTTGAGCAATTCGGGCTTGTCACCATCCAGGCTCCGAGCACTTCAGTACTAAAGAAACTGTTGCTGCTGGACTGAAAAATATTCGACACGATCGGTATTCTAGGGTTTCCAGATCAAGTCAATCCTGAATGCTCACACATGTTTTCGATGTTTAGAATCAGAGAAGCTCTTAACTCAGTTGGGTCTGCTAGAACAGGCCTAGATCAAGCCCTGCAAATCGATGACCTGCGGTAAATACGAGAAATATTTCTCCGCGTTTTCCTCGTTGAAGAAATTGGTTTAGCACGAAAGTGCCCCAAAAACTCGGTTTAGAGCTTTGAGGAAATGCTGAGCTGGGCTTAGGAGCGAGTAGAGGTCAGCAATAGTAGCCTTGCATTCTTGTCAAGCGGAAAGTAGCTTGAAATAGTCCCTTCTCTCACAACCTCCAAAGAGCTCCTCCAAACACCTAATCGTCACCATTATTTCTACAGTGAACGTCATTCCAACATCTTCGGATGGCATCACTGGTCCGGCTTTTCGAACTGCTCCTTGATCACCTGAGCAATGAACACGCGAACCATTTATGTGAACGTTCATCGCCTCACAGGTGAGAACGGAAATTTCTATTTCAAAGCCATCTTGTCAAAAGACCAGCACACCATATGTGAGAGAGGCAGCACGCCGCAAGAGGCAATCGGAAGACTCATGGTCTCCTATTCGCAGTTGCCTAATTCATCTGCCAAGCCATGTGGAAAAGCTGTCTCAAGAGAAACACTAGAGGCGATTGGCCTTAGCTTTATTGCCAATTGGCGCAAGTGCCGCAACCTTGAATTTGTTGACTCCTGCCCCCGAGCAGGCTTCTGAAGCTCTTTGAGCTTCTTGAGATTGCGATGTGCCCCTAATGCTGTGCGTCCGAGTCGTAACTCACGCGGGGGTGGATAGCTGCTTTTAACACCATGGTAAACATGGCATGGCAGTGAACAAAACACAGTGAACAAACACAGCTAGCGCAGAAAAAGCGGCTGTAACCGTTAACTATCTCTCCGCTCTTTTCTAGAGGAGAGTTTACCCAAACCGAAGAGTCTCTATGAATAGATTGCAAAAGGTCTCCACTTTCATGGCGATTGGTGCGGCACTCGCCTTTGGTGCTGCTTTCGCTCAAGATGTAGCGGCAACGTCTGGTGTCAAACCAGCCCATGTCGAGGTTCGACCGAACCCAGCCACTGGCCACACCACCGAACAAGACAACATTGCCGAGCGCTACAACCGCGACAACAAGCCGGGATCGGTCAAGCACTTCTATGTGCTCTCCCCCAAGACCGGTTCTGTGATTCTCTACTCGACGGTGCAAGGCAAAGTGACCTCAGGCGGCAAACGCCTCACCCCTCGCTCTTCCATCGAGAAGTACGACTGCGGCAAAGATTGCGTTCACTACGAAGGTATGCGCGTGCTCATTGGTGGTGAAACACAGATCACTACCGAGATGATTCAAGACGACGGCACCTTCGGCAATTCCGTGCCGTACTTCTACTGGTTCGACACTCAGGGCCGCTATCACCAGCACTTCTTCACCGAAGGGCAAGTGATCGCCGTTCTTGAGCAACCACTGGTCGGCAAGCGCGTGATCATTAACGCCGATATCTCTGCTCGTAAGTGACTAGCAGTTTCGACTCCACTTCATTCAATTCAACTCAACCCAAACAGGACAAATCATGAAGCGTTCACTCCCCATCGCAGCTCTCGCAATCCTCGCCATCTCTTTGACCGGCTGTGAAGTCCCTCAGCAAGCCCCTGAATCAACCTCAGGTGTGCAGAAAGCCACCGTGGAGGTCGCTGTGGACCCGATCACCCGTCTCACCGTCGAACAGGGCAATATCGCCGGTCGCCTGAAGATGGACAACACCATCGGCTCAGTCAAGCACCTCTACATCATTGCCCCCGAATCTGGTCAAGTGATTATCTATTCGACCGTAAAGGGCAAAGTTACCAGCTCTGGCAAGCGCCTTAGCCCCACGACCGTCAACGGTTCCACCTACGGATTCCCTGTGACTTTCGGCAACGAACGCCACTATACCAGTGAAGTGCTGCAGGACGACGGCACCTACGGCAATTCAGCGGAGTACATCTACTGGTTCGACGTCCAGGGTCGTTACCACCAGCACTACTTCACTGGAGGTCAGATCATCCACCTCTCCGACCAACCCATTCAGGTCAAGAGCGTCGTCATCAACATGGAACTGACCGCCGCCCCGGCCACCGGAGAAAAGAAGTAAACCTTTCTTTGGTTCAACTGGCATTAGGCAACACGCATTGAATAGTCAATTGCAACATCCACTTTAAAACAACCTCTAGGAACAAATCATGAAAGACAACTGGAACAACCTCGATCCGTCCAACAGCAAAGGCCCCATCCGCTTCGGCATGAAGTGGATTCTCATCATCTTCGTACTCTCCTGCTTTGGCGGTGTGCTGAGCTATTCGGCTGGCTGGTTCAGCGATTCAGGCCAAGTGGTCAAGGAAGAGTTCAGCCCCAAGGTCCTGCTGCAGAAGTACGAGTGGTTCAAGGACGCCAGCGCCCAGCTTGACGCCAAGGTCGCCAACATCGCCGCCGCCGAAGCGCGCATCAAGTCGATGGACGAGACCTACGCCGAAACGCCACGCAATCAGTGGGTTCGCGCTGACGTTGAGCAGTACAATCTGTGGCAGAGCGAAGTCGCTGGCTTGAAAGCCAACTACAACAACCTGGCCGCCGAGTACAACGCCGCCATGGCCAAATTCAACTACCGCTTCGCCAATGCTGGTGAACTGCCCGCCGGTGCCACCAAGGTGCTGCCGCGCGAGTTCAAGCCCTACCAGTGAGGGTCTTGATCGGATAATCCGTTTAGGACTACCCTGTTAGACGGTTGAAACAGCAGGGTGAGCATGCTTACCTGCTTGCAACCATAATGTTTCTCAAAGCAGCTTTGTAATTGCATTTCGTGAAAACCTACCCCATCACATCCAATGGCTCAAGCTCACCCTAACATAGGCTCATCTAGTTCAGAACCACATAGCAGTTTCAATGACGGACGCAGACCATGGCAAAGCCGTCCAACTGGCAAGCCGGAAGTCGTAACACCGAGAGAAGACGACAACGATAACGAGGACCGCAAGAAGACCTTCGCCGACGTAGAGGGCTGCGATGAGGCCATAGCCAAGCTGAAAAGAGTCTGCAAGTGGTTAAAGCACTCGAAATGGTACGCACTATTTGGCGCCAGAATTCCAAAGGGAGTATTGCTAGTCGGCCCGCCCGGAACGGGTAAGACTCTTTTGGCGCAAATTCTGGCAGGAGAGACTGACGCCAATTTCTTCTCTGCATCTGCTTCAGAGTTCGTGGAGATGTTCGTCGGAGTAGGCGCCAGTCGCGTGCGAGACCTGTTCGACAAGGCCAAAGCAGAGCACCGGGCCAATGGCAAACCGAGCATTATCTTCATTGATGAACTTGATGCTATCGGCAAGAAGCGCAGCGGACGCAACATGAGCGGCGAGGGCGAACGTGATCAGACGCTCAACCAGCTTCTTACAGCTATGCAGGGCTTCAAGCCAAGCTCAGGCATTCTGGTAGTGGCAGCAACAAACCTGCCCGAGACATTGGACGATGCCCTTCTGCGCCCCGGTCGCTTCGACTATCACGTCACTGTTGACTATCCAGATATTAATGGGCGAGAGAAAATCTTCGCCATCCATACTCGCCATCGTGAGTTGGCACCAAACGTGAGGCTGAGGGAACTGGCCATGCGCACCACCAATTTCTCGGGGGCGCATATCGATATGGTCTGCAACGAAGCAGCCGTAATCGCAGCTGAGCGGCAAGAAGCACCAACTCTTGGGCTATCTTATGAGCAACTCGCAGCTCTGCCTCATGAAATTAGTCTGGAGGATTTCGACAAAGCCATTGACTATGTGCAGTTTGGCGACGAGTTGCTTTCTCGCACGCGTTCGCAAAAGTCGACAGACGCTTGGAAGACCTGCATTCACGAGGCGGGACATGCAGTTATTGCCACTGCTACTGGTGGCGATACTGTCACCAAGATCACGCGCATCATCCGCAGCAAATCACTAGGAATGATGCAAGCGCACTCTGAGGTGGAGCGATATTGCCTGACCGAAGCAGATATTAGAAGCCAGATCATGACTGCTCTTGCTGGTCAGGCTTCTCAACTTGAGTTATTGCAGCTTCGT
This sequence comes from Candidatus Melainabacteria bacterium, assembly GCA_030696635.1. GTDB lineage: Bacteria > Cyanobacteriota > Vampirovibrionia > Obscuribacterales > Obscuribacteraceae. Next base: position 161,990 of record JAUYRX010000008.1, read on the forward strand.
GATACCGGCTCTAGTAGTGACCTTGAACAGGGAAACAGGCTAGCTCGTTATATGGTCGGTGCCTACGGCATGTCGGAGACGCTTTGTCCGATTCAGATTAAGCTCGACAGTCAGGGCTTTCCCGCAGCTCCTCTAAGCCCATTCATGGCGGAGCAGTTTGACCGAGCTTGGACCAAAATCATGTTTGAATGCTGGGAAGAAACAAACAATCTCGTAAAAGAACATCGCGACAAAATCATTCGCGTTGCTCATGCTCTCATGAAAGAGGAGACCATCCTCGCCGAGCGATTTAAGTACCTGTACGAAAATGAAAATGAAAGTGTGAGCGACGCACCATCGAGCGACTTAGGTACTCGAAAAGCATCTTGAGCAATGAGTTTCTTGGCTGTTCTCGCGACTTTAAGCTCACTGCTGGTAGCTCAATTCACCTTTGTGAAGAGCATTCTTTTTGGTTACGGCATCGAGCTCTGCGATTGCTGCGGCAACGGGCGTCCTGATAGTGCTATTGATTTCCAGCCTGACAAAGCGCAAGTAATTAGCTAGCTTTCGCCTAGAGAATTCGTGAATCCGGCAAAAGAGAGTATCACCACTAATGGTGGCACTCTCTTTTGCTCTTCAACAACTTCAAACTGGAACAGGCATTGTTACAAGCAACACGGGCTGGTTTTTAATTTTGGGGTATGTCGCTACTCTATATAGTATAAGAACAATTTTCAAAAACCGGTGTGGCAACATACCTTGGCGCGCGACAGCAAATTCAAGAAAAAATCAAGGAGAAGCAGGGTAAATCCCTGCCTCTCCCTGATTCGTAAGGCGCCAAGGCAGCTCCTCTTGATTTGCTATGCGCTATACGACCTCAGATCGACGACCACAGGCAGATGGGGAAAGACAGCTTGCATGTAACGACCAGCGGCCAATACCTCTTCCTCTCCGGGTCGGTAGGTGCCAGAATTGCCGTTAATGTGAATGACACCGTTGGCGTCCTTCCAAACTTCGCCAGCGAAGAGCACATAAGGGTCGTAGCCAGCAGCAAATAGATGCTTGCTCAACACCCAGTCGACGAATTTGATACCGGCAGCGATGCGAGCGAAGATGATCTTCTTGTCCGTGATTACCAAGTTGTACTTGTTCGACTGCGTGGCACTATCAGTACCCAGAATATCGAAGACATCGCGCTCGCTCTTGAGGCCGAGGTCAGCATAGGCCGGTGCCAAGAACCTATGAAAGAGCTTGATGACGAGCTTTGAGAAGAGCAGGTGCTTCTTCAAGCGTGTGGCAAAGTCTGGGTTCTGCTGGGAAAAGGCTGTGAGCCTATCGCTGAGATACTCCAGAGGGTTAACACGCGACTGCTCACTGGTGAAGAGCGTATGATTTCCGCTGAACTGGCGAAGAATCATACCACCAGTAGAGGGCAGCGAAACCTTGACTGTGAAATCATTGTGATAATCAACACCTTCGGGAAGTGCCGGGGATACTTCACGACAGACAACAGCCGAAGACGCTCAGTCACAGAGGTTGAGTGTCAGATTTCTGTGGTTCACCGAAGTGATACCCGGACACTTGCCTACAGCTACGGTCACTGCTGAATCTGGCAAGTAAAGGCGCCCCGTCAGCAGCGGACAATCGTAGATGTCGAGTTGCTGGAGTTGCGAGTTTGGTAGATCAAGTTCTCCAGTGAGTTGATAAAGATTACTCAACTCAAGCTTTTCCAGTTTGCGATTGAGCTTCGGTAGGCTTTTGATCTCACAGCCTTTCAGGCCGAGGGTTTCAAGGCTCTCAGGGAGATCTGGAAGCCACTTGAACCCACGACAATCATGGATCCAGGCATGCTCGAGGCGCTGGGGAAAGACGAGCCGGCTGCTTGTGCAGTCGTGCATCCGCAAGTAAGCGAGATTGCTGCTCAAATTGTCGATAAGTCTGAAGTGACAACGGTTCATCACCAGATGAGTGACGGTTGGCGGCAGTGGCGGCAAAAGCTCAGCTTGCACATCATCGATTCGCAACCGCTTTTCCTGCGGATTTTGCACTAAGTAATCAATACGCTCTAGCAATCGGGCCAGATTCTTACTTTTCATTGGAGTGGGAGGCGATAGAGTGGAATGGACTGGAACGGGCCGGTTTAGCCTTAGCCTGCCGGAGCATCTCGTATGCGGAAAGTCAGCACCGCAAAACTTGCGTTTTACGGTGCTGATCTGCTACTCCTTACCGATGGCCTCTACTTCTGCGCTTACTTGCCTTTGGTGGCCGCGCCAGTCAACTGTTCAAGGGTGACGATGGAGTTGCCACCAACCACCTGAGGGAAGGCACCATTCCAGCGGTCCTGGAGTGCCTTGGCTTTTAGGTATTCGGTATAGCTAGCTCCGCCGAGGGCTGATTTGACCCTGTTGATAGCAGCTGCTTCTTCCTCGGACTCGACTTTGACTTTGAAAGCTTTGGCAGAGGCCTCTGCCTTGGTGCTTTCAGCGATTGCTTCTGCTTCGGTGATTTTCTTTTGCTTCTCGATTAGTGCCTGCAGCCGTTCTTGGTCGGCTGTAGACTTTGCTTCAATTGCTTCAGCGAACTTCTTGGAGAAACCAAAATCAGTGATCGCCACTGAGTTGAGCTGCACGTATCCTTCGAGTCGACGTTGACCCAGTGAAGTAGCAATAAAGGAGCGCAATTGCTCATCAACCTTCTGTCGCACAGTCTCACGTTGTGTTACCAGATTTTCGACTGTGAATCCACTGATAACCGATTTGGCTGACTGAGGAATACCGTTGTCCAGAATGGCAGCTTGAATCGCTTTGCGACTGCCAATGAGGCGATTTGCATTTGGTGCTTTTTCGCCAATGAGGCTCCAAGTTACTGTAATTTTAGTTGTCACATCCTGTAGGTCTTGAGAAGCTGCAGCAATAGGAACTTCGATGGCTACGGTGCGAATATCTTCCTTGCTTACAGAGTCGAAAAATGGCAGCTTGAAGTGAGGCCCTTCAGAAAGAGCGGTGTCCTGGATGGCTCCCAAGCGTCGCACGACGCCAACTGTGCCACTGTCAATGATGGTGAAGCTATTGAGAACGGTGACAAGGGCGAACAGTCCAGCGGCACCTTTGACATAGGTTGAAGTACGGGCGTAGAAGGGGGTTTCTAGTTCGGTCATGAGTTAGGTTTCTGTTTTTGATTGAGTTTGGATGAAGTGACCCATTCATTTGCAGTGCAAGCATTCACGGATCGCCCATCGCAGGCCAGATACAGGCATCGGTTGATGAAGATACGACGAGCCTTGATGGTTATCTGGTAGGGTTGCGGTGGTTAAATTGGAATTGATTGATCCGTAGGGTGAGCTTGTGGTGAAACGAATGGGATTCCAAGTGCTATCAGGAACCAGGCAGTCAGAGCAAGTATTATTGGCTTATGTGACGCAAAATGCTGTTGCGAAGATGCAACTAGGCTTCTTCCAGTCTCTTAGTTTGGTAGCAGCAGATATAGATCTCTCAGTTGATATGAGCGTTGTTCGAGGCTTCAGACAAAACAATTTCAATCTGCCTGGGTAGATATGCCTTCCTGAAGTCGTCTATCGAATGCTTGCTCAAAATACAGTCACGAAGACTTACATATTCCAGCCTTGGCAAGCCAGACAGAATGCTCAATACTTTGTCACTAGTTACGCTGCCATCAAGCTCCAGGTGCTTTAAGCTTTTGCAAGTAGCAATTAACTCAGCATCTGATTCAGACAAAGGCACTTCTGCAGAGTTCAGGCTCAGTTCATCAATTTCATGAGAGCCTTGCAAGGCTGCCAGCATCTTGTGGAGGTCTTTGTTGCTACCAAAGGACAAACTCTTTAGGTCTTTTAGTCTTGCCAAATAAGCGATGCCATTTCCTGTAATCTTTGTGTTCTCGATCTTTAGAATAAACAGATGCTTCAGCTTATTTAGAAATACGATTTCATCATCGCCTATTGCTGTATTTTCAATATCAAGCTCTATAAGACTTGTGAGCTTAGCTATAGAGGGCATAGATTCTCTCAAGTCATGCCGGTTGCGAATCTCGTTGTTCAAGCTAAGCGAAAACAGATCTTCAGGTCTAAATTTATCGAACATTTGTGGCAGAGAAAAGAAATAATCATTTGGCCAAAATTCAATTGCGCTATGGCGAGGGAAGTACACTTTGCCTTGAGCTTTCCTAAAGTTTTTGCGATCTCCCATTAAGCCTATTTTGCCAATTGATTGATTCTCAGGAAAGTCAAACTCAACGATTCTGTCGGAATCTACAATCTTAGAATAGTATGGCTGTTCGTCTGTCTTCTGCTTGTTCGATAGTACGTCTGGCAGCCCCTTTAAGCCATACTTTTCGAGTTTGTTAGCGATTTCACCCTCAACTTCAGTTTTACCGGTGGATATAAAAAATAGGTTAGCGGCCGATCTTAAAAGGAAAAGAACACATGCCGCAATTACTAATGTTAGTAGCGAACTAATCAGCTTGTCAGATTTAATGGCCTTGAGAAAGAAGTCAATTACACTTCTTGCTAATTTCGGCAGGCGCGCAGCCAGCCTTAAACGTGCACTTTCATCTTCATTTTCGTATTCTCCAGCTTCACTGTCTTCATCCTTTTGCTCTAACTTCATGAGCTGCGCGTAGGCCGGAGAGCTTGCTTGGATGTCTCTACCTTGTTTAATTCGCTCTAGATCAACCGCCAATTCTTTTGCTGTCTGATAGCGATTGCGCGGCAACTTAGCCAGGCAGGTCGAAATCACTGCATCTAATGAAGTCGTGAATCCCTTCTCCGGCAGAACTTCAGAAAGAAGAGGGGGTGTATCCTCTTGATGCATCATCACTGTTTCTAGTTGACTTGTGCCTTCGAAAGGGACGAAACCTGTGAGTGTCTCGAAAAGCGAGCAACCGATTGAGTAAATGTCAGATCGGGCATCAACACTTTCGCCCAAGCATTGTTCAGGGCTCATATAATAAGGGCTGCCGAAAATATCACCAGCCTTAGTCATGCTCTGATCTTGACTGGCAGCAGCACCGACAAGCTTTGATATACCAAAATCGAGTATTCTAATCGTTGAATTACTATTGGCCGTGCACAGCATAATATTGGCAGGCTTTATGTCTCTGTGAATAATGCCGTTTCGATGAGCATAAGCCAGACCATTAATGACCGCAAGAAAAATATCTAGCGTTCTTTCTAGCTCTATTGGACCAGTTTCTGCCAGAATCTCTTCAAGAGAGCGACCATCAACGTAATCCATCGCGTAAAAAGGAATTTCACCGTCATGAATGCCAAGATCGTAGACACTTACAAAAGATGGATGATGCAGCGAGGCCATGGTTTTGGCCTCGGCTTGAAAACGTAGCCAGTTCTTTTGGTTAACTAAGTCGGGGGCCAGCACTTTTACAGCAACTTTTTTTCGTAGAGTAGTATGTTCAGCTAAGTAGACCGCTGCCATCCCTCCAGTTCCAATAAGGGAAAGCGCTTTGAACATACCACCAATAGTGGTACCGACTGGAAGCATTATCTGGGATGCTGAATCGCCTGATGCTTTTTTGAAGCTTATCAATGATTCAGTAAACTGCTTCTTTTGAGCTACTCTTTCTGAGGTTTGAGTGCGTTTATCACCGGTCGTTCTGTTTGATTTAGACGGTGTTGGAACTGCGCAATCGCAACGAAGTTCTTTGAAGAGAAACGAAGTGAAAGAGCCAGCTCGCTTGCCCGGAGTTCGCGCTCTGCCGCAAGTTCCACAGATACTTTCTTGTTCTGCGGACTTGTTTATAGTGACTGGTCTGCCTGAGGAGCACTGGCAATAATTATGCTGAAAAAAATATGAAGTTAAGGAGCCCGCCCGGTCGGCGAGCTTCTGTTTGCCGCATTTCTTGCAGAGAGTTTCGCTCATCCTTCCACCCAAATCCAGTGGAAATTCTAGCATTCTCGCCAGGGCTCTGTTAATGCGAGCTGGTGGAGACGACTTAGGACGAGCTGTCAGCGGATGAGCGAAATCAGTGCTGGACTCTCTCCTGAAGGCAAGCCTTTCAGGGCTCGTGACAATATTTTAGCTGCGGGCTTCTATGATTTCCGGAAGCAACTGCTTCATCTCTGCAAACTTTTCAATAGCCTTGTGTACTTCTACTTCACTATTGCTATACGGTGTTGAAACTTTTAATGAACTTATTTGTCTTGAGAGTTTACTGTATCTATGATGGTTGATGTCGTGATTGCCGTATTCAGCTCTGACATAGTGAATCTTGCTGTCTTTGTGCAATTTTGCACCTGGCGTCTTTCGCCAATTGGCAGCTGCCTGTCCTTCTTTTGTGTCTTTATCTCCGACAATAATTATTTGTCCAGAAGTAATGCCAAGTCTCTGGGCGGCTAGCTCAATGCCTGCTGAATTGGGTTTGGCAAATGTATGTGGCACTGACAAATTAAAAAGCAAATGCCTTGTATCAAAACTACTTTGCCGCTGCGACATTCTGTGCAATGAACTGGCGATACAAGCCTGGTAGCCATTATGACGTAACCTTGGCGTATGAGTGCGAATAGCGATGAGGCCATCAATTAATGGCAACACACCGACTTTTGTCAGACGCTCTAGAGCTATCCACTCAGGTGAGTCAGTGAGGATAACTATCCTCAACTGCGGGTATTGAAGACGTATTTCTTTTAAGGTTTCTATAACGCCATCGTAGACTTCTATACTATTGTGTCTCTCTAGAAAACCAGTCCAAAAGCTATGGGCGGTTGACTTGATCTGTTCGAACGATAGGTTCTTGTGGGCACCTAGCCTTGAAGCAATAATTTCTACGACAAAGGCGTATTCATGCAGAGTGGTTACCGATGCTACTTCTGCAAAAAGGGCATTGACAATTCTCTTGTCGACTGTGAATTCGCTGGCTAGTTCTGCGGTCAAGTCGAGAATAGTGTCGGCGAACCATCGCCTAGTGTCGGTCAAAGTATTGTCGAGGTCGAGTAGCAGCATGCTGTTGCTTGAACTCGCCTTCTTTATCTGGGAGCAAATCTTAAGAGGCTTTTGTGGCTTGAAAAAGTTTGGATCAAATGAACATGCTCCATATGCATCACACGGATCTATTTCTCGATAGTTAGAGTTAGCTCTTAGTTGGATCATCTGCATAGTTACACTCCTTGAAAAGGTTGTAGTTTTGAGTGAGCAATATTGCGCGGCAAAACCTAGGCTGTTTCGACTGCTCGAAACAACAATTCAGCTTTCTGTGTGTGACCGCCTAAAAAGAGATTGCTTAACTCTGCGGCGCATTTACATTCGCGCCAAGATACCTTCCTCCACTTTTATGCGGAGGATTACAACGAACCTATGCTACCGGGAATCCGCCACGAATTGGCTGGTATGGCAGCTCCTGCTGCTACACCAGACCTTCTCGCGGCCTATGACAGAGTCATTATTGGCCACGATGGAAGTCATGTCAACTGGGCCAGATTAATGTAGGCGGTGGGTTCCAAGCCGTATTTAGATTGAACGGCTTCGAATCAAGACATGGAATCGTCACAAATTTAGTCCGAGAATAGCTGCTATGGAATTCCCTCTAACACAACTACACAGGTAGCACACTGATGACACGTGAAGCAACGAGATCAACTGAAACCACTAGGGTTCTTGATACTACACAAAGATCGACTGCGCCTGACGCCGCTCCACTGCACGGTGAAGCGATACAGGCTTTGTCTTCACCACCGTCAGAAGTTAGAGTGGGCAGATCAGATGCGCCTAGTCCAACTCCAGTTAAGGCCGAGGTTACAGAAAAAGGCAGCTTGACTAGCGAGATGAAGGCTGCGGTTGATAAGTCTGAGAAAATAGTAGTGAAGATGGCACCTGCCGGCGGCGATAAAGACGATAAGTCTGATCTTGTGATTAAGGCCGATGGCACGATTGTGCAGAATCTTAATATGGACCCAAAGAAAGCCGAGAGTCAGCATCTCACTGTTTCTGTGGAACAGAACATTGGATCAAGTGAAACTTTAACTAAGCAACAGCAAGATGCTCTGGAGAAAGTTCTAGCCTATGCCAAAGGAAAGAACAAAGAAGTGACACTTGCTGAGTCTGCTTCATCAACTCCACCAGAAGCAAAAGAGGGTAAGGCAACGCCTGTACCAAATGCTGCACAGCCTAGCGCAGGAGACTCTGGCGGCGGTGGAGGTGGTGGCGGTGGCGGCGGTTCTGCGCCGTCTGGTGACGCTGCTATGCCCGGAGGAGCCGATGGTGGCGCCTATGGTGCTGCTTCAGACTCTGGGGCAGGCTACAGCGGCGATGGCGGCTATTCTAGCCCGAGCCCACCAGACTATAGTAAGGTTGATTTGTCTGCACTTGTGACTGAGTGGTTCAACGACCCAGCCTCGCTTGAAAAATTCAAAAAACTCTATCCAGAGCTTTATGCTAGGTTGCTAGGCCCCGACGGCAAGCTCGATATGAATAAATTGAACAAGATGAAGGCATCGAACGATCCTGTGCTAGAGGGATTGAGAGACAAATTGCCAACCATTGCTTCTGAGTTTCCTAATACAAAAGCTCTGAGTTCCGTACCTTCGGCTTCAGGTGATGCTGTTAACCCGACAGGAGCTAAAATCGCTGAAAGTGCATTGCAAGTTGCTGCTGAATTGCCAGGTAGTGGTTATTGTGCCAAAGGCGTTAGTTATGCTATTGAGCGAGCAACAGGCAAAGTAATTGGTGGTAACGCTAACGATATGCGTGAATCGCTTCCTAGTCATGGCTTTAAAGAAACTCCGTTTAAGGACCTGAAGGTTGGTCAGGTGGTTCATGCTTATTGGACGCCTGAAGTTTATGCTCAAGAGCAGGCTAAGCGGGGACCATGTCCTAACTATGGAGACATTTTTGTAGTCGGTAAGGACAAAAATGGTCAGCTGTTAGCTATTAATGATGCCATTGTTCCACTCGATCAAAAACTAAGTCACGATCGCTATGCATGGGGAGGAGCAAAGGCTTTCACTCCTACTTCAATTGCTTAATTCTGGAGTGCTCCAAAAATGCGGCGATCTGCAGCACGATCTAATGCTCAAGCTTTTGCGCTATAAAGCGGTTCGCGTTAGTGTGCTTGTTAGCAAATGCTTACTTTCTTGACCGCTCAAAGACTTTCAGATGCCAAAATACAACTTATCAGTGGTCATGAAAGCCGGAAAAGCCTGGAACTTTACTAACATTTTCAGTAGAGCGTGATACCACTACCGGTGCTCAGACCGCTCGAACTTCGGCAAGCCGCCTGACTGCGTACTCGTCGTCCCAGCAGACGGCGGCTTCCCATGCGGCCGCTGCTTGCGCTGCAATGTCGAGCATGTCAATGTCGAGACAGGCGGCGTTGTGAGGCAGGACCAGGTCGAGGTCAGGGATGTCGACGTGCGACTCGTCCCAGTCGATCAGCGCGACCCGATTCGACGTCATGCGGATGTTGCCAGGGTTGTTGGGGTTGCCATGGACGACGCACGCCTGACGTCCGATGAGCCGCGCCCAAGCGGCTCGGCATCGAGCAACGCCCTCAGGTGGCATAGCGCCGAGGTCGATCTTGGTGCCCCTGTCGGCGTTCAGGAGGTCGGTCGACGATCGCCAACCTGGGCGCTGCGGCCAGCCCTGCGTCAACCGATGCAGCTGGATGAGAGTGTCGGCCACGCGACGCCAGTCGTCCTCCGTTCCGGGCGGTCCGCCCTCCAAGTATTTCATCACCACAAGACCGTCCACGAACAGTCGGCCGTCCTTAGTCGGGATCGGCACCGGCACGGTCAGACCTTCGCGGTCGAGGTGGTGGAGGAGCTCGGTCTCCCACGCGAGATCAGCATCGCTCCTTGCACCGAGACGACCGACCGCGAGTTGCCCATGGACGCGCACGCTCCACACGTCGTTGGCGACTCCGCCAGCGAGTGGTTCGATGCGAATTGCATCTTCACCCCACTGATCGAGTGTCTCCCATCCCACTGCGGCCATGGCACCTCCTTGTGCACTGAAATCAAGCTCCGGTATTCGTACCTGCTTGAGCAGGGCCTACTGCTCGATACCCGTTTGACAAAATATTGTATACCAATGCCGCGCTTGCGCGGCGAGGAGCCACTTGTGACGGGCGAGCCGGAACGCGAGGTGTGGGAGCGCGTGCCTAGGCTGCTAAGCAACAATGAATTTCGTGTTGTGTGAGTACAGCGATTCTTCGTTTCTAGAACGTTTTAGCTCTGCTTTGCCTATAAGACGCAAGAGCAGCATGCAGCTCGCCGCGATAAACAGGCCTTGCAGACCTTTCAGAAGGTCGTTGCGACGGTCAAGAAAACAACCGAAGAAGATTTTGGCACGAGATTTTCGCACATGTATGTTTTTTGTGATGTTCGAAAGCACTGAAGGGCAGGTTCGCCAACAAAAACTAGCCTTGGGACATGCCCCAGGGCGGATATGGAATGGTCATAAAATCAGTGCAAAACTTGACTCCAGAAGTCTGGGTTAAGTGAAAATAGGCACATACAAAAATGGAAATGAATAACAGCAAAGACCAAGTAGAAAAAGCGGGAGTTGAAAAAGCTTGTATGCTTAATCCCCTTTTCGAAGAAGCGATCGGTCTAACTAGAGGGCTATTTTTTGACCCCTCTAAGACAGCTGCACTTCCAAAACAAAGTGACGAAATCAATTGTCAGATCAAAACCCACCAAGATGCAGTTGATGCAGCCAATAAGGCTCTTGAGACAATAGGAGATCCCTATACATATGTATCGTCACGAGAGAAGAGAGCTGAACTCGAGAAAGGAACTTTTGAAGACTCTCCCTATGTAGGAATTGGTCTTCATATTTTGCGGCCGAAAGAACGTGACAAACCAGCCACAAATTCGGAGAACTCGGTAGTTGAAGCTGTCTTCCCGGGCGGTCCTGCTGATAAAGCGGGCCTTAAGCCTGGTGACATCATTAAGTCTATTGACGGAAAGTCTACCAATGGACTGACTCGGCCCCAGATCTGGGATCTCATTGATGGAAAAGAAAATACAAAAGCTTTACTAAAAGTCGATCGTGACGGAAAGATGTTAGACCTCTCTCCAATTCGCAGTAAGGTCGAGGAGCCCGCAATAATCAGCCAGGTAGTAGACAACGACGTTCTTTATATCAAGATCAGGGATTTCATGAAAGGTAATGTGGAGGTTGATATCAGACAAGCATTGGAGAACCATCCAAAAGCATCGGCATTAATTATTGATTTGCGAAACAATCGGGGCGGGCGTTTAGACGAGCTTTTAGAGACAGTGCCTTTGTTCATGCAGTCCGGAACCCTGTATTACAAAGATGAGGCGGATACTGACTCAACCGAGACTCGAATTTCTACGGGACGCGTCGAATTGAGAGATAACGATATCAGAGAGATAACCCCTAGCGGTGACACGATAATCACAGAAAGAAACCCGAATCTAACAGGAGAGAAACCCATTGTAATTCTGGCAAACGGAAGAAGTGCGTCTGCTTCTGAAATGTTTATCGGAGCGCTGAGCGACAATAACAGAGCTAAGGTCGTTGGCGAAACAACTTTTGGTAAAGGCATCGGGCAAAGTGATCTGCCACTACCAGACGGTGCGCTACTAACCGTTACGATAGGTAGCTATAGAACGCCTTCTGGCCGGTGGCCGGGTGATGCTAATAAAAATAGGTTCGGTATTTTACCCGACATTGAAGTAAAGCAAGATCCGAGATACGTACCGCTCTCCTCTGCCGACAAACAGTTTCAGAAAGCTCTAGAGACCGTCAGAGCCATGGCGAAGCCTAACCCATGAGCCGTCGTCGTTGCAGGCTGTCCAGCGGTGCTCTCATTCACTTGAGATAGCCTGGCGCGACAGTCACTATATCTAGCAGCAACTGCATCACGGTGACACCCAACAGATATAGATCTGTCACATTTCATCGCTTACATTAATGTCTACATCCCCCCCAATGAGACAGCCGACCTGCAAGAGGCGGCGACGCTTTTCCCCAAAAGCGTCTCAACTTATGGAGTAATGAAATGTCAAACTCAACTAACTACGAAGAAACTAGCTATGAAGACTATGCCAATAGAGCAGCTCTTTCTGTACAGCGCTTTTCCGCAGCCGCTGTTTCGAATTACTTAGATAATAGTGCTATTGAATTGAGCAATTACTATTCTGAAAGAAGTTCTGTCTCTTTCAATCCTAAATTGGCATTAAACGAAGCATTATTTGGTATCACTTCTAGCGAGCCGGTCACTGATAAGCTCTATCAAAGCTGGGTGAAAGATCTTAAGGCAAGCAACGGCATCTTTTAGAGCGGTCGAAAAACAGTTTAGGTCTCGCGGTGCTTTACCTTCATTGTTCACTACACCCAATTCTCCGGCTGATCAGAACCTGTCACAAGCATCTCTAGGCGCTCATAATAATCCTGCACTAACTGTTCCGCAGAAATTAGCGCACCGTCCTTTTTGGTTAAGTTAGCTACCCCGGCTGCAACATCTTCTTTCATTTCAGTGGCAACACCACCAGCAACACTTTTTACTGTGCGGTCAAATTCCTGCATCTCCTTACCCCTAACTGGTAGCTCCGGTGGCAAAATATATAGCAAATTGCTGAGAGGTGCTTCCTCGCGGGCTATATACTCTTGCACCAATTTATTGAAGACATCAAGCTCTAAACCATACTTTTTGCGCTCTTCCTCCAGAGCGTTGAATCTTTCCTTTGGCATGTCGCGCTCAACTTGGTCGAGCTGGTCTGCAAATCTTTGTATACAAGGGCTAGCTATATTTTGGTTGACACTTTTCTGGAAGCTTGCAAGCAGCTGAAAGGCGCGGCGGTATTCGTCTTCCTTCTCTGAGCCGACCACCATTCTAAGCTCTTCCGGTGACGGAACCACTAGTGGCTCTTGTCCGGTTATGTCTGTTGTAGAAGGCCTAGTTGCTCTAACATTTTTGCTCTGACTGTCTTTAGCGCTAGCATTTACATTGATGGTGTTCGTTTCATCGGCTCCGTTAAAGAGGAAGCGATCTTGCCATCGAATGCTATATTGCCTAGACAAAATATCGTCACTGAGCAAATAGTTTTTGAGCAGTTTACTGGTTTGCTCCAGTACCTCCGCAGACGATTCTGGAGCTACTTTTGCTTCTCTGCCCTCTATCGACAACCGCGGCAAAGACGGTGCCGCGTCCAGTGCTTGTGTCTTTCTCTTGACAGCGACGTCGTTTTGATTGGTTCCGATAGAAGATATTGAGTGCAGCTCGCGCCGCAGTGCGTTGTCGTGACTGCTATTTTCAGAACCACCATCGGTGAGCGAATTCAATTTGCCTACCGATGCATCTTGTCTAGTTCCTGTTCTATCGCTCATTCCATTAGCCTCAGTTGTCACTCTTCCATGTAATTGATTCAATTGCTTCATGCGCCTCTTTCAAATAATTGGCATGGTTTAGCGCTGGCGCGAAGAAATGAATTTCTTGAACCGCCGAGCCAGTATTGTCGCTGTCGATGAAAATGCTTAGATCGAAGATTTGGTTTACTCGCCAGATTCCTTCAACTATCAAAACTCTTTTGCCTTTAATAGTTTGAGTCTTAATAGAGCTTGTAGAAAAACTCTCGGCGTAAGCTGCATTTCTAAGCACGATCGAAAGGGATTCAATTTCTTCTTCAGTAAGTATGTGATCTGGCTCTTGCAAAACGCCATGAAAGTCTCTGGCTGCACCTGCTGCAATAGTTTTTCCTCTATAGTAGAAGCAAAGCTTCACATCTTCATTGGCGCCGCTTACAAATTCTCGTAGCTGGTCATTTGCTGAAGTTTTTGCTGACTTAGTTTCCCCCCAGTTTTCTGGGAGTTGCATTGAATCAATCTGACATTCATTTTTGAGTTCGAATTTCATGGTGACTAATACCGCTTTATACCTTGCCGACCGCTATTGTCCAGGGTTTTTCGTAGTTTCGAAAAGTTCATCGATCGAGAAACCTTCACCCAGATAGTCATGTTCTGGGCCCCACTGATTTGTGAATTGCACCATACGTGTTTTGGGATTGAATTTGTGAATGTTAATGACGTGACTGCCACCATCCTGACCACCTGCAGAATCGTTGCCTGTAATTTTTGCGAATGGTTGGTTGGAAGTATGTACATTCAAAATCGCCGGCAAATTTCCCGCTTCTTCAAGCTCTAGGAGGGCATCTCCGAGTTCATTTGCATTGCTTACTTCTCTTATGTCTTGCCATTCAGCAGCACTGTTACTGCCTCTAATGACATAACCACTTTCATCGAGACCGTTAGTTAATCTATTTGTCGAGGCAAGCCTTGCATCTGCTATACCTGGACCGTTCAATCGACTGCCGTCATGGCCAATCAATGTTACCCATTGACCACCAGTATTGTAGAAAACGCCTTCCGTTTGAAATGCTTGAGAGGTAACTAGATCGTATTTGATTTCGCTATTTCCTGGCTTGGTTGCTCTAAATATCAAGTTACCCTCGGCATCATAACCATTTGTGCCGGGACTGACTTGACTTAAGCGATTGCCAAGACTGTCGTATAGCTTTACCACTTGCGACTGGTCGTCAATGAGCTGAGAATTTCCGGATAGATTCTGTACGACTTTACTTCTATCAAAATTTTCAATGGCTTGGCCTCTCGCATCAAATACTTGCCTTGGAACGTTTCGACTTTTGAAGGAATTTCCTTCTTTGTCGAACAGTAGTACCTCTTCTGCCGAGCTATTAGTATTGACTATAATTTTTCCTTGCCGATCATAAGTGACCTCATAAAAAAGCTTCTTTTGACCATTTAGAATGAAATGCGACTCGCCCTGCCAATGGGCGTTGACCATAGCTGTTTGAATAATCTGGCTAGACCAATCTCGAGCGCCGTCTTCTTTTAGGGCTTCACTTTTGCCACCGTTCTGTAGCTTCAGAGCACGCAGAGCTTCATTGTCAGGTCTTAAACCAAAATCTAGTTTGGTCATATCGATTCTAGTACCACCAGCTGTAACGAATTTGCCTTTAGTGGCTATATCAGCAATTAGTTGAGCATTTCTTTCTGGATCCCGTGAATAGTTTCGAACTTCTAGAGTCGTAACGTTGCAAGTTTGATGTGCGCCTTGATCGACCGTATTAGGGTGGGCAGCATGCCACACTATCTGTTCGGCCAGGTCTGCGCGTTCAGCCTGGGAGAGAACTGCAGTTCGACTTGGTTTGAGTAGTCTATTTAAGTGAAGCGTGAACAGGGCCTTCTGTTCATCTGATATGCTGCGAATCAAACGTGACTGCTCGAACTCGTTGAGGAACTGGTTAAATCTTGTGAGACGAGCCGCTTCGGGGAATGAATCTTTTGCAAACCTAGAGAGTTGCTTCATTTGGTGCTCTAAGTTGGCTGTTAAATATTCGTTTCGTCCTAGCCTGGTCTGGAAGTAAGTACTATCTATCTTTGTTGTAACTGGCTGACCATCAAGTCCAGTGAATGTAAATGAACCGCTCTTATTGACAGTAAAATTTCCGTCTAGTTGTCGTTCGCTAGCTATTGTTCCATCGCTATTTGTTTGTCGGAGTATCCAGCTATTCTTTCCCTCTCTCGAAATTACAACGTTTTCTTGCGCAATTGATTTGAGTCTGCCATCTAGACTGTAAGAGAAGGAGCGTTCGAATTCTCCTTCTTTAGCATGTATCAGCCTTCCACGTTGATTGAAAGTTATAGTTCTGTCATTGGCACTATCAAAGTAGGTTACTTTGCCGTCGGCTGCTTTCGTTCTTGTAATAGTCTTCTCAGGCCATTCTCTCGCTGGATTGCCTCTTCCCAACTCCGGAACACTGTCGGTCCCAGGTCCTCTCACGGCGATTGTCTCATTAACTGATGGTCTATCAATAACGTGACTATTCGCAGCCTGTGGAGCTGCAGCTGAGACTACTTCTGGTTTACCACCTGGCTCTGGTCTAACGCCTACATCTACCCTAGTTCCGGCCGGGGTTTTGCCAGTGTAATAACCTAGCGAGTTTTCCGAACTTTTGAAAAAGCGCGAGCCCGTGTGAATCAAACCGCCCAATGCTAAGGCACCGATGCCAGAGGCTATACCGGTTTCATTGGCCACTCTAAAAGTTCGCTTGATATTGTCTTCATTGCTTTTAGCTCCATCCCAGCGGGCCAAGCTTTCAACAGTACCGCTTCCGGCACCACCGACATAGGCAGAACCAAGTATAAGGCTCTGTTCAGTTGCTACTCTCTTGAAGACAGCTTGCTTACCTAACTCTTCGGCAGATTTGGCGATAACCACTTGGCCCGCTTCATGAGAAACATTGCCGCCTAATTTTAGAAATCGAGCTGCTTGGGCTGGACCAATGGTGTTAAATACGGTATTGAGTGAGCCTCTAGAAAAGTCGATAGCCAATTGTTCTGTGCTGCCGTAGCTGTCACCAATTAGGGTCTTGCTGCCCACTACTTTGATGCTGCCACCGACCGCTGCTGCTCCAAAAATCACTGGTGCACTGAGACCACCGCTGAGTAGTAGAGAGCCGCCGATAATGGCACCGTCTGTAATGAGATTAGCTTTGTCGGCCTTCTCATTTTGCCATTGACTGTAAGATTCCGAAGCATTATTGAAGAGTCGCTGTTCCTTTTCTGCTGCTACGTTTTGAAATTTCGAGCTAGCTGTTTCACTTGCTTTGCGAAAAGTATCGTTGTTTTGAATGGCCGTGTAGCGATCGGCAAAATCAACACTGCCAAGCAAGCCAGATTCGCTTTGTTTGCGCTGTTGTCCAAGTTGTTCAATTTGTTCGGCACGGCTTTGCTGACTGCTTTGCAGTAAGCCAGCCACTGATGCTTGCTCTTCTTTGGGAATCTTGGCCAGAATATCAGTGAGGTTGTCGCCATAGCGCTCTGCATAAAGGTCGTGTAGAGTGCCGCGATCTTGCGCCTTTACCTGACCAAGAGTTTCTTTGATATCGTCTATTTGGACTCTGGTCAATGATTTATCGCTGACAATAGCTGCTCTTAGTAGACCGATTTGCTCATTGATATTGGTTCTCTCACGTGAGCGCGTTGCGCCTCCGGCTATTTTGGCTGCTTCAAAGGTCTTAATCGCTAAAGCTTTCAATTCTTCAGCGTCAGCCTTGCTAAAGTTTGCATCAATTGCCTGTTTGAATGCTCGATAGGCCTCTATTGCTTCAATGTCTGCTTTGGTAGCATTGGCAGGTGAGGTCTTGAGATTTGTTAGTTCATGACCACGAATTAGGCCTTTGCTCTGCTCGCTGCTCAGAGTTCTAATTGCTTGACTGACACCATCTTTATCGCAGCCAAAAAGCCCTTTATTCAACTCTACTAGAGTACTGATTTGGGTCTCGCCATGGACGGCAATATCTTGAGCAATTTTTAGATCTTTATCAGAGAAAGCTGCTGCAAGAAGTTTGAGTTGGCCTCGCTCACTGAAGATCTGACGAGCCTCTGGACTATTACCCAGGCCCTCTCTAAGCATATCGAGATCTTTCGCTTTGACTGCCTCAACAGCCATTTGAGCATTAAGCTGAGGCATCTTAGCTCTTTCGTCGCTGCCTTTGAGAAGTATGTGAATAGCGATTTTGTCGGCCTGGTGCAGACTAGGAATGGCAAGAAATGTCTGAGCTAACGACTTGCCGTTTTTAGTAAGAGATTCTTGGTTGGCTGCATCAATTTCTACGCTATTCAAAATTGATAGTTGCTGGCGCAGGTCGCGTGTGGCCGCGGCAATCTCGCTGCTGTTAGGATGAGCATCTTTAATTCGACTTGCTGCAGTTTCTAACCTAGCGAATTTACTTTCTGGATTTTCAATAGTAACTTTAAGGTTCTCAGCGTCAGCTTTTGACAGATGCACTTCAATATCTTTAGCTAAGTTTGCATGAGGATTTTTCTTATCTGCTGCGTAAGCGCGCTGCAGGCGAGCCATTGTCTCTTGATCACGCGGCAGAGCACTAAGAGTTTGTTTTACTTTTTCAGCATCACCACTTCTAAGATCAATTAACCATTTATCGACCCGCAGGTCTTCACGCAACTGCTTTGCTGTAGCTTCAATCAGGGCATATGAAGGCGCGCCAAGAGCAGTGCTGTCTATTTGTTTAGCAATTACATCATTGGGTTTTGACATCAGTGCATACTTGAATGAGGATTTCTGACAACAAATAGACCACGACGCAACCAGAACTCCGGAGGAAAAGCTTCTTGGAGTTCACTGTGCGACATCAGGGGATTTCTTATGTCAGCAATATATCCATTCTTTAGTGACGAATCCATGTCTGTCTGGCAATTCAAAAAATTAGAAGGTAAGTTACGACGAAAATGTTGACGCAACTTCCCGACTCCCTCCGATAGAGAGGACGCGGATGATACCATGAGCGCTTACCTTTGCACTTATCAGAAGCAGCTCAAAATCTAGCCAACAGAGTCTCGACATCGAACCGCATCGTCTTGGGTGAGCGCTTGGTTGTCTATTCTCGTTTGATCGATGCTACTAGCCTGCTTGATTGCTTAATCGCCGGGGCATGAAGCACTGAGCCAACTGTCAACAGATTAAATCGCTCGTGCTTCTTTGCCTGCTCATGTTGAATAGCTATCGAGGCCGCTAGTCTAGCCCCCCGGCAAACCCTTCTCCTGCTCTAAAAGCCTAATCAACTGCCCATTTGGAATCCACGGACAGATATCAAAGCCATTCGGGCTACTTCTCATTTGATCAGTAATTGGCGGAGTTTTGTTTTGGCTAGCCTCTGCAGGGCACATGGCGATAGACGGGGAGTCTCCCGTAGAATTGAATAACTCACTAGCAAAAGCGTCATGCGTTGAGCTCTGAGAGGCCTCTACTGCAGGTAATTCGGTTGTCTCAAAACGCATAATTCTTTCCCCTTCTGAAGTTTCGAAAATTACTGCAATCCGTTCCTAGTAGACTTGGATTAGTTCCGGATTCATTGAAGATAGCGCTTCTTTAGTGACGATTCTATGTCTTAGCCAAGTCGTTTTGGCGGAGTTTTTAGAGAATCAAGAAAAGGGGGACGAGGATCTAAGTTGGTGCGCTTTATGTGTTGAATGGTGTAATGGTTGGGTACAAACTCAGCTCCAGCTTTCAACGAGACACCAATTCCAAGTAAAGCCGGGCTAAGATTCTTCGCTGCTGGTATATAGCGCGCAGCTAAGCTGGCTGCAAGCGTAGCATCACCGGCAACGGCAAGACCATTAGCTAAAACGTCGCGCTTGTTGGTGCTTGCATATAAAGCTTTGCCATCCTGGAAGGTTTTTCCCGCTACATATAGTGCACCAGCTCTAAGAAGCGAACTGTTAGTGCCGGCCAGAGCAACTCTCGCTATTGAACACAGTCCTCCCACATTCAGAAGAGTGTCGGAAATAGCTCCCAGCTTATCGTGGCCGCGCAATCGACTGATAGAATTAGATACTCCAGTCTCGTAGCCAGATGTCACTTTAAATTTGGGGCGACTTAGCGATTCATACAGAAGATCACTAACACCGGATGCTGGAATACTCCATTGGTGATTGTCTTGAAAAACCTTGTTGCTGGTCATAGAGACGACCTTGCCAGTTTTGTCAAAGAGCGGAGTACCCGAATAGCCAGGCTTGCCAGCAATCTTAAAATCGAACATGGTTTGACCTAAGAAAGCGTATTGGTCGCGCATCAGAGGGTCTCTGTCTATAAGTGACTGTGCTTTCTTTTCATCGATCAGCTTACGATTTGAACCAGTATCATAGCTATCAACCATTGTTTGCTTTCTGACAAAAGTCGCTGTCGACATCTCAACACTCGGATCTGACCATTCATCAGGCTTCTCGCCCAACTTATGACCAGCCCAGCCGTAACGAGGACTCAATAATCTAACCTGATCGCCCGCCTGCGGTTCGCTGGTTGTGATCTCTAAGGGCGGAGCACTCTTCGGGGTACCATCGACAAAGCTGAGAGCGGCCAAGTCTTTCACGTCGTCAATGGCAATGTCTTTGCCAAGACGATAGACTTTGCCACGGTTGTCTTCAGCAGTGATTTCACGCTTGCCCATGATGGCGTGGTAATTAGTAATCAATCGTCCGTCTGGGCCGACCCAACCTACTGCTGTAGTGTTGTCGGCCTGAATCTTAAAGATACTTCCAGAAGAATCTGCCAGAAGTTTTTCACAGGCGGAATCTCCCTTGCAGCTTGTGCTATTTGCGGGCAAATCCAAGTTAGATCTGCCCGCAGCAGCAACGGGTGTCTGTTCAATAGCTTTTGGCCTATCTTGAGGCACAACTCTTTTCCTTTAGTGTTTCGATAGCTCGGGTCATTTGAAAATCAAGCTCTTCCAGCAAGACGCTCTGTCCATTCCCTAAAGCTCTCTCCCGGTTTCCGTTGCCCTCTCTCTAGCTCTCTTTGCATTTCAGCCGGTGATGGAGTTCGCACCGGAGGCTTAGGTATATCGGCACTAGCTTCAAGACTGCGATATGCATTGGCATCGGTGTCATCATAAGTACCGGAACTGCCACCGCCATTTCCTGGCTTGGCTACGCGTTCGTGGAATGTGGCACCTTCATCAACTGGACCTCGAGGCAATTTAATTACTCCGGTGCCTTGAAGGTCTGCCATCAGTTCCGGTGCCGGGGAAAATCCACTCGGCATAGAAGAAGAATTCATATCTCCTGTTTTGGCACCCGGTGGAGAGGATAATCTTGCCTCAACAAATGCATGACTTTCTGGTGGCCCTTGACCCTCATCCATAATTGATTCCACTGCTGCCGCTTGCTCGAATCTATTCATTCTCTTAGCTCTCCTACTCGGTTTAGATTACTCTTGCAATATCCGCCAACGGGCGTAATCTTCTGTATTTCTCTCGAGAAAATAAAGGCATTTATTAGCCTTGGTCTTGCAGTATAGAGAGCTAGTTGTGACGCTTCCATGTCTGCGTGCCGATACCTGTCGATACCTGCACGATTGCTGGTTTGCAGCTCATGCGAAGAACAGGACGATTAGTCTGATGAGGGTCTCTGGCCAACCTTTTTGGATGCTGAATAGTAGACCGATCGATTAACAACTGGCAAAAAATGAGACCAAGGGGTCTCGCTGTCGCTTGTGTCTCTAGTCTGTTCGCTGGTTGGTACAGCTAGATAGGCTCAAGCGTCGTTGCAATGAACGAAACTCACTTTTACATTGTTGAAGCCAAGGTCGATAAGCTGTCGCGCTGCTGTTTTGTTATGCAACCAAACTTCTTGCGCCTGGCGCAAGTCTAATTGAGGTACAAGAACCTGCACGGACTGCTTTTGGGTGTGACTATACCAGCGGCTCTTGCTCCATGATTTTTTGAAGAGTGCGCGCACTACTACTGGCCAAAACTTAAGGATGCGTCGGAGGATAAAGAATGAGGTGATCATATTCTGAAACCTTGATGTCAGTTAATTCCTTCGCAGCGGTAGCTTTATCCAATAGTGGAACTTCGCCAATAAGTGTTTCTTTTCCGTGTTTGACTGTCGGCATACCGACAGCCTCTCGGACATCCTTAGACAATACGGAAAGAGGGAACAGCTCCTCGCGCTCGCCTGACAGCTGCGAAAGTACTGTGTTCAATTTTCGCTTACCACTCGCAAATCCTGGCGATTCAGCTATACGTTTAGCAAGAAGTGGTACCTCTCCCTCTGAGGCTTTTGCGGCGTGAGCAATGCCAAACCAAGCAACAACCGGCTTACCGGCTGCACTATCCGATAAGGCAAGCAGATTCGCTGCAATTGTCGCTTCCCTTGACTCTCTAAAAGCGTGAGCACCAGGAGCAAGCTCTGCGTCGATGGGAACCACCCGAACGCCTTTGTCCCGCGCAGACTTCCACATGTTCACCAAATCGGGATTATCCCTAAAGAATTTTCGCAAAAGAGAACGTTTTGGTTGCGTGCTCAGCATATCTGCGAATTTAGAAGGCAAAGAGAGATCGCTTCCTCGATTGTTATTGAATTTCTCAAAGAGCGGCTTAAGCGAAGATGGCAACTCGATGGCCAATATCGAGCCTGGCGGCAATTCACTCAAAACTTCTGCTCCAAGCCCCCGATGAGGGTTAGAACCGTTAGGTGTGTGTTGTTCGCCAATGATTGTGATATCGCTGTTCTTTACGACTCGAGCAAGATACTCGCGTGCTGGTTCTCCTTCGGAGTTGATGTATCGCTTAATCTGAACAATCTTATCTCCTAGCTCAGTGGAGCTTTTGCGCACTTCAGCAGAGCCTGACAATTCGAGTTTAGAGGCATCTAGGTACGTCGCTTTTTCTGGAATGAATTTCCAAGTAGCTGGGTCTGAAGTTGCCGAGGTTGGTAACTCTTCACTGTAAAGCATGGCTTGAAATCTTCCAATCAGTTCGTCCGAATCTGCTAGGGATGGCCAACTTTGTCTTGCCCGTGGTACTGGCGAAAAGTTGTGCCTGCCACCTGGCACATTGTCATAGCGATAGCTGTCTAGGTTAGATCGCCGAGGCTTAAGCCCTTGGGCGTGCTCGTTGATTTGGGCAGCGCCATCTCCTTTGACAAAACTCAGAGCTGAGGCACCAAGACCGATACCAGCTGAGAGCATGGCAGACCTTGCTACTTCTTCATTAGAAGCCCATTTGCCAGTCTGCATGTAAGAATAAGCATGAGCAGTGCCGGCACCCAGGCCGCCGTCGAATACGCCTCCGGCACCCACAGACAGTAGGCGTGAACCGGTCACGCCAAGTGATGGTGCTGAAGCTTGAAATAGTTTTGCCACCCGTGCGCCTTGTGCACCAAGTACGGCAGAGCCGCTGCCCAAAAGTGCTTCACCACCGCGAGCAAGAAAGAAAGAAGAGCCGCTAAGGTCTTTTTGCGTTGGTGTCAGAAGCCCTCCCTGAATTGCTCCAGCTGTACCAAAAGCAACAGACTCAGAGAGCGCTGCCGAGCCGAGCATTTTAGAGCCGAGAGGTGTAAGCTTCTTCGTCGCTAGGGCGAGGCCAATAAATATAGCAGTTGTGCCGATCATTTTACCGACGTTGCCAGAGATGGAAGAATCTATTTCACTTTGAGTACCCAAGTGAATGGCTTTAAAGTTCGTACCCAGAGATTTATTACTAAGTTGAGTGAGACCGTTAATTGGGTTGAGAGCTAATCCAGAGACAATGCCTTCGCCTAAAAGTTTTGCTTGCTGTAACGGTTCAACTTTTGACTTAGCAAATGCCTCCTGACCAAGTTTCTGCGAGGCAGTATGACTGGCTGAAGACACGGACTTAAACTCAGGTTTATCTTCAGCACCATTTTCAGGTGGGACGTTCTGGCCATGTTTGAATTGAGATCTATCCAGTGGCATTTCGGAATCTCCAAAGAAAGTTAGAAGACAAAGACGTCTTCTTCAAAAGCAAATTAAGATCAACAGGGGGGTGTTCTTGTTGTTGTTAAGATAGCGCCACTTTTGTGACGCTTCCATGTCTTGTGCTGAATGTCTTTCTTCTTGCCTTGCTGCCGTCTTTCCGTCGCCCAAAATTGAAGGACGATTGGCAAACCTCTTCACTCGCAGGTTCATAATTTGTAAATGTCGCTTTGCACAGTGAAAACTAGGCTACTCAATCAAGCCATTGTTTTTAACTATGGCTCTTAATTTCAAGGTCTTCGCCCCTGGGCGCGCTCCTTGATTTGGGCAACAGTAGCACCTTTGAGAAAACTTAGAGTTGACGCACCAAGCCCGATACCAGCAGAAAGTATGACAGATGTTGCCAATTCTTCGCTAGAAGCAAACTCGCCGGTGTGCATGTAAGAGTAAGCATTGGCAGTGCCGGCACCCAGAGCACCGTTGAATGCCGCTTCAGAACCCAACGACAGAAGGCGTGAGCCAGCCACTCCGAGCGATGGTGCCGACTCTTGAAACAGTTTTGCCACCCGTGAACCTTGTGCACCAAGTACGGCAGAGCCACTGCCCAAAAGTGCTTCGCCACCGCGAGCAAGAAAGAAAGAAGAGCCGCTTAGGTCTTTCTGCGTTGGTGTTAGAAGCCCTCCATGAAGAGCTCCGGCAGTGCCATAGGCAACAGCCTCAGAGAGCACTGCCGAGCCAAGCATTTTAGAGCTGAGCGGTGTAAACTTCTTGGTCGCCAAGGCCAGGGCAAAAAATGCAGCACTAGTGCCGATCATTTTGCCAACATTGCCATAAAAGGAAGAATCAATTTCATTTTGAGCGTCAAGATGAATGGCTTTAAAATCAGTGCCAATCGATTTATTTGCTAACTGGGTAAGACCATTAATCGGATTAAGAGCTAATCCAGAGAAAATCCCTTCTTGCAAAAGCGTTGCTTGCTGTAATGGTTCAAATTTTGATAAAACAAATGCCTCCTGACCAAGTTTCTGCGAAGCAGTATGGCCAGCTGAAGCTTTTGATTCAGATTCAGGCGTATTTTCAGCACCACTCTCAGGGGGCAAATTCTCTGCATGGTTCAATTCGGAGCCATCGAGTAGCATGTCGGAATCTCTAAAGAAAGGTTAGAAGACAAAGCCGTCTTTAAAATCAAGTTTAAATCAACAGGGGAATTTCTAGGTCTTGCGGATAGTGTATCGACTATCCGTGACTAAGTTATGACTGGAAAATTCTCAATTCAATTATTTGCCGCTGTTCGGATGAAACTCCATTTTTCGAAACGGTCATTGGCTATTTCAATAGCTACTTTGATCTTTCAGGGAGTCTCAATTTCACAGAGTGCACCTGATCCGAACCCATACTGCCAGAGACATTGTCCTCAAGAATTTCTACTCGCCCCCATTTTTCATATGCTTTGAGTACTTTGTAGCTGCTGCTTTCTCTCAGGTCTGCAGTCCAATCACCGCCGACTCTTCTAATGTGATCAAAGAGAGCATTAATGAGCAGTCTGGATTGGTTTCTATGCTCAGGTAATACTGCAATATCCTTGATTTCATTATTCTCCCTGTCTATTTTGGCGTATCCAATCGTGCCTTCGTTCTTGTCTTTAAGAACAAGGCCAAAGTCGCCTTCGGAAGGAAGTGGGCGTCCTTCGGGATAGACGGCTTTGGCAATTTTCTCAATCTGAGCTTTGTCAGATGGCCATAAGCCCTGCACCCAGTTGTTAAGCTTGCTGATTGGTGCTGGTTTTATATTGGCATTTGCCGAAAGTAGGACTTGAGACTTTGCGTCGGTATAGGCAGTGGAGTCGCGAGGCAATGGGACGGCATCGGTAGCTTTCCAACGAGAAAGATCGACATCTGACTCGCCACTACCAATCGTGACTTTGTAATGAGACTGCGCTAGCGAGTCTCCGACTTTCTGGTAGATAGCGGCAACTTTGGCTTCTCTGTCGCCGAGAGCCTTAGCCTCGATGTTGTCGAACACCACAGCGCCATCATCCGACAGCCAAGCCAAAGACTGTGCTACAACTTGACCATTTTTGTCTTCAACCACGAAGAAACCAGAATTGGGGGACTCTTGCCCGTACCATGCGGATGTCGCTCCCGCACCTTTGGGATGCTGGCAACAATCGGTGTGTTGACCAAGATACAAGCCGCGAGGGTCTTTTCTGGGAAGGAATCTACCAATAAATTCTCCCTCATTCCATCGCTGTTCAGTTGGGAACGGCACTTTTGTAGAGAGGCTGGCGAGATAGCGATTCTCAATAGCTTTGTAATCGCTTGGAGCAATGCCCCATTTGGCAGATTCGGAAGCGAAAAGTTCATCTGCCTGGTTGACATATTTTCCAGATTTGACAAGAGACAAAAGATCTTTATAGCTAAGTTCTCTTTGAGCAGAATTTAGCTCTGCCCAGTTCTGTGCCACCACACTAAGATCTTCAATTGGGCGCAGAGTATCCTCACCGGCCTGGGAGTATTTGTAATTTCTGCGCAGCCAGGTGTCGAGACCTTGAAGCTCTTTGGGTGATTTTATCGGGAGCCAAAAAGAAGCGTCATGGAGACTTCTACCCGCTTTAGTTTGAAGGTCGAGCCATTGCGGAGAATCATTGCCGAAGGTATTGACGAGCCCTAAAGCTCCATGGGTCGACCATGAACTGTTATCGGGATTACCAGCTTCAAGTCGTTCAACCATTTTTTGGAAGGTCTTGGTTTTGAGTGAGCGAATCAGACCTGTTACCGACTGAAACTCTTCCTGCGTCAATTCCTCGATACTATCCACGCCCATCGAATCTTTGATTGCTTTAAGTATGCTAGTTTTTTGCTGTTCTGAAAGATTCGAGTGGACTTTTGACATTGCCCTTACAGGTGATAAAGCATTGGTGTCTAGCAAGATTCTTTCGCCGACATAGAGACCTTCCGGCAATGAGGTTATGCTAGATCCTTTAAGATCAAGGTCGCCGCCGACGTAGAGACCCTCAGGCAATGAGGTCATGCGAGACAAGAAAAGGTCAAGGTCACCGCCGACATGGAGACCTTCTGGTAATGATTTTACACTACTTCCTCTAAGCATAAGGGAGCCGCCGAGGTGCAGACCATCCGGCAACGATGTTATGCGAGTACCACTAATATCGAGGGAGTTGCCGACATGGAGACCTTCAGGCAACGATGTTATGGCAGAACCATGTAGGCAAAGGGAGTCGCCGACATGGAGACCTTTCGGCAATGAGGTCATGCGAGTTACAGAAAGATTGAGGCTGCCACCGACATGGAAACCTTCCGGCAAGGATTTTATGCCCGTTGCTCTAAGGTCAATGTCGCCGCCGACGTAGAGACCTTCTGGCAATGATTCTATGCGAGATAACATAAGGTCAAGGTCGCCGCTGACATGGAGACCTTCCGGCAATGATGTTATGTCAGCCTCTCTCAGGTTAAGGTTTCCTATAACATCAATGTTTCTTGGGATGTCTTTTAAGTCTTTTTCTAAGAGCATCTTTTTAAAGTCTGCTGCTGTAATAGAGATTCTTGGTGGCGCTGCCGGTGAAGGCTCTACTGCGTCCTTTCTAGGAGCGTCCACGTCCGAAAGTTTAGATTTAGTGGTAAAGGAAGAAGATTCGCCTGGTGGGTCCGGCGACAAGAAGTGCATTTTATCCGAATTGTTACGAGCACGCTCCAGCTCTACCGGCCACTGCGGACGTGCTTGATGGCGCAAATTGAGCGGGATTTCTCGTATTGCCAAGGAACGCGCCGGAATCTGGTCGTGTCTCTTTAGACCTGCTATTGCGCCTCCTAAGATAGTTTCGGAGGTAATTCCTGAGGTACTTCCTAAGGCACTTTCTGCGGTACTTTTTAAAGTAATCTCTGCGGTACGTTTTAATGCACGTTCTGACGCGCTGTCCACAGCGCCAGCACCTTTGTGAAAACTTAGAGCTGAAGCACCAAGACCGATACCAGCCGAGAGAATGGCAGACGTTGCTACTTCTTGGTTAGAAGCCCATTTACCAGTCTGCATGTAAGAATAAGCATGGGCAGTGCCGGCACCCAGGCCTCCGTTGAATACGCCTTCGGCACCTACCGAAAGCAGGCGTGAGCCAGTCACACCAAGTGATGGTGCTGAAGCTTGAAACAGTTTTGCCACCCGTGCGCCTTGTGCACCAAGTACGGCAGAGCCGCTGCCCAAAAGTGCTTCACCACCGCGAGCAAGAAAGAAAGAAGAGCCGCTAAGGTCTTTTTGCGTTGGCGTCAAAAGCCCGCCCTGAATTGCTCCAGCTGTGCCAAAAGCAACAGACTCAGAAAGCGCTGCCGAACCGAGCATTTTAGGGCTGAGAGATGTAACCTTTTTCGTCGCTAGGGCGAGGCCAATAAATATAGCAGTTGTGCCGATCATCTTACCGACATTGCCAGCGATGGAAGAATCAATTTCACTTTGAGCGCCCAAGTGAATGGCTTTGAAATTCGTTCCGAAAGATTCGTTACTAAATTGAGTAGCACCGTTAATTGAGTTGAGGGCTAATCCTGAAACAATGCCTTCGCCAAACAATTTTGCTTGCTGCAGTGGTTCAACTTTTGCTTGCTGCAATGGCTCAGCTTCTGACTTAGCAAATGCCTCCTGACCAAGTTTCTGCGATGCAGCCTGGCCAGCTGAAGCTATAGATTTAGATTCAGGCGCACTCTCCGCACCACTCTCAAGCGGCGGATCCTGTGCATGTTTGAATTGAGATCTATCCTGTGGCATTTAGTAATTTCCAAAGAAAGCTGAGAAGACAAAGATGTCTTCTTCAAAATCAAATTTATTTCAACAGGGGGGTGTTCTTGTTGTTGTTAAGATAGCGCCAAAATTGTGACGCTTCCATGTCTGCTAGCTAGGCTACTTTTCACCACAGCCAAGTTTAAGTGCAGTGCTAGCGCAAACACTGCGAGACTTCATCAAAGCATCTGCAAATGAAGAATTTACTTGTTTTCTGAATTCAGCTTCTGCTATCTCTAAGTTATCTCAACTATTTCATTTAACTCAAAAAGCGACTTTAAGCAACAGCAAGCAAACCAACTGCCACTCTGGCTCAAGATCTCTGCGCCCAAGCGTGCTGCAATCTGGACTGGATTGGATTGGTTCGGTCATGCATAGCTGCTGCTCATCATTTTGCGTTGAATGACTATTTGAGATGCACTATTCTTCTCTTAGCTATTCTAAAGACCTATGACTAACGCAACTGTCGAACTCTCATTGGAGCTGGCAAGGTTGCTCAACGCTGTCTCACTGTCGCTCCTTCTCAGCTCAATGTGCTGGGCCATCGTCGATTGGAAAGGATTCAAGACTTTTCTTGGCCTGAAAGATGGCGATGACGACGACGATGACGACTCCGACGGCGGCATCATGCAACCTATTCTCATTCATGTGGAGAGGCCCCAATGAACAACAACATCATCATCAACAACCACAACAATGGCAACAGCCATCGCAAACGCAAACTCACCGCGATGGCTCAAGCCGCGCTCACTTTCTTGCTCACAATGATCTTTACCATTGTCTTCGGCTTGGCCTTCTTCCTAATCTTGGTCACGTTTCTCGTTCTATTGCTGGTGGCGGTAGCTCTCTCAAAGGCAGAGCGATTTGCCAGAGCCCGGCGACAGGCGAGAAGCACTGGCCCCAGCAATGATTTTCAAGACTTCCAATTCTTTCAAGGCATTGACGCCAGGACCGCCACCATTGACGTTACGGCCACCTCTGTGACGGGGTGGTCAGCGGATTTGGACAACAAGGAGAATGAAGAAAAGGAGACTCAATGACCGAAAAATCTCAGACCGCTGCTGTGGAGCTTGGCTCTGCCAGCAGCGCTACACCCGCAGCACAAGAACGTCCGGATAAAAGGCGCACTCCGCCTGCCAACGGCCGCGCCACCAACTTCGTGCTGATGCCGCCAGATTTCGTACCGCCTTTCGAGGCCGTCACGTCTGTGGCAACGGTCGCATTCACTGAAGATGGCATGATTGTTGCCGCTGAAGAAAATCGTGGTCCAGACTTGCCCGGCGGCCACGT
Organism: Candidatus Melainabacteria bacterium; assembly: GCA_030696635.1. Classification (GTDB taxonomy): domain Bacteria; phylum Cyanobacteriota; class Vampirovibrionia; order Obscuribacterales; family Obscuribacteraceae. The sequence goes on from JAUYRX010000008.1 coordinate 191,294, forward strand.
TATGGAAGGAGAAGAAAGCCCTGAAGAAACTGCTCGTCGCGAGTCGCAAGAAGAAACCGGCATCAAGCTTGGTGTCGTCCATTTCTTGCGGGCCATCCAGTCGGATCGTTATGGCAACGCCCCAGAAGAACTGACTTACATGGTAATCATGGCCGCTCTAGTGGTCGAGCAAGGCCCCGTGCCCGCTGGCATGAAGAAGCACCTGATGACGGTGGAGCAGTTCTTCGCGGCCCATCGCGGTCTGCACAATGAAATGGTGCGCAGCCTGGTGTTGGCAGCGCAGCATCTGTTGTTTGCTGGGCGCTAAGAGCTAAGGGCCAAAGGGATACAGCTGTAACAGTGGCTTAGAGGTCTGATGGGCAATCGTTTCAGCTTCGGCTGAGATGATGCCCACCCCTCTTCCTTTTTGAAAAAGCGTATAGCTAGTAGACTAGTCAACTAGTTTAATACAACGAGATTTGGAGACGATCTTGGTGATACCACTTCTTAGGGCCGACTTAACTAAGAGAATAAGCTCATACTGAGCATTTAAGACGGCGGGATCAGATCAGCCCAATATCTCAGTGCCGCATTTATACTGGCATCCATCTCTTCATAGGTTCGCGGCACAGCTGGTTGGCCACCTTCGGTCATCGGGAGTCCGCTTTGGCTTCTGCGTCGTCCTTCATGAGGAGTCGACGTGCCTGCTAGTTGCGCCAAAAGCTCATCATTCGAATTCACTCCAACTGGAATTTCTGCCTGCGACTTAAAGACACCATTAGAATGAGCGCCATCCAGCAAATGCAACGTGTCAGCTAAATTTGGTGCGTCACTTTCTCTGCGCGCTGCGCTTCTAACACTTTCATGTTGCTCGAAATTGCTCATAAATTTTATCCTTTTTGATAGCACTAATTAAGGGTGTGCTTACCCGATTTGGCCGACCGTTTTTTGACTAATTTAGTGAGTCAACTATTTCCTATTCTCTCCTTACAATAATTACTAGCGACATGATTACAAAGAATTTGGGTCGATTCCATATCCGTCGATCAACTCAAGTTGCAAATAACAGACTAACCCCCCACCGCGGCAAGCGACCAGTTATCTTTACCTACTAGAAACTCCCTGGCCTCTGCAACAAGATAGAGAGAACCTGTGACACAAACAAGATCATTCTTGTCGCAAAGTTTATACGCCTGGCGCAATGCTTCGCGAGTAGAGTCTGTCGTAGAAACTTTAAAGCCTTTACCCACAGCGATCTCTTCAATAATCTGCGGACTCATAGCCTTAACGAACTGAGATTTGCTGACAATCAGTTGATTGGCGCTTCCTTCAAGAGCAGATAGCATCTCAGTTATATTTTTGTCTGAGTTCGCACCAACAATACAAATCAGATTGTCATAGACAAAGTGCCTCTTGAGAGCTGCAACAAGCATGCGCATAGATTCTCCATTGTGGGCACCATCAATGACTGTACGGGTCTCACCAGGAACGATTTCAAGCCGCCCCGGAACACTCACAGCCTTTAGGCCGCTCCTTAGAGCCTCTTCTGCAATTGGCTCTCCCAATCTGCCTATGGCATCAATCGCAGCAATCACCGCAGTAGCGTTTGACACTTGATGCCTACCCATCATCGAAATTGTAAAGGTGCGGCTGCGACCGTGATTCTCTACTTCAAAAGTTTGGAAATTACCCTCGGCTATCACACTAGTAACTTTATACTCATGAGCAACATCAACTAAAGTTGCACCCATATTTTTGCAGCGTTTTTTGAAAATCTCAAGAATCTCGGGTTCAGTCTGTTCCGCTACTATGACTGTAGAACCTGCCTTTATCAGGCCAGCCTTGTTCTCGGCTATTTCTCTCGTAGTCTTTCCTAGAATTTCAGTGTGCTCAAGGCTAATAGCAGTTACTACAACAATATCTGCTTGGTCAAATACATTTGTGCCATCAGTGGCGCCGCCTAGTCCGGCTTCTACAACTTGCCAGTCAACATTGTGCTTTCGAGCGAGTTGAAAATACATAGCTGTCAATGCACCAAAGGTGCTAACTAAGCCATACTCGCCGTGGTTCTCAACTTCTACCGCGTCATACACTTGAGCAAGGGTATCAGTAAACTCTTCGTCAGTGACCTTCTTCATGTTTAAGCAAATTCGCTCAGCCAGGCAATGCAGATGAGGGCTAGTGAACAGAGCAGTGGAATATCCATTGGCAGTCAAAATTGACGCTATCAAGCTCGACGTACTGCCCTTACCTTTAGAGCCCGTTATGTGGACTGTCTTTCGTCCTAAATGAGGATTTCCTAGTCTTTTGAGTATCTCAGTTACGGCTCGCCGTTTCATGATTACTTGACCAGCAAGGTTCTGTTGTTCAGATAGCGAATTTAAGTAATTAACGGTTTCTGCATAGTTCATAACTACCCTGAGCCTCTCGAATGGGGACACTAAAACACGGCACCAAAAAACCATTCGATGACAAAACGTACTCGAAGAAAAATTCAATATTTATCTGCGGACTAGGTCAGAATTGACAAAATCTAACTGTTATCGAATGATGACAGCCCCTTTGTGTCGTTTCCATATCCACGAAACAAAGAATTTCGCAGTGATAAAAGCCGTTTCTTACTGAGAATCTCTGATTGATTTCGTAGATTTCCCACTTGACTTACATACTTCATCGGCTACCATCAGTATTGATGCACGGTACGAAATTCAATTTTGGTGCCATAAGTCCGGTTCCGCCCCGTCCGGCCCCGTTACCCCTTGTTGTTCTGCTCTCTCACCCTACAGTTACATTCTCAGTTCAAGACTGGTAGTCACAACTATTGCCTTTAATGCATCAGCGTTAGATCGCTTGTGCTTCTTGCGCAAATACTTACTGCGGCATCACAATTAGAAATCACCTTATGTACTAGCTGTCCCCCTGCAGCGTGCAAACATCTCTGCGAGCACAGGAACAGTAGAATGCAAAGTTTCTCTAATGAAGCCGCTCAATCAGCGAAGAGTTCACCACGAGTGGTGTCAGTAAATAGTGAGATGGATGAGCTCTTCTCTGCTACAGAAGCTGCACTTAAGTGCAAGCGACTTTCCGATCTTCTAGTTACTAACAGTAAGACAGCGCTATCATCTGGACAGCCAATCGACTTAACTGTAACAAAAAACGAAAGCGGCGAGCATGTTGAGTTGATTGTAAGAGACTTGGCTAATGCCAATCACACAACCGTTATAGATGTTACTGAAAGCTTGGAGATTCAACAACTGAGTCGGCAATTCGTGGCCATGGTAAGCCACGATCTACGCACACCGCTTTCATCGGTACAAATGTCGATAGACATGCTCTCTGAGGGAATGTTCGGCGAACTCACCGAGGCTGGCAAGGAACAGCTGCTGAGAGCAGAGCGCAGCATCGACCGTATGACTAATTTGATCAACGATCTTCTAGACATCGAGAAACTGGAAGGCGGTTCCTTCAGTGTCTCACCGCAAATATTGCAATTTGACGATGTCATAGAGCATGTTTTAGAAGCGACCGCTTTTCGAGCAAAAGAGAACGGCGTTAACCTAGTCTATTCTGGCAAACAAGAAAAATGCTTTGCTGATAGCACCCGATTGATGCAGGTTCTGATTAACCTAATCGACAACGCTATAAAATTTTCCAATGCCGGACAGTCAGTCGAAATAAGCAGCCACAGCCTGAAGAATTTTCTGGAAATCCGAATAAGTGACAAAGGTCGAGGAATTCCCGAAGAAATGCAAGAGCACATTTTCGAGCGATTCGTGCAGGTATGCAAAAAAGACCGGCTGAAGAGAAACGGCTCTGGCCTTGGTCTTGCCATTTGTAAAGCAATTGTCTTGAATCATGGTGGCAAAATCGGCGTGAAGAGCAAGCCTGGTGAAGGCAGCACCTTTTGGTTCAGACTGCCCCGAGAAAAACCTAGCGAAAGCAGCGCTGCTTGGAGCAGAGTTGCCCAAAGAAGATCTTCAAAAAAGTCAAGCAGCACAGACACAAAAACAGACACTAAGCAATCTGAACTCCCTCAGTACCTACCCGTTGAGTGCCAAGACCTAAAGGCCGCTATAGCGAAGAGTGCATCCTTCTCTATAGCCCCTAGTCATGAGCTGCCAGTGCCTCGCTTTCAAGAATGCCTGATAAAGGCTGCGCTTGCCATGAGCATAACAAATCTCGTAAAAGAAACTGATTCTTTTGGACAGCTGGAATTAAGAGAGCAGCTACAGCAGTTATTGTTGCGCAGGCGAGGCATTGATTGCAGCCCTGAACAAATTATCGTCTTTCACACTACAGAAGGAGGGCTCGACCTTCTTTGTCGCCTCGCCCTAGACAACGAGGGAATGGTTGCGACTGAAGATCCTTGCTTCCCTGGTATTGGCAAGCATCTAGCTATGAATGGCATTAAGGTCTGTCCACTGCCGCTAGATGCGCAAGGGATTTCTGTGGAAAATCTCGCGGCCCTAGCCAAGAAACCGAGCCTTGTGTATGTTACGCCGGCTCACCAGGATACAACTGGTTTGATCATGAGTAACTCTAGACGCTGCAGTCTTCTGAATTGGGCCAGCAGAGAAGGCGCGCTGATAGTAGAAGATGACTACGGCTGCGAATTCATGTACGAACAAGAAACTACAAAGGCAATTTTTGCCCAAGACAATTCAGGCTGCGTGGTCTACAAGTACAACTTCTGGAAAGCGCTATATCCGCTTGTGCGAATTAGCTTCATGATCATTCCCAAGCGCATGATTCCGCAGTTCAGGCATACTCTAAACTCCATTCGTCAAGATATTCCGTATCTTGAGCAGCTAGCGCTCGCCATCATGATCAAAGAAGGACATTACGAGAGGTATTTAGAAACGCAGCAAGAGATTTATGCGAAACGCCGGAGGGCTCTGTTGCGTGCTATTGAGCGATACGCCGGTGAGCAAATAAACAATTTCCAGGGAAGGGGCGGTACAGATCTGACTGTAAGATTCCACCCCAAGTTGCGTGCTCAAACCATAGAAACAAAAGCAGCTCAATGCGGCATCAAACTGCTTGCAACCAAGAGTTGCTATTCAATGATTGCGCCGCCGCTGAACGAATATCTAATTTCTTTCAGCAACGTAGACGAAGAAAAAATCGAAGAACAGATAGCAAGCTTCTTTCTGTCGCTCAGTGTTAAACCCTAGCCGACTAAAAACTACATCGAACTAGTGCTCTTCAAAATTTAGAGCATTGACGATTTCATTTTCTCGGGCTGCAATCATTCCTGGTGGCCGACCAGGTTCTTTGTAAAGTACCATCATCGGGCTGGCTTGATATGACTTACCCTGAGAATCAGTTGCAGTTCCGCTTGTTGCTGCTTCTTCGCGCACAAAGCGTTTACTAATCTCTTGATTGAAGGAGTTCACGAATATTTCTTTGGCACCACCAGACGAGTTATCGTTTTGGCCAATGAGCACTGCCATGCTGGCTAAAGCACCAAATTCATTTTTAGACTCGTCAAAGTTTACGGTGCCACCTTTGTATTTTTCTGCCAATTCTTTAACTAAGGCTCCAGCTAAAATCTTGCCTGCCTCAGCCGGGGGCTTCGAACTTGCTTCATTTAAGGTTTCAATTAATTCCTTGCCGTGATCTGTTTTGGATAACTCAGTGAGCCTGGCTTGAAAACGATCTTGTGCTTCAGTATCAGGATTGACTGCATTGTACTTGCCAGTTAATTGCTGAATATCAGCCTTAGTATCACCCAGGGTGAGGTTACCAAATTCTGGTAATTCTGCTTTCTCGGCAGTGCGACCAATGGCCCTTAAGTCGGGTATTGAAGCTAACGAAAAAGTGCTCTCTGGGTTGAGTTCTTGAACAGATTCAGGTTTTGTTTCGGGTACGTGCTGTTCAAGTCTCACTTTGAATTCTCCTTACTCATAAGTTCAAAGTACCGGAATTTTTGTGTCGATTCCATATCTAATTGCTCTGATTTTCTTACGCTAGGCTACTTAGCGCAAGAAAACTAGGCTTCGCTTTTGGCCTTCATATCGAGACCAGTTTTGCTGGTTTTAGGCAGCCCCAAGTAGCCTAGCAGCATGACGGCAAGCGCTATAGTGAACTCGAAAATCTCGTTTTGAATTGATTGCCATTGCCCATGTGGCAGGGTTTCAACGCCTAGTAATTAATAATTGGAGAAGCAAAAACACGCCTAACTAATTAGCATTTAAACCAGTCTAGAAAACAAAAGCTATCTTGCTGCTAATTCAATCGTCTAGTCTGACTCTATCTTTTCATTTCTCTTTATCAGGAACAAATCCACAGCAGCTACACAGCACTAGTACCAAGCCTAAGTCTAATCTGATTGGAGGTGCCAACACAGTTTTTAAGTGAACTGCAAGCCCACCACTGGTCACTTTGCTAATCACCAATTATCAAACCCATCGAAATCCGCGCAAGACCATGACTCATTTCAATTCCGATTTCAACCCCAGCCCAGATCACAGCTCAGATTCTAGTTCTGCCTCAGGGTCCAACTCCGGAGCGACTCCCAATCTTCAGCCCAATGAGCTGCTTCAGTATGTCGACGTGCCCACACCGCAAGAACTTCTTGAGAGACGGCAGACAGCGGCACGCCTGGGAAAACAAATTCACTTCCTGCAACATTGTCTGAAGCAAATTCAAACGACCTACCGCAAAGGTGGCACAGCCTGGGTTTACTTCGACAGCACCAGTATCACCCTGAGCGAAAAGCAAGTCGATGAAGTCATCGCCGCCCTCGCCGAGCGGAACTGGAAGGCCACCCGCGTCAAGAGAAACAGCCTCGCTGACCGAATCGAAGTCACCGCTCTGAAGTAAAACTACCATGGACCAAAATCTCACGGCTAATTTCGACGATGCAGCCGCGACTGCTGTTTGGAACGCTCAGCTTCAAGCTATCGAGCACAAAAAGCAGTTTGTCGGCACAGAATATATTCTCCTGGGTATCCTCATGACACCCGACGGTCCAGGCCACAAGGTGCTGACCAACGCCGGGGCAAAGTTGCACCTGCTGCTCGATGACGTTAAGAACCAGCTCAATCGCGCTCGGCCCTCAGGGCAATCGACAGTGACCGAGCCCACCCCCTCTTCGTCCCCGCAAGCTTCGCTGCCATACGACAACGAAGTAAAGCTTGCCTTCAATCAAGCTCGTGAGCTGGCCAAGAGAGCAAACCTGCCTGCAGTAAACACGACACACCTTCTGCTTGCTGTCATTAGCAAGACAAATTCGAGTGCTTGTGTGCTTCTTCGCCGCTGTCATGTTAACCCCAGGGTGGTTCAAGATACTGCCAGATCTTCGACTTTGCCAGCCAAGCCCAACGAGCCGATTAGGCCCAATAAGCCACCTCAACCGGTAGCAAGTGGCACAGGTTCAACGAACAAAGAGTCTGGATCAGGAACACCAAAGTCTCTCACTGACTTCGGTCGCTCCCTCACCGACCTGGCAGCCCAAAACAAACTAGACCCAGCTATTGGGCGTGAAGCTGAAATCACAAGGATGATTCAGATTCTGGCAAGGCGGCGCAAGAACAATCCAGTGCTCATCGGTGAGCCTGGCGTAGGTAAGACAGCAATTGTCGAAGGCCTGGCTCAGCTTATCGTCTCAGGAAATGTGCCCGATGTTCTTCTGGGCAAACAGGTCTTCGAACTGAGCATGGGCAGCCTCATTGCCGGTACCAAGTATCGAGGCGAATTTGAGGAGCGCCTGAAAACAGTGATGGCTGAGTGCAAAAGACTTGGCAATATCATCTTGTTCGTTGACGAGATTCACACCCTGGTTGGTGCTGGTGCGGCCGGTGGTGCGGCTGATGCAGCCAACATCTTCAAACCGGCTCTGGCTCGCGGTGAGCTTCGCTGTATCGGTGCCACCACAATTGATGAACACCGCAAGCACATCGAGAAAGATAAAGCTCTTGAGCGTCGGCTGCAACCGATTCTGGTCAAGCCGCCATCTCTCGACGAAACCATTGCCATTCTTAAAGGGCTGCGTCCAAAATACGAAGCGCACCACCAGCGTGAAATCAGTGACGAAGCGCTGGTAGCAGCGGCGACCCTTTCCAATCGCTACATCAGCGACCGTCATCTGCCCGACAAGGCTATCGACTTGATGGATGAAGCCAGCTCACGACTGCGCTCGACCAAGAAAGTCAGCGTGGCTTTCAAGGAACTGATGCAGGTAAAGCAGGCGAAAATGGAGGCGGTGGCAGCACAAGACTTTGAGCTTGCAGCAACACTGAAGAGCCAGGAAGACTCGATTCGAGCTTCAGTCAGCGACGCCGAGAAGGCAGCGGGTTTAGTGGGTGCCGAAGAAGTAGCCCTTGTGGTCAGCGCTTGGACTGGTGTTCCCCTGACGCAACTGCAGCAAGACGACCTAACTCGTCTCATCAACCTGGAAGATGCGCTGCACCAAAGGGTGATTGGCCAGCACGAAGCCGTAACAAAGTTGGCTCGGGCCGTGCGTCGAGCTCGCGCTGGTTTGAGAGACCCCAAGCGGCCAGTTGGCAGCTTTCTCTTTCTTGGACCAACCGGTGTTGGCAAGACAGAGTTGGTCAAAGCTCTCACTGCTGTTTACTTCAATGATGCCGATGCTCTCATTCGCTTTGACATGTCGGAATACATGGAGTCACACTCGGTCTCGAGGCTGATTGGCGCTCCTCCTGGCTATGTCGGTTTCGGCGACGGCGGACTTTTGACTGAAGCTGTGCGTCGTCGGCCCTTTTCGCTGGTGCTCTTCGACGAGGTTGAAAAAGCTCACCCAGACATTTTCAATCTCTTGCTGCAACTTCTCGAGGATGGTCGCCTCACTGACTCACAAGGTCGAACAGTCGACTTCCGCAACACCATCATTGTGATGACAAGCAACCTTGGAGCCAGCGCTATCAGCAAGGGCAACGGTGGTGGCTTGGGCTTCGAATTTGGTGACCCTCGTGAAGTCGAAGCAGCCAAGCATGGTCGAATCAAAGACAAGGTTGCCGAGGCTGCTAAGGCGTATTTTCGCCCTGAGTTTCTCAATCGAATCGACGAGCAAGTTGTTTTCTCTCAGCTTACCAAAGCAGAGGTTAAGCAAATTGCTGGCCTTATGATTACTGAAGTGAATAAGCTACTTCAGGACAAGCACCAAATCACTGTCGAGCTCACCGAAGCCGCGGTCGATCTGCTCGTTGCTGTTGGTTATGACCCTGTATACGGTGCCCGTCCCCTCAGGCGTAAAATCCAACAGCTGCTAGAAGACCAGCTGGCAGAATCGATTCTGTCTTCCCAGTTTAAGCCTGGCGATAAAGTGAAAGTTGAAGTTGATGCCACAACCAAGCAACTCTGCTTCAAGTCAGTCGCATAGGCATCGCTAGTCACTAGCTTCTTTCAAGGCCTTCTTTTCAGTGCCGAATGGTAACTCTGCCAACAGTTTTACCATTCGGTCTTCAACAAAAAAAACAGCAATCGAATGACAAAAGAACAACTCAATCTTCAGAGCTTGGCTGAGCAAGCTGCTAAAAGAGACATGATCGCCATGGCCGCCCAGGGTATGATCGATTGGCAAGAGCAGCGTTATCTCTATTCAACTCGGCTCTGGAATCGCTGGCAGCGTGGCGTGCCCAGGCAGGCACTCTATGACCTGCTGCCCAAGGCATATATGCGCTTTCCTGAAGGAACGCGCTCTGCTGGTATCTTTGAAGGGTGCTGGCTCAATGAAATCGCTGAACTTGTTTTCTCAACTGCAGCACTGGAATTTATCCTACGGCACTCCTACAACCGCTATTTATTCTGGCAACATGTTAGCTCGGCGCTTAGCAATGCTGAGCAAGTCAAGCTTCCAATTTCAATTGAGCAAGCAAGAAGAAACATTCTTACCAGCGCCACCCCATTTGGTAAGGCAACCACGGTATATAGCGTTGTTCAGTCGAACAAGCTAAAGCATACCATTGCAAAATGGGGTGGCACTTTCGACATTGAAAAGCTTGATCTGACCTACGGTTTCTTCTTAATCTCAGCGGGGCTCATCCTGCAAACGGAAGAACATTACGATGCAGATGTGCCCAAACTGGTGCTAAATCCAATGTGGGCAGAATTCGTAGCCTCACTTCAAGCCAAACCTGCAAATACAGAGCAAAAATAATGACTAACAAAGAAAACACCGCAAAGGAAAAAACCACAAAGGTCAAAGACTACCCTGGCACCGGCTGCCCCATCTGTTGGACGCGCAAGAACTTGAATGAGTGCATCGGCTCACAGTATCTCACTGTGCAAGAACTAACTCATATGGTTTCGCACTGGAGAACCCAAATAAGCGAAAGCGGCTTTGGTGGAGCTGAGCTTTTCAACCAGATGCACCTCGTTCTTGAGGCTAGCTACAGCTATTTTGAAAACTTCAGCAATTGGCGTCTGGCGCATGAGCGAGCGGAACTGTTCAACTTTATCGCCGAGGACAAATCTTTCCGGAGCATCGAGGCCTACAGATCGCTTGTGCTTGCAGAAGCCCGTCAATTTGAATGGGTCGGCCTTGCCCTGAAGAAGATTGAAGAGCTCTACCAGCAACTTGAAGCCGCTCGCAGTGTAGCTTTAGGAGCGGGAGCAAACTCAGCAGACGCAAAGGAAGCTGAACAGTTTGCTCAACTGACAGCGGCGTTGGCAATTGCCCGTCAAAGTTTTGACACCACTGCAGAAGCCAGACAGCGCTATGCCGAGAAAGCTAGCGCCTATGCTGCTAATCGCAAAGCTCAAGCGCAAGCTAAGGCTAAAGCGAGTGCTGCGCCCAAGGCAGATTCAACAAGGCCCGAGCCAGACGCTCCTGCACCGCAAAATAAGGGTTGCGGTTGCGGCGGCAAAAAGTGACACTAGGCGAGTTCATCTAGCCTAGTAGCACTATTCGTCAGATTTACTGACAAACTTGAGCTTCGTGCCAGCTGGTCTAATCCGGCGGCACGAAGCTTTTTAACATGCTGGCTATTTTTACTTTCTTTTTTCTTTTTGAATCATTATACGACCAGTCTACTAGAGAAGGCTTCAATAACACAATCTAAATCGACCGGTCTACTAGTTATGTAGAAAATAGGAAAAGTTGGGGCTTGCAGCTCCAACTTTTCCGTTTCTTCTAGTGCGACTAGAACTATTTTTTGCCGAAGCCACGAGATCGAGATGAACCGTTTCCCTCGGTTTGCACCTTGGGTTTATCTTTGGGCGTCTCCTTAGGTTTGTCCGTGGTTTGATTCTTGCTGTTATCAGCGGCTTGGCCACTCGTCTTGCGCTTCTTGCGATACTGCACGAGCAGGGCAAGCACGGCCGCAGTAGCAAATGTCGATTTCTCGATCTGCATTTCTTGTGACCTAGGAGCCTGACGTGCCTCAGCAATGGCATTGCCAACGGGCACACCAAGAATGACGCCGAATGAAAGAGCCACTAGAACATTCTGGATGTGCCTTGAGACTTGTGAAAAATGATGATTCATAGGTAGCTAGGGGGAGTGAGAGTGTTCAAGGGCAAGAGACTTTCGTCACTAGCCCTTTGGTGGACGTTCTGAGGCGCTTCTATCACAGGCTAGAGCTGTTATGGCTTGCCCGGCCGCTCTCACACCAGGATGCCCAGGCCGAGTTCGGCTGCTTCATTGGCGCTGATGTAACGATCATGACCATTGGCCCAACGATCAACCAATCTTTGGTTGATACCTTTGACGGTGCAAAGCAGAGCACATGTCTGAGCAAAGAGGGCTTTGTCTACAGCGAGCTTGACGCGAATCTCATTAAGATAACCGCTGACTTGCTCGCGAGAAGGCTGATGAAACATCAGTGTTGCCTGACCATCAATCAGCACAGTACCCGAATGCAAGGCGCAAACTGGAAACCACATAGCGCAGGAATAGGCCTGGCCAATCACATGAATGGTGAGGTGGTGCCCCTGCCTTTGAGCTTCGCAGAACATACCGAAGAGGCTGAGCGCTTGTACCACAGTTCCGCCCACCGAAGTGAGATAGAGCCGCAGTGGACGACCAGCATTGCTCGGGTCTTCCAGCCAATTATTGAGAAAGACTGCCTTCTCGAAGACCTCCCCGCTGGTAAACGGTCCGTTGAAGCGAATCGTTTGCTCAAGCAGATGGCTGGGCTTCACCAGCGCTTGAGGCATTGGCAGTACTTCATCCACCAAGCCAAGCTCAAGCGCTTCTTGCGCTGTGATCAGCTTGGGTTGCCAGCTGCGCACGGTAGCTTCATCGACCTTGCCACCACTGCGTTGGCAAATGACTTTGACAAGCTTTTCGAAGAGAGTGTCTTGATAATCGAGATAGCTCTCGATTGAGCTGATCGTGCCACCTTTTTCAAGGAAAGGCTGGCTGAAAACAAAGGAGCCGGTCGGCTCCATGATAATACGGGTAGCTGCAGCCGCCACCGCATAGGTGAAGTTGCAGAGCTGACCGAGCACGTGCACGGTGACTTCGTGACCTTCAGCTCGCACCTGGCGGAGCAAGCCGCAGAGACTGAAAATCTGCTCGGGAATGCCACCGCTAGAAGTGGCACGAATGAGAAGAGGACGATTGTTGCCAACGTTGAGTTGCAAGAACTCTTTGATGAAGTCGATGAAATCGTCCATATCATCATTCATGCTGCCGTTGAAGACGAATACCTTACGGGGTAGGGTGAATGGGGCGGGGGTGGAGACGAGGGAGGAGGAGGTTTCCATGTAATTTCCGTGAGAGAAAAAAAGAAATTGTGCGGCCATGACTGGCGTCGGTTGACCGCGGTGTTAAATTTATTCACGACCTGCCACTTCGACCTGTTACAATGCGCCTCAACCTGATGCCGATGCGACGAGCATCGAACAGTTGAGCTAGCACAATGGCAACAATGACAGTGAAGAGATCGAGCCAGGGGCTAATTGGTGCGTGAAACAGCAGCTTCAGAAGAATCTGCAAGCCCAGAAGACCGGCCACAAATTGACAAGTATCTTCTAGGCGGGGATTGGCCTGCAAGAGCAGCTTGAGTCGTCGCCAGGCAAACCGCACGATCAGAACTCCGATTGCCACTCCTAGAATCGACACTGGCAGTTGCTTAGAGAAGCTCACCGCAACAGCGACATTGTCAAACGAGAAGAACAGATCGGTCAGCTCCATGAGCAGAATCACCTTAAGCAGTGGCTGGCCCTGGCGAATCGGTTTCTTAAACAAATGGGGCTGACCATGGCCCAATCCAAAGAACCACAAGCTCGCACCAAAGACCATATGCAAAGCACCCAGAAGAGCGATAGCATAGACCGATTTGGCCCAGGTCATCAGCACAATGCTGGCAATTCTCAAAGTCAGTGCGCCGATCAGACCCCATTTGTGGGCGCGTCGTTGTTGCGCAGGGGGAAGACTGCTAGCCAATCGATCGAGCACGATGATATTCTCCAGAGAGAACAGCACTTCGGCGACGATGATGCTTGTCAGTTCTGGCAGCGGGTAGACGAAGGCGTCCCAACCGGAGTTAGCTGTCAATGCGGAACTTGATGCTGCAGTTGCTGCTGAACTTGTTAGTGCGTTTGTTACGGCTAAGAAAAGCAATGGCAAAAATGCGAAGGAACAAAGAAATCGGAAACCTCACTGATGATCAGGCGAAATCGCTCTCTTGAACCACAAAGCTCTTGGCGTTGTAGCGGTTCATCACAGCAATCAGGTCTTTCTCCAGCCATTGCTCGATGCAAAAGGCTGCCTCTCTGGCCACCGCCTGATAGAGCCCTAAACGCTCCAAGTCAATGGGGCTAAGAACGTAGCTGCGGCGATTGGCGCCACCGGGGTCGGGACCGACACCGAGTTTGAGAGCGGTCAATAGCCGATCTTCGAGAACGTGCTGGAGTAATGATGCCACACCGTTGTGTCCAGCGCTGGCGCTATCGCAGTTGGTAGTTTTGATTTTCATGCGTCCCCAGGGCAACGACAGGTCGTCGAAGATCACCAGGATTTCGCTGATATCAAAGTCGCACTCGTTGAGCAGCTCGGCAAGAGCATCTCCCGAGTCGTTCATACCGGTGGACGGCATGACAAGAACTACATCGGAACCGCATTTGCAAGTCAATTCGGCGACCATGGCGTTCTTCATTCGACCGCTCTGGAAGACAGCCGCGTACTCACTTGCCAGTGCTTCAAGAGCGGAGAAGCCAATGTTGTGAGGTGTGAACTTGAACTGCGGTCCAACATTACCAAGACCAATAACAGCTCGTCTTCGAGTTGTAGTACACATGTGAGTGTTAAAGAATGGAACAGACTCAATTACTCGTTTTCACCAAGAAATCGCAACCACATTTGTGCCATGACCTCACTGCACATCGGTTGATGCAGGGAAATTTCCAATAGAGGAAAAGTGGTCTGGGTTTCTGTGGTTGAAAGCCTTAGTTGAATAGTGAAATAAATGAGTCAACTTAAGACTTACAGGTATTCAAGTATTTTCGCAATACTATTAGCAGAGAGCTGAAGAACTTCAGCTTAGTGCTTAGTAATAGCCGCAATTAATCAGTTTGCAGAGGACCAGCTAGGCCACTTGATAACAGTATTTGCGTTGTTAGCAAAGCTTCGCGCAAGCCTAGATTTTGCCTCAACGAAAGGCCCAGTTCAACCTGCGCCAGGTTATTAGACCGTAACAAACACGAAAGCCGTAGCCTCATAAATTCAAGCGTATTGAACACAGAGACCACTACTGCTATGGCTTTACTTGATCATCTTCTCTCTAACAGACAAAAGGCATAAACCTACATCACTCAAAGCATATTTCCGCCTTGGAAGTACTTTGCACATCTCTCGATGTGCAAAGTAGCAATGTGCAGAACAGAAATGTGTAGGTTTCACTAGCGGCACTATCACCCGCAGTCGAAATTGAGCGAAGCAACTGAATCTAAAGTCACTCCACAAACCAAAGCTATGACTACCAAACCACAGTCACAGACCCATCTTGATCTGATTTGCTCTAAATCAGTCGATGGCCAAACATGCGCAAATTTGAAGCCTGAAGACCTTACCTGCGATTTGCCTATTACAGCTGAAAAACCTCCAATGACCTACGAACAGCAGGCCTTTCAAGTAATCGCAAAACTCTATCCAGAGATACCACTCTCGGTGCTCAACCTTTCACTGCGACCACAACGACAGATCACTGTGGAAGTACCGCTTGAGCTCGATAACGGCGAAATCACATCGTTTACCGGCTATCGCATTCAGTACAACAATCGTCGCGGTCCTTTCAAGGGCGGCCTGCGCTTTCACCCTGAAGTCGATTTGGTTGAAGCGACAACCCTGGCTCGGTTGATGATGCAGAAAACTGCTCTGGTCAACATCCCCTTTGGTGGCGGCAAAGGTGGCATCAGCTGCGACCCACGCAAACTGTCGAAGCGCGAATTGCAGCAGCTTGTGCGCAATTTTACCAATGCTCTTGCCTCCGAAATCGGTCCCGACAAGGACATTCCAGCCCCTGACGTCAATACCACCCCCGAAATCATGGGTTGGATCTTCGACCAGTACTCCAAACTCTATGGTGAGTCGCCGGCAGTGGTGACTGGCAAACCAGAGGAACTCTTCGGTAGCAAAGGACGGCCAGAAGCCACCGGTCGAGGGGTGATGTACGTCACTCGGCAAGCCGCCACAGATATCGGTCTGGAGTTGAAAGGCGCAAAAATAGTGGTGCAGGGCTTTGGTAATGTGGGCTACCATGCTGCCAAGCTATTGACTGAAGAGTGTGGCGCCCTAGTCGTCGGCTTGAGCACCTCTAGTGGTGGCATCTACAAAGCGGACGGCATTGATGTCGATGAAGCTCAGCGTTACTACAGAGAGTTCAAGAGTCTGAAAGGCTTTGTTGGCAGTCAGGCTTTGACCAATGAAGCACTGCTAGCGGTTCCGTGCGATGTGCTCATCCCAGCAGCTCTGGGCAAAGCCATCACCAAAGAAGTTGCAGCACAAGTGCAGGCTAAGCTAGTGGTGGAAGGTGCAAACGACTGCACCCTGCCTGAGGCAGACGAGATTCTGCGCAGCCGAAACATCGTGGTTGTACCAGACATTTTGGCAAACTCTGGTGGTGTGATTGTCTCCTATTTTGAGTGGTGCCAAAATCAAATCAACCAATACTGGCCGATTGAAGAAGTGCGCTCAAGCCTCGAGAAAATCATTATCGCGGCCTATACCAGCGTCTCTAAACTGAGCAGCCAAGCCAAAATTTCGCAGCGTGTGGCAGCCTACGTGATTGCCCATGAACGCGTCGCACGTAGCACCATTGCCAGAGGCATCTGATGGCTAACTCGAGTCTATCGTCCCTTGATGAAGCAGCCATTGAAAGACATTTGCAAGCCAGCAAGAGACGCAAGATCGCAGGAATAGCCTTTCTTGCTATTCTTAGCGGTGGTTCTCTTGAATTGTTTGGCCCCAGTCTCGGACAAACGACTCTCTACATTCTACTTGCCTGCACTCTCATCCCCCTGAGCAAGTGGTACTACTGCGTAAGAGGTGCAGAGAGACTAACGAGGTGTCAGCCAGCAGAAAAGAGCAACCCTGAGCATGCTCTGATTGATCGTCTGCTGGAAGAGACACTGCCTAGCACAGGCATGACAGAGAAGCCGCAGCTGATGATTTCACCAGTGCTTCAACCAAACCTTGCTGCCACTGGCCGCAACCCAGCAAACTCAGTAATTATTGCCACAGAAGGCATCTTTTTGCTGAACTCTAGCGATGACGAAATGAAAGCTTTGCTGGCGCATGAGCTGGCCCACGTGAAGAACAGCGATATTGCCGCTGTCTCTTTACTCTCAGCATTGGCATCACTCTCTACGATACTGATCACCTTTGGCTACCCTCATTTCTTAAATCAGTCATCGCTGGCCAGTGACCAAAGTGCCTTAATCAATCAGAGCAATTTGCTAAGTACCATGATTGTCTATTTTGGAGCGAGCTACTTCTTGAAGCTGGTTACACTCTTCGTTAATCGTGCTGGCGAAAGCACTGCCGATGGCTTGGCAGCTAAATGGACTGGCAAACCATCCGCACTGATTGCCGCGCTGCAAAAGATTGAAGACTATGAACGGCAGACGGCTAGGAGCTCTGACCCACGCTCATCTCAACTCAAGCCTAGCCGGTGGTGGCATGACATCGGCAAAGAGCATCCCTCTTCCTATGCTCGAATCAAGTATCTAGAGGCCATGTCGGGCAGCGCCATGACTCGAAGTGATATTCGCTGATAGACAATTTCAAGCTCTCACAAGCAACCCATCAGTTAGCTCTAATCTCCGAACTAATCTCCCAACTAATCTCCGAACTAATCAACCATGGATAAAACCGTTTTTCAATCTCTGCGCTACTTCGCTATTGGCGGCTATCTCGCCACCATTGTTGCATCGTACCTGATGCTTTCTTATCTCATTTCTTTCGGTGTCGTCAGGCTGCTGCGACCCTTGCTTTCAAAACCGCTGGGGATCGCCTTGATTGGCGTGGCCCTGGAGTTCAGTATCATCGCCATTGCCCTGGCCTGTGAAGGTACTGGGCAACAGCTGATTCGCTTGAGCGACGGTGACAAAACCAAGCAAAAGTCTGAGAAATAATAAGCAACTTCGGCAAAGTAATTGCTGCGCCGAGGAAGCCTATTTACGCCCAACTAGAAGACCCAAGGGCCACCTCTGGGTTGCTAATTGAATCGTCTAGAACTGAGTACACAGCAAAACTCTGTGTACTCAGTTCTTTTTGCTTGTCACTGCAGCAATTAATTTTTTGAAAAATTAATAGACCGGTCTGCTAATAACAAGAAAAAGAAAAAAGGAGCAGGGAAATACCAGCTCCTTTAATGAGACGAAAAACTAAGAATGCTTAGCACTGGCGAGCGCAGGAGCAATAGGAAGCAAGCCCCGTCGGGTAGAAAAGGATAGCTTAGGGCACTTGCACCGCTATCATCTTCTTTGCTTACAGGAAATCCATATTGGGCGTGGAAGAAAGTCGGGCTGCTTTCAATCAGTTACAGTTCCATGAGATTACTAAGAGAATGGTTTCTAGCTAGAAGTGAATTGCATGAACTGGAAGTGCCAGCCATCGTTGCCGCCTGCGCGCGACAGCCGTGCGTAAGTGATTGAGCTGTTGATGGGGCACTGCTCCGGCAGGTCAACGCGCAGTATCTCTTTACCGTTGTCTTGGTCGGTCAATCTGAGGAAGTGCTCTTTGAGCGAACCACTGAGCTTGTCTTGTGTTGAGGGCAGAGTGAAGTAGCCATAGAACAACAAGCATGTGATGTCGTCGGGGATATCTCCAAGTTTGACGATAAAGCAGTCGCCCCATTCATCTGCCGAAAAGCGATTTTCGCTTTGACGAACAGAGCCTTCGAGCATGATCGAATGCTCTTCACCGATGAATGCAACGGCATTGTTCTCGGGTCGTTGATGGGCGGCGCAACAGAAGCTGCACTCAAGATCGAGCGCTGGTTCTGCTGCATAGCCGCCGATGGCAATCTTCAGTCGCTGCGGACTGACACGAAGGTCATAGATGTCACCAGGCTTGAGCCTGATGGCTGAAGTGTGGATTCTCATGGCATTCAGAAGGGAAGGTTGAAGCTCAACTTGACGATGGGAGAACGGCCGCTATTTTCGACTCTGGCTCCGATGATATCGAGCTCCATGGTCGTCTCGTTGTTCTCGGTGTTCTCAGCGTCGACGGCCAGAGCAGCCAACTCAGTTGCACCGCCAGGCATGTCGCTGACGTGCCAGAGGCCGGTCAAGCCAAAGGTTTCACCAGGTGTGGTGACCCGGTAAAAGGCTCCATAAGTCACTTTGCCAGTGCAGACGCAGCTCACGGGCGTGATTTCGCCTCTGAGTTTTTTGGCAAGCCGATTGGCTGCTGCGATTTCAGCGTTGAGTGTCTCAACGTCGACTTGACTGAGCGGCTTTGCTTTCTTGTTATTGGTTTTCTTGAAATTGGCTTTCTTTTTATCGGCTTTCCTGGCTGCCACCTCCTCGGGGCTGAGGCGCTTGAGCGAGTTGAGTGAATTCACACTGCTCCTGGAATTGCCGTTTGCGACTGCGCCGTTGAGCGGTACTTGCCGTTCGGATGTCACCGCGGGACGAACAGGAGGTGTGAGGAGAATAGGACGGTCGAGGAGAACAGGAGCGGTAGCGAGAGACTTGTCGGTCATGGGTGTGTCCGCGATTGAGCGGGTAAGAGTTGGAACGAGTGAGATGGCCATCACTCTCTCAATTACTTTTTCAACTTAGGCTAGCGTCAACCACAAATTTCAGACTGAAGAAATTTCAGACTCCAAAACTTTCTGAGTCTATGCCTGGTTCGAGCACTTACCACTGCACGAGAAGTGCAGGTAGATAAAGTGTAGATGGCTTAGAGATCTGTTTCTGTGGTTGTGTTTGCTTAGTTGAATAAGTTGAATTGAGATACTCTAACCTTGGCAAAAGCTTTATCAATTAGTCAATAAATCACAAAGTTGTTTCAGTACTATGTCAGTAATACTTTGGCACGGCTATTGCTTACGCCTAAATTCAAATCACTTCCCTCTTCGTAATCTACGCATTTCTGGCGATAACTTAGCTGACGCTAGCATACAGCCTGCAGACGAAAGCACGAATTACAAGGCCTCTTTCTGAGTTAGCATGAGTGATTCATCGGCACTATATTTAGTATCGAGATCAAATGCTACCCAGACCAGCTTGGTAGAATTTTTCATAGCGCAAGTAGCCCAGATAGAGTTGTGAGATGTTCTTACAGCGTCACTATTAGTGATGGGTGAGACTCTGTAAATCGAGACAGAGAAAAGAAAATAGAGACAGATTCGCGGTTGCCAAGAGGCCTAGTTTTCTCTCTGACAGGAAAGTCTCGGCGGTTTCAACGAATAAAACAGCAGTCTATTTCTTTCTAGGGGGCAGGCAGTGTTGCACCAGGGGTGGTATGTAGTTCAGTCTAGAGATGTCTCTTTTTCACATCTTCAAATCAAAGCAATCATCGAACCCAACCCAATCCAACAACTCTTACTTCCACAGCATTTTTCCCGCATCCATCGATGTGGCGAGGCGTTCTGTTGATTAGAGTTGATTAGAGTTGATGAATCTGGATGATTGACCAGGCGAAGAGAGAGCGCGCGAGTTTTAGTAAGCGATCAGCGAAAGCAAACATCTATGAATACCATCATTATTGGTGCCACCCTTTGACCGGGTCAGCGATGTCATCTGAGAGAAGAGCCGGCGCAAAGGCCTCCGATCAGTTTTTTCGACTGCGAATGGCCTAGTTCCACTATTGCAACCGTGGTTCATGCGGATAACACGTAGAGATTGAGATAGAAAGAGCAGATTCGCGGTGCAGACCATTGTTTGCTTGGTCCTGCCTGAGTGAGGATAAAGGTATCTCAATCTCTCTTCAAAACCCAAGTCTACGCCACCAAAAACTCGCCCTACAAACCATTGCTCATCTTTCACTGCATACATGTTATGCAGTGAGGCCGCATCCTTTTCATAGTGTGGCCTCAAAGGTAAACTCTCAACCTCAACCCTAATCATTCAAACATGGCCATCCAACTCCGCAAAGGCGAAACCATCAACCTGACCATGGAAGCACCGACCCTCAACAAAATCCGCGTGGGCCTCGGTTGGGATGCAGGCATTACCGGACACGGGCCACAATCGCCATGGCGCAAGGTCGCACAGACCATCAATAACTTCTTTGTGAGACTCGGTTGGGCTGCAGGCAGTACCGGAGACGGGCCAAAATCGCCATGTTACCTCGACCTGGACGCCTACTGCTTCCTCCTCAATGCTCAGGGCAAATGCCGTGACGAACGCGACATGGTTTTCTACCAGAGTGCCAATCGGAATCATTTCGAAGGTGCCGTCGCGCAGAACGATTATGACCTTTTCGGCGATGGTGACGACGAGTCGATCAAGGTGCAACTCGACAAGGTGAACGCCAACATCGAGCGCCTGGTTTTCGTGGTCTCTATCTATGCGGCCCCCCAACGCAAGCAGACCTTCGGCATGGTCAAAAACGCCTTCATCCGGCTGATCAACGAAGAAACCGGCGAAGAGCTCTGCCGTGCAGACCTGTCCGACCAGTTCTCCGTGGAGACCTCTCTCAACTTCGCCGAGCTCTATCGTCTCAACGGCGAGTGGAACTTCAAGATTGTCTCCCAAGGCTATCAGGCTGGTCTGGAAAAATTCGTCAGCGACTTCGGTTTGCAGCTCACCTGAGTTTCAACCGCGACTGCAACTGATTCAGACACCTAGTGACAGTTTCCTATGCCGCAAAACCTATTTATGGATTTGCGGCATTCAGTTCAGCCTTACAAAGCAAACCAGCAAAAAGAAAGAATACTATGCCCCTAGCGCTGCGCGTCCGAGTCTTGTGGCTCACGTCGGGGTGGATAACTGCTTCTAAAATCATGGCAATCATGATAGGGCAGTGAACTAAATGCAGTGAGGCCGCATCCTTTTCATAGTGTGGTCTCAAAGTCAAACTCTCAACCTCAATCAACCAAACATGGCCATCCAACTCCACAAAGGCGAAAACATCAACCTGACCAAGCAAGCACCGACCCTCAACAAAATCGTCGTGGGCCTCGGTTGGGATGCACGCAGTACTGACGGCACCGAATTCGACCTGGACGCCTCCTGCTTCCTCCTCAATGGTCAGGGCAAGTGCCGTGACGACCGCGACGTGGTCTTCTACCAGCCTGGCTATCTGAATCATTTCGAAGGTGCCGTAGCACACACCGGCGACAACAAGACTGGCGCTGGCGACGGTGACGACGAGTCGATCAAGGTGCAACTCGACAAGGTGAACGCCGACATCACGCGCCTGGTTTTCGTGGTCTCCATCTATGAGGCGGCCCAACGCAAGCAGACCTTCGGCATGGTCAACAACGCCTTCATCCGCCTGGTCAACGAAGAGACCGGCGAAGAGGTTTGCCGCGCCGACCTGTCCGAAGAGTTCTCCGTGGAGACCTCTCTCAACTTCGCCGAGCTCTATCGCCTCAACGGCGAGTGGAAGTTCAAGATTGTCTCCCAGGGCTATCAGGCTGGTCTGGAAAAATTCGTCACCGAATTCGGTCTGCAGGTCGCTTGAGTTTCAACGGCAACTGATTCAGACACCTAGCGACAGTTTCCTGCGCCGCAAAACCTATTTATGGATTTGCGGCACTCAGTTCAGCCTTACAAAGCAAACCAACAAAGAGAAATCACATGGCTCTCAACCTCAAAAAGCGCGACCTGTCCCAGCACGACCTTGAAGTCTTCGTTGACATTTCCGGCTCCATGGAAACCAATGACACAGCCTCTCGCCGCTCGCGCCTCGACGA
Source organism: Candidatus Melainabacteria bacterium (assembly GCA_030696635.1). Taxonomy (GTDB): domain Bacteria; phylum Cyanobacteriota; class Vampirovibrionia; order Obscuribacterales; family Obscuribacteraceae. The sequence goes on from JAUYRX010000008.1 coordinate 213,550, forward strand.
CTGTCGCGAAAAGGTCAGCCTGCTCGTGCAGGAGTGCGAGCAAATTGATACCGACGGAGTTACCTTCGGCTTCTTCAACGGCAGCGTCACCACCTACGAGAACACGGTCTACGCCAAGGTCGCACCACTCTTCGATCGCTGTCGGCCCGACGGCGGCACCGCTACCGCCCTGGTTCTCGAGGAGCGCATTGGCGACTACTTCGACCAACGCTTCGGCAAGAGCAAGAGCGGACTCTTCGGCAAGAGCGTCCCTCCCAACCCCAACACCAAGCCGCGCATCATCGTCATCTTCACCGACGGTGAGCCCAATGTGCCCAGCCCGCGTGCGGCTCGCCAGGCAGTGGTGAATGTCATCGTCAACGCCACCAAGCGCCTCACCGCTGAAGGTCTTGGTCGCGAGGCCCTCGGCATCAGCTTCATTCAGACTGGTCGCGACCCTGAGGCCAAGCGGTTCCTGGTGGAACTCGATGATGATCTGAAGAAGTATGGTGCCACCCTGGACATCGTCAACTGCCTCACCGTTGATCACTGCGACGGCCTTTCCACCAAGCAGATTCTGGAGCTGGCCCTGGACGACTGATCGCCAGGCTAGGTCTGCTTTCTGCCGCTACACAAACAATTCAATCCCAAACAACAAAACAGGAGAAAACACATGGCTATCAATCTCTCGAAAGGTTCCAACATCAACCTCAGCAAAGAAGCCCCCGGCGTCACCAAGTTCAAGATCGGCCTGGGCTGGGATGCTCGCGCCACCGCCGGCGAAGAGTTCGACCTGGACGCCTCCGCCTTCGGCCTCAACCCCGATACTGGCAAGGCTAACAACGACGGCGACTTCATCTTCTACGGTCAGAAGGAGCACGCCTCTGGCGCCATCATCTCCACCGGCGACAACAAAAACGGTCAAGGTGACGGCGACGATGAAGCGATCATCGTCGATACCTCGAAGATGCCTGCCAATATTCAGAAGATCGCCTTCACCTGCACCATCCACGAAGCTGCGGCCCGACGCCAGTCGTTCGGCATGGTCACCAACGCCTATATCCGCGTTGTCGATGAGGGCACCGGCACCGAGCTGGCGCGCTACGACCTCTCCGAAGACTATTCGGTGGAGACGGCGCTGATCTTTGGCGAGCTCTACAAGCTCAACGGCGAATGGAAGTTCAAGGCCATCGGCCAGGGCTTCGCCGACGGTCTTGGCGGCCTTTGCCGGAACTTTGGTGTGGATGCTGGCTGATCTACATCCTCTTAGTTCAACAGTCAGCTAAACGCTCAGTCAACATTCAAGCAAACAACCACTCAACAGGTATCAACACATGGCAATCAATCTCCAAAAAGGTCAGAAAATCTCTCTCGCCAAGGAAGCCGGCGGAGCCGTCTCCAAAGTCACCATGGGCCTCGGCTGGGACACCGGTCGCATGCAAGTCGACCTGGACGCCTCCTGCGCCGTGCTCGACGAAAATAACAAACTGATCGAAGCCATCTCCTTCCGCCAGCTTCGCAGTGCCAACGGCTCCATCGTGCACACCGGCGACAACTTGACCGGTGCTGGCGACGGCGACGACGAACAGATCAAGGTGGACCTGGACAAGGTCGACGCCAGGGTCAAGAACATCGTCTTCACGGTCAACAGCTTCCGCGGTCAAAAGTTCACGGTGGTCGAAAACGCCTTCGTGCGCATCGTCAACCAGGCCGACAACAAGGAGCTGTGCCGCTTCAACCTGTCCGAGAAGTTCCCCACCACCGGCCTGGTCATGGCACGCCTCTACCGCCACGGCGGCGAATGGAAATTCGCGGCCATGGGCGAAGGCGTCGACGGCCAGACTGTCAAGGACATGCTCGGCAAGATTCAGTCACTGCTGGGCTGAATTAGGCCGTACTGATTGAAGACCTCATCCATCTAAAAGGATGGGGTCTTTTTTCAGCAGCTAAATTTCCTGATATGGCTCAGGCCAGGAGGTAGAAAATGAATGTAGAAGAAGTTGATGCCGAACTGGCTCACTGGCAGAGCGACGTCGATAAGCTTTACGCTAACCTCCTGGAGCTGCAAGAAAATATCAGCTTCTTGGATGGTAGGGAACTCACCGGAGTAACCCGAGAGCGTCAGCTCAAAGCCAAGCAAGCCGATTCGCGTCTCTGGATCTATGTTGACCTGTACCTCAAACTGGTCAACAAGATAAAGGAAAAGCGCGCTGCTTTGCCGAATTTTGGCCGCGGCAAATTGCTTGAGGAAATCGAGCAACTGTTTAAGGGCCCCTCTATCGATCTTCCCGCCGAGGAAGTGGCGCTTGCTGAGCGCGGGCTGTTTTCGGACAGTCAAAAGGTAGAGAAATTGACTGTGCCAGTGTTGCGCAGAACTATGGAAAGCGATTTCCAAATTCTGCGTGACTTCTATGTGCAGACACAGGATGCCTGGCAGAGCATCGGAAACTCCATTGCTGAGGTGGAGAAAGAAGTGACGGGGCTGACTAATGAGGCCAGGCAATACGGTCGCGAAAGCGCCGATGAGATTGCCCAGCTGCGCGCTCGCCTTGAGTCTACAACCAAGCGTTGGCGACTGGATCCCCTGGGAGTACCAAGGGATTTAAGGCGAGACCTCGAGCCCTACATTAAGGCAGCTCGCTCTTTGATTGGCAGGCTCAGCAGCGAGAGATCGCGGCTGGCCTCCGATGTAGCTCAGCTCAGTGTCAAGCTGGAGGAAGTGAAGACCAGGCGGGTTATTGCCCTGCAGCAGTATCAAGCTTGTTCTGCCCGTCTAGACTCACCTGAGTCTGCCAAGCAACCGCCCTCCACCCGCACCCTCGGCGAAAAGCTGGAGGCACTCAAGCAACTGCTCTCTGATAAGAAGTGGGCGGAAACTCAGCAAGGGCTTGCTGACTGGCACAATCACTACCAGAAAATCAGCAGTGAAACAGAGTCTGTTATTGCTTTCAATCAGTCTTTGTTGCACAAAGTTGATGAGCTGAAACGCCGCTTTCAAGAAGCTGTAAGCAAATACAACGATTACACTGCGCGAGGCATGGAGGCTGCCAATTCGGTCAAGGTCTTTACCAGCAATGGTGAGAAGCTCCTTGAAGGAAAGGTCAACCTCGATCAGGCCGAGCGCATTGTCATCGCTCTGGAAGTCAAAGTCGGTGAACTATGCACCAGATTCGATCAGCGAGCCACCAAAGCGAGCTGAAAGAACGGTAAGCAAGACCGAATGCTTCGCAATTGACCAAACCAAACCAAACCAACACAAGAGCAACTAACCATGGGATTCCTCGACAGACTCAACGAATTCAAAAACCAGGCCAGCCAGAGCGTCAAGCGCTTTCAGAACGACACCTTCAAAGAGGCGGTCATTTCGATCTGCGCACGTGTAGCAGCCGCTGACGGCACCATCGAAGCCAGCGAGAAAAGCTCGGTGGCAAGGGCGATTCAGGCCTTCGATGCCCTGAAGGTATTCGACGCCAGAGAGCTGGGGCGACTCTTCAACTCTTACTGCGATGATGCCGTTGATGAATTCGGCGTGATCAACCTCAACAGCCGCATCGCCAAGCTGGCGAACAACCGTGAAGCAGCCCTGACAGCGGTTCAGATCGGTATCGCGGTGGCCAACAGCGATGGCAATTTCGCCCCGGCCGAAAAGAAAGCCGTGCGCGAAATTCTCGCGCTGCTGAAGCTCTCCGAGGCCGATCTGAGTATCCAACTCTGATAAGTCTTTAGACTTCCTGCAGGAACAGTGCCTTGGCTCTTTGGCTGAGGCACTTCTTTTGATTGAGCTCCCGCTCATTACTCAATAGCCACTGCTCTTGGTCTGACGGCACTAAAAGGGAGGAGACAATTTTTTTGCCTCAAGTTGTCAATACAAACAGACTGTTTCTTCTAAGTCATAGCGGTTTCGCTTGCCACGTTGATGGCTGAATGGCTTTCTCATCTCTCAGGTTTTTCACTCTACCCCAGCAGTTTTAATGAAAACTCCAATCTATGAAACCAGGCGAGTCGAGCTTCCTACTGGTGTCATTACCGTGGAAGTGCATGACAGCTTTCTGCCACTCGATGCCCTGTGCGGCTTCGCGGCCCGGCGCAATCCCAAGCGTGGCTTCCTCTTCGTCTCCAAGGTTCTGGGTAAACACATGCCCGTGCGTCCTTCTCTAATGCTGGAGGTGCATGAGCATTTGGCTAGGCAGATTCCGGCTGATCTGCCTGGTCCGGTGGTGATGATCGGCATGGCCGAGACTGCTACTTGCCTGGGCCAGGGTGTGTTCGAAGCCTTCATGCGCATGAGCGGGCGAGAAGATCTGGTCTTCATCCACTCAACTCGTTATCGCGTCGACCGCCCGGCCGCTCTCGAGTTCCTCGAGGAGCATTCCCACGCCGCCGACCATATCATGTACTTGCCGGAAGGCAAGGAAGCCTGCGAGTTGTTCGAGAATGCGCGTTCGCTTGTTCTTGTGGACGACGAAGCCTCCACGGGCAAGACTGTGGTCAACCTGGCAAAGGCCTTCAAAGCTCGCATTCCCTCGCTTTCGCAAGTGGTCACTGCCGTGATCACCGACTGGCGCGGACCGGTGCGCACCGAGGCTACCCACGCCGCCATGCCGGTGCCAACGCAAAGCATCGCCCTGCTCATGGGCGAGTATCAATTCGCCGCCGCCGCCCACCTCCAACATATGGAGATGCCGAAGGTAAGTGGCAACAACGGGCTGAAGGACGAGCTTCTACCGCGCAACCATGGACGCTTCGGCACCACAGATGCGCTGGCGCTGGCACCACATTTGGTGACGCAGGCGCGACAGCTGGCTGCAGAGGCTGCCGGTCAGAAGGTCCTAGTGCTTGGCACCGGTGAGTTCTCGTTCCCGCCTTTCCACCTGGCATTCTGCCTGGAGGAGATGGGTGTGGATGTGCACTTTCAAACCACTACTCGCTCACCCGTTATCGCGGCAGCACAGAGCGCCATCGAGTGCGGCTTGACCTTCGCTGACAACTACGGGGATGGCATCCCCAACTATCTCTACAACGTCTCGCCGGCTCAATACCATCAGGTACTGATTGCTCACGAGACTCCGGCCGACACCATCGACCCTGTGCTAATTCGAGCCCTGGGCGCGCAAACTGTGGAGCTCTAAGAAAAATGACAAAATCTCCAAGAAGCTTAAGTGCTGGCGCTGCCATTGTGGCATTCTGTGATGTGGACGACAGCTTGATCACCACGGCCCGGGTTTCGCCCTGCGAAGGTGCCGAGCCCTGCGCCGTTGACAATGCCGGTCGCATCTGCGGTTTCCTCAGCCCCAAGCAGCGCATGCTCAATCAATTGCTGGCCAGTTCTGCCCAGGTAGTTCTGACCACGGCTCGCTCATCGCGTAGCTTGAGCAACCTCAATCTTCCTGTCTCTGGTGGCTATGCCATCGTCAGCTTTGGCGGTGTCATCCTCACTCCCGATGGCAAACCCGTGCCTGCATGGCACAAGCACATGGAGCGCGCTGCCGCTCTCTATGCCTCATTACTGGAAGAAGGCTGCAACCAGATCAAGGAAGCTGCTCGCGCTCGAAACATTGATGTAAGAGTGCGTGTGGTAATCGATGCTGGTCTGCCGCTCTATGTTTCTGTGAAGCATAACCAGAGAAATCTCGCCGAACTCTCAATCATCAAAGAGGTGGCAGAAGCTTTCATTTCGCCGCTGGCGCCTAGCCTTGATGTGCATTGCAACGGCAACTTTCTGGCTTTGCTGCCGCGCTTCTTGCGCAAGGAGTACGCGGTCAAGTGGTTCATGGAAAACCTTGCCACCCCTGGTGCTCTCACCATTGGTCTGGGAGACAGCGTCTCAGACTTGCCTTTCATGTCTCTTTGCGACTATCTGCTGATGCCTGGCTCATCGCAGGTTTTCACCTCTATCTATCCCACTAGCGAGTGATTGCAATGACTGTTATGAATGACGTGCTCTCGGGCAATCAAGTCTCCAGCGCTGGTGACATTGAGGGCTGCCAACCCTTCAGCGGGAGTTATGCGGCCGGTGATGTGCTCTTCTTGCTCAAGCGTGTGCAAATCGAGCCTGTCAGCGTGGCCGAAAAGGAACGGGCAATTCAGAGTGGTGCTCTGCATTACTCTGAGATGCTCTCGGTGGAGAAGACGCCGGACGGTAGCTACCTGAAGCTTTTCTACCAGGCACTGCAGCAGAACGCTGAAAAACTCGGCTGCCATCTGGCCAACCTCTGCGCCACCCTGGCGGCCGATAAAGTCAACCGCCATGGCAAAGAAGTGGTGCTCGTCAGCCTCGCCCGTGCTGGCACGCCCATCGGCGTGTTGCTCAAGCGCGGCGTCGAAGCTCTCGGTCACAAAGTTTCGCACTACAGCGTTTCCATCATTCGCGATCGCGGCATCGACTGGGTAGCTCTCGATTACATTCGGGCACGCCACGCCGATGCCGACATCATCTTTGTGGATGGTTGGACTGGCAAGGGAGCGATCACCAGTGAGCTGCACAGCTCGGTCAAGGCTTACAACGAGAGCCGAGGCGCCGGCATCGTGCCGCAACTGATGGTGGTGGCAGATCTGGCTGGTTGCGCCGATCTGGCCGCCACCAGTAGCGACTACCTGATACCGTCCGCAGTGCTCAACTCTGTGGTGTCGGGGCTGGTCAGTCGCACCGTTCTATCTAGTCGCTATACGGGAGAAGGTGAATTTCACGCCTGCGTTTACTACGCCGAGAAGAGCGGGGAAGATCTTTCGCGCTACTTCATTGAAGAAATCATGCCCTATCTGCTCAGCGCCCTCGAAGAGGCTGAGTCGGTAGTCTGGGACAACGACATTCGTCGGCGCTTGAACAAGCGCTCGCGCGACTTCATTGCCTATGCCATGGAACACTATGGCATCACGGACCGCAACCACGTCAAGCCGGGTATCGGTGAGTCGACGCGAGTGCTTCTGCGCCGCATCCCAGAGAGGCTTGTATTGCGCGAGCCCCAGGCACCAGACGTGCAACACCTGGTGGCCCTCGCTGCTGCCTCGGGCGTGCCGGTCGAGACCAATTCAGAGCTGCCTTATCGGGCTGCCGCTTTCATCAAAACCGTTGATTGAGGAGACTCAAATGCTTGATCCCCTGACCCAATCGAAGACCCAGCTCCATCTTGGCGCCACCATGTATGTCCCCTGCAGCCAGAAGCCCGAGGCCCTGGCTGCCATCGCCAATGGCGAGAAGTTTCCTCAACTGCGTTCGGTCGTCTTCTGCACTGAGGACGCCGTGCGAGAAGACCAACTCAATCAAGCGCTGGAAAACCTCAAGCAGGCTCTGCGCCTCTTCCGCAACGTGGGCAACCCCATGCGCTTCATCCGTGTGCGCAATCCGCATGTGATGGGGCGCTGTATTGCCTTCCGCGGCATCGAGCAGGTGGATGGCTTTGTGCTGCCCAAGGTGACGGCCGAGTCGCTGCCGTTCTACCTGTCGCAGCTCTCCAGCGGCGATAGCTTCAGCCTCATGCCGACCCTGGAGACGGTGGAAACCTTCGACGCCGTTCAACGCCTTAAGCTGAAGAAGCTCTTGCTGCGTGACAATGTGAAGAAGCGCATCCTCTGCCTGCGCATTGGCGGTAACGACCTGCTCAACTGCATCGGCCAGCGTCGCCCCAAAGACCGCACCATATACGATACTCCAGTCGGCGCTCTGATCAGCGAGCTGGTGTGTGATTTCCTGCCCTCTGGTTTCGGGCTTTCGGCACCGGTTTTCGAGCTCATCGATGAGCAGTTCCACCCCCTTCTTGAAGAGGAGATCAGACGCGACCTCGTCAATGGCCTCTTCGGCAAGACCGCCATCCATCCCACGCAAATTGGCAAGATCGAGAACATGTTCAAGGTCGATCCCTCTGACGTGGCTGAGGCAGAAGCGATCCTGGCTCCTGACGCTCAGGCAGTCTTCCGCATGGGTGGTCGCATGTGCGAACCTAACACCCACAGCGATTGGGCCAGGAACGTTCTCTCAAGAGCCGAGATCTACGGCATGTGCGGCTGATTCTGGCCGAACTACAGCTGCTTTGCTCAAACCCAGGCTAGTAAACACCAACATGAGGTCCTTATGAGTGAAAAATGTTTCGGATATTTTTTCTGCGACCTCGATGGTTCGCTCTTCGATTCCGGCGGCAATGCCTGGGGCGACGAGCGACAACCGGTGGCGCTGAATGTGCGCAATGAGGCGTCTTCCTTCATAAACGCCCAGCAGCGTGCCCTGATTGAACTGATCACCATGGGCGGTGAAGGTCTGATTTTGGTGCCCAATACGGCTCGTGACCTGGCTTCCTTTCGGCGGGTGGAACTGCCTTTTACCGATCACGCAATCCTTTCATTCGGTGCAGTCATCTTGACGCCACCGCCGCCCGGTGAAAAGTTCGGCTTGCCCGAACCTCGGTGGCATGAGCTCATAAGCCAGGCCAGCCGCGCGACTGAGCTTGAGCTGACGGCTGTGCTTGCCACCGTGGACAGTGCAGCAACTGCTCTCGCTCTGAAGCAGTCGTTGCGCATCGAAGAAATGGGCGACCTTGCCGATATGGGTGAGATGAAGCTGCGGCTTTATGTCAACGTCAAAGAGTCGAAGGCAGGTGCTCTCGACAAACTAGAAGCGGCTTGCCGCCCGCTTCTGCCTCAAGGCTGGTGGGTGCATCGCAACGGCCATAACCTGGCCGTCTTGCCACCCTATCTGGGCAAAGAGAAGGCGCAAAGGTGGTTCCTTGAGAACTTGGCCGATTCGGCTCTCGTCGGTGACAATGCACTGTCCATCAGTCTTGGGGACAGTGCGTCTGACCTGCCGTTCATGGCTACCTGCGACTACGCGCTCATGCCCAATAGCGCCCGCTTTCTAGGTTCTTGCCCTTGAGCTGAAACCGCCCTTGTAAAACAACTTGTAGAAACAACTTGTAACAGCAACCTGCAAAAACAACGCAATCAGCGGGAGAACAACTCTATGGCTATTTTCTCAGGTCCTATCAAGATCTGGTTCAACAAAAGCGGCTTGAGCAATTTTGCCGTGATCGAAAGCATAAAGGCGAGCGCTCAGCCGGGTGAAGACTTCTACTTCATTGGCACCCACAACCGCGCCGACTTCGCCTTGAGCGCCATCTGTAATCAGTTCGCAGTGGAACCAGAAGGCCTCAAGGGTGACGACTATGCTCAGTGGTGCCTCGACTTCGCTGTGGCAAACGGGGTACAGGTCTTCTTTCCAGACCGCGGCGTCCATAACATCACGGCCATCCGCGACCGTTTCACTGCGGTCGGCGTGCACCTGATGGTGCCTACCGATGCCGAAACGCTCGCTGCCATTGACCACAAAGGACGGCAGTATGAATTGATCGGCACAGGCGCGGCTTACATTCCAGACTACTGCATCGTCAAAAACCTGGAACAGTTCGATGCCGCCTGCACCTTGCTCGCCAACTTTCACGAGCGCATCTGCTTCAAGCCGGCAGTGTCCATTTTCGGTGCTGGCTTCCGCTACATCACCAGCGAAGGCAGCGCCGTAAGCAGGCTTTTGAACGGCAACGTCACGGCTATCTCAATGGCCGAAGCCAGATTCATCTTGTCGCAGGAGGAGAGCTTTCGTGACCTGATGGTCATGGAATTCCTGCCTGGCCCCGAGTACAGCGTGGACTGTCTGGCTGTGGGCGGGGAACTGGTGCAGGCAGTCTGTCGCGTCAAAGTCGCTGATCGAGTGCAAGAACTGCCTGCCAATCCGGCGGCTCTTGTCGAAGCAGCGAGACTCGCCCGCCACCTCAAGATGGATGGGCTCTTCAACGCTCAGTTCCGCAACAAGGATGGCCAACTCTACCTCCTCGAGGTCAATGCGCGCATGTCCGGCGGACTCTATGTCACCTTTCATACGGGGCTGTCTCTGCCCTACTGGGCGGTGCGCCTCGCTCTTGGCACAGCAAAACCGGAAGATGTTCCTGCACCAACCACCGGGTTGCGTGTGGGGCAACTGCACCGGGCGGTAACTATGCCCCGCTTGTCTGATTGATTTCAACTGATTCAACCAACCGACTCTACCAACCAAGCCGCTAATCAAATGACATTCGATCTCTCCACCATCTCCAATCTGCAAGCTCTCGCGCCTACGCTTCTGCCCGCCATCAAGACCGGCTTGCCGGTTGTCTCTTCTCTGGTCATTCTGGAAGGGCTTCTCAGTGTCGATAATGCTCTTGTGCTCGCCGCCATGGTCAAGCACCTTCCTGAGAAGGAAGCCAAGCTTGCTCTCAAAGCAGGCCTGCTCGGTGCCTACATCGGCCGCGGTGCCATGCTGTTCTCGGCCAGCTATATTATCCACAATCCCTGGTTGAAGCTTCTGGGAGGCAGCTATCTCATCTGGCTCATGGTCAGTAGTTTGGCCGGCGGTGCCGAAGGTGAGGAAGCAGAAGAAGGCGAAGACAGCGGCGAAAGCAAGAGCCGTAAGGTCAAGGGTGGCTTCTGGGCCACTGTGCTGGCCGTTGAGCTGGCCGACCTGGCCTTCTCTGTCGACAATGTCGCTGCCGCCGTGGCCATGAGCGATCAGCTCTGGGCCGTTCTCACCGGTGTCGCCATCGGTATTCTGGCCATGCGATTTGTCGCTGGCGTCTTCGTCGGCCTTATCGAGAAATTCCCCATCCTCGAGCAGATTGCCTATCTGCTTGTGGGTTGGATCGGCATTCTGCTGGTGCTTGAGCAACAGGGCATTTACGAAGCCGGAGAAGTGGCCAAGTTTCTTAGCATTCTTTTCATCATTGCTGGCGGTATGGCTTATTCCCAATTCGCTCCTGTGCAAACGGCTCTTCGCCCTGCGGTGAACTTTGTCGGGGTACTCTTCGCTTTTGTTCATTCACTGGTGGCCGGCCTCTTCACTGGCTCCTTCAAGCTCGTTGCTGGTCTTGCCCAGCCCGTTGTCAGCCTCTACCCTGGGTTCAAGAAAGTGCCGGCTCATGGCGCTGAAAACGCTCAGGTTCAAGACACCAAAAGCGGTGGCGATCGCAACTGATTCAGCCCTGCTTGTCGGACTGATTTCGGACAGCGAGATCAGAAAGGGAACAACCGGCAACGCCTGTTGTTCCCTCGTCTACGCCGGTATGGGTGCATGGCTGCTATCCAGCGTCAATGCTTACCGAAAAGGCTCTCTGTGTAAGTTTTCATTTTTCCACCTTGTATAGAGGAACCCCATGTTCAATCGACTCAAAACCTACGTGCCCATCGCCACCTTCTTGGTGCTGCTGGTAGGGCTGTGTTACCTGGAGTTCCCAGTGATAACCGGCCTGATCATTCTCATTCTGGTAGTTCTCTACCTCTGTTTCAACGATGGCATCGGCGGCAAGAAGAAGTCATTTTGGGGCTTTGGCAAGGCTGACCAGTCTGCCTCAATGCTCCTGTCTACTACCGAGCAAAAACCTCAGTTTGCAGCCTTACTGAGCTCTGCTGGCAAGTCCGACAAGAATAGGACTCGCTCCTTTCTCGCCCACCTGAACGGCTTCTGTCTGCAAGTGGAAGGGCGGACTGGCTGGCGCAATCCCTTCTTGCTTGGCAAAGCAAGGGCAACCATCAAGAGCACGCTTGAAGCGGAAGGTCTTTACTGCGAGGATAAGGACCTTTGGTTGCGTGACAATAACTTCGCCCGTCTGCAGGCCGAAGTGGCAGTTGAGCGCATGGGTCGCACCACCAGGCTGGTGGTGAAAATGATGGTGGTGGGAACGGTAGAAATCAACCGTGCTAAAACAAGCATCAGCGATCAGACCATTCTCTGGCAGAACTCTGTTCAGCGCATGGCCATTGGATCGCCGCTTGAATATGCTTTGAAAGAAGCACTGGAGAGCTGTTTCGATGCCCTTCTGCGCGACTACCTGAGCGAAACTTACCGCCCCCAGAGTAGCCCCAAAAACAAGTTCTGGGGCAAATAGTCATGGAAGACCTTCTTCTCAATTTCGTTGTTACCTTCCTGGCAATTCTTGGCATTGTGATGAGTGCCGCGATGTTCTATTTCGACCCGGAAGAATCGCCACTGGCCTGGCTTGCAACTGGACTGATGCTGGTGCTCTGCATTGGCATTGGTCTTTTTGTCTTCAGCAGGCCCTATCCGTGACTGCAATGTGGAGCTGGGCCGTCATGGCTTCAGCTCCATAATTTTTAGAAATAAGTTAATAGACCGGTCAACTATAAACCGATCAAAATGGTATGGGGGCGGTTCAGCGAGCCTGTTGCGCAAACCTACCCCCTGGTATGCAGGCATTGTACTGCTTGCAGCCCACCGCCAAGCCCCGCTTCGCTGTTCCGGCTTGGCTGCGGGACCCCTGCTGCGCTGTGTGTT